>CAWJHK010000001.1:0-128689 GCA_963842695.1 uncultured Chloroflexia bacterium
CGCCCAGGCGACGATGGCGGTCGCCGCGTAGCCGACCAGCCCGACCCGCACGACCCAGCGGAAGCGGACGGCGATGGCGAGCGGGACGATCATCGCGACCGCGGCGACGACATAGCCGACCGCGTTGAGGGTGAACAGCAGGCCACCCAGCGTCGAGTGGATGTACGCGGTCGACAGGGTCAGGGCGACGATCGCCGCTCGGATTGCGACGTCGGCCGGGCGGAGCGAGGTGCGTGAGGCGAACATCGGACGGTGGACCTCCCTGGAGTCTTGGGTTTGTCCGGACCGGGCAGGATTAGGTTCCGGATGCATGTGCACGGCGGTGCCCCCCATGGTGTCGACCCCGAGCCGAGGTCGTTGGTGACACGCTATGGGTCAGATACGGTCGCGGGCATCGGGCGTTCTGCCGAAATGCCGACGGGCCGACCGTTCATTTCTTGGGCCGCGACAGTGGCCGGGCCCTTACGCCGCTACGGCCAGCGACCCGCGAATGCATCCGTATGACGGTCGGCTACTCAGTTGGGACCGCCGGGGTCCACTAATACCCGACTGGTGGAGTCGCTCAGTGCACCGGCACCGCCGGCGCGTCGAACGCCTCGACGATCCGCCGCAGCTCGGCGTCGATGAGCTCGAGCTCCGCGATGGCGTCAACGCGGAAGGCGGCCCGGTCAAGGTAGTCCGGCTGTTGTCCTTGCTACGGCCGGGCGCCGAAGTCATCGACCCCCTCGACGAGGCGCTTCAGGTCCGTGCCGTCCGGACGCACGCTCCAGAGGGCCGTTTCGTCCTGATGATTGTCGATGACCGGGTCGACCCAGTAGGCTCGGAAGAGCAGCCGGTCACCGTCGGCAGACCAGCCGTAGCTGACCGAGCCGTCTTCGCGCACTCTCACCACGGGGCGGTCGACTCCCGTCCCAAGGTCGACGACCCTGAGCTCAATGTGCGGGCCTTCGTCACTCAACGCGACCATGTAAGCAATCTGCGTCTCGTCAGGCGACCACTTTGGGAACGACCCAATCCCCGTGAGGGGGTCGGCGTGGGTCACCGGATGCGGGTTGCTGCCGTCGCCGTTCGCCACGAAGATGGGACCGTCCTCGAATGGGCTGTTGTGGCCCGAGAAGGCGATCCGGCGGCCGTCGTGTGTTGCCCGCACATCCCAGGTCGCGAAGGGTTGCTCGTCGGCGAGCGATCGAGGCGCGGATCCATCGATCGGCACCTGCCAGACCTCCCGTTCAGCCAGTTCGTCCGGGGGACCCGGCTGGGACGTGATGACGACCAGAACGGACCGTCCATCGGGGGCCCAGGTGAACCCAAGTTCACGCCACATTTCGTATCCGTCCGGAAGCGGCAGGTCGTACCGGAGTCGTCCGTCGAGGCCGAAGATCCGGATCGACTTCGCAGTCCATGGGAACGTGGCGAGGAGTGAATCCGGGGACCACCATGTCGCCCAGGTCGACTTGAGCTGCCGATCGCCGAGCTTGCCCACCGCAGGCCCGTCGATGACGAATGAGGAGACGCGCCGGCCAGAGGCGTCGCTGATGTGGTCGATACCGACGGCATCTGCCCGGGGCGGACCTCGTTGTAGACAAGATGGCTGCCATCGGGTGCCCAGCCCGCGGCTAGCGTGTACCACGTCCCAAGCCGGTCGCTCGAGGGCGCGCCATCCGCAATGACGACGGGGTTCGCGCCGTCCAGGTCGGCCAGGACGGAATATCCCCGTCTCGCCCGTAGACGAGTGGCCCGATCGATGGAGAGGGCTGGCGTGGTCCGCCCGCGACGAGGATCGCGGCGCCAAGCATGAGAAGGATCAGGACGGCCACGAGCACGGGTCGTGCCCAGCCTATCGCTGCCAGGCGCCCTGCCGGCGGCTCGGAAGCCCAACCGCTCCCCAACCACGCCACCCACGCTGGCCGAGGTCGCTGACGGGTCGAGGGCTCGAGGACGCGCTCGTGAAGCCCGGTTGGGGCCGGCGCGTCGGCCTCGGCCACGAGCCAAGACTCCAGCTGCTGGTCGAACGCATCGGGGCCCGTCATCGGAACGACTCCTGGAGGACGGAAGCTCGATCGTCCGCCTCAAGCGCGGCCCGCATCGCTGCGGCGGCGCGGTGCAGGCGGGACTTGTCGGCTGCCGATCGGGACATCGAGCACGGTGGCAGCCTCCGCGTCCGAAAGCGCGAGGTAGTGATGAACGACCAGGGCGGCCCGATGCTCGACGCTCAGGCGCCGGAAGCCTCGTTCTAGCTGGTCACGGACCGCCTGCGTTTGCTGCAGGTCGCCTCCGGCGGGCGGGTCGACCATGATCCCAATCACCTCCACGCCGCGCCGCCGGCTCCGCGACTGCTGATAGCACGCCCGAACCACGAGCCGTCGGAGCCACGCGTCGAACCGATCGGATCTCTCATCGCCCGGATGTGCAGCCAGGCCGAAAGCATGGCCTCCTGGACAGCATCAGCGGCAAGCTCGTCATCGCGAACGATCAGTCGGGCAAGCCGGAAGTGTCCGTCGAGAGCAGGCGCGGCGAGCTGGGAGAACGCCTCCCGGTCGCCGTTCCGTACTCGGATCGCGAGGTCCTGCGACACCGCACCATCTGCGTTTCGCGATCAGGGTGATCGCGCTACCGATGAGAGGCGCAAATCCGCCAAATCGTTCCATCCCGGGTGGGACATTGTGTCCTGAGGTTCCTGCGCCCGAGGGCTAAGCCCTCGCACCTCCGCGTCGCGCGCCAGGCGCCCGGTGAGCAGGACCCTCACGACAGGCTGACGTTCGGTCAACGAGGAATTCGCTCCATCCCGTTGGATTGTGCGCCGGCCACTCCTTCACAGCCCGGTTGCGAGCTCGGAATTCGCGCATCCAGGCAGCGTTATAGCGGCGCCGGCGTTCGATGCTCGCCACGTGCCGCTCGACCCGGAGCTCCGCCCTGCCGATGTCAGTCGGACCGGAGCTGCCACGCCTCGGCCGCCTCGTGGTTCTTCGGCGAGCTGGGCGAGCATGGCCTCGTGGTCTTCGGCACGACGTCGCTCTTGCCACTGGCGTAGGCCATCGAGGGTGCCGTACTGGAACGCGGGCTGGGACTGGATGGCCGAGGAGCGGGCCGCTCGTCGACCGGGCCGGTGAAAAAGAGAACGCCCCGAGCGACCGAGGGGGGACGTCGCCCTGGGCGTTCTCCGGAGCGACGGGAGGATGCCGCTCGGAACGTTCTAACCACCGTTGTCGTCAAGTGAGCCTCCACCCCCAGATGGCGGCGCTCGTCAACGGTACTCGGCGGCGCGGTTGGCACGCACTAGGGCGAATGCCGTAAGGCGGGTACAGCTCCGACGTCGGACCGGATAAACACCCTTCGTCCGGGGTCGACGACATCGGAGCTAACTAAATCGTATGACCGCCGGTCAAGACGACCTGTCATCGGGCTGGCGAGGCTCCGGCGCACGGCCTCGCAAGGAAGCGAGGTCGCTGGGGGGAAGCTTGCTCACAGACCCGGGGTGACGGACGCCGGAGCCATCCCCATCGTACCTAGGTCTGCAACGAACAACCTGTGCAGGCCCGCCAGCTGTCGGCGTGGCGACTTCCAGGGGCTCCGACGCCGGGCCAATCAGAGCGGTTTGCCCAACGCGCAAAGGGGGTCACGACGCCGGAGCCGTCCGGAATCTAGCGCACCGCTAGCGCCGGATGTATGCGACGAGGGGGGCTCGCCGTGACGCTTGGGTTTGTTGGGGGGTTCCCCACCCTCCGCCTGCACGAGGGCATGGACTCGCTCGACGTAGAAGTCCCCGACCGCTTCCGCTAAATCCCAGACGTTGAGCGCCGTCACGAGCCCATCGTCACCGACCCACGCGAACGTGGCGACCAAGGCGTCAGGTGGCTCGGTCACGAGCCGGAGGTTCTCGGTCCACCGTTCCCACTCCTCGCGGGGAGCGGTGACGGTCTCGACGAACATCCACAGATTCTAGGACCGGTGTCGATGCGACCCGATGAAGGGAGGGGCGGCCAGCTCGAGGTCGCGGCCTAATGGTTGCGGGCCGGGACCTTGTAGACCCGTCCGGTCTGGACGTCCGGCTCACCCGGTAGGCCCGGACAAGGCCGGCAGGACCAATCGGACGGACCTTCGGGCCATAGTCTCCCCTGACCAGCACATCGGACTCTCGGGTCGTGATCGTTTCGCGCGCGCGACCCATCGTCGGTTCGTTGCCTCGAGCCCCGCGGCCGATGGTCTTGCTGATCGTCTTCGGGCTCTTCCTCGTCGTGGTCGGCGTGACAACCACGGCGCAGACGATCCTGGTGTCGGCGCACTTCTCGAACGCAGCTCTGAACGAGACCGTCGGCAGCGACGCAGGGACGGTCCGGAGCTTCGTCAACCTGAACCTTTCGAAGGCGGACCTGACCGGAGATTCGTCTCCCGCGCGGCTGCGGGTCATGTCGCGGGGGCCCTCGCCTCGCTGGTTCGCAACGGCAACCTCATCCACATCGAGATCCGCCTGCCCGATGGCCGCGTCGTGGCCAGCGAAGCGGATGGCCTCGCCGGCACGCGCGCACCGATCACGGCTGACTTCTCGACCGCGCTCGCGGGCACCATCGCGCCCGCGATCCTCGACGAGGGACAGCCCCAGCGAGGCTGGCACGGCGCTCGCGACGTCGTCACTGCTGCGCGAGTATCTGCCGGTCAGCACCGATGGCACCGTTCGTGCCGTCGTCGGCGTCTGGCGCGACGCTGAACCCGTCCTCCGCGCGATGGACGACCTCCGGCGCCAGGTCGTCATCGTGACGGTCAGCGGCGCCATCGTCGCTGCCGTACTCCTGTTCCTCGTCTTCCGTGCCGCGCAGGCGCGGATCAGCCGGCAGACGGTCCAACTCGTCGAAGCGACCCGTCGAGACCCGCTGACATCGTTGCTCGACCGCGAGCATGCTGACGACCATCGCCGATCGGATCGAAGCAGTCCGGGACGATCCGTCGCCGATCGGCATCGCCCTGGTGGACATCGACGGCTTCCGGCTGCTCAACGACGCGTACGGACACGACGCGGGGGACCTCGCCCTCCTCCAGGTTGCCCGGCGACTGACCGAACGGTTCGACGCCGCCGTCGTGATCGGTCGGTACGGGCCGGACGAGTTGCCTCGTGATCACCGATGGCGCGACCGTGGCAGCCCTGGAACCGGCAATGGAGCAACTCCAGCTCGCCCTGGCACAGGATGCCCTCGACTTCGGATCGTCGGAACGCCTACCGATCACCGTCAGCGCGGCGATCTGCGTATACCCGACGGACGGCGAGTCCGTGACCGGCCTCGTCGCGACCGCTGCGCACACGCTCGCGGAGGCCAAGGCTTCTGGGGGGGACGCAATCAAGGTCGCGGGCCGGCTTCCAGTCTCGACGGAGGACGCTCGGACCTTCGATGTCTTCCAGGGCCTGATCCTGGCCGTCGACACGAAGGACCGATACACAAAACGTCACTGCGAGGACGTGGCCCGCTACGCGACCTTCCTCGCCCGTTTCCTCGAGCTCGATGCGGAGACGATCCGCACGATCCGGGTGGCGGGTCTCCTGCACGACATCGGCAAGATCGGCATCCCGGACGCCGTCCTGCGCAAGCCGGGAGACTGACCGGCGACGAGTATCAGGTCGTCAAGCAACACGTCGCTCTGGGCGACCTGATCGTCCGCGACCTCCCGAACGTCGAGCTCATCCGCGCCGGTGTGCGCCACCACCACGAGCGGTGGGACGGACGCGGCTATCTCGATGCGCTCGGGGGCGATGACATCCCACTCGTGGCCCGGATCCTCGCTGTTGGCGACGCCTTCTCGGCGATGACCACGACGCGGCCGTACCGCAAGGCGCTCGAGGTCGACGAGGCATTGCGCCGGATCGAGGACGCTGCCGGCAGTCAGCTCGACGAGGCCCTGGTCGCGCTGTTCGTCACCGGGATGCGGACCGCCGCCGATGCGCCGCTTCCCGGCACGGTCGAGCCGGGACTGTGGGTCCCGAGCGATCGCGTCGCCTGAGCGTGGCGCATGACTCCAGCTCGATCACCAGATCGCTGGTCCCACGATGGCCGTACTCACAGCGGTGATCCTCGCGTTCGCGGCCGCGAGCGTCGTCACTGCCGCAAGCGGGGATTGGACGGTCACCGCGACGCCCGCCGCCGTCGTTCAGGGCGATCCCGACGAGCATCGTCGTGACCGCGACGAACACGAGCGGGGGCAGCTCACTGGGCTGCGTCCGCGTGCAAGTGCCCAGCGCGTTCACGATCAAGGCGGTCGCCGTCGACGTCGTCCAGCCGGCAAATCACTTGGACCTCCGACGCCCCATCCGGTGGTTCCGCGGGTTCAACGATCGTCCTGGTCCACGCCGTCACGGAAGCCGATGTCCTCAAGGGCGACGGCGACACGGTGGTCTTCCATGTGACCGTGATCGGCACGGTCCCGGGAGCCTACGTCTGGCCGGCCAATCGCGCGATCATGCCAACTGCACATCCGGGATCGATAGCGACTCATTGACGGTTTCCGTCCTCGGCGCGGTCGCGACACCGACACCGACCCGAACGCCGGCGCTGACGCCGCGGACCAACACCGACTCCCACCCCTCGACCCGCGACACCGCCCGCTCCAATTCCCGCACCGACGTCAACGTCGACCCCGACCCCCATCCCGCCGACCGCAGGACTGGCGAGCCCGACTCCCGCATCTGTGCCGTCGCCGACTTCGGTCCCGACTGACGCGCACACGCCGGCGCCCACACCATCCGAGTCCCCGGATGCCGCCGCCCCGCCAATGCTTGGTCCGGGGGCCGGCGCGGCGGGTGGCCGATCGGGCGGACCACCGACGGATGGAGGATCGGGCGCGACGAAACGCATCATCGTCGGCGGCGGGTCGGCGACCGACGGCATCGATGCCGCGCTCATGACGTCAAGCCTCACGCGATTGGATGGGATTGTGTGGCCGTCCCGACCCTCGTGCTCACGGTGCCGGGGCTTCTGGTCGTCCTGGCGGTCTCGGCGCAGATCGCGGCCGGTGCCGCGTGGTTGCCGGTCGTTCGGCGCAAGATCGGCTCAGCTGCTACGAGTCGGTCGGCGCCTTCGAGGAAATGAGCGCCGGATCCCCCGATTGAAGCGCCAGCTAGCTGGCTGTTGCAGCTACGTACTGTTGATACGGCGGATGACCCGGTCGGCCCGGACAGGCTGGCCGCGCTGGACGGGATCGCGAGTCCGGACGGTCAAATTCGCAAGCCCCCCACGAGTAGGGCCGCTCCCACCACCACCGCCCAGAACACGACCACCACAGGTGCGCGACGCGTCGTGGCCCTTCGCCCCGCATGACCGGGACGACGGCCGACAGGAGCATCCACGCAGCCATCACGATGCCTATGGCGGCCGGGAGGTGCAGGTAGAAGGTCGGGCCGGTCGTCGCGAAGATGAACCCGAGGAGCGCCAGACACACAACACCGACCCCGGCGCGGACGGCGCTCTCGCCGTCCCATCGAAGGCTCATGTTCCGAGGATAAGACGCCTGAGTTTCGCTCTATGCACCCGGGTCGGCCCGGACAGGTTGGCCGCCACTGGGGCGGGATCGCGAGTCCGGGACCTGGAGCCGGGCCGAGAGGCCCTTCCCCTTGCGGGACGGGCCTCCGAGTGATGAGTCACTTGGGCGTGATGTGGTACAGACCTCCGTTCTCGGCACCGTCGCCGCCCACCGCCCAGAAGGTCCCATCCGGTGCTGCCGCGACAGCGTTGATGTGCGTAGTGGTGAGGTACCTGGTCGGGGTGTCGCCCTTATAGCACGTGACGCCCAAGGTTTCTGGTTTATCGAAGTCGCCGGCGAAGCAGGAGACCGCGGCGGGGTACTGGGGCGTCGCTGGCTTACCGAGCGCCCACACGAGCCCACCCGGAGGATTGGCCTCGTTGTCGTCGCCACTGTACGAGCTACTCAGCCAGACGGTGCCGTCGGGCGTCACGTAGACGCCGTCCATGTCGTAGCGATTTGTCGGGTGTCGCTTTTCCAGGTCGTGACCCGCACCATCGCTTCTGATGCGCTCGACGCCCGGCTCCACCTCTTCAGTCACGAGGACGGCGGGGACGGCCGTGGCTGTCGCGCCCGACGGGCTGGCCGACGGGCTCGCGGCGTTACATGCGGCCGCTCCCGCAACCAGAACGGCCACGAGGACCGGCATCGCCAGCTGGCGCTTCCCCATCCACGCTCCCCTTTTCCTGCCGGTGACCTTGGACATCGGGACCTCCTCGGTTTGGGTTGACGACTGATTTGTAACCCCCCGTCATCACGCAGCTGTCTCGCTTGCGCCACGGTGTAGATCGCAGGCGTTACGCGACACTTACCGCATGGCTCGCCGAGGCGATCCCGAGCGCATCTTCGAAGCTCAGAAGGCAGGCGTCCGTGCCCGACTGACCGGGACCGGGATGCAAGCTGAGACGGCGGACCGATGGCTCGATGCGTGGGTCCTGGAGGCGATGGGCCGAGGGCTGCCGAAGGATGGGGCGTACTGGAATGCGGGCTCAACGAGGGGCGGTGCGCAGGAGGAGCCCTCCGCTAGGGCACGAAGCCGGGCGTCGTGCTCCGCCTGTGACTCGCATGGGTCGACGTGCTGGAAGCGCCCGTCGAGTTCAACGAACGGCGCGCTGCCGACAATCGGCCTACCGCAGCGCCCGCAGCGCGGGCTTGACCGCCGAAGGTCAGTCCGAGGTCTTGACCGCGACACGTCGGGCCTCTTTCTTCTTCGCCCGCGACAGGCTGCTCTTGAGCGCCAGCCTCGCGAAGTAGGCCTTGCGGGCGGCCTCGGACCGCCGCGCCCGCTCGGCAGACGACAAGACGCGGTCGGGGTCTACGGCGTCATCGAAGCGAGCGAGGAAGGCACTCCGCGCCGGGCCGGTGTTGACGTGGCCGTCGGCCGCCGTCTGGAGGCCGCCCAGCTTTGCGCGAAGGACCCTCTGCTCCGGTGTGTACGCCATGGCCCAGTCTTGGGCGCTGTACCGCCCTCTAAACCTGACCCCCCGGGTTTCGTCAGGCCTCTTTCTTGCGCGGTCGGCCCCCGACGTCGCGACCGCCTGTCACGCCATCCACCAGGATCGAGGCGACCGACGCAGCCGCGGTCCGCAGGTCCACTGGCACCGCGTCCCAACGGATTCCAGACCTCGTCAGGAGCGTCCTTCAACTGGCGCAGCGGCTTTCTGACGCCGCCTTCGACGACGACGAGGAAGTCCTCGACCTCGAACAACTTGCGCGCGCACAGGGGGGAGCGGTTGTAGTCCTGGCGGGCCATCTCGAGACCCTCGGCATCCCCGGCTTCCAAGGCATCCACCATGTCGCGCGCGAAGCCGAGCGCTGCGGTGGCAGGTGCTCGATAGATCGCCGGCATGGACGCCCTCTGACCTTGGAGCTCAGCGATCAATGCCTCCAACCTCGCAACGCCGTCACGTTCGTCCGGGCTCACAGCCGGTCGCCGGGGCTGTGGATGCGGTATGCGGCCCGCGCCCGCTCGTCCTTGGCGGACGCGCCGTAGCGGTCGAGCATCTGCCGGCTGCGCCAGCCGCCGAGGCGACATGAGGTCGCCCTCGGCCATCCCGTCGGCGAGCATCGCGTGGGCGTAGGAGTGGCGGAACAGGTGCGGGTGGACGCCGACCAGCCCGGCCTCGGCGGCGCGGCGCTTGACGACCTGCTCGATGCCGGTGTCGGTCAGCCGGCCGCGCTTGCCCAGCCACAGCCATTCGGACTCGGCGTCGCCACGGTGGCCGCGCGACCCGGAGGTAGCGGTCGATCGCCTTGGCCGTCTTGCGCCCGAACGGGCAGGCCCGCGGCCGACGGCCCTTGCCGAGGACGATGGCGATGTCGTCGTCGAAGTCGACGTCCGCCAGCCGCAGGCCGGCCAGCTCGCCGCGGCGCATCCCGGTGTCGAGGAACAGGCGGAGGATCGCGGTGTCGCGGCGGTCGTCGAACTCGGTGCCGGCGCAGGTCGCGAGCAGCTCGCGGAGGTCGTCCTCGCGGAGCACCTCGGGCGGCTCGAGCGGGCACGTGCGGCGGCTTCATGTTCGCCATCGGCGTCGTCGGCGATCTCGCCCTCGGACGCCAGCCACTTGAAGAACGGCTGCAAGCGATCCGGTACCGCTGCGACACGGTCGCCGGTCGGGCACCGCGCTCCTGGAGGGCCACGAGGAACGCCTCGATGTGCTCGCGGTGGATGTGCGGCGACCGCGCGCGGCATGCCGACCGAGGCGAGGTAGGCGTCGAGCTGGTCGACGGCCTTGGAGTAGGTGGTGATCGTCGACGGCGCCTTGTTCTCGGCGCGCAGGTGGCGGGCGAACGACGCCAGGTTGGCGGCGATGTCGGGGGCTGCGCTAGAATCGGCGGTCTGGATGGGGGATTTGGCCATCGCTGGTACCTCGCTTCTTCGGGACTAACCTCTCCGAAGATTATGCGCTGTACTAGCGGTGGACACAAGACCCCATCCGGCTCGATTTCCGGTTATGGACTCAATCCACGAAGGAAATCGAGCGAATACCGGCGGCGGAGTAGCTCAGTGGTAGAGCAGGGGACTCATAAGCCCTTGGTCGGTGGTTCGAATCCGCCCTCCGCTACCAGCCGATCGACCTGATCGCTCGATCGCATCGACGCCCGTCGGGCGCTCCCCGCCCCGACCCTCCCCACGTAACGAATCCTTCATCCGGCGTCGCGCAACCATCCGCCACCGCCGGCCGTCCGTACCCACGATCGAGGCCCATGACCACCGTCAGGGGGTGCTCGATCGACTCGACGCTATACTCGCCCCACAGGCGGCGCACGGTCGTCGCCTCCTCGGACCCCGGAGGCTCCCCGTTGAATCCCAAGTTCTTCCGGAACGGCATCGTGATGCTGGTGCTCGTGGTGGGCACCGCCGCGCTGCTGTTCACGTGGATCCAGTCCACGACCCCCAGCAATCCCGTCGGCTACTCGCAGTTCCTGTCCGACGTGAGGGACAACAAGGTCTCGAACGTCGTGCAGCAGGGCGACACCCTGACCGTCAAGCCCAAGACGGGCACCACGACCTACACCGTCACCGTGCCGAGCGTCCTGACCCAGGTCCTCAACGACATGGTCGCGGCCGCGGACACGACCGGCCTCAAGCTCCCGGCCGATATCTACAAGGCGGAGCCGGCCCCCGACACCTCGTGGCTCGGGTTGCTGCTGACCGGGTTGCTGCCGCTGCTCGTGATCGGCGGGTTCATCTTCTTCATGATGCGCCAGGCGCAGGGGACCAATAACCAGGCGCTCAGCTTCGGCAAGAGCCGGGCGCGGATGTTCCTCGGCAACAAGACGGTCGTCACGTTCAACGACGTGGCGGGCGTCGACGAGGCCAAGACCGAGCTCCAGGAAGTCGTCGAGTTCCTCAAGTACCCGGAGAAGTTCAACTCGCTCGGTGCGCGCATCCCGCGTGGTGTGCTGCTGGTCGGGCCTCCCGGCACCGGCAAGACGCTGATGGCGCGTGCCGTCGCCGGCGAGGCCGGCGTGCCGTTCTTCAGCATCTCGGGCTCCGAGTTCGTCGAGATGTTCGTCGGCGTCGGCGCCAGCCGCGTCCGCGACCTGTTCGACCAGGCCAAGCGCAACTCGCCGTGCATCGTCTTCGTCGACGAGATCGACGCGGTCGGTCGCCAGCGTGGCGCCGGTCTCGGTGGCAGCCACGACGAGCGCGAGCAGACCCTCAACCAGATCCTGGTCGAGATGGACGGCTTCGACACCAACACGAACGTGATCGTCGTCGCCGCGACCAACCGGCCCGACGTCCTCGACCCGGCGCTCCTGCGCCCGGGCCGCTTCGACCGCCAGGTCATCCTCGACCGTCCAGACATGCGCGGGCGGACCGAGATCCTCAGGGTCCACACCAAGGGCAAGCCGCTCGACAAGGGCGTCGAGGTGGAAGGCGTCGCCCGCCAGTCGCCCGGCTTCTCCGGTGCCGACCTGGCCAACCTCGTGAACGAGGCGGCGATCCTCGCCGCGCGGCGCAACAAGAAGGTCATCGGGATGTCCGAGTTCCAGGAGGCGCTCGAGCGGATCGTCGCCGGCCCGGAGCGCAAGTCGCGGATCATCTCGGACGCCGAGAAGGCGATCATCGCCTACCACGAGGGCGGCCACGCCGTCGTCCAGCGCATCCTCCCCAAGTGCGACCCGGTCGCCAAGGTGACGATCATCAGCCGCGGCATGGCCCTCGGCTACACGATGGCGCTGCCGCAGGAGGACCGCTACCTCCAGAGCAAGACCGAGTTCGAGGACAAGATCGCCGGGCTCCTCGGCGGCAACGCCTCCGAGCGCCTGATCTTCGGCGACACGACGACCGGCGCAAGCAACGACATCGAGAAGGCGACCGACCTCGCCCGCCGGATGGTCACCGAGTTCGGCATGAGCGACAAGCTCGGCCCGCTGTCCTTCGGGAAGCGCGACGAGCTCGTGTTCCTCGGCCGCGAGATCGGTGAGCAGCGGAACTACAGCGACGAGGTCGCGCGAACGATCGACGAAGAGGTCCGGGCGATCATCGACAAGGCGTACGAGCGGGCGTCGGAGGTCCTGACGACCCACCGCGACAAGCTCGTGGCCCTGGCCGAGAAGCTCGTCGCCGAAGAGACCGTCGACGCCGAGGCGTTCGAGATGCTGTTCAGCGATCTCCCGCCGAAGGAGGACGTGCACGGTATCCCGACGATCGTCGGGCCCGGCCAGCCCCTCCCCGAGGCGAACCCCCAGCCGGCCTGAACCGGCCGGTCAACCAGCACCCGATACGGGCGGGCCGGCGACGGCCCGCCCATTCGAATTCCCGGGCAGCCTCCCTACAATGCCGGGCATGCCTGACACCGACGCCGCCCTGCAAGCCCACCTCGCCCAGACCCGCGACGAGCGCATGGAGTCCTACCAGTCGTTCCTGCGGATCCCGAGCATCTCTGCCCTGCCCGCACACGCCCCGGACTGCCGGCGTGCCGCCGAGTGGCTGGCCGTCGCGCTCGAGACGGCCGGCCTCGAGCACGTCGAGGTCTGCGAGACGGGCGGCCATCCGGTCGTTTACGCCGACTGGCTCCACGCGCCGGACGCACCGACCGTGCTCGTATACGGGCACTACGACGTCCAGCCGGTCGACCCGCTGGACCTGTGGACCTCGCCGCCGTTCGAGCCGATCGTCGACGGCGACCGCCTGCTGGCGCGCGGCGCGGCCGACGACAAGGGCCAGATCCACGCCCACGTGATGGCCGCCGCGGGCCTGCTGACGACCCGGGGCTCGCTGCCGGTCAACCTCAAGTACCTGTTCGAGGGCGAGGAGGAGTCGAGCTCCGAGAACCTCGACGCCTGGCTCGAGCGGGAGCGCGAGCGACTGGCGGCGGACGTCGCGATCATCAGCGACACGGGCTTCTTCGAGGGCAACCTGCCCGCGATCACGGTCGGGCTGCGAGGCCTGATGTACGCCCAGATCGACGTCGTCGGAACCGACGTCGACCTCCACTCGGGCGGCTACGGCGGCGTCGTCGAGAACCCGGCCAACGCCCTCGCCGTGATCATCGCGGCACTCAAGGGGCCGGACGGGCGGATCAGGGTGCCCGGCTTCTACGACGATGTCGTCCCGCTGTCGGAGGCGGATCATGCGGCGTTCGCAGCCCTGCCCTTCGATGAGGAGGCGTACCGCGAGCAGATCGGCGTCCCGGCGCTCGTCGGCGAGGCCGGCTTCACGCCGCTCGAGCGCAAGGGCGGCCGCCCGACGCTCGATGTCAACGGCATCTGGGGCGGCTTCATGGGCGAGGGCAGCAAGACGATCATCCCGGCCCATGCCCATGCCAAGGTGAGCTGCCGGCTGGTCCCGGACCAGGACCCGGAACGGATCTTCGAGGCGTTCCGGGCCTACGTCGACGAGATCGCGCCGCCCGGCGTGACGACGACCGTCCGCTTCCTCGGTGGCGGTCGACCGAGCATCACGCCGATGGACCATCCGGCGACGCTCGCCGCGGCGCGGGCGCTCGAGGCGACCTTCGGCCAGTGGCCGGTGTTCATCCGCGAGGGCGGGTCGATCCCGGTCTGCGCCAGCTTCGATACGATCCTCGGCCTGCCGGTCGTCCTGCTCGGCTTCGTCCAGCCGAGCTGCAACGCGCACGCCCCCAACGAATGGATGGACCTCGGCAACTACGAGACGAGCATCCTGGCCATCGCCCGCACGTGGGACGAGCTGGCGGATCTGCCGCGCTGAGGGCCTCGAGGGCCTGTGCGGAAATGGTACGTTCGGATGGGTGATGCCGGAACTTGCCGGTGCTAAGGTACGGCCACCTAGCCACGCGGGGAGGTTCCGATCTCTGTGAGCACCGACGCTCCTTCCACGCCGCTCACTACCGGCGCGCAGGACCAGACGCCGACCTGGCGCCTCGACACCGATAACGGCAGTCTTCGACCCCGTTCCGCGCTCGACGTCCTGGTCGATCTCAACGACAAGGTCACGGGCGGCGACGTCGGGGAGTACCAGCCCGTCCCGCTCGGCTTCACGCCACTCGACAAGACGATCGGCAGCGGCCTCCGTGCCGGTGAGCTGCTGCTCATCGGTGGTGCGCAGGGCACCGGCAAGACGACGATGGCCCTCCAGATGGCCCGCAACGTCGCCTCGGGCGGGCAGGCCAACGTGCTCTACATCTGCTTCGAGCACGACGAGCAGTACCTCCTCAACCGGCTGATCGCGATGGAATCGGCGCTCGCGCACCTGCCGCACAAGACCGGGGCGATCAAGATCCAGGACGTCCGCAAGGAGATCCTCGGGACCTGGATGGCCGAGGGCGAGGCGAACGCCCAGATGGCCAACAACCCGCGACTGCGGCCGTCGATGGACCGGATCGCGCGCTACGGGCAGAACCTCTTCCTGATGCGCGGCTCGCAGACGGCGAGCACGATCGACAACATCCGCAAGCTCGTCCAGGAGCACCGCCGGCTGTCCGGCGACCGGCGCCTGGTCCTGTTCGTCGACTACCTCCAGAAGGTGCCGCAGATCCCCGAGCCGGAGAACGAGACCGAGAAGGTCACGTACCTGGTCAACGGCCTCAAGGACATCGCCCTGTCCGAGGAAGTGCCGACGGTCTGCATCGTCGCCGCCGACAAGGAGGGCCTCAAGGCCTCCCGGCTGCGCAACTACCACCTGCGCGGCTCGTCGGCGATCAACTACGAAGCCGACATCATCCTGATCCTCAACGAGAAGTACCACATCGTCGCCAAGGTCAACATCGAGTTCAACCCGTACCAGGCGCAGCGGTTCCGCGACTGGGTGGTCATCTCGGTCGAGAAGAACCGTGGCGGCCAGGACAACGTCGACATCGAGTTCGAGAAGCACTTCGAGTTCACCTGCTTCGACCCGAACGGGCGCACCGTCCAGGAAAAGCTGATCGAAGAGCGCCTGTACAACGATTAGGGCGGCCGACCGGCTGTTCTAGACTGGCCGGGTGAAGGCGCCCGGTCCGTTCCCCGACATCGTCGAGCTCGTCGTCGAGATCCCGCGCCACTCGCGCAACAAGTACGAGTTCGACGAGGAAACGCACGTGTTCCGGCTCGACCGCGTGCTGTCGAGCGCCGTCTACTACAACTTCGACTACGGCTTCATCGAGGGCACGCGCGCCGGCGACGGCGACCACACCGACGCCCTGCTGATCATCGACGAGCCGACATTCACCGGCTGCCACGTCTGGGCGCGGCCGATCGGCGGGCTCGAGATGCGCGACGAGAAGGGCTTCGACTTCAAGGTCCTGTGCGTCGCGCATCGGCGACGCCCACCAGCAGCACATCGAGCGGCTCGAACAGGTCCGGCCCCACCGGCTGGTCGAGATCGAGCACTTCTTCGAGACCTACAAGGCGCTCGAGGACAAGGCGGTCGACGTCGTCGGCTGGCGCGAGCAGGACCGGGCGCTCGAGGTCCTGCGGACCGACCGCACGGCATGGGAGCGCGAGACCGGCGAACGGCTGGAGTGACCGCCGCCCGCCGCGATCGGTCCTGGCCCGACGCCAATGTCCCGGGACGGCGGCTCTTCGTGGCGGTCCCGATCCCGAACCACGCCGAGTCGGAGATCGCGGCCGTCGTCGAGCGCGTTCGCGCCGATGGCGTCCCTGGCGGCGGGCGTGACGTGCGCTGGGTGCGTCTCGACAGCCTCCATATCACCCTCCGATTCCTTGGTCCGACGGCGGAGGAGCGGGTGGTGCCGGCGACAGAGGCCGCGCTCGCCGCGGCGAGTGCCATCGGGCCATTCGACATCGCGATCGGCGGCGCCGGAGCCTTCCCGTCCGCCGCTCGACCGAGGGCCCTGTGGCTGGACATCCGAACCGGCGTCGCAGAGCTGTCGGCGCTCGCCGACGCGGTCGACGGCGAGCTGCGGGCGGCCGGCTGGGAGCTCGAATCGAAGCCGTTCCGCGCCCACCTGACCCTCGCCCGCGCGGACGGCATCCGGGCCGCGGCGGCGATCGGCCGGCGGCTCGTCGAGGACGCCGCCGACCTCGACGTCCGATTCCGTGCCGAGCGGATCGGGCTGTACGAGAGCGTGACCGGGGCAGGGCCTGCGCGCTACGACGCGATCGCGGTGGTGACGCTCGGCTGACCATGCGGAGAATGCCCTAGCATCCGGTTCGGCCGCCCCGGTGCTACCATCCCGGCCGGGGGCTTCGGGGAATCCGGCCCATGCAGACCGGGAGTGCCGGATCGACGTGACCAGCGCGCAGCGACTCCGACTCGTGCTTGCGCTGGGTGTGGTCAACATCCTGCTTGCGACGGTCGCCTTCGGGGTCGGTATCTCCGAGTCGACGAACCCGTCGATCGCCGTCGTCGAGCCGACGCCGGGCCTCGTCACGCCGGGCGAGTCGGGTGGGCCGAGCGCCGGGATCGCCGGTCCCACCCCGCGGCCCCCGGCGCCGTCGGCGCCGACCGCGACCGAGCTCCCCGGCGCGTCGGGCGAGCCCGCCAACGAGCCGCCCGTGCCGTCAACGCCGCCGGTCGTCGGGCCGTCGCCATCCGCCCCGGCGCCATCACCGACGGTCGAGCCCGCGCCGTCGGCCGTGCCGTCGACCGGACCGGCAGTCGCCGCCGGGCCCACCGGGGCCTCCCGGCGTCTCCACCGGTTCGAACGGACGGCCGCCGAAGGGCGCTCCGACGCCGACCCCGCGACCGACGCCGGTCCCCGTCGCCGAGCCGTCCCGGCCGTGTCACGCATCGGCACGGGGCGTGGAGCGCTCGCAGGGCAGGGCATGCGCTCACGAACCGAAGAAGGCCCACCCGAACCACGGGCGGCATCGCGGCCACGCCCCGGAGAGAGGCCGGGACCACGACCGCCGCCAGCCGGCCGTGATCGACGCGCCGCGCCGCGGACACAAGTCGCTCCGTCGGTTGCGCACCGGTCACCGCGCGCGCTAGGCTCCCGTCCCCGGACGTCTCGTCCGGCCCGGATCAGGCAGACGAGGGAGCGACCCATGGCGCGCGTGATGGCCGATCCTCAGCAGACGAAGTTCGTCCTCGATGAGTCGCGGATCCCGAGATCCTGGTACAACATCGCCGCGGATCTGCCGGTCCCTCCGGCACCGTATCTGCACCCGGCCACGCTCCAGCCGATCGGCCCCGATGACCTGGCGCCGCTGTTTCCCATGGCGCTCATCGGCCAGGAGGTGTCGGCCGATCGCGAGGTGGAGATCCCGGAGCCGGTCCGCGACGCCTACCGCCTCTATCGCCCGAGCCCGCTCTATCGCGCGCATCGACTCGAGCGCGCGCTCGATACGCCGGCCCACATCTATTACAAGTACGAGGGCGTGAGCCCGGCTGGCAGCCACAAGCCGAATACCGCGATCGCGCAGGCCTTCTACAACAGCGAGCAGGGCGTCAAGCGGATCGCGACCGAGACCGGGGCGGGGCAGTGGGGGAGTGCCATGGCATTCGCCGGCGCCCTGTTCGGCCTCGAGGTCAAGGTCTACATGGTCCGGGCGAGCTACGACCAGAAGCCGTACCGGCGGGTCCTGATGGAGACGTACGGCGCGGAGGTCGTCGCCAGCCCATCGCCGACCACCAACTACGGCCGCCAGGTCCTCGCCGAGTCGCCGGACAGCCCGGGCTCGCTCGGGATGGCGATCAGCGAGGCCGTCGAGGACGCGGCGACCCGGGACGATACGAAGTACTCGCTCGGCTCGGTGCTCAACCACGTGCTCCTCCACCAGACTGTCATCGGCCAGGAGGCGATCGAGCAGATGGGCATGGCCGGCGAGTCGCCCGACATCATCATCGGCTGCGCCGGCGGCGGCTCGAACTTCGCCGGCCTGACGTTCCCGTTCCTCGGCCGGAACCTGCGTGACGGGGCGACCCACCGGATCATCGCCGTCGAGCCCGAGGCGGCCCCGAGCCTCACGCGCGGCGTCTACGCCTACGACTTCGGCGACACGGCCAAGATGGCGCCGGTCGCCAAGATGCACACGCTCGGCCACGATTTCATCCCCGAGCCGATCCACGCCGGCGGGCTCCGCTACCACGGCATGTCACCGCTCGTCAGCCTGCTCAAGGAGCACGGCTACATCGAGGCGCGGAGCGTCCACCAGCGCTCGAGCTTCGAGGCCGGGGTGCAGTTCGCGCGGGCCGAGGGCATCCTGCCGGCGCCCGAGCCGACGCACGCCATCCGCGTCGCGGTCGACGAGGCCGTCGCCGCCCGGGAGGCCGGCGAGGCACGAGTCATCCTGTTCAACCTCTGCGGGCACGGCCATTTCGACCTCGGGGCCTACGAGCGCTACCTCGACGGGTCGCTGGAGGACTACGAGTACCCGCGCGAGCGAGTGGAGGCCGCGCTCGCCGGTCTGCCCAGGATCTGACCGGAGCCGTCGATGCCCCGACTGGCGTGCTTCGCCTGCGGACGCCAGATCTATACGACCGCCCCGCTCGAATTCGCTCTTCGCCGAGGAGCGCCGCTGCCCGCGGTGCGGGGCGTTCCTCAACACCGAGCGGCGGGAGGCTGAACGCCGCCAGACGATCCGACGCGAGAACCCGGCCCACGACCCGGGTCCGCCCAGTCCGCCGGCGGCTGCCAAAGGAGGCCCCGCGAAGGGACAGGGGACGGCCAAACCGAAGACGAAGGCGGCAGCCGAGCCGGCCGAGCGGCGGATCGCCGAGCGGCGGACGTACCGACGTCGGGGCGCGACGTCGCCGCGCAAGCCGGGCCAGGATGACTCGGCCGGCTGGCAGGACTGAGCCCGCAATCCCGGACCATCGGCCCGTCGCGACTGCGATACTCGGCGCATGCGCATCGCCTTTCTCGGATTCGGGCTGATCGCCGGCTCGATCGCCCGCGCCGTGCGCGGCAACCCGGCGACCAGCGCATGGCCGATGGCAGCGTGGTCGCAGTCGGGCGAGGGTCCGGCACGAGCCAGCGCAGAGGGGATCGTCGACGAGGCGTCCGGCTCGCCCGAGTCCGCCATCGAGGGCGCCGACCTGATCGTCCTGGCCGCACCGGCCACGGCGTGTCTCGAGCTCATGGACCGGCTCGCCGGTCCGTGGCGGGACGGGCTCGCAGCGGACGCCCTCGTCACCGACGTGGCCAGCACGAAGGCGGCGCTGCTGGGGCGGGCAGACACGCTCGGGCTCCGGTACGTGGGCGGGCATCCCATGGCCGGCCTGGAGGCGGCGGGCTATGCGTCCTCGACCGCGGATCTCTTCGCAGGACGGCCGTGGGTGGTCGTGCCCGGCGCAGCCGCCGCCACTGGCGATGCCGGTCGCGTCGCGGACCTGGCCGGCGCCTGCGGGGCGACAGTCATCGTGATGGACGCGGACGAGCACGACCGTGCCGTGGCTGCCATCAGCCACCTGCCGCTCGTGGTGGCCGCGGCGCTGGTCGAGGCCGTTGCCGGGACGCGGCGGGACGGCAGGCGATCGGATTGGCCGGTCGCCGCGGAGCTGGCTGCCGGCGGCTGGGCGAGCGCGACCCGCCTGGCGCGCGGCGACGGCGTGATGGGCGCAGCGATCGCGACCACCAATGCGACGGCCCTCGCCGCACGGATCCGCGACCTGCGGGCCGTCCTCGACGAGTGGCTCGCGGAGCTCGAGCGGGCGGGCGGGCCGGACGAGGCGGCGCTTGCGGCGCGTCTCGAGACCGCGCGGGCGGTCCTCGAGGCCGGGCGATGACCGGCGAGCTGGTGTACGTCGTGCCGCGCGCCGCCGTGCCCGATGCCGCCGGCTGGCACGGGCTGCGAACCGACGGCCTCGAGGCGTTCGTGGCGGCCCTCGAACGGGCCGGTCGATACGAGCCGCGTGACGAGATGGAGCGCGATCCGTCGTTCAAGCAGGTCATCCCGTACCTCGTCCTTCGGGACGGGCCGCGCTACTTCCTGATGCAGCGGACGACGGCCGGCCGCGACGAGCGGCTCCACGGCCGGTACTCGATCGGGGTCGGTGGGCACCTCAACCCCGGCGACGGGGGCGTGCTCGGCGGCTTGCGCCGCGAGTGGGCCGAGGAGCTGGTTGCCGACTTCGAGCCCGAGTTCCGGCTCGTGGCCCTCCTCAACGACGACACGACGGACGTCGGCTCGGTGCACCTGGGCGCGATCTTCGTCGCCGACGCGGCCGGCCGGCCGGTGGCCATCCGCGAGACCGACAAGCTGACCGGCTCGTTCGTCGAGCCCGGGGCCGTGGAGGCGGTGGCCGACGGCCTCGAAACCTGGAGCCGGCTGACGTTCGAGTTCCTGGTCGCGGAGGCGGCGCGACCCGTTGCCGGCGGGGGCCGATCGTGATCCGCAACCTCTCGCCCCTGCACCCTATAATCGGCCAGCCGGGGCGGGCCCATCCCCTGAGCCGCCGGACCTCGCACCGATCCGCGGAGGCTTGATGGCGGCGAAGATCCTTGTCGTCGACGACGACCCGAACGTCCAGCGGCTCCTGCAGTACACCCTCAAGCAGGAGGGCTACGACGTCGTCGTGGCGGGGGACGGTGCCGAAGGCTTCCGGCTGTGGGGTGCCGAGGCGCCCGACCTGATCCTGCTCGACGTGATGCTGCCGAAGCTGGACGGCTACCAGGTGGCCGCCAAGATCCGGTCGGAGGAGGGATCCTCCGGACACGTCCCGATCATCATGCTGACGGCCGAGCGCGAGGTCGAGCAGAAGGTCCGCGGCCTGCGCGCCGGCGCCGACGACTACCTGATCAAGCCGTTCCACCCGGCCGAGCTCATGGCCCGGATCAAGAGCCTGCTGGCCCGCTTCCAGCCGAAGGAGACGCTGCTCGCCCGGCCGCCGCTCGGTCGGACGCTGGCGTTCTACGGCGCCAAGGGTGGCGTCGGGACGACGACGATCGCGATCAACCTGGCGATCGCCCTCCACCGCGAGCTCGGTCGCAAGGTGGCGCTGATGGACGCCAACCTCCAGTTCGGCGACCACCGCGTGTTCCTCGACCTCGGCCTCGATCGCAAGAGCATCGTCGACGTCGTGTCGGCCCCGTCGATCGACAACGAGCTCGTCCGGCAGGTCATGGTCAAGCACGATTCCGGCATCGACCTCCTGCTCGCGCCGCCGTCGCCCGAGACCGCCGACCTCGTCCACCCGGCTCACCTGCCGCTCATCACCGACCAGCTGGCAGGGATGTACGACTACACGCTGATCGACGTCGACAAGCGCCTCGACGACATCAACCTGAGCGTCTTCGAGGCGGCCGAGGCGGTGTACGTGGTGATGACCGCGGACCTGTCGTGCCTCAAGAACGTCCGCCTGATCCTCGAGACGATGGAGCACCTCGGCTATCCGGCCGGCAAGGTCCAGCTCGTGCTCAACCGCTCGAACGCGTTCACCGGCATCAACGTCAAGAACGCCGAGGGCGCCCTCAAGCGGACGATCGAGCACCAGATCGTCAACGAGTACCGCGGCGCGATCAGCGCCCTCAACTCGGGCGCCCCCTTCATGTTCACGAAGGCCGACTCGGCGCTCGGGTCCTCGCTGCTCGCGTTCGCCCGCGCCGTGGACCGGCCGGTCACCGCAGCGGCGGCGGTGCCGGCCCGCTGAACGCGCTGCGCTGCGGTGCGCCGCGCCGCGAGCCGCTGGTAAGTCCGTGGTGAGCGCTCGTCCCTAGTCTCGGGACGTGCTGGCCATCGTTCCCTCAGCGACGCTGCATGGCCTCGACGGGCGGTTCATCCGCGTCGAGGTCGACGTGGCTCCCGGCCTGCCCGGGTTCACCATCGTGGGCCTCGCCGACACGGCGCTCCAGGAGGCACGCGAGCGGGTCCGCGGCGCGTTGCGGAATGCCGGGTTCGTCCACCCTCCGCGGCGGATCACCGTCAACCTGGCCCCCGCCGACCTGCGCAAGGCGGGTGCCTCGCTCGACCTGGCGATGGCGATGGGCATCCTGCTCGGGTCGGAGCAGGTCCGACCGGGGCCGGGCCGGATCGGCCTCATCGGCGAGCTGTCGCTGGGTGCGGAGGTCCGCCCCGTTCCGGGCATCCTGCCGATGGTCGCGGCCCTGGCGCGGCGTGGGCTGCGTCGGGTCGTGGTCGCCGAGACCGCCGTCGACGAGGCGCGTCTGGTCGATGGCGTCGAGGTCGTCGGCGTCGCGACGCTTGCGGCGGCCGTCGAGACGGTGCGTGCCGGCCGGCGACCGAGAGCCGCGCCGCCTCCACCGCGCATCGCCCTGGTCGACGACGAAGGGAAGGCGACGGACCGACCGACGATCGAAGCGGGCGCCGATGCCCGGGCGATCCGTGCCCGACCTGTCGGAGGTTCGCGGCCAGCTCGAGGCGCGGCGCGGGCTCGAGGTCGCCCTGGCCGGCGGTCATGGCCTCCTGTTGATCGGGCCGCCGGGCTCCGGAAAGACGCTGCTGGCTCGCACGATCCCGGGACTCCTGCCGCCGCTCGACGACGCCGCGGCCCTGGCCGTCACGGT
This sequence comes from uncultured Chloroflexia bacterium, assembly GCA_963842695.1. Taxonomy (GTDB): domain Bacteria; phylum Chloroflexota; class Limnocylindria; order Limnocylindrales; family CSP1-4; genus SPCO01. Next base: position 22,845 of record CAWJHK010000001.1, read on the forward strand.
CGTCGCGTCGGCCGCCGGCGAGGGACCGATCCGCGAGCTGCGGCGTCGCCCGCCGTTCCGAGCGCCCCATCACACCGTCTCGTATGCGGCCATGGTCGGGGGCGGCCCGCACCTGTCGCCCGGCGAGATCACCCTGGCCGATCATGGCGTGCTGTTCCTGGACGAGCTGCCCGAGTTCGACCGCGACGTGCTCGAGGCCCTCCGGCAGCCGCTCGAGGAGGGCCGCGTGGCGATCGCACGTGCGGGTCGCGCGACGACGTTCCCGGCCCGCTTCCAGCTGGTCGCGGCGATGAACCCCTGCCCCTGCGGGTTCGCCGGGTCGAACGACCGGCCGTGCGCCTGCCCGACGAGCGTGCCGGAGCGCTACCAGCGGCGCGTGTCAGGGCCTCTCCGTGACCGGATCGACCTGTGGATCCCCATGCCGAGGGTCGCTCCGCTGGCGCTGGTCGGCGGGCCGGACCCAGAGGGCTCGTCCGATGTCGGTCCGCGGGTCGCGGCGGCCCGCGCGATGGCGCTGGAGCGTTCGCGAGGCGTGCTCAACGCGCGGCTGACCGGTCGCCTGTTGCGTCACGCGTGCGATCTGAGCCGGCACGCCGAACGACGGGTCGTCCAGCTCGCCGAGCTCGAGCGGGCGAGCGGCCGCGGCACCGAGCGGATCCTGCGCGTGGCCCGGACGATCGCCGACCTCGCGGGCGACGCCCTCATCCGCGATCACCATCTCGATGAGGCCGCCTGGTACCGGCCGGCCGACCTCAGGCTGGCCGCGGTCGAGGCCCGCTGAATGCTCGGCATCGGCGTCACCGGTCCCCTTGCCGGAGAGGCGCCGACCTCGCCGGCGACGATCCCGGAAGGCTTGCCGCGCGAGGATCTGGCGGCTGCGCGCCCATCGGAGCTCGGCGACGAGGAGCGCGACGCCTGGGCGGTGCTGGCCGGCGTCCACGGTCTCGGCCCGGTCGGGTTCGGCACGCTGCTCCGGCGCTACGCCACGGCGTCGGCCATCCTCCACGAAGCCGGTGAGCCGGGCGGGACGGAGCGGCTGACCACCTGTCTGACCCGTGACTTCGACACGGGAGAGGGGAGCGTGCCGCGGGAGGCGGCCCGCGCCGTCGCTGCCGGCATCGCCGAGGCCGCGGACAGGGCCGTCCTGACCCTCGGCCGGATCCGCGCGCTCGGGCTGTCCGTCGTCACCGTCGCGGACCCCGCCTACCCGCGCCGCCTCGCCGCGATCGAGATGCCACCGCACGTCCTGTACGTCCTCGGCGATCCGGCAGCACTGGAGGCCCGCGCGGCGGTCGCCGTCGTCGGCACGCGGCGAGCGACCCATGCCGGGCGGGCGATCGCCGCCCGGATCGCGCGCGACCTCGTCGCCGCCGGTTCGAGCGTCGTCTCCGGGCTCGCGGTCGGGATCGACGGTGCCGCTCACGCGGCCGCCGTGGAGGCTCGGTGGGACGACGGTGGCCGTCATCGGCTCGGGTCACGGGGCGCTCTTTCCGCGCGCTCACACGCGGCTCGCCGCCTCGATCGTCGAGGCCGGCGGCGCGATCGTGTCGGAGCTGGCGCCAGACGTCGCCCCCAGCCGCGGGACCTTCCCGAGGCGGAACCGGGTCATCAGCGGCCTGGCTGATGCGACGGTCGTCGTCGAGGCACCGGCCCGCAGCGGGGCGCTCATCACCGCGTCCTGGGCGCTCGAGCAGGGTCGCGGCTGCTTCCTGGTCCCGGGAAGCATCGACGCCGCCGCCTCGGCCGGCTGTCTCGCGTTCCTGCGGGAGTTCCCGGACGAAGCGCGGATCGTGGCAGGGCTGCCGCAGCTGATCGACGACCTCGGCCTCGCGGACCACCTCGCCGAGCCCGGCGTGCCCACGCAGGCCGCCGCGACCCTGGTCGATCTCGACTCGTCGGCCGGCCGGCTGGGACGCGAGCTGGTGGTCGGCCGCGCCACCGTCGACGAGCTCGTGGCGGCGACCGGCTGGCCCGTTGCCAGCGTGCTGGCCGGCTTGACGCTCCTCGAGCGACGTGGCCTGGCCGTCGGCGTTCACGGGCGGTTCCGGCCGGCCGGCGCGCTCGTCCTGGCGGACCCGAAACAGACGCCGCAACGGCCTCGGCGGCGACCGTGACGGGGCGCCCGTGGCCTCGCCGGTTTGCCTCCCTGGAGCGACGGATGCTACCCTTCCCGAGGTCGACCTCCCCCAAGCTCGGCCCCGACACCCGCCCTCGCTGCACCCCCAGAGCACGAGCAGGAGCGTCTATTGCGAAAGGCCACGGTTGCGCTGTTGGCCGCCCCGCTCCCTGTCGCGGCCTCTCTCGACGCACTCCTGCGACGCTCGATCCTCGCCCGGATCAGCCTCGCCTGTGGCCTGGCTCTCGTCGTCGCGATCGGTGTCGTCGCCGTCGCCCGCCCGGCTCCCACGGTCGCCAACCCGCCGACCGCCATCGTCCCGCTCACGCGTGCCGCATTCGCGACGACGATCGCCACGAACCGGTCCGTCACGGAGCCGGTCCGCATCGAGTTCAGCGCGCCGATGGATCCTCGATCGGTCGCCGCCGCGGTGGAGGTCGAGCCCCCGACCGACGTCGATCTGACCTGGGACGCGGCGGACACCGTCCTGACGGTCGCTCCGAAGGACGCCTGGGCGGCAGGCGTCTTCCATACCGTGACCGTCGAGCCGGGCGCGCTGGCTCGATCGGGCCAGCCGCTCACCGAGCCCGCCCGGGCGGCCTTCCTGACCCGCGGCGTCACCACCGCGACCACGGTGGCGACCGACCTGGTCGGGGACCGGATCGCGCTCGGAACCGGTTTCGTGGTGTCGTTCGCCCGTCCCGTCGATCGCGGCCACGGTCGCGACCGGCATCCGGCTCGACCCGCCGACGACGGGGAGCGTGCGTGTCGTCGATCAGCCGGGCACGCCGACCGACGGCCCGGTCCGCTACGAGTTCGTGCCCGACAAGCCCCTGCGGCCCGACACCGAGTACCGGCTCGTCGTCTCGGGCGTTCGCGACGTCGACGGCCTGTCGCTCGGCACGATGCGCCTTGATGCCCACACGATCGCCGCACCCGGCGTCGTCCGCTTCCGACCGGGCGACGACAGCGCGAGGGTGGCCCGGAATACGCAGGTCTCCGTCCGGTTCAGTGAGCGCATGGACCGCCGCAGCACGGAGCGCTCGTTCTCGGTGACCGTCGGCGGCAAGCGGGTGGCCGGCAAGGTCGACTGGGCTGAGTCCGACACCGTCCTTGTCTTCACTCCGAGAGCCGCATTCCCGTACAACACGAAGGTGTCGGTCGACGTCACGGCCAGCGCCCGCAGCGCGACCGGCGTCACGATCGCGCCGGCGGCCCACGGCACGTTCCGGACGGTCCCGCGCGGAGTGGCGCCAGCCGGCGACACGGTCGGATCGGGTGCGGCGATCCGCGGCGGGAAGGCGGTCGGTGGCGGCAGCTGGGCCGCGGTCGAGACGTACTACCTGGGCCTCATGAACTGCACGCGGACCGGCGGCTGGGTCACCTCAGCCGGTCACTGCAGCAGCCCGGGCGGGCGCGCCGTCGCGCCGCTGCGGCTCGACCAGGGGATCAGCTCGAAGGTGAGTCGCCCGTACGCCAAGCGCCTCGCGGTGGGCAGCGATTGCAGCCACTTCATCGGTGGCAACCCCGGTGATCGATTGCGCCGTGCCGGCTACTCGAGCTATCGCTGGGCGGAGAACATCGGCTGCCGGTCGGGTCGCCCGATGGCCGCCGTGCTCGCGCTCGCACCTGTTCTTCCAGAGCGAGAAGTCGTACAACGGCGGCCACTACGTCAACCTGATGAACGCCAAGTACGACCGCGTCGGGATCGGCGTCTGGGTGACGGGCGGCCGGGTCCGCCTCGTGATCGACTTCTACCACCCCTGACCGGACCATCGGCGGGCTGACATGAACACGCCGCCCGGCGACGATCGCCGGGTGATCCGCAACGCCATCCTGCACCTCAACAACGAGCAGCCGCTGATCGCCGACCTGTTCGAAGCACCCAGCCCGGGCGACGTCGGCCTGCGCTGCACGAACCTGCGGCAGCTCAACGGAAAGCGCCCCGTGTTCGTCGACGACATGGCCTCGATCTTCTTCTTCCCGTACCTCCACATCCGCTTCGTCGAGATCCCGCCGGGCGCGATCTCGGGCAGCGATCCGGCCCTCGCACTCGCGACCGAGGGGGCCGACGATCGCCCCGCCTCCGGCCCGGGCGAGCCGAGCGATGCTGCCGAGACCGAACCCGAGCCCGAGGGCGAGCTCGAGATCGACGAGGACATGCTGCGGCGCATCCGCGAGGTCTGACAACCGGCGGGTAAGGAACCCGGTGCTACACTCCCGGCCGTGCCCAGGAACCTTGTGATCGTCGAATCGCCTGCCAAGGCGCGGACCATCGAGCGCTATCTCGGTGACGACTACCGCGTCCTGGCCTCGTACGGGCATGTCCGCGACCTGCCCGAGAACCCCGGCAAGGGCAAGTTCGGCGTGGACGTCGACCACGATTTCGAGCCCGAGTACGTCATCTCGGACGACCGCCGCAAGCAGGTCTCGGACATCGAGAAGGCGGCCAAGGGCTCGGACCTCGTATTCCTCGCGACCGACCTCGACCGCGAGGGCGAGGCGATCGCCTGGCACGTCGCGGAGGCGGCGCACGTCCCCGGCGACAAGACCCGGCGGGTCACCTTCAGCGAGATCACCGAACCTGCCATCCGCGATGCGTTCGCGCACCCGCGTGGGATCGACATGGACCTCGTCGACGCGCAGCAGGCGCGGCGCATCGTCGACCGGCTCGTCGGCTACACGCTCAGCCCGCTGCTGTCGCGCAAGGTCCGTGGCGGCCTGTCGGCCGGACGGGTCCAGTCGGTGGCCGTCCGGCTGGTCGTCGAGCGCGAGCGGGAGATCACCGCCTTCACCGCCCGCGAGTACTGGACGATCGAGGCGATCCTCTCGACCACCGCGGGCGAGCGGTTCGCGGCAGAGGTCGTCCGCATCGACGGCGCCGCACTCGATGTCGGCGACGAGGCGACCGCCGAGCGCCATCGCGCCGCGATCGAGGCGCTGCACCCCGTCGTCACCAAGGTCGCGACCCGGACCCAGAAGCGGTCGCCGGCCCCGCCGTTCACCACGTCGACGCTCCAGCAGGAGGCCAGCCGCAAGCTGTCCTTCAGCCCGAAGCGGACGATGTCGATCGCCCAGCGCCTGTACGAGGGCGTCGACACGCCGGACGGCCACGTCGGCTTGATCACCTACATGCGGACCGACTCGACCGCCATCGCCGGCGTCGCCATGGGCGAGGCGCGCGAGGTCATCGGCGAGCGCTACGGACCCGAGTTCACGATGCCCAAGGGTCGCGTCTACAAGACCAAGTCGAAGGGCGCCCAGGAGGCGCACGAGTCGATCCGGCCGACCAGCTTCCGCCGCGACCCCGACTCGGTGGCCGCCGCGCTCAAGCCGGAGGAGCTCCGGCTGTACCGGCTGATCTGGCAGCGCGCGCTGGCCTCGCAGATGGCGCCCAAGGAGCTCGAGACGACGACGATCGAGCTGGTCGACGGGGTCTACGAGCTGCGCGCGTCTGCGACGAAGGTGCTGTTCGACGGCTTCGCCCGCGTCTACACGGAGGGTCGCGACGACGACGCGACGGCCGATGACGAGGAGACCGGCCGCCTGCCCGCACTCGTCGAGGGGAACGCGACCACGGTCGAGGAGGTCACGCCGACCCAGCACTTCACCGAGCCGCCGCCCCGCTTCACCGAGGCGACGCTCATCAAGGCGCTCGAGGAGCACGGCATCGGCCGGCCGTCGACCTACGCGGCGACGATCTCGACCATCACCGATCGCGGCTACGTCCGAGTCGAGGATCGCCGGCTCCATCCGGAGCCGGTCGCCGAGATCGTGACCGACCTCCTCGTCGAGCACTTCGGCGACTACGTCGACGTCGAGTTCACCGCCCGGATGGAGGAGGAGCTCGACGAGGTCGCCCGCGGTGAGCGGGCGTGGGTGCCGCTCCTGCGCGACTTCTACGGACCGCTGCGCGACCGGGTCGACGAGAAGCGACGCGAGCTGAAGCGCAGCGATTTCACGACCGAGCCGACCGACGAGGTCTGCTCCGAAGGGCACCCGATGGTCATCCGGCTCGGGCGCAACGGCCGCTTCCTGGCCTGCTCGATGTATCCCGAGCACAAGGAGACGCGGCCGCTGCCCGGCGAGGAGCCGCCGCCGCAGGAGGGGACCGGCGAGGTCTGTCCGAAGTGCGGCGAGGGGACGCTGGTCGGCAAGCGCGGCCGGTTCGGCCCGTTCCTCGGCTGCTCGCGGTACCCGGACTGCGACTACATCAAGAAGGAAGGGCCACCGCCGCCCGATCCGCTGCCGTTCGAGGTCACCTGCCCGAAGAACCGCGACGGCCACCTCGTCCCGCGCCGCGCGCGCCGGACGGGCAACGTGTTCTGGGGCTGCTCGAACTACCCGCGCTGCGACTTCACCACGAACAACGAGCCGCTCGGCGGTCTGCACGACACCGACGATGGACCGCTGGCGCGGAAGGGCGATGAGGCGATCTGCCTGGTCTGCGGCTCGACGAGCGGGACGCCGCCCGATTCGATCGTCCCCGGCGAGCGATACGCGGGCGGCCCGCCCAACGCGGAGGCGCTCGCCCGTCCGGCCCGCGCCCGCGGCGGCCCGCGGGGTGGGGGAGCGGCCAAGGGCGGTGGACGAGGCCGTGGGGGAGCACGGGCCGGCGGTCGCTCGACGACACGACGGACCCGACCGGTCGAGCCGGCCGCAGACGCGTGAGCGGGGCGCCGACCGGCGAGGCGACGCATCCGGCCCTGGCGTCCTTCCTCCTGCGCTCTCGGCGCCAGCGACGAATCGCCCCACACGCAGCGGGCGTATGCCACGGCCGTCGGCGCCTATCTGACCTGGCTCGGTGAGCGCCGGATCGACTGGCGGGTCCCGTCCCGTGCCGAGCTGCGCGCCTATCTGGCGTCGCTGAGCGAGGGTCGGGCACGCACGTCGGTGGCACAGCGACTCGGTGCCATCCGGTCGTTCTACCGGTGGGCGGTGCGAGTCGGCCTGGCGCCCGGCAACCCGTGGCGGGACATCGCCACCCCGCGCCTGCCTCGACGGCTCCCGCGCGTCCTCGAGGTCGAGCAGATCACGCGGCTGCTGGCGGTCGTCGACGCCGATCTCGAGGCCGCCGGCGACGGCGATCCGGCGCGGACCGCGCTGCGGACGGCGCTCGCCCTCCGCGACCGGGCGATCGTGGAGACCGCTTACGCCGCGGGCCTGCGGATCAGCGAGCTGGCCGGTGCCGAGCTCGGGTCGCTCGATCTGCGCCGCGGCCAGATCCGGGTCATCGGCAAGGGTCGCAAGGAGCGGATCGGCCTGCTCGGCCGGCCGGCGCTGGCCGCCCTGGGCGACTATCTCGAGGACGGCCGGCCGGTGCTCCTGGAGCGCGCTGCGTCCCGGCGAGCGGCCTCCCGGCGAGGTGTTCCTCAACCACCTCGGCGGGCCGCTCGGCGTCCGGGGGCTGCGCTACCGGTTCGATCGCCTGTGCGTGCGCGCCGGGCTGCCGGAAGGCGTCTCGCCGCATACCCTGCGCCACTCGTTCGCCACCCACCTCCTCGATGGCGGGGCAGACCTGCGGATCGTCCAGGAGCTCCTCGGCCACCAGAACCTGGCGACGACCCAGATCTACACCCACGTCTCGCCCGGGCGCCTGCAGTCTGCCTACCGGGAGGCCCATCCGCGGGCGCGACGACAGTCCGCCCCGTGACCGCCGCCGGCGCGCTCGCCCGCGCGGGGATCATCGTCTCGGGCGCATTCCTGGTCTCGCGCGTCCTCGGCTACGTGCGTCTCGTCGTCATCGGCAACACGTTCGGCGCCACGGCCGACCTCGACGCGTTCTTCGCGGCGTTCCGCATCCCCGACCTGATCTTCCAGCTCGTCGCCGCGGGAGCGCTCTCGTCGGCGCTCGTGCCGATCGTGACAGCGTTGCTGACCTCCGGCGAACCGGCCCGGGCGTGGCGCGTCGTGTCGACGGTCATCAACCTCATGCTGATCGCGCTCGCCGTGCTCGCCGCGGGCTTCTTCGTGTTCGCGCCGGTCATCGTGCCGATCATCACGCCGGGCTTCGCGGGCGAGCAGCTCGAGACGACCATCGAGCTGACGCGGATCATGCTGCTCAGCCCGATCTTGCTGGCGCTGGGCGCGGTGGCGACCAGCGTGCTCAACTCGGGCGGGCGGTTCGCCGCCGCGGCGATGGCGCCGATCGTCTACAACCTCGCGATCATCGGCGCGGCCGTCCTGCTGGCCCCGAGCCTCGGCGTCGTCGGGCTGGCGCTCGGCGTCGTCGCCGGCTCGCTCGGCCACCTCCTGGTCCAGGTCCGGCCGCTCGCCCGGCTCGGGTTCCGCTACGACCCGCGGATCGATGCCGCCGATCCGCATGCGCGCAAGGCCCTCGCCGCTGATGGCCCCGCGCGCGATCGGGCTCGGGGCGACGCAGATCACGTTCATCGTCGTGACCTCGCTGGCGACGACGCTCCAGGTCGGGGCCGTGTCGGATTTCAACTTCGCCTTCGCGCTGCTCCAGATCCCGCTCGGGATCATCGGCGTGCCGCTCGGCATCGTCCTGCTCCCGTCGCTGTCTCGCGCGATGCGGCCGTCGGCAACGAGCTGTCGTTCGCCAGCCTGCTGACCCGGGCGTTACGGCTGCTCGATCTACGTGATGGTCCCGATCGGGGTGCTGACATCGATCGTCCGGCGGCCGATCGTCGAGATCCTGTTCGGCGCCGGCAAGATCGCGCCCGAGGATCTCGATCTCATCGCCGTGACGTTGACCGCGTTCCTCGTCGGGCTGACGGCGCACGCGCTGATCGCCGTCCTCGCCCGCGCGTTCTACGCCCGACAGGACACGGTGACGCCGGTGGTCGCGGCGGTCGGAGCCGTGGTCATCAACTGCACGCTGGCGGTCGTCCTGGTCGGCCCGCTCGGGCTGCCGGGGATCGCGCTGGCGATCGCCATCGCGGCCTGGATCGAGGCGCTGACGTTCCTGGCGATCCTGTTCCGCCGCCTCCACCACTTCGAGCTCCGCGGGCTCGTCCGGGTCGGGGTCGAGTCGCTCGTCGGCAGCGCGGTCGCCGGTGTCGTCGCCTTCGCGGCGCCCTGACCGCGCTGACCGATGCGTCTCGGCGACGATGCCGGCCGCCTCGTCCTGGCGTCGAGGTCACGCTCGTCGGGCATCGCCTTCGCGGCGGTCTACGCCGGCCTGTCGGCTGCCGTTGCGGATCCCGGAACTGCCGTCTATCGTCGGGGTCATGGCCGACGTGCTGCGCCGCCCGATCCGGTCGTGACGGCCGTCGAGCCGACGGGCGTGGGATCGCTTCGTCGAGGCAAGCGATCCCGGCTCCTACCTGCAGCTCGCGGCGTGGGCCGATGTCAAAGCGGTCAACGGCTGGTCGGCCCATCGGATCGCGGTGGACGGCGGCCCACCGACGGCACCGACCCCGAACGGGCATCGATGCGGATCGGGGCGCAGATCCTCGTCCGCGACCCGCAGCCGATGCCGTGGGGCTTCGCCTACGCCCCGCGCGGCCCGGTGGCCGGCTGCGTGGGACCCGTCGACGATCGAGGCCCTCACCGATGCGGTCCGGTCCGGGCTACCGCGCCGCCGCGGGCCGGATCAGCCACGTGCGGATCGACCCCGAGATCGAGGTGGACGGCTCGCACGACGCCGACGGCATCCTCCGCCGCGGCCTTGCGGCCGTCCGGCTGGCGACCGGCCCCGCCGATCCAGCCGAACGCCGACCCGGATCATCGACCTGCGGGCCGACGAGGAGGCGCTGTGGGGCGAGCTGCGCAAGAAGTGGCGCCAGTACGTCAACAAGGCGCGGTCGGGCGGCATCGAGGTCGTCGACGCGGGCGCCGATCGGCTCGGGCGAGTTCTACCGGATCTACCGCGAGACGGCCGACCGCGCCGGCTTCCTGATCCGCGCCGAGTCGGCCTACCGGCGACGTGTGGGAGGCGTTCGCCCCGGCCGGCCGCGCCAGGCTGCTGTTCGCCCAGACGGCCGACGGCGAGCCGCAGGCAACGCTCTTCCTCGTCCGCAGCGGACCCCGGGTCGTCGAGCCGTACGGCGGGATGACGGCAGCCGGCGCCGACTCGCGCGCCAACTACCTGCTCAAGTGGGAGGCCATCCGGTCGTCGCGCGAGCAGGGCGCCACGAGCTACGACCTGTGGGGCCTCGCCACCGGCGGGATCGCGCATTTCAAGACCGGGTTCGGCGGCCGCGAGGTCCGCTACGTCGGCGCCTGGGACCTGGTCCTGAGCCCGATCGGCCGGCAGGCCTACGATCTCGCGCAGCGGACGCGCGTGGCCTGGGCCCGGCGAAGGGGCGGCATCCGGGACGGCGCGAGCGCGGCGGCCTACGGGGCGGCCGATTGAGCGTCGATCCGGGAGTTCGCGACGCCGGTCCGGGTGAGCTGGCCGACTGGGACGCGGTGACGGTCGAGGCGCCCGGCGGCCACGTCTACCAGTCCCGCGCGTGGGCCGCGCACCGGGCTGCGAGCGGCTGGACGCCGCGGTACCTGGTGGGGCCCGATGGTGCGCGCACGCTGGCCCTGACCCGGCCGTGGCCCTGATCGGCGGGGGGAGCGCGTACATCCCGCGCGGGCCGGTCACCCAGGGCGCGAGCCCGGCCGCGCTGCGCCGCGAGGCTCGTCGCGGTCGGCCGGCGCGCTGGCCGACGAGGGCATCGACGTGGTCGCCGCCGATGCCGAGGTCCCCGCCGCGGAACGCGCGTTCGTGGACGGCATCGAGGGCGGCGGGTTCCACGCCATCGAGGAGCTGCAGCCGTCGCGCCACCGGATCAGCCTCGGTCTCGACGGCCGGCCCGAGGACGACGTGTTCGCCGGCATCTCGAAGTCGACGCGGCAGCGGATCCGCAAGGCCGAGGAGCTCGTCGAGGCCGTCGTTCGGCACGACGCGCGAGTGCCGCCGGAGGGCGTCGGCGAGGGGTTCCGCGCGGCTGCGGAGGCGGCGGACGTCGCGCTCGACCGGTTCTACGACCTCCTGCTGGCCACCGGCGAGCGACTGCACTTCTCGTTCGGGCCACGCGTCGTCGTTCGTCGCGTGGTGGCGGGCGGCACTGGCGGCCGGCCACCTCGTCTACCTCGAGGCGTGGGGCCCTCGCGGCACGCCGATCGCCGGTCTCGTCCTGTACCGCCACGGCGAGCGGCTGTCGACCGTCCACTCGGGCGATCGCGCGGAGGACCGCGACGAGACGCCGGGCGCCCTGCACCTGCTCCGCTGGCGCGCCATCCAGCTCGCGATCCGGGAGGCGCGCATGGAGATGGACCTGGGTGGGGTCGACGTCGCGGGCGCCCGCAACGAGCCGCACGAGGGTGACCCGCTGTACGGCCTCTACCAGCACAAGCGCTCGTTCGGCGGGGAGTGGCTCGAGCTGGCCGGAGCGCATGAGCGGGTCTACGACGCGCGTGGCTATGCGGCGCGGCCGGCTGACCGGCCGTCTCGCCCGGATGGGCCGGCGATGACGTCCCCGACGATCGGCGAGCTGCCTGGCCGCCGGCGAGCCCGGCACTCCGCCGCTCTGGGCGGTCTGATCGACCGGCTGACGACCGCCGGCCGCCTGCGTGGTGCCCGGCTCGACGGCCGGGCGATCGGGCCGGCCGGGCTGGCCGGCGATCGAGGTCCGCGGGCGTCACGCACGATTCGCGGGACGTGCGACCCGGCGGGCTCTTCGTGGCCGTCCCGGGGCTCCACGTCGACGGGCACGACTACGTGGCGGCCGCCGTGGAGCGCGGCGCCGCGGCCGCCGTCGTCGAACGGCCGCTCCCCGAGCTCGCCGTCGCCCAGCTCATCGTCGACGCCGCCCGGCCGGCGCTGGCCGCCGCGGCGACGTGGTGGTACGGCGACCCGAGCCACGAGCTGGCGGTCGTCGGGATCACCGGCACGGACGGCAAGACGACGACCTCCTTCCTCGCCGTCGCCGCCCTCGAGGCCGCCGGGCTGCGGACGGGGATGACCGGCACGGCAGCCACGCGGATCGGTGGCGTCCAGGCCGCCAACGAGGCCCACGCCACGACGCCCGAGGCGCCCGAGCTCCAGCTCGCGCTGCGCGCGATGGCCGTCGCCGGCGACCGCGCGGCGGTCGTCGAGACGACCTCGCACGGGCTCGCGCTCGGCCGGGTCGACGGCATCGCCTACGACGCGGCCGTGTTCACGAACCTGACCCACGAGCACCTCGAGCTGCACGGGACGTGGGAGGCGTACCGCGACGCGAAGCTGAGCCTGTTCGAGCGACTGGCACCCCACGTTGCCGAAGCCAGTCGGCTGGCCGGCCGTCGCGATCGTCAACGCGGACGACCCGTCGGCCGGCGCGTTCGCCGGCGTCGCCCAGGAGGCGGGCGCCCGCATCCTCACCTACGGCACGGACCCGGCGGCGGACGTCCGCGCCACGCGCGTCGAGGAGGACGCCAGCCGCCTCCGGTTCGCCTACGACGCCCCGTCGGGGAGCGCCACGATCGACCTCCAGCTCGTCGGCCGCTTCAACGTCCACAACGCGCTGGCCGTCGTGGCGCTCGGGGAGGGGATCGGGCTCGATCCGGCGGCCGTCCGGGAAGGTCTGGCGGCGGTGCCGGTCGTGCCGGGCCGGATGGAGCGGGTGGAGGTCGGCCAGCCGTTCGGCGTCATCGTCGACTTCGCGCACAGCCCGGCCTCGCTCCAGGCCGTGCTCGACCTGCTCGCCCCGCTCGCGGCGTCGCGTGGCGGCGGGCTGATCGCCGTCTTCGGCTCGGCGGGCGAGCGCGACACTGCCAAGCGGCCGCAGATGGGGCGGATCGCGGGCGAGCGTGCACGGATCGTGGTCGTCACCGACGAGGACCCGCGCGGCGAGGACCGCCAGGTCATCCTCGACGCGATCGCGACTGGCGCCGAGGCGGCCGGCAAGCGCGCGCGACCACGACCTGCTCGTCATCGCCGATCGGCGCGCCGCGATCGACGCCGCCTTCGAGCGCGCCCGACCGGGCGACATCGTCCTGCTGGCCGGGAAGGGTCACGAGCAGGCCATCATCGGCCCGACGGGTCCGATGCCATGGGACGAGCGCGAGGAGGCGAAGGCCGCCTTGCAACGAGCCGGTTACGAGGCGCCCTAGCTCGTGCGAGGCTGTCTCGGAGTGCTGATCCTTGCCGTCATCCTCGTGGTCGTGGGCGTCTGGTTCGGCAGTCCGCCCATCGCGGAACGGCTGGTGAGCATCGGTCTCGGATCGGCCGGTCTTCGCTCCGAGGACCTCGATGTCTCCGTCCAGGCCGACCCGCCGCTCGAGCTGGCGCTGGGTCACGCCGACCGCGTCGTCGTCTCGGGAAGGAACGTCGCCTGGCACGAGTACCACGCCGACGCGCTGCACCTTGCCTTGGACGACGTCGACCTGCTCGGCCGCTCCGCTGCCCGGACGACCGGCGAGCTGACTGGTGTCGAGCTCCCGGGCGCCGAGCCGCCCGGGTCCAGGGCGACCGTCGAGATCGTCGGGCGCGGACCGTCCGCCTCGGTGACGATCACGATCGATCGATCGACGGCGGAGGCCATGGCGGCTGCAGCGTTCGAGCAGAGGACCGGTATCCGTCCCAGCAGCACGACACTCAGCGAACCGAACGTGATCCGGTTCAAGGCCGGGCCGATCGATGGGTCGGGCGCGATCACGATCGGTCCGGACGGATCGCTGGGCGTGGCGACCCCGCAGGGACGTCTGATCGTCCTCGAGCCCGGCGCGTCGGACCCGATCCGCCTCACCGGCGTGGAGGTTGAGAACAACGACCTCGTGCTGACGGGGACTGTCGACGTCGCGAGCCTGATCCGGTGACGACTTCGGTGTCGACGCCCGCCACCGTCCGAGCCGACAGGGTCACGATCGCCGCCTTCGCTACCCTCGTCGGACTCATCGGCACCAACCTCGTTGCGATCCGGATCGGCAATCGCGAGCTCGCACCGCTGTGGCATGCCGGCTTCCGGTTCCTCGTCGCAGCGGTCCTCTTCTGGGCGATCGCCGCAGTCCGGCGCCCCAGCCTGCCGAGCCGGCGTGCCGCCTTCGGCGCCGCCATCTACGGCCTGCTATCCATCGCCGCGTTCTTCGGGTTCCTGTACGCGGGCCTCGTCGACGCGTCCGTCGGGATCGCGACGGCGACCCTGGCCCTCGGCCCGCTGATCACGCTCGGACTCGCGGCGTCGATCGGCCTTGAGCGACTGCGGGCGATGGCGGTGGTCGGGGCCGCGATCGCCTTCGCCGGGATCGCGGTCATGTATGCGTCCGCCATCACCGGTTCTGTCCCGATCACGTCGCTCCTCCTGCTGGTCGCCGCGGCGGTCTCGTTCGCGATCGGCGGCATCGTGGTGAAGCGGACCCCCGCCATGGACCTCGTCGTCCAGAATGGCATCGCGAGCACGGTCGGTGCTGTCGTGCTGGTCGGGCTGGCAATGGCCGCCGGCGAGGACCTGGCGATCCCGCAGCAGCCGGAGACGTGGCTGGCGTTCGTCTATCTCGTGATCCCCGGGACCCTGCTGACGTTCTGGATCCTGCTGTACCTCCTTCGCCGCTGGCCGGCGTCCCGGGTCGCGTACCAGTTCGTGTTGGCGCCGATCGTCGCGATCCTCGTCGCGGCCCTGCTGCTGGGCGAGCCCATCGAGCCGGCGGTGATCGCCGGGACGGCGCTCGTCATCGTCGGCGTCTGGCTCGGCGCGCTGCGGTCGACGACGACTCGCTAGGCGAGCGCAACGCTCGCCTGGCCGTGCGCGACCAGCATGGAATCGTCGTGGCCACGCCGGCCCAGCTGACCCGCGACGTCCCCCCGTCGAGCACGAGCGGCGCTACGCGTATCCTTGGACGAGATGGCGACCACCACACCGAACGAATTGACCAAGGCGACCACGAAGCGAGCCCCGCGGCAGCGGGCCCCGCCGTTCGTCCGCGCCCGCTGCACGAAGGACGCAGACCGAAGTCGACCTCGAGGCCCTCCGCAAGGACCTCTACGCGGCCATCGCCGCCGAGCACCCGACGAGCGACCTCGAGCCGGTCGGCCGCGCCTTCGACCTCGCGGTGGCCGCGCACGACGGCCAGAAGCGGGCGACCGGCGAGCCGTACGTCACGCACCCGATCGCGTCGGCCCAGATCCTGGCCGAGCTCGGGATCGACACGACCGCCATCCAGGCGGCGCTCCTCCACGACGTCCCGGAGGACACGGAGTACAGCCTGACCGACGTCGAGGAGAAGTTCGGGGCCGAGGTCGCCCAGCTCGTCGACGGGGTCACGAAGCTGTCCAAGTTCAGCACGCACAGCCACGAGCAGCAGCAGGCCGAGAACATCCGCAAGATGCTGCTGGCGATGGCCCAGGACATCCGGGTCGTCCTGATCAAGCTCGCCGACCGGCTCCACAACATGCGGACGCTGTACGGGCTGCCGCCCGACAAGCAGGTCCGCATCGCCCGCCAGACGATGGAGATCTACGCCCCGCTGGCCGAGCGGCTCGGCATCTGGCAGATGAAGTGGGAGCTCGAGGATCTCGCCTTCAAGGTCCTCGAGCCCGAGCGCTTCCGTGAGCTGGCCAAGCTCCTCGATACCCGGCGGAAGGGCCGTGAGAGCTACATCGACCGCGCGATCGCGGAGCTCAAGCCCGAGCTCGAGGCCGCCGGCATCGAGGCCGACCTGCAGGGTCGCCCGAAGCACCTGTACAGCATCTGGAAGAAGATGGAGCGCAAGAGCGCGGAGTTCGGCGAGATCTACGACGTTTACGCCATCCGCATCCTCGTCGACGAGGTCCGCGACTGCTACGCGGCGCTCGGGATCGTCCATTCGATCTGGCGGCCGATCCCCGGCCAGTTCGACGACTACATCGCGGTCCCCAAGAACAACCTCTACCAGTCGCTCCACACCGCGGTCATCGCGCTCGACGGCAAGCCGCTCGAGATCCAGATCCGGACGCAGGCGATGCACCAGGTGCTCGGAGGTCGGCATCGCCGCCCACTGGCGCTACAAGGAGGGGACCAAGTCCGACCGCGAGTACGACGCCAAGCTGGCATGGCTGCGGCAGCTGCTCGACTGGCAGCGCGACGTCTCCGACGCGACCGAGTTCGTCGAGGGCATCAAGCTCGACATCTTCCAGGACCAGGTCTTCGTGTTCACCCCGAAGGGCGACATCAAGGACCTGCCGGCCGGCGCGACGCCGCTCGACTTCGCCTACCGGATCCACACCGACGTCGGACACCGGACGATCGGCGCCAAGGTCAACAACCGACTCGTGCCGCTCGACTACCGGCTCAAGAACGGCGACATCGTCGAGATCGTCACGACCAAGGGCGAGCACGGCCCGTCGCGCGACTGGATGAAGATCGTCAAGACGAGCCACGCCCGCGAGAAGATCCGTCAATGGTTCAAGCGCAAGGACCGCGACGAGAACATCGTCCACGGCCGCGAATCGCTCGAGCGCGAGCTGCGCCGTCTGGCCCGGGCGTCGATCGCGGCGGTCGGACCGGAGCAGATCGCCGATGTCGCGAAGCAATACAACTACGAGTCGATCGACGAGTTCTACGCGGCCATCGGCTACGGCGCGATCAACCCCCAGACGGTGGTCATGCGGCTCGGCGTCGTCGACGACGTCCAGAGCACGCTCCCGACGGTCGCCCCGCCGCAGAAGCTCGAGCGGACCGGCGGCGTCCGGGTCAAGGGCGTCGGCGACCTGCTCGTCCGGTTCGCGAAGTGCTGCCACCCGATCCCGGGCGACCCGATCATCGGGTTCATCACCCGCGGCAAGGGCGTGACCGTCCACCTCCAGAGCTGTCCGACGGTCGCTCAACGAGCGCGAGGTCACCAGGCTCATCGACGTCGAGTGGGAATCGGCGCCGACCGAGACGTACCCGATCTCGATCCGGGTCGAGGCCTACGACCGAACCGGCCTGCTGTCGGACATCACCCAGGTCGTGGCCGAGAACAAGGTCAACATCGTCGCCGCGCACGTCGGCATCACCCCCGACAACACGGCCGTGGTCACCGCGACGATCCAGGTCCAGTCGGTGTCGCAGCTGGCCCGGGTCATGGGTCGCATCGAGACCCTCAAGGACGTCATCTCGGTCCAGCGCGACCTCGGCTGACGCGGCCGTGAGGCACGTGCGCCGCGGAGCGCCTGCCGGCCGCTAGACTCGCCGGGATGCCGACCTTCCGTGCCCCGCGCGGGACCCGCGACCTGCTCCCGCCCGAGACCGCCCTGTGGACGCGGCTGGATCGGCTCGCGACCGACCTCGCGGCGCGCTATGGCTACCGCCGCATCGAGACCCCGCTGTTCGAGCTGACCGACGTGTTCGAGCGCGGGGTCGGCGAGGTCACGGACATCGTCGAGAAGGAGCTCTTCCGGCTCGCACCGCGGACCGACGAAGGCGAGTCGTGGGCACTTCGACCCGAGCCGACGGCCGGGATCGTCCGGGCATACGTCCAGCACGGCATGCAGACCTGGCCACAGCCGGTGAAGCTGACCGAGACGGGCCCGATGTTCCGGTACGACCGCCCGCAGGCCGGCCGCTACCGCCAGTTCTGGCAGTGGGACGTCGAGGCCATCGGCGACCCGGGACCGGCGATCGACGCCGAGATCATCGAGCTCGGCAGCCGCTTCTACGGCGACGCGGGGCTGGCCGGCGTCGAGGTCCACCTCAACTCGATCGGCGATCGCCGCCTGCCGGCCGGCCTACGTCGCGGAGCTGACCGACTACTACCGAGCCCACCGCGCGACGCTGCCCGATCTCGAGCGGGACCGGCTCGAGCGCAACGTGCTCCGCCTGCTCGATTCGAAGGACCCGGCGATGGCCGCGCTCAATGCGGCCGCACCGAAGATCACGGACCGGCTGTGCGCCGAGTGTGCGCGAGCATTTCGCGGCGTCCGCGTCCCATCTCGACGCCTCGGGCTGCTCGTACCGGCTCGAGCCCGGGCTCGTCCGCGGCCTCGACTACTACACGCGGACCGCGTTCGAGTTCTACGTCACGGGCCGCGAGGGCCAGCAGCAGGCGATCGGTGGCGGCGGCCGCTACGACGGCCTGGTCGAGCTGCTCGGCGGGCGACCGACACCGGGCATCGGGTTCGGGATCGGCATCGACCGGCTGATCCTCGCCTTGGCCGAGACGGGATCGCCGGGCCACTCCCGTCGGAGCCGGCACCGGTCGCGGTCGTCGTCGGGGCAGATCCGGACGACACGATGGCCCGGCTGCGGTCGCCACGGACCTGCGAGCGGCAGGGATCGCGGCCCGCGCCGAGCTCGGCCGGCGGAAGCTCGGCAAGCAGCTGGAGGCCGCGTCCCGCGACCACGCCCACTTCGCGGTCATCCTCGGCGACGAGCTGGCAGGCGGCGAGGTCGGTCTGCGCGACCTGCCGGCCGGGACCCAGAAGCTCGTCGCGATCGCGGACCTCGCCCGCGAGATCGAGCGCGCTCACGGCGCACATCGGCACGGCGCGGCGGGCGACTGAGGCTGCGGCTACCCGGTCGGGCCGCCGTCACGGACGGTCGGCGCCTGCGAAGGCCGATGACCAGCGCGCCCAGCGACACGCCAACGACGATGCCCGCCGTGCCGACGACGACGGCCGTCTCGGATCGACGGCCGCGCGACGGCCGCCGGCGTCTGACCGACCGACGGCTGCGAACCCGGCGTCGGACCGGGCGAGTCGACGACGGCCGCGACAGGTCCGGCCGAGGCGGCCGGCCGGCCTGGGTCGACGGGACGCGGGCACCGGCGACTGCGGTCGGGCTCGGCGCCGCGATGCGGCGTCGCGCTCGGGCGCGGAGTCGGCCGGGGCGGGCCTTCGCCGTCGGCGCCGTTCGCGACCGGGACCGGCTGGATGGACACGTACCGGCCGTCCCAGACCATCGGCATCGGCGCGTACTTCCACGGCGTGAAGAAGCGCCGGAGCTGCGCGGTGGTCAGCTTCGTGTTCGGTGGCATGTCGTAGCCGTTCTTGCTCTGGAGCCCGTACAGCGGGCCGATGACACGGACGCTCGTGACCGTGAATGCGGTGGTCGTCGCCGGGTCGGCGGTCGCCCGGAAGCCGGTCAGGATCCAGCCGTGGTTGCCGTGCGACACGGTCAGCGCGACCGGCAGGTCGGTCAGTCGCATCCGCGTCACCGCCGACCGCAGGGCGCCGTCGAACGTCCGGCTCGACGACCAGCCGGTAGCGATCGTCGACGAAGTGGCGCAGACCGGCCGCCCAGCCCGGCGGGTCGACGCCGGCCGACAGCGGCAGGTCGTACCGGTTCCGCTCGCGCATCCAGGCGAAGTAGCGGCGTTGCCCGCGTCGTCGTGTGGTCGCGTCTCGTGGTCGACGATGTTGCGGACGATCTGGACGCCGGCCGCCGTGCACCACAGCCACGACCGCTGCGTGCGTGAAGACGCCGGCGCGATACAGGTCGACGCCGCCCGTCCAGGCCGGCAGCGCGAGCTCGGCCGCGTTCGCCGGACCGGCGCTCGGAGCCGCAGCGGCCGAGAACGTCGTGCCCATCGCGAGGACCAGCGCGCAGAGGCGCCGAGTCGACGAGGGCTCGCTGTCGTGCCGCCATCCGGTCATCCTGCCGCGATTCGCCGGATCGTGCCACCGCCCGCACGGGCCGGGCCGGCCGGCCGGCGCTACACTCGTCCATCTGCGCACGCACCCGAGGCACCCGATGACCAGACCGAGGCGAGCCCAATCGGCTCCGACCGTCGACCTCGAACCGTTCGATCCGGCCGCATTCCCGGGCATCGACGAGCGCCTCCGCGCCGACGGCGGGGCGGCCAGCGAGCGCTGGCGGTCGCTCGTCGAGGGCAACACCACGATCATCGCCGACGGCGCGATGGGCACGATGCTGTTCGCCAACGGCCTGATGTTCGGCGACCCGCCCGAGGTCTGGAACCTGTCGAAGCCGGACATCATCCGCCGCATCCACCGCGGCTACATCGACGCCGGCTCGCAGATCCTCATGACCAACACGTTCGGCGGCAACCGGATGCGGCTCAGCCTGCACGGGCTCCAGGACCGCGTCGCGGAGATCAACCAGACGGCCGCGATCCTGCTCCGCAGCGAGGTCGAGGCGGCCGGCGGCGACGCGCTCGTGGCCGGCGACATCGGTCCGACCGGGGCGATCCTCGCGCCGACCGGCACGCTCGACTACGACGAGGCGGTCGACATCTTCGCCGAGCAGGCGGCTGCCCTCGTGGCCGGCGGGGTCGACCTCATCTGGATCGAGACGATGTCGGACCTGCTCGAGATCAAGGCCGCCATCGAGGGCGTCCGGCGCGTGTCTCCGGGGATCGCGCTCATCACGACGATGACGTTCGACACCCGCGGCCACACGATGATGGGCGTCTCGCCCGAGCAGGCCGTCGCGTCGCTGACCGCGTGGGGCGCCGACGCGGTCGGTGGCAACTGCGGCAACGGGCCGGACGAGTTGATCACGGTCATCGAGCGGATGCGCGCCGCCGATCCTGACCGCTGTCCTCGTCGCCAAGTCGAACGCCGGGATGCCCGAGCTCGTCGACATGCGTGCCGTCTACCGGACCGACCCGGCGACGATGGCCACGGCCGCGCTGGCGATGCGCGAGGCCGGAGCGACCGTCATCGGCGGCTGCTGCGGGAACACGCCCGAGCACCTCGCCGCGATCGCGGGAGCGCTGGCCGAAGCTCGAGGTTGAGGCGTCGCCGTCGGTGAGCGACTTGATCTCCACGCGCGGTCGGGACTAGCCGTCAGCGGACGCCACGGCTCAGTAGACGAGGACGCGGTCCGCCTCGAACACGAGCTCCACGAGCCGGGGTGGGGGCGCCATCGTCACCTGGAGGCCGCCGAGACCGTCTGGCCCGAGGCCGCGTGCCTTGCTCGACATGCCCGACGCGTAGATCGTGGCGCCACCGGCGACCAGTGCGTCGACGTGCTCGTGGAAGCTCCCGGTGCCGATCCCCTGGCCGACCTCGAGGGTTTCCGGCCGAAGGGTCGAGACCCCGTCGCCGGCGAAGAACACGTCGACCGTGTGCCCCTCGCCGAGCGCGGTCCGCGCCACCAGCAACCCGAGCGCGACGCGCGTCGGGTTCTCGGGGCCGGTCACGATGTGGACCAGCAACCTTCCCATCTCGTCCTCCCGTTCCGAGCCCGCCTCGTGCGGCCGGCGAGCGTCACGAAGCCGTGACGGCCATCGCGTCGATCCGCCTCACGCCAGGTCTCCTCGACCCGCACCAGCGCCGACTCCGCCGCGCGCGAGGCTCTACGATACGCCGGCCATGCCCAGGAACATCCCAGCCTCGCCACGCCCTATCGCACGCACACGGCCGGGCAGCTCCGCGCGAGCGACGCCGGATCGACCGCGCGGCTCGCCGGCTGGGTCCACCGTCGACGCGATCACGGCCAGCTGATCTTCCTCGACCTCCGTGATCGACACGGGATCACCCAGGTCGTCGTCGACAAGGCCGACGCGCCAGAGGCGCACGCGGAGGCCAGCCGGGTCCGCCCCGAGTTCGTCGTGAGCGTCGCCGGGACGGTCGCGCTCCGCCTGGCGGGCACCGAGAACACGAAGCTGCCGACCGGCGCGATCGAGCTCCAGGCGACCGCGGTCGACGATCCTGTCCGACGCCAAGACGCCGCCGTTCTACATCAACGAGCCCGACGCCCGGTCGACGAGAGCCTGCGGCTCAAGTACCGCTATCTCGACATCCGGCGCGAGCCGATGCTCCGCCGGCTGCGTCCTGCGCAGCCGGATGGTCGAGGCCATCCGCGCCGTCCATCACGCCAACGGCTTCGTCGAGGTCGAGACGCCGACCCTGATCAAGAGCACGCCCGAGGGCGCGCGCGACTTCATCGTCCCGAGCCGCCTCCAGCCGGGCACGGTCTACGCGCTGCCGCAGAGCCCGCAGCAGCTCAAGCAGCTGCTGATGGTCGCCGGCATCGATCGCTACTTCCAGATCGCGCGCTGCTACCGCGACGAGGACCTGCGCGGCGACCGCCAGCCCGAGTTCACCCAGCTCGACCTCGAGATGAGCTTCGTCGACGAGGCGACCGTGATGGGCTTCGTCGAGGCGATGGCCATCGAGGTGTCGCCAGGCGACCGTCCCGGATCGGCCGATCCAGACGATGCCGTTCCCGGTCCTGACGTACGACGAGGCGCTCGAACGGTACGGCTCGGACAAGCCGGACGTGCGGTTCGGGATGGAGCTGGTCGACCTCGGGCCGGCGCTCGTCGACGCGGCGGGCCGCCCGCGTCGGGCTTCGGCGTCTTCGACTCGGCGCTGGCGGCCGGCGGCCGGGTGAAGGCGATCGTCGCGCCCGGCATGGCCGGCGCGACCCGCCGCGAGATCGACGAGCTGACCGAGCGGCGCACGCCGGTTCGGCGCGAAGGGCCTCGTCCACCTGTCGATCGAGGCGGACGGCGAGCTGCGCGGTCCGATCGCCAAGTTCCTCGGCGACGAGCGACGCGCGCGATCGTCGAGCGGAGCGGCGCGGAGCCGGCGACCTCGTCCTCATCGTCGCCGACACGCACGGGTCGACGGCCGACGTCCTCGGCCGGCTCGCGGGTCGAGCTCGGCGACCGGCTCGGCCTGGCCGACCCGGACGTCCTGGCGCTACGTCTGGATCCATCGCTTCCCGATGTACCAGTGGGACACCGAGCTCGGGCGCTGGGACGCCACCCACAACCCGTTCAGCGGCGTCGTCCCCGAGGACGAGGCGCTGCTGATGACCGCGTCCGGCGACCCGGCCGGCCGTCGCCCGACGACCCGGCCGGTCGCGCGCGGGCCCTGCAGTACGACCTCGCGCTCAACGGCTGGGAGCTCGGCGGCGGCTCCGTCCGGATCCATCGCCGCGACCTGCTCGAGCGCTCGTTCCTGCTCCAGGGCCACTCGCTCGAGGGCATGCGCGAGAAGTTCGGGGCCGTCCTCGACGCCTTCGAGTACGGCGCGCCGCCGCACGGCGGGATCGCGCTCGGCATCGACCGCTGGGCCGCGCTGCTCGGCGCAGCAGACGAACATCCGCGAGGTCATGGCCTTCCCGAAGACCCAGTCGGGCACCGACCCGATGCTCGACGCGCCGTCGACGCCGGAGCCGGGCCAGTACGAGGAGCTCGGCCTGCGCTTCGTGGGCGTTCCGGCGCCGGACCGCCGACCCGCGAACCGGCCGCGAGCCGGCACGCTGAGCGGCGAGCTCGGCGCTCCTCGAGCCGTTCGCGCGGCGCGCCCGCGGCTGGCCGCGCTGCTCGGCGCGACGTGCATCGCGTTCTCCGGCATCTTCTACCTGTACGCCGCCGTCTCGCCGTCGACCGGAACGTTCTATCGCGCGCGTCTTCGGGCTGCCGATCCTGTCGCTCGTCGCCTCGGCGAGCGGCGCCGGCATCGGACCGCTGCCGCGCCGGGCGATCGCGGTCGCGGCGGTGGCCGGGGTCTTCTTCACCGGCGACCTGATGTTCTGGCACCACGCCATCGAGGCCGTCGGAGCCGGGCTCGCGACGGTCCTCGGGAACCTCCAGGTGATCATCGTCGGGTTCTGTCGCGTGGCTCGCTGCTCGGCGAGCGGCCGTCCGCGCGACGCTCCTGGCGCTGCCCGATCGTGCCTGGTCGGCGTCGTCCTGATCTCGGGCGTGGTCGGCAGCGATGCCTACGGCGCGGACCCGCAGCTCGGGCGTCGTCCTCGGGATCGCGACCGCGCTCTGCTACTCCGGCGTACCTGCTGCTCATCCGTCGGGGCGGCCGCGACCAGCGCCGGCCGGCGGGACCGGTGGCGGTGGCGACGTTCGTCGTCGTGCTGCGCTCGTTCGCGATCGGCGAAGTCGTCCGGCGACCTCGATCTGACGCCGGGCCCGGAGAGCCTGTTCTGGCTGGCGCTGCTCGGGCGTGACGTCCCAGTCGGCCGGCTACCTGCTGATCTCGATCTCGTTGCCACGGCTGCCGGCGATCATCACCTCGATCATCCTGCTGACCCAGCCGGTCATGTCGATGGGGCTGGCGATGGTCCTGCTCGGCGAGGCGCCCGTCCGCCACGCAGCTGCTCGGCGTGGCGCTCGTCATCGGTGGGATCGCCGCCGCGACCGTCCCGCTCGCCCGTCTCCGTGATGGCCTGGCGCGGGTCCGCGCCGTCGGATGTCGTCGGCGGCTACGGGGCTCAGCGTTCGGTCAGCCCCGCCTCGGTGGCGACGTCGGCGCCCCACTCGTGCGTGTGCCCGGCGGGCGGGTCGGGCGGGCCCTCGTACGACGGCAGGTCGTCGAGCGGCGTCTCGACGTCGTGGACGACGCCGGGGTCGCCGAGCTCGACCACGCGGCTCGGGGCGCCGTCGACCAGGTCGGCGACGACGTCGGGCGGCATCCGGTCGGGAGCCACGGCGCGCAGCGCGTCGAGGTGGGCGACCGGCACGAGGACCGGCCAGCCTGGCTCGCCATGCCACGCCGGGCGGAGGATCGCGTCGCGGGCGGTGCCGTGGGCCTCGATGAGCGAGGTGATCGTCTCGGGTCCGACCCACGTCATCCGCGCCGGCCAGAGGAGCACGGCAGTCGTTCCGCCGACCTCCGCGATCGCCCGTTCGGCGCCGCGGACCATCTGGCCGCGCGGCCCGTCCTCGACGGGGGCCGGCGGCTCGTGGACGGCCTCGGTCTCGGCGAGCGATGCCGCGACCGCCCCGTCCGGGTCCGGGGCGACGACGACGATCGGCAGCGCTCCGCCCGACCAGGCGAGGTCGGCGAGCCGGCGGACGCGTGGCTGGCCGAGCGTGTCGGCGATGGCGCCCTCGGGGGTCGCGGACAGGATGACGGCGGCGACGGTCATGCCCGGAGTGTACGCGGGGCCGCGAAGCGCCGTTCGCCGTTCGACGCCTTCCGTGGGACAATCCGCTGTCCCTTCCGACAGGAGCGACCGAATCCCCGTGCCCGACGCCGCCGCCCCGACCGCTTCCAAGACGACCGCCAATTCCAACGCCGGTGCCGACGCAACAGCCGTCCGGGCCGACCTCCGCAACGTCGCCATCGTCGCCCACGTCGACCACGGCAAGACGACGCTCGTCGACGCGATGCTGCGCCAGACCGGCGCGTTCCGCACGAACCAGGCCGTCGTCGACCGGGTCCTCGATTCGGGCGACCTCGAGCGCGAGAAGGGCATCACGATCCTCGCCAAGCAGACGACGGTCGACCACGGCGACGTCCGGCTCAACATCGTCGATACGCCCGGCCACGCCGACTTCGGCGGCGAGGTCGAGCGCTCGCTCCTGATGGTCGACTCGGTGCTCCTGCTCGTCGACGCCGCCGAGGGTCCGCTGCCGCAGACACGCTACGTCCTGCAGAAGGCGATGGCGCGGCGGCTGCCGGTCGTGGTCGCGATCAACAAGATCGATCGGGGCGATGCCCGTGCCGGCCGAGGTCGTCGACGACGTCTACGAGCTGTTCATCGACCTCGGCGCGGACGAGCATCAGATCGAGTTCCCGATCGTCTACACGAACGCCAAGGCCGGCACGGCGACCCGCGACCTGGCGGAGCCCGGCACCGACCTGCGGCCGCTGCTCGACCTGCTGGTCGAGGTGACACCGCCGGTCCGCTACACGCCCGACCATCCGCTCCAGCTGCTCGTCACGAACCTGTCGGCCAACGACTACGTCGGGCGGATGGCCGTCGGGCGGATCTGGAACGGCACGATCCGGACGGGCCAGCGGATCGCCGTCGTGCGCGAGGAGGCCGACGACACCGCCGGAGCCGTCGAGCCCGGTCGGACCGTGACGCTGAGCGGCACCGTGACCAGCCTCCAGACCGCACACGGGATCGAGCGCGTCGACATCGAGGAGGCCGGCCCCGGCGACATCGTCAGCGTGGCCGGGCTGCCCGAGGTGACGATCGGCGACACCCTCACCGACCCGGCCGATCCGCGCCCGCTGCCGCGTCTCGACGTGGACGCCCCGACGCTGCGCATGACGTTCGGCGTCAACACCTCGCCGCTCGCCGGGACGCGAGGGCAAGTACGTCACGAGCCGCCAGATCAAGGCGCGGCTCGAGCGCGAGGTCCTCGGCAACGTCTCGATCGAGGTCCGCCCGATCCGAATCGAGCGAGACGTTCGAGGTCCGCGGCCGCGGCGAGCTCCAGCTGGCCGTCCTGATCGAGCAGATGCGCCGCGAGGGCTTCGAGCTGACGGCGTCGCGTCCCGAGGTCCTGCTCCGCGAGGTCGACGGCGAGGTCCAGGAGCCGTACGAGCGGATCACGATCGACATCCCGCCCGACTACATCGGCGAGGTCCAGACGGCGATCGCCGGCCGCAAGGGACGCCTCGAGCAGATCTCGACCGACACCGACGGGCGCGTCCGGATGGAGTTCGTGCTGCCGGTCCGCGGCCTGATCGGCTATCGCGGACAGCTCCTGACCGACACCCGCGGCACGGCGCTCCTCCACCAGATCGGCGAGGGCTACGGGCCGTGGGCCGGCGAGGTGACCCACCGCACGAACGGCGTGCTCGTCGCCGACCGGGCCGGGACGTCGAACGCCTACGGCCTGTTCAACCTCGAGCAGCGCGCCGACCTGTTCATCGGCGCCGGCGTCGAGGTCTACGAGGGGATGATCGTCGGCGAGAACTCGCGGTCGGGCGACATGGACGTCAACGCGACCAAGGAGAAGAAGCTCACCAACATCCGGACGCACTCGCACGACGAGTCGCTGCGGCTGACGCCGCCACGGCCGATCACGCTCGAGACGGCGCTCGAGTTCATCGCCGCCGACGAGCTGGTCGAGGTGACCCCGGCATCGATCCGGCTGCGCAAGCGGATGCTGTCGCAGCACGACCGTCGGCGCGAGGTCGGTCGGGCCGAGGACCTGCGTCGGACCACCGAGCGCGGGGGCGCGGCGGCCGACTGACGGTGCGGCGGGACCGGCCCGCCGCGATCGGGGTCAGACGGCGGACGAGCGGTACGGGAACTCGACGTCGCTGTAGACGCCGGTGACCTGTGCGACCCGGGCCGTCGAGACGGCCGCGAAGACCATCCCGATCAAGGATGACGAAGAGGGCGGCGAGCGCGAGGACGAGCATCGGTGTGGGCTCCTTGGAATGCGTGCGTGGGAGCACGATGCCGCGCCTGTGACCCGGTCGGACACGGGCGGAGCGTCAGCGCCCGGCATGGACGGATGACCGGTCCCCGTCGCACCTCTGGACGAGGGCAGCGGCCCGGTCGCCGGGGCTCGGGTGTACGATCGAGCCGATGCCGATCTACCTCGATCACGCGGCGACGACCCCGCTCCGCCGCGAGGTCCTCGACGCGATGCTGCCGTACCTGACGGGCGTGTTCGGCAACCCGAGCTCGGCGCACGCGTTCGGCCGCGCGGCGCGGGCCGGCCTCGACGAGGCGCACGAGCGGGTCGCGCCGGCGGCTCAACGCCGAGGCCCGCGAGATCGTGTTCACGTCGGGCGGCACCGAGGCCAACAACCTCGCGCTCAAGGGGGCCGCCTGGGCCGGCAAGGCGCGCGGGACACCGGATCGTGACCTCCGCGGTCGAGCACCACGCCGTCGGCCACACGCTGCGCTATCTCGAGAAGTTCGGCTTCGAGATCGTCGAGCTGCCGGTCGACCGCTACGGCCGCGTCGACCCGGAGCAGCTCGAGGCGGCGATCAACGACAAGACGATCCTGGTCTCGGTCATGCTGGCCAACAACGAGGTCGGCACGATCCAGCCGCTCGCCGAGATCGCGGACCGGGTCCGGGCGCGCAAGGGCGTCGTGCTCCACGTCGACGCCGTCCAGGCCGCGCCGTACGTCGACCTCGACGTCGAGGCGCTCGGCGCCGACCTGGTCTCGCTCGGCGCCCACAAGTTCGAGGGCCCGAAGGGCGTCGGCGCCCTCTACGTCCGCCACGGCACGCACATCCTCGCCCAGCAGCAGGGCGGGACCCAGGAGCGGCACCGCCGGGCCGGCACCGAGAACGTCGCCGGCGCGGTCGGCCTCGCGGCGGCCTACGAGCTGTCCTGCGCCGAGCGCCCCGCGACCGTCGCCCGGCTGCGCCGCCAGCGCGATCGGCTGGCCGCCGCCGATCCTCGCCGTGGCCGGCGTCGAGCTGACCGGTCATCCGAAGGAGCGGCTGCCCGGCCTCCTGTCGATCATCGCCCGCGACACGGACGGCGTCGTCGGTGGCGATGTCGCTCGACCTCGAGGGGATCGCGTGCTCGGTCGGCTCGGCGTGCACGACCGGCTCGACCGAGGTCAGCCACGTGCTGACCGCGATGGGCTACCCGGAGGAGGAGGCGCGCGGCGCGCTGCGGCTGTCGCTCGGCCGGACGACCACGGACGAGGAGATCGCGATCGCGATGCGACGTCGTGCCGCGGGTCATCGCCTCGATGCGCCTGGGCAGCGTCGCCGTCGCCGCGGATCCGCTCGGCGCAGGGCGTGCCCGCGTGAGTCGCATCCTCGTCGCGATGTCGGGCGGGGTCGACTCCTCGGTCGCCGCGGCGCTCCTCGACGAGGCAGGGCCACGAGGTCGTCGGCGTCTGGATGCGCCTGCACGACGTGGCCGACACGTATTCCGAGTTCAAGAAGAGCTGCTGCTCGCTCGATGCCGCCGACGATGCGCGCCGGGTCGCCGCCCAGCTCGACATCCCGTTCTACGTCATGAACCTCGAGCGCGAGTTCGATGCCGGCGTGCTCGCAGCCGTTCCTCGACGCGTACCTCGACGGGCGGACGCCCGTCGCCGTGCGTCGACTGCAACACGTACGTCAAGTTCGGGGCGCTGCTCGGCCGGGCCCGGCACCTGTACGAGTGCGAGGCGGTCGCGACCGGCCACTACGCGCGCCGGGTGGTCGGGCCCCGACGGGCGTGCGCGGCTGCTGCGGGCTCGCGACGCGGACAAGGACCAGACGTACTTCCTGTACGGCCTGCGCCAGGACCAGCTCGACCACGCGCGGTTCCCGCTCGGCGAGCTGACCAAGCCCGAGGTCCGCGCGGTCGCCCGGTCGCTCGGCCTCGCGACGGCCGACAAGCCCGAGAGCCAGGAGATCTGCTTCGTGCCGGGCGGCGACTACCGCGACGCGCTGCGCGAGCGTGCCGGCTGGCGCCCGAGCCCGGGCCGCTGCTCGACGGCGACGGCGAGCGGGTGGGGGAGCACGGCGGGACGCCGGCCTACACGGTCGGCCAGCGGCAGGGTCTCGGGGTGGCGCTCGGCGCGCCGCGCTACGTCGTCGCGCATCGACCCGCTCACGAACACGATCACGCTCGGGCGGCGCGAGGACCTCGAGACCCGCGACGTCGAGCTCGAGCGGCGTCACGTTCGTGGCCGGTGACGCGCCCGAACGGCCGGGCCCCGTTCCGGGCCGAGATCCGGATCCGCCACCGGGCGACGCCGATCGCGGCGACCGTGCGGCCGGCGACGACGGGCGAGCCGGCACGCGGCGGCCGGTGGCTGGTCGAGACCGACGAGCCGGTCTGGGCGGCGGCGCCCGGTCAGGCGGCCGTGCTGTACGACGGCGACGTCGTGCTCGGCGGTGGGCGGATCGCGCCGGCGCGCCGGTCCGCGGATCCGCCGGTCGACGCGCGGCCGCAGCCGACCGGGGCCCCGTCGCCGGTCGGCGCGAGCCGGTGAGCCTCGACCCGGCGCTGATCCTCGCCGATCCTCGTCGGGATCTTCCACGCGTCGCTTGTTCGTGCTCATCCGGGGCAGCGCCGTCGGCCGCCTGCCGTCATCCTGGTCGCCTCGATCCTCGGCGCGTGGGCCGGCGACGCCCTCGGTGATCGCCTCGACTTCGACGTCCTGACCATCGGCGACTTCCACCTGCTCGCGGCCTCGATCGTCGCCTGGATCGGCATCGCCATCTCGTCGGCCGTCGTGATGCTCGGCCCAACGGTCCGCCGGACATGACGTCAGCTCGGCGCGACCCGCGGTCGACGTCCTCGTTCCTTCGGGGCCTGACGATCGGCGCGATCCTCGGCGCGATCGTCGCCGGCTCGTCGCTCTGGTCGCGCTGGCGGCGACGACGGAGCGGAAGGAGCGGGCGACTCCTCGAGCGTCGGACGGGCCACGCGCGAGCGTCTGCTCCGCCTCAGCCGGCGTTCGCAGCGACCAGCACCGCGACGAGCGCGATCGCCGCCGGCAGCGCCTGGACGACGAGGATCCGGCGGCTGACGGTCGCGGCGCCGAACAGGCCGGCGACGATGACGCAGCCGAGGAAGAACACCGTGACCTGGAAGCCGACGGGATCCGGCGCGAGCAGCCCCCACACGAGTCCGGCGACGAGGAAGCCGTTGTAGAGACCCTGGTTGGCCGCCAGCGGCGCGGAGCGCTCGGCGAACGCCGCATCGGTGCCGAACGCCCGCATCCCGCGGGGCGTCTTCCACAGACCATCTCGAGCACGACGATGTAGACGTGGATCGCGGCGACGACCGCGACGAGGATCGTGGCGAGCGACGTCCATGCCGGCCTCCTATTCGTTGAGGTCGATCCGCCGGAACCAGGCGATCGCGGCGAGCGACCGGCACGACGATCCAGGCGATCAGCGCGGCCACGAACGACAGGCCGCGATCGGGCACGACGACCGCGAGCGGTGACGCTTCGCCGCCGTGCAGCCGCGCCGATCGAGCCCGTGATGGTGACGGCCGGGACCCATGACAACGGGCTGTCGTGCCAGATCGGAGCACCGGTGATGGCGACGTCCGCGACGAACAGGAGCAGCGTCAGCAGGAACGCGAGGCCGATCGATCGCGGCCAGACGGCCAGCAGCACCGGGATCGCGATGAACGGAAGGACTGCGACGACACGGGATCGCCACGCCCGAGACGAGGTCCGGGGACCGGCCGCGGCGTACGCCTGGAGCGGCTCCCGTCGGCCGTGAGCAGGAACGACACGATCGCGGCGAGGACAGGAGACCGACGGCCACGACGATCGCGACGAGCCCGACCACGACGGCGATGCGAACCGCCATCGCCGCGACACGGCTCGACGTGAGGTGCACGTCCGGACCGTGCCCCATTCGAATTCGCCCGCGACGAGGGCGGTCGCGAGGTAGATCGCGAGGAGGATCACCGGCACGACGTTGCTCGCGACCTTGAGGAGGCTCGCGGGGAACGCGAATGCGGGGAGCTCGGTCACCAGTCCGGCCCGCCACTCGGCGAGCGTTGGTCGCGGATCTGCGCCTCGAGCCACGGGGTCCGGCGGATCGATGAAGACGTCGATCTGGGGGACGGCGGTGACCGAGTTGAAGTCGGCGACGAACATGATCCGCGAGGATGACCGGGACGAGGAGGACGAGGAGCCACAGGTCGCGTCGCCGGCCGAACCGGACCCGTCGGCCGCCAGGAGCGCCCTCACGGCGGGACCGGCGTCCGCGGCGACACGCCGGTCAGCCGCAGGAAGACGTCCTCGAGGGAATCGCGACGGCGGATGAGCTGGTCGGGGTAGATCGAGGCCGCGGCCAGCAGGCGGCCGACCGTGGAGCCGTCGGGTGCGCCGTCGATCCACAGCTCGAACGCCCGGGATCGGTCGGCACCGACACGCGAACCCGGCCGCCTCGATCGCCCGCTGCGCCGTCGCGAGGTCCGCGTCGCGCCAACCGGAGCTCGATCCGTTCACCGCCGCCGGCCAGCGCGCTGGGGCGTACCGCTGGCCACGATCCGCCCCGGTCGACGATCGTGACGTGGTCGCACGTCTTCTCGACCTCGGTCAGGAGGTGGCTCGAGACCAGGATCGTCCGCCCGCCGCCCGCGAGGTCGAGCAGCAGGTCGCGGATCTCGACGATGCCCGCCGGGTCGAGGCCGTTGACCGGCTCGTCGAGGATCAGCGATCGGCGCGTCGGCCAGCAGTGCGAGGGCGATGCCCGAGGCGCTGGCGCATCCCGGTCGAGTAGCCCTTGGCCGGTCGCGCGCGCCGACGCCGCCGAGGTCGACCAGTCGAGGGCGGCCGCGATCCGTGCGTCGGCACGGGCCCGCGGCCAGCCCCACGCAGCCGCCAGCACGCGCAGGTTCTCGGCACCGGACAGGTGCGGATAGAAGACCGGCGTCGCGACCATCGCGCCGACGCGTTCGCCGGCGACCCAGCCGAGGTCGACCGGCTCGCCGGCGATCGAGACCTGGCCGGCGTCGGCGCGGACGAGGCCGACGAGGATGCGCAGGGCGGTCGTCTTGCCGGCGCCGTTCGGCCCGAGCAGGCCGACGACGTGGCCCTCATCGACCGACAGGTCGAGCCCGTCGAGGGCCGCCACGCTGCCGTAGCGCTTGCGCAGGCCGATCGCCTCGATCGACCAGGGTCATGCGGCCGAAGCATTCGGGACGACATCGGTCGGTGTCAACCCGGCGAGGGCACGCTCGCGGCAGGTCCAGACCGGCTGGGCGGGCGATCCAGCCGCCGCCCGCTCCGGCTCAGCGAGCGACGGGCTGTTCCTGCTCCTGCTCTCGGCGTCGACCAGGTCGAACTCGGTCCAGGCGCAGTTCGGGCAGGTCCAGGTCGCGAAGACCGGATCCTTGCTGGCGTCCTCGGGTGACGGCCAGCTGATGCGTCCGTCGAACCGGCCGCACTGCTCACATTTCCGGACGTACGGCATGGCGATGTCCTCCCGTTCTGGGTGCTGGAACCGGGCGATGCTAGCCCCGCACGCGCAACGTCCGACTCAGGGCATCGCCGCCCGGCGTTACAGCCGCCTGACACGGCCCGTTCGGTACCATTGCGACCGGATGTCACACCCCACCGAGGCCCCCGACCCGCGGATCGCGTGGCTGCCTGCCGCCGAGCTCCGTCGCCGGTTCGTCGACTTCTTCGCCGAGCGCGGCCACACGGTCGTGCCCAGCGCGAGCCTGGTGCCCGCCGGCGACCCGACGCTGCTGTTCACCAACTCGGGGATGGTCCAGTTCAAGGAGGTCTTCGACCGGGGCCGAGAAGCGCTCGTACGTCCGCGCGGTCGACTACCAGCGCTGCCTGCGCGTCGCCGGCAAGCACAACGACTTCGAGGAGGTCGGCCGGACACCGCGCCACCACACGCTGTTCGAGATGCTCGGCAACTGGTCCTTCGGGGACTACTTCAAGCGCGAGGCGATCCACTGGGCGTGGGACTTCCTGACGAACGACCTCGGCATCCCGGGTGAGCGCCTGGCCGCCACGACCTACAAGGACGACGAGGTCGCCAGGGCCGTCTGGCGCGATGAGATCGGGCTGCCGCCGGAGCGGATGGCGAGCTGGGGCGATGTCGACCGCGGCGACGACCACAACTTCTGGCGGATGGCCGACACCGGTCCGTGCGGACCGTGCAGCGAGATCCACTTCGACCGCGGGGCGCACCTGTCCGAGGGCCCTGAGTGCGTGCCCGACCATTCCGAGACCTGCCCGCGCTGGCTCGAGATCTGGAACCTCGTGTTCATGGAGTTCGACCAGCGGCCCGACGGTCGCGTCCCGCTGCCGTTCGGCAGCGTCGACACGGGGATGGGGCTCGAGCGGCTCGCCAGCGTGCTCCAGCAGGTCCCGACCAACTACGACACGGACCTGTTCACCCCGATCCACGCCCGGATGCGCGAGCTGCTCGGTCACGACCCGGACGCGTTCGAGAGCGAGCGGTTCAGCTACCAGGTCATCGCCGACCACTCGCGGGCCGTGACGTTCCTCATCGGCGACGACGTCCTGCCGTCGAACGAGGGACGCGGCTACGTCCTCCGCAAGCTCCTCCGCCGCGCCGTCCGCCACGGCCGGTTGCTTGGCCGTCGCGAGGCGTTCATGGCGGAGACGGCGAAGGTCGTCATCGACGTGATGGGCGAGGCATACCCGCACCTCGTCGAGCGGCGCGGCGAGATCCTCGCCGCGATCGAGCGCGAGGAGGCGCAGTTCGCCCGGACCCTCGACGCGGGCGTGGGCCAGCTCGAAGCGGCGCTGGGCGCGCTGACCGATGCCGAGCGGGTCGTCGGCCGCCTGCCCGAGGACCTGCCGGCCGATGCACCGAACCTGCCCGGCGAGCTGGCGTTCCGCCTCCACGACACGTATGGCTTCCCGATCGACCTCACCGTCGAGCTCGCGGCCGAGCACGGTGTCGCCGTTGAGCGCGAGGGGTTCGAGCGGGCGCTCGCCGAGCAGCGCGACCGAAGCCGCTCGGGCACGAAGGCGCAGCTCACGCGGCAGGCCGAGCAGGTCGCCCTGTATGGAGCGATCCAGGCGCGCGCCGGTGACACCGAGTTCCTCGGCTACGAGACGACCCATGCACAGGGGCGCGTCGTCGCCATCCTCCGCGACGGGATGGAGTTCGACGAGCTGACCGGTCACGGCGAAGCGGAGGTCGTCCTCGATCGGACGCCGTTCTACGCCGAGGGGGGCGGCCAGGTCGGCGACCAGGGCTTCTTCCGCGAGCCGGACGGTGGCAGCGAGCTCTTCACGGTCGCCGACACGCAGCGACCGGTCGGCGGGCTGATCGTCCACCGTGGAACGCTGCATGGCCGTCTGCGGGTGGGGGAGACCGTCGAGGCCGTCGTCGATGCCGACCGGCGCGCGCACACGATGCGCAACCACACCGGCACGCACCTGCTCCATCGGGCGCTTCGGAACGTGGTCGGCGAGCGGGCGCGCCAGGCCGGGTCGCTGGTGACGCCCGACTACCTGCGCTTCGACTTCCCGTTCGACCGGTCGCTGAGCGAGGACGAGCGGCACGCGATCGAGGACGAGGTCCGCCGCATCATCCGCGACGACCGGCCCGTCTCCATCGCGTTCATGGGCATGCAGGAAGCCATCGACGGAGGCGCCGACGCTTTCTTCGATGAGAAGTACGGCGAGACCGTCCGGACCATTCGCGTCCAGGACTACAGCTTCGAGCTGTGCGGCGGCACCCACTGCCGGGCGACCGGCCAGATCGGCGGCTTCGAGATCACGGGCGAGCGGAGCATCGGTTCGGGGATGCGCCGGATCGAGGCGGTCACGGGCGCGGCCGCCGATGCCCGCAATCGCGATCGGGCGGCGGCGCTCGACCGGGCCGCGGCGGCGGTGGGCGCGCAGTCCGTCGAGGCCGTCGAGGAGCGGATCGCCTCGCTCCAGGACGAGCTGCGCGAGGCAAAGCGAAGGCTGAAGGCCGGTGGCGGCGCGGCCGTGCCGCGGCCGGGTGACCTCGCCGCGGCCGCGGTCGAGGTGTCGCCCGGGGTCCGTCTCGCCGCGGCGGCCGTTCCGTACGACTCGATGGACAGCCTCAAGGCCGCCGCACGCGACCTCAGCGGCATCCTCGGCTCGGGCGTGGTCGCGCTTGGGCTCGATGCCGACGAGCCCCAGCTGTTCGTGACCGTCTCGGATGACCTCGTGGCGCGGGGCATCGCCGCGGGCGACCTGGTCACGGTGGCGATGCCTGCGCTGGCGGGAAAGGGTGGCGGCCGCCCGGCGATGGCCCAGGGCCGCGGGACCCGTCGGGAAGGACTGGGGGAGGCGCTTGCGGCGATCCGGACCAGGCTCGAGAACGGGGCCTGATGGCCTTCTGGCGCCGCATCTGGCAGCGCGACTCGGCCGACGCGCTGGCCGCCTGCACCGCGCTCGACGTCGGGACCGAGTTCGCCAAGGCCCTCGTCTTCGACATCGACGCCGACGCTCACGGCACCGTCCGCGGTGTCGGCCGGAAGCGCCAGGGCCTGTCGCACATGCAGTCGGGGACCGTGGCCGACATCGCCGCCGTCGTCGACAACTGCGCCGTCGCGCTCCAGGAAGCCGAGGAGATGGCCGGCTTCCGCCCGACCCAGGTCGTCATCGGCATCGCCGGCGAGCTGGTCAAGGGCTTCACCACGACCCACAGCCAGGAGCGGAAGAAGCCGGATCTGCCGATCACGGATGGCGAGCTTCAGAAGCTGATCGACACTGTCCAGCGCGAGGCGCTCCACGAGGCGGAGCGCGCGATCACCTGGGAGACGGGCCTGCCGCACGTCGACGTGCGGCTGGTCCACGCCGCCGTCACGGGCGCCTCGATCGATGGCTATGCGCTGACCAACCCGGTCGGCTTCCAGGGCCGCCACGTCAAGATCGGGATCTTCAACGCGTTCGCCCCGCTCGTCCACCTCGGGGCGTTGCAGAGCGTCGCGTCACAGCTCGACCTGGAGCTGCTCGAGATCGTGGCCGAGCCGTACGCGGTCGCCAGGGTCCTCGGCAGCGACCAGATCCGCCAGTCCGGCGCGCTGTTCGTCGACGTCGGCGGCGGCACGACCGACGTCGCGCTCGTCCGCCAGGGCGGCATCGAGGGGACCAGGATGTTCGCGCTCGGCGGCCGGGCGTTCACGAAGAGCCTCGCCGACCGGCTCGACCTGCCCTTTCCACGGGCGGAGTCGCTGAAGGTCGACTACGCACGCGGGCTGTCGGTCGAGCACGGCTCGGATATCGCCACGATCGTCGCTGACGACGTCCGGGTCTGGGCGGCCGGCGTCGAGCTGGTGATGGAGGAGCTGTCCGGCGGCGACCTCCTGCCGGGCCGCATCTTCCTGTGCGGCGGCGGGTCCCGGCTGCCGGAGATCAGCGCCGCGCTGAAGGCGAAGTCGTTCTACGAGCGGCTGCCGTTCGCACGGCCGCCCGAGGTCACGGTCATGGCACCGGACCAGATCGACACGATCGCCGACGCGACCGACCTCCTCGTCGACCAGCAGGACGTCACGCCCCTCGGGCTGGCCTACCAGGCGATCGAGCTCCAGACCTCCGAGGACGCGCTGGACGTGGCGCTCCGGCGGGTGCTGCGGGCGATGAAGGTCTGACGCCGATGGCCGGCCGGATCATCTATCTCGAGGTCGACGACGAGATCACCTCGGCGGCGGCACGGATCCGCGATGCCGAGGCGGACCGGCTCGCGCTCGTCCTGCCATACGGCTCGCGCGTGGCCACGTCGCGGATCAATTTCCGGCTGTTGTCGCGCGATGCGATGACCCACGACAAGCGGCTGTCGATCGTGGCGTCCGACCCCGCCACGCGGGCGCTCGCAGCGTCGGCCGGGCTGCCCGCCTTCGGCTCGGTCGCCGAGTACGAGTCGGCGGAGGGCGAGGTCGAGGCACCGCCCGCCGCCGAGGACCGGGGCCATCCCGGCGTGGCTGCTGCCGGGGCCACCGCTGCCGGGGTCGCCGCTGTGGCCGACGGAGACGCAGGGGCAGCCGCGCCCGCCGGTGACGAGGTCGACGCGGCGGGCACCTCCGACGGCACGCTCGGGCTGGTCGTCCCGGCGGCGGCGGCCGCGGCCGCGGCGGGCGCAGCGACCCAACCCGCGGCCACCGATACGGTCCGCACCGTTCCGGCTCGTCAGGCGCCGGCCGTCGCCCCGGTCGTGCCGGCCGGCGTGTCCGCGGCGGACCGCCCGCGCCCCGCCGGCGGCGCCCCGCCACCGACCATCGCGGGTCGCCGGGTCCGCACGCCGTGGCTGGTCGGTGGCGGCATCCTGGCGCTGGCCCTGATCCTCGGCCTGGTTGGGCTGTACCTGCTCCTGCCGTCGGCGACGATCGTCGTCACGCCGCAGCCCGAGGCGGTCGGTCCGATCGAGCTGACCGTCGTCGCCGATCCGAACGCGACGCAGCCGGACCCGGTCGCCAAGGTCGTGCCGGCCCAGGAGATCTCGGTCCCGGTCAGCGTCGAGGACACGTTCGACGCCACCGGAAAGCGCGTCGAGGTGACCAAGGCCAGTGGTGCCGTCCGCTTCGAGAACCGCGATCCCACGAGCACGAACCGGATCCCCGCCGGCAGCATCGTCCGTACCGGGTCCGGCGTCCGGTTCCGGACCGCTGCCTCGATCCTCGTCCCGCGCGCCGAGCTCGTGGGCCTGACCATCTTCCCGGCTCGTGCGACGGTCGACGTCACGGCTGTCGACGGTGGGCCGGAGGGCAACGTCGATGCCGGCACGATCACGATCGTGCCAAGCGACGAGAACGGCCTGTTCCTCAAGGTCACCAATCCCGACGCCACGTCCGGCGGTGCCCGGCAGGAGTTCCCGCGGGTGACTCAGCAGGACGTCGACGCGGCATTGGCGGCACTCGACGCGTCGATCCATGCCGCCTTCCAGCAGGCGCTGGCGGATCCGGCCCTGGCCTCCGGAGGCGCGACCATCATCCCCTCGACCGCCGACCTCGGCGAGACCACGCCGACCGTCCCGCCCGACAGCCTGGTCGGCAAGGAGGTGCCGAGCTTCACGCTGGGCCTGTCGGCCACCGGAACCGTTCTGGCGGTCGACACCGCACCCGTCACGGCGATCGCCGAGCAGGCCCTGACCGATGCCGTGGATCCCGATCACGAGCTAGTCGCCGGGTCGACGCAGATCAAGGTCGGCGATGCCGTCGTGAGCGGCCAATCGGTCAGCTTCCCCGTCACTGCGACGGCGCAGCAGATCGCCATCCTCGACGCGGCCGAGCTCACCGCGATGGTGCTCGGCAAGCCCGTCGACGAGGCCCGCCGGATCCTCGAGCCCTACGGCCAGGTCGAGCTCTCGGTCTCGCCGGACTGGTCGGGCTCGGTGCCCAGCTTCGCCAGCCGCGTGAACCTGACCGTCGAGAACCCGGTCGAGATCGTGACGCCCGCCCCGTCGGGCTCGGCCGGTCCGTGACACGACTGCTCGGGATCGACCTCGGGGAGCGTCGCATCGGCCTCGCGCTGGCCGATGACGACGGCGCCCCCGCGCGACCGCTGCTCACCGTCCGCCGTGGCCGGACGCTCGATGCGGACGAGGTCACGATCCGCACGATCGTCGAGGCGCAGCGGATCGACGAGCTCGTCGTCGGGCTTCCCCTCGAGGCATCCGGGTCCGTGGGGCCGCAGGCGAGCATGACCAAAGCCTGGGCCGAAGCGCTCCAGCGTCGGATCGGTCGACCGGTTACCCTTCGCGACGAGCGACTGACGAGCCACCTCGCCGAAACGCGGCTCGGGCCCGATGCCCCGTGGTCGTTCCGGCGGCCCGCCTTCGCGCACGCAGCGTGACGCCTACCGTGCTCGCATCGATCGCGAAGCGGCGGCGATCATCCTGCAGGATGAGCTCGACACACGAGCCGGCGTCCGAGCGTCCTTGCCCCTGAATCGCGACCCCCAGGAGAACAACCGATGACGATCCGCTCCGGCGGACGCCCAAGGGACGGCCGTGCCACGGCGGCCCGCCCCTTCGATCCAGAGGCCTACGCGACCGAGTCCATCCCCGAGTTCTCCGAGCCCGTGCCGCAG
This sequence comes from uncultured Chloroflexia bacterium, assembly GCA_963842695.1. Lineage (GTDB taxonomy): Bacteria > Chloroflexota > Limnocylindria > Limnocylindrales > CSP1-4 > SPCO01. The sequence continues at coordinate 61,955 of CAWJHK010000001.1, forward strand.
CGGAACCGCGGTGGGGGCGGTGGGGGCCATGGGATCCTCGGCTTCCTCAAGTTCCTGGTCTTTGCGCTCGTGCTCGCCGTCTTCGTGCTCGCGGTCGCCCTGACCGCGCTCCGGCCGATGGTCAGCGACGCGATCATGAGCATCGCCGAGGACAATCCGGCAGCCCTCCAGCTCCCGTTCATCCGCGATGTCGTCGAAGAGAACCTGGGCCCGATCCTGACCGAGCCGGCTTCCTCCGATGCGACGCAGGTCGAGTTCCTCGTCGAGCCTGGGGACACGGCCAAGACGATCGCCGCCCGGCTCGAGGAGCAGGGCTTCCTCGCCGACCGGCGGGCGTTCGTCTTCTATGCCATCGACCGGAAGCTGACCGGCAGCCTCCAGCAGGGGACCTTCATCCTGCGCCGCAACCTCCTTCCGAACGACCTGGTCAGCGCGCTCCTCGCCCCGCCGACCGTGAAATACGTCGATATCGCGCTGCGCCGCCAGCTCAGGCTCGAGCAGATCACCGCGAAGCTCGAGACCCTGCCGCTCGACATGGATCCGCAGGCTTTCTACGACCTCGTGACAGATCCGCCTGCGTCGCTCATCGATGACTACCCGTGGCTGAAGAAGATCCTCGCCGACGCGCCAAAGGGGGCTTCGCTCGAGGGCTTCCTCTGGCCGGGCACGTACCGGGTCCTCCCCGACACCACGCCGGAGGAGCTCGTCCGGCTGATGCTCGACAAGTTCATCGCCGACGTCGGCCAGCAGCGCCTGAACGTGCCCAAGGCGCGGGGCCTGAACTTCTACCAGGTCCTGACCCTGGCATCGATCGTCGAGCGCGAGGCGGTCCTCGACGAGGAACGGCCGTTGATCGCGGGTGTCTACCAGAACCGCCTCGACGGCATCCCCGGGATCAAGAACAAGATCCTCAACGCCGATCCGACGGTCCTCTACGCGATCGACACCGCCGCGCTCGACAAGCTCCCGTTCGACGACTGGCAGCGCTACTCGTTCTGGAACCCGCCGGGCGTCGCGCTGGCCGGCGTCGAGCTGCCCGAGCAGTTGCAGGCGTACAACACGTACGTGGTCCCCGGTCTGGTCCCAACGCCGATCAGCACGCCCAGCCTGCCGTCGATCGACGCGGCACTGGAGCCCGATACCGCGGCGAAGATACATCTACTTCCTGGCGATCCCCGATGGCGGGGGCAAGCATGTGTTCGCCAAGACCAAGCAGGAGCACGACGCGAACCGCGTGAAGTACGGCTATCAGTGACGGGCTGGCCCACGCCCGCCGACTTCGCCCCGCCCCCGACCCCTTCCCAGCTCGACGATTGGGCAGCAGCCGACCGTGCCGCCCGCCCGGCCCGCCTGCGCCGGCTCCGGGACCGGTTCGGGGCGGCCGGCGTCGATGCCTACTTCGGGGTGTCCCGCGAGCACATGCGCTACCTGACCGGCTTCACGCTCGCGGAAGGGGAGGAGAAGAGCGCCGGGAACTCGGGAAAGTTCCTCGTCACCGGCGAGGACCTCGTGGTGCTGATCGACTCGCGGTACGCGATCCAGGCGCGCCGGGAGGCGCCCGACGCCCGGCTGTTCGAGGCCTATCACGACCTGGCCGATCGGTGGCCAGAGCTGGTCCGTTCGGCCGGCGTTCGGCGGATGGCGGTCGAGGCGGCCTTCGTCCCGCACGCGGCCTGGACACGTCTCGCGGCGGCCGCACCCGAGGTCGAGCTCGTCCCCGTCGAGGGCTGGATCGAGGCCGATCGTGCGATCAAGGAGCCGGCCGAGCTCGAACGTGTGGCGGCCGCATGCGCCGTCGCCGACCGGGCGCTCGCCGCGCTCCTGCCCGACATCTCCCCATCCCGGACGGAGGCCCACCTGGCGCTCGCGCTCGAGTGGCTGATCCGGACCGGCGGTGCGGAGGCCCTCGCATTCGACGTTGCGTGCCTGTCCGGACCCGAGGCTGCCCTCCCGCACGGCGCCCCCGGCGACCGGCCGGTCCGGGACCGCAGCGTCCTGCTGTTCGACTTCGGCGCGCAGGTCGCCGGCTATCGCAGTGACATGACGCGGACGCTGTTCGTCGGCGAGCCGACCGCCCGCGATCTCGAGATCTACGGGATCGTGGCGAGTGCCCAGTCCGCTGCGATCGAGACCCTCGAGGCGGCCGTGGCGGCCGGGACCGCGATCCCGAGCGGCCGCGTGATCCATGGCATCACCCGCGGCGTCATCGAGGCTGCCGGCCACGGCGATCGGTTCGGACACGGCACTGGGCACGGGATCGGCCTGGCGACGCACGAGGCACCGTCGCTTGGCCGGAATGCGACCGACGACCCGCTGCCGAGCCCGTCGGTGTTCTCGGTCGAGCCCGGCATCTATCTCGACGGAGAGATGGGCGTCCGGATCGAGGACATCATCGCGCTCGATGCGTCGGCCGGTCGCGTCGAGCGCCTGACCCGGTTCCCGCGCGAGGTGATCGTCCTCGGGGGCTGAGGTGCCGTCGCAGCCGCGGCCAGATCGATCCGCTCGAGGGGCGCCCGCGCAGTCGTCTGCTACGATCGGGACTCGATCCGAACCGTCCGACCCCGCCGCTGCGTGCGCCCGTGGATGCGCGACCGCCGGCCGTCACTCCCAGGAGCCCGAACCCGATGATCAGCACCGGAGAGTTGAAGAAGGGCGTCGCCATCGAGCTCGACGGCGAGCTGTGGCAGATCCTCGACTACCACCACATCAAGATGGGCCGCGGCTCGGCCCAGGTCCGCATCACGCTGCGCAACATCAAGCGCGGCCAGACGGTGGAGCGCTCGTTCCAGGCCGGGACGAAGTGGCCGCGCGCGTCGATGGAGAAGCGCCCGGTCCAGTTCCTCTACCGCGACGGTGACGACCATCACTTCATGGACAACGACACCTACGACCAGTTCGTCCTGACCACGGATCAGCTCGGCGAGGCTGCGCGGTTTCTCAAGGACGGCATGACGCTCGATCGGACGAGCTACCAGGGCGAGACGATCGGCGTCGAGCTGCCCGTGACCGTCGACCTCGTCGTCGCCGACACCGAGCCGGGCTTTGCCGGCGACACCCAGACCGGCGCCCGCAAGCCGGCCACGACCGAGACCGGTCTCGTCGTCCAGGTCCCGATCTTCGTCGAGTCCGGCGACACGATCCGGATCGACACCCGGACGGGGGAGTACCAGACACGGGTCTGACGGGCGCGTGACCCGGGGTCCGCGGACCGGGCGAAACGTTGCCCTCGCGATGCGTCGCAGGGTGGCACGATGATCGCGTGAAGCAACCCGAACCGCCCGACTGGGCGCTGCCGAGCTGGGATGCCGTGCAGGGCGAGCCCGACGAGCGCAACGCGCGCCCGCCCACACGGGCCGGCGGCCCCCCGAGCCCCCTGGCATCATCCGCGGCCCCGATCCCGGCCGCACCGGGCACGTTCGGCCTCCGGATCATGGCCGTCAGCGAGGTCACTCGCGCGATCCGGGGCGCGGTCCGCACCGACCCTCGTCTCTCCGACCTGTGGGTCGAGGGCGAGATCGGCCGCGTCACGGTCTCGTCCGCCGGGCACGCCTACTTTGCGCTCAAGGACGAGCGCAACCAGCTCCAGTGCGTCTGGTTCCGCGACGACCGCCTGCGATCGGCCTTCGAGGCGCAGGCCGGGCTCCGTGTCGTGGCCCACGGCCGGATCGACGTCTTCGAGCCGCAGGGCGCGCTCCAGCTCTACGTCGAATCGATCCAGCCATCGGGTCTGGGGGACCTGACGCTGCGATTCGAGGCGCTCAAGGCGCGGCTGGCGGCCGAAGGGTTGTTCGATGCCGCTAGAAAGCGGCCGCTGCCGGATCGACCGGCGACGATCGCCGTCATCACCAGCCCGACCGGTGCCGTCTGGAAGGACATCTGCACGGTGCTCGCCCGGCGCTGGCCGCTGACCCGGGTCGTGCTCGTCGCCGCCCAGGTCCAGGGCGACGCCGCCCCGGCCAGCCTCGTCGCCGCGTTCCGCAGGGTCGAGCGCTACGCGGCGGCCAGGCATGCCGCCGGCCGGCCGGACGAAGCCCCGGTGGTCACGATCCTCGCTCGCGGAGGTGGCTCCCTCGAGGACCTCTGGGCGTTCAACGACGAGGCGGTCGTCCGGGCCGTGGTGGCGCACGACATCCCGGTCGTCTGCGGCGTCGGACACGAGTCCGACGTGACGCTGGCCGACTTCGCCGCCGACGTCCGAGCCCCGACGCCGTCCGCCGCCGCCGAGATCGTTGTCCCCGACCGGGCCGAGGCGCTCCTCACGGTGCGCGCCGCTGGGCGCCGGCTCGATGGTGCCGCCGGCGCTCGTCTCGGGGCCGCCCGGCGGGAGGTGCTGGCGGAGCGTCGCGCCCTGGACCGCCTGAACCCGGCGGCCCAGCTGGCAGCTGCGCGGGAACGCGCCGGCCTGTTGCTGGATCGGGCGACCCGCGCGATCCAGGACGAGATCGGGACCCGCCGCCGGACCGGCGAGCGACTGGGCGTACGTCTGGCTCCGACCCTCCCGGGGCGCCTCGGTCGCGAGCGGACCCGTCTCGACCGTGCTGCGGTCCTCGACGCGCTCGCCTCGCGCCGGGTCACGCGGGCGCGAGCCGCCCTCCAGACATCGACCGCGACGCTGTCCGCGCTCGGTCCACAGGCGACGCTCGATCGCGGGTACGCCATCGTCCATCGGGCCGGCGATGGCGCGATCGTCCGGGAACCCGGCGAGGCGCCGGCCGGCACGCGCCTGCGTCTGCGCGTGGCGCGGGGAGAGCTGCCGGCGACAGCCGACGAGCGGTGAGCCCGTCCGGACGCTATGCCTGAGCTTGCGGGTCTCGCCGTCTTCGTCCTGATCGTGGCCGTCGTGGCGGTCGTGGGCATCCGCCTTGGTATGCTCGTCGCCCCACGCCTCGGCCGCTGGGCGGATGGCGACGAGGAGGAGGACCGTGCCGCCGACGACTGATCCCGCCATCGAATCGCTGTCCTTCGACGACGCCCTGGCCGAGCTTCAGCAGACCGTCGCCGCGCTGGAGGCGGGCGGCCAGCCGCTGGAGGAGGCGATCGCCCTGTACGAGCGTGGCGTGGCATTGCAGGCTCGCTGCGAGCGGTTGCTCGGTGATGCCGAGCTCCGCGTCCAGCAGCTCGTCGCGCGCGCCGGCGGGGCGCTCGAGCTCCGTGACGTCAAGCCCGAGGATGCGACCGAGGAGGCCTGATCAGGCCTCGAGCGAGCGGGTCGCCGAAGGCGCGACGTTCAGGTTGAAGCGGAACCGGTTGCCCGGGTCGTAGCGACCCTTGACGGTGGCCAGCCGGGCAAATCGGTCGGCGCCGAACGAGAGTCGAACGCGTTCCATCGTCTCATCGACCGGGGCGTAGTTGGCATACCCCGCACCGGTCAGCGAACCGACGGCCAACCGGTCGGCCACGCCCCGCGCCCAGGCGATCTGGGTCTCGTCATCGGAAGGATCCTCCCAGATCGCCAGCGCGCTCGCATTCCAGGTGGCTGCCCGCTGGGCGAACGCGGTGCCGTCTTCAGGCTCGCGATGCGCGGCACCGCGGATGGTCTCCATCAGGATCATGCTCAGGCCATCGGGTACCACGGCCATCGCCTCCACGATGCCGTCGATGACCACGTCGTCCAAGGCGCGCAGGAAGTGCCCCTTCCAGTAGTGCCGAAGCCCGAACGGGAGTCGCCCGCTCATCGCCTGGATCGCCGGATAGTCCATCGGTCCGACGCCATCGACGACCGCCGGCAACGCCGCTCGAAGAGGTCGCAGGACGTCGGTCGCCGTCGCGGGGGGATCCGGCCAGCAGATGCCGACACGGACACACCGAATGTCGCCGGTCGAGCTGCGGGCCCCGATGGCGGCGGTCAGCTCGAGTGCGTCCGGGGCCGTCGTGGCGATCTCCGCCAAGCGTCGCAGCACCTGCCTCATGGCGTGGAGCGGGTACTCGATGTATCCGGCCAGGATCGTCCCCGGTTCGAAGGCTCGGAACTCGAATGCAGTCACGACCCCGAAGTTGCCGCCGCCGCCACGGAGGGCCCAGAGCAGCTCGGGATCGCCGTCGGCACCGGCCACGACGATCTCGCCGGCCGCCGTCACCAGCTCGGCTCGCAACAGGTTGTCGCAGGTGAACCCCGCCAGACCGGACAGCCAGCCGATCCCTCCGCCGAGGGTCAGGCCTCCGACTCCCGTGTCGCCGAACGTGCCTCCGACGACGGCGAGATGATGGGCCCAGGCAGCCGCATCGAGATCGTTCCACTGTGCACCACCCGCGACACGCACGACGCGACGCTTCGGGTCGACGCTGACCGCGCGCATCTCGCGGAGGTCGATCACGAGCGCGCCGTCACCCATGGCATGGCCCGCCACGCCGTGCCCGCCGCCGCGGACCGCGATCGGCAACCCGAGATCATCGGCGGCGACGACGGCCGCCACGACGTCGTCGACGGACAGGACCCTGGCGATCACCGCCGGCCGCCGCAGGATCGTGGCGTTGAACGTGGTGCGGGCTTCGTCGTAGCCGACGTCCTCCGGGGTGAGCACACGGTCGTTCAACGTCGCCCGCAGGCGGTCGACGACAAACTGGTTCATCGTGCGACATCCCTTCGTCTGTCGGTGAAACGAGCGACCTGCAGCGGACAGGTTTACACTCTGGACCCGCGCCGACCATCCACGGCGCCCGGGGTGCCGAATCCATCATCACACGCACGCATTCCCGCTCGTCGACCGGTCCTGAGACACCCGACCGACCGTCGACGACCACATCCAGGAGTCCATTGACCGTGCCGATGCTGCCGACCCTCCAGGGACCCGCCGACCTGCGCGGCCTCGATGAGATCCAGCTCGCCAAGCTGGCCGTCGAGATCCGCGAGACGATCGTCCGAACGGTGGCGGTCACGGGCGGTCACCTCGGATCGTCGCTCGGGGTCGTCGAGCTGACGATCGCCCTCCACCGACTGTTGGAATCGCCTCGCGACAAGATCGTCTGGGACACCGGCCATCAGGCCTACCCGCACAAGCTGCTGACCGGCCGCTTCGAGCGGTTCGACACGCTGCGGCAGCTCGACGGCGTCGGTGGCTTCCCGCGGCGGTCCGAGTCCGAGCACGACGTGTTCGACGGCGGTCACGCCGGCACGGGTCTGTCGATCGCCCAGGGGCTGGCCGAGGCCCGCGACCTGCGCCACGGCCTCGAGCGGATCGCGGTCGTCGTCGGCGACGCCGCATTGATGAGCGGGTTGTCGCTCGAGGCGCTCAACGACATCGGTCACCGGCGGACGCAGATGCTGATCGTCCTGAACGACAACGAGATGTCGATCAGCCCGACCGTCGGCGCGTTCTCGAAGTACCTGTCGCAGATCAAGCTGTCGCGCAGCTGGCGGCAGAGCAAGAGCGCGTACGACCGCGCCGTCGAGCGGATCCCGATCGTCGGCCCGACCGTGCTCGAGTGGAGCCGCCGCCTGCGCAAGTCGGTCGTCAATTTCGCTCAGCCCGGCCAGCTCTTCGAGGACCTCGGGGTCACCTACATCGGCGTCGTGCCGGGTCACGATCTCCACGCCCTGCTCGAGACGCTCGGGCGGGCGCTCGACCTGCCCGGCCCGACGATCGTCCACGTCCGGACGCAGAAGGGACGCGGCTATCGGCCGGCCGAGACCGACCAGGTCGGCTTCCACGGGGCCGCACTCCCGCCGATGGCGCTCGTCCGGGGAGGGGAGCCCGCCGTGGCGGTCGCGGCGGCCGTCGCCGCGCCGGCCGGCAACGGCACGATGCCGACCGAATCGATGAGCGAGGATGCGGCGCCGCCCGCGCGCGTCGCCGAGGCGCCGAAGAAGCACCCCAACTACACGGCGGTCTTCGCGGCCGAGCTGATCGAGATGGCGAAGGCGGATCGGCGGATCGTCGGGATCACCGCGGGGATGCCGACCGGTACCGGGATGGCCCGCTTCCAGGCCGAGTTCCCGAATCGGATGTACGACGTCGGGATCGCCGAGCAGCACTCGATGGCGCTGGCGACGGGCCTGGCGATGGGCGGCATGCGTCCCGTGGTCGCGCTCTACTCGACATTCCTCCAGCGTGCCTTCGACCAGACCGTCCACGACGTCTGCCAGAACGACCAGCCGGTGCTCATCGCCGTCGACCGGGCCGGGCTCGTGGGCGAGGACGGGACCAGCCACCAGGGGATGTTCACGCTGCCGGCCCAGCGCCAGCTGCCGAACCTCGTCATCGCCTCGCCGAAGGACGAGCAGGAGCTGCGCTCGTTGCTCCGGACCGCGATCGGTCAGGATCACCCGTTCGCGCTGCACTACCCGCGCGATCCCGGGTTCGGCCTGGAGCCGATCGCACCCGAGCTCATCCCGATCGGGCGTGGCGAGGTGCTCCGCGAGGGCCGTGATCTCCTGTTCGTCGGGTTCGGCCCCATCGTCCGGCGCGCGATGGAGGCCGCCGAGACGCTCGAACACGAGGGCTGGTCGATCGGGGTCATCAACGCCCGCTTCGCGCGGCCTCTGGATCGCCAGCTCATCCTCGATCAGGCGCGCGGCAAGCGGATGGTCGTGACATTCGAGGAGAGCGTCGTGACCGGCGGCTTCGGGAGCGGGGTCCTCGAGCTCCTCGAGGAGGCCCGGCTCGCCGACCCGGCCTACCGCGACACGGCCGTGCGGATCATCGGGATCCCGGGCGAGCGGTTCGTCGACCACGGCTCGGTGGCCGACCTCCGCCGGGTGCTCCGCCTCGACGCGCCCGGACTCGCGGCGCAGGTCCGCGAGGCGCTCGACGCCCTCCGCGCCGCGCCGGGTCTGTCGGAGGTCGTCGCTGGCTGACGCTCCTGGCGACCGGTCCATCGCCGTGTAGACTCCGGGCACGTGGCCGTCGTACGCCACCGAGGCAGCGGAGTCGAGAGGGTGACGACACCACCCGGACCGTTCGACCGGCGGGCCTGGGTCAACGTGGCGCTCGCCGCGTGGCTCATCGGCGCGATCCTCCTCATCGCGCGACTGAACACGCAGGGGATCGTGCCCCAGTCGCAGCGCACGATCTATGTCGTGCCGGCCTATGCCGGGCTGGCCGTGCTTGCCGTCTACGTCGTGGTCTCGATCGGTGTGGCGGTCCGCCATCGCCGGCCATGGCGATCGGCGTTTGCCGGCGGATACGAGCTGCTGCCCCTCGGCTTCGCGATCCTCGTCGCGTACTCGGCCGTCGACCTGATCTGGCTGGCCCTGTTCGGCGAGGAGGTCGGCATCGTCGAGGGACTCGCACCGGGCAGGCTGTTCCTTGCGGTCGGGCTCGCCCTCGTTGCGGTTGGCCCCGTGCGCGCGGCCCTCGGTGGCTCGCCGGGATCGTCGAGGCTCGCGGCCTCGTTCGCACTCGGCCTCCTGTTGACCACCGCGGTCTTTCCGATCGGTCCGCTCGATCCGCTGGTCGGCGCCTATGCCACCCGGCCGTCCGATGCCGTCCAGGACGACTCGGAGATCTGGCTGATGGCCGCCGACGGATCCCACCAGCAGCGGGAGATCGTCGCCGGCGACGGCGCTGAGGTCTCGCTGCCCGCATGGTCGCCCGACGGGAGATCGATCGTCTTCACCCATTGGCAACGTGCGGAGAGCGGCGCCCGCCAGGCCGATGTCTGGGTCGCCGATGCGGACGGCGGCAATGCCCGGGCTCTGGTCTCAGGGCCCGGCTACGACTGGATCCCGGCCTGGTCGCCCGACGGTGGCTGGATCTCGTATACGGCCGACGCCGCCGCCCCGGTCCGGCCGCAGGCAGGTCCGATCGGTGGTGGCCCGCAACCGGGTCAGCCGCCTGGCGCCGTCACGCCGAGGAGCGGCAGCGCCCAGATCTGGCTCGTCCGGCCCGACGGCTCGGACGCCCATCAGCTGACCGACGTGGAGGGTGGGGCCGCGGCGGCCGCCTGGTCTCCGGACGGCGCATCGATCGCCTACAGCAGCGACCGTGGCGGCCAGGCCGACATCTATATCTCGGCGATCGACGGGTCGAGCGAAGCCCGGTTGACCGACGACCCCGCCGACGATTGGGCACCTTCCTGGGCGCGGGATGGCCGGCACGTCCTGTTCACCTCGGACCGGACCGGCGACAACGATATCTGGCGGGTCGGGATCGACGGGACCGACCTGACCCACCTGACCACCGACGAGAGCGACGACGACGTCGCCGCCGAGGCGCCCGATGGTTCGCGCATCGTGTTCGTGTCGACCCGCAGCGGTGACGCCGAGGTGTGGACGATGGCGCCTGATGGCAGCGACCCCCAGAACCTCACCCGGCGTCCCGCGGCCGACGATGGTCGATGGAGCGTGGCCTGGGCCCCGGACGGGCGATCGCTGGCGTACGCGAGCGCCGGGTCGACACCGGTGTTCAGCCACCCCATCGTCGTCGAAGATCTGGCCGCCGCCGGGGCGATGCTATTGGCGAGTGCCGTCGCCATCGCGGCCATCGCAGCGGTCGCGATCGGTCTCCGTTTCGGGGCCGTGACGGTCGTCCTCGGCGTCGCGGCGGTGGCGGCCGCGTTCATCGGGGACCACTGGCCGCTCGTTCCGGCAGTCCTCCTCGCCGGGTTGGTGGTCGACCTGGTGGTGAGTCGGGCACCGCCACGGCGGCGGCGGCCCATCGCCTCGGTGCTGACCCCGGTCGGCGTGGTCCTGGCCTACGGCCTGGCGCTGCTCGCGATGGGATCGCTGGCCTGGAGCCCGACCCTGCTCCTCGGGATCGCGGCCGCGGCAGGTTTGATCGGCTGGGTCATCGGCGTCCTGCTGCCGGCCATCGAGGCCGTGCCGGAGGCCGCGTCGGAGTCGGCGACGTGAGTCCGCGTGCAGTCCGCTGTGCCACGATAGGCGGGTGAGCACGACCCACCGGCCTCCCCCGAGCCGCTCGCGCAAGCCGACACGAGTCCGCCTCGATCAGCTCCTCGTAGAGCGCGGCATCGTCGAGTCGCGGAGTCGGGCCCAGGCGCTCGTGCTCGGTGGCAAGGTCCTCGTCGGCGAGGGGGACGCGGCGCGGCACGACCGCAAGCCCGGAGACCTGCTGCCGCCCGATACGCCGATCGCGATCGTGGCGCCGGAGCCGTACGTCAGCCGCGGCGGGCACAAGCTCGCGGCTGCGCTGGACGCCTTCGCGATCGAGCCGGCGGGGCTCGTCGCGCTGGATGTCGGGGCCTCGACCGGCGGGTTCACGGACGTGCTCCTCCAACGCGGAGCGGCGCGGGTCTACGCCCTGGACGTCGGCCGCGGCCAGCTCCACGAGACGCTCCGCCGCGACCCACGCGTCGTCTCGATGGAGCGGACGAACGCGCGGATGCTGACGCCGACGACCCTCCCGGAGCCGATCGATCTCGCGACCGTCGACGTGTCGTTCATCTCGCTCGGGCTCGTTCTCGGGCCGATCGCATCGACTCTGACGCCGCACGGATACGTCGTGGCGCTCGTCAAGCCGCAATTCGAAGCCGGTCGCGGCCGGACGGATCACGGCGTCGTCCGCGACCCGGCTATCCACCGTGAGGTGCTGGAGCGCGTCGTGGGACAGGCGTCGGCGGCCGGTCTGGGGTCGCGTGCGGTCGTGCCATCGCCGATCACCGGACCGGACGGCAACCGCGAGTTCCTGCTGCACCTCGCCAGGGGGCCCGGCTGCGCCGAGATCGGCGACCTGATCGTCGGGGTCACCGACGGATGACGGTCACCCGGATCGGCTTCGCCTACAACCCGACGATCGAGGCAGCCATCGAGCTGAGCTCGCGCGCAGCGGGCTGGTGCCAGGTGCGCGGAATCGACGAATGGGAGCTTCCATCGGGCGACACGGATGCCCTCATCCGTGAGCTCGCCACCACCGATGTCCTCGTCGTCCTCGGGGGCGACGGCACGTTCCTGCGGGCGGCGATGGCCGTCGCAGAGGTCGACGTGCCGCTGATCGGCATCAACCTGGGCAAGGTGGGCTTCCTGTCGAAGGCCGAGGCGGGCGACATGGAGGCCGTCCTCGAGACGATCGTCGCCGGTCGCTACACCCTCGAGTCGCGGATGGTGCTCGAGGGCCGGATCCGGCGCGGAGCAGCATCCGGGGCGTCGGTGCCGTCCGGCGGACCCGATCCGCAGGACGAGCGGCTCGTTGCCCTCAACGACATCGTGGTGGCCCGAGGCTCATTGGCTCGGGTCTGCCGGCTCGACGTGGCCATCGACGACACGCACCTCGCAACGTTCATCGCCGACGGGCTCGTCATGTCGAGCCCGACGGGCTCGACCGGCTACTCGTTCTCGGCCGGCGGCCCGATCCTCGATCCGGGCAGCCGGAACCTGGTGGTGACGCCGATCGCGGCGTACCTGTCGGCCATCCGGTCGGTGGTGGTCGGGCCGACCCAGGTCGTCCGCTGCACGGTGGTGGACGCCTTCGAGGCGCTGGTCTCGATCGACGGTCGCGAGGACATGCCGCTCGCCGTCGGCGACATCGTCGAGGTCGGTGCGCTCCAGCGGTCGATCCGCCTGGTCGTGCCCGACGGCGCACGACCGTTCTGGGACCTGCTCCGCCAGAAGGTGGCGCTCCTGCCGTCGTGAATGCCGGACGCCTGCTCGAGCTGACCGTCAGGGATCTCGCCCTCATCGACCGGCTGCGCCTGACGCTGGCGCCCGGTCTGAACGTGATCAGCGGCGAGACCGGAGCCGGCAAGAGCCTCCTGATCGACGCACTCGGGCTGGTCATCGGTGCCCGGGCCGACACCGGGCTCATCCGGCACGGCGCTGAGAGCGCGGTGATCGAGGCTCTCTTCGACCGCACGCCGGAGCCGTTGATCGTCCTGCGCGAGGTCGCCACCGCCGGTCGCTCGACGGCTCGCATCGACGACGTGGCGACGACGGCCTCCCGGCTTGCCGACGAGGTCGGTCCGCTCGTCGAGATCCACGGCCAGCACGATCAGCAGCGGCTGCTCGACGAGCGCTGGCAACGGGACCTGCTCGACGAGTACGGCGGCCACCACGAAGCGCGTCGGACAATGGCCGCGGGGGTCGAACGCTGGCGGGCGAACCGTGCCGCGCTGGCCGAGCTGGCGATCGACCCGCACGAGCTCGCTCGCCGCGTCGATCTGCTCGAGCACGAGGTCGCCGAGATCGCGGGAGCGCGCCTGCGGCCGGGCGAGGCGGAGGAGATCAGGGCGCGACTCGCCGCGGCCCAGCATGGCGAGGCGATCGCCCGGGGAGTGGCGGCTGTCCGCGAAGCCCTCGCCGCCGACCAGAGCGGGGCACGCGACGCGGTCGCTATCGCCGTCCTCGAGGCGCGCGGCGTCGGCCGCCTCGACACCCGTTTCGAGCCGCTGGCCGATCGACTGGCCGGTCTCGAGGCCGAGCTCGAGGACGTGGCCGGCGAGATCCGGGACCTGGCTGCCACGGTCGAGCACGACCCGGCAACCCTCGCCAGCCTCGAGGAGCGGCTGGGCGCGATCTACGCCCTCGAGCGCCGGTATGGCAGCGGCGAGGCCGAGATCGTCGCTCACGGCGAGCGTGCGGCCGAGGAGCTCGAGCGGTTGGGCCGCCTGGACGACGAGCGGGGACGGCGGGAGCGGGAGGACGCCGCGTTGCTTGCCGAGGTCGCCGCCGCAGGCGCGGCCCTGTCGAGCGCCCGTTCCGTGGCCGCGACCGCGCTGGGTGACGCTGTCGGGGAGCTGCTCGTGCAGCTCGGCTTCCCGGCCGGTGTCTTCGAGGTCGGGCTCGGCCGGCGAACCGCGGCCGCCGACGAGCCGGCCGTCGAGCTCGATGGTGATGCTGTGGCGTTCGATGCCAGCGGCGTGGACCAGGTCGTCTATCGCCTCGCCCCGAACGCCGGCGAGCCTGCCCGGCCTTTGGCCCGCATCGCATCCGGCGGTGAGCTGTCGCGCGTGGCCCTCGCCATCAAGACCGTTCTGGCGGAAGCGGACGACACGCCCGTGCTCGTGTTCGACGAGGTCGACACCGGGATCGGCGGCCGCAGCGCAGATCCGATCGGTCGGAGCCTCTGGGCGCTCGCGCGACGGCACCAGGTGCTGTGCGTGACCCACCTGCCGCAGATCGCCGCCCACGCCGACGCCCAGTATCGGATCACGAAGCGCGAGCGCGACGGGCGGACCGTGACCGAGATCGAGGAGCTCGACCGAGAGGGCCGGATCGTCGAGCTCGCCCAGATGCTCGGCGGGGACGCCGGCAGCCCGGCCACCCTGGCCAGCGCGCGCGAGCTCCTCGACCGCGCCGAGGGTTGGCGCGGCGGGGTGGCACGGGCCGGCTGACCCGGCGCACGATGGCGGATCTCGCGAAGGCCATCGACGGCTACCTGACGTATCTCGAGGTGGAACGGGGCCTGGCTCCCGCCACGGTGCGCGCCTATCGCGCCGATCTCCACGACTTCGCGGCATCGCGCGGCGCCGGACGTGGGTGGGACGCGACGCCCGAGGTCGCCCTGGGCTATCTCGCCGCGCGGACCCGGCGCGGACGCCGGGGCGACCCCGGGCTGGCCCCGAGCAGCCTTCGCCGGCGGGCCGCGTCGCTCAAGGGCTTCTACCGGTTCGCCTACAGCGACGGCGTGATCGCAACGGACGTCGCCGCCCATCTCGACCTGCCGCGGCCGTCCCGGCTCCTTCCGGAGACGCTGACGCTCGACGAGATCGAGCGGCTCCTCGAGGCGGCCGGGCCGGACGACCTGGAGGGTGCGGGCGATGGGACCGGTGGCCCGGCGTCGACCCACGCCCTGCGGGACCGGGCTCTCCTCGAGCTCCTGTACGCGGCCGGGTTGCGGATCAGCGAGGCGACCGGTCTCGACCGGGAGGACCTGTCGTTCGACGGTGCCTTCGTGCGGGTCGTCGGCAAGGGCGACAAGGAGCGACTCGTCCCGGTCGGCGAGGTCGCCCTCGACTGGCTCCGCCGCTGGATCGACGGCCCGCGGGGCTTCCTGCTCGCGCTCGGCCACGTGGCGCCGGCGCGGGGCGGCCCGTTGCTCCTCGGCGACCGTGGCGGGCGGCTGGCGCGGCAGCAGGCGTGGGCCGCCGTCAAGCGCGCCTCGTCCCGGGCCGGCCTCGCCGAGCGGGTCAGCCCGCACACGCTGCGGCACTCGTTCGCGACCCATCTGCTCGAGGGTGGGGCAGACCTGCGGATCGTCCAGGAGTTGCTGGGACATGCGAGTATCTCCACCACGCAGCTCTACACGCACCTGACCGGGGAGCGGATCCGTGACGTCTACCGTCGGGCTCATCCCCGGGCCTGAGATGGAGGCACCCGCCAGATGAGCTATGCCGACGGACTGCTGTCGAGCGGCGAGCGGATCAGCCACCGCGCCAAGCAGCATCCGTTCATCTTCGTCTGGGGCGCTCGCTGGGCGGTCTTCGCGGTGATCATCGCGGCCCTCACGGGCCTGGTCGGGAGCGGGATCGACTCGAGCGGGGCCAGCGGGACCCTCCGCTCGCTCCTGACGATCGTGACGATCGTGCTGTTCATCGGCGGCGTCGCGGTCTTCATCTGGACCGTGCTCCGCTACATCAACCAGGAGTACGTGCTGACCAACCGCCGGGTCATCCAGGTCGAGGGCGTGCTCAACCGGACTGCGACGGACAGCTCGCTCGAGAAGATCAACGACGCGGTCCTGAGCCAGTCGGTGTTCGGGCGGATGTTCGACTTCGGGGACCTCACCGTGCTGACGGCGTCGGAGGCGGGCATCGAGAAGATGCGCATGCTGCGCGGACCGATCCGGTTCAAGAAGGCGATGCTCGACGCGAAGCACGACTACGAGGTCGAGATGGAGCGGTCGGGCTGGGCGCCGAGCCCACCGATCCGGGAGGGCGCACCTGCCGGTGCGACCCCGGCCCCGGCGACGGCGGCGTCGGCCGGCGCGGTCGCGGCCGGTCCTGCGCCATCCGCGGGATCTGTCGATCCCGACGAGGTCACGCGGACGCTGGCGAGCCTGGCCGAGCTGCGCGACCGCGGGGCCATCTCCCCCGAGGAGTACGAGCGCAAGAAGGCGGAGCTGCTCGCCCGACTGTGACGAGCAGGACGAGCACCCGGCGCCCGGTCCGGACCGCGGCCGCTACGATACGCGGGACCCGTAGACCACCAGGTGCCGTTTGAACCTTCCTCCGGACGTCATCCCGGCGGCGATCGTCGTCGCCATCATGCTGCTCATCGGCCTCCCGGTCCACGAGTTCAGCCATGCCCTCGTCGCCTTCCGGCTGGGAGATGGGACGGCGAAGATGTTCGGCCGCCTGACGCTCAACCCGGTCGCCCATTTCGACCCACTCGGCGGCACGCTCCTGGCCCTGACATTCATCGGCTCGGCGTTCTCCGGGGCCGCGCTCGGCTTCGGCTGGGCGAAGCCGACACCGGTCAACCCGCTCAACCTCGAGGGCGGACGGCGCGGCGAGGCGCTGGTCGCGGCTGCCGGCCCGATCTCGAACTTCGTGCTCGCTGCGCTGGGCGCGCTGCCCCTCCGTTACATCCTCGCCAATCCCGACTCGTTCGACCTGAACGGCACGCCCGTGCTCGTGCTGTTCTACTTCGTCCAGATCAACCTGCTGCTGATGATCTTCAACTTCATCCCGATCCCGCCGCTCGACGGTTCGAAGGTGCTGTTCGCGTTCCTGGACCGCCGCACCGAGTACCAGATCCGACCGATCCTCGAGCAGTACGGGTTCTTCATCCTGCTGGCCGTCCTGCTGTTCCCGCCGGGCAACTCGATCGGGACGCAGATCATCAGCCCCATCCTCGATGGACTCCTCACACTCCTGGTGGGCGTCTAAGGCCCGCCAGTTCCGGGCGCACCTGCGGGCGAGGGTGTCGCCCCGGGAGCGCACGGCGCTGGAGGCCTGGACCACGCCCGCCGAGCTCGCCCTGTTCGATTCGATGCATGTCGCCGACCGGCGCCACGGCCTCGACGTCGTCGCCTCGATGCGGGCCGAGGGCGTGACCGAAGATGACGCGCTCCTGGCGGGCCTCCTCCACGACGCGGGGAAGGGCGACACGGGAGTCGCGCCGCGGGTGGCGTACTCGCTGGGCAGCCGCTACGGGTCGTGGATCTGGCGGGTGGCCGCGGTCGTCCCCGGCTATGGGTCGGCACTGGATCGGCTGCATGCGCATGCCGAGACGTCGGCCGTGCTCGCGGCCCAGGCCGGCTGTCCGCCACGGACCGTCGAGCTGATCCGTAACCAGGAGGCACCGACCGACCCCGACTTCGGCGAGCTGTTGCGGCTCGCCGACGAGGCGAACTGATGACGCCTGACGGCGCGGGCGTGCCGGTCGGACCGGGCTCGCCGGTCGGGCCCCCGCTCGTGGCCGGTCCCTCGGTCACGTTCGGCGACGGCCGCCGGCCGGAGGTGCGCACGCAGGTCCGCCTCGAGGAGTTCGACGGGCCGCTCGGGCTCCTCCTCTCGCTCATCGAGGCCCGTCAGCTCGATGTCCTGACCGTCCCGCTCGGCGCCCTGGCCGGCGCCTACCTCGAGGCCCTCGCCCGTCTCGAAGCGGACCGGCTGGGCAATGTGAGCTCGTTCGTGGCCATCGCGAGCCAGCTCATCCTGATCAAGAGCCGCGCGATGCTCCCGCGACGCACCGACCCGGCCGATCCGACCGGACTCCTCGACGAGGCAGCCGATCCCGAGGCAGAGCTCCGGGCGCGCCTGCTGATCTACAAGGCCTATCGCGATGCCGGCGCTCTCCTGGCCGACGGAGCGCTCGTGCGGATCGGCCTGTTCCGTCGCGAACCGGGAGTGGCGCATGCCGCGGGTCTGGCCGGCGCACGCCCCGCCGATTCGCCCCCGCTCGACCCCACGCGCCTCCCGGCGGCCCTGCAGCGGCTGGCCGCCATCACCGTCCCGCCGGAATCCCCGCCAGAGATCATGGGACGCACGATCACGATCACGGAGCGTGCCGAGCTCATCCGCTCCGCGCTCCGCGGCGCCCCGACGGTCGTCCTCCAGGACCTGCTGGCCGGCGTTCGCGACCGGGTCGTCATCGCGGTGACGTTCCTCGCGATGCTGGAGCTGATGAAGCGGCGCGAGATCGTGGTCGAGCAGTCCGAGCCGTGGGGCGCGATCGTCGCCCGCGCCACCACCGCGACGGAACGCGCTGCGGCGGGTATCGAGCCGACGGCCGCCGACTCGCCGCTGGACGAAACCCTGGAGTCGTTCGCATGACCGAGCCGTTCGAGCCGACCACGGTCGACGAGCCGGCCGCCGCGGACGACGGCCTCGGGAACGGCACCGCGTCGGTAGCCCGGCCGCCCGCGGACGCCTGGCCCAGGCCCCCGAGCCGATCGAGCTCACCGAGGTCGCCCTCGAGGCGCTCCTGTTCGTCGCCGAGCGCCCGCTGTCGCGCCGGGAGATCGCATCCCTTGCCGGCACCGACCGGGCGACCGTCGACGCCCGCCTGGGCGACCTGGAGGTGTCCCTGCGGACCCGCGGCATCCGGCTGCTCATCGACGGCGACCGGGTCGAGCTGGCGACGGCGCCCGATGGCGGGGCGCTCGTGGCCCGCTACGTCGGTGCCGACGCGACGCGACTGTCGCCGGCCTCGCTCGAGACGCTGGCGATCGTCGCGTACCGCCAGCCGGTGACGAAGGCCGCGGTCGAGCGGGTCCGCGGCGTCGACTCGGACTACACGATCCGAACCCTGCTCCATCGACGCCTCGTCGTCGAGCTCGGGCGCTCGAGCGCCCCGGGACGGCCGTTCCTGTACGGCACGGGGTTCGAGTTCCTCGAGCGCTTCGGCCTGACCAGCCTGGACGAGCTGCCGCCACTCGATGCCGATGTGGCCGCCCGCCTGGCGGAGGAAGGCGGCGAGCCGGTCACGGACCCGCTGTTCGGGGCGATCTTGGACGAGGAGTCCGGCACGACCGGCCCGGACGAGGGCGAAGGACCCGGCTGATGGCGGTCGAGCGGCTCCAGAAGGTCCTGGCGGCCGCCGGTGTGGCGTCGCGCCGCGCGAGCGAGACGCTCATCGCCGCCGGTCGCGTCACGGTCGACGGCAAACCGGCCCACCTCGGGATGCAGGTCGATCCGGACCAGGCCGTGATCGCGGTCGACGGACGCGTCATCGGCGAGAGCGCAACGCCGACGTACCTGCTCCTGCACAAGCCGCCGGGAGTCACCTCGACGGTCCGCGACCGCCACGCGTCGACGACCGTGCTCGAGCTCATCCCCACCGCGCTCCTGCCCGAGGGCGGACGGCTCTACCCGGTCGGCCGGCTCGACCAGGATTCGGAGGGGCTGCTCCTGCTCACGAACGACGGGATGTGGGCCGACCGCGTCCTCCATCCGCGGCATGGCGTCGAGCGCGAGTACGCCGTTGGCGTCCGAGCCCCGCTGACCGGCGACCAGGCCACTGCGCTGCGGGCCGGGATCACGCTTGACGAAGGACTGGCCACGCTCACCGGGCTTCGACCCCACACCGACCTGGAGACGCGCCGGCTCGCGGGGCTCATGAAACCGGCGCCGGGCGACCTGACCTGGTATCGAGCGGTCCTGGCCCAGGGCTGGAAGCGGCAGCTCCGCCGCATGTTCGGCGCCGTGGGCGCCCCGATCGACCGGCTCGTCCGTGTCCGGATCGGCCCGGTGCGGCTGGACGACCTCGCCAGCGGCCGTACCCGGCGGCTCCGGGCACCGGAGGTCCGTGGCCTGGCAGCCGGGGCGGGGACCTCACGGGCGGGTGCCAAGGGTGACTCCGGGACGCCGGCCGCGCCCGCGGTCGCGCCGCCGACCCGGCGAGCGCGGCCGCGCAAGCCGCCGGCGTCGAAGGCGCCGCGATGAGCGAGAAGATGCTGCGACCTGGGCGGCTCGACGTTCGGCCGTGACCGGGACGCGCCGCATTCAGGAGGGAACGCTCCTGTGGACCCCGCCGGCCGACTTCGCCGCAGCCACGAACATCACGCGCTACCTGGAGTGGCTCGAGCGCGAGCGCGGCCTGCGGTTCGACGACTACCGGGCCCTCTGGCGGTGGTCGGTCGACGACCTCGAGTCATTCTGGTCGACGATCGTCGACTACTTCGAGCTGCCGGTCCACGGCGACCCCACCCGGGTCCTTGCCGACCGGACGATGCCCGGGGCGCGCTGGTTCGAGGGCACCGAGCTCAACTACGCCGAAGCCGTCTTCCGCCGGTCGTCTGCCGACCGGCCCGCGCTCGCCTTCCAGTCCGAGCGTCAGCCGTTGCGGCTGGTCTCGTGGGAGGATCTGGAGGCCTCGGTCGCCGCCGCCGCCGCCGGTCTTCGGCGGCTCGGTGTCGCGAAGGATGACCGCGTCGCAGCCGTCGTCCCGAACATCCCCGAGGCCGCCGTCGCCATGCTCGCGTGCGCCAGCATCGGCGCGATCTGGTCGAGCTGCTCGCCGGACTTCGGCATGCGGAGCCTGATCGACCGCTTCGCCCAGATCGAGCCGGCGGTCCTGATCGCCGTCGATGGCTACACGTACGGCGGCAAGGCGTTCGAGCGCCGCGACGTGATCGACGCGTTGCGCGCAGAGCTGCCGACGCTCCGGCACACGGTCGTCGTCCCGTACCTCGACACCGATGCCCTGCCGGGACCCGGCATGACCGCGTGGTCGGACCTCCTGGCCGGTCCGGTGGAGCCGCTGGCATTCGAGCGTGTCCCCTTCGACCACCCGCTGTGGGTGCTGTATTCGTCCGGCACGACCGGCCTGCCGAAGGCGATCGTCCACGGGCACGGCGGGATCGTGCTCGAGCACGCCAAGGTGCTCGGCCTGCACTGCGACATCCGGACCGGCGACCGGATGTTCTGGTTCACGACGACCGGCTGGATGATGTGGAACCTGCTCCTCGGCTCGCTCCTCGTCGGCGGTACCGCGGTGCTGTTCGACGGCAATCCCGGCTACCCGGACCTCGACGTCCTCTGGACGATGGCGGAGGCTGCCGGGGTGACCCTGTTCGGCACCAGCGCGGCGTTCCTGGCCGCGAGCATGAAGGCCGGCATCCGGCCCGGCGCGGACCACGACCTGTCCCGGCTCCGCGCGATCGGCTCGACCGGGTCGCCGCTGGCACCCGAGGTCTTCGGCTGGGTCTACGACGCGGTCAAGGCCGACGTGTGGCTGACCTCGCTGAGTGGCGGGACCGACGTGTGCAGCGCGTTCGTCGGTGGCGTGCCGACGCTGCCCGTCCATGCGGGCGAGCTCCAGGCCGCTTCGCTGGGGGCGAAGGTCGAGGCGTTCGACCAGGCCGGCAAGGCGGTCATCGGCGAGACCGGCGAGCTCGTGCTCACCGCGCCGCTGCCGTCCATGCCTCTCTCGTTCTGGAACGATCCCGACGGCACGCGCTACCGCGAAAGCTACTTCGAGATGTACCCGGGCATCTGGCGACACGGCGACTGGATCCGGTTCACGGAGCGGGGGAGCGCGGTCATCGAGGGCCGCTCGGATTCGACCCTCAACCGGCAGGGCGTCCGCTTCGGGACGAGCGAGCTGTACGGCGTCGTCGAGGCCATGCCGGAGATCCGCGACAGCCTGGTGATCGGGCTCGAGCTGCCGGGTGGCGGGTACTGGATGCCGCTCTTCGTGGTCCTCGCCGATGGTGCGTCGCTGGATGACGAGCTCCAGAACAGGATCCGGACGACGATCCGGACGGCGCTCTCGGCCCGCCACGTGCCGGACGCGATCGTGGCCGTCCCGGCGATCCCGCGGACCCTGACCGGCAAGAAGATGGAAGTCCCCGTCAAGCGCCTGTTCCTCGGCCGAGCGCTCGGTGAGGTGGCCGCTCCGGGTGCGACGGCGGACCCGCACGCCCTCGACTTCTTCGATGAGTACGCCCGACGAAGGCGAGGGGGCTGACATGACGGACGCTCCGGACCAACCCATCGTCACGGTGGTCACCGTCTGCCTGAATGCCGCGACGACCCTTGAAGCCTGCGTGGCCAGCGTCGCCGGCCAGACATACCCTCGGATCGAGTACATCGTGGTCGATGGCGGCTCGACCGACGGGACGGCGGCGATCCTGGAACGCCATCGCGCGTCCATCGATGTTCTCGTCACGGAGCCCGATCGCGGCATCTACGACGCGATGAACAAGGCCATCGCGCTCGCGAGCGGCGAATTCCTGTTGTTCATCAATGCGGACGACTTCATCGCCGAACGCGAGTCGGTCGAGGCGGCGATGGCGGAGATCGCCGGCCAGCCGGATGGCGACGTCTACTTCGGCTCGCTCCTCGTCCGCACGAAAGGCGGTACCCAGTTGAAAGTGTGGCCGCCGCCCGAGGACGCGGCCGAGGGGATGGTCCTTGGGTCCCTGCCGCACCAGGCGACGTTCGCGCGCCGCGCCGTGTTCGCCCGCACCGGTCCCTTCGACCTTCGCTGGCGCCGCCACGCCGACTACGACTGGTGGATGAAGGTCATCGGAGACCCGGCCATCAAGCTGCGTCAGATCCGTACCGTCGTGGCGTCGTATGCGCTCGGCGGCGCCTCCTCCGAGCTCGAGAAGGGGCAACCGGAGGTGTACGCCATCCAGAACGAAGCGCCCCTGTACAACACCCCGGAATGGGATCGGCGGCGTCTCGTGCTGTTTCAGAACGCCTATCTCGCGGCCCGAATCGAGGTAGCGCGGCTCCGCGAGGTCGCCGCGCGCGGAGCTCCGGCCGGATCGGGCAGGAAGCCCGTGGCGACGGTGCGTGGCCGCCGCCTGCGGAGGTGGCTCGTCGCCCACCTCCCGGATCGGGCGGTCGTAGCTGTTCGCGCCGCGAAGCGGCGCGTTGGCCCGCGCCGCCGCCCCAGGTCCTGAGGCCGGGACCGGGGACACCCTCCTGTATCCTGCGCCCATGGAGGATCCCCAGCCCCCGGCCCGGGTCGAGCTCGTCGTCGCCCTCGACGGGCCGGGCTCGTCCGGCAAGAGCAGCGTCGGTGCCGCTGCGGCGCTCGAGGTCGGCTACCGCTTCTGCGACACCGGGCTGCTCTACCGCGCGGTGACGTGGCTGGCGATCGCCCGCAAGGTGTCGGCCGCCTATCCGCATGCCGTTCGCGGGCTGGTCGACGAGGTCGAGCTCGCCCCGGATGACGCCGGCCGGCTGTCGCGCGTGCCTCGTCGACGGTGTCGACCACACGGCAGATGTTCGCGGACCCGGCCGTCGACACCGCCGTGTCGGCGATCTCGGCGATCCCGGAGCTGCGTCTCGCGCTCCTCGACGCGGCAGCGCGCGCTGGCGTCGGTCGGCGGCATCGTCATGGCCGGCCGCGACATCGGCACGGTCGTCCTGCCGGATGCCGATCTGAAGATCTACCTCGAGGCGTCGCGTCGAGGAGCGGCGCGTCGCCGAACGGACGGGAGCGCGGCCTCGATCCGAACGGCACCGGAGGCCGCCGCGATCCTCGAGGCGCTGCGCCGCCGCGACGAGCTCGATTCGACGCGCGCCGTCGCGCCGCTCCGCGCCGCCGACGACGCGCGGATCATCTCGACCGACGGCAACGAGTTCGAGGACACGGTCGACGCCGTCGTCGGTGCGATCCGCGACGCCGAGGCGCGGCGAGCCGCCGAAGCGGAACCGACGCGCGCCGGCGCATGACCGACGACGCTCCCATCGAGGGCTCGATCAGCCCGCTGCTCACGACGCTGACGTTCACGGGCGGGCTCTTCGCCCGGGCGATGAGCCGGGTCCGGATCGAGGGTGCGATCGACGAGCTGCCGAAGGACGGACCGCTCATCCTCGCCGCCAACCACGCCTCGAACCTGGACGCGATCGTGCATCGGCGCGTGGCTGATCCCGAAGCTCGGCCGGCGCATCCACTGGCTCGGCAAGAAGGAGCTGTTCGACGTGGCCGATCGTCGGCTGGGTGGCGACCAACGGCGGCGTCCACCCGGTCGACCGCGGCGCGGCCGACCTCGAGGCGTTCCGTCTCGCGCGGCGGATCCTCGACGAGGGCCAGGTGCTGTTCGTCTTCCCCGAGGGCACGCGCAGCCCGGACGGCAGGCTCCAGGCCGCCCAGGACGGGGTCGCGTCGCTCGCCCTGCGGACCGGCGCGCCGATCGTGCCGCTCGGCATCGCCGGCTCGAACAGGGTCTGGCCGCGCGGCCAGAAGCTCCCGCACCCGGGTGGCCACGTGACGGTCCGCGTCGGGCGCCCGTTCCGCCTCGACGAGGTGCTGCCCGCGGACGTCGAGCGCCGCACGGCGAAGAGCCTCGCGACGACGCTGATCATGAAGCGGATCGCGGAGCTGCTGCCGCCGTCCCAACGGGGTCAGTACGCGACGCAAACGGCCGCCGAGGTCGGTCGCCGTAGCGGGTCCGCGGGGACCCCGTGCGATAATCGGTCCGTGGGAATCGTCGAAGAAGTCCGCATCGCGAAGCGCACCGGCTTCTGCTACGGCGTGCGCGAGGCGATCGACAAGGCCAAGGAATCGTCGGCCGCCGGCAAGGTGACGCACACCCTCGGCCAGGTCGTCCACAACGAGGGCGTCGTCGCGCGATCTCCAGGATCTCGGCATCCAGACGGTCGAGACGCTCGACGACGTCGACCACGGCGCGGCCGTCGTCATCCGCGCCCACGGCGTTCGCCCGGACGTGATGGAACGCGCCGAGCAGCGCGGCCTCGAGGTCATCGACGGCACCTGCACCTGGGTCATCCAGGAGCACCGCGAGCTGACCAGGCTGGTCGAGGACGGCTACACGATCGTGCTGCTCGGGACGCCGAAGCACGCCGAGGTCGTCGGCATGCTCGGGTTCGCGCCCGATGCGATCGTCGTCGACGAGGAGGAGGAATGGGAGGCCGCGATCCCTCGCAAGAAGCGGATGGCGCTGATCAGCCAGTCGACGCAGCCGCCCTGGAAGTTCGAGAAGCTCGCTGCGTTCATGGTCTCGCGTGCTCACGAGCTCAAGATCGTCAACACGGTCTGTCCGGTCACGATCCGTCGCCAGGAGGACACGCTCGAGACCGCCGGCGAGGTCGACCTGATGGTCGTCGTCGGCGGGCGGTCGAGCGCGAACACCAAGGAGCTGACCCGGCTGTGCGAGATCGCCGGCACGGCCGCGATCCAGATCGAGAGCGTCCGCGACCTGACCGACCCCGACGTGTTCGCGGACGCGCGGGTCGTCGGCGTGACCGGCGGCACGTCGACCCCGATCGAGGACCTGCGCGACGTGGCCGAGCGGATCCTCGAGCATCGCCGGGACGTCCGACGGCGAGCGCTCACGCCGCCGAGCTCGCGCACGCCGCGCTCGAGCGAGCCGCCACGCCGGCCGGCCGGACCACGTCCCTTGCCGACGCCCCCGAGGACCGGAACCCAGGTCGCCACGCCCGGCGCGGCCTGACTCGTGGCAACGCCACCGCCGGCATCCCCGTCGTCGCCATCGTCGGCCGACCGAACGTCGGCAAGAGCACGCTCTTCAACCGGTTCCTCGGCCAGCGGTCGGCGATCGTCGAGGATCGCGCGCGGACGACGCGCGACCGGCTGTACGGCGACACCGAGTGGAACGGCCGTCGGTTCGTGATCGTCGACACCGGCGGGCTCGAAGCTCGACCCCGACGATCCGATCGAGGCACGGGTCCAGGAGCAGGCCCGCCTGGCGATCGCCGAGGCGGACACGATCGTCTTCGTGGTCGACGCGATGACCGGCATCACGCCGGCCGACCTCGAGGCGGCCCGGATCCTGCGGCGGGCCACGGCACCGGTGATCGTCGCGGTCAACAAGGCCGACAACGAGAAGCGCGAGCTCGAGGCGGCCGAGTTCCACGCGCTCGGCTGGGAGGAGACCTACGCGATCTCCGCGTCGCACGGGCGCGGGACCGGCGACCTGCTCGACGCGATCGTGTGGGCGCTGCCGCCCGAGAGCGACGCGGAACGAGCGCGCAAGGAACGCGAGGCCGAGGCCGAGGCGTGGGCCTCCGAGGTCGCGGCCGGACACCTCGAGCCGTTCGTCGTCGGCGATCCCGAGGCCGGCGACGAAGCCGACGGCACCGAAGGCCCGGACCTCGATGGCGTCGACGCCGAGGCCGCCCGCTGGGACGCGGCGATGGCCGCCGAGAAGGACGGCGAGCCGGCCGCGATCGCGTTCGTCGGGCGCCCGAACGTCGGCAAGTCGAGCCTGCTCAACGCCCTGCTCGGCGAGGAACGGGCGATCGTCTCGGACGTCCCGGGCACGACGCGCGACGCGATCGACACGCGGCTGGCCTGGGGCCGCAGCGAGGTCGTGCTGATCGACACGGCCGGGATCCGGCGGCGCGGCAAGGTCGCATCGGGGCCGGCGGCGGAGCGCTACTCGACGCTCCGCGCGCTCCACGCCCTGTCGCGGGCCGACGTCGCCGTCCTCGTGATCGACGCCGTGGAGGGCCTGACCGCGCAGGACGCCCACGTCGCGGGCTACGTCGTCGAGGAGGGGAAGGGCCTCGTCGTCGCGGTCAACAAGTGGGACCTCGTCGCCGAGAAGACCGATCGGACGTTCGACCAGTACGTCGAGTGGATCCGCAACGAGGTGCCGTTCCTCGACTTCGCGCCGATCGTGTCGATCAGCGCCAAGACCGGCCAGCGCGTCGGGCGCGTGCTCGAGGCCGCCATCGACATCTGGGGCGAGCGGCGCAAGCGGATCCCGACCGGCGAGCTCAACCGCGTCCTGAGCGCCGCGACCGAGCGGACGCCGCCGCCGCCGGTCCGCGGCCACCGGCCGAAGCTGTTCTACGCGACGCAGGCGGCCGTCGCGCCGCCGACGTTCGTGTTCTTCGCCTCGGACGCATCGGCGGTGCACTTCAGCTACCGGCGCTACCTCGAGAACCGGCTGCGCGAGCAGTTCGGCTTCGACGGGACGCCGATCCGGCTCGTCTTCCGCGACCGCTCGTCGGTCAAGCTGCCGCGCCGCAAGAAGTCGCGAAGCGGGACGCCGAAGACCGCCGCGGCCAAGGGCAAGGCGCCCGCCGCGCAAGCCCACACCCGCCGACGCGGGCACGCAAGAGCGCGCTGATGGCCGGCCCGCGCGTCGCGGTCGTCGGGGCCGGCGCATGGGGCACGACGCTGGCGCGGCTGGTCGCCCGCGTCGAGCCGGTCACGCTCCTGTGCCACTCCCCGGAGACGGCG
The DNA here is from genome assembly GCA_963842695.1 of uncultured Chloroflexia bacterium. GTDB lineage: Bacteria > Chloroflexota > Limnocylindria > Limnocylindrales > CSP1-4 > SPCO01. The sequence continues at coordinate 88,920 of CAWJHK010000001.1, forward strand.
GCACGGATCGCGGCGACCGGACGCAACGAGGCGCGGCTGCCGGGCGTCGACCTGCCGCCGACGGTCGACGCGACCGCCGATCCGGCGGCGCTGCGCGACGCGACCGATCTCGTCGTCTTCGCCGCGCCGTCGGCGCACCTCCGCGCCGACGGTCGAGGCGCGCCGCGCCCCATCTCGCTCCCGAGCGCCGACCTGCTGTCGGTGGTCAAGGGTCTCGAGCGCGACACGCTGCTGCGCATGAGCGAGGTCATCGCCGAGGCCGCCGGCAGTGCCGATCGGACGGGTCGCTGCGCTGTCCGGCCCGAACCTGGCGGCCGAGGTCGCGCGCAACCTGCCGGCGTCGGCGGTCGTCGCCGCCGCGGATCTGGCGCTCGCCGAGCGGATCGTCGCGCGGCTCGGCCCGCGCGCGGTTCCGGCTGTACGTCAACGAGGACATCCTCGGCGTCGAGCTGTGCGGCGCGCTGAAGAACGTGGTCGCGATCGCGGCCGGGGCGACCGATGCACTCGGCTTCGGCGACAACGGCAAGGCCGGACTGCTCACCCGCGGCCTCGCCGAGATGACCCGCCTCGGGATCGCCGCCGGCGCGAACCCGCTGACCTTCGCCGGGCTGGCCGGGATGGGCGACCTGATCGCGACCTGCGGCTCGAACCTGTCGCGCAACCACCGACTCGGGGTGGAGCTGGCCGGCGGGCCGCACGTGGCCGGAGATCGAGGCGACGCTGCCGGGCACCGCCGAGGGCGCCTACACGGTGCGGGCCGCCCTCGCGCTGGCCGAGCGCTACGGCGTCGAGCTGCCGATCGCCCGCGCAGGTCGAGCTCGCGCTGTTCGAGGGCAAGAGCGTCCAGCGCTGCCTCGTCGACCTGCTCGCCCGCGAGTCCAAGGACGAGCTCGCGGACTACGACCGCTGGATGGCCCGGCTCGTCCGGAGCGGCGGTCAGGACGCGTCGGCCCGGTCTCGCGGGGCGGCGGCAGCGGTCCGCGGAGCGCCACGTAGGGCGGGTTGTAGACGTAGCCGAGCGACTCGTTGAGCCCGCGGATGCGCTCGTTGGTGCCGTCGTTGTAGGTCTCGATCCGGCGGATCCCGGCGGCGCGCGCGCGACGCTCGAGCTCGACCTTGAGCAGTCGCGCGATCCCGCGACGACGGGCGTCGGGGTGGACGGCGGTCATCCCGATGAAGATCACGTCGTCACCGTTGTCGAAGACCTCGACCGCCCCGAGCAGCGGTCCGTCCTCGATCGCCAGCAGGCTGAGGTCCGCGAGATAGCCCGCGTCGGCGGAGCCGGTCTCCTGCCACGTCTCGAACGACGGGATCGGCTGCGAGGCGAGGAACGGGATCTCGTGGTGGGTGAGCCGATGGATCTCGTAGAGGTCGCGCTCGAGGTCCATCCGCTCGGCCATCGTCACGACCGTGATCGCCGTCGATGGGCGGGATGCCGCGGTCCGGCGCGGGTCCGGTCAGGTCCAGCTTCCCGAGCTGTCCGCCACCGTCGATCGCGAGCCCGCGGCCGCTCGACGAACGCGATCGCATCCGCGTCGTCGGCGTAGACCAGCGTGGTCATGCGCTCCATGCCGCGTCGCGGGCGAACGCCACCAGGCGGTCGAGGAGGCTACCACCGATGCCCCGGTGGCGATGCTCGGGCGGGACCCAGGCGAAGATGAAGACGTTCCGCGACTCGACGCCGATCGGCCCCCAGGCGACGCTGCCCGCGCCGACGTCGACGCCGTCGGCCTCGGCCAGCAGGTCGAGCGTCGCGACCGATCCGCGCGCGTTCGGCGCGGAGGCCCGCCAGGCGTCAGCGGCTCGGCTCGATGCTGTTGCGGACGGCGAGCACCCGCTCGAGGTCCGCGTCGGTCGTCGCCTCGCGGATCGTGACGTCCATGCCGGCAGGATAGCCGGGCGCCATGGCCGGTCGCGGTCCGCCGGTGCTAGACTCGCCCGACGGGGCGTGGCGCAGTCTGGTAGCGCACCAGTCTGGGGGACTGGTGGTCGTGGGTTCGAATCCCGCCGCCCCGACCAGACATCAAGCACGAAACCGGCCTTCGGGCCGGTTTTCGTTTGTCGGGTGATCGCAGTGTTGACCGCAGTTCCGGTCTGGACGGCGGCTTCGTCCGGTGCCATGCGGCGCAGCGGACCAAGGACTTGGCCGGGCAACTTGAGAGACTCGCCGCCCTCCACGCCGAAGGCCGCCTCAGCGACGCCGAATTCACCTCCGCGAAAGCTGGAGCGCTCGGTCTCGGGTCGCCGGCTTCAGGCTCGGCGACTGGACGGAGCTAGGGCATGTAGGAGCGGCTTGAATGCCAGAGCGAAGAGGCCGAGGGCCCGGCTCCGGCGCCGTCGACACGTCCGACCGTGGCCGCATTCGCTCGCCCTTCTCAAGACTGCGGGACGCGTATGCTTCTGCGGCGATGAAGGCGCAGTACCCTATCCGTGAGCGCACGTCCGAGGCTCGGATAGACAGACGCTGGGAGATCTGGCGCTCCGCCGCGCCGCTGTTCGAGCGCGAGGGCTACCGGGGCGTATCGATCGAACAGCTCGCCCACGCGTCCGCCCTCAGCCCGGGAGGCCTGTACCACTACTTCCCTGGTAAGGCCGCCATCGCCCTGTTCCCGCTGTCTCACGCCAACGGCCTGTGCCGCCGCTGGTACGCGATCGCGGCGGCGTTGCCAAGGGATCCGTTTGTTCGCCTGCACGCCCTCATCGGCTTCGCCGTGACGTTCGCGGATTCCTGGCGCCTCGCCCTGGACCTGGCCGGCCAGATGTCGGCCGACCCGCTGACGGCCGGACCGGCCGCGAGGCTGCTTGCCGAGGCCCGCCGTGACTTCGCGGAGATTGCCGAGAGCGTCGATCCCACGATCACCTTGACGGATGTCGGCGATCTCTACGAGGCGTTCGTCGGGATCCTCGTGACGGACCTTCCGGGGTTCGACCGAAGCTCGGACAGTCTCCGACGCCGGCTGACGGATGCCGTTCGCGGCTGGCTCACCCGCCGAGGCGCCGATCCACAGCGGTTCGACCGGGCGGGCTGGGGCGAGAGCCACACCAATTACGAGCGGACCCCTACGTCGACCGGCGCGGGAACGGCCTCGGCCGGACCGCTGTAGCGCTCGTAGCGGCCGCGGTAGCCTCGAAGCTTGGCCACGGGGGCCAGGGCGAACGACAGCGGCGTTACGATCCAGTTGAGCGGAGGCGGAAAGCCGATCTCTCGACGGTAGTCGCGGGCGATCACCATCAGCTGCAGGACGCTGCTGGGCAGGCCCTTCCCGTTGAACCGGCCGTCCGCGGCGAGCCCGAACCAGTTCTCGAAGAACGTCTCCGTATCGAGAGCGGGCAGGAACTCCATGAGGACGTGCGCCTCCCGCTGCCCAGGGTTCCACCACACGTGCGGCGCCCCGGCCGGCACGACCGCCGTTTCGCCGGGCTGGTAGGTCCGCTCGACCCCGCGAATCTTGAAGACCAGGGGCTCATCACGGACCGCGAATCTCTCCTCCTGGTTCGGATGCACATGGGGCGCCGCAACGAACCCCCCGGGTGCCATGAAGTGCTGCATCTGGAGCAGAGCGCCACCCGTGTCACGCGACCGTTTGAGGAACACGATCCGTTCGCCCGTGATCGGGTGAACGAGGGGGTTGTCGGGAGTTCCTCGCCTCGTCGTCATCGTCGGTCTCCTTGCACGTCGGACCGAAGCCTGACGTGGCAAACACCGAATGGCCCACCGATTCCTTCGATACGTGGCGCGCCTCGCGCGGCCTAACCCCTCGAGGGCGGCCGGGTTGGATGGGTCCAGGCTAGCGTCCGCCGAGCGAGCTAAGTCGGCGATAGGCGCCGCCGTCTAGGCTGACGCGACCCCGGCTCCGGTCCCAGACTCGCGATCCCGCCGGGAGGGCGGCCAACCTGTCCGGGTCGACCGGGTACGGTGGGGTCAACCGAAACCCGGGGATAGCCGCTCAGGGGTAGTCCCATGGACCAGACGCAGCAACTCCTCGCGTTGATCCTCGCTGCCTGTCTCGGGATGTTCGCGACGTTCGCAATCCTCCGCAGTCAACGCAAGGCCCAGGAGCCGCCCCGTGAATCACCGTTCGCGACATCCACCGAAGGCGAGACGCTCTGTCCGCAATGCGGCATGGGCAATCAGTCGACAGTTGACCGCTGCATCAGCTGCGGGACCACCTTGCCGGGTTGACCAGCTCGTCCGGGCCGATCAAGGCTCGTCGACCCTGAACTATTGTCGAGACCGCGGCGGTACGCTCAGGGGGCGGTCGGTCAACCTTGGTGCCCGATACGGTCGAGTCGCCGCCGGGGGGCGATCCACCAAAGGGACCAACTGTGACCGAACAACGCGCGGCCCACGGCCGGCTCGAAGAATTCTTCCGGAACCGGTCCAAGGGTGGACTCACCATCGCCAATGAGGGCGGCAAGTGGTCTGCGAGGGCCGAGGCTGCCACGGGGGCCATTGGCACGACCGGTCGATGGACGACCACGATCAGCGTCGTCGGCGGGAAGTACTCCGGTGGCGACGACGCGATCGAGCGAACCTGCCTCGACGTGATCGCTCGGCTGCAAGAGGTAGGTCTAACCGTCCCGTAACCCGCGATCGCAGAGGCTCCGCGGCTCGACCACCGGGAGGGCGGCCAGCCCCTCCGACTATCCTCGCGATGTGCCGGACAAACCACCCTCCGAAGTCCGCGAGCGTCGCCGCCGCCTCAACGAGCGGCTCCATGCCGAGTGAATCGCGGGCGCCGAGGAGGAGTGGCGCAGGCGGACCGGGCGGCCGATGACGGCCGAGCGAGCTAGAGCGGTCGGCGCGGCGGTACCCCGGGGGAGCCGTGAGGGCGCATGAGTCCTCGGAGCGGTAACGGTTTCGCCGAGTCGCGCGTCATCTTGATGCCGTAGATGCAGGAGCTTCCAGTGACCGATCCCGAGCTTGACGTCCAGCGCCGCGAGGCGATCGGTCGCTACGTGGCTGCGCTCCTGGCGGGCGATTACGCCGTCCTCAACGAGGTTCTGATACCCGACGCGATCACCCGCTGGCCGCAATCCGGCGAGCGTATGACGAGCGCGATGAGTTGCATTCGGGTGCGTGAGAACTACCCCGGGGGACCGCCGTCATATGGGGTACCGCGGATCTTGGGCGGCGGCGACGTGTGGGTCGCGGAGATGGTGGCCGAATACAGCGATGGTCGCTGGTACACGGTCAGCGTCTTCGAGTTCGACGGAACACGGATCGCGCGCATCACCGACTACTTCGGACCGAGCCTGCCCGCCCCGGAGTGGCGGGCGGCGTGGGTCGAGCGCGATGCGCCAGAAGCTTCGTAACCGCCCTCGGGCCGTGACACCGGTTCCCCCTGATCCCATCCCGATCGACCTAGGTGACACGGTGCGCCAACTCGCCCACTTCGAGACCGGCAATGGATTGCAGCACGGCGTCGTCGAGATCGGTGTGGCGCTGTCTAGCCGCGTTCATGTTCGTGCCGCTTCGCCCTTTCCTACGATCCCGGTCCAGGAGTCGTCGCTGACGGTGGCCTGCGAAGGGGCGAGATGGGCGGATCGAGGCCCAGGCCTGCCTACCGGTCCCGGACTCGCGATCCCGCCTGCAGGGCGGGCCCTCTGTCGGGGCCAACCTCCCTCAGGACGTCACGGGCTTCCGTGCGGAAGCAAGCGTTAGGCTTCACGGCTGAGCTGCCGTCTGCACCGGTCGAGTTCAGAAGGTCATTGGCCTCCAGTCCTCCGGGCCCGGGTGGTCATCCTACGGGCGGCCCCGGTCCTCACGTCCTCGGCGGCAGCGGTTGGGTGTCGAGCGCGGCCCTCGCCGCTGCCGTCGCAGGGCTGACCGTCATCGTCATCCGCTGGTTCGCTGGTTGGTGACTCCGTCAAGGGCCGCCTCCGCCTGTCGGCTCCCGAGGGCTGGCCTTCTCGTCAGGGTTAGAATATGGCCCTGGCTCAAACCCCCGGGCCGGGGCTAGAAGGGGTCGCCCCGGCCCAAACCTCATCCGCAGATTGTCCATTGCAGACCTGCGTACGATGGAGATGGCTCCGGCGTCGTCACCGCTAGGCCTGTGAGCACGCTTCCCCCCAGCGCCTCGCTCCCGTGTGCGGTCCTGCGCCGGGGCCCACCAGCCGGGTCGTCGACGGCCCGCTCCTCGGTGATCCAGTCCCACGCCGCATTTCAGTACGCGCCGTCCTTCGGCAGCCCTCGTCCGGTCGCCTCCAGGACCCACGCGTCGAGCCATCGGACACCGGCGCGCTGCGCCTGGAAGATGCGCTCAGTGCCACCTTCGGCCCGTCCGACAGCAGATACATCGACGACTGAAGCTCACCGGCCTTACAGCCAGACGGCCGAGACGGCATCGCGACGTGAGTGGCGTAACGTGCCGTCTTGGCCGAGCGCGCTAATCGTCCCCCCGGCGGTTTGTGCGCGCTCGGCCACTGTCGGCCGGGTGACAGGTCATACGGACGACCGTCAGTACGATCGAGGCAAGGACGCGGGTCGTGGGGACCCGCGTCCACCCCGGCCCGCCGCCTGTCCCCATCCTCCCAGGGCGGCGGGCCTTACCAGCCCGGTCGACGCGCTGCTCGCACAAGCCCGCGACCGCTGGCAAGCCGGACGAACGTCGGCAAGCCCGACCGAACGCCTCACCCGTCGGATCGGGGCCGAACCGTGTCTGAGGTACGAATGTCTCGATGGCCGAATGCCCAGCCGACGGCTAGCATCCGGGCGAGGCCCCCACGGGGGTTTGGGGGCCTCATTCCCCGTTGCCCTACGGCTCGGATGACCGCCGCGACGAGCAAGACGATCGCGAGGCCAGCCCGCAGTGATGGCGGCGACGACAACGATCGCCGGCACGGCCGATTCGACGGGAGACCGTCGGATGTATCTGGCCACCTATTGATACCTCTCCGGCAGGGCGGTGGCGTTCAGACCCTGGTAGTCGCGTGGGCTCCGCTGTGCCGCGTTGGGGTTCGTGAGCATCACGAGCGCGAGCGCGACTCAACTCCGATGGCTAAGCCAACCTGGAGCGGAACGGCTCGACGCACCCGCAGCCCGGCTGGGACATCATCCGTCTGTGCGAGCGACCGCGGGCGAGAACGAGCGTCTCCCTGTACTCGACCGTCGCACCGTGGGGAGGCCGGCCCACGCGTCAAACCCGGGCATCGAGATCGCGCGGATCCGGGCCGACCGAGCTCGATCGGGTGCTGCGGTGCCGTCCGGGGGACGTCTGAACGGCTTTGTGATGCCCGCGCGAAACAATGGCCTGGCTAGGGGCGTCTCCCGGTCGGATGGCCGGCCCCGGGGGCGGGCCTGTTCCTGATTACGAGGGAGGTACGGGATTGCGCGTATGCGTCGCCGTCGCGATGCTCGGGGTCGTCCTCGTCGGGTGCAACGGGGCCGCCGCGCCGTCGGTTCCGTTCTCCGCGTCGTCGTCAGCGACCGCGCTGGCGATAGCGACGCTGACGCCCACTCCCACCGCTGCCCCGCCGGTAACCGCGTCACCCCGACCCAAGCCCAGTCCGACACCTGCAGGCCCGCCGCCGCCCCCGAAGGCGGTCACGATCTCGAGAAAGGGCTGTTACACAGGCCCCAACCCCGACGGCGTTCCGCCAGGAACGTGCACCACCACGATCACCTGGAAGAAGGTCGGGACCAAGGGGACGGAGATCAAGGTGTACGGGGTGACCGGGTGCCTGTCGGCGACCGAACAGCCAGGTGACGGTTCATGCCTGGTGCGGAACACGCCGGTGCCGAAGTCGGTACGCAAGCTGATCGCCCGGGCTCCGGCCTCGGACGGCAAGGTCAGCTGGACCGGGCCCGCCTGGCAGGACGTCATCTCGAACGACACTGGTGGACCGAGGTATGAGGCAATCGGCGTCGACAGGCACGGCGACGACATCTACTTCGCCATCGTCGTGACCGCGTCGAACGAGGAGGGCAACTCCAGGTTCATCATCGCCGACGCCGGCACGTGGTGCTACGACACGGGATGCGAGGGACCCTAGCGCCGCCAGCCGTCCGAGCCGACCGGATTACGAAGCCGCCCGAGTCGCGGCACGGCGGGAGAAATTGGGTGGGCTTCTTCTCGTGTCGGGTGGCCGACACAGTCGATCCTGACGCAGGCCCACACTCCGCCGAACGGCAGAGAGGCAAGGGCGCGGGGCGGCACCCATCCACGCGACGTCCGATACGGTCGCCATGCGTCGCGTGGAGCCAGTAGCGAGACCGACGCTGCCGCTGGGCGCAGCCGCGCTCAGAGAGGGACTCCGATGCCACGGCTCTTGATCGCCATGGGGATCGCCATGGCAGCGCTCGAGGCAATCAACGCTCCGATGCTCGGCGACCTTTGGGTGATCGCCGCCGTGTTCGCCGCGATCTTCGCCGGGCTCACGTGGTGGTTCTCCCGTCGGGGAACGATGACGCCGGCAGTCCTGCTCGGGGTGCTGTTCCTGGTCGAGCTTGCATTCCTTCCCGGCTACGACCGCGACACTCTTCTCATGTGGGTCATGCAGGGCGCCACGGCGATGATCTCGGCTCTGGGCCTGATCGCCGCGATCGGCACGGTCGTGACCCTGGTCCGGGCTCGTCGCCGTCCGGCCCTCGACGCTCCGTCCGCCTGAAGCCAAGTCGGGCGGCCCGGGGTCGGCCACCGCGTCCGGGCCGACCGGGATCGGTCATGTCCGAAGACTTGACCGCCTTGCTGACGCAATGGCGGCGCGATGCCGTGGGGCGCTACAGCACCAAACGAACGTGCTGGACGCCCCACTTCGCCAGGCAAGGGTGCCTGCACCTCGCCGGGGATGCCCGAACGCCGCAACACCAGCCGCGCCGTTCTGCTCGATTGATGCGTGGTAACACGCATCCGAGTCCATCACGCTGGGCCGATGACGACCCTGTACGCCGTTCTCGGCGTCGATCCAACAGCCGACGCGGACACGATTCGACGCGCGTATCGCGAGCTCGCTCGGCTGCATCATCCTGACTTCGGCGGCGACACCCGCCAGATGGTCGCCATCAACGGTGCGTGGCACGTCTTGGGCGACCCGACGCGCCGAGCCAGCTACAACCGGCAGCTACAAGCGCCGATCGCTCGGCCGGCCTCTGCGGACGGCCACACCGTCATGGATTTCGGGCGGTATGAGGGTTGGTCGCTGGGCGACATCGCAAAGGTCGACGAGAACTACCTTCAATGGCTCAGCCGGATGCCCGTGGGGAGGCCACTGCAGCGGGAGATCACCAAGTTGCTCGCCGAGCGATCCGCCGCGATGGAGGCACGTCGTCCGACGCCGATCTCCCGCAAGCCACGCTGGGGTCGCCTGTCTCTCTAGCTCCCGTTTCCGACCCGGCCGCGACGGCCAAGGGGTATGGGACGGAAGACCAGGGCTGACGAGAACGGCTCGCCCACGCTTTGTCAGGTCGGTGCGGCGCTCTAGGGTCGGCGCGCTGAAGAGCGAAGCAATCTGAGCCAAGCCCGACGCCCTGCCTAAACCTTGTGCGGCTAGGATCGCGATACTCCGGTGTCGCAGCCCCCTGGCGTTCCGATGCCCGTCACCCCAACGTGGCTGGACTGCCGTTCGGGTCGGACGCCGGAGTTACTCGCACCATCATTCGATCGCCTGGCGGAACGACCGTAGATGTCGTCAAGTGGGTGGACGACGGGTGGCTGCGGAGTACATGAAGGCTCCGAAGGTCAGTCAGGGTCGCGCAGCGCCCGTCGCCCAAGCCGCATCGGATCGAACGATACTGGTGCGCGCACGCGCCGGAACCCGGTGGAGTGTGATGCGGAGCGGGGTTCTTCGGACTACATTCGATGGGTGTTTCGTGGGCTGTTCTCGATCGTGATCAGCCAGTCCATCGACATCGTGTCGCTTGGGGCGCTTGCGGTCGGTCGCGTCGCGACAGTGGGCTTCCTTCGACTGGTGACCCTGTCGTTGGCGCAGGCCTTCGACCTGGCGACGTTCACCGCGATGCTCGCCAGGCACGGCTCCGCGGCGGAGGCGAACCCGCTCGTCAGCGACATGTTCGTGACCTTCGGGATGCCTGCCGTCGTGGTTGCCAAGGTGGCCCTCGTGGTGCTCATCGGCGCCCTTTGCGTGGCAGCGTCATCGCGAGGCAATCGCGGTGTCTGGTCGATCGTCGGCGGCCTCCCGCTCGCGCTTGCGATCGCCGCCGGCTTGATCGGCGGGATCACGAACACGGCCACCCTCCTCCGATAGCCCTCGACGCAGGAAATGGCCCCGGCCAGCTGACGCAAAGCCGGGGTCCGAACGGTCTTGCCTGACTTGCCTGCGGCTGCCTGACCTACCTGCGTCGCTCGATGCCGGTGATCACGAAGGTCGCTCGGCAGCCGGTGATGATCTCATCACGACTCAGCTCCACCGCGACGCCGTCCTCGGTCGACTTTCCCTTGCACCTCAACGCTGCCTTATGATCGAAATGGCCGGTCACCTTCACGCGGATCCAGTCCTTCCTCGACACGCCTGGCTGAAAGGCGTGCGTGTCAAGGCCGGGGTCGATCACCGACTCGAAGTAGGAGTCGTCCCCTTCCGGGTCCCAAACGAGGAACTCCGGCGCCGTGCACGTCCCCCCGAGCCACTCCGGAGTGATCGTCCATCCGGGATCGACCCCGCAGGTGGCCTCCGGATCGGCGAGCTGCGCCGGGAACGTGATCGACTTTCGCCCGAAGCAGGCGACCCAGGCCAGTGGTTCGAGGGCGACGAATGCACGGTAGGTGGTGGGCGGCTTCGGACAGTCGAAACCTCCGCCTTTGATCCACGGGTCACCGTCCTTGTCACCGACTGCGACCCACCCGAACGGCGGCCGATTGTCGATGACGCGGGTCCCGAGTGGCTGGACCTCGTACCACCGATAGCCGGAGCCCGCGACCGGGCCCTTTACGACGAACACTTCCTGCCCCCGCTTGAGAAGCGGGACGAGCTTCGTCGATGCGTCGCTGACCTCCGGCCGCGAGCGGACCCGAAGGCCGTCCGTCACGACCGTCGCGATCGAGCCGACCTGGATCTCCGACGGGGGCTTCCGTGTCGGCTTGGGCGTCGAGGTCGGTGCGAGTGGCGTCGCGATCGCCGTAGGCGTGAGGGTGAGGGCAGGGGACGCCGTCGCGACCGCCGCCTGGCCACTCGGACTGGCCGATGGGGTGTTGCCGCCGCAACCCATCAATCCCAGGCACACGATCAAGGGCAGGACCCTCCGAGCACCCATGCAAAGTCTCCGATCCCGATGCGACCGCGTCCGCCGGGCCTGTGGTCTCGGCTGCGCAGTGTTGTCTGTGGAACGCCTGTAGGGGTGGCGCTGTTACCGCGCCGGTTTGCGGGGTGAGATCACCAGCCGAATCGCTGGACCGGCGCTCGGCCGCGCTGCGTGGGCGATCCAGTCCCACGCCGCCTGCCAGTACGCGCCGTCCCGTGGTAGCCCGAGAGCCGCCGCCTCGAAGGTCCAGGCATCGAGCCATCGATCGGCAGTTTCCCCCTGCATGCCCGTCCCGGTCAGCCGAGCGCGGACCCCGGCGCGCTGAGCCTCGAAGATTCGCTCGGGATCACCTCGTCGGGCCATGCGTGCACCGTAGGCGTCGGGCGTGACGGCTAGCGTGGCAAGGGTAGGCTTCCGATCATGTCGACCGGACGCGAGCCCGCGCGGCGACCATGAGTCGGCCGAAGGGACTCGGCAGCCCGCACATTCGGGGCGAGTGGCCAGCCTGGGCAACCTCCGCTGACGCGGCGAGAGGTCATCGACGAACTTGGATGCGGGTGCGGATACCTGGCGGCCCTGCTCCTGGTGTTGTCCGTCGTGGTCGTCGGCGGAGTCGTTTTTGTCCTCGCGATCGACTTCCTTGGCGACTTCGTGACCAAGCCGACAGCGAAGGCTCTGGGTGGGCCGATCGGCCTGATCGTGTTTGGCGTCGCGATGATCGGGTTGGCAGCCTGGGGTACCTATCGGGTCTACCGCCGCCGTTCCCTACCGGAGGTCACACGCCTCGGGATCGTTGCATGGGGAGTGACCGCCCTCGTGCTCGTCCTGATCGGTGTGATCGCTCTCGTGTCCGCATTCGGTGATCGCGCCGATCCGCGCGCGTTTTGAGCGTGCTTCCTCGGGCCGTAATCTCCAGTGGGGCTGCCGCGTGGGAGACCGCCTGGGCCGTCGTCCCGGAATGGCAGGGCCACGGGATCGCGAAGGGCCACTGGATGGCCTGCAACATCTTGCGGCGCGCGCTTTGGTAGATGGTCGAGGCGTGGCAGAATCGCGGTGATGGGCCTCCGAAAGCGATTGTTCGGCGGTGGGGGCGGCTCCGACGGATCGGGGAGTCCGGCGTCCGCGGCCCCCGTTGACCCGGTCGACGCCGACGCGGCCGAGCGCGCCCATGAGCTCGACCTGGCACGAGGCGAGCAGGACCGCCTCGATGACCTGACCCGGCGTCAGCTGCGCTACGCGGACTACGCCTGGCAGCCGCCAAAGCAGGGCGGCGAGCGACGCGCCGACGATGACGCGGAGCCCGCCGATTCTGGCTGACGCTCCGCGTCGGCTTCAGCCCACATTCCGGCCCTCGACCGGCTTGGGCGGCGGGGCCGTTCTATTTCCGAGGTCGAGTCATGTCAGGCTTTGGTCGGCCTTCTCCTTCTGCGCGGCATCTTCGCGACGTATCGCCTCGTATGCCTCGAGTGCGCGCCTGATCTGGCGACGCTTCACCTCGGGGATGACCTCGACCAGCACAACCACGACGGCGGCCGTCCACAGGGCAAATCCGAACGCGTAGAGCAGATCTGACAGCAGCGCGAACGGCTCCGCTGGCGTCGTCGACTTCACGACATAGCCGGCGAGGTAGGCCACGATGCCTACCACGAAGACGATCGCGAGGACGAAGTACAGGATCCGCTGCCCGTATGCGTCCTGCCGCAGCTCGGACATGTGCTCCTCGAACCAGGCCTGGGCGGCCGGATCGTGCAGGAGCGGGCCGAGCTCGTCGTTGGTCAGCGTCGGTGGAGCGTCGTTCGATCCTGATCCTCCGGCCACGGTCGTTGTCACGGCGCCGGCGTTCGAGCGGCCCTGGGATGGCATCCGACGCCTCCGCTAGTCCGTCCGCAAGCCGAACCCGAACGCGAACAGCGGATCGTAGTTCGCGTCGCCGACATTGATCGGCACTTGCGCTTCGGTGCGAGGCCAGGTCATCGGCAACGTGCCCGTGAACGGCCGATCACCGAAGAGCACGTCCGCGACACCCGCTCCCTCGCTGCCCGGCAGCCACGACGCCACCAACGCATCCATCTTGTCAAGCTGGTCGGTGAGGACCTGCGGGCGACCGGACACCACGAGCACCACGCACGTCGCGATCGCGTCGCAGACCTTGTCGATGACCTCCTTGTCACCCGGCAGGAGGGACAGGGACTTCTCCTCGAGCTGGGCCGGCGAGCAGAAGCCACATTCAGGCCCGCCGACATCGCCGTAGCCCTCGGCGTACGGCGTCTCGCCGACGATCACAACGCCGACGTCGGCTCCCGTCATCGGTGCGGACGCGTCGATGCTGTAGGTGACCGTGGCCTCGGGCGCTACGTCGCGGATGCCCTCGAGGATCGTTGTGCCCGGGATGATGTCGCCGGAGATGCCCTGCCAGGCGATCGTCCAGCCGCCGGCCTGGTTGCCGATGTTGTCTGCGTTGCGGCCGGCCACATAGATCTTCGCGTCCGCCGACAGTGGCAGCGCGTCCCCGTCGTTCTTCAGCAACACCTGTGACTCTGCTGCTGCCCGTCGAGCGATCGCCCGATGCGCGGCGCTGCCGACCTGGTCGATGTTGTCTTTCGAGGCAAGCGGGTGCTCGAAGAGCCCCAGCTCGAACTTCGCCTCGAGGATGCGGCCCACGGCGTCGTCGATGCGGGCGATGCTGACCCGGCCGGCGTCGACCTCGGCCAGCAGCAGCTCCTCGAACTGCTGGGCACTGAACGGCTCCATGAACATGTCGGTGCCGGCATTGACGCCGACCCGCACCTTATACGGGGTCAACCCGCCGTTTCCGGGATTGTCAGGATCGGGGATCTGGTGGATGCCCTCCCAGTCCGAGATGACGAAGCCACCGAACTGGTACTGGCCTTTCAGGACACCCGTGACGAGGTCCTCCTGGGCGTGCATCTTGACCGGGTTGCCAACGCCGTCCTCGACCCAGTCGACGCTAGAGAACGAGGGCATCACGCTGCGCACGCCGTGTCGTCGGATCGCCGTTGCGTACGGCGCCAGATCGATCGTCGCGAACTCGTCCCGACTGGTCACCGTGATTCCCTGGTCGATGGTGTACCGCTGCTCGTACCAGGGCTTGCCCACATTGGCGGCGGCTACGGCGGCGTCGTATTCGGTGTCTCCGTCTCCGGCGTAGTGCTTCGCGGTGGCGAGAACATGGTCGGCCGTGATCGGCGCTCGGCCGCGGCCCTGCAAGCCGTCGATGATGGTTTCCATGCGGGCGACGAGCCCCGGGTCTTCCCCGAAGCTCTCGTACGTTCGGCCCCAGCGCTCGTCGCGGGCGACGCAAACGCATGGTCCGAAGCTCCATGGGATGCCGGTTGCGCGGACCTCCGCGGCGGTCGCCTCGCCGACCTCGCGCACGAGGGACGTGTCACCGGTCGCGCCCAGGCCGATATTGCGCGGGAATATCGTGGCGCCATAGACGTTGCCATGGCCGTGAACGGCGTCGATGCCGTAGATGATGGGGATCCCCAGGCGGGTGCTCAGCGCCTGTTCCTGGAACGCGTTGACCATGTCGACCCAGGCCTCTGGCGTGTTCGGCGTCGGCGTCGACCCACCGCCCGATAGGATCGACCCCAGATTCAGGTCGGCGATCACCGAGGGGTCACCTTCGACGGCACCACGCTCGGCCTGCGTCATCTGGCCGACCTTCTCCTCCAGAGTCATTCGTCCGAGCAGGTCCTTGACCCGCTTGGCGACCGGCTGGCTGGAGTCGCGATACGCCGGCGCCGACGCCGCCTCGAGCGAAGCCGGCTGATAGCCCGGCCGTGTCTCGCCGGCCAGCACGGCGTCGGCCGGTACCAGCGACGCAAGCAGGAATGCAACGGCGAAGAATGCGCTGCCTGAACGGGATCGCATGGCGTCCTCCCATGGTTGGGTCTGGTGAGACCGTTCGCGTCTCACCACCATGGCTGGTCGGCCGTCTGATGGGCCACCACAGGATCGCGGGCACCGCGGGAATGGCGCCGGCAGGACCGGGCGGCCGATGACCGCCGAGAAGCGCGGACGAATCCAGGCGACGGGATCCGGCGACGTCCAGCGCCTTCCGGTCCGACGGCCGATGGTCACCCGGCCCGTCGGGGGCTCGCCGCCGACGCCGAGACTCGACGCGTGGATGCCGGAATGCAGCAACCGGCGTCGTGCCGTTCTGCAGGGTTGTTGCGTAGGAACCTGCCCCTCGGTCGACCAGTCTGTCGTAAGGGATCCGAGTGTCGCGTCCCCGATCGCAATCATGCGCAAGCAGATCTGGAGATTCGGACCATGAGCGAGTTGGGTATCGCTCTCCTTGAGGCGCTGGCTGCGGAAGCGGCCGCCGAACGACGACTCGAGCTCGTTGCACCGTTCGATGAGCAGCTGGCCCGGGCCGAGTACGAGGTCGACAATCCCGAGCACGTCGGCGGGACGTGGGAGATGCTGCCTGCCCGCACTCGCGGTCGTCGGATCCGGCGGATGCGAACCATCCTCGATGCCGTCGAGGCCCAGTCTGCTGCCCCCGCACCGGTCGCTCCGGTCGCTCGCGCCCGCCCGTGATCCATCGCCGAGGGCGAGACCGAGTAGGCTCGCAACACCTCCAGACACCGAACGGCCCGCTGACGCTACAGCGGGCCGTTCCATGATCCCGCGCCTCGCGGCGCAGTTGAGACCTACGGAGCCTCGATCGAACCGAAGGCGCCTTCGGTCTCGTCCTCCGGCCCGGCGGCGAAGTACAGGGTGGTGACCGGGCCGGCCCCACCGCCATTGCCGAAGCCGATGCCCCACAGGCCGTCGATCGAGATCGGCCGGTGGTCGGTGCCCTTGATGACGCCGTGCGGCTCCCAGCCGTCGGCGGTCCGCTTGAAGGCGTGGATCCGTCCGTCGCCGAAGTTCCCGACGAGCAGGTCGCCGCTGAACTTCCCGAACCCGGCGGGTGCCTGGGCGAGACCCCAGGGCGCATTCAGGTCGCCACGGGAGGCGACCCGCGCGATGAAGTTGCCGTTCAGGTCGAACGAGCTGACATAGCCGAAGCCTTCACCGGCGACCTCCTCGTCGCCGTCGGCATTCTGCTTGGCGTACGCCACGTACAGCACGCCGTCGATGGCCTGGATGTTGAACGGCGAATAGCCCGCGGGCAGCCCCGGGTCCACGAAGTGACCTGGCAGGCTGGCGGCGCCGAACGCGCCATCGAAGACATCGATCCGTGCGCCCGAGAAGTTGGCGGCGTACAGGTGGTTTCCGGCGCCATTGTTCCCGATGGCCAGGCCCAGGTAGACCGCGTCCGGTGTCTCGGCGGCCTGGATCGCGGCCGTCCCGACCCCATTCCAGCCCGCGATGCGACCGTCGTCGGTGGCGAACAGGAAGCGGGAGGCTCGGAATCCGGTGGTGTCGTCGACCTTGACCTGGAAGTCAGCCGAGCCATTGAAGACTGTGCCGGTCGGATGGCCGGGGATGGTGACCACGAGGCCCAGCTTGACGCCCGCGCCGTTGTACAAGGTCGATTTCATCGTTCCGTTGTCGGATACCCACCACGGCGACGTCGAGCTGGCGGTGATGCCCCAGCCATTGACGAGATCCGGGTCGGTCTCGTTCGTCTGCAGGACCGTGACCTTGTAGAGGTTGTCCGCGTTGATGTTCCGGGCGATGGCCGGGGACACCAGGGCAGCCAACAGACCGAAGGCCACGAGGGGCGCGAAGGCGCGTCTCACCATCGTGTCGTCTCCTTCTTTCGGCGGTCGTGGGCAAGCCGGAGTGGGGAGCGGGCGACGACCGCCGCGTTCTAGTGGACGTACGCCCGCGTGTGGCGATCGGTTCTCCGGCCAGGAGACGCTGCCGCGATCCGGCAATCGACCCGAGTTCGACCTGCTTCGTTGCTCCGATGACCGGATCGCCTGGGGCGCACACAGTAGGGACAGTCCCTAGACACCAGGAGAACTGCGTTGGATCCGAACACGGCCACCTTCGAAACCCAAGCTGGCGCCACCCTGCACGACCGGCTCGTCCCCATGGCCGAGACGCTCATCACCGCGGTCCGGCGGGGGCTCGGTCTAGCGATCGAGACCCGCATCGAGACCACGGCTACACCGGTCGAGGACGATCCGGCGATCCTCGCGCGACTCGCCTCGATCATGGACGACCGCGTCCACAGCTGCCCCACGTGCGGCGGCGACACGAACACCTGTCGCGTCATCGGTTGCGACCCCGCGGGCATCCAGGCCCGATTGGCGAGTGGCGAGATGAGCCCCGATGAGGTACCGCTGGAGACTGCGCCCGTCGCCGGTGGCGAGCGAAAAGTCGCCTAGGGGATCGGGGCGTCGCTTCGGAGGCGCCGTCGAGTCTTCTTCAGCCGCTCAGCGCCGGGCAAGCGACGTCCATCACGCGATCACCGGTGCGTGACGGTCTGGAGCATCCGTCGTACGCGCGATCGGATGCCGCGACGCTTGCGACGATCGTCCTGCGTGCCCTGCCGGACTGGACTGCCCGCGATCCCGAAGACGTTCCGCACCGTCCAGTCATCGGCGGAGCGATCGGCGACGACATCGTGCGGGTGCCTGAGCGGTAACGGCAACGCGGCGCTCGGCAGGTTGGCCAGCTTCGCCTCCGGGTCATGCGTATGGGTCGCATCGACGCCGAAGCCGATGTTGCTGATCAGGTTGACGGCGGGCATGCACGAAACGCCGGCGCTCTTGAACGTCGCGTAAGCCCACTGGTAATCCCACGTGTCGATCTCGCCCCGGCTGACACGATCGAACAGGCCCGCCCAATATGCCTGCGCCTCGATCGAGTCGGGGAACATCCGGCGCAGGAGGCCACCCTCGCGCTGCGCCGGCCAATCGGTCATCGCGACGTCGTACTCCGCCCAGGCGCGCCGCCACGACGCCCAGCCCCAGATGTGCGTGAACGCGGAGAAGTAGTAGCTCGCCTCGGGCTTCCAGTGCGCCGCGATGAAGTTGTCACCCGAGATCGACATGACGCGCGTGTCGTCGCGATAGCGCTCCAGCAGATCGCCGGCGTATGCGAAGAACGACGGGTCGGGTACGCAATCGTCCTCCAGGATCACGCCCTGCGGGGACCTGCTCGAAGAACCAGTCGATCGCCGAGCTCACCGCCCGCTTGCAGCCCAGGTTTCGTTCGCGGAACAGGGTCGCGACCTCGCACGGCCAATCGACCGCCGTGGCGATCTCGCGGACTTGCCCGCATCGATCGGCTTCACCCTCGCGCCCCTCGCGCGGGCCGTCGGCGGCCACGAACAGCTGCCTCGGTCGCGCCGCCCGGATCGCCTCGAAGACGCGAGCGGTCGTGTCCGGCCGATTGAAGACCATGAACAGCACTGGCGCGCCCCGCGGGTCGGACGCAGTCGTCATGCCGCAAGCACGTGCCGGAAGTACGCGACCGTCTCCTTGAGGCCGTCCTCGAGCGTGACCTTCGGCGTCCATCCGAGGGCCTGCTTCGCCAGGGCGATGTCCGGCTGACGCTGCCGCGGATCGTCGGCGGGCAGCGGCTGGAACACGAGCTTCGACTTGCTTCCGGTCAGCTTCAGCGTGAGCTCGGCCAGCTGCGAGCATCGTGAACTCGAACGGGTTGCCGATGTTCACCGGGCCGGTGAACTCCGCCGGCGTGTCCATCAGCCAGCAACAGGGCGTCGATCGAGGTCGTCGACGTAGCAGAAGCTGCGCGTCTGCGAGGCCATCGCCGAAGATCGTGACGTCCTCGCCCTTCAGCGCCTGGACGATGAAGTTGCTGACCACGCGACCGTCATCGGGCATGCATCCGCGGACCGTACGTGTTGAAGATGCGCACGACCTTGATGTCGAGGTTGTGCTGCCGGTAGTAGTCGAAGAACAGGGTCTCGGCGCAGCGCTTGCCCTCGTCGTAGCAGCTCGCGGATGCCGATCGGGTTGACGCGGCCCCAGTACTCCTCGGGCTGCGGGTGGATCTCAGGGTCGCCGTACACCTCGCTCGTCGAGGCCTGCAGGATCCGCGCGTGGAGCCGCTTGGCCAGTCCGAGCATGTTGATCGCGCCGTGGACGCTCGTCTTCGTCGTCTGGACGGGATCGCGCTGGTAGTGGATCGGCGAGGCCGGACATGCCAGGTTGAAGATCCGATCGACCTCGACGTACAGCGGAAAGGTCACGTCGTGGCGCATCAGCTCGAAGCGCGGGTTCAGGAGCAGCTGGCCGATGTTGCGTCTTGCTGCCCGTGTAGAAGTTGTCGACGCAGAGAACGTCGTCGCCGCGTTCGATCAGCCGATCGCACAGGTGGGAGCCGAGGAAGCCGGCGCCTCCGGTGACGAGATGACGCTGCATGGAGTGGGCTCCCATGACGCTGACGACCAGCCGATGATAGGGCGCATGGGCAGGCCGCGGCTCGCCGCATGACGACGAGTCGCGGCCGAGGGTCCCGGTGTGAGATCAGACGGCCGGCGGCCGTCTCGGGCCTCTGACCTGGTTGGCCCAGGCCGAGTGGTCAGAAGACCTTGCCGCCGTCGGTCACGAAGGCTTCGGTGCTGTCGGGAGCGGTGAAGACCTTCCCGCCGTCTGGAGTCGCGGTCCCGCCCGCAGCCTTGAACGTCGTCTCGCATTTGTCCATTTCAGACTTGACGCCGTTGGCTTTTCTCATGCATTGCTTCAGTGCCTTGAGGGCCGGGTCCATTGCCATCGAACTGCCTCCCCTGTGGTTTCCCAGCGGCATCCGGATTACACCGTGACCGTCACGACCGCATCTCGGAACGCTAGCATCGGGGCATTCCTGGGAGGGACTGCCCGTGAGCTTGGAGCCGCCGGCCGGTGATCGGCCAACGGATCCCACGCCGACCGAACCGACCCCGACGGTGTCGCCACCGCCGCCTGACCCGCAGCGCGGCGTCATCTCAGCGGCGCCCGTCGGCTGGACGGGATCCGACACACAGCCACCTGCCCCTGCCGACGGCCCGATCGTCGAGTGGGCACCGCCCGCGGCGGCCGCACCGGCTGCATCGATCGCTGCGGGCATGGTCATCGCCGGCGTGTTCTCGCGGCTGGTCGCGTACTCGATCGACCTTGCGCTCCTGGCGATGGTCAACGTGATCGCCGCTCTGGCGCTCGGGACGTTCGATCCGGACACCGACCGGACGCTCCGGCTGGTGCTCAACCTGGTTCTCGTGGCGCTGGGAGGCGTGTACTTCGTTGTCCTGTGGCGCAGCCCGTGGCACGCGACGCTCGGGATGCGGCTGCTCAGCCTGCGCATCCTGCGGGCAACGGACGGCGCGACGCTGTCGCTCGAGTCCGCCGTCCTCCGATGGTTCGTGCTGACCGGCGCGACGACTCTCGTCCTGGAGGTGCCGACGGCCGGCTCGCTGCTCGCGTTCGTCGCGTTCATCTGGTTCGTGATCCTGCTGCTGACGACTTCGACGGATCGCCTGCACCAGGGCCTCCAGGATCGCTGGGCGGGTTCGGTCATCGTCCAGCCGGCGCCAGGCGGATCCGGCGCCGCAGTCGTCGGGTGCCTCGTCCTGATCTTCATCGTGCTGGCGATCCCGTTCGCTATCCTCGCCCTGTCGGGCGACGCGATCCGCGAGATCCTGTCCCGGGTCGGGGATTCGATCTAGCGCATGCCGAAGCTCGTCCCGCACGACATCCGGTTCTTCGCGACTCCCGCCGAGATGCGCGACTGGTTCGATGCCAATCACGAGACCGCCGACGAGCTGTGGCTGGGCCAGTACAAGAAGGCGAGCGGCCGGCCGACGGTCAGCTGGTCCGACGCCGTCGACGAGGCACTGTGCGTCGGCTGGATCGACGGCCAGCTCCAGCGGATCGATGAGATCAGCCACGCCCAACGGTTCACGCCGCGGCGGAAGGGCAGCAACTGGAGCGCGATCAACGTCGCCAAGGTCGGCGTCCTGACCGACCAGGGCAGGATGCGCCCCGCCGGGATCCGGGCGTTCGAGGCGCGCACGGATGCGAGGACCGCCGTCTATTCCTACGAGCGACCGATCGCCGACGCTGACCGACGACGAGGAGGGCCGGCTGCGCGCCGACCGGGTCGCCTGGGACGACTGGCAGGCGCGGCCGCCGTCGTACCGTCGGGCCGTCACCCACTGGATCACGAGTGCGAAGCAGGCGGCCACCCGGGAGCGCCGGCTGTCGACGCTGATCGACGACTCGCGCGCCGGGCGCCTGGTCAAGCTGCTGGCCTGGCAGCAGAAGAAGCCGTGATGCCCGCGGCCGATCCGGTCGACGTGGTCCTTGCGGACGCGCTCGACCGATTGCGCGTCCTCGAGCTCGGGGACACGTTCGATCCACGCGCGGCAGCGTCGATCGTCGAGACGGGACTCCATCGACTTGTCGTGCCGGCCGAAGCCGGGGGCCTCGGCGCGCGGATGTCGGCGGCGGCGGAGGTGCTCGCTTCGATCGGGGCCATCGACGGCGCGACGGCTCTGGGTTTCGCGATGCAGGTCCATGTCGTGGGTGCGCTCGTGGACTCGGATGCGGTCCCGGCCGGTCTCCGCGAACGGCTGTTTCGAGCGATCGTGGACTGGGGCGCGCTCGTCAACAACGCAGCCACGGAGGAGGGCGGCGGGTCACCGGCCCGTGGCGCGATCCCCGGCGCGACGGCATTGCCCCAGAAGGATGGGACGTGGCGGCTCACCGGGGAGAAGACCTGGACGACGTGGCTCCCGAACCTGACCCACGCGTTCGTGACGGCGCGGATCGAGGGCACGGATCCGGTCGAGGTGGGCTCCTGGCTGCTCGATCTCGACACCGAGGGCGTGGAGCGCCGGCCGGGCTTCGAGGCCATGGGCATGCGCGGATCCGCGTCCGGCCGGCTCGTGCTTCATGACGTGCCGGTGTCTGGCGATGCGCTCCTCGTGCGGCGGCCGGCAGCCGGCCCCGACCCGCGCGGACCCGCGCCCGGGGCGTGGTTCGGGGTCGCCCTCGCGGCGACGTACCTCGGAGTGGGGGAGGGCGCTCGGGCGGACGTCGTCCGCTGGGCGCGCGATCGGAAGCCCGGCGATGGATCGACGGCGGTAGCCGCGATCCCCACGGTGCAGCTCCGACTTGGGCGTCTCGACGCGGAGCTCCGGGCTGCGCGACTCGTCGTGCTCGACGTCGCGCGGCGCTGGGACGCGGCGGTCGACGCGAACGATCCGGCAGGGCGGGCCTCTGCGGCCGCGGACGTGCCACTCGCCAAGCTGGTGGCAACTCGCGCCGCGGTCGCTGCCACGGACGAGGCGCTCCGGATCGCGGGCGGTCCGGGCTTTCTTGCCGGTCGCCTTGAACGCGCCTTCCGGGACGCCCGGGCGGGCCTGATCAACCCGCCACTGGAGGACGTTGCGTTGACCGGATTCGGCCGGGCGCTCGCCGAGACCGAGCAGGCCTGACGACTCCCTCAGCCGGCCTGCCCGGGCGGGGTGGCCCCGGCGTCCGACATGACACGCGCTGGGCGCTCCGCTCCCCTCCGGAGCGACCGCCGGATGCGATGGAGATCGCCTCCGAGCCAGCTCCGGAATCGGTTGGCGATGATTGCCAGGAGGTAGAGGCTCGACCCGAGGTCCGACTCGGGGGAGCCCTCCGCGGAACGCGACCCGCCGGTCGATCCATCCGCCGCATCCGTCACTCCTGTCACGTCCCTGCCGTGGCCCGCCATCAGGACGATGCCGATCGCGGCTGCTCCTGCCGCCCGGGGCGGGACGCTCCATGCGCTCGTCGACTCCGGATCGCGAGCGTTCGCTGTCCCGTCGCCGGCAGGGCGACGCGGACCGGACCGCACCATGCCATCGAGATCGCCCACCACACGGACACCCGCCGCATCGATCTTCGCCATCATCGATGCGGCGATGGCTTCCGCCCGCTCCTCGGCCCACGACGGCAGCGTGATCCGCGGCTCGTCTCGATCGGGAGTCAACGCCTTCATGTAGGCCGCGGCACCGAATGTCACGAGCTGCTTCAGGACTGACGGATCCAGCCGCTCGTCCTGGAAGCGTTCGTTGATCGCCTGCACGACCTTGGCCTCAGGGAGCGTCAGCGAGCGGTTCACGGCATCATCGATCGATGGGAGCGTCTGCTCGCGCAGGCCCACCAGCTGCTCGAAGACGCGCAGGACCCTCGCATGATCGCGGCCGTCGAGCGGGACGACCGTGACGTTGTCGATTCCGACCACCGCGGCCCAACGCGCGATGAGCTCGTCGTGTCGATGCCTCAGCCAGAAGCTGGCCGCCTGCCAGGAGTCCGGCTCATCGAAGACGGTCTCCAGCCACGGGTCGAGCGATTGGCGGAGACCGTTCTGGACGGCCTGCTGCCAGTGGGACGTCAGCACCCGCGCGAGCGGACGCAACGTCACGACCACGTGGACCCGTCCGGGATCGAGGTCCGAGACGATCCTCCGGATCGCTTCGGGCGGTGCCTGGGCGAAGGACTCGCTGCTGATGACGACGCGCGACTCGGAGGCTCGCCGGATCTCCGACAGAAGGACTCGCCAGTACAGCTTCGATGGCGGCTTGCCGACCACCGGATCGTTGACGCCCATCGCCGCGCGTGCGGCCTTGGCGGGTTGATGGGTGACCCCCGCGTAGCGCACGCCCTGCTTGCGGCATTCGCGGCGCGTGGCGTGGAAGGCGTACTGCAACGTCGTCGTCCCAGTCTTGGGCGGCCCGATATGCAGCACGCGCGTGCCACGCGGAAGCAGGAGTGACTGCGTGGTCGAGATCGCGGTCATGCCTCCCGTCGGGATCGGCGACTTCCTGGCGGCATTGTCGCAGCCCCCTGCGGCCGCCCGCACCGACCGTCGGAGCTGATCGCAATCGAAGCGCTCCTGTCAGAGCCACCGACGATGGTCGCGCTCCCCGATGCCGGGCCGCGAATCCACCCCGAAGCGGATCGACAGGTAGCCGAGCACCACGAACGGGCCGATGAGGACGACGATCGTCGCAAAAGCCACCAGGATCGTGCCGAGCATCATTTGCTCGGGGTCATCTGGCGACCGAGGTCCTCGGCGACGCATTCGTCGAGCCATCCGACGATCGCGACCGTCCGGCGACTCACCGCGGCGAGGGCCAGCGCGATGCGACGCCGGACTATCGAGGAGCGGCTCGCTCGATCCTCAGCCAGGAGCGCTACGAGCTCGCGGCTGCGATACGCCCGAAGGCTGTCACGCATGCGCTCTTCCCGGAGCTCGTTGGCAACGTGAATTCCAGGGTCGATCAAGATGCGTGACCCCCCTTCCCTCAGGTCTCGACGCACGGACGCCATGGTCCGATCGCGGGTCTCCGGCGAACCGACACCCCATGCCGCCCGGTCCTCCGTTGTTCGAGGCCGGGTAGCTCCCATCAGGTGTGGCCCCAGGGACGCTGGTGGGAACTACGTGTGCGTGGAGACGGCCGGATTGCCCGGACCGCCCAGTGAGACAGGCCCGCTATCCGTCGGCGTTCGCGCGGTAAGCGATCACCTCGACCGGCTCGAGGGTGATCAACCCATCGGACACCATCGCCTCGAGCTCGGGGAGGACTGCCCGCAGGCGGTCTTCCTGGTCGACGACCTCCACGAGGATCGGCAGGTCGGACGAGAGCGACAGGATCCGGGCGGTGTGGACATGCTGCTTGGCACCGAACCCCTCGATGCCACGCACGACCGTCGCCCCCGCCAATCCGCGTTCGCGCAACAGGTGGACGATGGCTTCGTAGAGGGGCCGGCCGTGCCATTGGTCCGATTCGCCGATGTAGATGCGCGCGAGAAGACCGTGTCCCTCGATCTTCACGGGACCGCCCTGCCTACGGCCAGTCCGAGCACGAGGGCGATGAGCCCGACGACGACCGATCCGGCCAGGTTCGCGAGCGCGAGCAGCATGGCGCCGCCCTCGACGAGGCGCCAGGTCTCGAGCATCAGCGTCGAGAACGTGGTGTAGGCACCGACGAAGCCGACCATCACCGGAAGGCGGACGTCCGCCGGCAGCACCGCACGATCGATCGCCAGGGCGAACAGCAACCCGAGCACGAACGACCCGGTGGTGTTGACGACGAAGGTGCCCCACGGGAACGCCGATGCCGCGCGTTCCGACACCCACGTATCGACGGCATAGCGGCTGACCGCGCCGGCGGCTCCACCGATGGCGATGAGCAGGAACGGCAAGGCTCAGGCGCCCCCCGTCACGACGAGGGTCGCGATGATGCCGACCACCAGCCCGACGGCGGCGCCGAGCGCGACGATCATGACGTCACGGCGCCGCGAATGCGCCTCGGCCGCGACCGCCTGGTCCCTGGAGGAAGGGATGGTTTCAGGCGTCGCCGGAGTCTCCAGCAGGCGCATGGCGAAGCGTTCCGCCCGTTCATCTTCTTCCCTGGTGGGGCGGATCGCCTCGATCAGGCGAGCGACCTCATCGGGCGTGCGTTCCTCGATCGGACGATCTGCGTCGTCGTGGGTCACGAGTCGAAGGCTAGCGGTGATCGGCGCCTCCGACCAGCCCCGGCCGCGGGCTTCTACCGGTTCCGGCTCACCAGGATCGTGATCACGCCGAGGACGATGAGGGGCAGGAGGATCAGGCCGAAGCCGCCGGGCGTCAGCGTCTGGAACCAGTGGAAGACGTTCGCCGATCGCGTTGCTGATGTCGTCGAGGATCGTCGCGAGCATCGTGCCCTCCGGGCGTCCCGCGAATGGTAGCGGCTCGATCGTCCCGTCAACCGCCTCGTTGTGCCGTTGAAAGCAGTCTTGTCGGACAATCAGCTCGCGGCGCGCCTGCGCCCGATCGAGCGATCGAAGGAGGTGTGACCATGGCAGGCGACGGCAACGAGGTGGGTCACCATCCCGCTGTCCAAGAGCTGCTGGGACCCGGTGAGGAAGTCCAGCACGTGGCGTCCGCCGGGGAGGCGGTGATCGCGGTCACCAGCCATCGGCTGGCGGTGATCCAGGAGGACCGCACGGCGCTCGACGTCGGGATCGACAACCTGCGTCGGATCCAGTTCGACATCGAGAAGACGCGACCGGCGACGCTGGTCATCGTGCCCGAGCACCCGAACCAGCCACCCCAGGTGCTGGCGGTCAAGCCCGAAGAGTACGAGGAGGTCGCGGCGGCGCTGGTGACGATCGGCCAACGGCTCGCCGGCTGGGATCAAGGGACTGCGCAGGCGGCCCGGCGCTAGCGCCCCAACGGGGAAGTGGCGCCCGTCGGGTGTACGGTGTGGGTGCGCGGCCACCGTCCAGCCCTCTGAGCGAGCCGAGCCCCGTACGAGGGATGCCCGTGAACGCCGAGGAAGAACGGCAGACGACCACCGCTGCGGCGTTGAATGAATGGCGCGACGCGGAGCGCGTCGCTTCCGTGGCCCGGAAGGGTCGCGAGGCCGCCGAAACCGCTGTGATGGCTGCCCACGAGGCCGAGATCGCGGCGGGCGCCACCGCCACGGCGGCAAAGGCCGCACTCGAGGCCGCTACCCTGGCCGAGACGTCGGCCGCCAGGACCGCCGAGGCAGCCCGGATGGTGGTCGAGTCGACAAAGGCCGGCCTCGAGTCGTCGACCGCGGACTCCGCTGCAGCCGATCTGGGTGAAGCCGCGGCGCATGACCGCTATCGGACCGCCGCCGACCGCGCATCGGGGCGGTAGCCGGCACGCACCCGCCATCGCTCGCGGCGTTCGTCGGAGACGGATCGGGCGCGCGCACCGCCGGGGGAACGATGGCTCGGCGCCCGACCCGGGCGGATGCTACGCGGCGAAGCCGTCGAACGATATCGGCTCGCCGACAGCGACTCGCCGAGCACCACGAGCGTGGTTGCCTGACGCTCGGCTCCTGCCGGGCCGTACGAGCTGGGTCCGGCATGGCATCATCGCGTCCATGCCACCGATCTTCGAGCTGACGCGGATCGAGCCTGCCCACCTGGAGCGGCTCGATCACCAGGGCATCTTCACGACCGGATTGCTGCTCGAGCGGTCCGAGACCTCGACCCGGCGCCAGACGCTTGCCGACCAGACCTCCGCGGATACGACGGACGTCCTGATGTGGCGCGACGAGGCGTTGATGCTCAACCTCGCGGGCTTCGGTCCGGATGAGCACCAGATGATGATCCAGGCCGGCATCGAGGGGCTCCGGGACATCCTCGAGCTCGACTTGTCCGCGTTCCGGGAGCGAGTCGCGCGTGCGGCCGGCGAGCTGGGCGTCGATCCGCCGCCCGAGGTCACGCTCGTCGGCTGGTGGGAGCAGGCCAAGACGCTCGAAGAGGAGTAGGCCCGGGTCGGCTCGGCCTCCCGGCGTTTCCGACCCGAACGGCTACGATGGCCCGGTGAGCCGTTCCGCGACGTCACTGTTCGCCGCCGTCCTCATCGGCCTGGCCACCGCCATCGTGATCGTCGCCGTCGCGATCGTCCCCTTCCTCTCCCCGCAGTGGGTCGCCTTCGAGCAGGACCGTGCGCAGGCGGCCGCGTGGACCGGGTTCACGACCGAGGATCTCCGGACCGCGACCGACCGGATCCTCGGCGACCTGGTGTTCGGTGGCGACTTCGACGTCGCTATCGACGGCAGGCCCGTCCTTGAGCAGCGCGAGCAGGCGCACATGGCCGACGTCCGGACGGTGTTTCGCGGGCTCTGGGTCCTGGCCGCGATCTCGATCGTCGGGCTCATCCTGGCCAGCCGCCGCCGTGACCGGGCGGGGAGCTGGTCGGCGGTCCGCGGCGGAGCCATCGGCCTGATGATCGGCGTGGTCGTCGCGGGCGTTGTGGGCCTCGTCGCCTTCGACCAGCTGTTCGAGGCGTTCCACCGGATCTTCTTCCCACCGGGGTCGTACCTGTTCGACCCGCTGACCGATCGGCTGGTCCAGCTCTTCCCGTTCGTGTTCTGGCAGGAGACGGCGATCGTCGTCGGCGTCGCGATCATCGCGATCGCGCTCGTGGTCGCCACCGTGGCCGGACGCCGGGCCCGACGATCCGCCGCGACGGAGACCTCGGCGGTCGGGCTGGAAACGGCTGCGGAGCCAGGCACATGACGGCTCCCACTGCCCCGGTGATGCTCTCGGTCGAGGCGGCGCGAGACGCGGTCCTCGCCGTCACCCAGCCGGTCGGCACGGAACGGGTCGCTGCCGCGGATGCGCTCGGTCGGGTCGCGGCCGCCGGGGTCGAGGCGCGCGTATCGCTGCCACCGTGGGCGAACTCGGCGATGGACGGTTACGCGATCGTGGCGGTCGACACGGACGCCGCCCGGGAGGACGCACCGATCGAGCTCCGCGTTGTCGGCGACGTCGCGGCGGGGGCCGCCCCGGAAGTGGCGGTCACGCCCGGGACTGCCGTCCGGATCGCGACGGGCGCCCGGCTGCCGGACGGCGCCGATGCAGTCGTCCCGGTCGAGGCGACGACACCGCTCGACGCCGAGGGCCGGCCCGGTTCGCGGGGTCGCGACGCGACCGGTCCCGTGCCGGTCGGCTGCCTGGTCCACGAGGTCGTCGCACCAGGCGATTCCGTCCGCGTCGCGGGCAGCGACATCACCGCGGGCGCGACGTTGGCCGATGCCGGGACCTCGATCTCGGCGGCGCTCGTCACCCTCCTCGCCGGTACCGGTGTGGCGGACATCGAGGTGCATCGGCTCCCGCGGATCGGCGTGCTGGCGACCGGCGACGAGGTCCGGGCGCCCGGTGAGGATCTCGGCCCCGCCGGCATTCCGGACGCCAACGGCCCGGGGCTCCGCGCGCTCGTGACCGCCGCCGGCGCCGAGCCGATCGACCTCGGGATCGCCCGTGACGAGCTCGATGATGTCGTCGCCCGGCTGCGGCGCGGGCTCGATTCCGGCGCGGACGCCCTGATCGTGTCGGGCGGCGTGTCGGTCGGCCCGTACGACGTGGTCAAGACCGCGATCGAGTCGATCGGCCGCATCGACCTGTGGCGGGTCGCCGTCCAGCCCGGCAAGCCGTTCGCCTTCGGGGTCGCGGAGCGGCCGGGCGGCGGAAGCCCGGTCCTGCTGTTCGGGCTGCCCGGCAACCCGGTCTCGTCCGCGGTGACGTTCGAGCTCTTCGTCCGCCCGGCGATCCGGAGGCTGGCCGGTCGCCGCGACCTGCTCCGCCCGGTCGATCGCGCAGTCCTCGGCGACGACGTCAGAAAGAGCCATGGCCGGCGCGCATTCATCCGCGTCACGGCGCGGCGCGACGACGCCGGATCGCCGATCCGTGACGAGCGTGGCCGGGTCCTGATCCGGCTCGCGGGCGGGCAGGGGAGTCACGTCATCTCGGCCCTCGCGGCAGCGGACGGGCTGGCCGTGATCCCGGAAGCGGACGATGCCCTCGAGGCCGGCTCGGAGGTCGTGCTGTGGTGGCTCGACCGCGCCTGACCGACCGGGCATGATTCAGCGACGGCCGCTGCCGCTCGCCTGACCAGCTACCCAAGCCACGGCGGAGGAGTCGATGGACCAGAGATCCCAACCGCGTGCCGAGCGACGGCGGCTGTCGCACGTCGATCGGTCCGGCCGGCCGCGCATGGTCGACGTCAGCGACAAGCCCGTCACCGCGCGCCGGGCCGTGGCCGAAGCCGCCGTGGCCGTGTCGCCCGAGACGATGAGCCTCGTCATCGACGGCGGCGGTGCCAAGGGCGACGTCCTGGGCGTCGCGGAGCTGGCGGGCGTGATGGGCGGCAAGCGCACGAGCGAGCTCATCCCGCTGTGTCACCCGTTGCCGCTGACCGACCTGGTCGTCGCGATCACCCCGGATCGTGCCGCCGGTGTGCTGCGCATCCGAGCCGAGGCGGCCACCACGGCCCAGACCGGCGTCGAGATGGAGGCGATGACGGCCGCGTCGGTGGCCGCCCTGACCGTCTACGACATGGTCAAGGGCGTCGAGCGGGGGGTCGAGATCCAGGGCGTCCGACTCGTCTCGAAGACCGGCGGCAAGAGCGGGACGTGGGTTCGTCCCTCGAGCCCCGCCGACGGACCACGGCCGCGACCCAAGCCCGGGGCTCGGGCGGCCGGTCGGAGCGGCGCCAGGCATCGGAGCCACCCCTGAGTGGCCGCCGCGTGAGCACGACCGGGCGATCGGCACTGGTCGTCACCGCGAGCGACGGCGCTGCCGCAGGCGTGCGGGCCGACGAATCGGGCGCGCTCATCGAGGAACGCCTGGTCGGTCTCGGCTTCGTTGTCGAGCGACTCGTCGTCGCCGACGAGGAATGGGCGATCGAGGCCGCCCTCGTCGATGGCGCAGGCGGCCACGACCTCGTCGTGACCACCGGCGGGACCGGCCTGACCCCGCGCGACGTGACCCCGCAGGCGACCCGGGCCGTCCTCGACTACGAGGTCCCGGGCCTCGCCGAGGCGATGCGAGCGGCGGGCCGAGCGAAGACACCGCTCGCGGACCTGTCGCGCGGCCTGGTTGGCGTCCGCGGTCGGTGTCTCATCGTCAACCTGCCCGGCAGCCCGAAGGGAGCGGCCGAATTGTTCGATGCCGTCGCGCCGGTGCTCGACCACGCCCTCGAGACCCTCGCCGGCCCGTACGATCACGCGATCAGGTCCGAGGGAGGCTGATCCCGCGATGTTCGAGACCTTCGCCGAGGTCCCTGCATACCCGCTGGTCTTCCCGATCTTCTGGGGCGCGTTCGCGGTCTTCGCCCTGCTGATGGTCCGCCGCTGGCGGGTCTTCGAGGCCGTCCACGCGGTCGCCCCGTATTCGCCGCGCGAGATCCCGGTCCGGGCCTGGGGCGTCGTCCGGCACGCCTTCCTCCAGCCACGGATGTTCCGCGAGCGCCGCGTCGGGACGATGCACTACCTGCTGTTCGTCGGCTCGACCGTCCTGCTCATCGGCAACATCAACATCGTGCTCGGTGGCCTGCCCCAGGCGATCGTGGGCTATCCGGTCGACGGCGCGATCTGGGCCCTGGCACTGGCCGCACAGAACCTCGTCGCGATCGGCGTGTTCGTGTCGCTCGTCTACATGTACAAGCGGCGGTTGATCGACCGGCCCTCGCGCCTGACCCTCGGTCGGACGGGCGTGCTGGTCCTCGTGATGATCACGCTCGTCGTCTCGACCGAGTTCCTGGCCCAGGGGTTCGAGGCCGCGCCGGTACGGCGACATCTACGGCGCCTGGGCCGCCAACGCGATGGCGGACGTCTTCCGCTCGCTGGGCGAACCGACGACCGAGGCGCTCTTCGTGACGCTCTGGTGGGCGCACATCGTCGTGCTCGCCGCGTTCCTGTTGTTCATCCCGACCAACAAGCATTTCCACGTGTACACGAGCTTCATCAACGTCTACTTCCGCAAGCTCGCGCCGCGCGGCGAGCTGCCGAAGCTCGACATCGAGAGCGAGGACGCGACGTTCGGGCTGCGGACGCTCCAGGACCTCGGCTGGAAGGACGTCCTCGACGGCTTCACGTGCACCGAGTGCGGTCGCTGCCAGGCGGCCTGCCCGGCCTGGAACACCGGCAAGCCGCTCAACCCGAAGACCTTCATCATGGGCATCCGGGACATGTCGAAGGCGGCCGAGGAGCGGGTCGACGTCATCCCGAACTCGCCGATCGTGCGCGAGACCTACGCCCTCGATGACACGACGATCCCGGCAGACGCGCTGGCCAAGCCGATCGTCGACACCGCCATCCCGTACGACGCGGTCTGGGACTGCGTCACCTGCGGCGCCTGCGTCGAGGCGTGCCCGGTGCTCATCGAGCACGTCGACAAGATCGTCGGCCTGCGCCGCAACCTGGTGCTCGAGGACAGCCGCTTCCCGACCGAGCTGACCGGTGCCTTCCGGGCGATGGAGACGCAGGGCAACCCGTGGGGCCAGCCGTCATCGGCCAGGCTCGACTGGACCCGCGATCTCCCGTTCGAGGTGCCGACCGTCGCGGCGATGGCATCCGACGGCGGACTCGACGACCTCGAGGTGCTCTACTGGGTCGGCTGTGCGGCGGCGTTCGACACGCGGAACCAGAAGGTCGCCCGGGCGGTCGCAACGTGCCTGCACGCGGCGGGCGTCCGCTTCGCGGTGCTCGGCCAGGAGGAGTCGTGCACCGGCGACCCGGCTCGCCGGATGGGCAACGACTACGTCTTCCAGATGCTGGCGATGGGCAACGTCGAGACGCTCGATCGCTACCGGATGGGGGAGCGGACGATCGTCACCGCGTGCCCCCACTGTTTCAACTCGCTCGGCGTCGAGTATGGCCAGCTCGGCGGCCGGTACACGGTCGTGCACCATTCGACGTACCTCGCCGGACTGGTCTCGTCCGGGCGCCTCGCGACCCTCCCGGAGGATGCGACGTCGTCGACCGGCGACCACCGGCCGGGGAGCGTCACGGTCCACGACTCGTGCTATCTCGCCCGCTACAACAACGTCATCGCGGCGCCACGGAGCGTGCTGGGCGCCGCGGGCGTGTCGATCACCGAGATGGAGAAGTCGGGCAAGGACACGTTCTGCTGCGGGGCCGGCGGCGGCCACATGTGGATGGAGGAGAACCGCGGCACCCGGATCAACGCCGAACGGACCCGCCAGGTGCTCGCCACCGGCGCCGAGACGGTCGCCACGGCTTGCCCGTTCTGCATGGTGATGATGACCGACGGCCTCGCCGCAGCCGACGGCGGCTCGTCGGTCAAGGCCATGGACATCAGCGAAGTGCTCGCAGCGCGGCTGGCGACGGCAGACCCCGGGAGGCAGCTACCCGTCGTCTAGCAGAGACGTCGAGCCTCGCTACCGGCATGTCCCGCGCCGGGAGAGACCAGCCCACGCTAGCCTTTCGCACCAGTGCCTGGAGACGCGCGTTGAAACTCCTTCTTACGTCCGCGGGGATCACGAACCCCAGCATTCGAGCCGCCCTGCTGGAGCTTCTTGGCAAGCCGATCGAGGAATGCACCGCCCTCGTCAACTCGACCCCGAGCTATCCGCTCCGGGGCGGTCCGCAGCTCGCCTGGAGCTTCATTGCCGGCCAGGAGCCTGAGACCCCGATGGTCGAGCTCGGCTGGAAGTCCGTGGGCCTGCTCGAGCTGACGGCGCTGCCGAGCATCGCCCGAACCGTCTGGCTCCCCGGAGTCGAGGAGGCCGACGTCCTGCTCGTGAATGGCGGCGACACGATCTACCTCGACCGCTGGATGCGCGAGTCCGGCCTGGCGGAGATGCTCCCGTCGCTCGACCTCGTGTACGTCGGACTCAGCGCCGGGAGCCTGGTCATGGCGCCATCCGTGGCGGACAACTTCGCTTCCTGGACCCGTCCTGTCGGGGGCGAAGGTCTGGGCGTCGTCGACTTCGAGATCTTCCCGCACCTCGACAACCCCGATCTGCCACAGAACACGATGGCCGATGCGGAGCGGTGGGCGGCCGGCCTGACGGGGTCCGGCTACGCGATCGACGACCAGACCGCGATCAAGGTCGTCGATGGGGTCGCCGAGGTGATCTCGGAGGGACACTGGCGGCTGTTCGAGTCGTAGTGCCGTCATGAGTCGGTTGACGCGTCGGCCGATGCATGTACACGCGACGTACGATCTCGCGATGGCGTCAGACCCCGAGGCCCGCTGGCAACATCTGGTCGATGAGATGCTGGCGGCCGGGTCCGCGACCTACGGCAATGCAGCGGCCGACGGCCCGAAGCGCGCTTTCGGGTCGACGTCGCTCAAGACCAACGGGAAGATCTTCGCGATGCTCGTCCACGGCCGGCTGGTCGTGAAGCTGCCGGCGAAGCGTGTCGATGCACTTGTCGACGAGGGGGCGGGTCGGCGGTTCGATCCAGGGCACGGGCGGATCCAGCGCGAGTGGCTCGATGTCGTCTCGGATTCCTACGAAACGTGGCTGGCGCTCGCAACGGAGTCGGAGGCCTTCGTCGGGCGCCGCACGACCAAGGGGTGATGCCCGCCCAGCGGCCCTGGGCCGGTGCGACGCAACATGGGTCGCGACGTGGCACGATTCCAGTGACCCCCAACGGAGATGACAGCGAGGACGTCAGGAGGCCCCATGACCGGCTCTGAAACCGAGGGGATCATGACCGTGCTGCATCCCGTGTCCGATCTCGAGAAGGCCAAGCCGGTGTATACCGCCCTGATCGGCTCACCGCCGCAGACCGAGGGGCCGTACTACGTCGGGTACGACGCCGTCGGTCAGCACATCGGGCTGGTGCCGGGCGGGGGACCGCAGGGCATGACCTCGCCGGTGGCGTACTGGCACGTGCCGGAAATCGAGGCCAAGCTGGCCGAAGTGACGGCCGCGGGCGCGACCGTCAAGGACCCTCCGCGGAATGTCGGTGGCGGCCGACTCGTGGCCACCTTCACCGACGTCGACGGCAACGTGCTCGGGCTGATCCAGGACCAGTGAACGCGGATTCGACCGCGATGGCGGCGGATGCGCCGGCTGCCTCGCACCTCGCCGACAGCCACGACCTGATCCGCGTCCAGGGCGCCCGCGTCAACAACCTCAAGGACATCAGCCTCGAGATCCCGAAGCGCCGGCTGACGGTGTTCACCGGCGTCTCCGGCTCGGGCAAGAGCTCGCTCGTGTTCGGCACGATCGCCGCGGAATCGCAGCGGATGATCAACGAGACCTACAGCGCGTTCGTACAGGGCTTCATGCCGACGCTCGCCCGTCCGGACGTCGACGTGCTCGAGGGGCTGACGACGGCGATCATCGTCGACCAGGAGCGGATGGGCGCCAACCCCCGCTCGACCGTCGGAACGGCCACCGATGCCAACGCGATGCTGCGGATCCTGTTCAGCCGGCTCGGCGAGCCACACATCGGCTCGTCCCAGGCGTTCTCGTTCAACATCGCCTCGGTCCGCGGTGGCGGGGCGATCACGCAGGACCGCGGCGACGGCAAGACGATCAGCCGCAGCTTCAGCCTGACCGGCGGCATGTGCCCTCGATGCGAGGGCATGGGCACCGTCTCCGACGTCGACCTCACCGAGCTCTACGACGACTCCAAGTCGATCGCCGAGGGCGCGATCACCATCCCGGGCTACAAGGTCGACAGCTGGTGGACGGTCGGGATCTACACCGCGTCGGGCTTCCTCGACCCGAACAAGCCGATCCGCGACTACACGGATCAGGAGCGGCACGACTTCCTCTACAAGGAGCCGACCAAGGTCAAGGTCAACGGGGTCAACCTCACCTACGAGGGGCTGATCCCCAAGATCCAGAAGTCGATGCTGTCCAAGGACATCGAATCCCTGCAACCGCACATCCGCGCCTTCGTCGAGCGCGCGGCGACGTTCACCGATTGTCCCGAGTGCGGTGGGACGCGGCTCAGCGAGGGGGCACGATCGTCCAAGATCCGGGGGATCAGCATCGCCGACGCCTGTGCGATGCAGATCAGCGACCTCGCCGAGTGGGTGCGGGGCCTGGATGAACCGTCCGTCGCGCCGCTGCTGACGTCGTTGCGGGGCACCCTCGACTCGTTCGTCGAGATCGGTCTCGGCTACCTCAGCCTCGCCCGCGCGTCGGGCACGCTCTCGGGTGGCGAGGCACAGCGCACGAAGATGATCCGCCACCTCGGGTCGTCGCTCACCGACGTCACGTACGTGTTCGACGAGCCGACGATCGGCCTGCACCCGCACGACATCCAGCGGATGAACGAGCTGCTGCTCCAGCTCCGCGACAAGGGCAACACCGTGCTGGTCGTCGAGCACAAGCCGGAGGTGATCGGCATCGCCGACCACGTCGTCGACCTCGGCCCCGGGGCCGGGAAGGCCGGTGGGGAAGTGGTGTTCGAGGGCGAAGTCGACGGTCTGCGCGCCGCGAGCACCCTGACCGGGCGGCACCTCGACGACCGCGCCACGCTGAAACCGTCGCCACGAGCGGCGACCGGCGTCCTGGAGGTCCGAGGCGCGAGCACGAACAACTTGAAGGACGTCTCGGTCGACATCCCCCTCGGTGTCCTGGCGGTGGTGACCGGCGTGGCCGGGTCGGGCAAGAGCT
The DNA here is from genome assembly GCA_963842695.1 of uncultured Chloroflexia bacterium. GTDB lineage: Bacteria > Chloroflexota > Limnocylindria > Limnocylindrales > CSP1-4 > SPCO01. The sequence continues at coordinate 124,936 of CAWJHK010000001.1, forward strand.
CGCTGATCCACGGCTCCGTGGCCGGCCGGGACGGAGTCGTCGCGATCGACCAGGGCGCCATCAAGGGCTCACGCCGCAGCAACCCCGCGACGTATACCGGACTGCTCGACCCGATCCGTACGGCATTCGCCAAAGCGAACGGCGTCAAGCCGGCGCTGTTCAGCGCCAACTCCGAGGGCGCCTGCCCCAACTGCAACGGGGCCGGCGTGGTCTACACGGACCTGGCCATGATGGCCGGCGTCGCGACGATCTGCGAGGTGTGCGAGGGCAAGCGCTTCCAGGCATCGGTGCTCGACTACCACCTCGGTGGCCGCGACATCAGCGAGGTGCTCGCGATGCCGGTGACGGAGGCGGAAGGGTTCTTCGGCGCGGGCGAGGCAAGGACGCCGGCCGCACACGCGATCCTCGGCCGGCTCGTCGACGTCGGTCTGGGCTACGTCACCCTCGGCCAGCCGCTCCCGACGCTGTCCGGCGGCGAGCGGCAACGACTCAAGCTGGCGACGCACATGGGCGAGAAAGGCGGCGTCTACGTTCTCGACGAGCCGACGTCCGGCCTCCACCTGGCCGACGTCGAGAACCTGCTCGGCCTGCTCGACCGGCTCGTCGACTCGGGCAAGACGGTCATCGTCATCGAGCACCACCAGGCGGTGATGGCGCACGCCGACTGGATCATCGATCTCGGCCCCGGGGCGGGCCACGACGGCGGTCGGATCGTCTTCGAGGGCACCCCTGCCGATCTCGTTGCCGCCCGCTCGACCCTTACGGGTGAGCACCTGGCGGCCTACATCGGCGCCTGAGCGAGCCCCTTAGCTCGGCAGTCGTTTTCCGCAGGCGGAGCAGCGCTGCTCGGTGACGAGGTTGCCGACGCCGCACGACGGGCAGCGCTTCATCCCCTCGGTCGACGCGGCGTACGGGGTCTCGTGTGCCCCCGCGGTCGTGGGCGTCGGGCTCCGGCGAGTGATCGCAGCCAGTGCCAGGACGCCGCCGACGGCGGCGGTGACGAGCAGGACGAGGAGGATCGTCTGGTCCATGCCACTACCTCGGCCGACTGGAGTCCGGCCCCCGGCGCCGTGCTCGCCGACCTGTGTCGAACGCTACGCCGGCGGAGCGGCGATGGGAAGGCATGATTTCGTCACGGTGACGACCGGTTCCTCCGGCGGCCACGGCGGGTCCTCCGGCGCCGCTGCTACGATGCCGGCGGTGACCGAGTCGACGCCGCCCACGTATCGACTGACCGAGGAGCAGGCGCTGCTCCGCGACGCGGTCCGCACCCTCGCCGACGAACGAGTCGCGCCGCGCGCCGCCGACATCGATCGGACCGGCGAGTTCCCCCAGGACCTGCGGGAGCTGCTGGCCGCCCAGGACATCCTCGCGCTGCCGTTCCCGGTCGATCACGGCGGTCTCGGAGGCGACCTGTTGAGCATCTGCCTGGCCGTCGAGCAGCTCAGCCGGGCCTGTGCCACGACCGGGCTGATCCTCGCGGTCCAGGAGCTCGCCTCGCTGCCGCTGCTTCTCGCCGGAACGGACGACCAGAAGGCTCGATGGATCCCGGACCTGGCGGCCGGCCGTCGCCTGATCGCCTTCGCGCTGACCGAAGCCGAAGCGGGCTCGGACGTCGCGGCCATCCGGACTCGCGCCGTCCGGGACGGCGACGACTATGTCCTGACCGGCTCGAAACGGTTCATCAGCCACGGGTCCGTCGCCGACCTGATCACGGTCTTCGCGGTCACCGATGCCGAGGCGGACCGCCACGCTCGATTGTCTTGTTTCCTGGTCGAGGTTCCGACGGAGGGCTTCTCGGTCGCCCGGATCGAGCACAAGATGGGTCTCCGCGGCAGCCCGACCGCGGAGCTCGTGTTCGACGGCGTCCGTGTCCCGGCCGACGCACGCCTCGGTGCAGAGGGCGATGGATTCGACCTGGCGATGCGGACGTTCGATCGGAGCCGTCCGGGGATCGCCGCGCAGGCTGTCGGTATCGCCCAGGGGGCCCTTGAGGTCGCGACCGCCTACGCCGGCGATCGCCGGCAGTTCGGCAAGCGGATCGGCGACCTCCAGATGGTGGCCGCGATGCTGGCCGACATGGACGCCGCGACCGAGTCGGCTCGGCAGCTGCTGTACAAGGCCTGCGTCGAGATCGAGGCCGGCTCGCCCGAGGCGAGTCGCTGGTCGGCGCTGTGTAAACTCGTGGCCGGTGACGCCGCCATGCGGGTCACGACCGACGCCGTCCAGGTCCTGGGCGGTTACGGCTATATCGACGAATTCCCAGTCGAGCGGATGATGCGTGACGCGAAGATCACCCAGCTCTACGAGGGAACCCAGCAGATCCAACGGTTGGTCGTCGCGCGGGCGCTGCTCGGCCGCGACGGCTGATCGGCGGCAGCGAGAGGACACCGCTTCGTGCGCATCGTCGTCCTGACCAAGCCCGTGCCGGATCCGGCGTCGGGCGGTGAACGGCTCGGGCCGGATGGTCGACTCGATCGCGCGGTCGTGCCCGCCGTGGTCAACGGCAACGACGAGTTCGCGCTCGAGGCGGCCCTCAAGCTCATCGAAGCCGCCGGGGAGGGCGAGGTCACGCTGCTGTCGATGGCGCCGCCGAATGCACCCGAGACGCTGCGCAAGGCGTTGGCGATGGGCGCCACGCGCGGGGTGCTCGTCACCGATCCAGGCCTCGAGGGATCGTGCGCGGTGTCCACGGCGCGTGTCCTGGCGGCGGCCCTCCGCGACCTCGAGTTCGATCTCGTGCTGGCCGGTGTCGACGCCTCGGACGGCGTCGGCGGCACGGTCCCGTCGGCGGTGGCGGCCCATCTCGGGCTTCCGTACCTCTCGTATGCCGCCAGGATCGAGCCCGACATGACCGCCCGCTCCGTCCTCGTGCGCCGGATCAGCCCGACCGGCTACGACCTGCTGGAAGCCGCGTTGCCGGCGGTCATCGGCTGCACGCAGTCGCTCGGCGAGCCGAGGTACCCCTCGCTGAAGGGGATCATGGCGGCCCGCAACAAGGAGATCGCGACGCGCTCGCTGGCGGATCTTGGCCTGGATCCGGGTTCGGTCGGGGGTGCCGCGGCGACGACGACGCTGCTCGACACGCGTCAGCCGCCGGCACGCGCGGCCACCGAGATCGTCCGCGGATCGGCCTCGGATGGCGCTGCCCGCATCGTCGACTTCCTGGCCGAGCGGAGGATCATCTGATGGCCGGGTTGTGGGTGGTCGGCGAGCCGGGCCCGGACGGAACGCTGTCGACGATCAGCACCGAGGTCGCCACGCTCGCCCGCGAGATCGGCGCCTCGAGCGGCCGGGACGTGACCGGGATCGTGGTCGCTGCCGATCCTGCCGCCATCGCGACCGAGCTCGCGACGTACCTGCCGCGCGTCCTGGCCGTGACGGATGCGCGCGCCGCGGACCATGCCTGGTCGGCGATCGCGGCCGCCAACGTCGCCGGACTTCTCACCGAGGCCGGCGCCGATGGGCCGGACACGATCGTGACCGGCGCCGGGCCCGATGGCCGCGACCTTGCCGGCGCGGTCTCCGCGTTGACCGGGCTGGGCGTCCTGACCGGGGCCACCGGGCTCGCCTGGTCGGAGGGCGGGCCGACGGTCGAGATGAGCGTCTTCGGCGGCAAGCTCCTCACGACATCAGGGTTCACGGGCGGGCGGGGGATCGTCACCGTCCGTCCGAACGTCGCCACCGCGGCGCCGGCCGCGTCGCCCGGCACGGTCGAGGCGCGGACGGTCGACGCTCCAGCCGAGATCCCGGC
>CAWJHK010000002.1:0-10061 GCA_963842695.1 uncultured Chloroflexia bacterium
GAGACCCGCCCATTGATGGTGGCAAGCCGCCATTCGTTCGCCTCGCTTGGCGCGCCGTGGAGCACGAGCGCCGACGGCGTCGTGGCCGTACCTGCGACCTCGAGACGATCCGCTCGTAGCCGCGGGGCGCCGTACGCCAGCCCGATGCCGCCTTCTGCGTGGATCCGGCTGCCCACCGAGGGCGCCGTTGCCGCGGTCGGCAGCAGGAGCTCGACCGCCGCCGACGCGTCCTGGACGACGATCCGGCGGCCCGATGCATCCAGGAGTGTCGCCGGCGCCGTGACGACGGCGTCGATGGCGATCGCGCGGTCGGTGATCCGGAGAGCCTTCGCGATGGTCACCGTCGGGATCGACCCGGCGGTCCCGGCCGGACTCGGAGACCCCGATGCGCTCGATCCCGATGGGGCGCTGACAAGCACGAGGTCGGCGGCATCGCGGATCCAGATCCGGTAGCCGTCGAGGGCGCCGGTTCGGGTCGCCCGCTGGCCGACGAACCCGACGATCCGATACGTCGCCCCGACGTTGAACGCCCCGAGGGTGAGCCGGCTCGTGACGTCGGCCAGCACCTTGACCGGCGCGCCACCGTCGCGGATCAGGGTGAGCGTGATGTCACCGGCTGCGGACTTCGTCGGCTTGGCGTCGACTCGCCCGGTCGCCGTCACCAAGTGTCCTTCGTCGGATTCCACAAGAGCAGCCGCTCCGAGCTGACCTCGGCGCCGGGAGCGCGGCGGTCCCGAGGATACGGACATCGGCCTCGGTCGGTCGGATCTCGAGCTGGCCGTACGGCGCCGCGAGCATGCCGGCAACTTCGAGCCGCGTACCCCTGCCAAGGGATCCCAGTCCCGACGCGCCGCGAACGACCAGCCCGCCGTCTGCGTCGCCGATCGCCAGCAGGGCCGGCGTCCCGAGACGTCCTGGCTCGGCGACGACCACCCCGGTCGTCCGCACGCGCGCGCCCAGCGGAAGGGCTCGGATCGCGCTCAGCGACGTGACATCGACCGCCGGGGTGGGGCTCGGCGTAGGCACCGGCGTGGCGGTTGGCGTCGCGGTGGGGAGTGGCGTCGGTGTGGCGGTCGGTGCCGGCAGGCCCGTCGGTGTTGGGGTGGCACTCGCCGGGGGCGTCGGGACGGCCGACGCCCCTGGCGTGGGAGTCGGTGTGGGCGTCGGCGCCGGCGTCACGAGGGCGAGCTCGCCATCGAGCGTCGCCTGGATCCTGTAGCCGCCAGTGCCCGTCCCGGAGCTGTCTCGCTGACCGAGCGGGCCGGTCACCGTGGCCAGCATCCCGGACGCGATCGCCTGGCCGCCGAGGGCGTCCGGCCCGATGACGGTTCGGAGCGGACCCGATCCATCGTCGATCGTGATCGCGAGCCCATCCGCCAGCTGGTCGGGCGATCCGACGACGGTGCCGATGGCGAACACGCGCCGGCCTTCATGGGCTTCGCCCGCGGCGCCGGTGGCGAGAAGGGTCGCCGCCGGAAGGTCGGCCGGTGGGCCCTGCCTGAGATCCGCCTCCGACACCCGCAGCGTTCGTTGTGAATACCGGCTCGATAGCGAACCCTCGACCGTGATCGTGCTGCCGGCCGGCCAGCTCCCCGTGACCTCACCATCGAGATAGAGCGCGATCGCGCCCGACGCATCCTGGACGAACCCGCCATGCCCGGATTCGAGTGCGCCGAGCGCGGTCGTGAGGACGCCCGCGATCGTGACCGTCACACCATCGGGCATCGTCCGGGCGTCCGCGATCGCGACCTGGCTCGGCGTCGACATCGGCGTGGGCGTGGAGGTCGGTGTCGGGGTCGGCGTGGAGGTCGGTGCCGGGGTGGGGGTCGGCACGGCCGTCGGCATCGCGGTCGGGGTCGACGTCGGCGCGGCCGTCGGCGTCGGCACGGCGGTCGGGGTCGCGGTCGGCACGGCCGTCGGCGTCGGTGTCGGCGTCGGCGCCGCGGTCAGGCTCGGCGAGAACGTCGGTGGCGGGGTCGGCGTGCCCCCTGGCGTCGCGCTCGGCGTCGGGACCGGACCCGGCACCGGAGGCGACCCGAGGCTCTGTGGCGAAGGTGTCACCTGCACGAACCAGTCGAAGGCGTTGTCGTTGGAGTCGGTGCCGTTGCCGGCCGATGCACCCGGCCGACGCTCGAGACTGGATCCGGCCGGCGGCGCCGGCGCGGGGCTCCCCTCGACGAACGCGTTCGTCGCGTCCCCCCACCCGACGGCATCGATCGCCGCCCCGCCCACTGTGCGCAGCGCGACAGCGCCGCCGGTCGCCGCGAAACCACCCGAGTACGTCGCGTCGGCGAGGACGGCGAACGTACCGGCGGCATTGGCGATGAGGATCCGCCTGCCCGGATCGAGGATCGTGGACCCCGCCCATGTCGCCTTGCGCGTCACCGTCGAGCCGGTCGAGGTGGCATAGACGATCTCGAGCCCCTGGAGGTCGACCGAGGTCGCGCCCTGGTTGGCGAGCTCGACGAACTCGTCGGACGCGGAGACACCGCCGGTCTGGACTTCCGAGACCACCATCGTGGATGGCGGCCAGGTCGGCACCACGGCGATCGCCCGCCCGCCTCCGCCACCCTCGAGCATGGCGACCATCGCGACGACGATGAGCACGGTCCACCCCGCGCGCCGGGCACGTTCCATCGTTGACCTCCCGGCGGGTAGGGCGGGTCGCGGCGGGAGCCTCCTTGTAGCAGGCTCGCCTGCATCCGTGGTTATCCCGGACTCACCGGGCTTGCTCTACGATGCGCACCACCATCCCGACCCCCATCGCAGGAGAGACCGTGGCCCGCGCCAAGAGGACCCAGCGCGCCGAAGCGCGCCGCCGCAACCGTGCCGCCGTTCCGGATGCCGCGTTCGAGCTCGACGAGGACGCGCCATCGCCATCGACCGCCACGCGAAGCCCTCAGCCGAGCGCGAAGACTCCGGCAACGCCCCAGCGGATGGGCTTCACGGCCGCGTTCCGGGCCGCCATCCGTCCGCTCAACGTACGCGCCGACCTCGCCGCGCTGCCCTGGATCGCGACCCACACCCACGCGCTGTGGGTGCCCCTCGCGATCACGCTGGCCAGCACGGTCGCGATCATCGCGACCAATGGCGGCGACATCTCGCTGTTCATGTTCGCCTACTTCATCCAGACGCCGGCGATCGGCGGGGTGTTCATCGCGGGCTTCCTCGCCCCGCGAGCCAGCTGGCTCCTGGGCGCGATCGTGGGCCTCTTCTCGGCGGTCTGCTACTCCCTGCTCGTCCTGATGTATCCGACGACGGTGTCTGCGGCGGCGCCGACACCGTCGCAGGCCCAGGAGATCGCCCTCTCGGCGTTCATCCTGTCGCCGGTCATCGGGGCCTTCTTCGCCGCCGGCGCCGCCTGGTACCGGCGCTTCCTTCGGCTGTCGAGCCCGAATCGCGCGCGCCCCGCGCAGAAGTCGAACGCGAAGAAGATGGGCGACGGTCGAACGCGGGGCGGCACGACGGCGAAGGCAAGCGCCAAGCGCTGATCGACTCGGGAGCCGTCTCTGGCTAGAACGGACGGGCAAGCCTCAGAGCGATGCGTAGACGCCCCGACGTCCCGGTCGAGTCCGTATGCTGACTGTCTTGATGGGAAAGTGATGGAGGCAGTCGCGGAGTGAGCCAACCTGAAGCGGGCCAGCCCATCGGCGCGACGCCCCCGACGGCCCCGACGCCCCCGGACGACTCCGATACCGCGTCCGGAACGGATCCAGCCTCTGCCGCCGCGCCGCCGAGCCGCCGCGCGGCCCTCATGCGGTCCGGGCTCATCGTCGGCGTCATCTTCGTCGTCTTCTTCGTCATCCTGCCGCGGTACATCGACTACCAGGAGGTCGCGGCGGCGTTCCAGGCCCTGACGCTCAGCCAGATCGCGGTCATGACCATCCTTGGCGTGATCGCCTGGTTCCTCAGCGGCCTTGTCTTCTGCGCGCTCATCCCGGGCCTCTCGCTCATCCGCGGACCGGCGTCATGGCTGATCCTGTCGGGCATCGGATCGAGTGTCCCGTTCGGGCCGTGGAACATGGGCGTCCTGTGGGTCGTCGTCCGCGGCTGGGGCATCGCGAACATCCCGGCCACGTCGGGCATCGCGCTCTACGGGATCGTCAACGAGCTGAGCCGCCTGTTCCTGCCGTTGTTCGCGGTCGTCGTCCTGGCTGCGACGGGCGCCATGGCGGGCGCACAGAACGCCGACACCGCGTGGGCGATCGCGATCATCAGCGCCATCGCGTTCGTCATCGCGACCGCGCTCATCATCGCCGTCGTCCGATCCGAGCGGGCCGCCGACTGGCTCGGGCGCACCGGGCAACGGATCGTGTCCTGGACGATGCGACGCCTTGGCCGGCAGGGAGCCCCGGACGTCTCAGCATCGATCCACCGGTTCCGAGACCAGCTGGGCGTCGTCATCCGACGTCGTGGACTGGCCGCCCTCGGGACGTCGATCGTCTCGCAGTTCGCATGGGTGATCGTGCTCATCGTCGCCCTTCGGATGACGGGAGTCCCGGAGAGCGTGCTGAGCCCCGGCGAGGTCTTCGCGGTCTACGCGCTCGTGATGGTGATCACGATCATCCCGCTGTCGCCCGGCGGCGCCGGTGTGCCGGAGTTGCTGTTCATCTCGGGGCTCACGGCGATCGCCGGGACGGAATACCAGTCCACGATCACCGCGGGAGTCTTCCTCTACCGGCTCTACTACTGGTTCCTGCCGATCCCGCTCGCCTGGATCCTGCTCAAGGTCGCCCGCCGCGGGAGATCGATGCTGCCGACCACGGCCGAGCTGAAAGCACAGGCGCGCGGAGCCTAGGTCGAGGTCGCGTCAGCCTGGCGCTACCCTCCGGAGAAACGAAGAGACCCTCCCGACAGTGGGAGGGTCTCTGTCATCGTTTGGGTGCGATCCCGCTCGCGACGGGCGCCCTTCGGACGCTATTTGTGGCTGTTGTTGTAGCTCGCGAGGCCCTGCCAATCGCCCCGCACCGCGTATGACGCCTGCGTCGGCCAGGTATCGAGGCTCGAGGGTGGCAGCGCCCCGCTCTGCGCGATGATCTTGCGCAGGTCCGACGGATCGGTGTGCTCGAGCTCCGCGTAGGTGGTCACCCCACCGTCAGACAGGATCGAGGAGATCCGGGGCCCGATGCCGTTGAGCTGGGTCAGATCGTCGGGCGCCGCCGCCTTGGCCGGCTTCGACTTGGTCGCCGCCGTATGGCTGGGCTCCGAGCTCCGCTTGTTGTACTTCATGAGGCCCTGCCAGTCGCCCTTGGCGGCATAGCTGGCCTGCATCGGCCACGTTCCCACGTTGGCTGGCGGGGCCATGTCAGCGGCGTGAAGCGCGTGTCGGACCTGAGGCTCGTTGGCTTCGGCCAACGCCGCATAGGTCGAGATCCCGGCGGTCGCCAACGCCGCGCTGGCCTTGGGGCCGACGCCGACAAGTTGTGTCAGATCGTCCGGGGCCGCGGCCGGCGCGGCAGCCTCGACCGCCGCCGCGGCGGCGACCGGCGCGGCAACCTCGGCCGGCGCCTCCTCCGGAACTTCGACCTCGTAGTCCGACACGACCTCGGTGCCGCCGAGCTGCTCCACCGCCGGGTCGACGAGTGCCTTCAGCGCGGCTGCCTTCGCGGGGGGCAGGGTGCTCGAGACCAGCAGCGCCTTGTCCACCGTGACGGCCTGCTCGATCATCCCGATGGATGCGCCCCAGTTCCCTTCATACAGGATGAAGAGGGCGCTCTTCCCTTTGTCGAGCTCCTTCGTGACCTGCCGCATCATCTTGTCGTCGATCCCGATGTCGTGCATGCGGTTGCGCAGACCATTCAGGACGCCACCCGCCGCGCCGCCGACGACGGCACCGGCCGGTCCGAGGACGATGGCCCCGACGATGACACCGAGGCCCGCGCCACGAACCGTGCCTTTGGCACCGCCGAGATCCGTGGTCTGATGGACCTTGACCCGGAACCTGGTCCGGTCGGCGATGGCGGCATCGACGATCTTGACGTTGGCGTCGACGTCGTCGATCTCCTGGAGGCGCTTCAAGAGTCGCCGTGACTGCTTGCCCGTGTCCAGCACGAAGGCGGCAAGGGTCTGACCGTACTCGTCGCTCACTATCCGGTCTCCTTCATCAGGTCGCTGAGCGCCACAGGTGTGGTTGCTTTGCATGTTCGGCAGGAATCAACCCGAGGGACTCCAGGGCTCGGGATCCACAAGGCCGGTGGGACGTCGGTCACGTCGGGATCAGGGTGGCGGCGGCGCTGGGCCGCCAATCGAGAGCACGTGACCGATCTTGAGACACCCCCTCCCCGGAGCTTGCCGGATCGCCCTCTCTGGGTTTGTGAGGGGCTCGAAAGTTGTCGCGGCAAAGCGCCCGATGATGCTATGCCTCGGCGGGCCGGCACGCAACTCCGTGCGATGTCCGGGCAACGAGCACCCACACCAGCCGAACGCCGGCGCGGCTCAGCCGAGCCGGCGCATCCCGGCATGGCCGAGCTGGCGGACGCCCGCCGGCCGATCCGGGCCACCGGCCTCGGCGGCCACCTCGGGGAGTGGCCGGACCGCATGGGCGATCACGTTGACCACCTCGCCCTCGCGCTGGAGCTGACCGTCGACGAGCAGCAGGGCGTGCCGCCGGACGACGCTCCGCAGCCGCGCCCAGGTGTCCGGCCAGAGCGTGACGTTGACCATCCCGGTCTCGTCCTCGAGCGCGAGGAAGACCGTGCCCTTGGCCGTCATCGGGTGCTGGCGGGTCACGACCAGGCCACCGATCCTGACCGGTCCGGACCGCCGCTCGGACAGTGCCGCGTTCGTCACCGCCCCCAGCCGTTCCAGGGCCGGGCGGAAGAGCGTCACGACCTGCCGTCGCGCATCCAGCCCGATGACCGCGTAGGCGTCGCCGATCCGCTCCGATTCGGTGATCGCGGGGAGCGCCGGCGCCGCGGTCGCGGGCAGCCGCAGGTCCATCGGCCGTCCGGCCGCGGCGCCACGCTTCCCGGCGGCCCGACCCAGCCCGCGCAGCGAGCGTCCGTCCACCCGGCCGCGTGACGCGCCGGCCACCTCACGGAGCTGCCACAGGAGCTCGCGCCGCGGCCGGCCGAGCGAATCGAGCGCCCCGGTCCGGATCAGCCGCTCGAGAACCTCCTCGGGCAGGCCGGTCCGCTCCACGACCTCGGCCAGGCTCCGGTACGGTCCGCGTGCCAGCTCGGCGTCCAGCAGCGCCTGGTGTTGCTCGCCGATCCCCTTGACGAGGTGGAGCCCGAGCCGGACCCCCCAGCCCGCGGTGACCTCGGGCGTCCAGCGCTCGCGTGCCTCGGCCGACGGGACGACGCAGGCCGGTGACCGGATCGCCTCCGGCCGGGCGCTGATCCCGGACCCCTCGGGCAGCGGCTCGCCCGGCCGGCCGACCCACTCGGTCGTCGTCCTGTGGGACGACGCGTTGATGTCGACCGGCAGGACCGCCACGCCGTGGCGCTTCGTGTCGTTGACGAGGACCTCGACCGGGTAGAAGCCCATCGGCTGGGCGTTGATCAGCCCGACCAGGAACTGGGCCGGGTAGAACAGCTTGAGGAACGACGACTCGTAGGCCGTTCGGGCGAACGCCGCGGCGTGGCTCTTGGCGAACCCGAAGCTGGCGAACGCGGCGACCTGGCGGAACAGCTCCTCGGCGATGTCCTCGGTCATCCCGGGCTGACGCATGCAGCCGTCGTGGAACTGCGCGTGGAGCTTCTCCATCTCGCGGCTCGAGCGCCACGTCCCCATCGCCCGCCGGAACCCGTCCGATTCGGCCGGGGTGAACCCGCCGACCTCGATGGCGATGCGCATGACCTGCTCCTGGTAGAGGATCACGCCCATCGAGTCCTTGAGGATCGGCTCGAGGCTCGGGTGGAGGTAGGTCACCGGCTCGAGGCCCTGCTTGCGGCGCAGGAACGGGTGGACGGCGTTGCCCTGGATCGGGCCCGGCCGGATGATCGCGACCTCGACCACGAGGTCGTCGAGGCTCTTCGGGCGTGACTTGGGGAGCGTCTGCATCTGGGCCCGGCTCTCGACCTGGAAGACCCCCACCGTGTCGGCTGCCTGGAGCATCGCGAAGACCTCGGGGACGTCCTCGGGCATGCGGTCGAGGTCGAGGCAGACCGCGCAGTCGTGCTCGATCAGCTGCAGCGTCTCGTCCATCGCGGCCAGCATCCCGAGCCCGAGCAGGTCGAGCTTGATGAGCTTGAGCGTCTCGACGTCGCGCTTGTCGAACTGGACGACGACCCGGTCGACCATCGTCGCCCGCTCGATCGGCGCGATGTCGATGAGCGGGGCGGCGGTCACCAGCATCCCGCCCGAATGGATCGAGAGATGACGCGGGAAGCCATCGATCCGGGCGCAGAACTCGAGCCAGCGCTCCCAGTCCGAGAGGCCCACGGTCGTCCCGCCACGCGGCTGGGGCGGCGGCTCCGGCTCGACCCGCGCGACCGAGGAGTGAGCGGCCGCGGCGCCCTGGTCGGCGCGGCGCGGCGCCGGCGGATCCCAGCGCGTCGGGCGCCCGAGCTTGTCCGTCGCGCGCTCGCGCTGTCCGTGGAGCGCGGCGGCGGCTCGAGCTGGCCACTCTCTGGATCGATCCGCCGACCATCGATGAGCGGTGGCGCGACCAGGCGATCCGTGTCCACCCGGTAGCCGGTCCCGCGGCCCGCCCGCAACCAGGCGACGCTGGCGGGGGTGTCGCCCGGACCACCCTCGTCGTCGGTGCGACCGCCCGGCCGGATCGACGGCGGCGACTCTGGCGCCTCATCCCACATCCCCGAGCGCGATGGCCCGCCCGCTTCCTCCCGTCCGGGGGTCTGGTCACCATCCGGCTCCCGGAGCCAGGCGAACGGTCGCGGTGCGTTCGGGTCCTTGGGCTTGGGTGGCTGACGCCAGGGCGGCACCTTCCCGACGAGCGGTACGCGGGTGTTCAGCTGGCCCATCCCGTCGACGAAGCCCAGCGCCTCGGCGGCCTGGACTGCGCCGGTGCGCAGCGATTCCTCGGCCGGCGGACCCTCGTCCGGCCGCCGGAAGAACTCGGCGAACCCGCCGTCCGCCTCGAGGTCGCGCCGGACCATGACCGAGTCATACGTCTCGAGCGCCTTCGCGACACGGTCCACGAGCGGTCGCGGGAACCCGAGCGCGTAGCCCACCTCCCGCACCGCCGAGCGTGCCCGGTACGTGACCAGGTTGCAGACCATCCCCGTGTGCTCGGCGCCGTAGCGGCCGTAGACGTACTGGATGACCTCCTCGCGCCGCTCCGAGCTGAAGTCGATGTCGACGTCCGGGTAGGTCGTTCGGCCGGGATTGATGAACCGCTCGAACAGGAGGTTGTGGGCGATCGGCTCGACCCGGCTGATCCCGAGCGTGTACGACACGATCGAGCTGGTCGCGCTGCCCCGACCCTGGGCCGGGATCCCCCGCTCCTTCGCGAAGCGCATGAGGTCCCAGCAGATGAGGAAGAACTCGGCGAGGCCGGCTCGCTCGATGACCTCCAGCTCGTGGGCCAGCCGCTTGACGACCGGGGAGGTCACCGGGTGGTAGCGCTTCCGGGCGCCCGCCCAGCACAGCTCCGACAGGTACGAGAACGGGGTCTCCCCGCCCGGCACCGGGAAGCCCGGAAAACGGTACTGCTCGAAGCCGAGATCGATCGAGCACGACGCGGCCAGCTCCACCGCGGTCGACAGCCCCGCCGCCCAGGCTCGCCCCGCCGGCGATGCCGGATCGGCCGCCCCCAGCCCGGCCAGCTCCGCGCCCGACTTGAGGTACGACTCCCCGTCCGCCCGGCGCAGGTCGCCGAGCGTGTCGAGCGTCCGGCCGTGCCGGATGGCGGCCAGGACGTCCGCCAGCTCGCGATCCTCGGGGCGAGCGTAGTGGACGTCGTTGGTGACGACGACCGGGAGGCCGAGCGCATCGGCCAGCGCCGCCGCTTCCGACACGAGCCAGTCGTCGTCGGCCAGCAGATGGTGCGACAGCTCGATGAAGAAGCCGCTGGTGGTCGCAGCGTCGCCCCGCCCGAACAGCGTCGCGTAGCGTTCCGCGACGGCCCGCGCCCCGGCCCGGTCGCCCGTCCGCAA
>CAWJHK010000003.1:0-151752 GCA_963842695.1 uncultured Chloroflexia bacterium
CGCGTCGTCGGAGCCATTGGCAGGTGGGTTGGCAGTCCTTTATGACGGACCGTCATAACGATCGTGACTGCATGGGCTACAAGTCACGCAAGGACGGGGTCCGTGGGAGGCCCGCGTCGTCTCCCGCCCGCCGTCTGGGCCTCCAGTCCTCCCCGGCGGGCGGGAGCTAACAGCACAGCCGTCGCGCTGGGCTTCGACGATGCGCTCAGGATCGCCTCGGCGGGACATACCGGCTGAACGGCTCCGGGTTCCGGACTCGCGAACCCGATCTCTGCTCGCTGCCGGGGACGTTTCCGGCAGCGCTAGGTCTGTGTCGCCCCGGCTCCGCTGCCGATCGACTGACCGATGGCGGCGATCAACTGTCGAGCCTGATCGCGATCCTTCTCGTTGGGATGGTCGTGGTCGGCCATCATTCCGCAGTACACGTGGTGGATCGCCGCCGTCATCGTGTCCTCGTCGGCCAGCCACACCCCACGCTCGATCAGAGCGTTCATCGCGCCATCCGGGTTCTCGCGCTGCATCGCCTCGTCAAGGGCTTCTCGAACCGTCATGGCCACCTCCGACAGAAGCGTAGCATCGGGTGACCTCGGTTCCGTCATGCGGGCGTGCCGGGGCTCTGCTTCGGTACCGAACCGTGTTGGTACCGAACACGAGGGAGGCTGGTAAGCGCCGCCCGCCGGGGAGGACGGGGAACTGACGGCGGGCGGGGAGATGGACGCCGGGATCCCCCCAGGACCCGCGTCCTTGCATGAGTTGTAGTCCGTTCGGTCTCGAACGTCATGAAAACGCGTAATGACACGCCAATCCGGCCCACTAGGCTGGGTCTTCAGGCACGACACGCGCAGGGCCCCGACGGTCACCTCCAGCCGGGGTCCTTGCGTGGATGGCGCCATGTGCCATCGATCGCCACGCAGCGCGTTCATCAGTCCGGCCGACGCCCTGCGCCTCCAACACGACACCGTCCAAGCCAGTCGGCCGTCTTCGGTCCCCGTCACACAACGTGGTCGAACGCGTCTACCCGATGACCTCGGGCCCCTGCCGAGCACCAATGGCCGATGGAGGCAGACGATGGGTCCGGTGCACGCGAGTCGGCGTCTGCTGATCACGCTCGTTGCTGCGATCTTGCTGGCGGGATGTGGAGACGAGAAGGTCTCGCCATCGACTGCGGCCGCTGTGCCGACGTCGACGCCGATCGCGACCCCATCGCTGGCATCGACATCGACACCGACGCCATCGCCGTCGCTGACACCGACCTTGCTCCCGACGCCGAGCCCGGCCGCGTCGAAGCCGATCTCGCCTCCGTCGGCCTGGCGCGAGATCCCTTCGCAGAAGTCCGTGAAGAGCGTGCAGTTCAGCGATGTCGTCTGGACGGGGTCGCGCTTCGTGGCTATCGGCGATGCCACCAACGGATCGGTCTTCCTCGACTCGCGCGACGGGATCCATTGGCATCGCCAAGCGGGCGCCAAAGGAAGCAGCCCGTTACGCCTTGCGGTGGGCCCGAGGGGCGTGATCGCGGTGGGTTCGATCGGGAGCCGCCTCGCAAGCTGGACATCGGCCGACGGGGTCACATGGGATGCCCATCCCACCGCATTCCCACCCGCACCAAATGGCTCGGCGCCAGACGAGGACTGGGTGCAGGTCACCGATGTCGTCGCGCGGGATGACGGCTGGCTGGCCGTCGGCCGCCGCGATCCAGGGTGCTTCTTCGATTGCGGCCTCGATCCGATCCGCGCCTACGCGTGGACGTCCAGGGACGGCGCGAGATGGACCCGCGTGGCCGACCAGAAGGCGTTCACCGGTGGAGGGATGGACGCCGTCGCGCGAGGTGACGACGGGTTCATCGCCGCCGGCGTTGACACCGGTGACCTTGCGATCTGGACGTCGCGCGACGGTCTGGCTTGGTCGCGGGTCCCGGATGCCCCCTTGTTCCACGGGACGAAGGTGCTGAGGTTGGGGGAGGTCGATATCGCAGTGCGCGACGGTACGGTCGTCGTGGTCGGAACGATCTCTTCCCAGGATTCCGCTCGCAGCCGCGCCTGGTGGTCGGCCGACGGTCGAACATGGTCGAAGGCCTCGGTCGGACAGGCCGCGGAAAGCGCGATGACGAGCGTCGCCGTGACGCCCGGTGGTCTGCTCGCGACTGGATGGTCGGTCGGCTGCCCGGTGCGCACGGGCCAGGTCAAGGATGTCTCGCACGGCGCGCTCTGGGCATCGACTGACGGGCGGTCCTGGCGATGCGCGCTGTCCGATGTCGGGGTCAACGGCTTCAACCCCCGTGCCGTCGCCGCCTCCGGCACCGTCGAGGTCGCTGTCGGCATGACCGATCCAGCCGACGCCGAAGGCCCGGCCCCGGTGGGGTCCGCGTGGTATCGGACGCGCCCCTGATGCTCGTCACGGGCAGGCGCGTCCGCACGCCCTGAGGCGGTGGGCCGGCGAGCCTCGCTCGGGCCTGATCCCAGTCCGCTCCGTTCTAGGCGGGATCGAGCCTGAAGACCTTGCCTCCGTCCGTGACATACACGGCGCTGCCGTCGGGGGCGGTGAAGACCTTGCCCCCATCGACGGTGCCGCCGCCTTGCTCGAACTCCCGCTGGCAGTCCGCGATGCGGCCTGGGTCGCCGTTGGCCTCCCGCATGCACTTCTTGAGGTCCCTCAGGGCCTGGCTCTCAGGCATCGGATCGCCCTCCTTGTGCGCACTCGGGTGACTGGAGTACACCACGCCCGTCTCGGCCGCGTCTCGTGCCATCGGATCGACGTGCCGTATGGCACGAAGGTACGTGGTCACACGCGGCTCCTTCGGTGGCAGACTGGCCCGCCCGGTCCTTCGGGACCGCTGCCGAGGAGGTCCCATGAAGCGACAAGTGACGGTCGTCCTGGCACTGACCTGGATGCTGGCGGGATGTGCGGGCGCGGCAACCGCGCCGTCGACGGCGCCGACGCCGACCGCCACGGCTGCCGTCACGCGATCCGCGGTGCCGAGCGCGAGCCTGGTCGCCAGTCCGGCTGCATCGATCGCCGGGTCCTACCTCACGCTGACGCGGTCCGGCCTGGCGAACGTCGTCGCTGCGCCGGATCGATACGCCGGAAACGGTTTCAAGCTCTGGGCGTGCGTCGCCAAGGTCGACTCGGCTGGCGGCCAGACGACGCTCCATGCGAAGGCGTCGCATCGGGAGCAGTCAGACTGGGATCAGAACGGCACGAGCGTGGTGTTCGTCGGGCCGGCGGCGCTGCTCGCCGGGACGGTCAAGGGCGACGTCGTCGCGATCGACGCGGTTGGACTCGGACCGCAGCCGTCCGCCAGTCTGGCCAGCGCCAGCCCGGCGCTGCCCCTGTTCCAGGTCGACGGCATCACGCGGAGCGGGACCTGCTCCTGACCGCCCGGTTACGGGACCGAGTTCAGGCTTCTTATACGTTTGCCATGCCGCATCGCAAGACGTGGCCGATATGGTCTCAGTCGGCCCGGCTCTCGCCCCCCAGTGAGCCGGGCCTTTGATCCCCTATTCCTCCGGGGGTGTCGGCGCTCCGGTCACGTGGCACGACAGCGGGCCGTTGAACACCGACCGGCGGGCCACGAAGAGCCGTCGAAGTTGGGGGCTGCACGAGGTCCAGCGTGAGGTCCACCGTCTCGCCGAGCTCCAGCGAGCCGACGGGGACCCGCCAGATCGTCAGCCAGAACTTCCGGTCCAGCTTCGTCAACGGGTCGAAGTAGGGCGTCACGTCGACGGCGCGTCCGTTGACCGTAAGGATCCAGGTGGCCGCCTGGCTGAACGATTCGAGCTGGCCGCGGGTGGCCGCCGACCAGCCGCTGAAGAGGACGATGTCTGCCCCGGGCTCGACCGTGATCTCGCCACCGAAAAAGATCGCGCAGGCGACCGGATCGAACTGGAACTCCTCCGGCTGGGCGGAGACGGCCCCGACCGAGGATAGAACCAAGGCGCAAGCCAGCAACGGGGCGATGAGTCGTCGCATGTGACCCTCCATCACGTGACGGACCCGGATCGGGCAGGGGACCCTTATAGACCACGTCCGTCGCTCCACGTCTCGTTCAGTCTGCCCCGACGGCGTTCGATGTCTCAGTGGTGGCCGTGCACCAGGGCGTGCCCCCGACCGCGAGCGATCAGCCAGCGGTTGACCGGGTAGGCGACCACGCCCGCGATCACGAGCGCGACCGCGAGGCTGCCCCAGAACAGCGAGTCGAGCAGGCCCGCGGCCATGGCGCCCGGGATCGTCAGCACGATGGCGGTGTCGACGATCTCCATCGTCACGATCGATAGCGTGTCGGACGCGATCGCGAGGCGCCCGGCCTCACGGATCGCCATCCCGGCCGCAACGAGCGGGCGGATCGTCAGCGCGTAGCCGAACGTGAACGCGAGCACGATCGACAGGACGATCGAGGGCAGGTCCGACCATCTCAGGGCGGTGGCGATGACGAGGCCGAGGATCTCGCCGATCGCGCAGCCGGTGAGGCAGTGCACGGTCGCCGAGAACGCGAGCCGGTTGATCGAAGGTGCGACGTGGTCCATGGCTCGACCGTAGCGAAGTCGTCAACCACTGGATCTGACGCCCTACGAACCGATCTGGATGATCCCGTTCCAGAGCGTGTAGTGCGAGCGGTAGGTGTCGCGGTGGAGGACGCGGCCGGCCCGATCGCGGACGACGCGACTGACCGACTGACGTCCATGCCGGTCGGCCGGGTACTCGGTCTGCTCGCGCTCGCCGGGCTTGAGCGTCGACACGTAGACCGTGTTGGTGACGGCCTTGCGGAGGTTGCTGACCGCGGGCTTGCTGAGGCTCGACGGTCCGGCCGTCGGGGATGCCCCAGATCTCGTAGCGGACCCAGCCTTTGCCGGCCGGCCCGGTAGCGGTAGGTGCGGATCACGATCGGGGTCTTCATGTCGTTGGTGAACGACATCGTCTGGCTGCCGCCGCCGGCGCGTCTTCGAGACCGTCGCGTCGAGGCCGAGCGGATAGCGGTAGATGTAGTACTTGTGATTCGAGCGCGAGCCCATCTGGAGGCCGGCGCGCAGGGCGGCGTTGAACAGCGTCGTCGAGCTCGAGCACATCCCGCCGCCGAGGGCGCCGGTCGGCTCGGTGTGGTCGCCGGCGATGAAGCCGCCGGGCCCGAACCCACGCGCGGTGTGACCGGCTCGACCGCCTGCCACCAGTCGAATCGCTCGCCCGGCTGGAGGACGGTCCCGTCGATGATCTTCGCCGGCACCCAGATGTTCGCGCCGAAGAAGTTGTGGTCGTTGACCGGGAACCACGTCTTCCAGGTCCCGAGGCGGACCATCAGCGGGCCCTTCTGCATCGCGTCGGCGGTCGACACCTTCGGGGCGACGGGCGCGGTCACCGCGGTGATCGGCGCGGTTCGGCTGCCGTCCCGTTGCGCCCGGCCGGCGAGCGCCGCGGCGATCGAAGCCGCGGTGGCGGCCGCATCGAGGCTGCCGGCCGTCCTTCGCGGCGACGACACCGACGATCGTGCCGCGGCCGTTCCTGCAGGTAGCGTGGCCGATCACCGGCCGACCCTGACCTGCTTCGCGACCTTGGCCAGCGACGCGGCGATGGCCGCCTCGTCGACGGTGGGGCCAACGACCCGTCGGCGCCGGTCTCGAACCCGATCCAGCCCCGGACCGGGCCGCCGTGATCGTCCAGTGCTTCTTGCCGAACGCACGACGACGTCGCCGATCATCCGGTCCGCGCCGGCCGTCGCCGCGAGCGCCTCGACGTCGCCGTGGACTGGCGGGACTCGGCCCGGGCGCGTCGACGACGACCTCGGCCGGAGCGTCGGTTCGCTCCTGGAGGACGTGCCAGCGCAGCGCCGTGGGCGTCGACGCGTCGAACGTCCGGCCCGCCCGCCCGGGATGCGCATGAGAACCCTCCGGCGGTCACGAGGATCGCGGCTGTCGACCGGTTCCGGTCGAGGGTCGCTCGACCGCGGCGCTGGACGCTCGCGCTCAGGGCGGCCGGGTCGAGCGCGACGCGCGGCGGCGATGTCCGTCCGTCGAGCGGCGAGGCGCGACCTCGGCGACCGCCCGCTCGAGCATCGTCCCGGTCCCGGCCGGTTCGCATCGCCTCGTCGACCATCGCCGTCGACGTCGGGAGCCCGGCGCCCGATCGACGCGAACGGCACGGTCGACGTCACCGGACTGGTGCGGACGACGACACGGCCGTCGAGTACGGCGCGAAGGCGGTCCCGAGCGCAGCCGCCGCCTGGTCGCGGTCGAGGCCCGAGAGATCGACGCCGCCGACCCGGACGCCGTCCAGGATCCGGCCCTGGTGATTGCGCGTCCTATGCCAGCGAGCGCGGTCGCGGCGAGCGCGAGCGCCAGCACGAAGCCGACGACGAACCCGACCGCGAGCGCGGCCAGATCCGGCGTCGCGGCTGGACGGCAGCCTCGCCCGGCGGCGACCAGGACATCGTCGATGGCTGTCATGGCTCGCGCATGATGCGCCATCCGGCGAGGGTCTGGCAGCAGGACCGTCGAGGCGAGCGAAACCGCCCGCAGGCCAGCCGACGTAGTTGCGTCCGTCGGGGGCCAACGGGCCACCGGACACAACATCGAGGAGACGCCCATGCGCTCGAGAACCTGATCGTCACCAGCTCGCCACGCCGCCGTCGTGGCCGCCTGCAGCTCGACCGGCGCGTCGCCGTCGTCCGGCGTCGCAGGCACCTGCCGTCACGCAGGCCGCCGGCCTCGCAGGCCCCGGCCTCGCAGGCGCCGGCCTCGCAGGCCCCGGCGTCGCAGGCCCCCGCGTCCGCGGCCGCCGGCGCAGTCAGCGTCGATGCCAAGCCGGTCGGCACGCATCGGGACGGTGCTGGTCGCCGGCTCGAACGGGATGACCGTGTACGTCTTCACCAAGGACGTGAAGGACAGCGGCAAGAGCGCCTGCACGGGCGGCTGCCTGGCGACCTGGCCCGCGCTGACGGTCCCGGCCGGGGCGACCCCGACCGGTGGCAGTGGCGTGACCGGCAAGCTCGGCACGATCACCCGCGAGGACGACGGCACGCTCCAGGTCACCTACAACGGCCTGCCGCTCTACTTCTTCAAGAACGACAAGGCGCCCGGCGATTCCAACGGCGTCTACGAGAACTGGGAGGCGGTCAAGCCGTAGCCGGCTCTCGATCGACTCGACGGCGAGGGATCCACCGGGATCCCGTCGCCGTTTCCATCCGGTCCGCGACCGGCCGCTTCGGCGAGCGGCCCTCACGACCGGGGTGCTACCCTGACGCCGTCCTTTCATGGCCGGTCCTGTGAGGCTGGCGTACCGGTCCCGTGAGGCCGGCGAAGGAGGCATCGATGTCCGCGCCTGCGTCCGCCCACCGCGCCCTCGAGGCCGGTGGGTTCGTTGTATCCGAGGCCGTGTGATCGCCCCGACCCTGCCACCGGCGCCTCGCTCGAGCGCCGTCGTCGATCCCCGGATCGGGAGCCTCGGCCCGGCGTTCCTCGCGCTCGAGGACGGCTCGGTGTTCCCCGGCGTCGCCTTCGGGGCTCCGCTGTCCGCGGGCGGCGACCTCGTCGTCAACACCAGCCAGACCGGCTACCAGGAGGTCTGCACGGACCCGTCCTATGCCGGCCAGGTCGTGGTCATGACCTACCCGCTGATCGGCAACTACGGACGCTGGCGGCCGACGACCAGTCGATGCGGCCGTGGCTGCGTGGCCTCGTGGTGGCCAACGCGACGGCGGCCGTTCTCGACGACGCGCGCCAGCTGGCGGCGCTCCTGCGGGACGAGGGCGATCCCCGCGATCGCCGGCGTCGACACCCGCGCGCTCGCGCGGCACCTCCGTTCGAACGGCTGCATGCGCGGCATGATGACGGCGCCCGGCGAGATCGACCGACCCGCCGCCGTGCGGGCCGCCGGGGCCGTCACCCGGTGGGAGGACCAGGATTTCGTCGGCCAGGTGTCGCCGTCGTCGATCGTCGACATCGGGCGAGAAGAGGACGGCGGTCCACTGATCGGGATCGTGGACTTCGGGCTCAAGTCGAACATCGTCCTGGCGATGCGCCGCCGCGGCGCCCGGGTCCGGGTCCTGCCGCACACGATCTCGAGCGTCGGTCGCCCTCGCCCGCGACATCGACGGCCTGATCCTGTCGCCCGGCCCCGGAGATCCGGCCCGGCTCGACGGCCCCGTCGCGCTGGCAAAGGCGATCATCGACGACGGCCGGCCGCTGCTCGGGATCTGCCTCGGCCACCAGATCGTCGGACGCGCGGCCGGGGCCGAGACGACCCGGCTGCGGTTCGGCCACCACGGGGCGAACCACCCGGTCCGCGACCTCGAGATGGATGTCGTCCAGGTCACCGCCCAGAACCACGAGGTCCAGGTCGTCGGCGACTCGTTGCCATCGCGGTCGGGCTTCCAGGTCAGCCAGGTCAACCTCAACGACGGCTCGGTCGAGGGCCTGCGCCACCGCGAGCTGCCGATCGAGACCGTCCAGTACCACCCCGAAGGGGCACCCGGGCCCGCTCGATGCGCTGGCGGTGTTCGACCGGTTCGTCGCCGCCGCGGCGGGTGCGAAGGCGTGAGCTCGCCCGGGCCGAAGCCCGAGTCGGTCCTGATCCTGGGCTCGGGCCCGGTCGTCATCGGCCAGGCGGCCGAGTTCGACTACGCCGGCACGCAGGCCTGTCGCGCGCTCCGGGGCGAGGGCATCCGGACGATCCTGGTCAACTCCAACCCCGCCACGATCATGACCGACCCGTCGGTCGCCGACGCGATCTACCTCGAGCCGCTGACCGTCGAGGCGGTCGAGGCCGTCATCGCGCGCGAACGGCCCGACGGCCTGCTCGCCGGGCTGGGCGGCCAGACCGCGCTCAACCTCGCGACCGCGATGGCCGACGCGGGCGTGTTCGAGCGTCACCCGATCCGGCTGCTGGGCACGCCGCTCGAGGCGATCCGGATGGCCGAGGACCGCGAGGCGTTCCGCGACCTGCTCGAGCGGATCGGCCAGCCGTACGCGCCGAGCGCGATCGTCGGGGGCGCAACGCCGGCCGATCGGCAGGCCTCGTCCGACGCGGCCCTGGAGACGATCGGCTTGCCGGCCATCGTGCGTCCGGCCTTCACGCTCGGTGGCACCGGCGGCGGGATCGTCGAGACCGAGCCCGCGTACCGGGAGCGGATCCGGGCCGGGCTGCGCGCCAGCCCGATCGGCCAGGTCATGGTCGAACGCTGTCTCGTCGGGTGGCAGGAGATCGAGTACGAGGTCATGCGCGACGCGGACGACACCTGCATCGCCGTGTGCTCGATGGAGAACGTCGATCCGCTGGGCGTCCACACCGGCGACTCGATCGTCGTCGCGCCGGTCCAGACCCTGACCGACGCCGTCCACCAGCGGCTGCGCAGCGCGGCCCTCGCGATCATCCGGGCCCTCGGCGTCGAGGGTGGCTGCAACGTCCAGTTCGCGCTGTCGCCGGACTCGACCGACTACGCCGTGATCGAGGTCAACCCGCGGGTCTCGCGCTCGTCGGCGCTGGCCTCCAAGGCGACCGGCTACCCGATCGCCCGGGTCGCCGCCCAGATCGCCGTCGGACGGCGCCTGGCCGAGATCCCGAACGTCGTGACGGGCACGACCGTGGCCGCGTTCGAGCCCGCGCTCGACTACGTCGTGGTCAAGCTGCCGCGCTTCCCGTTCGACAAGTTCCCCGGCGCCGACCGGACGCTCGGCAGCCAGATGAAGGCGACCGGCGAGGTCATGGCCATCGACCGCACCTTCGGCTCGGCGCTCAACAAGGCCCTCCGCGGGCTCGAGCAGGCCGGCGTCGGGCCGCTGGCCGAGGATCCCTCGTGGCGCCCCGCGTTCGACTACCTCGCTGGCGTGTATGCCGGCGACCTCGACGAGGACGAACCGATCCGCTGGGTCGACGAGGCCGGCCAGGCCTGCGAGTCGACCCGGCACGCCCAGCGCACCGCCGCACCCGTCGTCCTGCGGCGCTTCCTGGCACCCGTCCGACAGCCGCCTGTGGCGGCTTCTCGGGCTGCTCCGGCGTGGCGTGCCGCAGGCCGTCGTCGGCGAGGCGACCGGGATCGCCGCCTGGTTCCTGTCCGAGCTCGGGCGCAACGTGGCGCTCGAGGCCGACGTCGCGGCGATCGGCGCGCGGATCGGCGATCCGGCCGATCCGGAGGCCGCCGAGCTGCTGGCCACGGTCAAGCGGGCCGGCTTCGGCGACCGCGAGCTGGCCGACCTGGCCGGCACGACCGCGGACGAGATCCGCGCGGCGCGCCTGGCGCTCGGCCTGCGCCCCGGCTACGCGATGGTCGACACGTGCGCCGCGGAGTTCGCGGCCGAGACGCCGTACTTCTATTCGACCTACGCCGCGGCCGGGTCGACGCCGGAGGCGGCCGAGGTCGAGCGCCCGGCGGCCCTCGTCATCGGCTCCGGGCCGGTCCGGATCGGGCAGGGGATCGAGTTCGACTACTGCGCGGTCCAGGCCGCCGACACGCTCCGGAAGGCGGGCTGGAGCGCGGTCATGATCAACTCGAACCCGGAAACGGTGTCGACCGACTTCGATGCCTCGTCCCGCCTCTACTTCGAGCCGCTCGATCCGGAGAGCGTCCGGGGCGTGATCGATGCCGAGACGCCTCCCGGCGCGGAGCCGCTGCCGGCCGTCGTCGCGTACGGTGGCCAGACGCCGCTCAACCTCGCCGCGCCGCTGGCGGCCGGCGGCGTGCCGCTGCTCGGCTCGAACCTCGAGGCCATCGACCAGGCCGAGGATCGGACGCGCTTCTCGGCCCTGCTCGACCGGCTCGGGATCCCGCAACCCGACGGCGGGCATGGCCCACAGCGTCGAGGAAGCGCTGACGCTCGCCGAGCGGATCGGCTACCCGGTCATCGTGCGGCCGTCGTTCGTCATCGGCGGGCTCGCCATCGACTTCTGCTACTCGCCCTCGGATCTCGCCCGTCAGCTCGCCGCGGCGACCGTCGTCGATCCCGATCGTCCCGTCCGCATCGACCGCTACCTGGAAGGCGTCGAGGTCGACGTCGACGCCGTCTCGGACGGGGAGCGGGTCCTCATCCCCGGCCTGCTCGAGCACGTCGAGCGGGCCGGCGTCCACTCCGGCGACTCGGTCGGGATGTTCCCGCCGCAGACGGTCGGCGAGGGCGACCAGGCGCTGATCGTGGCGACCATGGAGCGCATCGTCCTGGAGCTCGGGGTGCGCGGACTGTGCAACGCCCAGTTCATCGTCCGCGACGACGGCGTCTACCTCATCGAGGTCAATCCGCGGGCGTCGCGGACCGTGCCGTTCCTGTCGAAGGTCACCGGCGTCCCGATGGTCGATCTCGCGGTCCGGATCTCGCTCGGTGCGACGCTCGCGGAGCTCGGCTGGCCCGGCGGCCTCCTGGCGCCACCGCCGTTCGTCGCGGTCAAGGCGCCGGCGTTCTCCACCGCCAAGCTGCGTGGCGTCGACCCGTCCGTCGGGCCGGGCATGCAGTCGACCGGAGAGGTCATCGGGATCGCCGAGGACCCCCGGGTCGCCCTGGCCAAGGCGCTCCTGGGCGCCGCGCTCGTCCCGCCGCGACCCGGGGCCGACGGCGCCCTCGCCCTCCTGTCGATCGCCGACCGCGACAAGGGCACCCTCGGTCGTCTGGCCGATGCCCTGGCCGCTGGCGGCTACCGCTTCGCCGCCACGCCTGGGACGCGTGCCGCGCTCGCCGAAGCCGGTTACGAGGCCCGGCCGGTGGCCAAGCTCGGCGAGGCGGCGGACGAGTCCGCTGGCGAGGTCGCGATCCTGGACCTGATCGCCTCGGGCGAGGTCCGGCTGGTCGTCAACACGCCGACGCCGCGGTCGGGAGCCGTCCGCGATGCGGCCGACATCCGCCACGCTGCGACCGCCGAGGGGATCCTGTGCCTGACGGCGATGGAGACGGCCGTCGCCGCCGCCGAGGCTCTCGACCCGGCGATCGTCGCGCAGCTGGCCTACGTCCGGTCGCTGGCCGAGTGGGTACCCGAACCCGACCACCATCGCGCACGGTCGGCCGTTCCGGCCTGACGGTCGAACGACCCTCCATCGCATCGCGGGGATGCGGGAGCAGGGCGGGGGTCTGCAGCGCCGGCGCGTTCGCCGGGACCGCTCCCTCAGGTCCCAGCGGTCGTCGACACCACGATGGCCTGGCCGAGCGACCACAACGTCAGGGTCGTGAGGCTGACCATGACGACCGCCAGCGGCAGCTGCCTGCGTCGCAGGGCCGGGGCGCTGATGCCTTGCGGGGCGTCGGCAGCCGCGACGACGTGGCCGCCCCAGGCGCCCGAGCATGTGCCCGCCGACGACGGCCGCCAGCTGGACCGTCCAGACGAGACCGGGCGGGAGGAACGCACCGGACGGCTCGTGGAACGCCGTGCCGAAGACGTCCCAGCCCTTCTGGAACGGGTCGGAGATCGCGATGAGGATCCGCTGCCCGTCGATCAGCAGGTAGGTCAGGTAATGGGCCATCAGGTAGCCGACCGCGATGGGCAGCAGCCCGGCCCCGATCGCACCGAGGCCGACGGTGCGGGCCACGCCGAAGGCAAGCAGCACGACGACGCCCATGAACGCGAGGAGGATCGCCGTCCGCTCGAGGATGCCCGGCGCACCGAACACGTCGAAGAACTGCTGGGTCTGCGACAGCCCGTCGAAGATGATCGACGACACGCCGAACGCCGCGAGCGTGACGTCGGCGCTCGACCAGCCGGGCTCGAGCAGGCCGCTGCCGAAGGTTCGGCGGTGGACCCGGCCCTCCTCGTCGACGAGGCGGAACCACGCCAGCCGACCCAGGAAGCGGAACCAGACCGTGAACGTCTCCCCGTGCGAGCGCCACTCGTCCCGGCCGAACTGGGCCATCATCGCGAGCGTGTAGGCGGTGTACCCGACGAGCACCACGAACAGGGTTGACGGCCCGGCCTGGATGACCAGCTCGAGCCAGACGAAGACCAGGAAGCCGATCGTCGCCGGCCAGCGACCGAGGCGCTCCGGGTAGTCGGCCACCGCCCAGCCCTGGACGTGGAGGACGCGCAGGAGGGCGGCGCCCAGGTCGTGGAGCGTCGAGAACGGGTCGAGGAAGTGCCACGCCGGCCCGATCAGCGCGCACACGATCGCGAGGCCGACCCAGCCGTAGACCCACAGGAACAGGGTCGCGACCTCACCGTCGCTGGCGCCGCCGGCGATGCCCTGCGCGACGATCCAGACCCAGCCGAGCAGACCGATCGCGCGCAGGCCGATCCGCAGCCAGGCCGGCGGGAGGGTCCCCGGGCTGGTCAGGTCGGGCGGAGCGGCGCGGACGTCGCGGACGATGACGAATGCGAAGGACAGCGCCACCGTGATCGCGGCACCGACCACGTAGACCGCCAGTGGCAGCCGGCTCGTGTATGTCGGGTTGAGCGAATGGGCCGCGACCGCAGCCGGGAGCGTCGCGGCGAGGCCGAGGGCAAGACCGAGCGCCGCACTGGCACGACCGGCGACGAGCCGGCCCCGGCGTCGTGTCACGCGCCGGCGGCCGGGCGGTCGCGTCGACTGAAGAGGTAGGCCGCGCCGGCCCCGAGCACGATGAGCGCGACGACGATCGGCAGGATCACGTCGCTGCCACTCCCCGTGTCCCGCCATCGGCCGACGGCACCGGCGTCGGGGCTGCGCTTGGAGCGGCCGTCGCGCTTGGAGCGGCCGTCGCACTTGGAGCGGCCGTCACGACCGGCGTGCTCGGAGCGGCCGTCACGACCGGCGTGCTCGGAGCGGCCGTCGCGACCGGCGTCGGGCGAGGTGTCGGAGCCGGGGCCACGATGAACGTCCACGTTCCCCGAGCCAGCTCACCGTCGTCGGCCGAGATGGTCGTCCATTCGACGAGGTACGAGCCGGGTCCCAGCGGCGTGTCGGGCGTCGCGACCATCCGCTTGTTGTCGTTCGGCTCGGGGCGACCCTGGGCGACCGTGCCGCCCCCGACGAGCTTCACCACGAGCGAGCTACCGTCGAACTTGACGCGTTGGGTGAACGTGCCGGACACCTCGGTGACCGGCGCGGTCACGGTCGACCCGTTGGCCGGCGTCGGGGTGTCGAGCTGGGCGTGGGCGAGGACGAGCACCGGGAGCGACGACGGCGAGCACGACCGCGATGACGGCCGGCGCTGCAACGCGCCGGATCGTGAACTGAAGCATCATCAAAGCGAGTCTACAAAGCGGGACCGGAATCCGCCGAGGATTGCGCATCTGGCGCGATCGCTGCAGCAGTCGCTGTCGCCTTCGTCCTCCTGCCGGTCTGAGGCGCTACGATCGTTCGAATGGATCAGCCGCGGCCGTCGCCGCCCGAACCCTGAGGTCACGCGTGCCCACGCCCGTCCCCGAGGTCGCATTCAGCGACCAGCGTCTTGCCAACGGCCTGCGCGTCGTCGTCGCCGAGGACCATCTCGCACCGGTCGTCGCGGTCAACCTCTGGTACGACGTCGGCTCCAAGCACGAGGTGGCGGGCAAGACCGGCTTCGCGCACCTCTTCGAGCACGTGATGTTCCAGGGGAGCCGTCACGTGGCCAAGGCCGAGCACATCGCGCTGGTCCAGGCCGCCGGCGGGACGATGAACGGCTCGACCTGGCTCGATCGGACGAACTACTTCGAGACGCTGCCGGCCCATCAGCTCGACCTGGCGCTGTGGCTCGAGGCGGACCGGATGGCCACCCTGCTCGACGCCCTGAGCCAGGAGAACCTGGACAACCAGCGCGAGGTGGTGAAGAACGAGAAGCGCTGGTCGTACGACAACCGGCCGTACGGCTCGTTCCAGGAGAAGCTCCAGGGCCACCTGTTCCCGGAGGGGCACCCCTATCACCACTCGACGATCGGCTCGATGGACGATCTCGACGCGGCCTCGCTCGAGGACGTCAGCGCGTTCTTCCGCACCTACTACGCGCCGAACAACGCGGTGCTGTCGGTCGTCGGCGACGTCGAGACTGCGGCCGTCCTGGCCGGCGCCGAGCGATATTTCGGCGGCATCCCGGCCAACCCGGACATCCCGGCGCTGGGCGACCTGACGTTGCCGCCGACGCTCGGTGGGGAGCGTCCGCGAGACGGTCTTCGACCGCGTCCCGCTGCCACGCGTCCACCTCGGCTTCCGCTCCCCGGTCTTCGGCGACGTCCGGCTCGATGCACTCGACCTCGCCGGCCAGATCCTGTCGGGCGGCAAGGGCAGCCGGCTCAACCGCCGTCTGGTCCGCGAGGAGCGGATCGCCCAGGACGTCGCCCTGTTCACGCTCGGCTTCATCGGCGGCGGGTCGATCACGACGGGCTGGGCGACGGTCCGGCCCGGAGTGTCGGTGGCACGCGTGGAGGCGGCCCTGATCGAGGAGCTCGAGCGGCTCACGACCGAGCTGGTCAGCGACGACGAGCTGGCCCGCGCCAAGGCGCTGACCGAGGCGGACGAGCTTGGGTGCGCTCCAGCGGGTCGAGGAGCGGGCGGACCGGCTGTCGATGTATTCCACCCTGTTCGACGATCCGGGACTCATCAACCGGATGCTGCCGCGCTACCTGGCGGTCACGCCCGAGGCGATCCGCGACGTCGCGGCCGCCGTGTTCCGACCGGACAACCGGCTCGTCCTGACCTACCTGCCGGAGGGCTCGAGCGCCGACGACGTCACGCTGCCGGCCGACGAGACGGCCGAGGCCGACGACGCCGAGGGGGTGGCCGCATGAGCTCGACCGTCGATCCGCACCGCGACGGGCCGGTCGTCGCCGAGCGGCCCTCGTCGGGCTCGCCCCGCGCGTACGACTTCCCGGCCGTCAGCCGTCATGTCCTGGCCAATGGACTCACGGTCCTCGTCGTCGACCTCCCGGGCCGTCCGCTGATCTCGGCATCGATGGTCGTCGTGGGCGGAGCCGTCGAGGAGCCGCACGCCCGGGCCGGTGCGACCGTGCTGGCCGCCCGGGCGCTGACCGAGGGCACCGATCGGTACGACGCGATCGCGCTGGTCGAGGCCGCGGAACGGCTTGGCGCCTCGCTCCACGCCGAGGCCGGCTGGGACGCCCTGACGGTCGGCGTCGACGTTCCCTCCGACCGGCTGGCGCCGGCCCTGGACCTGGTGGCCGAGGTGCTCCTGCGCCCGACCTTCCCGGCCGCCGAAGTCGAGCGGCTCCGTGATGAGCGGCTCAACGACCTGCTGCAGGCCAAGGCCGACCCCCGCAGGCGGGTCGAGGAGGCATTCGTCGGCACGATCTACGCGCCCGAGGCGCCCTACCACCGGCCTTCGGGCGGCATCCGCGAGACGGTCGAGGGGCTGACGCCGGACCAGCTCCGCGCGACCTACGAGGCGACGCTCCATCCGTCGCGTGCGACGCTGATCGTCGGTGGCGATCTCGGCGGCCAGGACGTGGTGCGGATCGCGGAGCGCCTGTTCGCCGGCTGGGACGGCGCGGGCCGTGAGGGGGAACCGGCGGCATCGATCGTCGATACCGGCACCTCGGTCGGCCGGCTCGTCCACGTGGTCCACCGTCCCGGCTCGGTCCAGACCGAGATCCGCGTCGGGCATCGCGGCTTGCCGCGACGAACGCCCGACTTTCACGCCGTATCGGTCATGGGCGCCATCCTCGGCGGGTTGTTCAACTCCCGCCTGAACATGAAGCTCCGCGAGGAGAAGGGGTACACCTACGGGGCTGGCGCCGGGTTCGACATGCGCCGCGGGGCGGGTCCCTTCGCCGCACGCGCCGCCGTCAACACCGAGGTGACCGTCCCGGCGATCGTCGACACGCTCGCCGAGCTCGACCGGATCCGCGAGGCGCCGGTCGACCCCTCGGAGCTCGCCGCCGCACGCGATTTCCTCGTCGGCGTCTTCCCGTTGCGCTTCGAGACGGCGGGCGCAGTCGTCGGTGCGCTCGGGAGCCTGGCAGTCCATGGCCTCGGCGTCGAGGAGCTGGTGACCTACCGATCCCGGATCGAGGCGGTCGACGCGGACGCAGTCTCCGCGGCCGCGACCACCAATCTCCACGTCAGCGACGCCTCGATCGTCCTCGTCGGCGACGTCGACGCGTTCGGTCAGGATCTCGAGGCGGCGGGTCTCGGCCGGATCGTCATCGAGCGGGACGAGGTCGACGAGGTCCAGGCGCCCATCGCGGAGGCGCCCGGCCCGGTCGACGAGGGCGACGACGCAGGCCCGACCGCCGGCGCCGAGGAACCCGGGGACGTGGTCACCGGCGACGACTCCCCGGCCGACCCGGGAGACGTCTCGGAAAGCTGACACGCTCACGGCCTGAAACCTTTCTTCGGCGCGTCGTCTCAGTGGAGTAGCGGCCGGTCGTGGTGCCGGCGCCCACGGGAGAATTTCGACGATGCGCAACGATGTCCGAGCGGTTCGCAGCCTGGTGGTCGCACTGGTGTGCCTGTTCCTGGTCGGCGGGGCCGCGTTCGCGGCCAACGGCATCCTCGGCGCGCCCGGATCTGCCACGCCGGCCGCCCTGAGCCCCACCGAGACCGCCGAGCCGAGCGAGACGGCCGAGCCCACGGAGACGGCCGAGCCGACGAGACGCCGAGCCCGCACGGAGACGGCCGAGCCCGCCGAGACGGCCGAGCCAGCCGAGACCGCCGAGCCGACCGACGACCACGGCGCCAACAGCGGCCAAGACGGCGCGGACGACGGCCCCGACGCCACGGACGATCACGGCAACGACGGCCCGGACGCGACCGACGACCACGGCAACGACGGCCCGGGCGACGCCGACGAGACCGCCGAGCCGACCGACGACCACGGCGGCGACAACAGCGGCCCGGGGTGGCGACGACAGCGGCTCGGGCGGCGGCGACAACAGCGGCACCGGCGGCGCACGGCGGCGAACAGCGGTCCCGGTGGCGGCGACGACAGCGGCCACGGTGGCGGCGACGACTGACGAGCACGACGGGAACACCGGCCGGGCGTGGCCGAGCGGATCACCGGCCGATGGATCGGCTCTTCCTCCGTCAACATGGAGGCGAGCCGATCCTCGGCGTCCGGCTCGGACGACGGGCCGGCGCCGGAGGATCCGTCCATCCATCTCGCGTCGTTCATCAGCGAGCCGCCCGCCCCGCTCGACGACCGGGCGATCGTGGATGCCGTGCTGGCCGGCGACCGTGATGCCTACCGACAGCTCGTCGAGCGCGAATCCGCGGCGCTCGTCCGCGCCTGCCACCGCGTGCTCGGAGACCTGCACGACGCCGAGGATGCCGCCCAGGAGGCATTCGTGACCGCGTATCGCTCGCTCGCCGGGTGGCGCGGCGACGGCCCGTTCGGAGCCTGGCTGACCAGGATCGCCATTCGCATCGCGCTGCGCCAGGCCGGCCGGCGCCAGGCGGTGACCTGGATCGACCCAACGTCGCCGGGACCCGCCGATCGTCCGGATCCGGCGGCTGCCGCGCTCGCAGCCCAGTCCGTTGCCGCTGCCCCGCGCACGGACCCGGCGGCACTCGCCGTCCGCGGTGAGCGTGCCGGGGAGCTCCGGGATGCCGTCGCCGCGTTGCCGGATCCGTATCGTGAGGTCGTGACGCTCCGCTTCTTCGGCGAGCTGTCGCTCGAGGAGATCGCCCGCCAGACGGAACGTCCGCTCGAGCACCGTGAAGACGCAGCTCCGACGCGGCCTCCTCCGGCTCCGCGAGGGCATCGAGCCCGGAGGCTCGGCATGACCGGCCCGGCCCGCCGCTTCGATCCGGCGGAGCTCCGGACGAGCGGGGCGCCCGGCGACGCCCAGCCGACTGACGCGGATCTCGCACGCGCGCTCGGCATCGCTCGCGACCTCGAGGCGCTGGCCGCGGACGCGGTCGGCCCGACCGACGGCTTCGAGGATCGGGTCATGGCCGCGATCGCTGCCGAGCCGGCACCGAAGCTGGTCGTCCGACCGAGCCGCCAGCGCGGCGGACCGATCGCGGCCTTCGTGCTCGCGTTCCGGGACGCGTGGGGCATCACGACCGGCGGCGGCCGGCCGATGGCGGTTCGTGCGCAGGCGCTCGCGTTCGTGCTGATCGTCGTGCTCGGTGTCGGCGCTCTCACGACGGCCACGGCGGTGACGGTCGGCGGGCTGTTGCAGGCCCGGCCGTCGCCCGTCCCGTCGCTCCAGCCCGCACCACCGTCACCGACCCAACAGCCGACGCCGATCCCGAGCCCGACGGCAGCAACCGCCGAGCCGAGTGAGACCCCCGAGCCGACCGAGACGCCGGAGGCCGGAGACACGGCTGCACCAGGCGGCGGATCTGGCGGCCGGGGAACGGCTGCGCCGGCCGGCACGGACGACCACGGCGGCGGATCCAACAGCGGTCCGGGTGGTGGAGGCGGTTCGGATGGCGGCAACAGCGGCCCGGGGAGCAGCGACAGCGGGGGTGGCCGCGGCGGGGGCAGCGACGACGGCAGTGGCACCGATGACGGGAAGAGCGGGTCGGGCCCGGGCTGACACAGCCGGCGACGCCCCGCGTACGCTGGCGCGCATGATCGTCGTCATCGGGTCGCCCACCGCCTTGCTCCGGGACGGCAGGATCGTCGCCGGCGGGATGCCATCGAGGGTTGCCACCGCGGCGGCCGGCGGGGGCCGCGACGTCCAGCTCATCGGTCGCCTGGGCGCCGACCCGGCGGCGGACGCGGTCCTGCTCGATCTCGCCCGTTCGGGCGTCGGCCACGTCGCGGTCCTGCGCGATCCCGCGCGGGCGACACCGCTCGAGGAGCTGCCCCGGCCGGATGACGACACCGAGGAGGACGCCGACGAGCCCGACGGCACCAGGAACGGGGTGGCGACGATCGCTCCAGAGACCTCCACGACCCCTGCACCGTCGCTGGACGCGGCCGACGTGGAGCTCGGGCTCCGCTACCTGACGGACTACCGGGTCGTCGTCGTCGCCGAGCCGTCCTCCCCGGAGGTCGTTGCCGTCGCGGTCGACGCGGCGCGCTGGGGCTCGGCTCGTCTCGTTCTGGTGACCGCCTCCGGGACGACCGTGATTGACGCGATCCCGCCGGACGCCACGGTGATGGAGGCGCCACCGGCCGACCCGGATGGCGCCTTCGCCGCGGTGGTCGGGCGGTTCGCGGCCGCGCTGGACGACGGAGCGGCGCCGGACGAGGCGTTCCGCGGCTCGCTGGCCGCCGACGGCTGGACGGAAGTCCCGGCCGACTGACGCCGGCCGTGGTCCGGTCAGCCGGGGTCAGGCCAGCCGGGCGATCAGCTCCGGGCCGTCGCGACGGACGTCGTTGACGAGTCGCTCGACGGGATAGACCTCGAGATCGGCCTCGCTCGGGACCAGCAGCCCCAGCAGCTCGCCCGGATCGGCCGGACGCGGATCCAGCCAGCGATCCCATGCGTCCTCGTCGATGACGACCGGCATCCGGTCGTGCAGGCCGGCGATCGCCTCGCTCGGGGTCGTGGTCACGATCGAGAAGGTGCGCCGCACGGACCCATCGGCCGGGTCGCGCCAGCCGGCCCACAGCCCGGCCAGCGCGAGCGGCCGTCCATCCCGCCGGACGATGCGGTACGGCTGGCGGACGGTGCCGTCCCGCTTCCACTCGTAGAAGGAATCGACCGGCACGAGGCAACGCTTCCGCGAGAACGCGTCGCGGAAGGCCGGGCTGGCCGTGATCGTCTCGGCCCGCGCGTTGATCATCCGCGACCCGACCTTGGCGGCCGTCGCCCAGTGCGGGATCAGCCCCCAGCGGTACGCCGTGACCGCCCGGCGGTCGTCCCGCTGGACGACGACCAGTGCCTCGTCCGTGGGGGCGACGTTGTAGTGGCCGCCGGGGTCGTCGACGAGCGGCTCCGCGCCGAAGATCTCGGCCAGGTCGGATGCCGGCCGCTCCTGCGTGAACCGTCCGCACATGCCGGCAAGTCTAGTATCGTCCGGTCGATGGACGACGCTCCGCCGCCGCCCCCGTCACCGAACCCGAGCGTAACCGGCCGGCTCAGCCGTGACGCGGCGCTGTCGCTGCTGGAGCGGGGCGGCGACCTGCTCGCGGCCGGAGAGTTCGCCGACGCCGGGGCCCACTTCTCCCGTGTCGTCGGCTTCGACGATCCCGCCATCACCGCCGCGGCGCTGCTCGGCCTCGGCGAGGCGCATTACCGGCTGAACGACGAAGCGGCCGCGGTCCAGAGCTGGTCGGCGGTGCTCAGCCTGCCCGAGACGCCGTCAACCTATGCGGCCTGGCGCAACGTGGCGGCAGCCCGGGTCCGTGACGGCGACCTCAACGGCGCGCTCATCGCGTATCGGGAGGCGGACCGGCGCGCGCCCGCCGAGGACAAGGCCGAGATCGCCAACCGGCTCGGCTGGCTGAGCAAGGAGACCGGGAACACCCGGGCCTCGGGGCGCTACTTCGCGCGAGCTCGTGGCGATGCGCCGGCGATCACGCTGACGCTCCTCATCGTCGCGATCACCTCGATCGTGTCGCTGACGGCGCTGTTCTCGAGCGAAGGGGCCGTCCTGTACGACTGGCTCCAGCTCGACAAGCCGGCGGTGGCAGCGGGGGAGTACTGGCGGCTGTGGTCGGTCACGCTCCTCCACGGCGACATCCTTCACCTGTTCTTCAACATGTATGCGCTGTACCTGGCCGGGACGGTGGTCGAGCGCTGGTACGGTCCGATGCGGTTCCTGGCGTTCTACCTCGCGTGCGCGGCCGCCGGCTCGACGGCGAGCTTCGTGTTCGGCGGCGACGTCCCGTCGGTCGGCGCGTCCGGCGCGATCTTCGGGCTCTTCGGCGTCCTCCTCGCCGCCGGCCGGATCCACCACCCGGTCGACCGCCAGAGCCGCGCGCTGGTCAGCCAGCTGATGTTCCTCATCGTCATCAACATCCTGTTCGGCTTCGCCTCCGGCGGATCGATCGACAACGCCGCGCACCTGGGCGGGCTGGCGGCCGGGCTGTGGCTCGGGGCGCTCGTGCCGCCGACCCGGATCCCGACGTTGTCGTCACTCTGGCAGCGACCGGCGGCGGGGGGCGGGATCGCGCCGGCCGGGGTGGCGACGGCGCCCGGCTATGTGATCGTGATCGGGCTGGTGGTGGTCGGGGTCGCCGTCGTCGCCGGAGTGGCGTTCGGCACGAACGAGCGGCAGGGCTACGTCGGTCCGGCTCCGTCGGCATCGGCGTCGGTCGTGGTCGAGTCACCGACGTCGGGTGGAGGCTCGCCACCGGGCACAGGCTGAGGGAGGCTCGCGTCGTCTGGCGGGCGGGCGGGCGGCGGGATCGCGACCGCGGCCTCGTCCGACAGGTAGCACCGCTCCTCGCCGATCGTCGCCATCAACCCTGTCCTGCGCATCCGGTCCCGGACCGGACCGCGGACCTGCGACAGGCGTAGCTCGATCCCGTGGTCGCCCAGGTCGGCGTGGAGTGCCGCGAACATGTCGGTCGTGGCGACGTCGAAATCTGCGGTCGCACCGAGGTCGACGACGAGGACCGCCGGCGCCGCAGCCTGGCCGCGGACCAGGGCCATGATCTGGTCCTTCGCCACGTCGGCGTTGACGAACGTCAGCGGGACGTTGGGCCGGACCAGGAGGAAGCCGGGGACCGGCTCGGCAGTCGGATGCCGCTCCGCGTCGGCGAAGACCGGCGGGTCGCCGGGGATCCGGCCGAGCACGGCGATGTACGGCCGGCTGGCCTGGTACAGGATCGCGAGCAGCGACAGGGCGACGGCGATCGCCATCCCGGTCAGGGCAGTCGTGAAGACGACACCGGCGAGGGCCGTCATCGCCAGCAGGAAGTCGGTGCGCTTCCAGGCGAAGTAGCGGCGAAGCTCGGCGATATCGACCAGGCCGAGGACCGACGTGATCACGATCGCCGACAGGACGCACAACGGCAGGTTGGCAAACAGCGGCGCAAGGACGATGGCCGTCGCCAGGATCAGGCCGGCGGCGATCAGCGACGACAGTTGGGTCCGGGTCCCGGCGGCCTCGCCGGTGGCGGACTGGCTCAAGCTGGCATCGACGGCGAACCCACCGAACAGCCCGGCCGCCATGTTCGACGCACCGAGCGCGACCAGCTCCTGGTCGGGATCGATCTCGTATCCGTGGCGGATCCCGAATGCGCGGGCCGCCCCGATCGACTCGGCCAGGGCCAGGAAGACGATCCCGGCGGCTCCGGCGATGAGGAAGACCAGGTCGCCGAGCGGCACGGGCGGGATCCCCGGCAGCGGGATCCCGGTCGCCACATCGCCGACGACCTCGACGCCCTTGGCCGGGAGGTCCAGGGCGGTCGACAAAACGATCCCGACGACCAGGGCGACGAGCGCGCCGGGCACGCGCGGGGCGACCCATCGCAGGACGAGGATCCCGACGACCGATCCGATCCCGAGCGCCGCCGCGTACGGCTCGAGGAGCCCGAGGGTCCCGGCGATCTCGATCAGGCGCTCGACGATCGGGCCACTCACCGATGGGATCCCGAGCAGGTCCGGGATCTGGCCGATCGTGATCACCACGGCCAGGCCCATGACGAACCCCGTGACCACCGACGCGGCCAGGAACTGAGACAGGAACCCGAGCCGGGCGGCGCCCGCAACGACGAGGATCACGCCGACGATCAGGGCCAGCGCCGCACTGAGACCGACGATCTTCGCGGGGTCTCCGCCGGCCAGTGCCGTGACGACCGACGCAGACATGATCGCCACGGTCGAGCTGGCCGTGACCTTGAGATGCCGGGACGTTCCGAACACGGCGTAGACGGCGAGGGCGGCGAACGCGGTGACGAGCCCCGTCTCGGGTGGCATCCCGGCCAGCGCGGCGTAGGCCATCGCGATCGGGACCATCACGCCCCAGCCGACGAGCCCGGCGATCGCGTCGAACCGCAGGTCGGCCCGGTCGTAGCGCGGCAGCCACGTCAGGATCGGGACGTAGCGTGCGAGGATCGCCCGAACGTCGCTGCGCATGCCGATCGTCCACTCCCCTCGATCGCGGACCCCCGCCGGAAGGTCTCGGGCGTCGTCATCGTACCAACGACGTCGGCGCCGACCGGCGATGAACGCGCCGGCCGGCACCAGCGATCGGCTCATCTGCCTGTGCCAAGATGGGCGCCCCGCCTGGCTTTCGGAGACCCGATGTTCGCCACGCTCCTCGGATCGCTGCCTCGTCCCGTGGCGGACGCGGGTGCCCCGGTCACGGAGCTGGTCGAGATCGCGGTCCGAGCGCAGGAGACGGCAGGCATCGAGCCGGTCAGCGACGGTGGCCTTCGCCCCGGCCCGGTCTCGCCGGCAGAGTGGCAGGCGACCGCCAGCCTCACCGACCGGGCGGTCAAGCAGGCGCTGGTCGGGCCGTACACGATCGGCCGAACGGAAGCCCGGCCGCCGGTCGCGCGGATCGCGCGGCAGCGACGCTCGCCCACGCGAGCCGGCTCAACGTGCTGCTACGGGACCTCGCGGCAGCCGGTTGCCCGCTCGTCGAGGTCCACGAGCCGGCCGCCGTGGCGATCGGCACGGACGAGGCGGAGCGCGGCCTGTTCCGCGAGGCGCACCTCCGACTGCTCGACGGGGTCGTCGGCACCCACGCCTCGCTGGCGATCACCGGCGGCTCGGCCCACGAGGCCGGCATCGCGTCGATCCTGGCCGCGCCGTACGCCAGCCTGGCGGTCGACCTCATCGCCGGACCGGACAACTGGAAGCTCGTGGCGGTCACGCCGGGCGAGTCCGGGGTCGTGTGCGGGGCGTTGCCGCCCGGACCGGACACGAACGACGGACCGGAGCTGCTCCTGTGGGCCGCCGGCTACGCCGCCTCGACGCAGGGGCGCGGGCCCGGCCGGGTGGGCCTCGCGACGGCCTCCTCGCTGGCGGCCCTCGACTGGCCGGCGGCCGTGGCCAAGCTCGAGGTCCTCGGCCGGGCGGTCCGCCTCGCGGAGGGACCGCCAGAGGAGCGGCTGGCGGCTCTCGATCCACGCGCCGTCAGCAGCCGTGCAGCCGCGTTCGGCGCGTTCGACCTGCCGCCAGTGGCAACACCACCGACCGCCCCACCGCGAGACGACGAGGCGACTTGATTCCCGCGTCTCGCGGTGCCACCATCCATCTCCTCTCCACCACGACCCGCAGCCGCTGGTGGCGAGACTCGGAGGGTTGGTACGCGGGCGTTCGAAGCGGGCCCAAGGGCCGGCTCGTCGCACCCGCCGCAGGAGGTGCACGCCCGTGAGCGAACACATCTCGTTCGTCGTCAATGGGACCCCCCGGGAGCTCGACGTGGAGCCGAGACGCCTCCTCGTCCAGGCACTGCGGGAGGACCTCGACCTGACCGGCACGCACGTCGGCTGCGATACCAGCCAGTGCGGCGCGTGCACCGTCCACCTCGACGGGCGGGCGATCAAGTCCTGCACGATGCTCGCCGTCCAGGCGGACGGCTCGACGGTCCGCACCATCGAGGGCCTCGCATCCGGCGACGAGCTGCATCCGATGCAGATGGCCTTCTGGGAGAAGCACGGGCTGCAGTGCGGGTTCTGCACGCCCGGCATGATCATGACCGCGGTCGACCTGCTCGAGCGGAACCCGGATCCGACCGACGACGAGATCCGCCACGCCATCGAGGGCAACTTCTGCCGCTGCACGGGCTACCAGAACATCGTGGTGGCCATCCGCCACGCCGCCGAGACGATGCGCGCCGGCGCATCGGCGACCGCGTAGCCGAGGAGCACGACATGACCACCGACGTCCTCGGCGAGCCGATCAAGCGGGTCGAGGATCCGCGCTTCATCACCGGCAACGGCAACTACCTCGACGACATCAAGCTCGCCTCGATGGCCCACATGGCCATCCTGCGCAGCCCCTATGCGCACGCCAACATCCGCTCGATCGACGTCAGCGCGGCGAAGGCGATGCCCGGGGTGGTGGCCGTCTTCGTCGGTGCCGACATCCCCTACAACCCGTTGCCGATGGCCTGGCCGGCCGGTGGCAGCGCCGGGATCCAGAACAACGTCAACACGCCGCGAGTGCTCGCCACGGACGACGTCAAGTGGACCGGCGAGGGCGTCGCCGCGGTCGTTGCCGACACGCCCGAGCAGGCGTACGACGCGCTCGAGGCCATCGAGGTCGACTGGGAGCCGCTCCCCGCGGTGGTCGACGCGGAGAAGGCGATGGAGCCCGGGGCTCCCCAGCTCCACGAGAACGCGCCCAACAACGTCGTGTTCGAGTGGTCGGTCGGCGACAAGGCCGGCACCGACGAGGCCGTCGACGGCGCCGAGGTCGTCGTTCGCCAGCGGATCGTCAACCAGCGGCTCATCCCGAACCCGATGGAGACCCGCGGCGACATCGGCTGGTACAACCCGGGCACGGACGAGTACACGGTCTGGATGTCGAGCCAGACGCCGCACATCCAGCGACTGCTGCTGACCGCGTTCGTCACGGGCATCCCCGAGCACAAGGTCCGCTGCATCAGCCCCGACGTCGGCGGCGCCTTCGGGACCAAGATCTTCTGCTACGCGGACATGGCCCTGTGCATGTTCGCCAGCAAGGCCATCGGCGGCCGGCCGATCAAGTGGACCGAGAGCCGGCGCGAGAACTACCAGAGCACGATCCACGGGCGCGATCACATCACCTACATCGAGATCGCCGGCAAGCGCGACGGCGAGATCACCGGGCTGCGGGTCAAGACCCTGGCCAATCTCGGCGGCCGGCTGTCGACGATCGGCCCGGGCATCCCGACCACGCTCTACGCCCGGGTCCTGAGCGGCTGCTACAAGATCCCCAACGTCTATGCCGAGGTGACCGGCGTCTACACGAACACCACGTTCGTCGACGCCTACCGCGGCGCCGGCCGACCCGAGGCGACCTACGTCATCGAGCGCGCGATGGACCTCTTCGCGGCCGAGATCGGGATGGACCGCGCCGCCATCCGGCGCAAGAACTTCATCGCGCCCGACCAGTTCCCGTACGAGAACCCGTCGGGTCTCGGGACCGCCTCGGGTGGGGCGAAGATCTACATCGACTCCGGCAACTACGAGCCGGCACTCAACAAGGCGATCACGACGGCCGGCTACATGGACCTCGAGGCAAAGCGTGCCGAGGCCAGGACCCGCGGCAAGCTGCTCGGGATGGGCCTGTCGACCTACATCGAGGTCTGCGGCGTGGCCCCCTCCAAGTGGATCGGCGCGGTCGGCGAGGGCTGGGGCGCGGCGATGTGGGAGTCGGCCAACATCAAGGTCCACCTGACCGGCAAGACGGTCGTCACGGTCGGCACCCAGCCGCAAGGCCAGGGCCACGAGACGACCTACGCGCAGGTCGTCAGCCACGAGCTCGGCATCCCGATGGACGACATCGTCGTCCAGCACTCCGACACGCAGGGCACGCCGTTCGGCTACGGCTCGTACGGCTCGCGCACGTCGTCGGTCGGCATGACCGCCGCGATCAAGGCGGCCGGCAAGGTCAAGGACAAGGCACGGCGATACGCCGCCCACATGCTCGAGGCGTCCCCGGAGGACATCGAGGTCGACGGGGGCAGCTACCGCGTGAAGGGCTCCCCCGACAAGGTCAAGACGATCCAGGAGATCGCCTTCGCGCTCGATCTCGCGTTCGACACGCCCGAGGGCATGGAGCCGTACCTCGACGAGACCGCCTACCACGACACGCCGAACTGCACCTGGCCGTTCGGCACGCATATCGCCGTCGTCGAGATCGACGAGGAGACCGGCGCCGTCGAGCTTGTCCGCTACGTGGCGGTCGACGACGTCGGCAAGAAGATCAATCCGCTGATCGTCGACGGCCAGCTCCACGGCGGAATCGCCCAGGGCGTCGGCCAGGCGCTCTGGGAGGGCGCCGTCTACGACGACCAGGGCCAGCTGCTGACGGGCTCGATGCTCGACTACGCGGTCCCGCGGGCGTCGTTCTTCCCCAGGATCGAGCTCGACGAGACGGTGACGCCCTCGCCGGTCAACCCGATCGGGGTCAAGGGCGTCGGCGAGGCGGGTGCGATCGCCAGCACGGCCGCGGTCGCCAATGCCGTGGTCGACGCACTGAGTCCCCTCGGCATCCGCCATCTCGACATGCCGTACACGCCCCAGACCGTGTGGCGAGCCATCCAGGGCGCGAAGGGAGGCCAGGCGTGATCCCGGCAGCATTCGACTACCAGCGCCCGACCAGCCTCGACGAGGCCCTCGGTGCGATCGCCGGCTCGGACGGCGCGGTCAAGGTCCTGGCCGGTGGCCAGAGCCTGCTGCCGCTCCTCAAGCTGCGGCTGGCGCACGCCGACAGGCTGGTCGACATCGGCCGGCTCGACGAGCTCAAGGCCCAGGGCGAGACCCCGGATGGTGGCTACGAGATCGGAGCCCTGACGACCTACGCCGACGTCATGGCCGCGACGAAGCTCGGCTGGGCGGCCGAGGCGCTCGAGCACGTCGGCGACGTGCAGGTCCGCAACCGTGGCACGGTCGCGGGCTCGATCGCGCACTGCGACCCCGCGTCGGACGCACCGGCGATCTGTCTCGCCCTCGATTACTCGGTCGTCCTCCGATCGCAGCGCGGCGAGCGGACGGTGCCGATCGACGGGTTCTTCGTCGGGCCGTTCCAGACCGCCATGGAGCCGGACGAGCTGATCGTCAAGCTCCGGCGCGGCCCGCTGCCGGCCGGGGCGACGGGCGCCTACCGCAAGCTCGCCCAGCGCGCCTCGGGCTACTCGATCGTGGGCGTCGCGGCCGTGGTAGCGCAGTCCGGCGGCTCGATCAGCCACGCCCGCGTCGCCCTGACCGGGGTCGGCGAGATGCCGTACCGGGCGAAGGCGGTCGAGGACGCGCTGCGTCGGCAGCGACGGCTCATCGGAGGCGGTCGCCGCAGCCGCGGCGCACGCGGCGGACGGGCAGACGGTCAACGCGGACATCCACGCCGACCGGGAGTACCGCACCCAGATGGCGGCGGTCTACACGCGACGGGCGATCGAGGCCGCGCTGGGACGCTAGGTCCCGCGACCGACCGTCCGCAGCCACCCGCGTGCAGGTCCTCCGCGTCACCCCAGGCCGGCGTGCGCCTGCCCGGCTCGTCGGCGCGATCCTGGCGCGCGACCTCGTGGTCTCCGGGTCGCGCTGG
Source organism: uncultured Chloroflexia bacterium (assembly GCA_963842695.1). GTDB lineage: Bacteria > Chloroflexota > Limnocylindria > Limnocylindrales > CSP1-4 > SPCO01. The sequence goes on from CAWJHK010000003.1 coordinate 28,912, forward strand.
TCGAAGGGCCGGCGGCTGACGCGCGGAGGACCTCGCGGCGCTGGCCGCCGCGGATCCGGGCGACCCGGTCAGCGTCCTCGTGCCCGAGCCCGGCGAGCTGCACGAGGACGAGGCTGCGCTGCGGCTGGCTGCGGCCGTGGCCGGGCCCGGGCTGATCCAGCGCGGACCTTCCCAGAGCCGGGTCGACCTGCTGGCCGACGTCCCCGGCGTGCTCAACGTCCGGATCGCCGAGCTCGAGCGCGTCAATCGCATCGACCCGCTCGAGGTCTTCACCGGCTTCGACGGGCAGGTGGTCGATCGCGGCGACCTCGTGGCGAGCGTCAAGATCGCGCCGCACCTGGTCGATGCGGCGACGGTCGACGCGGGCGCCCGGCTGGCCGGCTTCGGCAGCCACCCGCTGGTCTGGGTCGCTCCGTTCGTCCCGAGCCGGGTCGGGGTGATCGTGAAGGAGTCCGTGCGGGCGACCGCCCGGGAGCGGTTCGAGGCGAGCGTGCGCGCCAAGATCGAGGGTCTCGGCTCGACGATCGAGGCGATCGAGTACGTCGATGACGACCCCGAGGCCGTCGAGGCGGCCCTGGCGACGTTCGTCCGCCGGCCGGACCCGGTCGAGCTGGTGCTGACGGCCGGGGCGGCCAGCACGGACCCGCTCGACCCCGTCTTCGTGGCGATCACCGCGCTCGGCGGCCGGCTGGTACGTCGCGGGGTGCCGGCCCATCCGGGATCGATGCTGTGGCTGGCGCGGATCGGCGGGACGGCGATCCTCGGATTGCCGACGTGTGGCGCGTATTCGAAGGCGACCGCCGCCGACCTGCTGCTCCCGCGGCTGCTCTCCGGCGAGGGTGCCTCCGAGCGGACGGTCGCCAAGCTCGGCCACGGCGGGATCCTGACGCGCAGCCAGCGGTTCCGCTTCCCCGGCTACGCCCGCGAGCTCGACGCGCCAGACGGCTGACTCGACGCCCCGACGGCCGGCGCCGCAGACGAGCGGTCCGGCGGCCGATGCCGGCGCGGGTGGTGCCCGGCTTCAGCCCTCGCTGGTCCGGCTCGCGTTCTGCGGCTCGGTGAACAATGCCCAGGCGAACAGGATGCCGAGGAAGACCAGCAAGGTCATGACCACGCCCTCGACCTGGAGCGGCTCCAGCTGAAACGTGTCACGGACGAGCTCGGGCCGGAACGCGACCACGGTCAGGGCCAGGTAGAGCGGCAGCGCCAGCCACTCGTATCGGCCGACAGTGGCGATCGCCCCGGTCGGCTTGCCGACGCCGCGGGAGGCGACCAGGACCGCGATCATCCCGGCGATTCCGGCGGTCCCGAACGTCAGCCGCCAGATCAGCGGCGCGTCCTGGGTCAGGAGCGCCCCGAGCGACATCAGCCCGGGCAGGATGAAGTGGAGCGAGACCACGAAGGCCAGCCGGCGCCGCCCGGGGTCCTGGGTCATCTCGTCGTGGCGGAACTGGACGACCACCCACCAGAACCCCAGCAGGGTGAACGAGACCGCCGACGTCGTCGCATAGAACGTCCCCGTGTCCATGCATCCCTCCGCATGCAGGCGTGCAGTGTGCCAGAGGTCGGACGGTCGACCCGTGACCCGGTGCCGTCGCCCGTCCGTCGCCCCTCAGGCTCGGGACGTGTAGAATTCCGCCGATGACCGACCGCCCAGACCGGCCCGCCGGCACCCGCACCATCGAGGCGATCCAGGACGACTTCCGGAGTCGCGACTACATCGCCGACCGGTCGCTGGCGACCGCCGTCTTCCTGGCGCTTGAGCTCGGACGCCCGCTGCTCCTCGAGGGCGAGGCCGGCGTCGGCAAGACCGAGCTGGCCAAGGTCCTCGCGGCGTCGCTCGGTACGCGGCTGATCCGTCTCCAGTGTTACGAGGGGCTGGACGTCAACACGGCCGTCTACGAGTGGAACTATCCGCGCCAGATGCTCGAGATCCGACTGCTCGAGGCGCGCGGCCAGGCCGACCACGCCACGGCCCACGACATCTTCGGGCCGGACTTCCTGATCCGACGCCCGCTGCTCCAGGCACTCGAGGCCAAGGACGGGGCGGCGCCGGTCCTCCTCATCGACGAGATCGACCGAGCCGACGAGGAGTTCGAGGCGTACCTTCTCGAGATCCTGTCCGACTTCCAGGTCACGGTCCCCGAGATCGGCACGATCCGCGCCGAGACGCCGCCGCGCGTCGTCCTCACCTCGAACCGGACGCGCGAGGTCCACGACGCGCTCAAGCGTCGCTGCCTGTACCACTGGATCGACTACCCGACGGCCCAGAAGGAGTACGAGATCGTCCTCGCCCGCGTGCCCGAGGCTCCCGACCGGCTGGCGCGCGATGTGGTGGCCTTCGTCCACCGTCTCCGCGAGGCGGACCTGACCAAGGTGCCTGGCATCGCCGAGACGCTCGATTGGGCGGCCGCCCTGCTGTCGCTCGGTGCCCGGGAGCTCGCGCCCGAGTTGATCGACGAGACCCTCGGCGTCGTCCTCAAGTACGAGGAGGACATCCGCCAGGTCCGGGGCGACGGGACCCGCCGGTATCTCGCCGAGGCCGCGGCCGGCAGCACCTAGAGGATCGGGATGGGAGCGTGGACCGCGTGATCCCGGGCGACGACCCGGCCGTGGCGGCGGTGCCCGGCGGCCCGACGGTCGACGGGCGGCGCCTCCTCCGCGAGGCCGTCGGCTTCGGGCGGTCGCTGCGGGCCGCGCGGCTGGCGATCGATCTCGGGGCCGCGGTCGACTTCGCCCGGGCTCTGACGCTCGTCGACGTCGGCGACCGCGAGCAGGTCCGGGCGGCCGGCGCGGCCGTCTTCGTCCGACGCCGCGACGATCGGGCGATCTACGACGCGGCCTTCGATCGCTGGTGGCGGCGCCGCGGCGCGCGGCTGCCCGACGACTACGCCCCGGCGACCCTGCCGCGCGAGGACGCGGCCGACGACGACCGGGACGTCCCCGGCGGCGCCCCACCCGAGGCCGGGGAGGATCGGGGCGAGTCGGGGTCCGACGAGCGCGGCACACCCGTTCCCGCGGAGGGCGAGGAGGGCGACGAGGAAGCCGCCATCGACGGCGTCGTCATCTCGCCGGACGCGTACTCACAAGGCGAGGTGCTCCGCCATCGCGAGTTCGACCGGATGACGGCCGCCGAGCTCCGTGACGCGGAGCGGCTCGTCGACGCCCTCGTGCCGCGTCTCGAACGGCGGCGGACCCGCCGCTACGAGCTCCATTCCCACGGACGACGGCTCGCCCCCCGGGCGATGTTCCGGCAGAACCTCGGGACGGGCGGCCAGCTCGTCTCGTGGGTCTGGCGCCGCCAGATCCGCGAGCCGCGCTCGCTCGTCGTCCTGTGCGACATCTCGGGCTCGATGGAGCGCCACTCGCGTCTGCTGCTGCGGTTCGTCCAGGCCCTGTCGGCGGCGTCCGAGGTCCGGACCGAGTCGTTCGTGTTCGGGACGCGCCTGACGCGGGTCACCCGGCTGCTGCGCGATCGCGATCGCGACCGGGCATTGGCGCGCGTCGCCGAATCGGTCAACGACTGGGCCGGCGGGACCCGGATCGGGGAGTCGTTCCGGACGTTCAACCAGCACTGGGCCCGCCGTGCCCTGCGCACGTCCGGCGTGGTCATCGTCGTGTCCGACGGCTGGGATCGAGGCGACCCCGCGCTCGTCGCCACCGAGACCGCCAGGCTCCGTCGCAACTGTCACCGGCTGGTGTGGCTCAACCCCCTGGCCGGCACGCCCGGCTACCAGCCGCTCGCCGGCGGGATGCGGGCCGCCTTCCCGTACATCGACGACTTCGTCCCGGCCGGGACGGTCGCCTCGCTCGAACGCCTCGGCGAGATCCTCGGCGGCATCCGGGCCGGCGACACGCGCCGAGGGAGCGAAGCGGCGGCCCATGCGGCGCTCCCGGCGGGCATGATCCCGACGCTGCCGGCGATCCTCGCGCCACCCTCCGTCGTCGGTGGTGAGACCATCGACCCATCCGCTCCGAGGCCACTGCGATGAAAGAGCTCCTCGATACCCTGGCGACCTGGCAGGCCGACGGCACCCCGTCCGCCGACGTCGGACGGGCGGTCGTCGTCCGAACGTTCGGGTCCGCGCCGCGTCCCGAGGGCGCGGTCCTGCTCTACGCCCGCGACGGCCGGATCGCCGGATCGGTCAGCGGTGGGTGTGTCGAGGGAGCGGCTGCGGAGGAGATCGAGCGGGCACGTGCGACCGGCCATGCCCGCGTGATCCGGTACGGGATCAGCGACGAGGAGGCCTGGGACGTCGGTCTCGCCTGCGGCGGGACGATCGACGTCCTGGTCGAGCCGGTCGCCCCGGGCGCCGTGATCGAGGCCGCCCGCGGCTCGGTCGGGGCCGGCGGACACGGCGCGGCCGTCGTCACGCCACTCCCCGCCGACTCGCCGCCGGCCGAGTTCGGCGCGCACCAGCCGGGCGACGGCGCGACGCCGGAGCCCGAGCTCCTCGTGACCGAGGACGGCCGGCTGACCGGGACGCTCGGCTCGCCCGAGCTCGACGCGGCGCTCATCGAGGCAGCCACCGCCGCGCTCCGCCGCGGCCTGTCGCGGACCGTCGAGCTGGGCGGCCGATCCCTGTTCGTGGAAGTCTTCCCGGTCAGGCCCCGGCTCGTCGTCGTCGGCGGGGTCGAGGTCGCCCGCTCGCTCGTGCGACTCGCGCGCGAGCTCGGCTTCGAGACGGTGGTGGTCGACGGGCGAGCGGCGTTCGCCACTGCCGAGCGGTTCCCCGATGTCGACCGCCTGGTCGTCGGCTGGCCCGACGAGGTCGCCGACGAGATCGAGCTCGGGCCGAACGATGCGGTCGCCGTCCTGTCACACGACGTCAAGTTCGACGAGCCGGCGATCGTCGAGGCCCTGCGCCGTGGCTGCCGCTACGTCGGAGCGGTCGGCTCTCGGAAGACGCAGGCCGACCGACGGGCACGCCTTCGCGAGGCCGGCGTGAGCGACGCCGACCTCGATCGCCTGCGCGGCCCCGTCGGGCTCGATCTGGGCGGGCGCGCGCCGGCCGAGACCGCGCTGGCGATCCTCGCCGAGATCGTCGCCGAGCGCTACGGCGGCAGTGGAACGCCGATGAAGGAACGGGCGCTGGCCGCGGTCTGACCAGGTGCGGTCGCCCGAGCCTGTCCGAACCTGTCGGATCCTGACCGTGGGCGGTGGGAAGATGCCCGGATGACGCGGACGGAGCGAGTGACCGCGCTCGTGCTGGCAGCCGGGGCGGGGTCGCGGTTCGGCGGTGGCAAGCTGCTGGCGATGGTCGGCGGCCGGCCGATCCTGCAGCACGTGCTGGATGCCGTCGCCTCGGCCGGTATCGACGACGCGGTCGTGGTCCTCGGGGCGGACGCGCCCGCGATCGAGGCCGCCATCGATTGGCGGTCGGAACGTCGTGCCGTCAACCCGGCGCCCGAGCGTGGGCTGGCGAGCTCGCTCCAGGTCGGCTTCGATGCCGTGAGCGCCGGTCCGGCGGTCGACGCGGTCCTCGTCGTGCTCGGCGATCAGCCGCTCCTGTCGCCGGCCGACGATCCGCGCGCTGCTCGACGCGCCGGCGCATGCCGATCGCCCGGTCGTGGTGCCCGTCCATGCCGACGACCGGGGTCGCAACCCGGTGCTCCTGCGCCGGGCCGCCTTCCCGCTCGTCGAGGAATCGAGCGGCGACCGCGGGCTCGGGCCGGTCATCGCGGACCATCCGGAGCTCGTCGACGAGGTCGCCGTGGAAGGCACGAACCCCGATGTCGACACGCCCGGCGACCTGGCGGCCACGGTCGAGGCGTGGTGGGGCGCCCGCGTGCGCGCCAACCGCGAGCAGGTCGACGTCGTGCGGGAGGTCCCCGACGGCAGCGACTTCTACGCCCCGGTCAATTCGCTCTTCCGCGCCGACCCGACCCGAACCGACGACCCCCTGCTCGACGCACTGCTCGACCTCGTCCACCCGGGCGACACGTGGATCGACGTCGGCGCGGGTGCCGGGCGGTTCGCGCTGCCGATCGCACGCGCCCTCGACGAATCGGGCGGCGAGGTGATCGCTCTCGACGCGTCGCCGTCGATGCTCGAGGGCCTGCGCGAGATCGCCGAGGACTACGCCATCGAGAACGTCCGGACGATCGAAGCGCGCTGGCCGCCGGAGAACGGCGCGTCGCGCGGACTGATCGGGGACGTCGCGCTGATCGCGCACGTCGGGTACGACATCGAGGCGATCGGACCGTTCCTCGATGCCTTCGAGGCCTCTGCGGACCGGATCTGCGTCGCGGTGCTCATGGAGCGGGTCCCGGCTTCGGCCGCCGATCCGTTCTGGCCGCCCGTCCACGGCGATGGAGCGGGTCGCCCTGCCGGCCCTGCCCGACGCGATCGAGCTGCTCGAAGCGCGCGGTCGGCGGCCGTCGGTGACACGGATCGCGCTCGAGCCCCGCCGGTTCGAATCGCGCGACGTCCTCGCGGGGTTCGTCCGTCGTCAGCTATGGATCGATCCGTCCGGGAAGAAGGAGGCGCGGTTCCAGGCTGCCCTCGACGAGCATCGCGCTCGAGGATGGCGGCGGGTGGACGATCCGCGGCCGCGGCGAGACGACGGTCGGCGTCGTGACCTGGACGCCGCCGCGCGACGGCTCGGGATGACCGTCGCCGAGTCGATCCCGCCCGAGCTGTTCCTCGAGGGCTACGCGGCCGACGTCCGCGAGACGGCGAACCGTCTCCGCGCGGTCGTCCGGCGGGCGGTGCCCGACGCGATCGAGCGCGTCCGGCCGGGCTGGGCGCTCATCGGCTACGACCTGCCGATCCGCCGCGCACGGCGTGTACTTCGCGTGGGTCTGGCCGGAGCGGGAGCACGTCCACCTCGGGTTCCAGCACGGGATCTTCATGGCCGACCCGGAGCGCCGGCTCCAGGGCGCCCACCTCAAGCTGAAGAAGGTTCGCTTCGTGACGGTCGAGCCCGGCGACGACTTCCCCGAGACCGCGTTCGTCGAGCTGACCCGCCACGCCGCCGAGATTGCCGCCTTGCCGCCCTCGGCCCGAACGGCCTTGCTGCTCGATCGCGACTGAGGCCAAGGGACGGGGGCCGCCGATGGCGATCGCGCCGTGGTTCTCGCCCTCGATGGTCCCCGTGTACCTGCACACGCTCGGCGTACGTGTGCGGCGACGGCGACGCGGCCACACGCGTCATGGCGGCGATGCCCGGGCGATCGTCCGCGCCTGCATCGAGGCCTGCTGGAACGGCCGGACGTTCACCGCGAGCCCGGGCCACTTCGACATGTTCTGGACCCGTGACCTCGGGTTCTCGACGCCGTCGCTGATCAGGGTGGGGGAGGGCGATCGCGTCCGAGCCTCGCTGGCGTACGCGCTCGATGTCTGGTCCCGACGCCGGTCGCACGTCACGACCACGATCAACTACGGCGACCGGCCGGCCGACGTCTTCGCGTACGGCGTCGATTCGCTGCCACTCCTGCTGGCGGCGCTCCGGGCGGCCGATGCCGGCGACCTCGTCCAACGCCACCGTGGCTGGCTCGGCGCAGAGCTCGGCTGGTACGTCCGCCGGGTCGTCGATCCGCGAACCGGGCTCGTCCGCGACGACCGGACGTACAGCGCGCATCGGGACACGGTCGTGAACCGGAGCACGGCCTACGGCAACACGATGGTCGCGCTGCTCGCGAAGACCGTGGCCGAGACCGGCTGGTTCGACGCGCCGCTGGGTCGGTTCTTCGAGGGCGACTACGGACGCCTGCTGACAACCCGGTTCTGGATGGGCGATCGATTCCGCGACACGCTCGGGAGCGACGTCATCTCGGGCGAGGCCAACGTCTGGCCGTTCTATGCCGGGATCGTGGCCGACGGAGGCGATGCTGCGGGCATCCCTCGCGTACCTCGCGAACCACGGCTTCTGCGATCCGTATCCGCTCCGCTACGAGACGGCACGTCGCCCCGAGCGGGAGGTGTGGCTCACCCGCCACGTGTTACCCGACTACCAGGGCAGCACGGTGTGGACCAGCCTCGGTGCCATCTACCTGCAGCTGCTGGGAGCCGTGGATCCGGCAGTCGCCGCCCGGGAGATCGAGCGGTACGCAGCCTGGATCGAGCGTGACGGTACCTACTGGGAGGTCCTCGACCACCGTGGCCGCCCATGGGTCAGCCCGCGTCGCCTGTTCATCGGCGAGGAGTCGATGCTCTGGTCGGCGATCTTCCTCGACGCGCTCGAGAACCGGGACCGTGGGCCGGCACTGCTGGCACCGGCGGTGACAGTCGACGTGCGTCCGGCTTGACATGTGACCATTGAGTCACATATCGTGGGCGGCGTGACCGAACCGACGGCGCCGATCTTCCGGGCCCTTGCCGATCCCAATCGGCGGGTGTTGCTCGATCGACTCTTCGAGCGCGATGGCCAGACGCTTGGGGAGCTGTGCGAGCACCTGCCGGACATGACGCGCTTCGGGGTCATGAAGCACCTCGGGATCCTGGAGGACGCCGATCTCGTGTCGACCGTCCGGTCGGGCCGCGAGAAACGCCACTTCCTCAACCCGGTCCCGATCCGCCTGGTGCACGACCGCTGGATCAGCAAGTTCGCCGAGCCGGTCGTCGGTGCCATGTCCGCCATCAAGGCGCAGCTGGAGAGCTCGATGGACACGATCGACCACGTCTACTCCGTCTACATCAAGGCCGCTCCGGATCGGGTCTGGCGCGCCATCACCGACGGCAACGAGACGGTCCGCTACTACTTCGGCACGCGGGTCACCTCCGACTGGCAGACCGGCTCGCCGCTGTCGTACGCCTATCCCGATGGCTCGATCGCGGCCGACGGCGTCGTTCTCGAGATCGACCCCGGCCGTCGCATCGTCATGGCCTTCCACCCGCGCTGGGACCCCGGCATCGAGTCGGAAGGCCCCATCCGGATGACCTGGGAGGTCGAGGCCACCGACGACGGCGGCTCGAAGCTGACCGTGACGAGCGCGCTCAAGCCCGGCTCGCAGTCGGCAGAGGCATTCGCCGGCGGCATCGTCCACATCGTGTCGGGGCTCAAGACCCTGATCGAGACCGGGGAGCCGCTGACCGTCGGCTGACGTCGGCCAGCGCGAGGCCCAATCCGACGCGGCGACCCCGACGTATCGATCGTCGAGCGCCGCGTCGGCGCGTGCAACGACATTGTCGCGACCGTTCAATCCACGTTGACGCGTGAACGATCGCGGCACGATACTGGATCGCAACGATCCCGCGCGTTTCCGGATCGCGCTCGAGGGGCGGGGGACGCCTCGGTCGTGCCCCACGGTCATCGCCACACAAGTTCCCGCACGAAGCGGGAAGGAGGATCCCGGCGCGATGATTCCTGCCCAGTTCGACTATGTCCGTCCCGCCAACCTGGACGACACGCTACGGATCCTCAAGGACAGGGAAGGCGAGGCCAAGCTCCTTTCGGGCGGCTACAGCCTGTTGCCGCTCATCAAGCTCCGACTCGCCCAGCCGGGCCTGCTCGTCGACCTGCGCGACGTGACCGGCCTCGACGGCATCGGCGAGACCGACGACAACCTGGTCATCGGGGCGCGAGCGACGCACCGCCAGATCCACGAGTCGCCCTGGTCCGGGACACGTACCTCATCCTCCACGACGTGACCGCCACGATCGGCGACCCGCAGGTCCGCAACTGGGGCACGATCGGCGGATCGGTCGCCCATGCCGACCCGGCCTCGGACTGGCCGGCGGTCCTGATCGCGGCGACGCGCGACCATCGTCTGTCGCAGCCAGGACGGCGATCGCGAGATCCCGGCCCGCGAGTTCTTCGTCGGCACGTTCGCAGACCGCGATCGAGCCGACCGAGGTCCTCACCGCGATCAAGATCCGCCGCCGGCCGCGTGGCCAGGGCGGCGCGTACGAGAAGCTCGAGCGCAAGGTCGGCGACTTCGCCACCGTTGGTGTTGCCGCGGTCGTCAGGCTCGGCGCGGACGGCACGATCGAGACGGCCGGGATCGGCCTGACCGGGGTCGCCGATACGCCGTTCGCGGCGACCGACGCCGAGGCCGTGCTGACCGGCAAGGCCCCGTCGGAGGATCTCTTCCGCGAGGCCGGCGTCGCGGCCGGTGCCCAGAGCCGTCCCGTCGCGGACGTGCGGGGACCCGTCGACTACAAGCGGGCGATGGCCGCGGAGCTGACCGTCAGGGCGCTCCGCCGGGCCACCGAACGCGCGATCGCGTACGCGTAGGAGGCCGCCACGATGACGACCCGGCACATCACGGTCACCGTCAACGGGGAGGCCCACGAGGCGGACGTCGAGCCGCGGCTCCTGCTCGTCCACTTCCTGCGCGACACCCTCGGCCTGACCGGCACGCACGTCGGCTGCGACACGAGCAACTGCGGTGCCTGCACCGTCCACGTCGACGGCGAGAGCGCGAAGTCCTGCACGATGCTCGCCGTCCAGGCGGACGGACGCGCGGTCAAGACGATCGAGGGCATGGCCGACGGCGCGACTCTCCATCCCCTCCAGCAGGCGTTCTGGGATCAGCACGGCCTCCAGTGCGGGTTCTGTACGCCGGGGATGATCATGCAGGCGGCCTGGCTGCTGGAGAGCGATCCGGACCCGACCGAGGAGGAGATCCGGTGGGGGATCAGCGGCAACCTGTGCCGCTGCACCGGCTACGTCAACATCGTGAAAGCGATCCAGCAGGCGGCCGGCGAGATGGCAGCCGCTGCCGAGACCCAGACCGGCGCCCCGGTCGCGGCCGGTTGAGCGGGAGTGACGAGATGACCACCGAAGCAGAGCCCCGCACCAGCGCCGAGATCGGGGGCATGGGCCACTCGGTCAAGCGCAAGGAAGACCCGCGCTTCATCCGCGGTGCGGGCGAGTACATCGACGACGTGAACCTGCCGGGCCAGCTGTGGCTCGACATCGTTCGCAGCCCGTACGCCCACGCCACGATCAAGGGCATCGACGCCACGCGAGGCGCTCAAGATCCCGGGCGTCCTGGCGGTCATCACCGGCGCCGACCTCGAGAAGGCCGGCCTCCACTGGATGCCGACCCTCGCCGGCGACAAGCAGATGGTGCTGCCGACCGACACGGTCATGTACCAGTCGCAGGAGGTTGCGGCGGTCGTCGCCACCACGAAGTACATCGCGGCCGACGGCGTCGCCGCGGTCGAGGTCGACTACGAGCCGCTGCCGGTCGATCGTCGACCCGTTCAAGGCGCTCGAGCCCGACGCATTCGTCCTCCGACCCGATCGCGGCCCGGACAAGGCCAACAACACGATCTGGCACTGGGAATCGGGCGACCGGGCGGCGACAGACGCTGCCCTGGCCGCCGCGGACGTTCGCATCGAAGAGGACATCTACATCCCGCGGATCCACGTCGCCTCGATCGAGACCTGCGGCTGCGTCGCCGACTGGGACGCCGTTCGCGGGCAGCTCACACTGCACATGACGAGCCAGGCGCCGCACGTCATCCGGACTGTGCTCGCGCTCGTGGCGGGTCTGCCGGAGCAGAACATCCGCGTCAAGACGCACGACATCGGGGGTGGGTTCGGCGGCAAGGTGCCGGTCTACCCGGGCTACGTCCTCGCGGTCGTCGCCAGCCTGACGACCGGCAAGCCGGTCAAGTGGATCGAGGACCGCTCGGAGAACCTGCAGGCCGATTCGTTCGCCCGCGACTATCACATCCATGTCGAGCTGGGCGCGACCAAGGACGGCAAGATCACCTCGCTCAAGGCGAGGACGATCGCCGACCATGGCTACTCCGACGCCGCCGCCGACCCGTCGAAGTTCCCGGCCGGGCTGTTCAACGTCATCACCGGGTCATACGACTTCCCGGATGCGTTCGTCGAGGTCGACGGCGTCTACACCAACAAGCCACCGGGAGGCGTCGCCTACCGCTGCTCGTTCCGCGTGACCGAGGCGGTCCACGCGGTCGAGCGGATGGTCGACATCCTCGCCCACCAGATCGGCAAGGACCCGGCGCAGCTCCGGATGGAGAACTTCATCCAGCCCGAGCAGTTCCCGTACAAGACGCCGACCGGCTGGTCGTACGACTCGGGGAACTACCCGGCCGCGCTCCAGAAGGCCATGGACATGATCGACTACGCCGGCCTCCGCCGTGAGCAGGCGGAGAAGCGCGAGCGTGGCGAGCTGATGGGCATCGGCGTCTGCAGCTTCACCGAGATCGTCGGGGCCGGGCCGTCGCACGACTTCGACATCATCGGATTGAAGATGAACGACGGTTGCGAGATCCGCGTCCATCCGACCGGCAAGGTGCTCGCCCGGATCGGATCGCAGACCCAGGGCCAGGGCCACGAGACGACCTACGCCCAGATCATCGCCGAGGAGCTCGGCTTCCCGGTCGGCGACATCAAGATCGAGTACGGCGACACGGACACCGCGCCGTACGGGCTCGGCACGTACGGCTCACGCTCGACTCCGACGTCGGGCGCGTCGACCGCCATCGCCGCGCGGAAGATCCAGGCCAAGGCGCGCAAGCTCGCCGCGCACCTGCTCGAGGCGTCGGAGGACGACCTCGAGTGGGAGCCCGGCAAGTTCAGCGTCAAGGGGTCGCCGGATCGGTTCAAGACGATCCAGGAGATCGCCTTCGCGGCCTACACGAACTTCCCGCAGGGGATGGAGATGGGCCTCGAGGCGGTCGACTACTACGACCCGCCGAACCTGACCTTCCCGTTCGGCAGCTACATCTGCGTCGTCGACATCGACAAGGGGACCGGGCGGGTCAACGTCCGCCGCTTCGTAGCGGTCGACGACTGCGGCAACATCATCAACCCGATGATCGTCGACGGGCAGATCCACGGCGGCCTGAACATGGGCCTCGCACCGGCGCTGTACGAGGAGATCACCTACGACGAGCTCGGCAACAACCTCGCCGGCACGTTCATGGACTATCTCATCCCGACCGCCGTCGAGAGCCCGGCCTGGGAGACCGGCAAGACGACCACGCCGTCACCGCACCACCCGATCGGCGCCAAGGGAGTGGGGGAGTCGGCGACCGTCGGCGCCCCGCCGGCCATCGCCAATGCCGTGGTCGACGCGTTGTGGCACCTCGGGGTCCGCAACATCGACATCCCGATGACGCCCCAGAAGGTGTGGGCCATCCTCCACGAGAAGGGCGTGGCCTAGGCGCCATGACCTCGCGCTCCATCTTCGCCCGGGCGGCCGAGCTCGAGGGGGCCGGGCAGCACGTTCGCGGTCGCCACGGTCGTCGCCGTCCGCAAGCCGACCTCGGCACGCCCCGGAGCATCGGGGATCGTCCATCCGGATGGCTCGATCGAGGGCTGGGTCGGTGGCGAGCTGCGCCCAGCCCGTCGTCGTCCGCGAGGCGCTGCGAGCGCTGGCCGACGGCCAGCCGCGGCTGCTTCGCCTGTCGCGTGACGGGCCGGGCGAGGGCCGCCGCGCGGACGGCGTCATCGAGCTGGTCATGACCTGCCATTCCGGTGGCACATTGGAGATCTATGTGGAACCGCACGTCCCCGCTCCCGCGCTCTGGGTCGTCGGCACGACACCCATCGCCGGCGCGCTCGTCCGGGTCGGGGCCGCCGCGGGCTGGCGGGTGACGGTCATCGATCCGATCGCCGAGGCCGAGGCGTTCCCCGGCGCCGACCGCGTCCACGTGTCGGCCGACATCCGCGGCCTCGACCCGCAGGCGGCGCCGTACGTCGTCGTCGCCAGCCAGGGGATCTGGGACGAGGAGGCCGTCGGGCTGGCGCTCACCCGCGAGGCGTCCTATGTCGGGCTCGTCGCGTCACCGACCCGGGCCGCTGTCGTCCGGGACTGGCTGCGCGAGGAGACGACCATCGGCGAGGAGCGGATCGCCGCCCTGCGAGCACCCGCCGGTCTCGACCTCGGCGCCGAGACGGCCGAGGAGATCGCCCTGTCCATCCTGGCCGAGCTCGTCCAGGTCCGTCGCGGGCGTGCGGATTTCGTCGCCTCGCCAGGTCCGGCGACCGTCGCCGGTGCGCTCCCCGAGACGATCTCGCTCGAACCGGTCGTCGATGACATCGTGCTCGTCGACCCGGTCTGCGGGATGACCGTCGATCGAGCACACGCCCGACATCTCGCCGAGCATGATGGCGTGGTCTATGCGTTCTGCTCGATCGGCTGCCGGACGCGGTTCATCAAGGAGCCGGTCACCTACCTGGCGGCCGACGCGCCGTCGCCGATGCACGACTGACCGTCCGGCTGGAGGACCTGAATGCATTTCGAAGGATCCGTCCCGATCAAGGCGTCGCGCGAGAAGGTCTGGGCCTTCGTCACGGACCCTGACCAGGTCGGTCAGTGCGGCCCGGGCGTCGAGAAGATCGAGGTCCTGGACGAGACGCACTTCAAGGCCACGGCCAAGGTCGGCATCGGGTTCATCAATGCCCGGTTCAACGTGAACATGGAGTTTGCCGAGCAGGAACCGCCGGATCGGGCGTTGATCAAGGCGCACGGCCAGGCGCCCGGCAGCGCCGTCGACGCCACCGCCGAGATGCGGTTGTCGGACGGCGAGGACGGGACCACGGTCATGGACTGGAGCGCCGACGTGAACCTGTCGGGCACGCTCGCGAGCGTGGGGGCGCGGCTGATCGAGGGGACGGCCGACAAGATGATCGGCCAGACGTTCGAGTGCATGCGGGCGAAGCTGGAGGCCTGACGGGACCAGCGTCGGCCGGCCGCGGACGTGCCTGCCTGGCCGGGCGCGGACTCCCTCGCCTGGCCGGGCGACCTGCCACACTCGCCGGATGGAGCGCCTGAGCCGTGTCGTCGGACCGGTCGCGACGAACGTCCACGTGCTCGCCGACCCGCGGTCGCGCGAGGCGATCGCGATCGACACCGCGACCCCGTCGCTCGCGTGGATCGCGGCCGAGCTGGCCGACCGCGACTGGACGCTCAAGCTGATCGTCTCGACCCACGGCCACTGGGACCACATCGGCGACAATGCCGCCGTTGCCGAGCACACCGGCGCCGACATCGCCGTGCACCCGCTCGACCGGCATCGGCTGACCGACCCGCAACCGCTCTTCGCCCCGTTCGATATCCCGCCGTCCGTGCCGGCCGTCGAGCTGGCCGAGGGCGGGGTCATCCGTTTCGGGGAGATCCGCCTGCGGGTCCTCCACACGCCCGGTCACACGGAGGGCTCGGTCTGCCTGCTGGCCGAGGACGAAGGCGTGCTCTATAGCGGCGACACCCTCTTTGCGGCGGGCTGGGGACGGGTCGACCTGCCGGGCGGCGACGCCGGCCAGATGGCGGAATCACTGGCCCGCCTGTCGACGCTCGAGGACCAGGTCGGCGTGCTGCCCGGTCACGGCCGGGCGACCACGATCGGGGCGGAACGGGCCTGGCTCGAGCTCGTCCGCCTGAGCGGCCGCCTGATCGCGTGAGTGACGGTCAGCGATCCAGCGGTCGCTGGTAGGCGGCCGCCCGGCTGCGCAGGCTGAAGCCAAGACCTTCGTACAGGCCGAGCGCCCCGTTCGGGTTCTCGGAGTCGACGCCGAGCATCGCCTCATCGAGGCCACGATCGCGGAACCGGCGGAGCGACTCGGCCGTGATCGCCCGGGCAAGGCCTCGGCGTCGCCACGGCCGCCGGACGCTGATGTGCTCGAGCCAGCCACGTTGCACGCCGAGCGCCCGGTTCTCCTCGGGCCAGATCCAGTTCTGGACGACGCCCGCGATCTGGTCGCCGCCCCAGGCGACCACCCACAGGCTCGTATCCAGCTCGTCGTGGGCATAGGTCGTCTGGAACGCTTCCTCGGTGCCCTCGCGGTGGCCCCAGTGGTCGCGGAACGCCTCGTTCTCGGCATCGAAGATCGCGCGCCACTGGTCCTGGGTGACCGGTCGGAGCTCGAGCCCGTCTGGCAGGACCGCCTCCGGGATCGCCTCCGACAGGGCTCGCCGCATCAGAAAGAAGTGGCGGACGGGCTCGAGGCCGGCGCCGGCCAGCAGGGCCCGGTGCCCGGTCTCGGTGTCCTCGCTGAACGCGCCGAGGTTGACCGCGACGAGCGGGTCCTCGCGCGAGGCACGATGTCGCGCCCGGTCGAGAGCCCAGCCCATCAGCCAGGTGCCGAGGCCGCGCCGCCGGAACGCCGGGTCGACCGAGCCCCACATCTCGTAGGTCGGGATGTCGTCGCGGATCGCGCGCTCGACCCCGGTGGCTGCCACGACGTGACCGCCGACCTCGACGAGGACGACGTCGTGGACGGGATCGGCGCCGTCTTCGGCGTCGAACGCGAGCTGGACCTGCTGGGCTGTCGGCAGCCACGGCACATCGTCGGCCTTGCTGGCAGCGCGGAACAGGGTCGCCAGGGGCCGTAGTCGGAGGCGTCGCCGAAGAAGCGTGCCGAGACGCCGTCGATCGCCGGGGCGCCCTCGCGCTCGAGCGGCCTGGCGCGGATCGTCGCGGTCATCGTTCGCCTCCGTATTTGCGTTGCATGTGCTCGTCGACGGACTTTCGGATGATCCGCCACGTCCGGCGGTGCGCGGCCCGGGCGCGCGGGTCTGCCTCGCGAGCGGTCCGTGCCAGCTCGCGCTCGAGCTTTCGGTGGCTCGCGAGCCGGTCGGGACTCAGACGCCCGTCGGCGAGAGCCGCACGGATCGCACAGCCGGGTTCGCCCTCGTGACGGCAATCGCTGAACCGGCAGCCGGCGGCGATGTCGGTCACGTCGTCGAATGCGGCATCGACCCCCTCGTCGGCACCGAGCACTTCGAGCGCGCGGATGCCCGGGGTGTCGACGAGCAGCGCGCCGCCCGGCAGCTCGAACAGCTCGCGATGGGTCGTCGTGTGGCGGCCGCGCGAGTCGTGCTCGCGGACGGCTGCGGTCGCCTGGCGATCCTCACCGAGCAGGGCATTGACGAGCGTCGACTTGCCGACGCCGGACGAGCCGAGGATAGCCGCGGTGGTCCCCGGGCGAAGGTGCGCGCGAAGGCCGTCGAGGCCGGCTCCGGTCCGCGCCGAGACCGGGACCGTGGGCACGCCGGGCGCCACGGCCTCGACCGCGACGAGCCGCCCGTCGACGTCGTCCGCGAGGTCCGACTTGTTGAGGACGACGACCGGCGTGATCGCGCTCGACCAGGCGACCGCGAGGTAGCGCTCGATCCGCCGCAGGTTGAAGTCGTTGTCGAGCCCGGCGACCAGCAGGGCGACGTCGATGTTGGCGGCCATGATCTGCTCGTCGTCGAGCCGGGCGCCGCGACGCGACGCGTCCGGCGGCCATGCGCCGGAACGCGCTCCGCCGCGGCAGGACGGCGCCGATCACGCCCGAGGCATCGACCGCCACCCAGTCGCCGACCGTCGGGAAGTCCGACGAGGCCAGGGCGGCGAACCGGAACGTGCCGGACACGCCGGCCGATCGGTCCCCGGCACCGTCGCGGACGACCGAGGTCTCCCGATGGACGGCGACCACCCGGGCGGGGCGATGGCCCCCGGCCGCGAACGGCTCGAAGGCTTCCGCCCAGCCGGGGTCCCAGCCCAGGTGGTCCAGCACCGACGGTTCGAGCGTCATGTCAGCCGACCCGCTTCAGCTTGCCGGTCCGCTTGGCGTAGCGCTCGGCTCGGCCGAACGCCCACAGCCCGAGCGGGATGAACGTGGCGCCCATCACGATCAGCGGCCAGACCAGGTGCGTCAGCTGGTCGATCGGCGTGCCGTCGATCAGCCCGGCGCGGACGCCCTCGAGCACGTAGGTCGCGGGGGACAGGTGCGACAGGACCTGCATCCACGGCGGCAGGATGTCGATCGAGTAGTACACGCCGCTGACGAGCAGCAGGCACGACTGGAGCACGAAGGTCATCTGTGCCCCGCGCTCGACGTACAGCAGCGGCAGGATCGCGGCCATCATCCCGATCCCGACGAAGCTGAACGAGCCGAGCAGCATGAACGCCACGACGGTCCGTGGGTCTGCGCCGCTCAGGTCGAGCTGCGGGAAGAACAGGATGAGCGCGACGAAGATGACCGACGTGTGGATGAGGCCATACAGCATCGCGTAGAGGACCGACCCGAAGAGCTGCGATCCCCGTCGGATCGGCGCCATCATCGTGTACTCGAGGGTGCCCTCCCAGCGCTCGATCGAGATGGTCTCGGCGATCCAGCTGAACACGACCGACAGGTAGTTCCACATGATCGCTCCGACCATCAGGGACAGCAGCAACGCCTCGTTGCCCTGGTCGGCACCGATGAGCGAGATCGACAGCGCACCCGCGACGGAATAGACCAGGAAGGCGAGCTCCCAGCCCCAGTAGCGGCGTGTCAGGAAGAAGTTGCGCTCGATGAAGGCGTACGAGGCCTTCAGCTCATGGGCGACGATGGTCATCGGAGTGGTCTCCTGGCGGGTGAGCCGGCCCGGTCCTCAGCGGGACCGAGCCGACTCGAGCGAGGGCTCCGACGCCAGACGCGCACCGATCTCGATGAACCGGTGACCGATCTGGCGACGGATGGACGGACTGGGCTCGCGGGCCTGGCGAAGCAGCGCCGCGGCGGCAAGCCGCTGC
The DNA here is from genome assembly GCA_963842695.1 of uncultured Chloroflexia bacterium. GTDB lineage: Bacteria > Chloroflexota > Limnocylindria > Limnocylindrales > CSP1-4 > SPCO01. Next base: position 47,342 of record CAWJHK010000003.1, read on the forward strand.
TCGATGCGCTCCCGCGCCAGACGTCCGTGGATCTCGTAGCTGAACAACATCCCTATCACCTCCTTTCTATTCGTCCTCGGCGTCGTCCTCCTCGACGTCGTCGTCGAGGGAACGGCCGGTGTAGGTCATGAACACGTCTTCGAGGGTTGCCGGCCGACCCGTGTCGGCGGCGACCATGGCTTTGAGCTCGTCGGGCGTGGCCTCGGCCACGACCCGGGCGTCGTTGAGGATCGTGATCCGGCCACACAGCCGTTCCGCTTCGGCCAGGTCGTGCGTGGTCAGGACGATCGTTGCGTCGTGCGTCTCGCGGAGCTCCTCGATGAAGGTCTGGACGTCGAGCTTCGATCGCGGATCGAGGCCCGTCGTCGGCTCGTCGAGCAGCAGCAGGGTCGGGCTCGTCAGCAGCGCTCGCGCGATGGCGACCTTCTGCTGCATCCCCCGGCTCATCTGCTCGACCGGGCGACCGAGCCGCTTCTCCGAGATCCCCAGCCGGGCCAGGATCGTCACCGTCTCGCGCTTCGCCGCCTTGCCATCCAGGCCGTACAGGCGGGCCGCGAACAGGAGGTTCTCCATCGGGCTGAGCTTCTTGAAGAAGGCGGCGTCGACGCTGACCCGGTTGATCAGGCGCTTGACCGCCATCTCGTCGCGCTCGATGTCGTGGCCGAAGACCTCGACCCGACCCTCGTCGAGGGTCAGGAGCCCGGAGATGAGCCGGATCAGCGTCGACTTGCCGGAGCCGTTGGCGCCGAGGACCCCCTGGATGTCGCCACGCTCGAGGCGCAGCGTCACATGGGAGATCGCCGTCACCGGCTTCTTCTTCCGGCCGACCATGAACCGCTTGCTGACGTCCTCGATGAGGAGCGCCGGCGGGCCGCTCGGTCGGACCGGGACCGGCTCGGGCGCCGTCGTCGGGCGGTCGGGCCAGGAAGTCGATCCGTTCTTCAGTTGAGGTTCGAGGGTGGCGGTCACTGGAGGCTCCAGCTGGTGAGTTGGCGGAGGTGTCCGGGAATGACGAAAGCCGCGGGTCCCGTCCCGATGCTCATCGGGTGGGCCTCGCGGCTCTGGGTGGTCGGTGCCTGTCAGCCAGGCGTGGCCACGAAAAAAGCCGGGGGCCCAGATCTGGCCCACGGCTCCTGTGTCGTCCGGATGGCGGTCGCGCCGCCGGCGGCTAGGTCAGATGGGCACAGATCTCCCGTATGCAGCACCCGGGATGGGCGCAACGCATCGGTCGAGGAGGAACGTCGTCGTCATCATTCGGAGCGCCTCCTCGTCAGGAGATGGGTACCCGCGACATGCGAGCCGGCGGGCAGTCTACGCGCCCGGCGAAGCGAGTGTCAACCCGGACGGACGACGATGCCGGCCCCGCGACGGATGACGTAGACGACCGTTTGTGCGTCGCCGACGTGCCCTTCGTCAGGCGGGTCCGAGGGCGAGCCGGACGATCGAGCGGACCGGTGAGCTGCTGTTCCACTGGCGTCGCTCGACGACCTCGAAGGCGGCCGCCTCGAACGTCGACAGCGTCCCGTGGTAGGCATCGGCGGCCGGCACTCGAGGCGGGCACCCGCTTCGACCAGAACATCACCGGCTTCCGGGCCGAGGAGGAGTTCGGGTTCAACGGAGAGCCGTGCGTCAGAACGTACAGAGGGCGATCGGCTTGTAGCCATTCGGGCCGGGGGCGACTTAAGCGGCCGCCCCGGCCCAATGTGCCCGACGCCCGTCTGTCAGGGGGTCAGAAGACCTTGCCCCCGTCGGTTACGGAGAACGACCCGGTTCCATCGGGGGCGGTGAAGACTTTCCCGCCGTCGATGGCGCTCACGGTCCCGCCCGCCTTCTTGAACGTTGTCTCGCACTTATCCATACACGTGGTTTTGCCGTTGCAGGCAGTGATGCATTTCCTCGCGGCGGCGAGGGCTTGGTTCTCCGCCATCGATGCGTCCTCCACTGGCTACGCCCCCCGGCGGGCGATAGGTCTACACCTATGTCGTCACCGAGTCGTTAGGAGCGATCGACCCGCTACCAGCCCGGTCGACGAGCGGCGCGCTCCTCGGCGATCCAGTCCCAACCCGTGGCCGGGTCAGCGGTTCGCGTCGTTGTCGAGCCACGAGCCGACGACGAGTGACCAGAACTCCGGCTGTTCGCGGAAGCCGAGCGACTCGTAAACCGCCTGCGCATCGTCGGTCTGCAGCCCGACGTGCTGGCCGGGCACCTTCGCCAGGAGCCCGCGGATCATCGCCGACGCGATGCCCTGCCTGCGGTGGGACGCGCTCGTCCAGACGTCGACCAGGTACGCGTTGCAGACGCCGTCGGAGAGGAGGCGCGCCATGCCGACGACACGGTCGCCGTCGCGGGCGAAGGCCACGTGCTGGGACTGCTCGAACGACCGCCGCAGCGCGTCGGGTGTGCGCCCGTTATCAAAATTGTCGGAGGCCAGATCCGCCTTGGCCTGCGCCCAGTCGATCCCCTCCAGCGAGTCGTCGATGCGTACGGCCACGGCCATACGATGCCACGATGGCGACCCGCCGGGTCCGATGTTCCACGCGTCGAGCCATCGGTCAACCGTCTCCGGCTGCATCCCGGTCCTTGGCGAACAACGTCGCGAGGTCACCGAACCGCTCGGGCGTCAGTGGGTGGACGTCCATGACTGGAGCCGACTCCGGCTGCCCGGACACGCGGTCGGGTCAGCCGGGTCGGTGACCGTTCACCACGATCGTCCTGTCGATCAGCGGGCGTCGGCTGAGTCGGAGGTCCGGAGGCGACCGGGGCTGGGTGCCGCACAGACGCGGGCCAGCACCGCGCTGAACTGAGCCGTGGCGACGCCCACCACCGTGTCGGCGGCGCCGTAGTACAGGTAGAGGAGGTCGTTCGGGGCATCCACGACCCAGCCACACGGGAAGACGACCCGCCCGACATCGCCCGTGATCTCGTAGGGCGCGCTTGGGCCGAACAGCCACTCGTCGGTCTGGTGGAGGACGATCCGGGGATCCTCCCGGTCCAGCAGGACGAGGCCCATCCGATAGATCGGACCATCGGACGTCACGTGGACGCCGTGGTACATCACCAGCCAGCCGTCTGGCGTCTCGAGCGGCGGCGGTCCGAGGCCGATCTTGCCGGCGTCCCACCACGCCCCGTCGCGTGCCTCGAGAAGCAGGGTGTGGTCGCCCCAATGACGCAGGTCCGGTGAGAACGAGATCCACATGTGAGCGCCGCCGCGCAGTGGCGAGGGACGATGGATCATCGCCCAACGGCCGTCGAACCGCTGCGGAAACAGGGCCGCGTCCTTGTCCTCGGGCGGCATGACGGGCCCAAGCCGACGGACCGTCCGGAAGTCGCGCGTCATGGCGAGCGACACGAGCGGGCCGCGGCGGCTGTAGGCGGTATAGGCGATCGCCCACTCCTCGCGCTCGGGCAACCAGGTCAGTCGCGGGTCCTCGCAGCCCCAGATCTCCTCGGGATGGCGATCCTCGTCGGATCGCAGGAGCGGCTCGGGATCGAACGACCAGCCGGACACGCCGTCGACGCTTCGAGCGACGTGCAGCTGCGAGATGCCACGCAGATCCTCGACCCGGAGGAGGAGGACGGTTTCGTTCCCGACGCGAGCGGCGCCGGGGTTGAAGATCGAATTCGCGGGGTAGGGCAGGTCGGCGACCGTCAGGATCGGGTTGGCGTCCGATCGGACGAACAGGTCGGTCGCGCGCGTCACGCCGCCGCCACCGCGACCGTCCGTCGCAGGCCCTGCCGCTGGCCGGGCCTTTCGGGCAGCCCGGATGTGCTCGACCGAGATGAGCCACATGAGCGTCGATTCGGCGCCCTGGTTGGTGTTGATGCCACGACGGGTCAGACCGTCGTACCCGCCGCCTCGATCCGGTTCGGCGACCAGGAGCGACAGGTCGTTCTCGCCAAGGAACCAGGCATAGCAGCGCTCCATGGCGTTCCGGTACCGCGCGTCTGACGTCGCTTCGAACGCCGCCTCCGCCGCGAGCAGGAGGGCGGTCGCCTCGATGGGCTGTTGGTCGAACGTCGACTTCGTGCCGCCGCGCGTCCACCAGCCGTTACCGATCGGGGACAGGTGTCCGTCGGGAGTCATCTGCTGTTCGATCAGCCAGTCGAGCACGGTGAGCCCGGTCGCGATCATCGCCTCCGACCGAAGCGTCCGGCCGGCGACGATCAGGGCGCGTGGCAGCAGCGCGTTCTCGTAGGTCACGACCGATGCCGGCCACGGCCAGGCCGGATCCGTGGCTCGGATGAACCGAGCATGGAAGCGCGCGGCCATGACGCCGAGCGCATCTGGCGAACCCGCGTCGGGAGCCTCGTTGGATGCCGCGGCCCACCCGAGCAACGTGGATGCCTGAGCGCGAAGGTCGGTCAGGCCCTGGGCCGCCGGGAGGGCGCGCTCGAAGAGCGTTCTCGCCGATGCGACCAGGCGGTCATCGGGCGCCATGACGATGACCTCGCCGAGCGAGAGCATCGCCCGCCCATGACTGTCCGGCGAGCCGGGACCTTCGGTCCAGGTTCGATCGATGGCTCGGAAGTTGCGGAAGCGTCCAGTCGGTGCATCGAATGCATCGACGAGGAACTGCAGGCTTCGCCCGGCACTCTCCGCGACGGCGGCCCACCCGAGCTCACGCTGGTGGAGCAGGTCGACCTGGAGCGACCGCGCGACATCGTCCGTGCAGTAACCATGGGCGGGATCCCCGCGCCGACCGATGGCGTGCTGCATGATCCCGACGCCGTCGGTCATCGACTCGAGATGCTGCCGGTTGACGGGGATCAGCGGTGCCTCACGCATGGACGGCCGCCAGTGCGGCCGACGGTACGGGCGCGGGCGCCGTGACCGAGACCTGGCTGAACAGCCGGCCGTACTCGGCACCGACCGCCGACCAGACCATCCCTCGGGTGTAGGCGTAGGCGCGCCGCTCGATCGCGTGGCGAAGCTCGTCGTCGCCGAGCACCGTGACGATCGCGTCCGAAAGGCTGCTCGCGGAGTGGGGCTCGACGAGGATGCCGCGGCCGTCAGCGAGGAGCTCGGTGGCGTAGGCGTATGGCGTCGAGACGACGGTGCGGCCCGCGCCCATGGCATACGACAACGTCCCGGACACGATCTGGTCGAGATTCGGGTATGGCGTCACGAAGACGTCCGATGCCTCGAGCCACTGCATGAGCTCCAGGCGCCCGACGAATCGATCGACGAACTTGACGTGGTCGTTCAGTCCGAGGCGAGCGACCTGGGCGACCAGGGTGTCGCGATAGGCCTCACCTTCGCTCCGGACGAGGTCCGGATGCGTGGCTCCGACGACGACGTACGTGACGGCCGGACGAGCGGCCACGATCGCGGGCAGCGCCTCCAATGCGAGCTCGAGTCCCTTGCCCGGGCCGAGCAGGCCGAAGCTCAGGATGACATCGCGACCCTCCACGCCGAGCGTCTGCTTGGCGATCACCGGATCGACCAGGGGAAGCTCGGGCACGCCGTGCGGGATGACCTCGACGCGACCAGGGTCGACCCCATAGGCCGACTCCAGGAGCGTCACCGCCGATCGCGACATGACCACGGTCGCGTCGACGCTTTCGATCAGCTCGATGAGGATCCTGCGTTGCCGCGGTGTCGGGTGCTGCAGGACGGTGTGGAGCGTGGCGATCGCCGGAAGGTGGAGCGCCCTGACGAAGTCGAGCACGGCTTCGCCGTCGTCGCCGCCCCAGATCCCGTATTCGTGCTGGATCGACACCACATCGACGCAATCGCGCAAGGCGCGCCCGACGGCGGGGTAATCGGCGCGCTCATCCTGCCGGATGCGGTGATGGACCTCGAGGGGATACGGCGAGGCCTGACCGGGCGCGTGGAGGGCGACGATCTCGCGATTCCCCGTCGCGGAGGCCAGATCCCGGGTGAAGGTCGCGATTCCACAGTGTCGCGGAGGGTAGGTGGAGACGAATGCAGTTCGAACGATTAGGCGACTCCTCTCGGTCGATCCGCGTCGCGCGGACCCGAGGAGCATGCGCGGGGCGTGCGCACGCAGGGACAGTGCCTTCAAGGCGGCCAGATGTGAGAAGACGGCCCGCCGTGAGGCGGGCCGTTCGGAGCCTTAGGCGCTGCGCACGTGGTTGGCGCGCGGACCCTTGGGGCTGCTCTCGACGTCGAACTCGACCTTCTCACCGCCGATGAGGCGATCGAAGTCGAGCGAGCTGTCGAGGCCGTTGCGATGGAAGAAGTATTCCTTCTCATCCTCCGCAGTGATGAAGCCGAAGCCGCGATCGGCGACGACCTTCTTGATGGTACCGGTGGCCACAGTGACCTCCAACCTTCCCGAACGAAGACAAGCAGATCGCACGGTCCGTTCGAAGAGGTCGACCACGCGGAGCATCGTCGCGCAGTGCGGCGAAGCGCTAAGTCTAGCACAGACGTTCGAAGCCCCAAGCGCCAGGACAGGAAACACCGCTCCGCGGACGCGGGCACCGTGTCGCGTTGACCGTCCCTGGGGCGCCCCCTACGCTCCGGACATGCCCGACCTGTCGTCCTCCAGGAGCCGCTGGGCCATCCGCCCCGTGCCGCCCGAGCCGCGGTCCATCGTCGAGCTGATCCGGGACGGGACGCTCGATGCGGAGCTGGCCGCAGAGCTCTGGCTGCTGATCGGCGGGCGGGTCCCGATCGTCGTCGCCGCGGAGGCCCAGGGCGCCGGAAAGACGACGTTGCTCCGTGCATTGCTCGACTTCCTCCCGCCGGCCATCCGGGTCGTCGAGCTCGCCGGTGAGGCCGAGACGTTCGATTGGCTGCCGCAGGCGTCGGAGCTCGGCTGGCCGGGCACGGCGCATGCGGCGACCGGCGCCGAGCCGGTTCGACCGGACACGACCGTCCTCCTCGCCAGCGAGCTGTCGGACCACCTGCCGGCCTACACCTGGGGTCCCGCGGCCAGGATCCTCGTCCGGGCCGCCTCGATCGGATATGGAATCGCTGCGACGATCCACGCCGATTCACTCGACGACGTGCTGGCGACCCTTCGCCCGGCGCCCATCCGACTGACCGACGACGAGCTGTCGCACCTCGGCGTCGTCCTCGTCCTCCGGCCGTTCGACGACGGGCGTCGGCGGGTCGTCGCGGCCCACTACCTGCGACCGGTCGCCCGCGACGTCCATGGCCACGTCCAGCGGCTCGGTCCGGCCGTGCTCGCGACGTGGGACCCGGACGAGGATGCCTTCGAGCACTTCGGCTGGGGGGTGACCCCGGAGCTCGCGCGACGGATCGGCCTCCGTGCCGGCGACTTCGAGATCGAGGCCGACCGGCGGCGGAGCCACCTTCAAGACCTGGTCGAGGGCGATCCGGTGGGGACCGAAGCGGTCCGGGCGGCCATCGCCGGCTACCGGCCGGCGGTCTCGTTTGACGCCCCGCAGGTCGACGCTTAGGCTCGCCGTCCGACCTGCGTCACCGAGCGGGAGCACACCGTGGACCTCGACCCACAAGCCAGGCCCCAGGCCCAGACCCTGGCCCAACTCCGGGATTCGGGCTGGCGCCCGCGCACCGTCAAGGAGGAGCTTCGGGCGAACCTCCTGGCCCGCCTCGCCGGCGGTACAGCGGTCTTCCCCGGCGTGGTCGGCTACGAGGACTCGGTCGTCCCCGCAATCGAGAACGCGATCCTGGCCGGGCACGATCTCGTCTTCCTCGGCGAGCGCGGGCAGGCCAAGACGCGGATGGCGCGCCTGCTCGTCGGACTCCTCGACCCGTGGCTGCCGATCGTCCGCGGCGGCGAGCTCAATGACGATCCCTTCTCGCCGGTCAGCCCGGCCGCGCGAGCCATCGTCGAGCTCGAGGGCGACGCCACGCCGATCGACTGGCTGCCGCGCGACCGGCGCTACGCCGAGAAGCTCGCCACGCCGGACATCACGATCGCCGACTTGATCGGCGAGGTCGACCCGATCAAGGTCGCCGAGGGGCGCTATCTGTCCGACGAGCTGACCCTCCACTACGGGCTGATCCCGCGGGCGAACCGCGGCATCGTCGCCATCAACGAGCTGCCCGACCTCGCCGAACGCATCCAGGTCGGCCTGCTCAACGTCCTCGAGGAGCGCGACGTCCAGATCCGCGGCTTCGTGGTCCGGCTGCCGCTCGACCTCTACATCGTCGCGTCCGCCAACCCGGAGGACTACACCTCGCGCGGCCGGATCATCACGCCCCTCAAGGACCGGCTCGGGTCGCAGGTCCGGACGCACTATCCGCGGACGCTCGATCACGAGACCGCGATCGTCCGCCAGGAGAAGCGCCACTTCGCGAGCGACGACGGGTTCCCGCCCGTGGTCGTGCCGTCCTTCATGGAGGAGCTCGTGGCCGAGCTGACCCACCAGGCGCGGCGCTCGCCGGAGATCAGCCAGCGCTCGGGCGTCAGCGTCCGGGTGTCGGTGGCCAACGTCGAGGTGCTCGAGGCCGCTGCGCTCAAGCGGGCGATCCGCCTCGGCGAGCCGCTCGGCGCGCCACGCGTGTCCGACCTCGGGGCGGTGGTCGCCTCGACCGTCGGCAAGGTCGAGCTCGAGTCGATCGGCGACGACGCGCCCGAGGAGCGAGTAGTCGAGCGCCTCATCACCAAGGCGCTGCATACGACCTTCAATCGTCACGTGTCGGTCGACGACCTCGAGGGCGTGGTCGACGCGTTCGAGGACGGCTTCACGGTCGAGACCGGCGATCGCACCGCGTCGCGCGAGTACGTGGCCTGGATGCGCGAGGTGCCCGGGCTCGGCGAGGCGGTCCGGCGGCTCGGCACGTTCGACGTGACCGACGGGGCCGAGGAGCCGGCGGTCGTCGCCTCCGCGGTCGAGTTCCTGCTCGAGGGACTCCATCTCGCACGCCGGCTCAACAAGGATCGCGTGCCCGGCGGGACGGTCTACCACCGGTGACCGCCTATACCCCGGATCCGCGGGATCTGGGGCCGGAGCCCGCTCCGCGGCGACAGGGGACTGCGCGCGGGGCGATCGACGGCTCGGCGGCCGACGCCCTCGCCCGGGCGGCGCGCTACTCGGCCTGGGACGGCAGCCAGCAGGTCGCCGATCTCGGTGCCGACGAGATCCTGGACGCCCTGGCGGACGACGTGATGGCCGAGGGCGACCTGGCCGAGGCGCTTCGCCGGCTGATGGACCGCGGCTGGCGCACGGGCGACCAGACCCGCGGCGACCTGGCCGGCCTGCGCGACCTGATGGATCGGCTCGAGCGCCAACGCGAGGCCGCGCTCGAGCGCTACGGGCTGGACGACGTCCTCGGCGACATCCGGCGGGAGCTGGACGAGATCGTCGGCGAGGAGCGGCAGGGCGTCGAGCGGCGGCTCGACGAGGCGTCGCGCTCGGGCGAGCGGTCGGCGGGCGCGGAGGCGGAGGCGGGAGCGGACGCGGAGGCCGAGGCCGGCGACGGGCGTGGCGAGGCGACCGACGGCCGTGCCGAGGCCACCGAGGGGCGTGGCGAGCCCGCCGATCGGCTCGACGACCAGGCGCTCCGCTCGATGCTCCGTGACGTCGCGGCCCGCCGGCTCGACCAGCTCGATGCCCTGCCGGCCGATATCGGTGAGCGGATCCGCGGCCTCCAGGACTACGACTTCCTCGAGCCCAACGCGCGGGAACGGTTCGACGAGCTCGTCAAGCGGCTTCAGGGCCAGGTCCTCGACCAGTTCGTGGCCGGGATGTCGGACGCGATCCAGTCGATGACGCCGGAAGACCTCGCCGCCAACCGGGAGATGGTCCGCGACCTCAACGAGCTGATCCGCGAGCGGATCGGCGGCGGCGACCCGGACGCGTCGGAGTTCCTCGCGAAGCACGGCCGATTCTTCCCGGGCGCGCGGACCTTCGACGACATCATCGACCAGCTGGCCCAGCGGATGGCGGCCATGCAGTCGCTGCTTCGGTCGATGAGCCCCCAGCAGCGGGCCGAGCTCGCGTCGATGATGGAGGCGCTGCTCCGCGACGACCGGCTCCTGGTCGACCTCGCCCAGCTGGCGTCGAACCTGGACCTGCTCCTGCCCGGCGGGCTCGGCGACCGGGTCCCGTTCGGGGGCGACGAGCCGCTCGGGCTCGACGGGGCGCTGTCCCAGATCGCGCGTCTGCAGGCGATGGACCGGCTCGAGGACGCGTTGTCCGACGTCGGCTCACCGGCCGACCTGGCGGCGATCGATCGCGACGAGGTCCGGGACCTGATGGGCGACGACGCTGTCCGGGACCTGGAGGCCCTCGACGACCTGGCACGGCGGCTCGAGGAAGCCGGCTACCTGACGCGCGACGGCCAGCGCCTCGAGCTGACCCCGCGCGGCAGCCGCAGGATCGGCCAGAAGGTCCTCGACGACCTGTTCGCACGCCTCCAGCGCGACGCGTTCGGCGGGCATCGCATCGACCGGGCCGGCCGTGGCGGCGAGAAGGAGGAGGCGACCAAGCCGTACGAGTTCGGCGACCCGTTCCACCTCGACCTGCGGGGCACGCTGTTCAATGCCCTCGGCCGCGAGGAGAACGCCCCGGCGGCCCGGGCCGCGACGGGCGATCGGCGGATCCGCCTGGCACCGACCGACTTCGAGGTCCATCGCACCGAGCAGCTGACCCAGACCTCGACCGTGCTGCTCGTCGACATGAGCCGGTCGATGCTGCTGCGCGGCTGCTTCCTGGCCGCCAAGAAGGTCGCGGTCGCGCTCGACACGCTCATCAGGACGCAGTTCCCGCGCGACCACCTGTCGGTCATCGGCTTCGCCTACTACGCCCGCGAGATCCGGCCGGGTGCCCTGGCCGAGCTCACCTGGCACGGCTACGAGTACGGCACGAACCTCCAGCACGGCTTGTTGCTGGCCCGCCGCATCCTCGAGCGCCATCCGGCGGTCAACAAGGAGATCGTGGTCATCACCGACGGCGAGCCGACGGCCCACTTCGAGGACGGCCAGGTCGAGTTCAACTATCCGCCGACGCGGCGGACGATCCAGGAGACCCTCCGCGAGGTGCAACGCTGCACGAAGGAGGGGATCACGATCAACACCTTCATGCTCGAGCGGTCGCGCGCCCTCGCGGAGTTCGTCGCCCACATGACCCGGATGAATCGGGGCCGGGCGTTCTATGCCACTCCGGAGCATCTCGGCGAATACGTCCTGGTCGACTTCGTAAGCCGCCGCACCAAGCACGTCTCGTAGGCGTTCCGACCGAGCCGAATGGCCGGCCCGTATGCTGCCCGCGAGCGGCGGTTCCCCAGACCGTCGACGATGGAGGTAGGCCGTGGCACCACAGCTCGTCCCGTATCTGATCTTCCTGCACGTGATGGGGGCGATCCTCGCGTTCGGCCCGACCTTCGCGTTCTCGTTCATGGGGATCATGGCGTCCAGGGAGCCGCAGCACGCGAACTTCAGCGCACGACAGTCGGAGCTCATCAGCAACCGGCTCGTCTATCCGTTCGCGATCCTGCAGGGGATCACCGGCCTGGCGATCATCTGGGCGGCCAGCTATCCCGTGATGTCGTCGCCCTGGCTGCTGATCGGCATCGTGCTGTACCTCATTGCCGTCATCTACGGGCTCACCGTCCAGCGAGCGGCTCTCCATCGCCTCATCGAGCTGTCCTCGACCCCGCCACCGCCCGGAACGCCTCCGGGTCCTCCGCCCCCCGAGCTGATGGCGGTCGCCAAGCGGGTGCGACAGGGCGGGATGCTGCTGGGCACGCTCATCGTGATCATCGTCTTCCTGATGGTCGTCAAGCCGGGCTCCTGACCTCCGCGGTCCACTCGGGCCGGGGCGGTCTACCATGGCGTCGAACCCGCCAGGAGAGCCCAGCAGATGCCCACCGTCGCCACCAGCCCGAGCGAGCTCCTCTCCGCGATCTCGTCCAGCGCCCGACTGGACGGGGACCGGCTCGCCATCGACGATCCGGCCGCCTTTCGCGATGAGCCGATCCGCGACCTGGCCTGGACCGCGGCATTCAGCGACGACGAGGCGACGATCGCGGCCGCCCAATGGCTCATCTGGGAGGCGAGTCAGGCGCTCGGCGCTCGTTCGGCCAGCATCCAGGCGCTGTACGAGGCGCGTGCCCGGGGCGAGGTAGCGGGCTTCACCGTACCGGCGCTCAACCTCCGCACCCAGACGTTCGACATGGCGCGGACCGTCTACGAGACGGCCGAGGCCGGCGGCGTTGCGGCGGTCATCCTCGAGCTCGCCCGGAGCGAGCAGACATACACGTTCCAGCGGCCGATCGACTACGCCACCGCCGTCCTGGCCGGGGCGATCGCCGCTGGCTGGCAGGGCCCGGTGTTCATCCAGGGCGACCACTACCAGTTCAACGCCAAGAAGTACGCGGCCGATCCCGAGGCGATGACCGAGGAGATCCGGCGGGCATGCCGGCTGGCGATCGATGCCGGGTACCGCAACATCGACATCGACTCCTCGACGATCGTCGACCTCGGCCAGCCGGATGTCGATGCCCAGCAGCACGAGAACTACCGACGGGCGGCCGAGCTGACCGCCCTCATCCGGACGCTCGAGACCGACGGCGTGACGGTCAGCGTCGGCGGTGAGATCGGCGAGGTCGGCACCCAGAACTCGACCGTTGACGAGCTCCGCGCCTACCTCGACGGGTACCGTCGCGAGCTCGACGGCGCCGCACCGGGCGCCAAGGGGATCTCCAAGGTCAGCGTCCAGACCGGCACCTCGCACGGCGGCGTGCCGCTTCCCGATGGCGGCGTGGCGGAGGTCAAGCTCGACTTCGAGGTCCTCCGCGAGCTCGGCGTCGTGGCTCGCGAATACGGCCTTGCCGGTGCCGTCCAGCACGGTGCATCGACGCTCCCCGACGAGCTGTTCCATCGCTTCCCGGCCGTCGAGACCGCGGAGATCCACCTGGCGACGGGCTTCCAGAACACGCTGTACGAGCACCCGGCCTTCCCGGAGGAGCTGCACCGCGAGATCGAGAGGTGGTGCTTCGGGAACGCCACCGACGAGCGGAAGGCGGGCCAGACCGACCAGCAGTTCGTGTACACCACGCGGAAGAAGGCGCTCGGGCCGTTCAAGCGGCGGCTGTGGGAGCTCGAGACGAAGGACGAGATCCTCGCTGCCCAGCGCCGCAAGATCGCCTATCTCTTCACCGAGCTGCGGGTCAACGACTCCTCGTCGATGGTCGAGCGCTACGTGCAGCCGATCGAGGTCCACCGGCCGGTCCCGGATGCGCTCCGCGAGGCCATCGCCGCGGGCTGAGACGGCCGTTGACCGGCCGAATCACGGTGCTATCCTCGCGCGCAGATCGAGCCGCGAACGGAGGTGTGGCGGCCGGTCGTGCCCCGCGTCCCCGGCGTCCCCGTTGTCAACTCCAGAGGACAGCTCGCATCCCGGCCCAGGGATGCGGTGGGAGGAGGAGATCTCGTGGCGGGACCTGTCGATTCGGCCCAGGACGTAGCAGCGCGCGACGACGCGCACCTCGAGTCGCTGGGCATCAAGCCCCAGCTGAACCGGTCGCTCGGATTCCTGGCCAACTTCGCGCTGGCGTTCGCGTTCATCAGCGTCTCGACCGGCTCGTACGGCAACTTCGGCGTCGGCTTCGGCCTCGGCGGGCCGGTGATGTTCTGGACGTGGCTGATCATCGTTGCCGGACAGTTCCTGGTCGCACTCGGGTTCGCCGAGCTGGCCAGCCACTACCCGGTCGCCGGGTCCATCTACCAGTGGTCCAAGCGCCTGTCGCACCGGACGCTGGGCTGGTTCACCGGCTGGTTCTACTTCTGGGCCCAGGTCGTGACCGTGACCGCGGTGGCCTGCATTGTCGCGTTCGTGGTCGACGGGATCATGGGTCAGAAGGACTTCCTCGCCAGCCCGTCGCCGCTGGGCGTCAGCGACATGTTCACGTTCATCGCCATCACCACCCTCGTCATCACAACGGTGATCAACGCGTTCGGCGTTCGCCTGGTGGCGACGCTCAACAACATCGGTGTGGCGACCGAGATCCTCGGCATGCTCGTCTTCGCGCTCATCCTGCTGTTCTTCGCCAACCACCAGTCGCCGAGCGTGCTGACCGAGACGTTCGGCGCCCAGGACGCCCAGAACGGCAACATGGTGGCGACGTTCGCGCTCGCGTTCTTCATGTCGATCTTCATCCTGTACGGCTTCGACACGGCCGGCACGTTCGGTGAGGAGACGCTCGATGCCAGCCGGCAGGCGCCGCGCGGGGTCCTGTCGTCGGTCCTCGTCTCCGGCGCCGTCGGCGTCGTGTTCCTGCTCGCGATCATCCTGTCGCTCAAGGACATCCCGGCCACGATGGCCGCCGGCTTGAAGGGCGAGTTCCCGGTCGCGACGACGATCACCAGCAACCTCAACGGCGAGATCATCGGGGGGATCACGCTCGGCGAGATCTATCTCTTCGTCATCCTCGCGTCGGTGTTCGTGTGCACGCTGGCGATCCAGGGTGCCGCGACGCGGATGATGTTCTCGATGGGCCGGGACGGGAACCTGCCGGGCAGCCGAGCCTGGAGTCACGTCAGCCATCGCTTCCGCACACCGGCGAACGCCGCAATCGCGGTCGGGATCCTCGCCGCCATTCCGATCCTGCTCGTCGGCCCGATCGGTGGCATCACGCTGTCGATCGCCGCGACCGGGCTGATCTACCTGAGCTACTTCCTGTGCAACATCGGCCTTCTCGTCGCGCGCCGGCGCGGCTGGCCGCACAAGACGGCGTGGTTCAGCCTCGGGCGGTGGGGGATGCCGATCAACATCCTCGCCATCCTGTGGGGCGCGATCATGCTCATCAACATCGCCCTGTGGGCGTCGCCGGAGCTGTTCGGCGACTTCGGGAGCGATGGTCGGGCGTACTGGAACCCGCTCATCAACGGGCTGTTCTCGATCGGCGGCCAGAAGCTCGAAGGCCTGCCGGCATGGCCTCTGTTCGAGACCCTCGTGGGCCTGCTTCTCGTCGTCGGGGCGATCTACTACGTCCTGGCCGTCCGTGGACGCGAGGTCGAGGTCGAGGCCGACGCGGTGACCGGCGAGGGCATGATCGGCTGACCGACGAGGTGGTGCTCCGCGGCGAGCTCCATGACGAGCTCGTCGCGGCGATGCAGAAGGTCCCGGAGCTGGCCGGCCGCGAGCTGATCCTGACGACCCTTTCGGGCGGGATCACGAACCGGAACTTCCGGGTCGACGCGGCCGGGACGACCGACCGCTGGGTCATCCGGCTGGCCGGCAACGACACGCACCTGCTCGGCATCAGCCGGGAGGTCGAGCATGCCGCCACGGTCGCTGCCGCCGGCGTCGGCGTCGGGCCCGAGGTCACGGCGTTCATCCGCCCGGAGGGCTACCTCGTGACGCGGTTCATCGTCGGCACGCCGGTCTCGGACGAGGCCGTCCATCAGCCCGAGACCCTGCGCCGCGTGGCCGATTCGCTCCGCCGGATCCACGATGGGCCGGCGATCCCCGGGCTGTTCGTGCCGCTCCGGATCGTCGAGGCATACCGGGCGCTGGCTCTCGCCCGCGGCGTCACGATCCCGCCGGACTACGAGCTGGCCGCGGCGGTCGGTCGTCGGATCGAGGGCGCGCTGCTGGCCGCGCCGCTCGAGCCACGACCCTGCCACAACGACCTGCTCAACGCCAACTTCATCGACGACGGCCGGCGTATCCGGATCATCGACTGGGAGTACGCGGGCATGGGCGACCCATTCTTCGACCTCGGCAACTTCAGCATCAACCACGAGCTCCAGCCGGCCGAGGACGAGCTCCTGCTGGCCGCATACGAAGGGACCCTCCGGCCGTCCCGCCTCGCTCGCCTCACGCTCATGCGGGTCGTGTCCGACTTCCGCGAGGCGATGTGGGGTGTCCTCCAGCAGGGGATCAGCAGCCTCGACGTCGACTTCGTCGACTACGCCGCGACGAGCTTCGGGCGACTGCTCCGGAACGCCGCCACGGACCGCTTCGAACGGGCCCTCGTCGAGGTCGCCGAGGCGTAGGCTCGACCGATGCAGATCCCAGCGACGGTTCGCGCCGCAACGGTCGAGCCCATCGTCAGACGCGACCCGATCCGGGCGAACGACCGAGCGCGCCCGAGCGGGTGAACGCGCGAGACGTGCTGCTCGGCATCTTCGTCTTCGCAGGGGCGCTGATCCTGCTCGTCGGCCTGTCGTCGCTGGCACGTGAGGCTCCCGTGGGCTCGAGCGTGCCGAGCCTCCAGGCCTCATCCGCCGCGATCCCGTCGTCGTCGGTCCCGGGAGGACCGTCCGCCTCGGCGTCGTCCGTCCCCCCCTCGGTGGCCGCGTCCTCCGGAGCGTCTGCGACGACCGGGGCTGGCCCGAGCGCTTCCCTCGACGCGGGACCGACGGCACCACCGCCGGCCGACGCCATCCTGGTCGGGGCGGGGGACATCGCGGACTGCGATCGCGACGCCGACGAGCAGACAGGGCGGCTCCTCGATGGCATCGCCGGCAACGTGTTCACGGCCGGGGACAACGTCTACCCGACCGGCACCGCCGCCCAGTTCCGAGACTGCTACGCGCCGACGTGGGGCCGCCAGCTGGCCCGGACCAGGCCGGCTCCCGGGAACCACGATTGGTTGACGCCGGATCTGGCCGGCTATCGCGGCTACTTCGGCGGCTCCGCGGGCCCAGACGAAGTGAGCTGGTACTCCTACGACCTCGGGGCGTGGCACATCGTCGTTCTCGACTCGGACTGCGAACAGGTCGACGGGTGCGGAGCTGACTCCGCGCAGGGCCGGTGGCTCGCCGCCGATCTGGCCGGTACGCATGCGACGTGCACGATGGCGATCTGGCACCACCCCCGGTTCAGCTCCGGCGAGCACGGCAACGACGACGCGGTGGCGCCCTTCTGGCAGCTGCTCTATGACGCCGGCGCCGACGTGGTGGTCAACGGACACGACCACGACTACGAGCGCTTCGCGCCACAGGACCCGGCCGCTCGACCCGACGAGGCCCGGGGCCTCCGGGAGTTCGTGGTCGGCACGGGTGGCGCCGCGCTCCGGGATCTCCGGGCGCGGGTCGCCAACTCGGTCGTGGCCTCGGCGTCGGTGTTCGGCGTCATCCGCTTCGTGCTCCGGCCGACCGGCTACGACTGGCGGTTCCTGTCGACGACGGGGGCGTTCGTCGATTCGGGCTCCGCGGAGTGCCACGGATGACGGGCGACCAGGCCCGGGTCGTCGTGATCGGCGGCGGGATCACCGGCTGCAGCGTCGCCTATCACCTGGCGCTTGCCGGCTGGAGCGACGTGCTGCTCGTCGAGAAGGCGCAGCTGACCTCGGGCTCGACGTGCCAGGCTGCCGGCCTCGTCACGGCGTTCAACCCCTCGTCGACGATGATGGCCTTCCGCCGCTACAGCATCGACCTGTACCGCGAGCTCGGCGTCTTCGAGACCGTCGGCAGCCTTCGCCTGGCGTCCAGCCCGGACCAGCTCCGGGAGCTCGAGCGGACGGCCAGCCGGGCACGCGGGATCGGGCTCGACGCCGGGGTGATCGGTGCCACGGAGGCTCGCCGGCTCATGCCGGCGATCTCGGCCGACTCGTTGTACGGGGCCGTCCACCTCGCCGGTGACGGGCACCTCGACCCGCACGCGACCACCCACGCCGTCGCCGATGCGGCGCGGGCGCTCGGCGTCCGGATCCGGACCGGCGTGCTGGTGACCGGGTTCGGATTGTCCGCGCGCCGCGAGGTCAGGACCGTGGTCACCGATCACGGTCCGATCGCCACGGAGCTCGTGGTCGATGCGGCCGGGATGTGGGCGCCGCAGGTCGCAGCCATGGTCGGAGCCTTCATCCCGTCCACGCCGGTCGACCACCAGCATGTCGCGCTGAAGGCCGTGCCGGGTCACGAGCTGCCGCGGGACATGCCGTGCTTCCGCGACCCGGACAACCTCGTGTACGGCAAGAGCGAGCAGGGCGGCATGGTCTTCGGCGGCTACGAGACGGAGCCGGTCTCGCGCTGGGAGGACGGCGTGCCATGGGCTCACGCGGCGACGTCGCTGCCACCCGACTGGGAGCGGTTCGCCCCGCTGATGGACGGCGCGATCCGACGCTTCCCGTTCCTCGCCGATGCCGAGGCGATCCGCCTGGTCTGCCACCCGGACGCGATGACACCCGACGCCAACCCGCTGCTCGGCCCGCTCCCCGGGGTGCGCGGGTTCTGGGTGGCGGCCGGCCTGTCGCTCAATGGCTTCGGCGGAGGTGGCGGGATCGGTCGGGCGATGGCCGGCTGGATCACCGCCGGCGATCCGGGCGTCGACATCGGGCCGTACCGCGCCTGGCGGTTCGGCGAGCCGTATCGCGACCCAGCGTTCGCGGCCGGGCTGGCCCGCGAGACCTACGGCGACTACTACCGGCTTCGCTATCCGTTCGACGCCGACGTCGCGGGCCGGCCGCGCCGGCTGTCCGCGCTGCACGGACGGCTCCAGGACACCGGCGCGGTCTTCGGGACGAAGGCCGGCTGGGAGCGGGCCGATCATCACGAGCCCGGCCGGGCGTGGCGCCGATCCGGGCGCGACCAGGCCGCCTACGGCTGGACCGAGCCGCCGTGGTTCGCCCGCGTCTGCGCTGAGGCGATGGCCGTCCGCGAGCGAGCCGGGATCATCGATCTCAGCTCGTTCGGCAAGATCGCCGTCGAAGGCCCGGGGGCGCTCGCGCTGCTCCAGCGCGTGAGCGCGAACGACGTCGATCGCCCGGCCGGCAGCCTCGTCTACACGCAGTGGTGCGATGACCGTGGCGGGATGGTCGCCGACGTCACGGTCTCGCGGCTCGCGGCGGACCGGTTCCGGGTCGTCACCGGTGCGGGCTACGTGGCATCGGAGCTCGCCTGGCTGCGGACCCACGCCGACGGTGCCGACGGACCCGTGACGATCCGCGACGTGAGCGCCGAGCTCAGCACGATCGGGCTGTGGGGGCCGCGTGCGCGCGACATCCTGGCCGCGACCACCCCCGACGAGGTGGGCGACGCCGCCCTCCCGCTCCGGCGGGCCGTGGACATCCGCATCGGGGATGCGCCGGTCCACGCGGCGCGGATCAGCTATGCGGGCGAGCTCGGCTGGGAGCTGACGACGTCCGTGGACTGGGCCGTCGCGGTCTGGGATGCGCTGTGGGCCGCCGGGACGGACCACCGCCTCGAGCCGTTCGGCTACCGGGCGCTCGACATGCTGCGGATGGAGAAGGGCTACCGCTACTTCGGCACCGACCTGACGATGCTCGACACGCCGTTCGAGGCCGGGCTCGGGGCGTTCGTGCGGCTGCGCAAGGGCCCGTTCATCGGTCGCGAGGCGTTGGATGCGGCCCGCGGCGGCTCGGCGACCCAGGGCGACTCGCCGGGTGCGGCACCGGGCGGCTCGCCGGGTGCGGCCGGCAGCAGCATTCCGGGCGCACCGGACCGACGGCTCCGGACGCTGGCGATCGGTGGACCCGGCTACCTGCCGGTCTACGGCGGCGAGGCCGTCCGCGAGGAAGGAAAGGTCGTCAGCCGGCTGCGGAGCGTCGCGTACGGCCCGACGGTCGGGCGGACGATCGCGTACGCCTACCTGCCGGCAACGACGGCCGAGGGCGATGTCCTCGAGATCGACGTCTTCGACGAACGAGTCGCCGCGGTCGTCTCGCCGGACGTGCTGGTCGACACCGCCGGGGAGCGGATGCGCGGCTAGGTTCGGCGGCCTGGTCGGTGCGCCTGCGGCAGAAGCGCGAGCGGGCGTCGAGCCCCCTAGACGGCCGCCAGCCACGCCTCGAAGTCGGGACCCTCGAGCATCCCGGTGGCGCGCTCCCAGCGCTCCTCGGCCCAGCCCGTGAAGTCGTACTCGATCGATGAGATCCGGGCCTGGATCGCCGCCCACAACGTCCAGCCGACGTCGGACATGATCATCTGCAGGCGCATCCGGGCCAGCTTCGCATCCGACGCATCGCCGTAGTAGGCGGCGCACAGCTCGGCTTCGCGCGACGCGTCGTAGCCCAGCTCCTGGGCCGTGTTGCCGAGCTCGAACGCCGGGTCCCCGTTCCCGCTGTACTCCCAGTCGACGAGCCACAGCCGCTCGCCGTCGTCGAGGTAGTTGTCGGCCAGCAGGTCGTTGTGGCATGGGACGGACGGCGGGGCGTTCCGACGCAGCGCGGCCTCGATCCGCGGGATCCGATCGAGGTGCTCGCGGTAGCCCGCCGGGATGGCGATCGCCCGTTCGTCGACGAGCGCGAGGTACCGCTCCGAGAGCCGGACCATGTCGAAGTCGTCGCGGAACCGGGGACCCGGCGTGGAGCCGCCGGAGCGTCTGGCCGATCCGGGTCGGCATGCCCGGCCGGTTGAGCGTCTCGTTCGACATCGTCGTCGCCGCCAGCCATTCGAGCACGAACACGTCCCACTCGGGGATCGAATGGACCACCGCGGGCGCCACACCGGCCTCCGCCGCTGCGCGCGTGTTGTGCAGCTCGTTGGCGCGATCGACGGCCAGCAGCTCCGTCGCGGCACCCGGGATCCGGACGAAGAACGGCGTCCCATCGACCTCGACCCGCCAGTTCGTGTTCGTCAGGCCGGCCTGGATCCGCTCCGGGCGGAGCGAACGCCCGGCCCAGCCCGGCACGGCCGCGATGACCTGCTCGATCGTCGGTGCCATCGGCCCTCCCCACCGGAGCGTAGCGCAGCGGCTACGCTGTCGGAGAGGTCCGGAGCGGGAGCAGGGGAGCGTCCTGGCAGATGGTCGAGCACGCCCGAGCGGTGGTCATCGGCGGCGGCGTCGGCGGGACGTCGATCGCCTACCACCTCGCCCGCCGCGGCTGGACCGACGTCGTCCTCGTCGAGCGAGCCGAGCTCACGTCCGGCTCGACCTTCCATTCGGCGGGGCTGGTCGGCCAGCTCCGCGGCTCGGTGACCCTGACCAGGATGATGATGGACGGCGTCGAGCTGTACCGCGGACTGGCAGCCGAGACCGGGGTCGATCCAGCGTGGCACGAGGTCGGCTCGCTTCGCCTCGCGTCCAGCCCGGAGCGGCTCGAGGAGCTCCGACGCCAGGCCGGCTGGGCGAGGACCTTCGGGCTGCCGATCGAGCTGATCGGCGCGGACGAGGCGCAGGTCCTGTTCCCGCTGATGTCGACCGAGGGTGTCCTGGGCGCGCTGTTCCTGCCGACCGACGGCTGGCTCGACCCGTCCGGCCTGGCCAACGCGCTGGCGGCGGGCGCACGGTCGCACGGCGTCCGCATCCGGACGCGGACACGGGTCGTCGCGATCGGCACGGACCGCGGTCGCGTGACCGGCGTGACCGTGGACCACGCCGGCGAGCGTCGAGGAGATCCGGGCCGACGTGGTCGTCAACGCGGGCGGCATGTTCGCTGCCGAGATCGGACGGCTGGCCGGGGTCACCGTGCCGCTCATCCCGATGGCGCACCAGTACCTGTTCACCGAGCCGATCGACGGCGTCCATCCGGGCCTGCCGCAGCTCCGCGACCCGGACAACCTCGTCTACTTCCGGGAGGAGGTCGGCGGCCTGTGCATGGGCGGCTACGAGCGCGATCCCGCGCCGTGGGGCCTCGACGGCATCCCGGCCGACTTCAACGGCATGCTCCTGGCCGCCGACATGGCCCGCTTCGAGCCGATCATGGCCGGCGCGATCCGCCGAGTCCCGGCGATGGCCGATGCGGGCGTCAACCGGGTGATCAACG
Source organism: uncultured Chloroflexia bacterium (assembly GCA_963842695.1). Lineage (GTDB taxonomy): Bacteria > Chloroflexota > Limnocylindria > Limnocylindrales > CSP1-4 > SPCO01. The sequence continues at coordinate 68,916 of CAWJHK010000003.1, forward strand.
GCCCGGAGGCCTTCACGCCCGACAACGAGTACATCCTCGGCGAGTCGGAGGTCGGTGGCTTCTTCGTCGCCGCGGGGTTCTCGGCGCACGGGATCGCCGGTGCGGGCGGGATCGGGCGCCAGATGGCGGCATGGATCGTCGACGGGGAGCCGGAGCTCGACCTGTGGCGGATGGACCTGCGCCGCTTCGGACCTGCCTATCGCAGCCGCGGAGTACACGCTCGCCCGGTCGATCGAGAACTACGCCACCTACTACGACATCCATTACCCGAACGAGGAGCGCCAGGCGGGAAGACCGTTGCGCATGGCACCGACCTACCCGATCCTCGAGGGCCTTGGCGCGTCCTTCGGCGAGAAGGCCGGCTGGGAGCGCCCGAACTGGTTCGACTCGAACGCCGCCGACGGCGACGAGCGGCTTCGACCGCGGGGCTGGGCGGGCGAGCACTGGTCGCCGGCGATCGGTGCCGAGGCGCTCGCCACGCGGCGTGCGGCGGGCCTGTTCGATGAGACGTCGTTCGCCAAGATCGAGGTCGTCGGACCGCGCGCCGTCGCCTTCCTCCAGTCGATGTGCGCGAACGACGTGGACGTGCCGATCGGGCGGATCACCTATACCCAGCTGCTCGACCGCCGTGGCGGGATCGAGTGCGACGTGACGGTGACCCGGGTCACGGCCGACCGGTACCTGTTCATCACCGGGACCGCGTTCGGGCAGCACGACCTGGCCTGGCTGCGCCGCCACCTTCCCGACGATGGCAGCGTGCTCGCTCAATGACCTGACCTCGGGGCGGGTCTGCTACGCCATGTGGGGTCCGCGGGCGCGCGACATCCTCGGGGCCGTCACGCGCGACGACGTGTCGGACGCGGGCTTCCCCTACCTCACGGCGCGTGCCATCACCGTGGGGTCGGTGCCCGTCTACGCGTTGCGGGTCACCTATGTCGGCGAGCTCGGCTGGGAGCTGTATGCGCACACCGAGTTCGGCGTGGCTCTGTGGCGGACGCTGTGGGATGCGGGCCGGCCGCACGGTCTCGTCGCCGGTGGCTACCGGGCGATCGACGCGCTCCGGCTCGAGAAGGGCTACCGCGCCTGGTCGTCGGACATCACGCCCGACGAGACGCCGTACGAGGCGGGGCTCGGCTTCGCCGTCGCCCTCGACAAGGAGCCCGAGTTCATCGGCCGCGACGCGCTCGTGGCGGCGAAGGCGGCCGGTCCGCGCAAGCGCCTCCGCTGCCTCGTCCTCGACGACCCGGGCTCGGTCTGTCTCGGGAACGAGCCGGTGCGGGTCGGCGGCGAGGTCGTCGGCCGGGTGACCTCCGGCGGCTACGGGTTCGCGGTCGAGCGCTCGATCGCGTACGCGTACCTGCCACCCGACCGGGCCGCGATCGGGACGCGCGGCGAGGTCGAGGTGTTCGGGGACTGGATCGGCTTCGAGGTCGTCCGGGAGCCGCTGTACGACCCGGATGGGGCGAGGATCCGGGCATGAGCGACGAGGTCGCGTTCGGGGCGGACTGGTCGGCCGGGTTCCGCCGCGGCACCGACGCCGAGCTCCGTCACTGGCTCGACGTCGCGCTGGCCGCCTGCGACGACGCCGACCGGATCGCCCGGGCGCATTTCCGGCGCGACCTCGAGATCACGACCAAGCCGGACCGCACGTTCGTGACCCAGGCCGACACCGCGATCGAGCGGATGATCCGCGACCACCTCCGCGATGCCTTCCCCGACCACGGCGTCGTCGGCGAGGAGTACGGCACCGAGGCCGGCGACGCGCCGGTCCGCTGGTACGTCGACCCGATCGACGGAACCCACAACTTCATCCGCGGCGTGCCGCTGTTCGGGACGCTGCTCGCGGTCGAGCGGGACGGCGAGCTGCAGGCGGCCGTGTTGTCCGCCCCGGCCCTCGACGAGCGGTGGTGGGGCTGGCGGGGTGGGGGAGCCTGGGCGAGGAACCGGGGCGAGGCGCCACGTCGGGTCCACGTCTCGGGCGTGGCCGCGCTCGACGACGCCCAGCTGCTCTACGGGTCCGGCCGCGACATCGTGGCGTCCGGTCGCGCGCCCGGTTTCGACGCCCTCCTGCGGGACGCCTGGCGGGAGCGCGGGTTCGGGGACTTCTGGGGCTACGCGCTGGTCGCCGAGGGAGCGGCGGAGGCGATGATCGAGGTCGGCCTGTCGGCCTGGGACGCCGCGGCACCGCTGCTGCTCGTCGAGGAGGCCGGCGGTCGCGCGACCGACTTCGAGGGCCGTCGCGCCGTCGACTCCGGGACGTTCGTCACGACGAACGGGATCCTCCACGAGACCGTCCGAACCCGGCTGCTCCAGGGCTAACCGGTCACGCCTCGGGTCGAGAACGTCGCCCGCCGAGCCACCCGATCCCGGCGACGAGGAAGCCGCCCGCGATGGCGCCCATCACCGACCCGAACGCGACTGCCCCCACGACGGCCGCGATGAAGATGGCCGTCGGGAGGAGCACACCGCCCCGGTCCCGCGTCGACTGCCCGGCCGGCGCGAGCAGTGAAGCCAGCGAGCCGGGCGTCGGCAGCGTGCCCCCGCGCGTCAGCTCGTCGCTCGTGGCCTCGAGGATCTCGCGCGTGTCGTCGTCGATCAGGTCCGCGACGAGCGCCGCGGTGACGGCCTCCTCGAATGCGGCAGCGGCGGCTGCACGGTCCGCGGCAGTCGCCACCGACGCGGACATCTCGGTCGCCGCCCAGGTGCCGCTGAACCCGGCGCCGGCGAACATCCGGGCCGTGGTGGCGCGGGCTGCCCGGACGGCTTCGGCGAGCAGCTCGGAGCGACCCGCCGTGATCGCGGCATCGCGAGCCCGCGCCCTGGCGTCTCGACGCGTGGCATCGGGCGGGGCGACGACGAGGACTCCCAGCTGGACCCGCTCGAAGCGTGCCAGCGTCTCCCCGACGCGCTCGCGGGCGGCGGCCTCGCCCGCGTCGGCGCGTCACGCGCCGGCCGCGGTCAGGCTCTCGTCGAGGATCGACAGGGCCCGGTCGACCTCGTCGGCCGTCGTCACGAGCGGCGGCACCAGCCGCGACACGTTGGCGTACGACCCTGCCGAGAGGACGATGAGGTGCCGGTCGAGGGCCTCGCCGATGACGCTCTTCGTGAGGACAGGATCCGGGACGCGTCCGTCACCCTCACCCGGCTTGACGAACTCGACGCCGACCATGCAGCCGAGGCCGCGGACGTCGCCGATCGTGGCGTGGTCCGCCTGGAGCTCGCGCAGCCCGCCGAGCAGCTGGGCGCCGCGAGCGCGGGCGTTGGCGACGAGGTCCTCGTCCTCGATGACGTCGAGGGTGGCGTTGGCCGCCGCGCACGAGACGACGTTGCCGCCGTAGGTCCCGCCGTGCGTCCCGGGCTTCCAGCGCTCCATGATCTCGGTCCGGGCAAGGATGCCCGACAGCGGCAGCCCCGACGCGATGCCCTTGGCCATGACGAGGATGTCCGGCTCGACGCCCCAGTGCTGGACGGCGAACATCTCGCCGGTCCGGCCGAAGCCGGTCTGGACCTCGTCGACGACGAGGAGGATGCCGTGCCGGCGGGTGATCTCGCGGAGCCGCGGCAGGAAGGTCGGCGGCGAGACCACGTAACCGCCCTCGCCGAGGACGGGCTCGACGATGATCGCGGCCACCTGCTGTGGGTCGACCATCTGGTGGAAGAGGAGGTCGAGCTGCTCCTCCCAGTCGCAGGTGCAGGCCGACGGGTCGTGGGGACCGCCCGCGGCCCGGTAGCAATACGGGAACGGCGTGTGGTAGACGCTGCCGGGCAGCGGCTCGAAGGCCGCGCGGTAGGTGTCCTTGGCGGTCGTCAGCGCCATCGTCTGGGCGGTCCGGCCGTGGAACCCGCCGCGGAACGCGATGATCACCGGTCGCCCGGTCGACACCCGCGCCAGCTTGACCGACGCCTCGACGGCCTCCGCCCCCGAGTTCGACAGGAACGCCTGCCACGGCCCGCCGGGGAGCAGCCCCTGCAACCGCTCGTACAGCCGCAGGCCCGGCTCGTGATAGACGATGTTCTGCTGACCGTGGAGCAGCTTCTGCGCCTGGGCCGCGACCGCCGCCGCGACCCGCGGGTGGGCGTGGCCGGTGTTCGTCACGCCGATCCCCGACGAGTAGTCGAGGTAGCGCGTCCCGTCCCGGGTGATCAGCCATGACCCCTCGCCACGGTCGACGTCGAGGGTGGTGATCCGGCTCCAGACCGCCGGGATGACGGCGTGGTCGGGCAACGGCGTGGCAGCGGCAGTGTCCGTCATTCGGTCGCGACCGCGAGCCTGACCTCGCGAGCCGCCTCTTCCGCAGCGATCCGCCGATCGCGGCGCTCGCCCCGGCGCTCCCACAACGTGTTGAGGGCGACCAGCAGGACGGCACCGACGAAGACCATCGTGCCGATGACCTGGACCTGCGGAGGAAGGTTGTTGCGGATGCTGGCCCAGACCCACAACGGGAAGGTCGTGGCAGTACCCGCCGTGAAGTTCGTGATGATGAAGTCGTCGATCGAGAGGGAGAACGCCAACAGTGCCCCGGCGAGGATGCCGGGCAGGATGAGCGGGAAGGTGACCTTCCAGAAGGTGGCCCACGGCGTGGCACCGAGGTCCATCGCGGCTTCCTCGAGGTGGCGCGGGAAGCCCTGCATCCTGGCGCGGACGGTAACGACCACGAAGCTGATGTTGAACATGATGTGGGCGATCAGGATCGTCTGGATGCCGAGCGGGAAGAAGAAACCACCGGTCAGGCTCCGGATCGGATCCTGGGACGTGCCCACGAACAGCGTCAGCAGGCTCGCGCCGAGGACGATCTCCGGCGTCGCCATCGGGATGAAGATGAACAGGCTCGTGCCCGTCCGGCCGCGGAAGTTGTAGCGCGACAGGGCGAGCGCGATGAGCGTCCCGAGTGCCGTTGCGAAGATCGTCGAGACGAACGCGATGCCGAGGCTCGTGACGATCGCTGTCTGCAGTCCCGGGCGGCCGAACGGGTTCTGCCACGCCGCCAGCGAGAACTCGCCCCACACGAAGTTGAAGCGCCCTGGCGGATCGTTGAACGAGAACGCGATCATCACGAGGATCGGCAGCGCGAGATAGAACAGCGCGACCGCCGTGTAGACGGGGATCAGCCAGCGATCGACCGAACGCCGGACCGAGCGGGCCGGCGTCGCCCCTCGGGCCTGCGCCTTGGTCTGGGTGGCGATCGCGGTCATCCGGCGCCGCCGGTCAGCTCGTCGGTGCCGAGTGCCCGCGCATACAGGAAGATCGCGATCAGGATGCCGGCCATCAGCAGGAAGGACAGCGCCGACGCCGTCGGGTAGTTGTTCTGCTGGAGGTACTGGTTCTGGATCACGTTGCCGATCATCTGCGTCTTCGGGTTGCCCAGCAGCTCCGCGTTCACGTAGTCGCCGATGGCCGGGATGAAGGTCAGGATCGAGCCCGCGAACAGCCCGGACAGGCTGAGCGGGAAGATGACCCGGGTGAACGATTCGGACACGAGCAGGGTCGCGATCGCCGCACCGATCCCCGCGCCGATCGCGAACACGAGCAGGATCCCCGGCAGATGGACGACGCCCAGAGGCAGGTACCCGAAAGCGGCCATCGAACCGACGGCCAGCACGCCCCCGAGGAGGCCGCCGGTCAACGCCCCGCCTCGCCGCCACGGGCCGGCATACAGGTCCTGGGCCGCCTCGATCAGGCGCCGATCGATCTTCTCGAGCGAGACATACAACGGCAGGACCATGAACGGCAGGAATTCGTACGTGAGGCCCGCGATCACGGCCAGGGGCGTTCCCAGGATGCTGAAGTTCGGGGGGACGATCCCAAGGACGTCACGGATGATCGACAGGAAGGCCCCGTCGTTGCCGAGGATGATCTTCCAGGAGATCGTGCGGATCAGGAAGCTCGTGAAGAACGGGGCGATGACGAGGAACAGCAGGAAGGTCTTGTAGCGGCCACCCCGGAACGCGATCCCGTAGGCCAGCGGGTACCCGATCAGCAGGCACAGCAGGGTCGCCATCGCGCCGTATACGAGGGAGTTGACGAACTGCTCGGGGAAGTCGGTGATGGCATTGACGTAGTTCTGCCAGGCCCAGCTGAACTCGTAGTGGCGGGTCAGGCCACTGCCGCCGGCCTGCGTGGACAGCGACATGACGAACATCTGGACGCTGGGCAGCACGAAGAACAGGACCAGCCAGAGGATGCCGGGCGCGAGGAGGAGGTAGGGGATCGCCCAGCGCCGTCGGGTCACCCGCCGCGTCCTCCTCTGCCCATGTCTGACGGACGATCAGCCCCGGCCGGACACTTCCGCGAACTGCTCGTTGATCGCAGCCTCGGTCGCGTCGTCCCACACCGGCTGGTCGTGCTGCTTGGCGATCACGTCGGCCGGTGGGAAGAGGAGCGGGTTCGTGGCCGCTTCCGGATCGAGCGCCTTGATCGCCTCCGCGACACCCTTGACCGGCGAGATGTAGTAGATGAAGTTGGCCAGTCGCGCTGCCCGAGTCACGTCGTACACCCAGTCCATCATCAGCTCGGCCGTGTACTTATGCTGCGCGCCCTTCGGGATCATCATGTTGTCGGTGGCGATGTTCGATCCTTCCGCGGGGTAGACGAAGCGGTCGTCCTCTCCGCCCGACGAGGCAAGGTCGCCCGACCAGACGAAGGCCGCCCATGTGTCGCCGCTGGCGAAATCCTCGAGGTACGAGTTGCCGGTGAAGCCCTTGATGTGGCCGCTCTCGACGTACGGCTTCAGGAAGTCGTGCACGACCTTGCCGTCGTCAGCGGTCATGACCTCCGGTGCGTTGGCCGAGGCCTTGCCCTGGGCCTGGAGCATCATGTGGATCAGCGGCCACGTGTCGTGCGGGTCTTCGAGCAGGGTGACCTTGCCCTTGAACTTCGGATCGAACAGGTCCTCGACCTTGGTCAGGTCACGACCGGTCGACTTCACGTTGTAGCCCACGCCCGTGGCGAACGACTGCCACGGCCAGTGGTAGTCGAACTTCGGATCCCACGGCACGTCGCGGAGCTCGTCGCGGACGTTGGCCACCGCGGTCGGCGTCACTGACTGGTCGATCTTCTCGACCCAGTTGGCGGCGACCAGCTTCTTGGCCATCCAGTCGGTCAGGACGATGAGGTCCCAGCCCGTGTCCGCGCCGGCCTGAAGCTGCGGTCGGATCTTGCCCATGAACGACTCGTTCTCGTCGATCGCGGCGTTCACGTAGTTGACCTCGACGCTGTACTGCTTCATGAAGTCGTCCAGCGTGGGCGAGGGCAGGTCGTAGTCGTCGTCGTCCGTGCCGAGCTTGCCGTCCTTGCCTGGCACCGTGGTCAGGTCGATGTACGCATCCCAGTTGGCGAAGTTGAGCGGTCCCGTCGGGGTCTGGGCCGCGGCGCTGGCGGCCGGCTCGGAGGCGGACGGCGCGGCGCTCGAAGGCGGGCTGCTGGCCACAGGGGCGCTCGATGCGGCGGGCGACGCCGAGCTTCCGCTGGACGAGCATGCCGCGAGGAACGCGGCGAACCCGGCGAAGGCCGAGCCCTGGAGGAAGCGGCGCCGGTTCGTCGCGAACCGCTCGCCTGTGGTGTCGTCGTTCATGGTTCTCCTTCTGTCGGCGTGCCGCTCGACGCGTCCTCGGCCGATGCCCCGTCGCCCCCGAGGTCATCGCGGACGAGGAAGCTGTGCTCAGGCGCCCAGGTCATCAGGACCCGGGTCCCGGGTGACCAGAGCTCCGAACGCGTCGCGCGCTCGACGTTCTGTTCGTAGACCGTCAGTCGGGCCCCGCCCCTGGCCTCGACCTGGTACTGCGTGCTGACGCCAAGATACGACGCATCGACGATCGTGCCATCGAGCACGTTGTGGCCATCCGGAGCCTCTACGTCGACTTCGTGCAGTCGGATCTTCTCCGGCCGGACGCCCACGCTCATCAGTCCGCCCAGGTCGCTGCGGGGCGCGCGGATCAGCGTGTCGTTGGCCAGCCGCATGCGCACGTAGCCGTTGTCGGTGCCGTCGACGGTGCCCGGCAACAGGTTGCTGATCCCGAGGAACCCGGCCACGAAGCGCGTCGCCGGTCGCTCGTACAGGCTCTCGGGGTCGCCGAGCTGCTCGTAGCGGCCCCGGTTCATGACGGCGATGCGGTTCGACATCGTCATCGCCTCTTCCTGGTCGTGGGTCACGTAGATGAACGTGATCCCCACCTCCTGCTGGATGCGCTTGAGCTCGACCTGCATCTGCTTGCGGAGCTTGAGATCGAGCGCGCCGAGCGGCTCGTCGAGCAGGAGAACGGCCGGCTTGTTGATGAGCGCCCGGGCGAGCGCCACGCGCTGGGCCTGGCCACCCGAGATCTGGGTCGGCTTGCGACGCTCGAAACCGGGCAGCTCGACGAGCTGCAGCATCTGCGTGACGCGGGTTCGGACCTCGGCGTCCGGAACCTTCGAGCGCCGCAGCCCGAAGGCGACGTTCTCGTAGATGGACAGGTGGGGGAACAGGGCGTAGTTCTGGAAGACCGTGTTGACGTGGCGCTTGTACGGCGGCAGCCAGGTCACGTCCTGGCCCTGCAGCTCGATCAGGCCCGACGTCGGTGCCTCGAACCCGCCGATCATCCGCAACGTCGTCGTCTTGCCGCACCCGGACGGTCCGAGAAGGCTGAAGAACTCGCCGCTCTCGACCTCCAGGTCGATGTGGTCGACCGCGACGGCGTCCCCGAACATCTTGACCACGTCCACGAGCTTGACGTCGACCGTCGGCAAGGCGGGGACTCCTGCTGCGGGGCGAGTGGGGGACTCGCGCTCTCGGCCGCGCGAGGATAGGGTCGCCACGCTTGGAGTGTCAAGGACGCGAGACGCTCCGGCGCACCACCTTTGTCGTGCGAGATTCGCGGCGGTTCCGACTTTCGCGGACGGAATCCGCGCCTTCCGGTGACGGGCTGCTGCCGACCGCACGCTCGCCGGGCCCGGGGTACGATATCGACGCTTTCACCGTCAGAACACCGGAACCCGATCCGGACGCGAAGGGAACCCGAACGCCGATGCCCAGCCTGACGCACGATGCCGTCATCGATGCGATGCGGACGGTCCAGGAGCCCGAGCTCGGGCGAGACTTGATCAGCCTCGACATGGTCAAGGACGTCGTCATCGACGGCACGGCCCTGGCGATGACGATCGAGCTGACGACGCCGGCCTGCCCGCTCAAGGACGAGATCGAGCGGACGACCCACGCCGCGCTCGGAGCGATCGGGGCGACCAGCGTCGACATCAACTGGGGTGCGATGGTCCGTCGCTCGCAGCCGCGGCAGGCCGAGCAGCTCGTCCCGGGCGTCAAGAACATCATCGCCGTGGCGTCGGGCAAGGGCGGCGTCGGCAAGAGCACGGTCAGCGTCAACCTGGCGGTCGCGCTCGCCCAGGCTGGCGCCGCGGTCGGCCTGCTGGACGCCGACATCACCGGTCCCAACGTCCCCCTGATGCTCGGCCTCGAGGGCCAGCCGACGGCCAGCGCCGAACAACAAGATCACGCCGCTCGAGCGGTACGGGGTCAAGGCGATCTCGATCCAGTTCTTCGTGCCGGACGGCCAGCCGATCGTGTGGCGCGGCCCGCTGGTGGGCGGCGCGATCCAGCAGTTCCTGCGCGACGTCGACTGGGGCGAGCTCGACTACCTGGTGATCGACCTCCCGCCGGGGACGTCCGACGCCCAGCTGACCCTCGCCCAGGCCGTGCCGATCTCCGGTGCCGTGCTGGTGACGACGCCGCAGGAGGTGTCGCTGGCCGACGTGGGCAAGGCGCTGGCGATGTTCCAGCGGATGAGCGTGCCGGTGCTCGGGCTGGTCGAGAACATGACCGCGTTCGCCTGCCCGCACTGCGGCGAGCTGACCGAGATCTTCGGCCGTGGCGGCGGCGAGCGGTTCGCGTCGACCCACGGGCTCGAGTATCTCGGCGGCATCCCGCTCGACATCACCGTCCGGCAGGGCGGCGACGTCGGCGTCCCGGCGGTCGCCCAGCGCGAACCCGGTCCGGCCGGCCACGCGTTGACGGCGATCGCCCAGGTCGTGGCGGCGCGGATGAGCGTTCGTGCGGCCAACGCCGCCGCCCAGCCGGTCCTGACCGTCTCCTGATCGCCCGGACGCCTCGGGTCGGTCCTACCCCGTCCGGACGGCCGCGTCGGCCGGCTGGATCGTCCTGACGAGTCCTGCCACCGCGGGCACCACCGCGACCGGAGCGGCGTCGCACAGCCGCTCGAGCTCGGCCCGTCGCGCAGGGGCGTAGTGGACGAGGAGCGTCGAGCGCGCGGCCGCGGCGGTGGCGAGCTCGATCGCTTCCTCGGCGGTCAGGTGGCCGCGTTCGGGATCGTCGTCTGCCGTCGACCGGAGACCCGCCTCGACGAGCAGCAGGTCGGCGCCACGCGCGAAGTCGATGACCGAGTCACTCGGCCCGGTGTCGCCGGTGTACACGAGCCGGGCCCCGTCGGGCGTCTCGACGGCCATGGCCCAGGCCGGGATGTAGTGCCGGCCCCGGCGGAAGGTGATGGTGAACGGCCCGATCGAGAGCGGAGCGTCCGGGTCGTACTCGTCCATGTCGTAGGCCACGTCGAAGAACCCCGGTCGCTCGGAGATCGCCTCGGCGAGAGCGTCCATCCGGCGGGCGCCGCCGGGCGGCAGGTGGACCGGGAGCGGCACGGCGGCTCGCTCGCCCCACGGGTAGACGTAGCGGAGGCCGGCGAGATCGAGGAAATGGTCGGCGTGCATGTGTCCCACGACCACCGCCGTGAGGTCGCGCGGGTCCATGAGCGACTCGAGCCGGCGGACCACGCCCTGGCCGACGTCGAGGAGGATCGTCGTCGAGCCCCAGTCGAGCAGGAAGCCGGCGGCCGGCGAGGCGCTGTGGGGCACGGCCGAGCTGCAACCGAGCACGGTCAAACGGAGGCGGCCGGAAGGGTCGGCGGTCATCGCGCCATCCTAGGGGTCCGATGAGCGGCCAATTCGGCCCGGCGCGACGGCCCACCTGTCGTCCGGACGACAGGCCGGGTGTCGGCGCATCATCGACCCCTCGCCGCGGGGGATAGGATTCGGCCATGGTGCAGCAGAGCGCGTTCGAGGAATCGCTGGCGCGGATCCCGTTCTTCGCCGGGCTCGACGAGTCCGACATCGAGCGGGTCGCGGCCGGCACCCGGACCCGCCGCTTCCGGCGCGGGGAGGTCATCTTCCACGCCGGCGACCCGGGCGATGCCCTGTTCATCATCGTTTCCGGCGAAGTGAAGATCTCCCTGCCGTCCGACGAGGGAGACGAGGCGATCCTGGCCACCCTCCACGAGGGCGACGTGTTCGGCGAGCTGGCCTTGCTCGACGGCGCGCCGCGATCGGCCACCGCCTCTGCGCTGGTCGCAACGGAGGCCGTGGTGCTGCCCCGCGACCGCTTCCGCGAGCTGATCGCCACGGTGCCGGCCGTCCGCGACGTCCTCCTCTCGTCGCTGGCCGGCGAGCTGCGTCGCCTGACGACCCATGTCGAGGAGCTCCATTTCCTCGACATGACCGGGCGGCTGGCGGCCAAGCTGGTCCGCCTGGCGCGGGAGGCGGCGGGCGGACCGAGCGGTCAGAACGGACCCATCCGGCTGCGCGCGACCCTCACCCAGGCCGAGCTTGCGTCGATGGTCGGCTGCACCCGCCAGAGCGTGAACAAGCTGCTCGGCCAGTTCTCGGACGACGGCCTCGTCCGGGTCGATCGCGACGGCATCTACGTCCTCGATCTCGACGGCCTGGTCGCCGCGTCGCGTCGCTGAGCCCGGCGATCAGGTCTCTCCGCGGAGCGCCTCGAGGAGGACAGCTGCCGCGGCCAGGGCCGCGCGGGAGCGGCCCATCGGCCCGGTCAGGAAGACGCTCCGGCTGACGCGCCGCTCGCCGGAGGGCGTGACGATCGCGATCGAGACGGCGGTGTCACCGGTGTGCGTCCTGGCCCGGACCGCCAGGCCGACCTCGCTGCCGCCGAGCTCCCGCGCCCGGCGCGCGTAGCCGGCGAGCCCCCCTGCGGCGGCCTCGTCACCGGCGGCCTCGTCGTCGTCCTGGCCGTGGGCCGACGCGGCCGGTGCCTCGGGCGCGATCGTCTCGTCGAAGCGGAGCCAGGCGGCATCGCCGAGCATGGCGCCGACGCTGCCACCCGTCCCGATCTCGACCACGGCGAGCGACCAGCCGAGCTCGTCGAGCCGGGCTCCGATCGCGTCTCTCCAGCTGGTCTCGCCGGTGGCCCAGACGTGCTCGCCGAGCTGTTCGAGGACGGCCCGCGCCGCGCGCTCGACGAGGTCGTCAGCCGAGCCGGTGTCGTCGGTCGTGGCCGAGATCCGGACGTCGACGGCCTCGGCGCGGGCGTAGGTCGCGACCACGGGGTTGGTCGCCCGCAGCATGGTCTCGCCCAGCCGTTCGGCGACCTGGGACTCGCCGATGCCGGCCAGCCGGTAGGTCCGGGTCGCGACGGCAGCCCCGAGACCCGATCGATGAAGACGCGGCAGGACCTCGTCCGCCCACATCGGCCGCATCTCCCGCGGCGGGCCGGGGAGGGCCACGACGACCCGCCCGTCGGGCCGGGTCACGAACCAGCCGGGCGCGGTGCCATTCGGGTTGGCGAGCGCGGTCGCCGACGGAAGCAGCCAGGCCTGTTTGAGGTTCGACTCCGGGAAGGCCATGCCCCGCCGGCTCCACAGCTCCCGCAGCCACGCCTCGAGGTCCGGATCGACGGAGGGCGTCTCCCCGCAGGCCGCCGCGATCGCCTCGCGTGTCAGGTCGTCCGGCGTCGGCCCGAGCCCGCCCGTCGATACCACGAGGTCGGATCGCTCGAGGCCGGCCTCGAAGGCCGAACGGACCACCGCGAGGTCGTCGGGGAGGGCCGTCATCCGCGTGACCCGCACGCCGAGCTGGGTCAGCCAGCGGGCCAGCTCACCGGCGTTCGTGTCGCGGGTCTCACCGACCGTCAGCTCGCTGCCGATGCTCAGCAGCTCGGCGGTCAGGAGGTGGCGGGAGCCTGCCTCGGTCATGGGCGCAGCGTACCCAACGGCCCGCCGCCCGATCTGCCGCCCTCGGACCGCTGCTATCATCACCGGACCCCCTGCGACGATCCGAAGCCGGAGCCTACCGCTGGACGATCCCGACGCGACCGAACCTCAGGCAGTGCCGCCCCCGCCGCCGGCGGGGAGCGCGGCGGGGCCCGGCGCGCCCCCTCCGGGAGGCCCGCCACCATCCGGACGTCCCCCGCGGAGCGGTCCAGGCAAGCCACCACCCGGAAAGCCACCCCCCGGGCTGCGCGCGCAGCTGACCTCGACGATCCAGGCTGCCAAGGCCCTGGCGTTCGCCCACGTCGACCTGGCCAAGGCCGAGGCGGGCGCGATCGCCGGCGAGGCCGGCCGGGTCGCCGCGCTGGTCGGCCTGGCGGTCGTCCTGGTCATCTTCGCGATCTTCCTGCTGGTCATCGGGCTGTCGCTCGGGATCGGCGAGTGGGTGTTCGGGTCGATGGGCTGGGGCGTCGTCCATGGCGTGGAGCTGTTCATCGGGGTCGCCCTGGCGGCGATCCTGATCGCCCTCGGGGTCTCCGGGCGGCGCATCGCCGGCGCGCTGATCGCCGGGATCGTGATCGGGACGCTGGTCGGCGTCGCCCTCGCATTCAACCTGCCGAACCAGGCATACAAGGCGATCGGAGACGCCCTCGGGACGGCCGTCGATCCCGGCGTCCGCCCGCTCGTCGTCGGCGTGCTGCTGTGGATGCTCATCGGCCTGATCGCCGGGCTCGTCGCCGTCGTCCAGATGTCCGCCTCGGCCGGAGGCCGGTTCGTGGCACTGGCCGGGCTCATCGTGTTCGGTGCCGCGATCGGCGCATTCACCGCCATCACCTTCGAGCCGCAGATCGGCGCCGCCATCGGCGTCACGGTCGGTTACCTGGCCTGGATCGGCCTCATGGCCCTCGACGTGTCGCGCAGCGGCATCGACGTCGAGGCCATCAAGCCGCGGTTCACCCCGGTCCAGTCGATGGACACCAGGCAAGGAGACGCTCGAGTGGCTTCAGAAACGGATGCCGCCCGGGATCGGGTCCTAGCGGCGCGCCAAGCGCTCGGCGAGGAGCTTGAGGTTCTCGAAGCCTCGGCTCGCGCCGCAGTCGACGTGCCCGCCAAGATCCGGCGCAACCCGGCTCGCGCCGCCGCCGTGGTCGGTGGCACCGGCTTCCTCGTGCTTCGTGGGCCGCAGCGGCTCTTCAGGGCGACCAGGCGAGCCGTCAGGGGCGCGCCCGAGCCGCTGCCCAAGTCGATGCTCCCCGAGGAGGTCGACAAGTCGCTCCGCAAGCTCGGCGACGACGGCGCCAGCGTTCGCGCCGTGCTGGAGCGCGACTTCGCCGCCTACGCCGCGCAGGCCCAGCAGGAACGGGCGAAGCTGCGGACTCTGTTGATCCTGACCGTCGCCCGGCCGTTCCTCTCGGGCGCGACGAAGCAGGCCGTCGGCTGGCTCTTCCGCACCGACGACGAGGGTTTCCAGAAACGGCTGGCCGATATCCGGGCGCGGGTGGCACGGCAGCGTGGCGAGCCGGTGGAGCCGGTCGTGCCGGATGCCGCCGTGGCCGGGGAGCCGCCCACCGCCGCGCCCTCCAAGCCCGGCTGACCTGCCCGGCGACTTCGGCCGGCGATCCGGCAGCCAACGGTCGATGCCGCGCTAGACTTCGCCGCGGGCGAGTGGCGGAATGGCAGACGCGCCGGCCTTAGGAGCCGGTGCCGCGCAAGCGGCGTGGAGGTTCGATCCCTCTCTCGCCTACCAACGGCCGGCGGTCCCGATCGGGCGATACGGCCGCTCCGGCCGTGCCCGGACGACCGCCCTATACTTCGCGGGCGATGCAACTGACCACCACGCCCGGCCCGAAGTCCACCGTCGTCCTCGAGGTCGAGCTCCCCGCGAACGCTTCGACCGGGCCGTCAACGATGCCGTCCGCCGCCTCGCCCGTCGGGCGCGGGTGCCCGGCTTCCGTCCCGGCAAGGCCCCACGACCCGTCCTCGAGCGCCACCTCGGACCCGGGCGCGGTGACCGACGAGGCCGTCGAACACCTGGTCGAGGACGCCTATCGCGAAGCCATCCTCGAGTCGGGCGTTCTGCCCCTGACGAACCCCGATGTGGAGGTCGTCCAGGCCGAGGAGGGCAAGCCGCTCGTCTTCAAGGCGACCGTCCAGGTCCGCCCCGAGGTGACGCTCGGCGACTACAAGCACTTCAACTTCTCGCCGGAGATCGACACGATCGACGACGCCCGGGTCGACCAGGTGATCGAGGAGCTGCGCGACCAGAATGCGACGTTGACGGCTGTCGAGGGCCGCGGCGCGAAGGACGGTGACTACGCGGTCATTTCGTTCAACGGCTCGCGCGACGGCGTCCCGTTCGAGGGCGGCTCGTCGGAGCGGATGCCGCTGATCCTCGGCCAGGAGCGCCTGATCCCGGGCTTCGAGGCGAACCTCGTCGGCCTCGAGGTCGGCGGCTCGACCGAGTTCGACATCACCTTCCCTGAGGACTACCCCGAGCCCGAGCTGGCCGGCCAGCAGGCCCACTTCGCGGTCGAGGTTCGCGAGCTGCGCGAGAAGGTCCTGCCGGAGCTCGACGAGGACTTCATCGGCACCCTTGGCGAGTTCTCCGACCTCGCGGCCCTCAAGGCGGACGTCAGGAGTCCGGCTCGAGCGCAACGCCCTCGACCGCGCGCGCCATGGCTTTGCCGACCGGATCATCGACTATGCGGTCGCCAACGCGACCGTCGAGCTGCCGGACGTCCTGGTCGACCAGGAGGTCGAGGTCATGCACGACGAGTTCCGGGCGTCGCTGGCCCGGCAGGGGATCACCGAGGAGGCCTATCTCAAGGCGCTCGACAAGACCGACGCGGAGCTGCATGCCGAGTTCCGTCCCGGCGCCGAGAAGCGGGTGCGGACCCTGCTCGTCCTGTCGAAGGTGGCCGACACGGAAGGCGCCACCGTCTCCGACATCGAGGTCGAGGCCGAGGTCCAGCGCGGTCGCGAGCGGTATGCCGACGATCCACGGCTGCTCGAGTACTTCGACTCGGAGCGCGGCCGGTCGTACATCCGCAGCACGTTGCGACGGACCCGGGTCGTCGAGGGTCTGATCGACGAGTGGCTGGCCGCTCACCCGGATCACGTACCGCTGCCGCACCTCGAGGACGCGCCGCCATCGGCCGTCGAGGGCGACGCAGGCGACCGCCAACGCCGCGATCGACGCGACCGATCCGGGCACCATCCTCGACGACGTGCCGGCCGCTGCCGGTTGACCGTGCCGACCCGTCACCGCTGAGCCAGGGAGTCCCAAGATGCTCGTCCCCATGGTCATCGAATCCTCCAGCCGGGGGGAGCGCGCCTATGACATCTACTCGCGCCTGCTGCGCGAGCGGATCATCTTCCTGGGCGACGCGATCGAGGACCACCTGGCCAACCTGGTCATCGCCCAGCTCCTGTTCCTCGAGTCGGAGGATCCGGAGAAGGACATCAGCCTGTACATCAACTCGCCCGGCGGGCAGGTGACGTCGGGGCTGGCGATCTACGACACCATGCAATACCTGCGGGCGCCGGTCAGCACGATCTGCATCGGCATGGCCGCGTCCATGGCCGCCGTGCTCCTGGCAGCCGGCGCGAAGGGCAAGCGCTACGCCCTGCCGAACAGCCGGATCATGATCCACCAGGGATCCGGCGGCTTCCGGGGCAACGCGCCCGACGCCGTCATCCAGATGAAGGAATGGGAGTTCCTCGTCGAGCGGAACCACGAGATCCTCGCCCGGCACACCGGTCAACCGCTGGACAAGATCATCAAGGACACGGACCGGGACTACTTCATGGCTCCCGAGTCGGCGAAGGACTATGGCATCATCGACGCGGTCTACGCGGTCGAGAGCGCATCGCTGATCGCGCAGGCCCACGACGCCGGCCTGGCCGGCGGCGAGGGATCGAAGACGGTCGACGCGGCCGAGGTGACCGATGCGGGCGAAGGGCCCGCACCGCAGCGGAAGACAAAGGACCAGTGAGGTCGGGGACGGGCACGTGACATCGTCGAGCGGCAGCAGCAAGGGCCCCAAGGTCCCGTATCGCTGCTCCTTCTGCGGGAAGAGCCAGGAGCAGGTTCGCAAGCTCATCGCGGGACAGGGCGTCTACATCTGCGACGAGTGCATCAACCTGTGCCAGGAGATCATCGAGGAGGAGCTCCTCGAGACGCCGCGACCGAAGTCGTCGACGGCGAAGCTGCCGAACCCCCACCAGATCAAGGACGCGCTCGACTCCTACGTGATCAGCCAGGAGCGGGCCAAGAAGGTCCTCTCGGTGGCGGTCTACAACCACTACAAGCGGGTCAACGCCGGTCACCAGGTCGACGAGGTCGAGCTCCAGAAGTCGAACGTGCTGCTCGTCGGGCCGACCGGATCGGGCAAGACGCTGCTGGCCCAGACCCTGGCCCGGGTGCTGGACGTCCCGTTCTGCATCGCCGACGCGACGTCGCTGACCGAGGCGGGCTACGTCGGCGAGGACGTCGAGAACATCCTGCTGCGGCTCATCCAGGCGGCGGACTTCGACGTCGCACGAGCCCAGCGCGGGATCATCTACATCGACGAGATCGACAAGATCGCCCGCAAGGCGGACAACCCTTCGATCACCCGCGATGTTTCGGGCGAGGGCGTCCAGCAGGCCCTGCTCAAGATCCTCGAGGGCACCGTCGCCAACGTCCCGCCGCAGGGTGGCCGCAAGCACCCGCACCAGGACTTCATCCAGATCGACACGACGAACGTGCTGTTCGTCTGCGGCGGCGCCTTCGACGGCCTCGAGAGGATCGTCGAGGAGCGGGTCGGCCGGCGGTCGATCGGCTTCGGGTCGGAGTCGGCGATGAGCGCGGTCGAGCGCGGGCGCGTGCTCGAGCGGCTGATGCCCGAGGACCTGCTCAAGTTCGGGCTCATCCCGGAGTTCATCGGGCGGCTGCCGGTCATCGTCACGCTGTCGGCGCTGTCGGCCGAGGACCTGGTCCGCGTCCTGACCGAGCCGAAGAACGCGGTCACCCGCCAGTTCGAGAAGTTCCTGTCGCTCGACAAGGTCGAGCTGGCGTTCACGCCGGGAGCGCTCCAGGCGGCCGCCGAGGTCGCCCTCGATCGGAAGACTGGCGCCCGCGCGCTGCGCTCGATCGTCGAGGAGTCGCTGCTCGAGGTGATGTACGACATCCCCGACCGGACCGACATCCGCAAGTGCATCATCACCGAGGAGACGATCCGCTCCGGCCGGCTGCCGCTCCTCCTGACGAAGACGGACGTCGACGAGGGCATCGACGAGACGAACTACGAGGAGTGGCTGGCCGAGCGCGGCGAGAGCGCCTAGGTCTCTCGAATCGCCAGTGCTACACTCGGCGCCTCACGGTGGTGACCGAGAGGAGTAGCGCGGGGACGGCCCCGGAGCGAGCGCGGGACGGTGCGAGCCGCGCGGGCAGGTCGGCGTGAACGTCGCTCGCGAGCCGTGCGCCTGGCGCCCGATAGCGCGCCGAGAGGGCACCGGATCGATCCGGCCGCGATGAGCGAGAGCCGGCCCGGCGCCGAACCAGCAGGTGGTACCACGACCCGTTCGTCCGCTGGACGAGCGGGCGTCGTTGTTTCGAGGACGGACGATGCCGGATCTGCCGAAGGCCTACACGCCGAGCGACGTCGAGGGCGCGATCTACGAGCGCTGGCTCGCCGCGGACGTGTTCGCCCCCGACGGCACGGGATCACGCGCGGATCCGACCCTGCCGCCGTTCACGATCATCCAGCCGCCGCCGAACATCACCGGCTCCCTCCACCTCGGCCACGCCCAGCGGACCGCGGTCGAGGACCTGATGATCCGCCACGCCCGGATGCGCGGCCACCCGACGCTGTTCCTGCCGGGTCTCGACCACGCCTCGATCGCGGCACAGTTCGTGCTCGACGGGATCCTCGCCAGGGAAGGGGAGAGCCGCGCCTCACTCGGCCGCGAGCGATACCTCGAGCGGATGCGCGCGTTCGTGGCGACGACCCGCGAGCTGATGCTCTCCCAGCAACGCCGGGTGGGCGGGTCGTTCGACTGGAGCCGGCTCCGATACACGATGGACGATGGCTCGGCCAGGGCCGTCCGGACCGCCTTCGAGCGCCTCTACCAGTCCGACCTGGCCTACCGGACCGAGGCGCTCGTCAACTGGTGCCCGGGCTGCCGGACGAGTGTCAGCGACCTCGAGGTCGTCGGCACGCCCGAGACCGGGACGCTGTGGACCATCCGCTACCACGTCATCGATCCGCCGACCGGTACGCCCGATCCGGACGCCACGATCCCGATCGCCACCACCCGCCCGGAGACGATCCTCGGCGACACGGCGGTCGCGGTGCACCCCGAGGACGAGCGGTACGCCGGGCTGGTCGGCCGTCGCGTCCGGATCCCGTTCGTCGAGCGCGATGTCCCCGTCATCGCCGACGAGGTCGTCGACCGGGCGTTCGGCACCGGCGCGGTCAAGATCACGCCGGCGCACGATCACGACGACCGGGCGACCGGCCTTCGCCACGGCCTGGCGGCGCCGACGATCCTGGCCGACGACGCGACGATCGCCGGGACCGGTACCGCCTACGATGGCCTCGACCGCTACGAGGCCCGCGCGGCGATCGTCGCCGACCTCGCGGCGCGCGGCGATCTCGTCACCGAGACGCCCCACGAGATGGTCATCGGGCGCTGCCAGCGGAGCGGGGACGTCGTCGAGCCGCGGCTCAAGACCCAGTGGTTCGTCCGGACCGGACCGCTCGCGGCCCGCGCCCTCGAATCGACCCGGTCGGGCCGGACCCGCATCCTCCCCGAGCGGTTCGAGAAGACGTGGGAGCACTGGCTGACGAATATCCGCGACTGGAACGTGTCGCGTCAGCTGTGGTGGGGCCATCGCATCCCTGCCTGGTACTGCCCGGACGGGCACGTGACGGTGACGTCGGCTCCCGACGGGCCGGCCGCGTGCTCGGTCTGCGGCCGCCCGGCGGTCGACCTTCGGCAGGATCCGGACATCTTCGACACGTGGTTCAGCTCGGGGCTGTGGCCGTTCTCGACGCTCGGCTGGCCGGACGACACGCCGGACCTTCGGACCTACTACCCGACATCCGTGATGGAGACCGGCTACGACATCATCTTCTTCTGGGTCGCTCGGATGATGATGCTCGGGCTCCAGCTGACCGACGTGGAGCCGTTCCACACGGTGTACCTGTCCGGCCTCATCCGGGATCCGGAAGGCCAGAAGATGTCGAAGACGAAGGGCAACGTCGTCGACCCGCTCGGTGTCATCGACGAGTCGGGCGCCGACGCCCTTCGCTTCGCGCTCATCCACGGCGCGACGCCCGGCAACGACCAGCGTTTCGGGGCCGCACGACTCGAGCACGCGCGCAACTTCGCCAACAAGCTGTGGAACGCGACCCGCTTCGTGGCAGGCGCACGACCGTCGACCGTCCCGGACGGGGCCGAGCGGCGCCTGCCCGACCTCGGGGACCTGGGACCGGGCGATCGCTGGCTGCTGTCCCGGGCGGCTGCGACGACGGCGGCCGTTGACGAGGCGATGGCCGGATTCGCGTTCGGCGAGGTGACGCGGCTGCTGTACGAGGCGATCTGGAACGAGTACTGCGACTGGGGCCTCGAGATCGCCAAGGTCCGGCTCGCAGATGCGGGCATGCCGGCCGCGGGTCGCGAGGCGACGTGGTGGACGCTCGTCGAGGTCCTCGACACCTACCTGCGGCTGCTCCACCCGGTCATGCCGTTCGTGACCGAGGCGTTGTGGTCTTCGCTGCCGCATCGCGCCACGGATCCGGAGCTGCTGATCGTCGCCCGCTGGCCCGCTCCAGGGCAGCAGGACGCGGTGGCCGAAGCCGACGTCACGGCCCTCATCGCGCTCGTGACCGAGCTCCGGACGGCGCGGGCGTCGGCGCGCGTCCCGGCCGCCGACTGGCTGCCGACCCTGGTCCACGTTCCGACCCGGCTGGGGGCGACGTTCGAGGCGCTCCGCCCCGCGATCGAGCGCCTGGCCCGCGCCCGACCGCTGGAGCGCGAGCTGACGCCCGAGGCGCTCGAGGCAGCGACGCGCCCGGGCGACCTGACGGTGGTGCTGGCCGGTGGCGAGATCGAGGCCGCGATCCGTCCGCGATCCACCGACGGCGCTGCGGCCGATCTCGAGCGCGACCGGCTCGACCGCGAGCTGGCGGAAGCCGAGGGGTGGCTCGAAGCAGCGCGGGTCCGGCTGACGGACGAGGCGTTCCTGTCGCGTGCGCCGGCGGCGGTCGTGGAGGGCGCCCGGGTCCGCGAGGCCGAGCTGGCCGAGCAGGTCGCCAGGCTCCGTGAGCGATCGGGCCGCTGAACGGACGGGTATCGTTCGGGCATGACCACGACCGTGCAGTCGCCCCGCTTCGGTGCCGACTGGTGGCGCCGCGGGGTGGTCTACCAGATCTACCCGCGCAGCTTCGCCGACAGCGACGGCGACGGCGTCGGTGACCTCCAGGGGATCATCGATCACCTCGACCACGTCGGTCGCGACGGCCTGGGCGTCGACGCGATCTGGCTGTCGCCGATCTACCCGTCACCCGGGCTCGACGTCGGCTACGACGTCAGCGACCACACCACCGTCGATCCGCTGTTCGGCTCGGACGACGACTTCGATCGCCTCGTCGAGGCGGCCCACCAGCGCGGCATCCGGGTCGTCCTCGATTTGGTCATGAACCACACCAGCGACCAGCATCCGTGGTTCGCCGCCTCCCGCGCGTCGCGGACCGGGCCGTTCGCCGACTGGTACCTGTGGCGCGACCCGTCCGGCCACGCGCCCGACGGCACGCCCCTGCCGCCCAACAACTGGCTGTCGTATTTCGGCGGTTCGGGCTGGGAGTGGGAGCCGGCTCGGCAGCAGTTCTACTACCACACCTTCCTGGTCGAGCAACCCGAGCTCAACTGGCGCGAACCGGGTGTCGAGGCAGCACAGTGGGCGATGGTCCGCGGCTGGCTGGCACGCGGCGTGGACGGCTTCCGCCTGGACGTGTTCAACGTGTTCCTCAAGCATCCCGACCTGCTCTCGAACCCGGTTCGCGACGGGACGTCCGCCTGGGGCCGGCAGATCCATCGATACGACCGCGACCAGCCAGACTTCGCGGACCTCATCGCCCGGTTCCGGGCGATCGTCGACAGCGAGCCCGGCCGGATGACCGTGGGCGAGCTGTTCGATGGGACCGTCGAGACGGCGGCGAGCTTCACCGCGGATCGCCACCTCGTCTTCGACTGGGAGCTTGTCGGGGCGCCATGGCAGGCGGATGCCATCCGCGCCGCGATCGGCTCGCGGGATGCGGTGTTCGGCCCCCGTCGCTGGCCGACCGCCGCCGTGTCCAACCACGACCAGCCGCGCCAGGCCTCCCGCCTGGCCGCATCGGCCGACGCGACGGACGTCGACGCGGTCGCCCGCGCCGCCGCGGTCCTGCTGCTGACCCTCCGCGGCACCCCCTTCCTCTACTACGGCGAGGAGCTGGGACTCCCCGATGTCGACATCCCGCCCGACGAGAGCGTCGATCCGCCGGCCGCCCGGGTCGAGCCGGGGTTCGACTGGTGGGACCGCTCTCGCTGCCGGACGCCGATGCCCTGGGCTCCAGGTCCAGGCGCGGGGTTCACGACAGGCCTTCCGTGGCTCCGGCTCGGGCCGGACGCACAGACCCGCAACGTCCGCGAGCAGGCCGCCGATCCGGGCTCGATCCTGTCGCTGTATCGACGGCTGATCGACCTGCGAGCGTCGACCCCGGCCCTCCAGACCGGCTCGCTGCAGCTCGTCCCGGACCAGGGCGGGAGCGTGGTCGCGTACACGCGAACGGACGGTGACCGATCGATCCTCGTCGCCATCAACATCGGGCGTGCGCGCGCCGGGTGGACGCTGCCCGGCGACCCGGCGACGGCTCGCTGGCGATCGCTCCTGCGGACGGCGCCCGGGAGTCGGACGAGCGGGGAGCAGGCGGCCGGCGACACGCTCGAGATGGAGGCCGACGAGGCGGTCATCCTCGAACGGATCGCCTGACCGGCGCTCGTTTCGCCCCTGCTACCATGACGGCCGATCCACTGCCACAGCGACCGGGGAGCCGCACGTGCCGCTTGAGTTCCTGAAGCGTAAGAGCAGCGCCGACGCTGCCGCCGCGTCGACCGCAGCGCCTGCGGTCTCGCCGCTGATGCCCGAAGAGGCGGTCGCCCAGGATCACATCCTGAAGCTGTACTACGCGGGCAAGAGCAGCGACGGCGTCCGGCTGAAGGCCGGGCCGGCCGCGATCGCGGAGCTGCCGATCGATGCTGGTCGGGCCTGGCCCAGTCGGAGATCGAGGTCGTCGAGCCGCTGCCGATCGAGTTCAGCCAGGCCACCCCGACGATCGCCAGCCCATCCGAGGCGATGCAGTGGCTCAACGCCCACCACGTCCATTCGCCGATCACCCGGCACGCGCTGGTCGTCCTCGAGTCGATCGACGCCATCGACCTCGCGTTCGACACCTTCGTCTGCGCGCTGCTCGACGGCGAAGTCGACACGTCGGGCTACCCCGAGTACAACGCGATCGTCGGCGGGGTCGCGGCCCACTGGGACGAGGCGACCGGCGACATGATCTGCCGCGGCAGTCGTCGGCTGGGGTGGCCGCGGCGTCCGCGGCGACACGGACCGGATCGGGGCGAAGCTGCTCGGCGGCGTCCTGAGCAACATCCTGGCCAGCCAGTACGCGCTCGGACTGACTGCCATCGAGCGACCGGTCCCGGCGGCGGGCCGCGGCGGCCTGGTGTGCGCCCATTGCGGTTTCGCCTCCGGGCACGAGCGTGCCTTCTACTGCCCGAAATGCGGCATGCGCCTCCTCCGCGGCTGACCGCCCACCCCGATGCCGGTCTACGACTACGACTGCGCCAACTGCGGTCGTCGATTCGAGGTCATCCACGGCGTCCACGCCGACCCGCCGGCGGCGTGCCCGCTGTGCGGCGGCGGCCCGGTTCGCAAGGCGATCTCTGCGCCGGCCGTCCACTACCGCGGGTCCGGCTGGGCGAAGAAGGAGCGCCGGACGGCCGCGGCAAGCGGTTCGTCGAAGTCGAGCGACGAGGGGGGTCGCGACGGGGGATCGGATGGCGGCGACAAGGCCGACGGAGGGTCGAAGGACGGCGGTTCGACGGCCGACGCCCCGTCGAAGTCGCCCGTTCCGGCTGGTGAGAATGGGACGAAGGCGAAGTCCGGCGGGTCCGGCGGGTCCGGCGGGTCCCGCGGCTCCGATACCGGTTCGAGCTCGAAGGCGAGCTGACCGCGATGGCGGCGCCGACCGACTGGATCTCGCTGGCGGAAGCGGCCGACATCCTGGCCGCCGCGAACATCCACTTCACGCCCGCGACGATCGGTGGCTGGGCGCGCGCCGGGCGATTGCAGAGCATCAAGCTCGGTGGGCGACGGTTCGTCCGACGCGGCGAGGTCCGGGCGCTCGGTGGTCCCGCCGCGACGCGTCCGCGCCGAGGACGTCCAACCCGGGCTGTTCGAGGAGCTCGGCGGCTGACCAGCACCCGATGATCGATCCGCAGGCGATCCTCGGTCGCATCCTCGATCGACCGCGGGTGGTGTACGTGATGGCGGTGCTCGACACGTACGGGCGGGCCGCCGGCGGGCTGCTGGCCAACGGGCTCGCGTTCTCGGCCCTGTTCGCTGCGATCCCGACGACGCTCCTCGTGTTCGCCCTGGCCGGCTGGCTCGCCAACGATCCGGCCATCCGCGACAGCCTCAGCCAGTCGCTGATCAACGCCTTCCCGCCGATCGAGGACCTCATCGAGGCCTCGCTCGACGCGATCACCCAGGGCGCCGCGGCGGCGTCGATCATCGCCATCGTCGGCCTGGTCTGGACGGTCAGCCAGCTGTACGGCGCCCTCGACGTGGCGTTCGCGCGGATCTTCGCCGACGTCCCCGAGCGCGACATCGTCCGGCGGACGGCGCGCGGGCTGGTGGTCGTCGCCATCCTCGCGGTCCTGATCCTCGGGTTCGTCGTCGCCGCGACGCTGTCAACCGCGATCACCTCCACGACCGACCTAGCAATCCCCATCGTCACGACGCTTGCCGACCTGGCGGGATCGACGCCGTTCCTGATCGTCCTCGCGATCGCGGCGATCCTCATCGTGTACCACGAGCTGCCACCCAAGGCTCCAAGCTGGCAAGCGGCGTGGCTGCCTGCCGTCGTGGCCGCGTTCGGGATCGTGCTGCTGACCCAGATCTTCACGTTCCTGGTGCCGCGGTTGGTTGGCGTGGCGGCGTTCGCGGGCTCGCTCGCCTCCGCGTTCATCGCGCTCGCGTGGCTGTCGTTCTCGTTCCAGGTGCTCCTCTACGGAGCCGCCTGGGTAAGGGTCCGGGAGTACGGCGCGGCCGGGCCACCCCAGCCGATCGGGTCAGCTCCCCTGGGAGGCCCCGCACCGCCGGCAGAACCGGGCGGTGGCGGACAGTGACAGACCGCAGCTGACGCAGGGCTGGACGACGCCCGCCTGACGGCCGCTGGGTGATGGCGCGGCGACCACTTCCCGGCTCGACTCTGCCCAGAGCGCATCGATGCCACCCTGCGGAGCCGCAGGTCGATTGAGGAACGGCAGCCCGGCGGCGCGACCCGCCGCCGGCCACTCGGGCCGGGTCGGCCACTGAGGCTCCGCTGCCGGTCCGGCGGGCGCGGCCGTGGCAGCGATCGCCGGACCGGCGGGGGCCGGCTCCACGTCGGGGGCGACCATCTGCCAGACGGGCTGCGCGACCACATCGTCCACGACCGGCGGAGCAGGCGTGGCCTCGGGCGCAGGGGCTTCAGGTTCGGGCGCTGGGGCGGGGGCGGGCTCGACGGCTGCCACGGGCTCGGGCTCGGCCGCGTCGGCGGCGACCACAGGCTTCTGCTCGGGCTCGGGTTGCGCGGCCACAGGCTCCGGCTCGGGCTCGGCGGCCAACGCCACGGGCTCCGGAGTTTGGGCAGCCGCAGCCGCTTCCACCTGCACCCGTTCGGCCGTCGCGGGGACTTCGTGGTTGTCGTCGGCGGCGGCGTCGGGGTCCGACGCGGACATGATCGCGGCGATGCCGACCAGCTTCGCGACGATCTCTCGGCCGTGTCCCTCGTCGCTGTCGATCGCCGTCTCGGCGGCCGGCACTTCCGCCTCGGTGACGGCGGCCGACGCGGCCACGGCAGCCAGGTCTGCGACCGGCTCGTCGACCTGCGGCTCGTCAGGTTGCGCAGTGACTGCGTCGGCGGCCTCGAGCTCCTGGGTCGCGGCCGTCGCAGCAACCGCGGCCGTCGACTCCTGCTCCGCTGCCGGCTCCGCGACGGCCGGGGCGTCCACGACCGCATTGTCGGATCCGGCTTCGGTCGGCGCGGCAGGCCTGATTGCCGGAGGAGGCGCCTTCTGCGGGCTGCGGCTCTCGACGACCTTCGCCGCGCCGGTCGCGGCGGCGAGTCGGGCCGCGAAGCCGGCCATGCTGGCCTTGTCGCCCGCCGGCGCGTCGTCGCCGGACTCGTCGAATGGCGTCATCGCGGCGGCCGCGTCGAACGCTCCACCATCGGTGGCAGGTGCGATGCCCCGCCGGCGCCGAGCTCGGCGATGTCGGCCGCGGCGATCGGAGCGATCGGCGCCGGGGCCTTCTGCGCGGCCGGGGTCTTGCGGACGGTCGGTTCGGTGACGGCCTGCGGCGCTGGAACGGGATCCGGCGGCGGCACGGCCGCGGCCTCCGGAGCGGCTTCGATCGCTGGCCGCGCTGATGCCTCGGGAGCGGTTTCGACCGCAGGCGCCGTTGATGCCTCGGGGGTCACGGGTTTCGGCGCGACGGCGATCTCCGGCTCATCCACGAGCTCGGGAGTGACGGGTTCCGCGGCTGCTGCCACCTCGTGGACTTCGGTCGTCGGCGTGGCGATCGGCGCGGTCAGGGCGGCCAGCCGCGCGATCGGATCGACCTCGGGCTCGTCGCCGGTGCTCTGGACTTCCGCGAGGCCGATCAGCTCCGGTGCATGCCCGGCACCGTTCGAGCCGTTCAGTCCGTTTGCCGACGCCGCATCGCCGTGGACGAGCGGACCGGTGGGAAGGTCCGGAAACGGCGCGGGCAGGACATCGTGACCGAGGTGCGGTGCGCAGGACAGGCACCGCGCCTCGACGTCGTTCCAGCAGTTCGGGCAGGTGTACTGCCGGCACGACATGCAGAAGTTGAAGGTCTTGTGGAAGGCGTCGAGCTGGTGGGCCGTCGATTCGCGGTCGGTCTCGTTCCGTGCCGCCGCCATCGCCTCGTCCATCGAGGTGTCGTCCGACAGGACGAAGTTCTTGAGGCCGCGCGACAGGACCCTGACGCCCTTGAGACGCGGCTTCGGCCGCGCGGATTCGAACGTGTAGCGTGTGCCACAGCGCTCGCAGAACGATTCGGTCAGGATCTCGGTCATCAGGTCCCCGGAACCTCGCGCGGACGACGCCCCGGCGGCCAGGCCGCCCGAGCGGGTCGAGAGTATAGCGCAGGCATGCTGAGGCCCTTCCACCGGCCGTACCCCGATCGAACGCCGAACGTCATGGGTCACTCCGGGGTGCACAGGGCACGCGGGGACCCTCTGGTAGACTCCGCGACCGACCATGCCGCCTCTCACCGCCGTCGAGCGGTTCTTCGAACGCCTATTCGAGCGCCCTTCTGCGAGGCTCTTCCGGGCACGGCTCCAGCCGATCCAGATCCAGCACCGCATCGAGCGGGCGATGGAAGCCGAGCGATTGACCACGACCGATCGCACGCTCGTGCCGAACCGGTTCGTCGTCCATCTGCATCCGGACGACCTCGCGGAATTCGGCGACATGACCGGGACGCTGGCCGCCGAGCTCGCCGATGGGGCGCTGTCGTTCGCGCGGGCCCATCACTACACGGTGGTCGACCGCCCGCGCGTGGACCTGCTCGGGGACCCGGCGGTGACGCGGGCCGACCTCCGCGTGGAGGCCCGGTTCGCGGACGCCTTCGGGAGCCGCACGCCCTCCCCCGGTCCGACGGGCGCGACGGTGTCCAGCGCCCAGGGGCCGACCGAGATCGATCCGGAGCCGACCGACACCCGCGTGTTCGAGGTCCCGCGTCCGACCACGCCGCGTGCGGCCCTCCGGATGAGCGACCCCGACGGCCAGGGCCGGCGCGTCACCATCGAAGCGGGAAGCCTGACGATCGGACGCGCCACCGACAACGACCTCGTTGCGCGGGACAGCCGGGTGTCGCGGCATCACGGCCGCATCACGGGGCGGCGCGGCACGCTCGTCTACACCGACCTTGGCAGCACCAACGGATCACGCGTCAACGGGGTGCTCGTCTCGGAGGTCGTGCTCGGCGCCGGGGATCGCCTCGAGATCGGCGATACGACGCTCGTCGTCGAGGTGGCCGGGGCGACGGACTGATGGACCCGTTCCTCCTCGTGGTGTGGGCTGTCCGGCTGCTGTTCCTGGGACTGATCTATCTCTTCCTCGCCCGGGTGATCCTGGCGCTCATGCGCGACCTCCGGGCCGCCGCGCGCGAACCCTCCGAGCGACCAGGCCGCCTCGTCATCCTGGCTTCCCCGAGCGGAGAGCCGCCGGCCGGTCATTCGTTCGGGCTCGACGTCATCACGCCGCTCGGTCGTGATGTCAACAACGCCATCGTGATCGACGACCCGTTCGCCTCCGCCGAGCATGCCGTTCTCACGTATCGCGGCCGGAGCTGGTACCTCGAGGACCTCGGCAGCACGAACGGGTCGTACGTCAATGGCAGCCGCGTCGAAGGCGTCTCGCCGATGGGCTTCGGCGACGAGCTCCAGATCGGCCAGGTCCGGATGCGCCTCGAGCGCCTCAACCGGTGACCGCACCGGCGACGCCGGCACCGGCCGCCGGGTCGCCCGCATTGCCGCGCGTCTTCGGCGGCATCCGCCCCAGGCCGCGCTGGCTCGAGCTGCGACTGCTTGCGCTCGTCTCCATCGCGCTGGCCGTCGGCAGCCTGTCGCTCGGGGCGACGCTCGAACGCTCGTTCCGGCTGTACGACGCACAGGGCCTCGGCATCTACATCGTGGCGCTATTCGTCGCGCACCTCGCCCAGGTCCTCGCCGGGCGTCGGACCGACCAGGTGCTCCTGCCGACGGTGGCGATGCTGGGCGGCATCTCGCTGCTCCTCATGCAACGGCTGCCGCAGGACCTCGTCGTCCAGTCGTTCGGCGGTCGCGAGCTCGGCCTCGCCGAGGTCCAGCTCGTCTGGCTGCTGGGCGCGCTGACGATCGCCACGATCCTCGGCATCGTCGTGCGCTCGGACAGCTGGCTGCGTCGCTACAAGTACACCTGGGCGGCCGCCGGCGTCGGGCTCCTCCTGCTGACGTTCGTGTTCGGGACCGAGATCAACGGCCAGCGACTGACGCTCGTCCTCGGACCGGTCAGCGGCCAGCCGACCGAGCTCCTGAAGGTCATCCTCGTGATCTTCCTGGCCGGTTACCTGTCCGAGAACCGGGCGCTGCTCGTGGAGCAGGACACGCGGATCGGGCCGCTTCGCCTGCCACCCGTGCCGTACCTGGCCCCGATGGTCGCGATGTGGGCGATCGCCCTCGGGATCGTCGTCGTCCAGCGCGACCTGGGTGCCGCTCTGCTGTTCTTCGGGGTCTTCCTCGCGATGCTGTACATCGCCACCGGCCGCATCAGCCTGGTCATCATCGGGCTGCTGCTCTTCCTCCTCGGCAGCGCGGTGATGGCCAACCTGTTCGACCACATCCGGACCCGGGTCGACATCTGGCTCGATCCCTTCGCCGATCCGCTCGGGGCAGGGTTCCAGGTGGTCCAGGCGCTCCACGCCTTCGCCCGCGGCGGGCTGCTGGGTGTCGGGCTCGGCGCCGGGCTGCCCGAGATCGGCGGCCGGCCGCCGATCCCAGAGGTCCACACGGACTTTCCGCTCGCCGCCCTGGGTGAGGAGCTGGGGATCATCGGCGTTGTGGCCATCCTCGGCCTGTTCCTGGTCGTCGTCGAGCGCGGCCTCCGGATCGGGGCGGCTGCCGCCGACGACTTCCGCTCTCTCCTCGCCGTCGGCCTGGCGCTCGTGATCGGCATCCAGGCATTCATCATCGCCGCCGGCAACCTCAAGGTCCTGCCCCTGACCGGCGTCACCCTCCCGTACATCAGCTACGGCGGGTCGTCGCTGCTGGCCAACGCGGTCATCGTCGGCCTGCTCCTGGCGCTGTCCGACAAGGGCGTCGAGCCGCCCCCGCCGCGAACCGGCGCGCGGCGCCGCTGGCTGCGTCGGGGGGCCGAGCGATGATGATCGGACACGGCGCCGCCCGCCGTCCGCTCGGACGCACGACTGTGCAGGTCGCGGCCGTCATGTCGCTCGCGTTCGCGCTCCTCGCCGGCGCGGTCGGCTACTGGGGCGTGGTCCGTGCCCCCGAGCTCGTGACCTCACCCAACGACGCGGCGATCATCGCCGCGGCGCGGACCGTGCCGCGCGGGCTCATCAAGGATCGCGACGGCAAGGTCCTCGCCAGCAACAAGAAGGACGCCAACGGCGAGTCCTACCGGGTCTACGCCGGCCGGGCGTTCAGCCAGGTCGTCGGGTACGCCTCGCCGGTCTACGGCCGGGCGGGCCTCGAGCGAGCGTACGACGCGCAGCTGGCCGGTCTCGCCGGCGACCCGGTGGCCGACGTCTTCGCCAAGTTCGGGGCCGATCGGTACGACCCGAAGGACCTGACCACGACCCTCTCGTCCGACCTCCAGCGAGCGGCGGTGTCGGCCCTTGGCAAGCGGCGCGGGGCGGTCGTGATGCTCGATCCGCGGAACGGCGAGGTCCTCGCCCTCGCGTCGACTCCGACGTACGACGCGTCGGCCATCGCCGATCCGACGACCGCGAAGGGAGCGTTCGAGGCGCTCCAGGCGGACCCGACCCAGCCGCTCCTGCCGCGCGCGACCCTGGGCCGGTATGTTCCCGGGTCGGTGTTCAAGATCGTGACCGCCATCGCCGGCCTGGGATCCGACGCGATCACACCCGAGACGACCTACAAACGGCAGCCGCCGGCCGAGAAGAACGGCCTTCTCGTCGACGGCTTCCGGGTCCAGGACGGCCATCACGCGGTGACCGGCTCCAAGGCGCTCGACCTGACCGCGGCGACCGAGGTCTCCTGCAACATCTACTACGCCCTGACCGGTCTGCGGACCGGCGGCGCCGAGCTGGTCGGCTTTGCCGAGCGGATGGGGTTCGGCAGCCCGTTGCCGTTCGACCTGCCGACCGCGCCGTCGCAGGTGACCGACGGCAACGGACGTCAGCCGGGCGGTTTCGTCGATGACGTCGAGCTCGCCAACGCATCCTACGGCCAGGCCGAGACGTTCGTGACGCCCCTCCAGATGGCCCTCGTCGCCGCGACCGTCGCGAACGACGGCGAGCTCATGCAGCCCCGCCTGGTGTCGGCCCTGACGGGCGACCGTGGGACGCAGACGAAGGGCCCGAAGTCTATCGGCCGGATCATCTCGCCGGCCGACGCCAAGGCGATCAACACGGCCATGGTCCAGGCGGTCGAGGGGCCGCTTGGCCGGACCTTCACCTCCGGCGCCAAGGTCCGCGGTGTCACGACCGCCGGCAAGTCCGGGACCGCCGAGCTCGGCGGCAAGGGCGAGCCGCATTCGTGGTTCATCGGCTTCGCGCCGGCGGAGAACCCGGAGATCGTCATCGCGGTGCTCGTCGAGCAGGCTGGACGCGGCGGTGAGGTCGCCGCGCCGCTGGCAGGCGACCTGCTGACGACCTACTTCGAGAAGCAGCCGTGAACGACCCGGAGGCCCCGGCAGGCGGACCGGACCGCGGGGACGCGCCGGGCGAACCAGCACGCGAGTCGGGCGAACCCGCGCGCGAACCCCGTCCCATGATCGAGCGGATCGGCCTGGCGGCGATCGCGCTGGTGCTGGCGGTGCTGTTCGGCGGGGTCTCGGCGGCGTCGTGGGTCGGTGGCGAGCCGTTCCTCGCGATCATGGCCGGCATCGGCTGCCTGATGACCGCGTGGGTCGGCGCGCTCACGCTGGTCCGCGGCTGAGTCTCGTCTGACGCAACACGAGGCGGATGACCGAACCGTCAGGCCCAATTCGGCACCTGACAAATAGAGCGGGAACCAGATCAGAGACGCGGGCGTACTATCTGTCACCGACACTTGTCCGCCAGGCCAGCCGTCACCCGAGTGCCACAGCCGTCCCCGACCCGGCGCCAGCCCAGGCGCCCGAGCCCGTGAGAGAGGCCGATGACCAAGATCCAGGAAACCGGCGACCGAGTCCTCGCCAACGTCGAGCGCGTCATCGTCGGCAAGCACCATGAGGTCCGTCTCGCCCTGGTTGCCCTGCTGTGTCGTGGCCACCTCCTGATCGAGGATGTGCCCGGCACCGGCAAGACCGTGCTGGCCAAGGCCATCGCCCGCAGCCTCGGCTGCTCGTTCCGGCGGATCCAGTTCACGCCGGACCTGCTGCCGTCGGACGTCTCGGGCCTGTCGATCTACAACCAGAAGACCCAGGAATTCGAGTTCCGGCCAGGGCCGATCTTCAGCCAGGTCGTGCTCGCCGACGAGATCAACCGGGCCACGCCGAAGACGCAGTCCGCATTGCTCGAGTGCATGGAGGAGCGGCAGGCCACGATCGACGGCACGACCTACCCGATGCCCGACCCGTTCCTCGTCATCGCCACCCAGAACCCGATCGAGTACGAGGGCACGTTCGCGCTGCCGGAAGCCCAGCTCGACCGGTTCATGCTCCGTCTTATCCTCGGCTATCCCCAGCCCATCGAGGAGATCGTCATCCTCGACGAGCAGAAGCGGACGCATCCGTTGGACGCTCTCGAGGAGGTCCTGACGGTCGAGGACCTGCGCGAGATGCAGACGGCGATCCGCGAGATCTACGTCGACTCGACCGTGTCGGACTACATCGTCCGCCTGGTCAGCGGCACGCGGAACCATCCGGACGTCTACCTCGGCGCGTCGCCGCGCGGGTCCATCGCCCTGTACCGGGCGGGCCAGGCGCTGGCCGGGCTCCTCGGTCGCGACTACGTCATCCCGGACGACGTCAAGGCGCTGGCCGAGCCGGCGCTGGCCCACCGGCTGATCATCAAGACCAGCTCGTCGATCCACGACGTGCAGGCCGCCCAGGTCGTCCGCGAGCTCCTCGAATCGACGGCGATCGACGGCATCCGCCCGACCGGCGGCGGTCCGACCGAGCTCCGACCGGCGGGCCGGGAATCGTCCGCCGCGGCCAGCGCCTAGTCCATCGACGATCGACGAGGTGGCCGCGGCGTGATCCGCAAGATCGAGCTCCTCGTCGTCTCGCTCGTGCTGGTCATCTCCGCGTTCTCGACCGGGTTCCCGTTCCTGTTCTATCTGCTCTATCTCGGCATCATCGTGATCGGCGGGTCGTACGTGCTCGTCCGGCTGGGGCTGACCGACCTCGAGGCCGGCTACGCGGTGAGCCAGCTCCACGGCCATGTCGGCGACCGGATGCGGGTCACCTACACGCTGCGCAATGGCAGCCGGATGCCGAAGCCGTGGCTCGAGATCCACAACCCGACGACGCTGCCCGGCGGGCTTCCCGGCCGGGCGATCACGCTGCGGGGCCGCACGGAGCGGTCGTGGCTCATCCGCGCGCCGCTGTCCCGGCGGGGTCACTTCCGGATCGAGCCGCTCCACATCCGGACCGGCGACCCGTTCGGGATCTTCGAGGCGTCCGCGACGGTCGGGCAGGGGATCTCCGTGGTCGTCTACCCGCGGCTCGAGCCATTGCCGCGCTGGCGGCTGCCGACCGCCTCCCTCGAGGGGAGCCACGCCACGCCGGTCCGCACCCTCCAGACGACGCCCCTCGCGACCGGCGTCCGGCCGTACGCCCCGGGCGACGCGATGAACCGCATCCACTGGAAGACGACGGCCCGCCACGGCGAGATCCAGGTCAAGGAGTTCGACCTCGAGCAGACGGCCGATGCCTGGATCATCCTCGACCTCCAGCGCGGCGTTCAGACCGGCCGCGGCGAGGAATCGACCGTGGAGGCGGCGATCCGCGCGGCTGCCGCTATCGCCGACAAGGCCCTGCAGGAGAAGCGCGCGGTCGGCATGACCGTGAACGTGGCGCGAACCGCGTTCCTGCCGGCGGACCGGGGCGGGCGCCAGCACCTCAAGATCATGCAGCTGCTCGCCGCGGTCGAGGCCGACGGCAGCGCCCCGCTGGTCGAGACGATCATCACGAGCGTGCCGCGTCTCCGCCGTGGGATGACGGCCGTGATCATCACCGCCTCGCTCGACCCGTCGTGGGTCCGTCCCCTCGCCTCGCTCCGGTCGCGCGGCGTCGCCTGCGTCGCCGTGACCCTGGACGCGGCGGCCTACGACCGGGTCGCCCAGGAGGCACGCGCGGCGGCCACCGGTGAGCCATACGTCCAGGATGCCGAGGCAGTCGAGCTCGCCGCCAAGCGCTCGCGCGCCCTGGGCCATGCCCTGGCCGAATTCGAGCTGCGGTCGTTCGTCATCACCCCGGGCCGCGCGCTCGGCGAGATCCTGGCCCGATGAAGACACGGTTCCGGCTCGCCCCGGAGGAAGGCTGGCTCACCCTCGGCCTCGTCCTGCTGATCTGCCTGACTCTGGCCTGGTCGGTCGACGCGGTCCGCTGGGTCGTCGGTCGCGAGGACTACCTCGACTACCTGGTGTGGGCCGCCGTCGGCGGGGTCCTGGTCGGGTTCATCGGCCCGAAGGTCGGCTGGGGCCGCTGGCTGACGTACCTCGTCGGGGCGGTCTTCGCGGCGCTCCTCCTTCCGCTGTTCACCGGGCTCGTCCAGGCGCCGGATGGGGCATCGCCGCACGACCTGTACACGTTGACCGCGTCGTCGACCGTGGCGGCGTTCGTCGACCTCGTGATCCTCCGCCAGTCGGCGACGGTGCAGATCCTGCATCACGTCCTGATCTTCGGGGTGATCATCTGGGGCACGTCGATGTTCGCGTCGTACGCGGTCTTCGGTCATCACCACGCGCTCAACGCCGTCGTGATTGTCGGCGTCCTGCTCGTCGGCAACATGACGTTCACCTCGGAAGACCAGCTGCCGTTGCTGGTCGTCTACAGCCTCGCCTCGCTGTTCCTCCTGATCCGGACCCACGTGTTCGACGAGCAGTCGGAATGGCTCCGCCGGCGGATCGGCGATCCCGCCTCGATCTCGTCGGTCTACCTCCGTGGCGGGACGGTGTTCATCGCCGTGGCCGTGCTGTCCGCGTTCCTGCTCACCCAGACCGCCTCGTCGGCGCCGCTGGCCGGGGCCTTCAGCGGGGTCGGTGACAGCCTCCTGAGCCTGTCGAGCTCGCTGTCGAAGTACCTGCCGACCGGCGGCGCGACCAAATCGCTGGGGCTGACGTTCGGGAGCGACTCGCAGGTCCGTGTCGAATGGTTCAACAACGATGCAGTGGCCGTGGTCGTCCAGCGCAACGCGGCCGACGATGGCGACTACTACTGGCGGGTCGCGAGCTACGACCTCATCAACCCTCGCGGCTGGGGGCAGAGCCCGGCTGTCATGACCGACCGGCCCGCGAACTCGCGCGTGCTGGAGGGCAAGGCCGACGATGTCGACCCGGCCGGTCTCCACAACCTCGTGTTCCGCGTCATCCCCGACACGTTCCACGACGTGAAGATCATCTCGCCGGCGACACCGGTCAGCCTCGGAGAGAACGCCAGGGCCGCGACGGTCGGCGAGGGTGGATATTTCGCGAGGGTCGAGCGATCGAACGGCAACGGTCCGTACCAGGTCAACGCCCTGGTCGCGGTCGACGGCGACCTGCCCGGCCAGCTCAACCGCGCCGCCCTGCTGGCGGCCGGGACGGACTACCCGACCGAGATCCGGGACATGTACACGGCGCTCCCCGCCGGCATGTGGGGGCCCAACCTCGACATCCTCAAGGACAAGGTCCTGGCGGCGGCGAAGACGCAGCAGCCCGTCGACATCGCGCAGGCCCTCGAGAAGGAGCTCCGGTCGTCGACGTACAAATACGACACCGACATGCGCAACGTCGACTGCGGAACGATGTCGACCGCCGAGTGCTTTGCCAAGTTCAAGAGGGGCTTCTGCCAGTGGTACGCCCCGACGATGGCGGTCGTGCTGCGGCAGCTCGGCATCCCGGCCCGGATCGCCCAGGGCTTCCTCCCCGGCACCCGCGACCAGTCGGCCGGCACCGAGGTCCTCCGCAACAACAACGCGCACGCGTGGGTCGAGGTCTACTTCCCCGGCTACGACTGGGTGCAGTTCGACCCGACCGGTGGCAACCTGCCGCGTCAGGCAGCGCCGCTGCCGCCGGGTCCGGCCAACGCCAGCGCTCCGCCTGCTCCCTCGTCCATCGGAAGCTTCCCAGTCCCCCCGGGCGGCCGCGAGCCGCTGGACGAAGCCGGCCAGCAGGGGACAGGGGTACTTCCTGGAGGGCGAAGCTCCCTCGGCCCGCTCGTCGCGGGCGTGGTGCTGTTGCTGGTCGTCATCGTCGGGATCGCCTTCATCGCCTGGCGGCGCGGTCCGCGCGGGACGACCAGCGCCGACGCCGCGTACGGCATGGTCACCCGGATCGCGTCGCGGCTCGGCTTCGGGCCGCGTCCCAACCAGACCGTCTATGAGTACGCGGGGACGCTCGGCGACGTGCTGCCCGATGTCCGCCCGGAGCTGCAGACCGTCGCCCACGCCAAGGTCGAGTCGATCTACGCGCGGGAGATCCTCGGCACGGAACGGCTGGCGCGCGTCCGCGAGGCGCAACGCCGGCTGCGGGTGAGCCTGCTTCGCCTCGCGTTCCGCCGCAAGGAGCGCCGCCGGCGACGTCGCTAGAGGGCGCCGCTGTCCTCGCGCTCGTCGAGCTCGGCGACGGTCTCGGCATCGGCCAGCGCTGCGAGGTGGGCCGTCAGGTTGTGGGCGCGAAGGACCGGCCGGCCGGCACGCAGCTCGACGACCGTGATGCCGCAGAGGTCCATCGACCACATCCAGAACCGCTCGAGCGGTAGGTCGAACAGGGTCAGCAGCACGACCTTGAAGACGCCGTCGTGCCCGACGACGATCGACCACGGATGGACCGGATGCGGGTCGCCGTACCCCGGGACCTGGGCTCGGTCCTGCGTCCCCGGCGGTCGGCCCGCGGCAAGGCGCCCAAGGACCATTTCGAGTGCCGGCCGGACACGGGTCTGCATGTCCGGCAGGGATTCGCCGCCGGGCGCCCACGTCTCCAGCGGCCGGCGCCGCCAGCCCGCCAGCACGTCCCGGTAGCGGGCCTCGATCTCGTCGCGATGAAGGCCCTGCCATGCGCCCTGGTGCATCTCGTAGAAACCGGCATCCGGGCGCAACGTCACGGGATGGCCGGCGTTGCGCATGGCCGTCTCGATCGCCGCGGCGGTCTGGCTCGTTCGCTGGAGCGGGGAGTGGACGAGCTCGATCGGGTCGGCTGCGGGGACGGGGAGGGCCGGAGCCTCGTGCGGACGCGCCAGGCGGCCGGCGACGAGCGCCGCCTGCCGCCGGCCCACATCGGTCAGCGGCGTCTCGGCCTGGCCCTGGAAGCGGCCCTCGGCGATGAACGTCGACTCGCCGTGCCGGACGAGGACGAGCGTGGCGTCCAGCCCGTCGGGGATGAAGGCCGCCGACGCGTCGCTCAGCGCGCGCCTCCCAGGCGGATCGTCCACAGATCGCGAACGGCCTCCTGGCGGCGGATCGCCTCCGAGACGGAATCGGGGACCTCGTCGTCGAGCGCGAGGATCATGAACGCGTCCTCGCGCGGGCGCGTCCGGGCGAGGTGCATCGCGCTGATGTTGATGTCCGCCTCGCCGAGCATCAGCCCGACCCGGCCGACCGTGCCGGGCCGGTCCATATGGCGCGTGATCAGCATGCTGTCGGCCGGGGCCATGTCGAGGCGGTAGTCGTCGAGCCGGGTGATCCGCGGCTCGCCCGCCGCGACCGTGCCGGCGACGACCGTGGTCCCGCGGCCGGTCTCGCCCGACAGGGTGAGCAGCGCCGCGAAGGCGCCCGCGTCCGGGGTCTTGCGCTCGATCACGGTGATCCCGCGGGCGCGGGCCAGGGCCCCGGCGTTGACGAGGTTGACCCGCTCGGTCGTGGAGGTCTCGAGCAGGCCGCGCAGGACCGCTGCCGTCAACGGCGTCCCGTCGTGGTCTGCCAGCTCGCCCGCGATCTCGAGTGTCAGCGTGCGGACACCGCCGCGCGAGAACTGGGCGAAGAAGCG
Organism: uncultured Chloroflexia bacterium; assembly: GCA_963842695.1. Lineage (GTDB taxonomy): Bacteria > Chloroflexota > Limnocylindria > Limnocylindrales > CSP1-4 > SPCO01. Next base: position 107,090 of record CAWJHK010000003.1, read on the forward strand.
GCCGAGGATCTCGGCCAGTGGCAGGTATGGGGCGATCGCCCGGGCCGTCTCGGGCGTCAGCAGCGGGGCGTTGACCGCGTACCGCGCGCTCCGACCGTCGAGGACGTCGAGCACCTGCGCGGCGACTTCCTCGGAGACGAGGATCTGCGCCTCGGCGGTCGACGCACCGAGGTGCGGGGTGAGGAGCGTGTTGGGAGCGTCGAGGAGCGGAGAGTCGACCGGCGGCTCCTGCTCGAAGACGTCGACCCCCGCCCCGGCGAGGTGCCCCGAACGCAAGGCCTCGGCGAGCGCCTCCTCGTCGACCACACCTCCGCGCGCGACGTTGAGCACGATCGTGCCCGGCTTGAGCCTGGCGATCGCGTCTCTTCCGATCAGGCCTCGGGTCGCTCGCGTGAGGGGGACGTGGACGGTGACCACGTCGGCACGCGCCAGGAGCTCATCCAGCTCGACCAGGTCGACGCCATGGTTCGCGGCGGCTTCCGCGCTGATGTACGGGTCGACGCCGAGCACCGTCATCTCCATCGCCCGGGCGCGAACGGCGATCGCCTGGCCGATCTTGCCCAGGCCGATGATGCCGAGCGTCCGGCCGCGGAGCTCCAGGCCGGTGAACTTCGCCCGGGCCCATTCGCCGCGCCGGATCGAGGCGTCGGCCGGTGCCGTGTGCCGGGCGATGCCGTACAGGAGGGCGAGCGTGTGCTCCGCTGCGGCGATCGTGTTCCCGGTCGGGGCGTTGACCACGACGATGCCGGCTCGCGTGGCGGCGTCGAGATCCACGTTGTCGACGCCGACGCCGGCGCGCCCGATCACGACGAGCCGCGGCGCGGCCGCGATCAGCTCCGCATCGACCTGGACCTGGCTGCGGACGACGAGCGCGTCGTAGTCGGGCAGGATCGCGCAGAGCTCGTCGCGCGACAGCCCGGTCCGCTCATCGACGTCGTGCCGGGCGCGGAGGAGGTCGATGCCCTCCTGCGCGACCGTCTCGGCGATGAGGACCCTCATGCACCCGATCCGGCCGCGGCCGGGGTGATGACGCCGAACGATTCGAGAGCGGCGACCTGGGCGGCCGCGACGGCCGCACCGGGACGGACCGACCGGCCGTTGGCGATCGATACGAACTCGAGCACGCTCATCGCGCCAAGGATCTCCTCGATCGTGACCGAGCCGAGATGGCCGAGCCGGAAGATCTTCCCGGTCAGCTTGCCCTGGCCGCCCGCGAGGACCACGCCGCGGCGCTTGATCTCGCCGTTGAACGCCTTCCAATCGAGGTCGTCCGGGACGCTGGCGGCGGTGACCGTCAGGGACGCCACGCGCGGGTCGGCGAACAGCTCGAAGCCCAGGGCCTCGAGCCCGGCCCGCGCCGCCGCGGCACACGCGCGATGGCGGGCGAAGACGTGGTCGGCGCCCTCCGCCGTCATCAATCGCAGGCCCTCGTCGACCTGGAAGACGACGGCGATGGCCGGCGTCCACGGCGTCTCACCGTTGGCGTGGGCGTCGCGGTGGGCACGGAGGTCGAGATAGACCCGCGGAGCGGTCGCGGTCTCCATCGCCGACCAGGCCCGGCTCGATGCTGCGATCATCGCCAGCCCCGGGGCCGACATCCACGCCTTCTGCGAGCCGGTGACGACGACGTCGACGCCCCAGGCGTCCATCTCGAACGGGACGGCGCCCAGGCTCGACACGCTGTCGACCAGGATGAGGGCCTCGGGCGCGACCTCGCGGATGACGGCGGCCAGCTCGCCGATCGGGTTCATCACGCCGGTCGACGTCTCGTTGTGGGTCAGCAGGACGGCCCGATAGCCCGGGTCCCGCTCGAGCTCCGCACGGAGCACGCCCGGGTCGGCTGCGTGGCCCCATTCGACGTCGATCTTGGTCACGTCTGCGCCGTACGTGCGGGCGATCTTCGCGAACCGGTCGCCGAAAGAGCCGATCGAGACGCCGAGGACACGATCGCCCGGTGAGATCGTGTTGACGACGGCAGCCTCGAGGCCGCCCGTGCCGGCGGTCGTGATCATGGCGATGTCGCTCGACGTGCCGAAGTACGGCTTCATGCCGGTCAGGATCCGGCCGAGCATGGCCGCGAACTCCGGTCCGCGGTGGTTGATCATCTGGCGGGCGCCGGCCTCGCGGACCGACGGTGGCAGGGCGGTCGGTCCGGGGATGCGCAGGTTGGGCTCGAAGCGGTCCACGGTGGGTCTCCTGAGATGCTGACGGGGATCGGCGGCGTCCGACGCCGGGTTCGCGTGCGGTGTGGCCATATGCTGACATATGCCCGCCGCGGCCACCGTTCGCGAGCCGACTGCGAGGCGGCTGCAACGTCGTCTGGGACCGGCTGCAGCGGACGAGCCGGCCGCTCGGCCGCCGCCGCCCACCGCCCCGACGGACCGTTCCGGCAAGGTCGGGTAGGGTAGCGCTCGGCGCATCAGGTCGCCGCCGCCAGGCGTCTCCTCCTGGCCACCACCCGCTGGGGATCCACCCGACCCATGGCATCCGTCGCTCGCACCCGCCGTCGAACCGCCGCGATCGTGGCCGTCCTGCTCATGGCCGTCGTCGTGGTCGCCGGCAGCTCCGCGATCGCGACCGACGCGCTCGGTGCCGGCCACCTGTGGGAGCGGGCGGTCGCGAAGGTCGACCGCTTCCTGGCCGGTCCGGTCCCCGACCGCCCCGCGCCCGGGACCGTCCTGGTCACGTCACCCGACGAGAGCGAGGTGCCGGATCCCGACGAGGTCGATCCGGCCGGGTCGGGCGAGCCGTCGTCGGAGCCCGTCGAATCGCCATCGCCGACCGCTTCCATCCCGGGCGCGACGCCGGTCGCGTCGGCAGCGGCAACGGCCAAGCCGGCCGTCCCGCGCCGGCCCGTCGACGTCGACATCGTCAAGAAGCCCGACGCGGTCTTCGCCCACGAGCTCAAGGACACGTGGTGCGCGCCGGCCGGCGTCCAGATGGTCCTGGCCGTCCTCGGTCACGGCAACACGTCCAATGCGTTCCAGCGCGAGCTGCAGAGCCGCGTCCACGAGTGGGAGAGCCGGCGTGACGCGATCGACGGCCTGTGGGGCCCGTCCGCCATGTCGCTGGCACTCGCGGACTACGGCGCGAAGGGCTACGAGGTCCGCGCCTACCAGACGCGACAGTCGGCGTTGCGCGATGCCGCCCGGGCGATCAAGAAGACCGGCTCGCCGGTCCTCCTTCTCGCCTGGCGTGGGGCCCACACCTGGGTCATGACCGGCTACCGCGCCGACGCCGACCCGGTGACCTTTCCCGACGCGAAGATCAACGGCGCCTACATCCTCGACCCGTGGTACCCGGACATCTCGAGCATCTGGGGCCCGTCCGACCCGCCCGGCACCTTCCAGGACGAGTCGGAGATGATCCGGAACTACCTCAAGTGGAAGCGGCCCGAAGGCCACTACCCCGAGCGCGACGGGCTGTACATCGCGGTCGTCCCGACGGTCAAGGCTCGCTGACGCCGATCCTCCGGACGCGCGCGGCGAGGAACGTCGCCAGCAGCGCGTCCTTGGCGATCATCCCGGCCGCGTAGCCGAGCGGGACGGCGACGATCCCGAGCGGGCCGACGAGCGCCTGGGTGGCGATCACCACGACGCCCAGCCCGGCGAACGAGGAGGCCACCTGGCGGATCGTGTCGTGCGTGGCATACAGGCCCCGTGACAGCGGGTAGGCCAGCGCGTCGAACGGGATCGACAGCGCGAACGCGGCAACCACCGTCGAGGTCCGGGCGACGTCGTCGGCCGTGAACCGGCCGCCGCCGAGGAGGACCTCGACGAGGGTCCCGGAGAACACGAACAGCAGGATCGCGGCGGCCGTGGTCAGCAGCGCGATCGTGACGAGGTTCCGCGCCAGGATCGTCCGAAACGAGGCGCGATCACGGTCGGCGAACGCAGCGGACAGGACGGGGAACACCGCGAGCGAGAACGACACACCGATGAGGCTGACCGGCAGGACCTGGTAGTCGAGGCCGAAGTTCAGCGCCGCGATGCTGCCCGCCGCGAGGCCGGCGGCCACGCGCGTGAAATAGGTGAAGATCAGCGGCTCGATCGCGACCGAGAACATCCGCGGGATCATGAGCCGCACGAACTCGGCGAACGCGACGGAGCGGACGGCGAACGAGGGCCGGATCCGGAACGACGTCCGTGTCGTGCCGATCGCGCGGACCGCCAAGTGGGCCACGGCGCCGGCGACGGCGCCCCAGGCCGTGGCCGCGATCCCGAACCGCCCGGCGAACAGGACCGTGCCGATGATGATCCCGCCCGTGTAGAAGAGCGGGGCGATCCCGTAGAACACGAAGCGGCGGTGGGCGACGAGGATCTCGCCGAGCGCGAACGACGCGGCGAACAGGACCTGGGCCAGGCAGTTGATGCGGAGCAGCTGGACGTACAGCTCCTGCGTGGCCGGCGGTGCACCCGGGACGACGACCTCGGCAAGCCAGCCGGCGGCGAAGAAGATCCCGACGCTCGCGACGGTCATGACCGCCACAGCGCCCGTCAGCACCGTGCGGCCGAAGTCGTTGGCGGGCTCGTCGTCCGAGGCGTCATGGCGGAGGCTGCTGTAGATCGGGACGAATGGAGCGGCCAGCCCCGCCGCGACCAGCACGTCGAGGGCGATCTCGGGGATCCGGAAGGCCGCGTTGTAGGCGTCGAGCTCGGCGCCCGCACCGTACGTGTTGGCGAACACCCGGTTGCGGACGATGCCCATCCCGAAGTAGGCGAGCGACAGGAAAGACAGCACGATCGCGCCACGCGGGAAGACCCGGTCGAGGACCGCTCGCGACGTGGCGACGACGGCCGTCATCCCGAGGGGAGGACGGTGGGCGCGGTCACGCCCGACTCCTGGGCAGCGCGCCGCGAACGGGTCGGAGGGCGGACCACACCGCGGAGTGTGCACTGCCGCACTCGGGCCGTGCAGTCACGACGAGGCCCGACGAGCCGACGGTCGCGGCCGATCTGATATGCCGCTGTAGCATCGGGACCGCAACGTGCAAGGCTGCCTGGGGTGCCGGACTCTAGAGTCCGTCGAGAGGTGCCCGCCGAGAGGCGAGGCACCGTTACCTGTGTCGAGGGCCACGTGGACGCTGTCAACGTCGCGCTGCAGATCGCATTCATCGCCATCTTCGTCGTCGTCCTGGTCCGTTACATCCGGCAGCCCCGGCCGGTCCATCGCGATCTCGTCCTCGTCTTCGGGGCGGTCGTGGCCTTGTTCGCCTTCGCCATCGCAGCGCGCCTCTGGCCGGACCTGCCGCGGGGGCTCACCCAGGCGTCGGGGATCGTCCTGCTGCTGCAGCCGTGGCTGACCCTCCACCTGGCGAGCCATTTCGTCGCGGTCGATCGGCGCGTTTCGATCGCCAGCCTCATCTGGTTCGGCTTCGCATCGATGGCGATCCTGATCGGGACACGCGGGAACCCGGCCCTGACGCTGTTCGTCGTCGCGTACTTCGTGACCGTCGAGCTGGGCGCCTCGTTCCTGCTGCTCCGGGCGAGTCAGCGACGGGTGGGCTACGCCCGCACCAGGCTCCAGGTCGCCGCTGGAGCGACCATGCTGTTCGCTGCCGGCATCTTCGTCTCGGGGCTAGGCTCGGCGGCGGCCACGAACGGTGCGACGGCGGATCCGAGCATCCTCGTGCTGGCGCGGATGCTGACCCTGGCCGCCGGGATCGGGTACCTCGCCGCCTTCCTGCCGCCCATGGAGCTGCGCCGCCTCCAGCAGCGTGCCGTCGCCTTCGACATCGGCCAGTCGTTGCTGGCATCCCCCCTCGATGGCGACCAGGATCGGATCTGGGTCGCCCTCGCCCAGTCGGCCCGAACGGTCACCAACGGCACGGCCAGCATCGTGGCGCTCGGCCAGCCGCCGCTCGTCCGGATCGTCAGCGGCGCGGCACCGCATGGCGTGGCGGTCGGCGATCCGTTCCCCGAGCCGGATGTCTCGGCCGGCCGTGAGGGCACCACCCCGACGATCGCGGTCCCGATCGAATCCGATCTTGCCCGGCAGGGCTGGCTCATCGCCTACCCGGACCCCGGGTCGTTGTTCATCGAGGACGACGTGGTGCTGCTCGGCCTGCTCGCGGCCCAGGCGGCCCGTGCCAACGAGCGCCGCGAGGCGATCCGCCAGAGCGGCGTGCTCGCCAGCGAGCTGGAGGACGCCAGCCACGAGCTCGCCACATCGCGGGCACAGCTGGAGGGGGAAGCACGGTTCCGCGCCGCCCTCGAGGCGCATCCGGGGATCCTCCTCGTCGCCGAGCCCGGCGGCCGGATCGGCTACGCCAACGGCCAGGCCCTGGCCAGCCTCGGCTACGGGGCGACCGAGATCCGCAAGCGGCGCATCGATGACGTCCTCGTCCACCGGCCGGACGGCAAGCGGGACCACGGGACCGGGGAGGCCCGGCGCCGCGACGGGACGTCGATCCCCGTCGAGTACGCGGTCAGCATCTTCGACTCGCAGGGCGAACCCTGGTCGATCGCCGTCCTCACCGACATCTCCGCGCGGATCGAGACCGACCACCTGCGGGACACCTTCATCGGCATCCTGTCGCACGAGCTGCGGACGCCGGTCACCGCCATCTACGGCGGCAGCCAGGTGCTCCTCGGCCGGGGCGATCGGCTCGACCGGGACGTCGCCAACGAGCTGCTCGTCGACATCGCCGGCGAGGCCGAGCGACTGCATCGACTGATCGAGAACCTCCTGATCCTGGCCCGTGCGGAGCGCGGCGAAGGGATCGTCGGTGGCGAGCCGGTCCTGCTCCAGCATGTCCTGCCATCGATCGTCGAGCGCGAGCGCGCGCTGTGGCTGGGCACGGACATCGCGGCGACCATCCCGCTCGGGCTGCCGACGGTGCGCGGCCACGAGGCCTATGTCGGACAGGTCATCCGCAACCTGCTCAGCAACGCGGTCAAGTACGGCGGTCCGCAGGCGGCCGTCCGGATCGTCGCCGAGGGTGGCGAGGACGGCGTCACGATCCGCGTCCTCGATGACGGTCCCGGTCTCGACCCCGACTCGGTGGAGCACCTCTTCGACCTGTACTACCGGGCGCCGGGCGCATCGACGACGGCGCCGGGCGCCGGGATCGGGCTGTACGTCTGCCGGCAGATCGTCAACGCCCTCGGCGGCACGATCTGGGCCCGCCAGCGGCCCGAAGGCGGAGCGGAGTTCGGCTTCCGCCTGCCGGTCTACGAGGCCGACGACGACGCGACGCCGTACTTCTCGAGCGAGGGAGAACTCGCCACCGCTTCCTGATCGTGCGACTGCGGATCGTCACCGGAAGAATGGCGAGCGACGTGGATGCGTCGGCGCTCGCAGCCGGTCGCGACCGGCTCGCGCGTGCTGCCGGCGTGGTCGGCGGCCTGGAGAACGTGATCGTCGCGGTTGGTCACCCGTTGGATCATCCGTCCGGCCCGGCCGAGCACGAAGCGGTCGTGGTCTCCGTCTGGCTGGATGCGGCGACGATGAGCAGGGTCGTCGCGGGCGATGGCGAGGCGTCGTTCCTCAACCGGCGCATGGGCTTGCCGTTCCGCACGACCGCGGTTGCGGAGTACGAGGTCATCGCCCGGACCTTTGCCGCGCTACCGCCCGAGACCACGGCCTGCATCCGCGTCCTGACCGTCCGCGCGGTAGGCGGCGACGACGGCGCGTTGCTCGCGACGCTCCGCGGCCAGCAGGAGCGGATCGTGGACTATGGCGTCATCGCCTCGCAGCTGGGAGTGCGCTCGCTCCCTGATGCCGTGGTCGAAGTCGTGGGTGTCTCCGTCTGGCCCGACCGCGACACGGTTGGGCGGGCGACCGGCGGCCGTCCGGAGCGTCCCGTGCTCGAGCGAGAGCTCGGGCGCTGGCTCGCAACCGTTCACCTTGCGACCTACGACGGGATCGAGATCGCGCCGCGGCTGCCGACGCATGCCGGCCCGCCGCTCGTCGTCCTCGACCAGGAGCTCCGGATCGTCGACATCACGGCGACGGCCGCGGCCATCCTCGGGCTGCCACCGCGCGAGTTGGTCGGCAAGGGTCTCGACGCGCTGGCGACACCGACCGTCGTCTGGGACGTCATGCTCCGGTCGGGCTCCGCGTCGGGCGAGCTGGAATGGCCGATCGCGGACATCGGCACGGTGCTCGTCCACGTCGTCGCGCGGCGCGACGCGCCGGTCACGGGGCGGCACGCAGTGTTCGTTCGCCGGCGGCAGGACACGGCCCCGACCCTCGACGACCTCGACGCCGCGCTCTCGGTGGCATTCCCGGGGCGGACGTCCGGGACCGGCCGCCTCCCTGCCGGGTGACGCTCGTCCGACCCCGCCTCTCGGTCCTCAGGCCGAGGCGTCTCGCTTCTCGGTCTCGGCCAGCTTCTGGCGGTTCGCCTCCCGCTCCTTGAGGATCTTGTCGCCGGCTCGCGGTGCCACCGTCGGGGTGGGGAAGCGCGACCGCGGCGTCGACCCGGCCGCCCTGGCTGCCGCCCGCGCCTCGTGCCGTGCGGCCATCCGCGCCGCGATCGTCGACTCGTAGCCCTGGTCCGTGGGCAGGTAGTAGCGGCGGTCGGCGAGCTCGTCGGGCAGGTACTGCTGCTCGACGTCGGCACCCTCGTAGTCGTGGGAGTACCGGTAGCCGACGCCGATCCCGTGCTGCCGCAGCGCCCGGTTGCCGGCGCTCCGAAGGTGGAGCGGGACCGCCAGCGCGCCGCCGCCCTCGACGTCGGACGCGGCTGCCCAGTAGGCGACGCCCGAGCGGTTCGACTTGGGCGCCGTGGCGATGTACGTCGTCGCCTGGGCCAGGGCGTACTGCGCTTCCGGGAGGCCGACCCAGTCGAGCGCCTGGCTCGCCGCCACCGCCACGGACAGGGCCCGTGGGTCGGCGTTGCCGACGTCCTCCGACGCGCTGATGATCAGCCGCCGGGCGATGAACCGCGGATCCTCGCCGGCCGCGACCATCGCCGCCAGCCAGTAGAGCGCGGCGTCCGGATCGTTGCCGCGCAGGCTCTTGATGAAGGCCGAGACGGTGTTGTAGTGCCCGTCGCCCGGCCCGGTCGTAGGCGAGCACCCGCTGCTGGGCGGCCTCCTCCACGTCCTCGAGACGCGGGCTGACCCGGCCGTCGGCGTCGCGGGCGTCCTCGGACTCGGCCAGGGCGATCGCACCCTCGAGCACGTTGAGCGCGGCTCGCGCGTCCCCGCCGGCGAGCGAAACGAGGTGCTCGAAGGCGTCATCGGTCAGGGCGACGCCACCGGCCGGCCCGAGGTCGCCGGCCACGCCCCGCTCCTCGTCGGCCAGGGCGCGCCGGACGACGGCCGCGACGTCGTCGTCGGTCAGCGTCTCGAGACGCCAGACCCGCAGGCGCGACAGGAGCGCGGCGTTGACCTCGAAATAGGGGTTCTCGGTGGTCGCCCCGATCAGCGTCACGGTGCCGTCCTCGACGTGCGGGAAGCAGGGCGTCCTGCTGGGCCTTGTTGAAGCGGTGGATCTCGTCGATGAACAGGACGCTGCGGGTGCCGTTCAGGTCGAGGCGCTCCTGGGCCTCGGCGATCGTCGCGCGGACCTCGGCCACGCCGGACATGACCGCCGACAGCGGTCGTGAAGTGGGCGCCCGACCTCCGCGGCGAGCAGCCGGGCGAGGCTCGTCTTGCCGGTGCCCGGCGGGCCCCACAGCAGGAGCGACGGCGAGGTGCCCGCCGGGCGATGCTGCGCCGGAGCGGCCCGCGCTCGCCGACGAGGTGCGCCTGGCCGACGAACTCGTCGAGGTCGCGCGGCCGCATCCGGGCCGCCAGCGGCTGACGCTCGGGCGGTGGCTTGAACAGGGCTTCCGGTCGGGCGCCGGAGGATCGCCGGGGCGACGGCATGGCCCGATGGTAGCGCGGCTGGGACGGCGCCCGGTGCGAGGCTCGGCGACGGCCGGGCCGGATCGCTAGAGGCCGAGACCCGTCAGGTGGCCGATGAGCCAGATCGCCAGCAGGACGCCGACCAGCGATCCGCCGACGATGGCGATCCGCTTGACGTCGCGGGCGACGTAGCCGTACTCCTCTGCGGCCCCCGCCGCCAGGTTGGAGCCGGCGCGGGCCGCCGGGGCCGTCTCGGCCGATCGGGCGGCGCGGGTCCGTCGGGCGGTCTCTTCCTCTGCCGCACGCTCCTCGGCGACGATGACCGCCTCGAGCTCGGCGGCGCGTGCCTCCTCGGCCTCGGTCAGCGAATCGGGTGGGCTGGCGACGGCGCCGGTGGCCGGCGATGCTGCCTTGGTCGCCGGCCGGGCGGGCGTGCGCTGCAGGGGGCGGCGCTGTCCCGGTCGGGACGTGCTGCCGCGGACTCGCTTGGCCATGGTCTGGGAGAGGCCTCCATCGATGGGATCGGTACGGCGTGCGGGCGTCGTGGCGGTTGGACCGCGGGCGGCTGCCGACGGGAGAGGATACCACCCCGAACCGGCGAACCCGCCCACCGGGCGCGAGACCCCGCCAAACAGCGGACGTGGGGCCGCCGGATACGGCCGTGCCAAGGGGGCCCTGCTAGACTCGGACGGCCGCCACGGAGGACCCTCGGATCGATCTCGACGCGCTCGTCCAGCCGTATCTGGAGCCTCTCGTCGCCGGTCTGTGCGTCGTCGTCCTGATCCTGCTGGTGGCCGTCATCGCGCTCGCCCGGCGGACGCGGCGCCTCGAAGGGCGACTCGACCGGGCTGACCCGCGGCACCGAGGGGAGCAGCCTCGAGGCGGTGCTCGACGCGCACCTCGACAAGGTCTTCGCGGTCGCCCGTGAGCTCGATGAGGTCGTCGCCCGGCAGGCGGTCCTCGAGGCATCGCAGCGCAAGGCGTTCCAGCGGGTCGGCCTGGTGCGCTACAACCCGTTCGAGGAGACGGGCGGCAACCAGAGCTTCGCGCTGGCCCTGCTCGACGCCGCAGGGGATGGCTGGGTCCTGTCGAGCCTCCACGCCCGGTCCGGGACGCGCGTCTACGCCAAGGCGATCAAGGCCGGCCGCGCCGACACGGGCCTGTCGGACGAGGAGACCGCCGCCCTCGGCCAGGCGATGGCCTGACAGCCTAGGTGTCACGGCGGCCGGCGATGCTCCCGACATGGCCCCCACCGACACCCCCGTCCCGGCGACGCCCGTGACGCGCATTCGCACGCGCGCTCGCACGCGCCGGGAACCTTCACCGCTCGACCAGCTGCCCGCCTGGCGGGACCTCGTTCCGGTCATGGATCCGGATCTCGCCCGGCCGCCCGTCCTGCCGGGCATGGAGGCGCTCCTCGGCGGGCTCAACCCGGACCAGCTGCGGGCGGTGACCCACGGCGAGGGCCCGCTGCTCGTCATCGCCGGGGCGGGCACCGGCAAGACCCAGGTCATCACCCGCCGGATCGCGTGGCTGATCGCGAGCCGGCGCGCGCGACCCTCGGAGATCCTCGCTCTGACGTTCACGGACAAGGCTGCCGAGGAGATGGCGGTCCGCGTCGACCAGCTGGTCCCATACGGCTACACGGATACGGCGATCGCGACGTTCCATGCCTTCGGCGACGGGCTGATCCGCGAGTACGCGCTCGAGCTCGGCCTGCCGACGGACGTCCGGGTCCTGTCGCGCCCCGAGGTCGTGATCTTCCTGCGCGAGCACCTGTTCGAGCTCGGGCTCGACGTGTACCGCCCGCTCGGGGACCCGACCCGGTTCCTTGCCGCGCTCGCGACCCTGTTCAGCCGCTGCAAGGACGAGGACATCGCACCGGCCGACTACGCGGCGCACGCGGACCGGGTCGCAACCGAAGCGCAGCGGCTCGCCAGTGCCGCCGCCGGCGACGAGGACGTGCCGGACGGGGCCGTCGAGGCCGCTACCGAGGCGGCGGCTCGCCAGGCCGAGCTCGCCCGGGCCTACGCGACCTACCAGCGGCTGCTTGCCGAGAACGGCTGCATCGACTTCGGCGACCAGGTGGCGCTCGCCCTGCGGCTCGTTCGCACCTCGCCGGCCGCGCGGGAGGCGATCGCCGGCCGGTTCCGCTACATCCTCGTCGACGAGTTCCAGGACACCAATCGCGCCCAGGCGGAGCTCATCGCGGCGCTGGCCGAGAGCCACCGGAACGTGACCGTCGTCGGCGACGACGACCAGGCGATCTACGCCTTCCGGGGTGCGGCAGTCGACAACATCCTCGACTTCGGTGAGCGCTACCGCGGGGCGCGAACCGTCGTCCTGCGACGCAACTACCGGTCTCTGGCGCCCATCCTGGACGCAGCGTACCGGCTCGTCCGGTTCAACGACCCGGATCGGCTCGAGGTCAGGGCAGGCGTCGGCAAGCGCCTGCGCCCCGCACGCGTCGATCCGCATCCCGCCCCTGTCCGCGTCGAGGCGTTCGCGTCCGGTTCGGAGGAGGCGGACTGGATCGCCGCCGAGATCGGCCGGCGCATCGGCGGTGGGGCCGCGCCGCGTGACCACGCCGTCCTCGTCCGCGCCAACCAGCATGCGGACCCGATCCTGCGCGCCCTGAACGTGGCCGGTATCCCGTGGCGGTTCTCCGGCAGCTCCGGCCTCTACGCGCGACCGGAGGTCCGGCTCCTCCTGGCGTTCCTCAGGGTCGTCGCCGACCCGGACTCGAGCGTCGATCTCTACGCGCTCGCGGCCTCGGACGTGTACGGGCTCGGTGGCGAGGACCTGACCGCCATCGTGAACATGGCACGGCGGCGAAACCGGTCCGTCCGCGACATCCTCGACGAGCTCGATCGTCAGCCGGGCATCCTCCGGGTCGCCCCGGCCACACGGACCGCGGTCGCACGCCTCGCGGCGGACCTGCGCGCCTACGAGACCGCCGCCCACGCGACGCCGGCCGGCGAGCTCCTCTACCGGTTCCTGCGCGGCAGCGGCCTGCTGGCGCGCCTCGTCGGGACGGACACGCCGGCTGCCGAGGAGGCGCTCCAGAACATCGCCCGGTTCTTCGAGATCGTCCGCGCCCAGTCGTCGCTGCTCGTCGACGATCGCGCGGTGTTCCTGGCACCGCACCTCGGTACGTTGATCGAGGCGGGCGACGACCCGGCCACCGCCGAGCTCGACCCGGACACGGACGCCGTCGCGGTGCTGACCGTGCACAAGGCCAAGGGCCTGGAGTTTCCGGTCGTGTTCCTGCCGGGGATGGTCGCGGGCCGCTTCCCGACGTCAGGCCGTGGGGATCCGCTCGCGCTGCCGGCCGGGCTCGGTCGCGGCTCGCCGCCGGGACCGGAGGATTCCCTCGCCGAAGAGCGGCGCCTGTGCTACGTCGCGATGACCCGTGCCCGCGACGAGCTCGTGCTGTCGCATGCCGCCGACTACGGCGGGGCGCGGGCCCGTCGCGTGTCACCGTTCGTCCTCGAGGCCCTCGACCTTCCGGCTGCGGCCGGCGTGCCGGGCGCCGGGGCCCGGGTGACGACACCCGTCGAGCGACTTGTCCTCGTTCGACCCCGTCGAGGTTCCGGCGCCGGCGCCGGAGGGCCCGATCACGGAGCCGCTGTCGCTGAGCCACACGCAGATCGACGATTACCTGACCTGCCCGCTCAAGTACAAGTACGGCCACGTCGTCCGCGTCCCCGTGGCGCCGCATCACGCGATGATCTACGGGTCGGCGCTCCACAAGGCCGTCCAGCTGTTCCACCATCGCCATGCCCGTGGGCACGTCATGACCGATGCGGAGCTCGACGAGGCGTTCGAGTCGGCATGGTCGAACGAGGGCTTCGTCAGCCGCGACCACGAGGAAGCCCGCCTGGCCGCCGGCCGGGCTGCCCTTCGGCGGTTCCGGGTCGCGCAGCTCGAGCCCGACGCGGTGATCCCGACCTACGTCGAGCGGGAGTTCGCCTTCCATCTCGGTGGCGACCGCATCCGCGGTCGCTGGGATCGGGTCGACGTGGTGCCGGCCGGGGAGGGGACGAGCGTCGCGGCGAAGGTCCTCCTCCACGATGATCGGAGCGACGGTGAGCCGCGCGCCGACGTGGTCTCGCCGACGCTCGGGATGCTGGGTCCGGAGTGGGTGACGATCACGGACTACAAGTCGTCCGACGTTCGCGATCCGGTCCGCGCACGCCAGCGCGCCCGTGACTCGCTCCAGCTGCAGATCTACGCCATGGGCTACGAGGCGATGACCGGCCGTCTCCCCGACGAGGTCGCCCTTCACTTCCTCGACTCGGGGCTGGTCGGCAAGGTCGCCGTCGATCCGAAGCGGCTGGCAAGGGCTCGGGAACGGATCGCGACGGCGGCCGGCGGCATCCGCGCCCGGGACTACACGCCGCGACCGGATCCCGTCGCCTGCGGTTATTGCCCATTCCGCGACATCTGCCCGTCCAGCGTCGCGCGCTGACCCGATACGGCATTCGCCCGACTCGACGGACGTCGCTGCCGGGTCCATCGTTCGCGGCCCGCCGGTCGGACCGGCGCCAAGCCGGAGAGTCCGTCGACCGATGCACCGCCTCGCGCGCTGGATCCGGCCGTGGGCAACGACCGAGGGAGCGGACACCATAGACTCGCTGGTCATGGACCCTCGCGACCGGACGGCCAACCTCGGCTTCTTCGCGGCCGCGGCCGTCGCATGGCTCCTGGTCGGCTTCGTCGTCACCACCCGCGATCCGATCGCGGATCCGGCTGCCGGCTTTCTCGGTGCCGCGCTGATCGGCCTGGCGGCCGCGCTGACCCTCGTCCCGCTCCTGTGGCTGACCGTCTACGGCCGGCACCACCAGATCGCCTATCGCGGCGACTGGGTCCGGGCGGTCCGCCGGGCGGCCTGGGTCGGCATCGTCGTCGCGGTCCTCATCATCCTCCGCGTCCAGGGCCTGCTCGAGCTGCCGATCGCCCTGTTCATGATCGCGCTCGCGCTGGTTGCCGAGGCGACCCTGTCCGGCGGATCGCTGACCGACGCGGTCCGCGCCGGGCGGCTAGGCTGTCGCGGTTCCGACCCCACAGCAGGAGACCGAGTGGCCGACCTGACCGCCAGCCCAGCCCGCCCCGCCCTTCGTCGATGCCAAGGCCCGGGTGGCCGCGGCCATCGAGGCGTCCCGGGCGGAGATCGTCGACCTGTCGCATCGCATCCACGCCAACCCGGAGCCGGCCTTCGAGGAGCACCAGGCGGCGGCGTGGGTCGCCGAGGTCCTCGGCCGCCACGGGTTCACCGTCGAGCACCCTGCCGGCAGCCTGGCGACGGCCGTTCGCGCGGTCCGGCGCGGTGGTCGCGGCGGTGACGGTCCGCGGATCGGGATCCTCGCCGAGTACGACGCGCTGCCCGGTCTCGGGCACGGCTGCGGCCACAACACGATGGCGGCCTCGGGCGTGGGTGCCGCGATCGGCCTCGCCGCGGTGGCGGACGCGCTCCCCGGGGAGATCGTCTTCCTCGGTACGCCGGCCGAGGAGCGGGGGAGCGGCAAGCAGATCATGATCGACGACGGGCTGTTCGACGGCCTCGACGCCGCGCTGCTCTACCACCCCTGCGATCGATCGCACGTCGAGAGCCATGCGCTGGCGTCGGAGGACGTCGACGTCGTGTTCAGCGGCGTCCAGTCGCACGCATCGTCGGATCCCTGGCGCGGCAAGAACGCGCTCGACGCGATGATCGTCCTGTTCACCTCGGTCGGCCTGTGGCGCCAGCAGCTCCGCCCCACCGCCCGAGTCCACGGGATCATCCGCGAGGGCGGGACCGCGGCCAACATCATCCCGGACCGGAGCTCGGCCTGGTTCATGATCCGCAGCGACGAGGAGGCCGACTACGCGGTCATGCGCCGGCGGTTCGGCGAGCTGTGCGAGGCGGCCGCGCTGGCGACCGACACGACCGTCGAGGTGACCTTCTCTGGGGGCGCCCGGACGATGCGCAACAACCACGTCCTCGCCGAGCGGTTCCGGGCCAACATGGCCGCCTACGGCATCGCCGACCAGGGCGACGACCCGAACCCGGGATCGACCGACATGGCCAACGTCAGCTGGGTCTGCCCGACGATCCACCCGGACCTGGCGATCGCCGACGAGGGGACACCCGGCCACTCGATCCTGTTCCGCGACGCGGCCGCGACGCCACGGGCCGACGAGACGACGCTGCTCGCGGCCACGCTCGTGGCCCAGACCGCCGTCGAGCTGTTCGTCGACCCGGACCTCGTGGCCGCCGCCTGGCGGGAGTTCCGGGAGGTCTGACCTCCGGTTCGGAGCGGGGCGGATCGCGGTCACAGCGAGGGGCCGGCCTCCTCGCCACGTCGCCCGCGGCCGTGACCCGGTGCTACCATCGGCCGCGGCGCGTCCCGCTGGACGACAGGCTTCGAACCGGCGGCGCCCCGAACGAGACGGATCCACCCGCGGCCGAGCTGCCGCGACCGTCCCGGAGGGATGTCCCGTGGCTGACCGCCCGACCGACCCGGTCCCGGACCCCGACTTCGCGCGCGCCAACGGCTGGGACGGCGAGTACGAGACGTACGACGACTTCGACCTGCCGACGTACGTCGGCCTGCAGTCGCTTCATGAAGCTGCCCTGGGTGACGGACCCGGACGAGCTGCGCCGCCGCGGCGTCGACGTGGCGATCGTCGGCGCGCCGTTCGACGACGCCGTGACGCCACCGCCCGGGCGCGCGCTTCGGGCCCCGGGCGATCCGCCAGGCGCAGTACACCGCCGGCTCGATCAACTCGCTCCAGCTCGGCGTCGAGCCGTTCGAGGTCCTGACCGTGGTCGACGCCGGCGACGCCAACGTCGTCCCGGCCTGGATCGACCGGGCGCATGCCCTCATCTACCGCAAGGTGCTCGAGGTCGCCGCCACCGGCGCGATCCCGATCGTCCTCGGCGGCGACCACTCGATCACCTGGCCGAGCGCGACCGCGGTCGCCGAGGTCCGCCGGCCCGGGCAGCGTCGGGATCGTCCATTTCGATGCCCACGCCGATACGGCGGCGACGGACTGGGGCGTCCTCGCCGGTCACGGCACGCCGATGCGCCGGCTGATCGAGTCGGGCGCGATCCAGGGCAAGAACTTCGTCCAGGTCGGGCTGCGCGGCTACTGGCCGCCCGTCGAGACGTTCCGCTGGATGCAGGAGCAGGGGCTGCGCTACCACTTCATGCGCGAGATCGAGGAGCGCGGCGCGGAGGCGGTCATCGCCCAGGCGATCGACGAGGCGCTCGACGGTCCCGAGTACGTCTATCTCGAGCCTCGACATCGACGTGATCGACCCGGGCATGGCCCCGGGCACCGGCACGCCCGAGCCGGGCGGCATGCTGACCCGCGAGGTCCTCCGGGCGATCCGCCAGATCGTGGGCGCGGTCGACCTCGTGCGGGATGGACGTCGTCGAGGTCTCGCCACCGTACGACCAGGCCGAGACCACGGCCATGGCGGCCAACCGCGCCGTCCTCGAGGCGATCAGCGCGCTCGCCGTCCGGAAGGCCGCCGGAAAGCCGGTTCGCTGGGCCGGCGTGGAGCAGGCCGCCGACCGCTTCCCGGCCGGCCCCGTCGGCCGACGGCCACAACGACTGACGCGACCGATGCTCGATCGCCCGGATCCCGCCACGGCTGCCGCCCTCGCCCGCCTGTACGACCTCGACCTGACCGACGACCCGGGCGACCTCGACCTGTACCTGGCGATGGCGGAGCGGGCCGACGCGCGCGGTCCTCGAGCTGGCGGCGGGGACCGGCCGGCTGGCGATCCCGCTCGCGGAGGCCGGTCACCGGGTGACGGCCGTCGATCTCGACCCGGCCATGCTCGACCGTGCCCGGCGGCGGGCGCGTGGCAACCGCCGGCGAGGACCGCCTGACGTTCGTCGAGGCCGACCTGGTCGGCCTGCGCCTGCCCGACGCCGGCACGTTCGGCCTCGCCTTCATCGCCCTCAACTCGCTCCTCGTTCTCGGCAGCCGCGCCGCCCAACGGGCGGCGCTCCGGACGCTCGCCGGTCACCTCGCCCCGGGCGGCCTCGCGGTCGTCGACGTGTGGCTGCCCGACGCCGAGGACCTGGCCCGGTTCGACGGCCGCGTGATGCTCGAATGGCCGCGCCTCGATCCCGAGACGGGCACGATCGTCACCAAGGTCGGCTCCGCGATCCATGACGCGGCGACGGCCACCGTCACGCTCACCACGATCTTCGAGGAGGGCGGCCAGGGCGAGGGTACGAAGCGCTGGGTCCGACGCGACCGGTTGCGCCTCGTGTCGGCCGATGAGCTGCGCGAGTTCGCGGTCGACGCCGGGCTCGAGGTCGAGCTCCTGGCCGGTGACTACGGGCTCGGGCCGATGGGTCCGGGCAGTGAGCGCGCGGTGCTCGTGGCGGTCAAGACGCTGACGTATCCTCGGACCACGCCGACCGGGACCTCCGGGGCAGGATGCCGTCGCCCGAAGCGCGTGGTATCGTCGAGCCGATGTCAGGGACTGAACAGATCCGCCTGCTCATCGTCGAAGACGTGCCGCAGGTGGCCCAGTACATTCGCGGCCTCCTCAACGCCCAGAGCCGAGTCAAGCTCCTCGAGGTGCTCGACGACGGCAGCAAGGCCGTGGCGACCATCCGCGAGATGCGGCCGGACGTCGTCCTCGTCGACGCCCTGCTCCAGGGCCGGCTGAAGGGGCCGCGTGTCGTCGAGGCCATCCGCGAGGCGGAGCTCGACGTCCCGGTCATCGTCCTGACCGTGCCCGCAGAACCCGATCGAGCCCGACCCCGAGGCGGGCGTCCACGGCGTCCTGTCGATGCCGTTCTCGGGCTTCGACCTGATGACCCGGGTGTCGTCGGTCCGCAAGGAGTTCGAGTCCCACCAGGTCTCCTCCAGCTCGCGGGTCATGAGCGTCTTCGCCCCCAAGGGCGGCGTCGGCAAGACGACGATCGCGTTCAACCTCGCGGTCGCGCTCGGCCAGCACGGCCAGCGGACCGTCCTGATCGACGGCAGCCTCCAGTTCGGCGACCTTCGCTCGCTGCTGAAGGTCCCGGTCGACGCCCCGTCGATCATGGACCTGCCGACCGACCGGATCGCCGAGTCGGATCTCGGGGACGTCCTGTGGCGCGACCCGTCGGGGATCGACATCCTTCTCGCCCCGCCGCGCATCGAGATGGCCGAGATGCTGACCTCGCGCGACGTGGACAAGGTCCTGTCGCTGCTGCGCCGGGTCTACGCCTGCATCGTCATCGACATGTCGAGCGTCGTGAACGACATCAACCTCGCCTTCCTCGACGCCAGCGACGCGATCGTCGAGATCGTGACCTACGACTCGACGACGATCCACAACACGGTCGCCATGGCGGACACGTTCCGCTCGATCGGCTACCCGGCGTCCAAGGTCCGCTACCTGGTCAACCGGGCCGACTCTGCGGGCGGCATCGACCCGCTCGATCTCGAGCGCGCGCTCGGCCGGGTTCCCGAGCACCAGGTCCAGTCGGACGGGCGGCTCGTGGTCCAGTCGAACAACGAGGGCGTGCCGTTCGTCATCGCCAGCCCCGACGCCGGCATCAGCAAGGACCTGATGCGGATCGCCGGCGAGCTCCTGAACGCCGGACGCCCCACGGCCGCCGCCGGGCGGTCCTGAGCCGCCGATGTCCGACCCGCGTCCGATCGGGGTCTTCGACTCCGGGGTCGGTGGCCTCACGGTGCTGCGCGAGATCATCCGCCGGACACCGGCCGAATCGACGGTCTATCTCGGCGACAACGCCCGTGCCCCCTACGGCGTCCGGTCCGACGAGGAGGTCCTCGCCTTCTCGACCCAGTCGCTCGACCTGCTCGCGGAGCGCGACGTCAAGGCGATCGTCGTCGCCTGCAACACCTCGACGGCGGTCGCCATCGGCGCCCTGCGTCGACGCTACGACCTGCCGATCCTGGGCGTCATCCGGCCCGGTGCCTCGGCTGCGGCGCTGGCCACGCGCAACCGGCGGGTCGGCGTCATCGCGACGCCGGCCACGATCCGGTCGCACGCCTACTTCGGGGCGATCAAGGACGAGAACCCGGCGATCGAGGTCTACGAGCACGCCACGCCCGCGCTGGTGCCGATGGTCGAGGCCGGCGAGCTGACGGGCCCGATCGCCGAGGCGACCGTGGCCGATTCCCTGGCGCCGCTGTTCGGTCAGCGCGACGCCAACGGCGAATCGATCTTCCCGCTGCCGGCCGGCGCGGCGATCGACACGCTGCTGCTTGGCTGCACGCACTATCCGCTGCTCCGGCCGATCATCGCGGCCGTGGCCGGCGACCAGGTCGCCATCGTCGATTCGGCGACGGCCACCGCGTCCGCGCTGGCGGAGCTGCTCGGCATCAACGGGCTCGAGTCGACCGGGGGCCCCGTCGACGCCGTCCACGTCCAGCTCACGACCGGCGACCCCGGCACGTTCCACGACCTCGCCGGCCGCCTGTTCGGCTCGGACTTCCCGGACGTCACCCGCGTCGAGCTGGCGGCGGTGGCCAGCCGATGAGCAACGCCCGGCCCCGCGGCGACCGGCGACCGTCGTGGCGCGACGACCGCGTCTGGCAGGCCGGCTTCCTGATCGGCTCCGCGCTCGGCGCCGCGGCGACGGTCGCCGGGCGGCACGCCGAGAAGGCCGCCCGCCGCGGGCTCGTCGACTGGCCGGCCGTCGAGCGGATCGCCATCGGGCGGCTATCGGGCTGCGCCGGGAACGCTGGATCCTGCCGAGCTCCGCGCCGCCGAGCCGGCCTACGCGGAGGCCATGGCCGTCATCGTGCCGGCGCTGTCGACGGCGCTCGGCAGCCCGCTTGCCGGGCGTCGTCGAACGGTCCGGCGTGGTCGACCGGGCTGGCTGGGTGCGCGCCAACACCGGTGCCTTCGCCTCGCTCATGGGCAAGCTCGAGACCGACCTGCTCGACCAGGTCATGCCGCCGGGTGGCGGTCTCGCCAAGGCGACCATGGCCCTCGCCAACCGCTGGCTGACGACCCGCCAGCTCGGCTTCCTGCTCGGCTTCATGGGCACCCGCGTGCTCGGCCAGTACGACCTCGCCCTGCTGTCGGCCGAGGCCGTCCCGGGCCGCCTGCTCTTCGTCGAGGAGAACATCCGGGCCACCGCCAGGTCGCTCGGTGTGCCGCTCGGGCCGTTCCGCACCTGGATCGCCCTGCACGAGACGACGCACGCCTTCGAGTTCGAGGCGCATCCCTGGCTGCGGCCGTACCTCGCCGAGCGGCTGGAGCGCCAGCTCACCCTGTTTGGCAAGGATGCCCGCGGTCTCGGCCGCGAAGCGCTCCGCGGTCTCGGCCGTTCGATCCGCGGCGAGGCCGGCGGTGAGCACTGGATCGAGCGGATGATGGGGCCGGAGCAGAAGGTCCTCTTCCGCGAGACACAGGCGGTGATGAGCCTCCTCGAGGGCTTCAGCGACTACGTCATGGACGAGGTCGGGCGGGATCTCGTCCCGGGTGTCGAGCAGATCAGCGCCCGGTTCCACGAGCGCCGCAACCGGCGGACGCCGTTCGAGCGATCGATGCTCCGGCTGACCGGGATGGACCTCAAGATCGAGCAGTACCGCAAGGGCGAGCAGTTCGTGGCCGGCGATCGCCGCGGCCCGTGGCAAGGACGCGTTGAACCGCCTGTGGGAGGGCCCGGACACGCTGCCACGCGACGGCGAGATCGAGGCGCCCGAACGCTGGATCGCGCGCGTCCTCGACGGAGGCGCAGGGCACCCTCGACGGATCGGGAGCGTGACCGAGCCGGTCGCCCGAACCGCCGCCCGAACCGCCGGACGAACCGCCGGTCCTGGCACCGGACCGGGTGGTGCGCCGACCGCGATCGCGCTCAGCCCGATCCTGTCGGCCCGTTACCGCTCGCGCGATCTCGAGCGGATCCGCGCCGCCGCGCCCGGCGCCCGGATCGTGACGGTGTCGGTCGAGGGCCTCGCGGACGGACCGCTCGAGGACGTCGAGGTCATGCTCCGGGGCTGGCTCAGCTCCGACGCGTTCGACCGCATCCTGGCGCGCGCGCCGCGGCTGTCGTGGGTCCACTCGGCGACCTCGGGCGTCGAACGGGCCCTCACGCCG
The DNA here is from genome assembly GCA_963842695.1 of uncultured Chloroflexia bacterium. Taxonomy (GTDB): domain Bacteria; phylum Chloroflexota; class Limnocylindria; order Limnocylindrales; family CSP1-4; genus SPCO01. Next base: position 128,961 of record CAWJHK010000003.1, read on the forward strand.
GCGGCGCTCGAACGCGGCGTGGTCGTGACCAACGCCCGCGGCGTGTTCAGCCGCCCGATCGCCGAGTACGTGCTGATGATGATCCTGGCCGTCAGCCGCCGGATGCCGCAGCTCCTCGAGCTCCAGCGGGAGCGGACCTGGCAGCCCCTCGAGGGCACGGAGCTGCGGGACGTGACCGTCGGGATCGTCGGGCTCGGCTCGATCGGGCGAGCGGTCGGGCTCTCTCGCGACGGCCTTCGGCTGCCGGGTGGTGGCCGTGCGGCGGCGAACCGACGCCGCGGCCGCCGACGGCGGGCGGGCCGCGGACGCCCCCGAGACCCCGGACGACGGCGCGCCATTCGGCGAGATGCGGCTCGACCGGGTCGGCGGCCCGGAGACGCTGCCGGAGCTGCTGGCCGAGTCCGACTTCATCGTCCTGGCTGCGCCGCTGACGCCCGAGACCGAGGACCTGATCAACGCCGAGACGCTGGCCATGGTCAAGCCGGGCGCCTGGCTCATCAACGTCGCGCGCGGCCGGCTGATCGACGAGCGGGCCCTGATCCGGGCGCTGCGCGACGGGGGCCTCGGCGGCGCGGTGCTCGACACGTTCCGTGACGAGCCCCTGCCGCCGATGTCGTCCTTCTACGACCTGCCCAACGTCATCGTCACGCCGCACACCGCGTGGTCGAGCGGCCGCGTCCTCGATCGCTCGGTCGAGCTGTTCTGCGACAACCTGCGGCGGTTCGCGACGGGCGAGCCGCTCCTGAACGTCGTCGATCCCGACGCCGGGTACTGATCCCGGCCACAATCGGGTCATGCAGATCGCGATCGTCGGGCCTGGCCGGATCGGGCAAGACCACCGTCTTCAACACCCTGACCCGCGGTCACGCCGAGACCGGCGGCTACGGCGGCGTGACCCTCAACGTCGGGGTCGTCAAGGTCCCCGACCCGCGGCTCGACACGCTGGCCGGCATCTTCAAGCCGAAGAAGATCGTCCAGGCCGACGTGACCTACGTGGACCTGCCGGCGCCACCGCCGTCGAGCGAGGGCCACGTCGGCACCGAGGAGCTGCCGGCCGATCACCTCGCCCGCCTGCGCGACTCGGATGCGCTCCTCCACGTCGTGCGGGCGTTCGAGGATCCCGCGAACCCGCATCCCGAGGGCAGCGTGGACGTCGCGCGCGACCTCGAGCGGCTCGACCTCGAGTTCCTGCTGGCCGACCTGTCGATGGCCGAGCGCCGGCTCGAGCGGCTCAAGACGAGCGCCCGGCACGGCACGCCGGCCGAACGCGAGGCGGCCGAACGCGAGGAGGTCGTCGTCCGGCGCGTCCACGAGGGGCTGCAGGCGGGCACGCCGATCCGGGACCTCGGCCTCGACGATGATGACGAGAAGGCGATCCGCGGCTTCCGGTTCCTGACCCAGAAGCCCGTCCTGGTACTGCTCAACGTCGGCGAGGGCGACCTGGCTTCCGCGCCCGCCCTGGTGGCGACCGTGGCGGGCGCCTACGACCATCGCCACGCGCTGATCGAGGCGCTCTCGGCCAAGGATCGAGATGGAGCTCGGCGAGCTCGAGGCGGACGAGGCGGCGGCGTTCATGGAGGAGCTCGGCATCGCCGAGTCCGGCCTCGACCGGGTGATCGCCCTGTCGTACCGGCTGCTCGGCCTGGTGTCGTTCCTGACCGCCGGCCCCGACGAGGTGCGGGCCTGGCCGATCCCGGACGGCTCCACCGCAGTCGACGCCGCCGGCGCGATCCACACCGACCTGGCACGCGGGTTCATCCGGGCCGAGACGGTCCACTACGACGACCTCGTCGAGCTCGGCTCGATGGCCGAGGCTCGCAAGCACGGCAAGCTCCGCTCGGAGGGCAAGACCTACCGCGTCCGGGACGGCGACGTGCTGGAGATCCTGTTCAGCCGCTGATCAGTTGAGGCGGGTGGACGGGTCGATGTCGACGATGATGGCCTTGTAGTCCACACCCCCGGTGTCCTCGTCCTCCTCGTCGTCATCGTCGTCGTCGTCATCCTCGTCCGCGTCGGCGAGCTCGACTTCCAGCCGGGCCAGGAAGTTGTCGCTCTCCTCGACGCTGACGTTGACGGACGCGGCCAGCTGGTCGTCGCTGACGAAGATGAAGCCGTGGTCGCGCTCGAGCTCGACGGCGATGGCCTCGACGAGGGTATCTTGGATGTAGGAGTCCTGGATGCGGCGCCGGATCGACTGGACCAGCTCGAAGAACTCGTCCGGCTCCCATTCGGATTCGCTGACGACGAGGACGTCCGAGTAGACCTCGTTGTCGCCCTCGTGCAGCTCGTAGAAGAACACGTCGACTCCAGTTCGTGCGGTCGGGATGGGGTCGTCCAGTATACGACCGGGTCCGTTCGCGACCCGAAGCGAGGAGGGGAGTGGCCAGGCACACCGTCGAGGTCGTCCACGTCGGGTCGGCCTGTCGCGACATCGCTCCGGACGACCCGCGCGGCTGGCGGCTCGGCGGCGGCGTCACCTACGCGGCGCTGACGACAGCCCGGCTCGGGCTGCGGACGGCGGCCGTGGTCGGCGTCGACGCGGACGCACGCGACGCCCACGAGCTCGAGGCCCTGCGCGACGCCGGCGTCGACATCCTCGCCGTCGATCTGCCCGAGGGTCCGGTCTTCCACAACGTCGAGACGCCCCGTGGCCGCGAGCAGAAGGCGCTGGCCGCCGGCGTCCCGGTCCGGCCGGTCCCGCTGCCGGCTTCGTGGCTGACCAGCCCGGCCTGGTCGCTGGTACCGGTCGCCGACGAGGTCGACGACGCGTGGGTGGACCGGATCGACCCCGCGGCGCTGGTCGCGGTCGCCTGGCAGGGCATGCTGCGCCGCCTCGTGCCGGGCAAGCTCGTCGAACGGGTGGCGCCCAGCGAGCGGGCGATCCTCCGCCGCGGCGACCTCGTCGGCCTGAGCCACCTCGACGTCGACCGGTCGACGACGCTCGGGTCGCTGGCGGGCTTCCTGCACCCCGGTGCGCGCCTTCTCGTGACGCAGGGTGGGCAGGGCGGCCTCCTCGCGACGACGGGCGATGACGGACCGGGCGAGGTCCTGCGCTACCTGCCCGACCGCCACCGAGCATGAGGTCGACCCGACCGGGGCCGGCGACACGTTCCTGGCCGCCTTGCTGTCCGCCCTGCTGCGGCCGGGCGTCACCGGTTCGGCGCGGCGGTCACCGGCGAGTGCCCTCCGGTTCGCCGCCGCCGCGGGTTCGCTCGCGATCGAGGACGTGGGCCTGGCCGGCGTCCCCAATCGGACCGAGGTCCTCGTCCGTAGGGCACGCGAGCGGGTCCGGCGCGCGGTCATGCCGAGCCTGTCGGCACAGGTCGGCGTCGAGGATCCGCGTCAGTAGGGACGGCCCCGGCGATCCGCGCGCCTCGACGCCGCTCGCCGATCGACCGGCGCGCGGCGATCATCCCCAGGAGCCGCCGCCGGCGCCGGCGGAGGTCGGCCTCCAACGATGGCTCGGGCATCCCCAGGGTCCGCCTCCGGTCGGTCGAGCGCGAGGCCGCGCTCGACCGTCGCCGCCGCCATGAGCGGATCGCCGAGACGATGCTCGAGCAGCTTGGCGGCCTCGATGACCGCCAGGACCGGCGTCCGGCCGCGACCGTACGACAGCGCCTGCCAGGCATCGAGCGCCTCGTCGTAGCGTCCGAGCCGTCGCAGCAGGTGCGCCCGGTCGATGGCGATCCGCTCGGTCGTCCACGGCGCGGTCGACCGGGGCGGCCGGCGGCCCGGACGACGGTCCGGGCAAGGACCTCGGCCGCCCGCCGAAGTCGGGCGCCCGCCGCGGTGACCACCACGGCTCGTCGCCCGGGGCAGCGCCCCCGCCGGCGCCGTGGCCGGCCCGCGCGGTGACCGGCGCCGGAGGCGGCACGGCGACCTCGTCTGCCCGGTCGATGGCGGCATCCAGGCAGTCGAGCGCCTCGCCGAGCCGCCGCTCCCGCGCGAACGCCCGGGCGAGGCCGGCAAGGTCGCCCGGTGGCGCCACCGCCCGCCGCTCCGGGTCCGCGAAGCGACCCTCGAGGTGGGCCAGCAGCCAGGCCAGCGAGCGGACGTCCTGGTCGTTGTGGCGGACGACGTCGACGAGCGGCTCGACCGGACCGCCGCGCAGGAACGCGTGGTAGCGGCCCGGGATCTCCCAGCCGTCGACGTCGCCGACCCGATGCAGGCCCAGCAGCCCGGCTTCGGCCGACCGCAGGCGGGCGTCCGGGAGCCGGTGCCGGAACAGCCGGCGGACGATCGGCAGCAGGTCGAGATGACCGCCGTGGACCGGTGGCGCCCGGCGGGCCAGCCGGAAGCGGGTCACCAGCAGCGGCCAGTCGAAGCCGCGGCCGTTGTAGGTCACGAGCCACGCGTCCGGCGGGATGCAGGCCTCGAGGGCGTCGAGCAGCGCGCGCTCCTCGCCGTGGTCGGGGAGCATCAGCTGGACCTGGCGGAACCCGCCGGCCTCCCACCAGCCGAGCCCGATCAGGAAGGCCGCGGTGCCGGCAGCCGTGGCCAGCCCGGTCGTCTCGGTGTCGAGGCACACGAGCGGGACGTCCGGCGGTGGCTGGCCCGGAAGCGTCGCCAGGCCGGCGCGGTCGATCGGCAGCGCTCGCAGCTCGCGACACGAGGCGGACGAACACGCCGTCCGGCCGACGCACGACCTCGCCGCCGACCGCGTCGGCCAGCCGCGTCGCGAGATCGATCGGTTCGAGGAGGACCGGGTCGCGGGGCAGGGTCCGCGTGGCGCTCCGGAACCGCTCGAGGCGGCGGGTGAGGGTCGTGCCACCGTCGATCACGGTGACCGCGTCAGGCTGCGGCGACGGTGCGCGGGGCGCCGAGATCGGCCAGGAGCCTCAGGGCGAGCGCCTTGGCGTCGACATCGGGCTCGAGGCGCGGGCCGGTGCAGGCCGGACAGCCGGCATCGCAGCCGCAGCCGGCGATGAGGTCGGCCGCACCGGCGAGCAGCTCGTCGTGACGCTGCCACAGCCGCTCGGACAGGCCCGACCCCGCCGGGCACCGCCTCGTACAGGTAGATCGTCGGCGCCTCGTGGTGGGGCGAGCGGATCTGGCTGACGAGACCGAGGTCGCGCGGGTCGACCATCAGCAGCACGCTGGCGACCGTCTGGATCGCACGTCCGGCGGCCGGCAGGGCCACGTCGAGCTCGTCCCGTCGCCAGCGGGTCGGCGGCCCCTTCGGCGGTCAGCCAGTAGGCGGTCGTCTGGAGCTCGAGCTCGGGAAGGTCGACCGGGCCCCAGCCGACGTTCTCGTCGGTCAGGAACTTGAGCTTCTTGTAGAGGGTGACGAGGCTGGCGACCATGACCTCGCCGTGGACCCGCTGCCCGCCGGTGGCCGGCGCCTCGGCGAAGACCTCGAGCGGCTTGAGCGTCACCGCGCGGTTGGCGTACGTGTAGTGGTCGACGTCGATCCGGTGGACGTACGCCTTGCGCTCGATCCACTCCAGGCGGTCGACGTGGTACTGGATCGACTCGTGGATGTAGATGGCGTGCTCGTGGACGAGGACCTGGGCGCTGAACAGGTCGACCTCGCCGAGCACGCGCGGACGGTCCGGCGTCGTGTCGATGATCACGACGTTCTCCGGGAGCCGCGGTCCGCAGCGAGATCTCCGAGGCCGGGAAGTTCTCGCTCGACCAGTACCAGCGCCCGTCGCCGGCCTGGCGGACGTGGCGCTCCTCGGCGAGGAAGGCGAGCAGGTCGTCGGCCGGGGCGGGGCCGAACACCTCGCCCGGCTCGAACGGGAGCTCGAAGATCGCGGCGCGCAGGTGGGCGAGCAGGACGTGCAGGTTGTCGGGGTCCGCGCGTGCTTCCTCGGGCGTGCCCTCGAGCAGGAACTCCGGGTGGTGGACGACGTACTGGTCGACCGGGGCGGACGATGCGACAGGACGGCGACGCGACGTCCCGCCTCGCCGGCCGGCGCGCCCGAACTGCTGCCAGGTCGCCGCGATCGACCCCGGATAGCCGGCGAGGATCGAGGCGTCGAGCCGCCCGATGTCCACGCCGAGCTCGAGCGCATTGGTGGCGACGACCCCGAGGATCTCGCCGTCGCGCAGCCCGTGCTCGATCGCCCGCCGCTCGGTCGGCAGGTAGCCGCCGCGATAGCCGCGGACCCTCGTCCGCGGACCGTAGCTCTCGCGGAGCGACTCGCGCAGGCCGGTCAGCAGCAGCTCGACGGCGACCCGCGTCCGCCCGAACACGATGGTCTGCCGGTTCGCGCGCAGGAACGGCAGCGCCCAGCGCTGGGCCAGGGTGACGGCCGAGCCGCGGGCCCCGCTCGCCGGGTCGACGAGCGGTGGGTCGACGAGCAGGACGTGGCGCTCGCCGGTCGGTGCGCCGGTCCGGTCGACGACCTTCACGGGCCGCCCGATCAGCGCCGTGGCCAGCTCGCCCGGGTTCCCGATGGTCGCCGAGCAGCAGACGATCACCGGGTGGCTGCCGTAGTGGGCGCAGATGCGCAGCAGCCGCCGGATGACGTTGGCGACGTGCCCGCCGAAGACCCCGCGATACGTGTGCAGCTCGTCGATGACGATGTACTCGAGCTGCTCGAACAGCAGGAACCACTTCGTGTGGTGGGGGAGGATCGCCGAGCTGAGCATGTCCGGGTTGGTGGCGACGACCTGCCCGGCGCCGCGGATGGCCGAGCGGATCGGCGCCGGCGTGTCGCCGTCGTACGTCGCCGCGGACACGTGCAGCCCGGCCGCCCGGGACAGCTCCGCGAACTCCGTCACCTGGTCCTGGCCGAGGGCCTTGGTCGGGAACAGGAGCAGCGCCCGCGCCGCCGGATCGTCGGCGATGGCCTGCAGGATCGGCACCGTGTAGCACAGCGACTTGCCCGATGCGGTCGGGGTCACGACGACGACGTCCTGCCCGGCGCGGGCCGACTCGATCGCCTCGGCCTGGTGGGTGTAGGGCCGCTCGATGCCGCGCGCGTCGAGCCCGGCCACGATCCGGGGATCGAGCCACGCGGGGAAGTCTCCGTACTCGGGCGGTCGCGCGGGGAGCACGGCGTGGTGGACGACGCCGCGTGCCAGGGACGGCTCGTCGAGGATCGCCTCGAGGACGGCCTCGGGGTTGGCGGGGGCGTACGTGCGCATCGGTGGCCTCGGGTGCGAACAGATGTTCGAAACGGCGCGAGTCTAGCAGACCGTCCGCGTGCGGCGTGACAGGTTGGTTGTCACACGGGCCCGAGTTGACACCGCAGCTGAGCGTCAGCTACCCTCGCGTGGATGCTTCGCCGGACCCCCCATCCGCCGACCGACGAGCCACCCGACGAGCCCACCGACGGATCGTCCCCGGACGCCGACGTCGGACGTATCGGCGAGCCCGACCTCTCCGCCCTCCCGATCGCCGGGATCACGCGACGGCGGCTGGCCACCGTGCTCGGGGCGCTGCTCGCCGCCTGGATCGTGGTCGTTGTTCGCGCGCCAGGTGAGCGAGGCCGCCGCGGCGACGGCCCGTGCCGAGGCGATGGTCGAGGCCAACGCCGCGAAGAAGGCGGAGATCGCAGGCCTCGAACAGGAGCTCGACCGCATCCAGCAGCCCCGGTTCATCCTCCAGCAGGCGCGCGGCTACGGCCTCGGTGGGTCGAGGGAGATCCCGTTCACGATCGCCCCGGGTGCGTCGCCGCTCCCCGCCGATGCCCCGGGGTCGGCCGCGACGCGGGTCGGCGCCTCGACGTCGACGAGCCCGCTCGACCACTGGCTGACGCTCCTGTTCGGCCCCGGCGACTGACCGCCGCTCTCGCTCGCCACCGGTCCCGTCGCGCGGCCGGGATCCACCCTCGTAACCGGACCGTGCGGCCGCTATCCTGTTGCTCCCGGCGTGCGGCCGGCGGTCGAGAGGGAGGCGGCGCAGCCATCGGATGATCGACATCCCGGTCGAGGATTTCGTCTTCGTCGTGTGCGCCCTGATCGGCGGTGGGCTGCTGCTCATCACCGTCCTCGTCGACGACATCATCGGTGCCGTCTTCGACTTCGACCTCGGCGGCGTGTCGCTCATGCCGCTCCTGCTGTCGTTCATCTCGATGTTCGGCGTCGGCGGGCTGTTCGCGACCCAGGTGCTCGACGTCCACGGCGGCCAGGCAGCCATCGTCGGCGTCGCCTTCGGGCTGGTCGGGATGGGGATCGCCTACACCCTGTTCAGCTTCCTCCGGCGGGCCCAGGCCGAGGAGCCGTTCTCGATGGCCGACCTGGTCGGCGACACCGCGTTCGTCTCGGTCGGTATCCCGGCCGGCCGCTATGGCAGCGTCCTCGTCAAGAAGGAGGGACAGACGCACGAGTTCAGCGCGACGGCCTCGACCGAGATCGCGGTCGGCTCGACCGCCCGGGTGATCGGCGTGGCCGGCAACGGGCTCATCGTCGAAGCGCCCCACCAGGAGAGCAGCGACCGTGCCTGACATCTTCGACTGGATCGGCGGCGGGGTGCTGCCGATCTTCCTCGTCATCATCGTCGTCGTCCTGATCGTGTCGTACATCGGCAGCCGCTACAAGGTCGCCGGGGCGAACGAGGCGCTGATCGTCAGCGGCCAGCGCGATCGCGGTCCCGACGGGCGGAAGAACCTCAAGGTCGTGCGCGGCGGCGGCGTGATCGTGCTGCCGCTCGTCCACAAGGTCGGCAAGCTCAAGCTGACCGCCCGGCAGATCAACGTCGCGCTGTCCGACGCCGTCACGCGACAGGGCATCAAGGTCGCGGTCCAGGGTGTCGCCACGTTCAAGGTCGGCGCCGACGACGAGTCGATCCGCAACGCCGCCGAGCGGTTCCTCGAGGCCAGCAACGACGAGGTCGACTCGATCGTCAAGAACGTCCTCGAGGGCTCGCTCCGCTCGATCGTCGGGACGCTGACCGTCGAGGAGCTCAACCTCGACCGGCAGAAGTTCCAGCAGGCCGTCCAGGACGCGGCCCGTGGCGACCTCGCGACGTCCGGGCTCCAGATCGACTCGTTCACGATCCAGGCGATCCGCGACGAGTCGGGCTACATGGAGCTGATCGGCCAGCAGGAGACCGCCCGCCGCGAGCGCGACGCGCGGATGGCCAAGGCCGCCGCCGACCAGGAGGCCGCCGTCCGCGAGGCCGAGGCCGAGCAGGTCAAGATCAACGCGGCCCGCGACGTCTCGCTCCGACGTGCCGAGACCGAGACACAGACCACGGCCGCCCAGGCGCGGGCCGCCCAGGCCGGCCCGCTGGCCGAGGCCGAGGCGACCCAGGAGGTCGTCCGCAAGCAGACCGAGCTGGCCGAGCTCGAGGCCGCCCGCAAGGAGAAGGAGCTGCTGACCAGCACCGTCCGGCCGGCCGAGGCCGAGGCGGCCGCCCAGGTCCGTCGTGCCGAGGGCGAGAAGTCGGCGCGCATCGCCCAGGCCCAGGCCGAAGCCGAGCGGGTCAAGCTGGCGGGCTCGGCCGAGGCCGCCGTGACCGTCACCAAGGGCGAGGCGCAGGCGCGGGTCGTCTCGGTCAACGCCGAGGCCGAGGCGCAGCGGACGACGCTCGAAGGCAATGCCGAGGCCGGCATCACCTTCACCAAGGGCGAGGCCGAGGCCAAGGCGCTCGCCCTGCGGGCCGACGCATATCGCCAGTTCAACGAGGCGGCCATCATCCAGACCGTGCTGTCGATGATGCCGGAGATCGTCCGGGCGGCGGCCGAGCCGATCGGCGACCATCGACACCCTGACCGTCCTCTCGAACGACGGCGCATCCGATGTCGTCAAGAATGTGACCCGCACCGTCAGCGAGGCGAACGCCACGGTCAAGGGGCTGACCGGCATCGACATCCCGGCCCTCGTCAGCAACGCGATCGGCAGCCCGCCGCCGCCGTCCGGCGGCGATCCGGGCGATACAGGCGGCACGGGTGGGTCGGGCCGCCGGCGCGGTGGCGGCGGTGGTGGTGGCACCGGCGGCGCGGGTGGGACCGGCCGCACGGGCACCGGCACCCGGCGCGCACCGGCGACGAGCGGAGCGGCGGCCACGGCCACCTCCGCGGCGGGCACGTCCGGATCGCAACCGGCTCCGGCCGCTTCCGCCCCGGCGCCGGAGACCACCACCGAAGCGTGGGGCGCCCATCCGGCACCCACCACCCGGATCGAGACGCCGGAGGCGGCCGACGCCGCGATGGCCGCCGCCGATGCCGCCATCCGGGCGACGGCCGCGACCACCACCGCGGCCGCGCAACGGGTGGACGCGGCCGCGAATCGGACGGACACGGCGGCCGGCCCTGCGCGCCCGGCCCGCGGCGTCAGCCCGGCGAGCGCCGAGATCACCACCGCCACGACGCTCGACGAGGCGGCCGTCAAGCTCGCCTCCGACCTCCGGGCCGTGCCCGGCATCGAGCGCTTCGCCGAGGTCCGCCTGGCCGACCTCGAGCGGACCGGCCCGCGACCGCTCCGGACGATGTGGCGCGTGACCCGTGACCAGGTCGACCAGCGGGTGGGCGACATGACGATCGGCGAAGTGATCGATCGCTACGGCGGTGGCCTCGGGCCGCACGCCTGACGACTTGGCCACCGAGCGAGGCGAGTTCGAGCGTCTGCTCGCCGAGAACGAGCGATACACCGAGTCGTTCGACCGTTCGGCGCTCACGCCGGCGCCGCTCAGCGGGCTGGCGATCGTGGCGTGCATGGATGCGCGGCTCGACGTCGAGGAAGCCCTCGGCATGCACACCGGCGACGCGCACATCATCCGCAACGCCGGCGGGATCGCGACGGACGACGTCATCCGCTCGCTGATCATCAGCCAGCAGCTCCTCGGGACCGACGAGATCGTCGTCATCGGACACACCGGCTGCGGCCTGCTCGGCGTGGATGAGGACGCGCTCACGGATCGGCTCGCCGCGACGACCGGTCGCCGGCTCGAGGTCCAGTTCGGGTCGTTCGACGACCTCGAGGCGAGCATCCGCCAATCGGTCGAGCGGCTTCGGACGCATCCGTGGCTCCGGCCTGTCCCGGTCCACGGACTGGTCTTCGACGTCGCGACGGGCAGGCTGCGCGAGATCGACTGACCGCGTGGCCAGTGGGGCTCCACGCACCACGCGCTAGGCGGTGGGCAAGACCAGCAGGAAGCCCGGCGGCACGCCCAGGTCGACCCTGCTGTTGCTGCTGTCGCGGAGGACGAACTGCTTCGCCAGCGTCGATGGCTTGATGAGAGCGTTGGGCCTGGGCGACTTTCCCCAGACCGCGCTACCGTGCGGATAGAGCGGGTCCAGCACGTGGACCCCGGTAACCTTGACGTCGTGGTGGATCCTCGGGTCACCGATCGATTCGAAGCCAGACATCACCCACGCGTGCCGGCCATGCCACATGACGAGACCGACGGGCCGCCTCGTGTCGCGGATCGCCATGGCGGCCACCCGGAGCGCTCCGTCGAAGTCGGGGATCGACACCAGCACGTATGGACCGACGCCAAGGTCGTTGAGTGCGGCGGTCCAGCCCCGCGGGTTCGCCCCGCCGAACGGGCTGAACGAACGGGCCTGGGCCATCTTCCAGAGGGTCCGCTGCGACGCTCGCGAGGCGTACGTCTTCGTGGTCGTCATGTTGAGCGTCATCTGCAGGCTGGCCCCGACGCACCATTCGTTGGTGAACTGCGCGACGTAATCGCCGCTCCGATACAGGTTCATCGCGAACGGCCGGCGTGCTGGAACCGGGTCGGCCTTCGCGGTCGGCCCGGGAGGAAGGATGGCGGCAGTCGGGGCCGGAGACACCGTGGCCACTGGTGCGGCGGTCGCCAGCGGGGTGGCAGTCGCCAGGGCGGCGACGGCCGGGGAAGCCGTCGCAGCCGGGTGCGACGAGATGGCCGGAGGGCTCGGTGGTCCGTCGCCGGCATCCACGGAGGCCGACAGACCGCAGGCAGCCACGATGAGGCCGAGCAGCGGCGGGACGAGGCTTCTGGCCAGCCGTCGAGGGACAGGCGCTCCGGGGATCGAGGATGTCATGGCGTGGCGGTCTCTCCGAAGCGGACAGGGTACCGTCGAGCGACGATCCGTGTGATCCGGCGCTCAAGACGCAGGACCCGTCCGGACGATGCGTTTGCCGCCGGTGACCCGGCTCGATACTCTTTCCCGGGCATGGCGGAGTAGCTCAGTGGTAGAGCAGGGGACTCATAAGCCGCCCCGTCCAACCGCTGCACTTTCACGAAAGCGCTTCGTGCGGAAACCTGCTCACTTATGCGCTGGATCCACGGCGAGGGACGATGCAGGAACCGACGACGGAACACCAGATCGAGCTGTTTGACGCGCCCTTCGAGAGGCTGCGACTCGACATGCCATCGACCATAGATCCGGTCCACATCGGCGGCTTCGCCGATGCCGTCCAAGGCGCGGACAGCGTCCCTGTCTTCTGGGCGGCCGTGGGCCGATATGCAAGCGCACTCGGGCTTCGCGTCATCCACGGGGACGCGATCGAAACGGAGCGGGTCGCCTTCGCGACGTTGAGCCGCGCAACGACCCTGCGCGAGCAAGCAGCGCAGGGCAGCCAGGACGCGCTCGACCAGCTAGTCGAGCTGGCCGCGGAGCGCGGCGACCTGGACGAGCTGCGTCGTCTGGCCGACGGTGGTAGCACCGATGCTCTCGATCAGCTAATCGAGCTGGCGGTGGAACGCGAGGATCTGGACGAGTTGCGGCGCCTTGCGGACGCAGGCAGCGTGACCGCTCGCGAGGTGCTCGAGGAGCTGACCGAGGGATAGCCCCCGTGCTGCCGGTCCAGCCCAAGCACCCATACCCTGGTGGGCCCGGACAGGCTGGCCGCATGTCGCGGGATCGCGAGCCCGGGACCGGAGGCGGGGCCGCGTTAGCCTGGCCGGCCAGGCGTTAGCCGCGGCTTACCGCGCCTCGTTACGGGGTGAACGTAACGGTTGTGGAGACGGTGAAGGACTCGACCGGTGTGTTGATCCGGTTGCCATCGCACGGAACTTCGTCGTTATTGCACGCCTCGAAGTAATGACGAGTGAACACGTGGCTCCCAGTCAATCCATCGGGGAAGTTGTAGAACCAGAGCTTGTAGAACGACAGGCCGTCGCCGCCTAAGGGACCGCGCTGGACGAAGTCGGCAGTCAGGTCTGTCCCATCCATGTCGAGCATGAAGTCGGACAGCCCGATCGCCGTGTCACCTGCAACGTGGCCGAAGCCATGGTCGATGTGGAATGGCGTTGACGCGGGAAAGGGCTGATCCCCGAGCAGGAGGTTGACGCGCTCCCCGATCGCTTGATTGGGCACTGCCGCGGCCGGGACCGCGGTAAGGCCGAGCAGGAGCGTGGTCGCCAGGGCAAGGGCAATCTGCGTGCGTCGCATCGGGTGCACCCTCCAACGGCGGCGTCCATCGCGGACGCCTTCTTACGTATTGACGTCATGTGGGCCGCCAATCGTTCGAAATTCGCACCGCGGGCTGCGTCAGCCTAGCTGTCGTCGCCTACGCGAGACTTACCGCATGGGACGACGAGCGGATCCCGAGCGCATCTTCGCGGCCCAGAAGGCCGGCGTCTGCGCCCGACTGACCGGGACGGGGATCCAGCCGGAGACGGCCGACCGCTGGCTGGACGCGTGGGTCCTGGAGGCGACAGGCCGAGGGCTGCCGAGGGACGGCACGTACTGGAACGCGGGCTGGGCTTGGATCGCCGAGGAACGGGCCGCTCGTCGACCGGGCTGGTGAAAAGGAGAACGCCCCGAGCGACCGAGGGGGGCGTCGCCCTGGGCGTTCTCCGGAGCGACGGGAGGATGCCGCTCGGAACGTTCTCACCACCGTTGTCGTCAAGTGAGCCGCCACCCCCAGATGGCGGCGCTCGTCAACGGTACTCGGCGGCGCGGTTGGCACGCACTAGGGCGAATGCCGTAAGGCGGGTACAGCTCCGACGTCGGACCGGATAAACACCCTTCGTCCGGGGTCGACGACATCGGAGCTAACTAAAATCGTATGACCGCCGGTCAAGACGACTTGTCGACCAGGCTGGTAAGGCTCCGACGCACGGCCTCACAAAGCAGCGAGGTCGCTGGGGGGAAAGCTTGCTCACAGACCCGGGGTGACGGACGCCGGAGCCATTCCCATCGTACCTAGGTCTGCAACGAACAAACTAGGTATGTGCAGGCCCGCCAGCTGTCGGCGTGGCGACTTGCAGCGGCTCCGACGTCGACCATCAGTGCGGCTTGCCCAACGCACAAAGGAGGAGACGACACCGGAGCCGTCCGGAATCTAACGCGTAGACGTGGCGACGGCGTCTCTGCCCGTGGGCGAGGGCTCTTCCACCTCGGCGCTCTGGGCGACCGCCTCTACGAACTGCGCGTACAGCTGATCCATGATCGCCAGGATTGCCAGCCATTCCCCCTTGGGCGCTCGCGCCAGCTCGCGCTCGGCGGCGCAGTAGTCCTCGAGGATCGTCCCGACGGTTCGTAGCTCCGGCATCGCCATTGCCTCGCGCCCCTGACGGAACGCGATTCTACGCCGCCTGTCATTACCCCTCGTCACCAGCCGCCAATCCACCGGATGACGATGACGGTCAGCCCTGCGACGGCAGCGGCGAGGGTCGCGCTCGACACCCAGCCGCTGCCGCCGAGGAGGTGAGGGCCGGGGCGGCTAGGAGGATGACTACCCCGTGGAGCCAGAGAAGCCTGTACGGTGATGACGTGCCCAGGTTGATCGCGCCACGTGACGATCTGCGGCGCTCGTTCGCCGAGGCGATGGACGAGTTCCGCGCCGAGGGCCGCGGCTCCGAGGACGACCAGTCAACGTTCGGCGACTACCTCCGGACCCGGGCAGCCGAGTGGTCGAGCGACGAGGCGTTTTCGCTCTTCACCGCGTCGATCCGAGCCGATGCGCTCGAAGACACACCGCGGCCAGAGGGCTACGTCCCATCCACCGAGATGGGGTGGGTGGACGGGGAAACGTTCCTCGGGCGGATCGCGATCCGCCACCGGCTCACGCCCCATCTGCTCGAGGTGGGCGGCCACATCGGCTACGACGTCCGCCCGTCGGCCAGGCGGCGCGGCCATGCGACCGAGATGCTCCGGCCGTCCCTCGCAATCGCTCACGGAATGGGGATCGACCCGGCCCTGATCACCTGCGACGTCGACAACATCGGCTCGCGGACCGTCATCGAGCGCAACGGCGGTGTCTGGAGGACGAGCGTGTAGGCAAACTCCGCTTCTGGGTTCCGACCGGCTGACCTTGTCGGCGAGGACCGCCGCCGGACCTTCGAGTGCCAGCACCCGGTCGGCCCGGACGGGCTGGCCGCCCTCCCGACGGGATCGCGAGTCCGGGACCGGAGCCGTCGTCGCGTCCTTGGTCCTTGCCTGGCCGCGGGATAATCGGGATGCCCCCGGACGGTCAACAGCGGAGGAGATCCCATGCGGAACAGGACGCGAGCCATGGCCGTCGGAGTGTCGCTAGCGGCGTCGGTGCTGCTACTCCAGGGTTCGGCCTTGGGTGCGGCACCAGGGGGTGGTCGGACCATGACCTTCCACGTGGTGTTCCAGCCGTTCAACTACACCGATCTCGGTGCGCCAGGTCCTTCAGCCGCGGACGTGATCGTCTTCCATGACCAGCTCTCGCAGAACGGGACAGCGGTGGGTGACGAGATCGGAAGCTGTGTCCTCGTGGACGAGACGGGTCTCTCCAACTGCACCGGTGTCATGCAACTCGAGGATCGCGGAACGATCGCGTTCGCCTTCGTGAACTCGCCGCCCCCCCACAAGGTCTTCGCGCTCACCGGTGGGTCTGGAGAATTCAGAACAGTCCGCGGCGACGGCACCCTCGACGAGAATGGAGACGGCACGGCCACCCTCGTTCTGCGGCTCATCGGCTGACTCCGCGCCGGCACCGAAGACCCCCGAGAGGCCCCGGGTACCGCCGCAGCACCCGCGCCATAGCACCCCGGTCGGCCCGGACAGGCTGGCCGCAGGCAGCAAAGGCTTCGCCAATGACTCCAGGAGGGAAGGCGAGTCCGAGTCACGAACCGGTGCCCGGTGCTCCAGTGGCGCAGACTGGACGTGCCTGTCGAGGGATGCCCATGGACAGTCCTAGTCCCGAGTCTGCGACTAAGCAGTTGGCGCTGCCGACGCTGCTCGGACTCTTCCTGATCCCGGGCGCGTTGACGACCGTCGCCTTCGTCGTCTTCGCCCCCTTCGTCGAGAGCGCCGGGTTCCCGCCGCTAGCCGCTCTGTTGGTCGCAATCGCGGTCGTGCTCCTGCCGGTCGAGCTCGGGGTGATCCTCCGGGCCGGACGAGACCAGCCGCATCGGATCCGCTCCGTGGTGCCATATCGCCGACCGCTGCCGATCCGCGACTGGGTATGGCTCGTGCCGGTGCTCATCGTCGCCGCTTTCGTCGGCTTCGGCCTGTCGATGGCGATCGAGCCCAGCGTGATCGATAGCCTGTTCGGTTGGTTGCCGGACTGGTTCGTGCGCCCGGTAGACCTCGACCGGGTTGGCGACTACAGCCGCGAGGCGTGGATCGTGACGCTCGGGGCGTACCTCGTCATAAATGGGTTTCTCGGCCCGATTGTCGAGGAGCTGTACTTCCGCGGCTACCTACTCCCCCGAATGGAATGGATGGGCCGTTGGGCACCTCTCGTCAACGTCAGCCTCTTCTCGCTTTACCACTTCTGGTCGCCGTGGCAGGTGCTCGGCAGGATTCTAGGGTTCGGGCCGACGGTCTATGCCGTGCGCTGGAAGGAGAACGTGTACCTGGGCATGGTCGTTCACTGCTCGTTGAACACGCTGGGCATCGTCCTGCTCGAGAGCCAGGTGCTCAGCCACATCTGAGACCACCGCGCTGTGACACCGGAGAACCCCGGACGGGCTGGCCGCCACTGGGAGCGGGATCGCGAGTCCGGAACCGGAGCCAGCGACGCCTGTACGGTGACGCCATGCCGACGCTGATCGCGCCGCGTGACGATCTGCGGCGTTCGTTCGCCGAGGCGATGGACGAGTTCCGCGCCGAGGGCCGCGGCTCCGAGGACGACCAGTCAACGTTCGGCGACTACCTCCGGACCCGGGCAGCCGAGTGGTCGAGCGACGAGGCGTTTTCGCTCTTCGCCGCGTCGATCCGAGCTGATGCGCTCGAAGACCACACCGCGGCCAGAGGGCTACGTCCCGGCCACCGAGATGTGGTGGGTGGAGGGGGAAACCTTCCTCGGGCAAATCACGATCCGCCACCGGCTCACGCCCCATCTGCTCGAGGCGGGCGGCCACATCGGCTACGACGTCCGCCCGTCGGCCAGGCGACGCGACCATGCGACCGAGATGCTCAGGCAGACCCTCGCGATCGCTCACGGAATGGGGATCGACCCGGCCCTGATCACCTGCGACGTCGACAACATCGGCTCGCGGACCGTCATCGAGCGCAACGGCGGTGTCTTGGAGGACGAGCGTGCCGGAAAGCTCCGCTTCTGGGTTCGGACGGGTTCACTTTGCGAGCGGACCGTCAATCGCGTATTTGACGCTGTACGCGCCGGTCGGCCCGGACGGGGCTGGCCGCATGTCGTGGGATCGCGAGTCCGGGACCGGAGCCGAGGCCGTGACACTTTAGCCTTCGCTGCTTAGGCGCGGCCTGGATCTCAAGGCTTGACAATGCGACTATATCTTCCTATTCTTCGTCCATGCGACGCAAGACCGGCCAACTCGTTCCCCTGGAGGTCTCGATTCTCGAGGCGAGTGTCGAGCTCGCCCGAAGCGGGATCGAGGAGGCCCATGGTTTCCTGCTGGCCAAGGAGATCCGCGACGGGCGACACTCGCGACGGCTGACGGCGTACGGGACGCTCTACAAGGCGCTCGAGCGCCTCGAGCGGGCGGGCTACCTGAGCAGCCGCTGGGAGGACCCGCAGCTCGCCGCGGACGAGCGCCGGCCCAGACGGCGCTTCTATCGTGTCACGCTATCTGGCGAGGCTGCGCTGGCCGAGGCAAGATCTGCCGAGCACGACGCCGCCCCCCGCGCCGCGGCGGTCCTGCCGTCATGAACGGTTCTCGGGTCGCCGCCCTCGTCCGCGGCTGGGTCAGGCTCTACACCAGCGGCCTGCCGACAGACCTGCGCGCCGCGCGCCGCGACGAGGTCGACGACGACCTCTGGTCCCAGCAGGAGGAGGCAGCTGCGCTCGGGCGCCCGGCGCGGGCGCTCGGTCCGACATGCTCCTGCGACTCCTGTTCGGGATGCCCGCCGACATCAGCTGGCGCCTGGCCAACCGCGGCAAGGTGCCATCGGGCTTGGCGGGGAGCTCGACGAAGGACACCCGATCGCTCGGCGCGTTGGCTCTTGTCGGTGCCCTGACCTACGCGATCCTGTTCTTCTTCTTCATCCTCTACAGCCACTCTGTGTGGACCGGAAGCGCCGGCGTGTACGCGTTGATCGGTACGATCGTGGGCGTATGCGCATTCTCGGCGACCGCACTTGGCCTCGCCTGGCGGTTCCAAGATCACATCGGCCCGATCGGAAGCCTCGGAGCGATGGTCACGACATTCGGCGCCGTCGTGAGCATGTTCGGGTCCATCGTGCCGCTCCTCGTCGGGTCGGCCATGCTGATGTTGGATCTCGCCCGCATCGGCGTCTTCTCGTGGGCCATCCCGGTCGTCCAGGTCGTCAGCGTGATCGCCGCCGTCGTGTTTACGGTCGCGCAGCCGAACCTCGATGACGCGGGCACCAGGGCGCTCATGGTCGCGCTGCTCGCCCCTTACCTCGTGACGTGGATCGCGATTGGCGTGCAGCTGTTCCGCGGCATGCCGGCGACGGAGCACGCGTCGGGCGGCTAGCCAAGGCGGACGCTTCGACCGCAGGGGATCCAAAGGAGTCTGATGGCGAGCGAACGCACCCGGTCGGCCCGGACAGGCTGGCCGCACTGGGACGGGATCGCGAGTCCGGACGGTCAGATTCGCAAGCTCCCCACGAGTGGGCCGCTCCCACGACCACCGCCCAGAACACGACCACCACAGGTGCGCGACGCATCAGTGGCCCTTCGCCCCGCATGACCGGGACGACGGCCGACAGGAGCATCCACGCAGCCATCACGATGCCGATGGCGGCCGGGAGGTGTAGGTAGAAGGTCGGGGCGGTCGTCGCGAAGATGAAGCCGAGGAGCGCCAGACACACAACACCGACCCCGGCGCGGACGGCGCTCTCGCCGTCCCATCGAAGGCTCATGTCCCGAGGATAAGACGCCTGAGTTTCGCTCTACGCACCCCGGTCGGCCCGGACAGGCTGGCCGCCCTCCCGAGCGGGATCGCGAGTCCGGGACCGGGGCCAAAGGCGCTTCAGGGTGCGATGTCGAACTGGCCGTACGCCAGCAATTCGAGCCCGGCACGATACTCGACGCGGTAATGGCCAGGCGGGTGGCCAGGGTTACGACGTCGTTGTAGATGCACTTGGCCGAGGCGGAGTGCTGCTGCTTCGTCTCCACCGCTCGTCCGGGACCGTCCACGAACGCCGAGGTGGTTCGTCCGCGCGCAGCGGACGATTGAGCGTCGCGACCACGCGGAACCCGGCCGCCAATGGGAACGTGGTCGCCTTGTCCGTCAACGAGCACCCGGTTCCGCCGGTCCCGAACTCGATCGGCCCAGGGGCCGCTTCCCAGGGAGGCACCGACTGGCGCGTCCGGGTCGCCGCCAGCCAAGCCGTAAGCGAAGCCGCCGACGCCAGCCGCGATCACCATCACGATGACTACCACGGCGACGCGGTACAGGGTTAATGCCGGTCCGCGTCGAGGCGGTGCGACCCAAGCCTTGGGCCGCACCCAGCCCTGTACCGGACCGTCGCCTTTACCGCTCGGCGACGTCGGTTCGTCCATGCCAGCCTCTCTCGGTCGCCCGGCAGGATGCCAAGCGGTACCGGCAGAGACGTTACCGGACGGCCGTTTGTGCCTGGCGAGTTATATCCTGGTCGCCGTCCGTCTCGCTGTCACGACGGAGCGAACGCCCGGAGCCGGGGCGATGACACCGTAGCCGTCACGGCTTACGCGACACTCGCCCGATGGGACGTCGAGCGCATCACGAGCGCATCTTCGAAGCCCAGCGGGCGGGTGTCCGCGCCCGGCTGACCGGCACCGGGATGCAGCCGGACACGGCCGACCGATGGCTCGATGCGTGGGTCCTCGAGGCGACGGGTCGCGAGTTGCCGAAGGACGGCGCGGTCTGGAATGCGGGCTGGGACTGGATCACGGAGGAGCGCGAACGGCGGGCGCGACCCTAGGGGACATGGAACGGCCCCCCGCTGCCGATGGCAGCCGGGGGCCGCTGTGCGTCGGATTTCGCTCGGTTACTCGACCGTGAGCGTGCCCCTCATGTCTGGATGGACCTCGCAGATGAAGCCGTAGGTGCCGGCCGGGAGCGCTCCGACCTGGTAGTCCACCTGCTTGCCGGCGACGATGTCCCCTGAACACCTTGGCCCCGGAGGCGTCCGAGATCGCGATGTTGTGCGGAGCGCCATCCTGGTTGTCGAAGGCGATGGTGAACGGGCTGCCGGCCTCGGTACTGACGGCAGGCGTCGTGAACTTCAGGTCCTTGGCCACGACCGTGACACTGTCACCGGACGGAATGCCGGCCGGGACCGCGCTCCCGTTGGCGGCCGCCGAGGTGCCCGAACAGGCGGCCAGCACGGCGGCCAGGACGATCGGGCCGAGGGTGAGGGTCAGGCGTTTCACGTCAGGGACTCCTTGGGCTGTCTGGGTGGGTCGGACGTGGTGGTCGGCGTCACGCGCCGGGCGCGAACGTGCCGCGACGGGTGACGAGGTTCGTGAAAGTCGACAGCTCGCGGCGCGCAACGGCGACCGGGTTGCCATCGTGCCGGGCGAAGTCGACGGCGAGGAGGACGATCAGGGCGACCTCGATGCCCTTGGCGATGTAGGCGGTGCTGTAGTACGGGCCGATCACCGGCCAGGCGACGATGGCGGTCGCCGCGTAGCCGACCAGCCCGACCCGCACGACCCAGCGGAAGCGGACGGCGTGGCGAGCGGGACGATCATCGCGACCGCGGCGACGACATAGCCGACCGCGTTGAGGGTGAACAGCAGGCCACCCAGCGTCGAGTGGATGTACGCGGTCGACAGGGTCAGGGCGACGATCGCCGCTCGGATTGCGACGTCGGCCGGGCGGAGCGAGGTGCGTGAGGCGAACATCGGACGGTGGACCTCCCTGGAGTCTTGGGTTTGTCCGGACCGGGCAGGATTAGGTTCCGGATGCATGTGCATGGTGGTGCCCCCCATGGTGTCGACCCCGAGCCGAGGTCGTTGGTGACACGCTATGGGTCGGATACGGTCGCGGGCATCGGGCGTTCTGCCGAAATGCCGACGGGCCGACCGTTCATTTCTTGGGCCGCGACAGTGGCCGGGCCCTTTACGCCGCTACGGCCAGCGACCCGCGAATGCATCCGTATGACGGTCGGCTACTCAGTTGGAGCCGCCGGGGTCCACTAATACCCGACTGGTGGAGTCGCTCAGTGCACCGGCACCGCCGGCGCGTCGAATGCCTCGACGATCCGCCGCAGCTCGGCGTCGATGAGCTCGAGCTCCGCGATGGCGTCGACGCGGAAGGCGGCCCGGTCAAGGTAGTCCGGCTGTTGTCCTTGCTACGGCCGGGCGCCGAAGTCATCGACCCCCTCGACGAGGCGCTTCAGGTCCGTGCCGTCCGGACGCACGCTCCAGAGGGCCGTTTCGTCCTGATGATTGTCGATGACCGGGTCGACCCAGTAGGCTCGGAAGAGCAGCCGGTCACCGTCGGCAGACCAGCCGTAGCTGACCGAGCCGTCTTCGCGCACTCTCACCACGGGGCGGTCGACTCCCGTCCCAAGGTCGACGACCCTGAGCTCAATGTGCGGGCCTTCGTCACTCAACGCGACCATGTAAGCAATCTGCGTCTCGTCAGGCGACCACTTTGGGAACGACCCGATCCCCGTGAGGGGGTCGGCGTGGGTCACCGGATGCGGGTTGCTGCCGTCGCCGTTCGCCACGAAGATAGGGACCGTCCTCGAATGGGCTGTTGTTACGCCCGAAGGCGATCCGGCGGCCGTCGTGTGTTGCCGGCACATCCCAGGTCGCGAAGGGTTGCTCGTCGGCGAGCGATCGAGGCGCGGATCCATCAATCGGCACCTGCAGACCTCCCGTTCAGCCAGTTCGTCCGGGGGACCCGGCTGGGACGTGATGACGACCAGAACGGACCGTCCATCGGGGGCCCAGGTGAACCCAAGTTCACGCCACATTTCGTATCCGTCCGGAAGCGGCAGGTCGTACCGGAGTCGTCCGTCGAGGCCGAAGATCCGGATCGACTTCGCAGTCCATGGGAACGTGGCAAGGAGGGTCGAAATCCGGGGACCACCATGTCGCCCAGGTCGACTTGAGCTGCCGATCGCCGAGCTTGCCCACCGCAGGCCCGTCGATGGCGAATGAGGAGACGCGCCGGCCAGAGGCGTCGCTGATGTGGGTGATTACCGACGGCATCTGCCCGGGGCGGACCTCGTTGTAGACAAGATGGCTGCCATCGGGTGCCCAGCCCGCGGCTAGCGTGTACCACGTCCCAAGCCGGTCGCTCGAGGGCGCGCCATCCGCAATGACGACGGGGTTCGCGCCGTCCAGGTCGGCCAGGACGATATCCCCGTCTCGCCCGTAGACGAGTGGCCCGATCGATGGAGAGGGCTGGCGTGGTCCGCCCGCGACGAGGATCGCGGCGCCAAGCATGAGAAGGATCAGGACGGCCACGAGCACGGGTCGTGCCCAGCCTATCGCTGCCAGGCGCCCTGCCGGCGGCTCGGAAGCCCAACCGCTCCCCAACCACGCCACCCACGCTGGCCGAGGTCGCTGACGGGTCGAGGGCTCGAGGACGCGCTCGTGAAGCCCGGTTGGGGCC
>CAWJHK010000004.1:0-261947 GCA_963842695.1 uncultured Chloroflexia bacterium
CGCTGCGCGGTCCTCCAGAAGCCGCAGTTGAGCGTCGACTGCGAATGCGTCTGGCGCACAACCGACCGCTGGATCAACTTCCCGTGGTCGTAGCATGATTTCGGCGCGCTAATCGATCGCTGAGCGCACGCGAGCGCGCCGAAATCACTTAGGCGGTTTCGGTGATGGGGCGGTCGACCCAGCTCATCAGGTCGCGCAGCTTCTTTCCGGTGACCTCGATCGGATGTTCGGCGTTGCGCTTGCAGCTTCTCGAGTTGCTTGTTGCCGCCTCGACGTTGGCGACGAGCTTCTTGACGAAGGTGCCGTCCTGGATGTCGGTCAGGATCTGCTTCATCCGCTCCTTGGTGTCGGCGTCGATGACGCGCGGACCGGACAGCAGCCGCCGAACTCCGCGGTGTCGGACACCGAGTAGTTCATCCGGGCGATGCCGCCCTCGTACATCAGGTCGACGATGAGCTTCAGCTCGTGCAGCACCTCGAAGTAGGCCATCTCGGGGCGTAGCCCGCCTCGACCATGACCTCGAAGCCGTTCCGCGAACGTGCCCGCGAGCGCCTGACCCGTGGCTGGGAGGCGGCCGTCGGCCAGCCGCGGTACGGACCCAACGGTGTCGCGGTGCGTGGCCTGATCGCGCGCCTGGCGGGGCTCGACACTGCCGGTGTGGGTGCCCTGGCCGCGACGTCCCGGCGAGCCGGTCTCGACCGAGGGTCCGACGAGCCGTGGCCGCCCGGCACCTCGCCCGACGACGACGAGGCCCTCCGGGTGTCGTCGCAGCTCGCCGCCCAGGACGCCGCCGCCGCCATCGACGACCGGAGCGCCGATCACGGGACGGTCGCCCGGGCGCGGCTGGCCGCGGCACGGCTCGCCCATCTCCTCGTCCTGCGGCATGCCTTCGCGCCCTCGGCGTTCGCGTCATTGACGCGCGCGTGGCGTCCCCGCTTCCTGCCCGACGATCGGCCGACGACGCGCGTCCGACGCCCCGGCCGAGCCTGAGGCAACGTCCGAGTCAGTTTCTGCGCCAGGTCTGAGCCCAGCGCCGCGCCGCACGGCTGTGCGATGCTCGCCGGGTGGAACCGGTTGGTTGGCTGCTCGCCCTCGCGGCGACGGTCCTCGTGATCGCGATCGGCGCGGTGGTGGCGGCATCGCGTCGCCGCGCGGCCGACGTGGCGCGGGCCGCCGGGGTCGGGCGTGGATGCCGATCCCGTGCCGGCCGTGCGCGACCTGCGCGCGCGTGCCGATCGGGCGACCGCGCAGCTCGAGGCGGCCCAGGTCGAGCGGGCGGCGTTCGTCAAATCGCTGACGATCGGGGTGCTCGGGCTCGACCCGGACCTGCGGATCGTGTCCGCCAACGCGCGCTGCCCACTCCCTCCTCGGGCGCGAGCCGCGGACGCTCGCCGGGCGGACGATCCTCGAGGCCTTCCTCGACACCGATGTCGAGGCGACCGCCCGCGTCGCGCTCGAGACCGGCTCGGCGACCGGGGAGCTCGCGCCGGCCGGTGCGGACGGTCCGCGGCTCGTCGTGCGCGCCCGGCGGGCCCCGGGCGGCGGCGCGTGGCTGATCCTCGAGGATGTGTCGGAGCTGCGCCGGCTCCAGCAGATCCGGGCAGAGTTCATCGACAACCTGTCGCACGAGCTGCGGACGCCGCTGACGACCGTCAGCCTCCTGGCCGAGACGCTCACCCGCGAGGCGGAGGCGGCCGGCGATGCGATCCCGCCCCGGATGCGCGACCGGATCGAGAAGATCGAGGTCGAGACCGGGCACCTCGTCCAGATGGTCAGCGAGCTCCTCGACCTGTCGCGGATCGAGAGCGGCGGCGGGCTGGGCGTCGTCGACGTGCGTCGACCTCGGTCGGATCGCGGCGGACTCGGCCGAGCGGCTGCGGCTGTTCGCCGATCGCCAGGGCGTGACCCTGCGCGTCGACGTCCCCGACCCGGTCCCGCCCGTCCGTGGGGATGCGGCTCGCCTCGGCCAGGTCGTCGTCAACCTCGTCCACAACGCGGTGAAGTTCAGCCCGGACGGCGGCGACGTCACGGTCGCGGTCCGGGCGGTCGACCCGGACGTCGTCGTGTCGATCGCGGATCACGGGGTCGGGATCCCGCGGGCCGCCCAGCCGCGGATCTTCGAGCGGTTCTACAAGGTCGACCGGGCGCGCGTCCGGGGCGAGGCCGGCGGCACCGGGCTCGGCCTGGCGATCGCCCGCCACATCGTCGAGCAGCACGGCGGCCGGATCTGGGTGGCGTCGACCGAGGGCGCCGGCAGCACGTTCTCGTTCGCGGTCCCGGCCGCCGATCCGAGCACCCTGAACGCCGGCGCGGCGGCCGCGACACCCGCTTCGGCCGGATAGGGAGCGGCCATGGATCGCCTGCACGTCGCGACGCTCAACATCCGGAACCTCGCCGACCGCTGGTTCGAGCGGCTGCCGATCCTCCTTGCCGACATGGCGACGCTCCAGCCCGATCTACTGGGGCTCCAGGAGGTGGTCTACCCGATGCAGCAGGACCGGCTCATCGGTGCTGCCGGCGAAGGCCACTACGCCGAGTACCGCGCCTGGGCCGGCCGCCCGGAGTACGGGAACGGCCTGCTCGTCAGACAGCCCCACTTCGCGACGGACGTCGAGCGGCTCGATCTCGGGCTCAACCGGTCGGCGCTGCGCGGTCTGGTCGCGCTGCCGGGCGGCGCGTCCGTCCTGGTCGCGGTCACCCATCTGCACCACCTGACGCCCGACGCCGGCATCCGCGACGATCAGGCCGCCGGCGTCCTGGCCTGGCTGGCCGATGCCCCGGAGCGCGACCGCGACGATCCTGATGGGCGACTTCAACGCCCATCCCGACGAGCCGGCGCCGCACCGGATCCGGGACGACGGCTTCCGCTCCGCCTACGCCGACGCCAACGGCGAGGAGCCCGCCGTGACCTGGCCGTCCGGGCTGATCGCCCCGGCCATGGACACCGACGGCGAGCCGGCCTGCCTCGACTACATCTGGGTTCGCGGCGCGGTGCGTGTCGAGTCGGCGCGGCTGTGCTTCGACCGCCCGGCCCCCGAGGACGCGACGATCTACCCGAGCGACCACCTCGGGATCGAGACCCGGCTCGAGATCGGCTAGGCGGTGGCGATCGACCACCCGCTCCGGCTGGCGCATCGTGGCGACTGGCGACGGGCGGCCGAGAACACGATCGCGGCGCTGCTCGCGGCCCTCGAGGTGCCGGCCTGCGGCGGGCTCGAGTTCGATGTCCGGCTGTCGGCCGATGGCGTGCCGGTGCTCAACCACGACGCGACGCTCGAGCGCGTCCACGGCCGGCCGGAGAGGGTCGATGCGCTGACCGCGAACGCCCTCGGCGATGCCGGGCTGCCGACGCTCGAAGCTGCACTGGCGGCTGTCGGCCGGCGGCCGTTCCTCGACATCGAGCTCAAGGACGACCCGGGCCGGGCCGCGGTCGAGGTCATCGCCGCGGGACGTGGGCCGGCGCTCGAGCGTGCCGTGGTGTCGTCGTTCGATCGCGGCGCTCTCGACGGCGTCGCCCGGCTCGCCCCCGGCTGGCGCCGCTGGCTGAACAGCGCCACGCTCGATGCGACCGTCGTCGCCGATGCCGTCGCCCTCGGCTGCCGGGGCGTCGCGGTCGACTGGCGATCGCTCGATCGCGGATCGGTGGCGCTGGCGCGCGCGGCCGGCCTCGAGGTGGCCGCCTACACCGTGCGGCGCCGAGCGACGTTCGACCGGCTGGCCCGGCTCGGCGTGGTGGCGGTCTGCGTGGAGGGGCCGGCGCTCGACGGTTGAGCCGCTCGCCGCGGGGCGGGACGCGACCTCGCCACCGATCGGGACGCCCGTATCCTGACCGCGTCGGAGCGCGGAGGTCGACGGTGGTGGATCGGGCGGATCGCGCGGATCTGGTCGTCGTCGGGGCGGGCACGATCGGCGGCTGGGCCTCGGTCTTCGCGCGGCGGACGGACTCGAGCGGGTGGTCGTCCTCGAGCGCGGCCTGGTCGGGATGGGTGCCTCGTCACGGGCGGCCGGCATCGTCCGGGCACAGGGCGGGACGCCCGCGACGGTCGCGCTCGGCCGCTGGTCGATCGACTTCTACGAGGGCCAGCAGGCCGCCTACGGCACGGACTCGGGCTTCCGCCGGCTCGGCTACGTGATCCTGGCCGTGACCGACGAGGACGAGCGGGCCGGACGCGAACGCGTCGCCATGCAACAGGCGAACGGGCCTCGACGGTCCAGTGGCTCGGATGCGGCCGAGGCGGCGGCCACCGCCGGGACGCTCGCCCCGACCGGGCACCGTGGCGGGAGCTACCTCGCCACCGACGGCGCCATCGATCCGCCGCGCAACGTGCGCGCCTATTCGCTGGCCATGCAGGCGGCGGGGGTCGAGCTCCGCGAGCGAACGTCGTTCACCGGCCTCCGCACCGAGCCTGGGAACGGTGGCACGTCCGCGTGGTCGGCGTCGACACCGACGCGGGACCGATCGACGACGGACCGGGTCCTGCTGACCGGCGGGCCGTCGCTCCGGGCGGTCGGCGCGGCTCGCCGGGATCCGGATCCCGGCCGGCGCGGCGCGCCACACCGTCGCGGTCCTCGAGCCGCGCCGGCCTTCGACGTCGCCTCGATGCCGATGGTCTTCGACATCGGCGCCGGGCTCTACTGGCGGCTCGAGGAGGGCGGGCTGCTGTTCGGCTGGAGCGATCCGAACGAGGTGCCGGGCGAGGCACGCTCGATCGACTGGGCGCTTCTACGACGCGATGCGGGCGCGGCTCGCCGGTCTCGTCCCGGCGACGCGCGACCTCGGCCTCCGGCGGATCTGGGCGGCGACCATCGACTACACGCCGGACCACCTGCCGATCCTCGGTCCCGGCCTCGATGCGGACGGCCGGCCGATCGAGGGCGTGACGGTCGCCTCGGCCGGCGGCCACGGGATGATGTGGGGCCCGGCCGTGGCGAGGGTCGCGGCGGATCTCGTGACCCGCGGCGCGGACCGACCTGGTCGACGTCGGCGATCTCGGGCTCGACCGCTTCGACGACCGAGGGCCGGAGCCGGCTGGCCGCGACCCGATCGCGCTGCCGTTCCCGATCGACGCTGCGAGCCGGAACGCGCGAGCGGCCGCTGAGGTCGCTCGCGACGGTTTGTGCTCCTCTCGCACAAACCCCGCGTGGTACGCTCGTCGGCACGAGCCGCGGGTCGTCGGGCATGATCGGTCCGAGCTGGCGTGCTGGAGGTTCCGGCGATGGCCGATGCCTTCTTCACGGAGGTTCCGGAGCGGATCCGGTTCGGTGGCCTCGACGTCGACCGATCCGCTGGCCTTCAAGGTCTACGAGCCCGACCGGCTGGTCCTCGGCAAGCGGATGGAGGACCACCTCCGGCCCGGCGTCTGCTTCTGGCACTCGTTCGCGTGGCCGGGCTTCGACATGTTCGGCGTCGGGACGCTCGATCGGCCGTGGCTGACAGGCACCGGCGACCCGATGGACGCCGCCCGGACGAAGATGGCCGTGGCCTTCGAGTTCTTCGCCAAGATCGGCGATCCCGTTCTACTGCTTCCACGACCGGGACGTCGCGCCCGAAGGCGCGACCTTCGCGGAGTTCCGCGACAACCTCGATGCGCTGGCCGACGATGCGGCCGGCTACCAGGAGCGGACCGGCGTCCGGCTGCTGTGGGGCACGGCCAACCTGTTCACCCACCCGCGCTACCAGGCCGGCGCCGCCACCAACCCCGACCCGGAGGTGTTCGCCTACGCCGCGGCGCAGGTCAAGCACATGCTCGAGGTCGACCCTCCGGCTCGGCGGCGAGAACTACGTCCTGTGGGGCGGCCGCGAGGGCTACGACACGCTCCTCAACACCGACCTCGCTCGCGAGGGCGCCCAGCTGGCGCGGTTCCTGCACCTCGTCGCCGAGCACAAGCACCGGATCGGGTTCAGCGGCCAGCTGCTGATCGAGCCCAAGCCGATGGAGCCGACCAAGCACCAGTACGACTACGACGTCTCGACGGTCCACGGCTTCCTGTCCGCCACGGGCTCGAGGACGAGTACCGGGTCAACATCGAGGCCAACCACGCCACGCTCGCCGGCCACAGCTTCCACCACGAGGTGGCGTTCGCCGTCGCCAACGGCATCCTCGGCAGCATCGACGCCAACCGCGGCGACCCGCAGAACGGCTGGGACACCGACCAGTTCCCGAACTCGGTCGAGGACCTCGCGCTGCCCGTCTACGAGATCCTCCGGGCCGGCGGCATCGCGCCCGGCGGCTTCAACTTCGACGCCAAGCTGCGGCGCCAGAGCACCGACCGGACCGACCTCTTCCACGCCCACATCGGCGGGCTCGACACGCTCGCCCAGGCGCTGCTCGTGGCGGCCGACCTGGTCGAGCGCGGCCGCCTGGCCGAGCTCAAGGACGCCCGCTACGCGGGCTGGGACGGTCGCGCTCGGCGCGGCGATCCTCGACGGCACCGAGACGCTGGCGTCGCTCGAGGCGAGGGTCGCCTCGGGCGAGATCGACCCGCAGCCGGTGTCCGGCCACCAGGAGCTGCTCGAGAACGTCGTGAACCAGTCGGTCTGGGCGAGCGATCCGTCGCGGGTGACACGGGCGCCGGCCGCTGACCGTGGGCCTCGTCCTCGGCATCGACGTCTCGACGACGGCGACCAAGGCCGTCCTGGTCGACGAAGCGGGCGCCGTCCGCGGCGTCGGATCGGCAGAGTACGGCTTCAGCGCCCCGCGCCCGCTGTGGAGCGAGCAGGACCCGGCGCTGTGGTGGGACGGCGCGATCGACGGCGATCGGCTCCGTCCTGGCCGCGCACGGCGCGACCGGCGCCGATGTCGACGCGGTCGGGCTGACCGGCCAGATGCACGGGCTCGTGCTGCTCGACGACGCGGACCGCGTGCTGCGCCCGGCGATCCTCTGGAACGACCAGCGGACCGCCGCCGAGTGCGACGCGATCCGCGCGCGGTCGGACCGGAGCGGCTGATCGCGATCACCGGCAACGATGCCCTGACCGGCTTCACCGCGCCGAAGCTGGTCTGGGTCCGCGACCACGAGCCGGACGTCTGGCGCCGCGGCGCGCACGTGCTGCTGCCCAAGGACTACCTGCGGCTGCGGCTGACCGGCGACCACGCCATCGACAAGGCGGACGGGGCCGGCACGCTGCTGTTCGACCTCGCCGCGCGCGACTGGTCGCCCGAGGTCCTTGCGCCGGCTCGACATCCCGCCGGCGTGGCTGCCGCGAACGGCCGAGGGCCCGAGCCATCACGGGGATGATCACGCCGGAGGCCGCGGCCGCCACGGGTCTGCGGGCCGGTACGCCGGTCGTCGCCGGCGGCGGCGACCAGGCCGCCAACGCGGTCGGGGTCGGGGTCGTCGGACCGGGGTCGATGGCGCTGTCGCTGGGCACCTCGGGTGTCGTCTTCGCGGCGACCGACCGGCCCGCTGTACGAGCCGCACGGCCGCGTCCACGCCTTCTGCCATGCCGTGCCTGGACGGTGGCACTTCATGTCGGTGATGCTCTCGGCGGCGGGCAGCCTGCGCTGGTTCCGCGACGCGCTGGCGCCCGGGCGTCGAGTTCGGGGACCTGGTCGCCACCGCGGCCGAGGTCCCGGCCGGCAGCGACGGCCTGCTGTTCCTGCCCTACCTGTCGGGCGAGCGCAGCCCGCACCCCGACCCGCTGGCCCGCGGCGCGTTCGTCGGCCTGACGCTGGGCCACGACCGCCGGCACCTGGCGCGCGCGGTGCTCGAGGGCGTCGCCTTCGGCCTGCGCGACGGGCTCGACCTGATGGTCGCGGCCGGGATGCGCGCCGCCGGACCAGATCCGGGCCTCGGGCGGCGGGACCGCGAGCCCGCTGTGGCGGCAGATCCTCGCCGACGTCCTCGGGGCGGAGATCGCGACCGTCGAGACGACCGAGGGCGCTGCGTACGGGGCGGCGCTGCTGGCGGCGGTCGGCGTCGGCTGGTTCCCGACCGTCGACGCGGCGACCGATGCGGTCGTCCGGGTCACGCCGGTCGCGTCGCCGGGGCCGGACCGGCGCGCCTATGCCGAGCGCCACGCGGTCTACCGCGATCTCTATCCCGCGCTGGCGCCGACCTTCCCGCGGCTGTAGCCCGCGAGGGAGCGGGCCGCCGTGGCCCGTCGTGCGCGATGCCTAGCGGAGCTCGATCTGGGCGAGATCCTTCTCGCTCACCTCGCCGGGGCGCTTGCCCAGGATGATCATGCCGAGCACCTCGTCCGGCGTGACCGCGGTCTTGTCGACCGTGCCGACCACCCGGCCGTGGTACATGACGCTGATCCGGTCCGCGAGGTCGAAGACGTCGTGGATGTCGTGGCTGACCAGGAAGATCCCGATGCCCTCGCCCTTGAGCTGGCGGATGAGGTCGCGGACTTGTTCGGTCTCCATCGGGCCGAGCGCCGCGGTCGGTTCGTCCATGATCAGGATCTTCGCGTTGAAGTAGACCGCGCGGGCGATCGCGATCGCCTGCCGCTGGCCGCCGGACAGCGACTTCACCGGGGTGGCGAACCGGGTGAAGTTGGGGTTGAGGCGGCCCATGACCTTGCGCGTCTCGGCCTCCATCGACGAATCGTCGAGCGTGCCCCAGCGCGTCGTCAGCTCGCGACCGAGGAACATGTTGGCCGGGGCGTCGACGTTGTCGGCCAGGGCGAGGGTCTGGTAGATCGTCTCGATGCCGTAGCCCTTGGCGTCGCGCGGGTTGTTGATCGTCGCCGGCTGGCCGTCGATGAGGATCTCGCCCGAGTCTGGCCGGTGGGCGCCCGACAGGGCGCGCATGAGCGTCGACTTGCCCGCCCCGTTGCCACCGACCATGCCGATGACCTCGCCCGGGTACAGGTCGACCGAGACGTCGTCGACGGCGTGGACGCCACCGAACGCGACCTTGATGTTGCGCATCTCGACGAGCTTGGTTCGCTCCGCGACGGTCATCGTCCGCTTCTCCTGCCTACCGGGCCCGACGCCGATTGTAGGTGTCGAGGCCGACCGCGATGACGAGCACCGCGCCGGCGAAGATGTTCTGCTGGGGCGACGACAGCCCGATGAAGGCCAGGCCGTAGCGCAGCGCCTGCATGACGAGCGCACCGATGACGGCGCCCGGGATCGTCCCGATGCCGCCGGCGAACGAGGTGCCGCCGACGACGGCGGCGGCGATGACGTCCAGCTCGTAGCCGGAGCCGACGTCGAGCGTCGAGCCGTTGAGGCGGGCGGCCGAGATCGCCGCGGCGATGCCGCACAGGACGCCCATCAGGATGAACGTCTTCATGATCGTCCAGCGGGTGTTGATGCCGGCCAGCTCGGCGGCGTCGGGGTTGCCGCCGTAGGCGTACACGTAGCGGCCGAACCGGCGGCGTGTGGCGATGAACGTCATCACGACCGTGACGACGAGCAGGATGACCATCGGGAAGGGGATGCCCGCCGGGATGCCGCCCACGGGTACCGGGTTGCCGGTCCTCTGCGACCACTGGTTGGCCAGGCCCTCCGGCCACAGGTAGGCGTTCGCGTACGCGACGAGCCCGAGCACGACCGCGCAGCCGACGACGCCGAGCAGGACCTCGGCCCACATCGGGCGGAGCGGGAACCCGAACTTGCGCCGCTGACGGCGGCTGTAGATCGAGGTAGCCGATGATGGCGACGCAGACGAGGACCGCCGACCAGCCAGCTCAGCGCCCACGCCGAGCGAGCCCTCTGGTCCGCCACCGAGGAGCTGGAAGACGGGATCGAGACCCGACACCGACGCTCCCGACGACATCTGCCAGACGACGCCCCGGAACGCCAGCAGCCCGCCGAGCGTGACGATGAACGACGGAACACCGATGTAGGCGATGAGGAAGCCCTGGAACCCGCCGAGGACCGCCCCGACGACGAGGCCGAGCGCAAGCGCGATGACCCACATGATCGGGTTGTCGAAGCCCATGACCTTGGGCAGGATGTCGGTCATCAGCAGGGCGTAGGTCATCGACACGACGCCGACGATCGACCCGACCGACAGGTCGATGTTGCGGGACACGATGACCAGCACCATGCCCGTCGCGATGATCGCGATCGATGCCGTCTGGACGGACATCGCGACGATGTTGACCGGCTCCAGGATCTGGCCGCCGGTCAGCAGCGCGAAGGCGAACAGGATCACCACCAGGGCCGCCGACCAGGCCCAGGGTGCGGAGGTCGACCTCGGCGGATCCGATGAGGTCGCGGATCGAGGGAGGCTTCCTGTCCTCGACGGAGGTGGGCGCCGTGCCGGCCAACTCGGTCATGTCAGCCTTCCAGTCGGTATCTGAAATGACGACGACCCGCGGCGGGTGTCCGCGCGCGGGTCGTCGAGCTAGGTGACGTGATGGACGTTACTTGCAGGCGGCCGGCGCCTTGGCGGCGTCGACTCCCGCGCACAGCTTTTCCTTGGTGATCCAGCCCAGGTTGAGCGGGACGTCGAGGTTGTCAGCGGTGACCGGGGTCGGCTTCAGGACGATCGACTTGACGACCTTGCCACCCGGGGTGGTGAAGTCCGCGGTGCGCATCCGAGGCCGGCTTGACATGGTCCTTGAGGTCCGCCGGCGCCTTGACGTCGGCGAGCTTGGTGCCGTTGCACATCTGGATGGCGGCCTTGCCGGCCGTCTCGCCGAGTGCGAAGGCGTCCTTCCAGACGTCGACCGTCTGGAGGCCCTTGGCCACGTTGTTCAGGTTGGCTTCGTCGCCGTCCTGGCCGCTGACCGGGACGGTCCCGGCGAGTCCGACCTTCTGGAGGGCGGCGACCACGCCGATCGCCATCGAGTCGTTCTCGGACACGACAGCGTCGATCTTGTTGTTGTTGGCGTTGAGCGCCGTCTCCATGTTCTTCTGCGCGTTCTCGGTCTTCCAGTCGGTCGTGTAGTCCTCGTAGACGACCTTGATCGGGCCGCTGGTGTCACCCTTGGCGGGCAGGCCCGCCTCGTCCATGCCGGCCGCAGGAAGTTGGAGTTCGGGTCGCCGGCGTTGCCCTTGATGACGGCGTAGTTGCCCGCGGGCTTGGCCTTCATGATGGCCTCCGCCTCGAGCTTGCCGACCTGCTTGTTGTCGAAGGTCAGGTACAGGACGTCCGGGTCCTCGATCAGTCGGTCATAGCCGATGACGCCGATGCCCGCCGCCTTGGCCTTGTCGATCGCCGGCTGGATCAGCTTGGTGTCCTGGGCCAGGACGATGAGGACCTTGGCACCCTGGCCGATCATGCTGTCGATGTCGGTCAGCTGCTGCTCCATCTTGAGGTTGGCGTCGGCGCGGATGTACTTCCCGCCGGCGTCCTCGATGGCCTTCTTCATGGCCGGCTCGTCGGCCTTCGCCCAGCGCGGCTGCTGGTAGTTGTTCCACGACACGCCGACGGTGCACCCGGCTCCGACGCCGCCACCGGACGCGGCGGCCGACCCACCGGGGCCGGCGCTGGTGCCGGCGCTGGAGCCGCTCTCGCTCGAACACGCCGCAATGAGCACCACGAACGCCGCACAGCAGCGCCCATGCTCTTCGAATTCATCCTGGTCTCCTCCTCCAAGTGCGTTGCCATTTCGCTCGAAATCAACGCAGGTGTCCGGCTAGGCTACCACCCTCTCTTCTCAGTCAACACCCCGGATTGCGTGCCGGTCCGCTCGCGTCGCGTTGCCCCGGCGGGGCCGGTCCCACGGTCGATTCGTCATGCGCTCGCCAGCTCCAGTCGACCGCCTGCGCGGGACCATCCAACCCGCTGGATCGGCGATCAACGGCTCGAAGGCGAGCTCGGCCGCGCCGAGCAGCGGCGCGTCCACCCCGAGCGTCGCCGGGAACGACCCGCACCAGCCGCGCGGGTGCGGCGAGGGCGCGCCGGTCGAGCTCGTGCTCGAGGCCGGCGCCGACGAACGGATGGATCCGCCCGAACAGGCCCCCGAGCACGATCAGCTCCGGATTGAAGATGTTGATCAGGCCGGCCAGCCCGATCCCGAGCCAGCGGCCGACGTGGTCGAGCGCGCTCAACGCAGCGGGCGATCCGGCCTCGGCGTCGCGCAGCATCGCGTCGACCTCGGTGCGACCGCCGCCGGGCGGGCGCCCGACCATGCGCAGGAGGGCTGCCTCGCCGACCTCGGTCTCCCAGCAGCCGACCGAGCCGCAGCGACAGGCGATGCCGTTCGGGTTGACCGGCAGGTGGCCGACCTCGCCGGCGTAGCCGGCCGACGCCGGTCAGCGGCTGGCCGTCGACGATCACGCCGCCGCCGACGCCGTATTCGCCCGAGATGAACAGCACGTTCGGCAGCCGATCGCGGCGCCGCGGCGCGTCCTCGACGAGGACGCCCAGGTCGGCGTCGTTGGCCACCGAGATCGGGGCCGTGGTGTCGAGCGCCTCGGCCAGCGCGGCCCCGAGCGGGACGTCCCGCCAGCCCAGGTTGGGTGCCGTCGACACGAACCCGTCGCTCCGCCGGACGACGCCGACGACCGCCACCCCGACGCCGATCAGCGTCTCGCCGGCGGGTCGTCGCGAGCGGAGGTCGGCGGCCAGCTCGGCGAGGTCGGCGGCGATCGTCTCGACCGAGGTGTGGCCGCTCGGGCGATCGACGCGGACGAGCTCGAACACCTCGCCGCCGAGCCCGACGACGGCCGCGGCGATCGAGTCGACCGCGATCTCGAGGCCGAGCACGACCGCGCCGTCCGGGATGAGGCGGACGACGGGGGACGGCCGGCCGGGAATGCCCTGTGGCTCGGCGCGCTCCTCGGCCGCGAGGTCGGCGGCGGACAGCTCGCCGATCAGCCCGCGGATCGCGCTGCGGGTCAGGCCGGTGCGCGCGACGAGCTCGGAGCGCGAGGCCGGACCGCCGACGTGGAGCTCGCGGACGATGGCGCTCAGGTTGGCGCGACGGACCGTCTCGCTGCGCTGCCCGACCGCCTCCAGACGCATCGTCACCGGTTTGTGTTCCTTCCTTCCAAATGCTGTGACACACTGGTCCAGGACCCCGTTCGTGTCAAGCATCGCGGCCGAAATCGCCGCTTCGCGGGCCGGGCGGCCGATCGCGCAGGGCGAGCTCGCCGCCGGGGGACATCGACGGGGAGGAGGAGGACCGACCATGGAATCGCTTGCCGGCAAGGTCGCGCTGGTCACCGGGGCCAGCCGCGGGATCGGGGCCGCCATCGCCCACGGGCTGGCGCGGCCAGGGCGTCCGCCTGGGACTCGCGTCGCGCTCCGGGGACGACCTCGGGATCGCCGGCGCGGTCGCCCGCACGGTCGACGTCCGCGACCGGGCGGCATTGGCCGGGATCGTCGCCGACACGGTCGGCGCCTTCGGCCGGCTCGACATCCTCGTCGTCAACGCCGGTGTCGGCGCGTACGGGCCGTTCCTCGAGCTGCCCGACGAGGACCTCGAGGCGATGATCGACGTCAACGTCAAGGGTGCGCTCTACGCAGTCCGGGCCGCGCTGCCGGAGCTGCTCCAGAGCGACGCGGCCGACATCGTCACGATCGCCAGCGAGGCCGGCCGCCGCGGACTGCCCTACGAGGCCACCTACTGCGCCTCGAAGTTCGCCCAGGTCGGGCTCACCAGCGCGCTGGACCACGAGCTCCGCGAGCACGGCATCCGGTGCACGAGCATCTGCCCGGGCGGCGTCGCCACCGACTTCGCCATGGGCCACGGCCGGACGCCGGACATGCCGCAGCTGGCGGGCATGATGGCACCCGGCCGACGTGGCCGAGACGGTCCTGTTCGTGCTCACCCGGCCGCGCACCCATCGCATCCTCGAGGTCGCCTTCCGGCCGGTGACCGAGACGTCGTGGGGCTGAGCGACCGATGACGCACGCTCCGCTGGGGGATCCTGTCGACCGCCGACATCGCGCGCAAGAAGGTCATCCCGGGCATGCGAGAAAGCGGAACGCTGCGAGATCGTGGCGATCGCGTCGCGCGACGCCGGCCAGGCCCGCCGCGTCGCCGACGAGCTCGGGATCCGGACGGCCCACGGCTCGTACGAGGCGCTCCTCGCCGATCCGGACGTCGACGCCGTCTACATCCCGCTGCCGAACCACCTCCACGCCGAGTGGACGATCGCCGCGGCGCGTGCCGGCAAGCACGTCCTGTGCGAGAAGCCGCTGGCGCTGACGGCCGCCGACGCGCGAGCGCATGGTCGATGCGTGCGCCGCCGAGGGCGTCCGGCTGATGGAGGCGTTCATGTACCGGCATCACCCGTCATGGGTCGCCGTCAAGGAGATCGTCGACTCGGGCCGGCTCGGCACGCTGCGCTCCGTCCAGAGCTGGTTCTCGTACTTCAACGACGATCCGGCCAACATCCGGAACCAGCTCGATGCGGGCGGCGGGGCGCTGCTACGACATCGGCTGCTACTGCGTGAACCTGTCGCGGATGCTGTTCGACGGCGAGCCGACCCGGGTCAGCGCGGCCGTCGTCCGCGACCCGGCGACGGGGGTCGACGCGCTGACCAGCGCGGTCCTGGAGTTCCCGTCCGGGATCGCGGCGTTCACCTGCTCGACCCGCGTCGAGACGGACCAGCGGGTCCACGTGTACGGCTCCGACGGCCGGCTGTCGATCGGCATCCCGTTCAACATCCCGCCGGACCGTCCGACCGAGGTGTTCGTCACGGCCGGCGGTGATCCACCGGTCGCGCCACGGACCGAGACGCTCACCTTCGCGACGGCCGATCCCTACACCGTCGAGGCCGAGCGGTTCGCGGCCGCGATCCTCGACGGCACTTCCGACACCGACGCCGCCCGAGGACGCCGTCGCCAACATGCGCGTCATCGAGCGGATCTTCGCCGCCGCGACCGCGGGCGAGGCGAGGTAGGACGGACTCCCGCCGGGCGTCAGACCCTGCGACGACGGAGGACGATGTCAACGCCGACCGCGCTGACCAGCACGAGGCCGACGACGATGTCCTGGAGCGCCGTATCGACGCCGATCAGGACCATCCCGGACTGCAGCGACTGCATGATGACCGCGCCCAGGACTGCGCCGACGATGGTGCCGATCCCGCCTGCCAGCGAGGTGCCCCCGATCACGGCCGCCGCGATGACCTGCAGCTCGACCCCGATCCCGAGTCCCTGGGTGGCCGCATTGAGCCGGGCCGAGGTCACGGCGGCGGCGACGGCGGCCAGCGCCCCCATCGCGACGAACGTCTTCATGATCGTCAGGCGGGTGTTGATGCCGGCCAGCACGGCCGCTTCCGGGTTGCCGCCGATGGAGTACACGTATCGCCCGAAGCGGCGCCGGTTCGCGAGGATGGTCATCAGAACGGCAATGCCCACCGCGATGAGGACCGGGAAGGCGATGCCGGTCGGGATCCCTCCGGGCGGGAGCGTGATGCCGGTCGCCTGCGCGAACTCCTGGGCCAGCGCCTCAGGCCACGGGTAGCTGTTGGCGATCCACACGGCGCCCGCGACCGCGACGCTGCTGACGATGCCGATCAAGGCATCCGCCCAGATCGGCCGGAGCTTGAACCCGTAACGGCGCCGGCTGCGACGGCTGGCCATCAGGCCGTAGACGATGCCGACGATCGCGATCACGCCCACGACCCAGCTCAAGACCTCACCGAGCGATCCCCTCGGCCCGCCGCCGATGAGCTGGAAGGTGGGGTCGAGCGGCGCGATCGTCCTGCCGCGCGCAAGCTGGAAGGCCGCGCCACGCCAGACGAGCAGGCCGCCGAGGGTCACGATGAACGACGGGATCCCGACGTAGGCGACGAGGACGCCCTGCAAACCGCCGATGGCTGCGCCGACCGCGATCCCGACGATGACCACCGGGATCCACAGCCAGGTCGGATCGAACCCGGGGAGGAGGGTCGGCAGCCATTCCGTCTGGAGCAGGCCCATGACGAGGGCCGTGAAGACGAGGATCGAGCCGATCGAGAGGTCGATGTTGCGCGAGACGATGACCAGGACCATGCCGGTCGCCATGATCGCGACCGCGGACGACTGGACCGACAGGTTCCAGAGGTTGCGAGGGGACAGGAAGTTCCCGCCCGACATCATGTTGAAGGCGATCCACAGGATCGCCAACGCCGCGATCATGCCGAGCAGCCTGGTGTCGATCTCCAGGCTTTCGATCATCGATCGGACCGATCGTCTCGTCGGTCCGCCGCTGATGGACGTCTCCTCGATCGACCTGGCGTCAGTCATCGGGTGGCCCCTGGAACAGGCCGGTGGGACAGGAATGCCCTGCGCTCGCGACGGGGCCGCGAGCGCAGGGCCGGTTCACCGAAAGGGTCGGCGACGATTTTACGGGCAGCCCTTGACGGTGCCCGCCGGGACGCCCTTGCAGAGCTCCGCCTGGGTCAGCCACTTGGCGTCCAGGATGGTCTGAAGGTTGTCCTTCGTGATCGGGACCGGCTTGAGCAGGATCGCGCTGCTGGCGAGGCCACCGGTCGTCTTGGAGGGGACCGCACCGGTCACCTTCGTGATGTCGGGGTTCGCGCACAGCTCGAGCGCCGCCTTGCCGGCCGCGGTCCCGAGCTCGGTCGCGTCCTTCCAGACGC
The DNA here is from genome assembly GCA_963842695.1 of uncultured Chloroflexia bacterium. GTDB lineage: Bacteria > Chloroflexota > Limnocylindria > Limnocylindrales > CSP1-4 > SPCO01. The sequence continues at coordinate 16,444 of CAWJHK010000004.1, forward strand.
TCACGACCTGGGTGCCGAGCGCGACGCGGTTCAGCGCGGCCTTGTCGGCGTCCTGGCCGCCGATCTTGACCTTGCCGCCGGCGTTCCCGCCGAGCGCCGCGGTGACACCGGTCGCCATGCCGTCGTTCTGCGAGAGGACGGCCTGGATGTCGTCCTTGTTGGCGGTGAGGATCTGCTCCATCTGGGTCTGCGCGATATCGGGCTTCCAGCCGTCGATGTTGACCTCGGCGCCGGCCGGGATCGAGATCGCACCGGAAGCGATCAACGGCTTGATGACCTCCTCCATGCCGGTGCGCAGGAAGACCGGGTTGGTCTGGGTCTTGTCGCCCTTGATGACCGCGTACTTGCCCGTGGGCTGAGCGGCGGTCACGGCGCGGGCGATCATCCGTCCGACCTCGACGTTGTCGTGGGTCATGAACAGGGCCTTGGCGTTCTCGAGCTCGCGGTCGTAGGCGATCACCGGGATCCCGGCGTCGACCGCCTTCTGGACCGACGGCAGGATGGCCTTGGGATCGACCGAGTTGATGATCAGGACCTTGGCGCCTCCGGAGATGAGGGCCTCGATGTTGGTGGCCTGCGTCTCGTTGGAGTTCTTGGCGTCGTTGCCGACGTATTCCGCTCCACCGGCGGCGAGGGCGGCCTTGACGCCCGGCTCGTCGCGGAGGCCGTAGCGCTCTTCCTGGAACGTGGCCCAGGCCACGCCGACCTTGCAGGCCTTTGCGGCTGCACTGCCGGCTGCGCTTGGGGCGGCCGCGCTCGGGGCGGCGGCGCTGGGGGCGGCTGCGCTGGGGGCGGTGGACGAGCCACCGCTGCTGCAGGCGGCGATTGACATGGCTGCGATCGCCATGATCGCGGTCAGCCTTCTCGTGGACATCGCTACGCATTCCTCCTCTGGGCCCAGCAATCCTGGGCCGATGCGCTCCCACGCGCCGCGCAATCTACACCGACGGAGTCGATCACGTGACTCGTGTTGCGGGAACGTGGCTCCTCGGTCGGCTGGCCTCTCTCTCCAGGGACCGGAGAAGTCATCGCCTCGCTCAGGGTGGTCATACCGGTCAGACCACGGCTAGGATAGTGGCATGCCCCATCGCGGGGCGTCAATCCTCCGAGGAGGTCGGATGCCCGACAATCCACGATCGATGGCAGGCCCGAACGGATCGAAACGGCGCATCGGCACGATCGTCGATCCGGTCCGGAACTCGAGCGACGCGATCGCAGAGGCTCTCGCCGAGCGAGTGCTGACGAGCGCGCTGGTGGCCGGCGACCGCCTGCCCTCCGAGCGGGACCTGGCCGTCGAGTTCGGGGCGAGCCGTCCGATGGTCCGTGAGGCCCTCCGCTCGCTCACGGAGCGCGGACTGATCAAGGTGGAGGCCGGGCGCGGCGCGTTCGTCCTCGGTGACCCGGGCCCGCGTCGGTTCCAGCCGATGGACCTGGAGTATCGCCGCCGTGGGACGACGGCACGGCAGCTGTCCGAGACGCGGCGGATGCTCGAGGTCGAAGCCGCGGTGCTGGCGACCGAATACGTCGATGCCGACGACCTCGAGCTGCTCGAGGCCGCCCTGCTGCGACTGGAGGCGAGTCGGACGCCGCTGGAACGCGTGCGCAACGACCTCGCGTTCCACACGGCCCTGGTGGCGGCCTCGCACAACCCGGTGATCGAGACGATGTTCGCATCGATCCAGGTGCTGACCGTGGAGCTCATGGTTCGGAGTGCCGGTGACCCCGAGATCGTCCGCCAGAGCGCGCCGTACCACCGTCTCGCTTTCGAGGCGATCCGGGCGCGTGATCCGGTCGCCGCCCGCGCTGCGATCGAGGCGCATCTCGGCGTCGCCGCGTCGACCTACGGCGACGACTACGATCGGAGCCTCGGCACCACGGCCGAGCGAGCGTTGCGGCTGATCGGCTCCGGCGCCGGCCTCGAGGACTTCCTCCGCACCGTGTTCCAGGATGACTCGGGCGACTGACGGCGGCGATGCGCCGGCCGAGGCCCTGTTCGCGCGCGGGCAGTACCATCCGTCGGCCTTGTCGAACCGGATCGAACGACCCCGAGCCACCCCATGTCTGCCGGGCGCGACCGGCTCGTGAAACGGCGGGTCGCCGCCGGGCTGGCGATCGCGATCGCGATCGTCGTGCTGGTGGGCGTCGGGTCGGTCGGGTCCGTCGGCCTGTGGGTGCGGCCACGCCGACGACCGCGCTCGGCGCGCCCCATTTCGTCCGCGAGACGGCGACGAGCGGGCTCGACCACACGTTCAGCGGCAGCAGCACGTTCGCGATCGCCGGTGGCCTCGCCGTGTTCGACTGCGACGGCGACGGCAGGCCGGAGATCTACCTGGCGGGCGGAGCCGCGCCGGCGGCGCTCTATCGGAACGCCAGCGCCATCGGCGGTGCGCTGCGGTTCACCGCGCTGGCCGACCCGGTCACCGACCTCGATCGCGTCAACGGCGCGTACCCGCTCGACATCGACGGTGACGGCAACGTCGACCTCGCTGTCCTCCGTGCCGGCGAGAACGTCCTGCTGCGCGGGCTCGGCGACTGCCGGTTCGAGCGCGCGAACGAGGCGTGGGGGTTCGATGGCGGATCCGCGCAGACGACGGCGTTCAGCGCAACCTGGGAAGGACCGGGATTGCCGACGCTGGCGATCGGCAACTACCTCCGGCTCGGCGCCGACGGGGAGTCCGGACTCGACTGCGACACCAGCGAGCTCGTCCGGCCCGCGGCGGACGGCACGACCTACGGAGCGACGGTGGGGCTGCGACCCGGCTACTGCACCCTGTCGATGCTGTTCAGCGACTGGGACCGGTCCGGCCGTCGTGACCTGCGGGTCAGCAACGACCGCCATTACTACGGCACCGACGGACAGGAACAGCTCTGGCGGGTGTCGCCCGGCGAGGAGCCGCGCCTCTACACCGACGCCGACGGCTGGGTGTCGATGCAGGTCTGGGGCATGGGGATCGCCAGTCAGGACGTCACCGGCGACGGCTATCCCGAGGTGTACCTCACCAGCCAGGGCGACAACAAGCTGCAGACCCTGACCGCCGGGCCGAGCCAGCCGACCTACCGCGACATCGCCCTCAAGCGAGGCGTCCTCGCCCACATGCCGTTCACGGGAGGCGACGGGCGGCCGTCGACCGCCTGGCACCCGGAGTTCCAGGACGTCAACAACGACGGCTTCGTCGACCTCTACGTCACGAAGGGCAACGTCGAGGAGGTCCCCGAGTATGCAAGCAGGGATCCGAGCAACCTCCTCATCGGCCAGGCGGACGGGACATTCGTCGAGGGCGCCGAGGCGGCCGGCGTGGTCGATTTCGCCCCCGGTCGCGGCGCCTCGCTCGCCGACCTCAACGGCGACGGGCTCCTCGACCTGGTCAAGCTGAACCTGCGGGAGCCGGTCGAGCTCTGGCGGAACGTCGGGGCCGGCGATGCGGCGACGCCGGTGCCGATGGGCCACTGGCTCGATCTCACGCTCCGGCAGGGCGGCTCGAACCGCGATGCCATCGGATCGTGGATCGAGGTTCGTGTCGGAGATTCGACCGTGGTGCGCGAGCGGACCGTCGGCGGCGGTCACGCCGGGGGCCAGCTCGGGCCGATCCATGTCGGACTCGGTCCGGCGGAGCGCGCCGCGGTGCGCGTTCGGTGGCCAGACGGCGAGATGGGTGCGTGGTCGACGTTGACGGCGGACCAGCGGGTGACGATCGAGCGGGGGATCGACGGACGATGACCCGCCGCGCGGATCGTCGGCGCCTCCGACGGCACGTCATGACACAAGTCGGTATCCTGCGCGCCGAGAGCGGCGAACCGAACGGCCACGTCACGGCCTGATCTCGAGAGGAGCACACCGGGATGGAACCCCAGGCCACCCCCACCCCCGACGCGGAAGAGCCACCGGCGACGCCCGCGGCCGGTGGCGCGGCTCCCCGTCCACCACGGTCGCGTGGCCGGACGGCGGTCGCCGGGATCGTCGCGATCGCCCTGGTCGGCGTGACCGTTATCGGCCTCGCCGTGACCCGGCCCTGGGTCCAGACGCCGGTCTGCGCAGCGACCGCCGCGACCGAGCACCCCGAGTGGACCGTCGCCCGCCGCTGGGACGAGGCGCTCCTCGACGCGATCCGGCGAGCCCTGCCGAACCCGCCCGTCCACGCCCGCAACCTGTTCCACACCTCGGTCGCGATGTGGGACGCCTGGGCGGCCTACGACCCGACCGCGAGCGGCTACATCGTCAAGGAGAAGCACACCGCGTCCGACATGGCGGCGGCCCGCAATGAGGCGATCAGCTACGCCGCGTATCGCGTCCTGACGTCGCGCTTCCTCAAGGCCGTCGGCGGCGCGGATTCGGTGTCCGAGTTCGCCGACGTGATGGACACGCTGTGCTACCCGCTCGACGTGGCCGACGACCGACGGCGACACCCCGGCCGCGCTCGGCAACCGGATCGCGGCCGCCGTCCTCGCCTACGGCCTCGACGACGGCTCGAACCAGGCGAACGGCTATGCCGCGCCGGACTACAAGCCGGTCAACCCGCCGCTGGTCGTCGCCAAGTCCGGCATCACGATGACCGATCCGAACCGCTGGCAGCCGCTCCAGCTCGAGCACATGATCTCCCAGAACGGGATCCCGGTCGAGAACGGCGTCCAGCAGGCGGTCGGGCCGCACTGGGGTCACGTCAAGGGCTTCGCGCTCCCGGCCGCCGGCGACGACGGGCGTCCGATCGATCCCGGGTCGCCGCCACGGCTCGGCGACCCGGCGACCGACCAGGCGTACAAGGACCAGGCCGTCGAGGTCATCCGCGACAGCAGCCGAGCTCGATCCCGCCGATGGCGTGACGATCGACATCTCGCCCGGCGTCCGCGGCAACAACACCCTCGGGTCGAACGACGGGACAGGGCCACGCGGTCAATCCGGCGACCGGCCAGCCGTACGCCCCCGACGTGGTCAAGCAGGGCGACTTCACCCGGGCGCTGACGGAGTTCTGGGCCGACGGCCCGAAGTCGGAGACACCACCCGGCCACTGGAACGTCGTCGCCAACACGCGTCTCCGACGAGCTCGACCCGAACCTCAAGATCGGCGGCGTCGGGTCCGACCGTCGACCGGCTCCAGTGGGACGTGAAGCTGTACCTCGCCCTCAACGGGGCGACGCACGACGCGGCGATCGCGGCGTGGGGCCTCAAGGGTCACTACGACTCGGTCCGCCCGATCTCGATGATCCGCTACATGGCCGGCCGCGGCCAGTCCAGCGATCCGGCTCTGCCGTCGCTACGACAAGGAGGGCCTGCCGCTCGTCCCCGGGCTGATCGAGCTGATCAGCAAGGAGACCACCGCGGCCGGCGGCCGCCACGCCGCGCTGGCCGGCCACGAGGGCGAGATCGCCATCCGCGCCTGGGCCGGCAACCCGGACGATCCCAAGACCGGGCACGAGCGGCGTCACCTGGATCCTCGCCGCGAACTGGGTGCCGTACCAGCTGCCGACGTTCGTGACGCCGTCGTTCCAGGGCTACATCTCGGGTCACAGCACGTTCAGCCGCGCCGCCGCCGAGGTGATGACCGGGTTCACCGGCAGCGAGTACGTGCCCGGGCGGCCTCGACTCGTGGACGACCCAGCCCGGCTCGCTCAAGGTCGAGAACGGGCCCGACCGCGCCGGTCACGCTCCAGTGGGCGACCTACTACGACGCCGCGGACATGGCCGGCCAGTCGCGGCTGTTCGGCGGGATCCACATCCAGGCCGACGACTTCAACGGCCGCAAGATCGGGTGCGGCCTGCGGCACGGAGGCCTGGGCGCTCGCGCAGCAGTACTACGCCGGCGCGTCGGGTCGTGACGCCGGCGGTCGCACCGGCCGACGCCTGTGGTGGCGGTGAGCCGGTGAGCCGGCGGTTCGCGCATCGCCGTCGTGACCGGCGATCGTCGTGCTCGCGGTGGTCGGAGTCGGCGCCGTGGCCGTCGGCCGCCTCGGCGCACCGACGCCGCACCGTCGCGCTCGGTCCGCCGCACTTCGTCGAGGAGACGACGGCGGCGGGCATCGACCACGTCTACGACGGCGACTTCCGCGTACGCGGTCGGGGCGGGGTGGCGGTCTTCGACTGCGACGACGACGGACGGCCCGAGCTGTACCTCGCCGGCGGCGAGCGGTCCCGCCGCGCTCTACCGGAACGACAGCCCGGTCGGTGGAGCGCTTCGCTTCACGCCGGTCGACGACCCGGCGGTCGACCTGACCGACGTCGACGGCGCCTACCCGCTCGACGTCGACGGCGACGGCCAGGTCGACCTCGTCGGTCCTGCGCGCGGGCGAGAGCGTCGCTGCTCCGCGGTCTCGGCGACTGCCGCTTCGAGCGCGCCAACGAGGCGTGGTCGTTCGACGGCGGCGACGCGATGACGACCGCGTTCAGCGCCACCTGGGAGGGCTCGGCGACGCTGCCGACGCTGGCCTTCGGCAAGCTACCTCGAGCTCGATCGCGGCCGGCCAGCCGACCAGCGACTGCGCCGACAACCGCGCTGTTCCGGCCCGCTGCCGGGCGGCCGACGGCTACGCACGCGCCGATCGCGCTGACGCCCGGCTACTGCGCGCTGTCGATGCTGTTCAGCGACTGGGACCGGTCCGGGCCGGCGCGACCTGCGGGTCAGCAACGATCGCCAGCTACTACGACCCGGTCGATGGCCAGGAGCAGCTCTGGCGGATGGACGCCGGCGAGCCGCCGCGGCTGTACACGGACGCCGACGGCTGGGTCGCGGTCCAGATCGAGGGGATGGGCATCGCCAGCTACGACGTGACCGGCGACGGCTACCCCGACGTCTACCTGACGAGCCAGGGCCCGAACCGGCTCCAGACCCTGCTCGTCCGGCCCGGCCCAGCCGACGTACCGCGACATCGGACTCAAGCGCGGCGTCTACGCCGACGACGCCGTTCACCGGTGGCGACGCCGCTGCCGTCGACCGCCTGGCACCCGGAGTTCCAGGACGTCAACAACGACGGGTTCGTCGACCTGTTCGTCGTCCAAGGGCAACGTCGACGAGCAGCCCGACTACGCGATGAAGGACCCGAGCAACCTGCTCATCGGCCAGCCGGACGGCACGTTCGTCGAGGGCGCGGAGGCAGGCCGGCATCCGTCAGCTTCGCGCGGGGCCGCGGGGCCGCCCTCGCCGACCTCAACCTCGACGGCCTGCTCGACCTCGTCGAGGTCAACTATCGTGACCCGGTGATGCGTCTGGCGGAACGTCGGGCTCGGGGACGGCGGCGCAGCCCGACGCCGATGGGCCACTGGCTCGGCGCTCCGGCTCGACGCAGCCGGGCCCGAACCGCGACGCGATCGGCGCCTGGATCGAGGTCAAGGTCGGCGACCTGACGTCCGCGGCGCGAGCTGACGGTCGGTGGCGGCCACGCCGGCGGCCAGCTCGGCTGGACCCACGTCGGACTGGGCCCGGCGACGTCGGCCGAGGTGCGCGTCACGTGGCCGGACGGCGAGCACGGCCGTGGCTGCGACGCGCCGGCCGACCAGTTCGTCATCATCGAGCGCGGCGCGACCGCGATCCGGCCCTGGTACGCCGCGCGAAGCGAACCGTGACGATCGCGACCCGCCGCGCCCGCCTCGCCGCCGATCGACCTGCCCGACTTCGGGATGCCCGAGCGCGAGCCGCGAGCTGCCCGCGTCGCTCTACGCCGGCGCGCCTGGCACGCGCTGCGCGAGCGGGCCGACGCGCGCGGCTACGACCGGCTGGTCGTCTACGCCGACCGCGAGCACAGCGCGAACCTGGCCTGGCTGACCGGCTTCGATCCGCGCTTCGAGGAGGCCGTCGCTCATCGTCGGGCCGGACGGCGAGCCGCTCGATCCTGGTCGGCAACGAGTGCTACGGGATGGCCGGTGCGGCACCGCTGCCGATGCGCCGCGAGCTGTTCCAGGACCTGAGCCTGCCCGGCCAGCCGCGCGACCGGTCGCGGCCGCTGGCCGACGATCCTCGCCGGGGAGGGGATCGGGCCGGGGAGCCGCGTCGGGGTCATCGGCTGGAAGACGTACGCCGAGCCGCGACCTCGATCGACGCGCCGTCGTTCATCGTCGACGAGCTGCGCGCGGCTGACCGGGCCGGGCGGCCTGGTCGAGAACGCGACCGACCTGCTCATCGACGCGGCGGACGGGCTGCGGGTCGATCAACGAGGTCGAGCAGCTGGCGATGCTCGAGTACGCCGCCTGCCAGACCTCGAACGGGGTCCGCCGGCTGCTGACCGGGCTGCGGCCCGGGATGACCGAGCGCGAGGCCGTCCGCCTGCTCGAGTGGAACGGGATGCCGCTGTCGTGCCACCTGATGCTGACCGCCGGCCCGCGCGCGACGCTCGGGCTGCTGAGCCCGGGCGACCGGCCGATCGAGCGCGGCGACCGGTTCACGGTCGCGTTCGGGGTGTGGGGTGCGCTCGACTGCCGGGCGGGCTTCGTCGTCGAGGACGCGACGGAGCTGCCGGCGGCATCGGCGACTACGTCGAGCGCCTCGTCGGCGCCCTACTTCGAGGCGGTCGCCGAGTGGTACGGCGCGCTGCGCGATCGGCCAGACCGGCGGCGCGCTGCTACGACATCGTCGATGCGCCACCTCGGCGACCCGTTCTTCGGGATCTTCCTCAACCCCGGCCACCTGATCGGCCTCGACGAGTGGATCAACTCGCCGATCGCGGCGCGGCTCGACCGTCGAGCTCCGGTCCGGGATGGCGTTCCAGGTCGACGTCATCCCGGCGACCGGGACGGACTACTTCACGACCAACATCGAGGACGGCGTCGCGCTCGCCGACGACGTCACTGCGCGCGGCGTTCGCCGCCGGCTACCCGGAGGCCTGGGCGCGGATCGAGGCGCGACGCCGGTTCATGACCGAGTCGCTCGGCATCGAGCTCCACCACGACGTCCTGCCGCTCTCGAACCTGCGCCGCGCACCTGCCGCCGTTCCTGCTCCGGCCCGACCGGGCGATGACGCTCGCGGGCTGACGCGGCGGCTCAGCGGCCCGGGCTTGAGCAGGTCCGGCGGGACGAGCCAGGCGCAGCGTCCCGGCCCCGGCCGCGAGCGGCCGGTCGATGTCGATCCGGGCCATCGCGCCCTTCTGCATCGTCGAGCTCGCGACGACCCCGTCAGCTCGGCGACGAGCTCGCTGAAGTCCGGGTCGTGGCCGACGAGGACCGGTCGCGTCGGGGTCGCCCGCGTCGCGCAGGATCGCCTCGAGCGTCGTCCGAGCTCGAGGCCGCCGGCCAGCCGGTCGTCGATCGAGAACGGGCATGCCCGAGGCGCCTCGGCGACGATCTCGGCGGTCTGCAGCGCCCGCAGCTTCGGCGAGGTGATGATCGCGTCCGGCGCGAACCCGACCCCGGCGAGGAACCGCCCGAGCCGATCGGCCTGCTTCTCGCCCTTGCCCGACAGCGGCCGGGCCTCGTCGGCGCCGTCCAGGCCTCCGGGTCGCCGGCGTCGGCATGGCGCAGGAGGTGGAGCTCGGCCATCCCGACAGGGTACCCGTCGCGCCGGTCACGGGTTGAGGTCCTCGACGTCGCCGGTCACGAGATAGACGACGTCCTCGGCGATGTTCGTCGCCCGGTCGCCGATCCGCTCGAGGTAGTGCGACGCGATGATGATCCGCGTCCCGCGCTCGACGTTGGCCGGGTCGGCGCGCATGAGCTCGACGACCTCGTCGAACGTGGCGTGGTAGAGGCGGTCGATCTCGTCGTCCTCGACCGCGATCTCGCGCGCCTTGACCGCATCCGACTCGACCAGCGCGCGCAGCACGCCGTGGACGAGGACCGCGGCCCGCTCGGCCATCTCGGGCAGGTGGACGTAGCCTGCGCGAGCGGCGGCTCGGGGGCGAGCTTGATGACGGCCTTCGCGACCGACGCGGCGTGGTCGCCCATCCGCTCGAGCTCGTAGGTCACGTGGTCGAGGGTCAGCAGGTAGCGCAGGTCGCGGGCGACCGGCTGCTGGGTCGCGATCGTGACCGAGATCAGCCGCGAGACGCCGCGCTGCGCCTCGTTGATGATCGCGTCGCCCTTGATCACGTCGAGCGCCAGCGCCGCGTCGTGCGCGACGAGCGCGCGGGCCGCCTCGCGGATGGCCGCCTCGACGAGGGCACCCATCCGCAGGACCGCGTCGCGGATGAGGTGCTCCTCGCGGTCGAGCGCCTCGCGCGGCGCCGGCGACGTGATCGCGCTCGGCCCCGGCCGCGTCGTCGAGGATCGATCGATCTGAGCGTCCATGGCGTCTCCTCGACGGCGGTCGCTCGTGTCATCCGATGCCTCAGCCGAAGCGACCGGAGACGTAGTCCTCGGTCAGCTGGTCGTGTCGGGTTCGTGAAGATCTGGACCGTCTCGCCCTGTTCGACGACGATACCCGGCGCGATCGTCGTATCCATCGTCATCATCACCGTCACGTCCGAGGCGCGCGCCGCCTGCTGCATGTTGTGGGTGACGATGACGATCGTGTATTCGCTTCTTGAGCTCGGCCATCAGCTGCTCGATCTGGAGCGTCGAGCGCGGGTCGAGGGCGGAGCACGGCTCGTCCATCAGGATGACCTCGGGCTCGATGGCGATCGTCCGGGCGATGCACAGCCGCTGCTGCTGGCCGCCGGACAGCGCCATCCCGGACTGCTTGAGCTTGTCCTTGACCTCGTCCCACAGCGCGGCCTTGCGCAGGCTACCCTCGACGAGCTCGTCCATGTTCGCCCTTGAAGCCGTTGATCCGCGGCCCGAACGCGATGTTGTCGTAGATCGACTTCGGGAACGGGTTCGGCTTCTGGAAGACCATCCCGACCCGCCGCCGGACGGCGACCGGATCGACGGCCTGCCGTACAGGTCCTGGCCGTCGAGCAGGATCTCGCCGTCGGCCCGGAAGCTCGGCACGAGGTCGTTCATCCGGTTGATGGTCCGCAGGAGCGTCGACTTGCCGCAGCCCGACGGCCCGATGAGCGCGGTGACCTGGCGCTTGGCGGCCGTGACCGAGACGTCCTTCACGGCCCGGAACGAGCCGTAGTAGCAGGACACGTCGCGCAGCTCGATCGACCGTCTCGTCGGGACCGTGCTCGGTCGCGCTCGGCCGACGCCGGCGCGGCGGATCGGTCGCGATCTGGATGGTCGGGATCCGGCGCGGACGGACCGGCCGTCGACCGCGTGCGTCGAGCTGGTCTCGGCCTCGACGGCGTTCACGGGCGTCTCCTCTACCACTGGATGTGCCTGGACAGGCGTGCGCGGACGATCAGCGCGAGCAGGTTCAGGATGAAGATGAGGACGAGGATGACGATGATCGTCGCGGCCGCGATGCCCTGGAAGTCGGCCTGCGGTCGCTGCGCCCAGTTGAAGACCTGGATCGGCAGCACGGTGAAGCCGCCCTGGAACGGCTGCGGCAGCGAAGGTCACGAACGCCGCGGCGCCGACGACGACCAGCGGGGCCGCCTCGCCGATCGCGCGGGCCATGGCCAGGATGATGCCGGTCATGATCCCGGGCGCCGCCGCCGGCAGGACCGAGCCGCGGACCATCTGCCAGCGGCTGGCGCCGAGCGCGTAGGCGCCTTCGCGCTGCGCCTGCGGGACGGCCTTGAGCGCCTCGATGCTGGCGATGATGACGAGCGGCAGGATGACCAGCGCCAGCGTCGCCGCCCCCGAGAAGAGGACGGGCCCGAAGCCCGAGCAGCCGGACGAAGATGGCCAGCCCGAAGATGCCGTAGATGATCGACGGCACGCCGGCCAGGTTGCTGATGTTCGTCTGGAGCAGCCGGGTGAAGCGATTGTCGGGCGCGTACTCGGCGAGGTAGACGGCGGCGCCGATCCCGATCGGGAAGGTGATCGCCGCGACGATCATGGCGAGCTGGATCGAGCCGACGAGCGCGGGCAGGATCCCGGCCTGGGTCGGCCGGCGCGACGGCATGCCGGTGATGAAGTCCAGGTCGAGCCACGGCAGGCCGACGACGAGGACGTTGAGGAGCAGGGCGATGAGCGCGAGGATGAGGATCGCGATCGCGAGCAGGCAGGCGCCGTAGAAGATGCGTGCCGTTGCGCTTCCGGCGCATGAGCGCCGGCTCGAAGCGCGGCGGCGCCGTCGCGGTGACGGCGCGTGGTGGTCGAGCCATCAGTAGGCCGTCCGGTAGCGGCGGACGAACCAGGCGCTGACGAGGTTGAGGACGAAGCGTCATGACGAACAGGACCATCGCGACCGCGAACAGCGACAGGAACTGGATCGAGCCCTGCGAGCGTCTCGCCCTGGACGATCTGGACGATGAACGCGGTCATCGTCTGGACGCTCTCGAGCGGGTTGAACGAGAACTGCGGCTGGGTCCCGACGGCGAGGACGACGGCCATCGTCTCGCCGACGGCGCGACTCATGGCCAGGATGATCGAGGCCATGATCCCCGAGACGGCGGCCGGGACGACGACCTTGCGGACGACCTCGAACTTGGTCGCGCCCATCGCGTAGGCGCCTTCGCGCAGGCCGCGCGGGACGGCGCGCATCGCGTCCTCGGAGATCGACGCGATCAGCGGCGTGATGAGGATCCCGACGACGATGCCGCCCGCCAGCGCCGAGAAGATGCCGATGTTCGACGCCGAAGATCGGCTTGAGGACATCCGGCGACAGGAAGTTGATGGCGAAGAAGCCGAGGACGATGGTCGGGATGCCGGCGATCGTCTCGAGGACCGGCTTGACGACGTTGCGGATCGCGGTGGTCGAGTACTCGGAGAGCAGGATCGCGGACAGCAGCCCGAGCGGCGTCCCGATGACCATCGCGATGACCGCGACGAGAAGCGTCCCGCTGACGAGCGCCAGGACGCCGAACTGGTAGGGCTGGATCGAGGCCGACCAGACCGTCCCGGTCAGGAAGTCGATCGGGCTGACCTGCTGGAAGAACAGGAGCGTCTGGTACGACGAGGATCACGACGATCCCGATCGTCGTCATGACGCCGAGGGCGGCCGCGGCGAACAGCAACGTCTCGATGATCCGTTCGGACCACGGGCGACGCCGCGTCAGGTCCATCCGTCCGGCAGTCATCGGCTCGTCCGAGTCCGTCGCCTAGCGGGACTCAGCGGTACGCACGACGCACCGCCCGTCCGAGTCGGCCGGTGCGTCGCGTCCTCGCTCGCGTCGCTACTTCGGGACGGCGGTGGTCCAGTTCGCAGCTGCTGCTGGGCGATGACGCGTCCGGGCACCGCGCACGTAGCCGACCTCGGCCGCCAGCGTGCGGCGTTGGCGAGGTAGTAGTCGACGAACGCGGCGAGGGCCGGCGACGCCTTGGCCTTGCCGGTGTTCGGGTAGATGAACAGCGGCCGGCTCAGCGGCTTGTACGTGCCGTCGCGATGGTCGCGTCGGTCGGCTCGACGCAGCCGCTGCCACCGTCGACGCCGACCGCCTTGAGCTTGTCCTTGTTCTCGACGTAGTAGGCGTAGCCGAAGTAGCCGATCGCGTTCGCGTCGCCGGCGACGCCGGTGACCAGGACGTTGTCGTCCTCCGACTGCGGTCGCGAACGAGGTCGACTCGTCGACCTTGCCGTTGACGACCTCGGTGAAGTAGTCGAACGTCCCGGAGTCGGCGCCCGGCATGAACCGGACGACGGGCTCGTTCGGGAAGCTCGGATCGACCTGGTTCCAGGTCAGGTTCTGCGGCGAGTCGGGCCCGTAGATCGTCTTGAGCTGCTCGAGCGTCAGGCACGTCGCCCACGTGTTGCTCGGGTTGACGACGACGGTCAGGCCGTCGATCGCGACCTGGAGCTGGACGTATGCCGATGTTGTTGGTCTTGCACGCCGCGCCTTCGGCCGCGTCGTCCTCCTTGATCGGGCGCGACGCGTCGTTGATGTCGGTCTCGCCGGTGCAGAACTTCTTGAAGCCGCCGCCGGTGCCCGGCCTCGGCGACGGTCACCTCGACGCCGGGGTTGGCCTTCTGGAAGTCCTCGGCGACGGCCTCGGTGATCGGGATAGACGGTGCTCGAGCCGTCGATGGTGATCGTGCCGGTCAGGGCGGCCCCGCTGGCGGCGGCGCTCGGGCGCGGTCGCTGGCGGCGTGCCGGCGAGCGCCGCCGCTGGTCGGGGCGGCCGCCGACGGGGCGGTGCTGGCTCCGCTGCTCGAGCAGGCGCGCGAGCGCGATCGTCGCGACGACCGCGAGAGCTCCGATCGGCTTGGTCATCGAGGTGTCACTAGTCGTTCCTCCTGTGGGCCGTGTGTCTGGGCACGCGGTCCCGGGTTTCGGGCATTCCATTCCGTTCTGACCGCTCCACGGTCGAGCGGGCGATGAACGCCGCTTTCGCCGCGTGTTAAGGGTTCGTTAACGGCCCGGGATCGAGCCGGTAGCCGAAACCGCGGATGGTCACGAGGTGCGCGGGTCGGCCGGCTCGGGCTCGATCTTCGAGCGGAGCCAGTGGACGTGGACGTCGACCGCGCGAAGGCCGATGTCGCGCGTCCGGTCCCCAGGCGAGGTCGACCAGCTCGCGTCGGGTGAACGCATCCGGTCCCGACCGTCGACGGCGTGGCAGACTTGCCGTCTTGCGTGCGCCGGCGTCGTCGCTCGACGCCGCCGGACGGCGCTCGGCGAGGCGCACCGCTGAACGGAGGGCGATCGATGGCCAAGGGTGACGACGGGGTGGGGCGAACAGGAGCCGGACCGGGGTCGTGATCGACACGGTCTCCGACGTGGTCGTCGATGCCGCGGGCGTCGTCACGCCGGTCTCCGGGCGCTGCCAGGGAGCTGCACAAGCTCGAGAAGCGGCTCGCGGCGGCGCGCAAGACCGAGACCAAGCGAATGCGCCAGCTGGCTGCCGCCCTCGGGACGAAGGGCCGGAAGCAGGTCGCCAAGCGCCGCCGCCAGGTGGCCGACGCCGAGACCGAGGTCGCCGGGCTCGCCGCCCGCGTCGCCGCCCTGGCGGCGTCCGCGGCCGGGTCCGTGTCGGGTGCCGCGTCGGGAGCGGCGAAACGGGTCGGGTCGGCTGCGGCGCAGGCCGGCCAGGCCGTCGCCCCGGTCCGCACTCCGACGACGCGGTCCGCCTCGAGCGCGGCGAAGTCCGACGACCAGGCGACGGCGAGCACCGGCTCGCCGATCGGCGAGCGCGCGGACGACACGCCCGCCGCGGCGAGTACGGCCAGCGGCGGCCCCGAAGGCCGCGCCGGCTGCTGCCGCGACGCCGGCGTCTACGACCAAACCGGACCGTGCGGAAGCCGGCCGCCAGGAAGCCGGCCGTGCGGAAGCCCGCGACGCCGCAAGACGGCAACACGGAAGCCATCGACGGCGAAGGCGGCGACAACGACTGCGACCACCGCGGCGACCCCGGCGAAACCAGCCCCTGCGAAGCCCGTCACCGTGAAGGCCGCGACCACGAGCTCGTCCGCCACCTCGACAGCTGCGAAGAAACCAGCTGCGAAGAAGCCGGCCGCAGCGAAGCCAGCGGCCAAGCAAGCGCCGCCGACCGCCGCGGCCAAGCCCGCCGCCCGCCGGACGACCTCCTCACGCTCGACGTCCGCGTCGCGGTCGGCCGGCACCGCGACCGAGCCGCACGACGGCGGCGAAGCCGGCGACGTCGACGCGGCGCAGCTTCGACCGGGAAGGCCGCCCCGAAGAAGGCCGGGACCACCCGCCCCGCGTCCACGCGTCCCGCGACGCCAGCCCGCCGCACCCGTCAACCGACGACGCGTCGTCCTGATCGCGCCGCGGACCCATCGCTTCGATGCCGGCGGACCAGGGACCGACCGTCGGCGCCGCGGTCGACCTCGGCTCGAACTCGGTCCACCTGCTCGTCGCGGCTGTCGCGGCGCACCGACTCGAGGTGATCGCCGACGAGTCGGTCTTCCTGGGTCTCGGCGACGCGGTCGGTGAGCGCGGCTACCTCGGTCGTGCCGGTCGCGCAGAGCTGACGGCAACGCTCGTCCGCTACGCGGGAGTCGGCCCGGCGGCTCGGGGCGACGAACATCACGTTCCTCGGCACCGAGCCGATCCGCCGGGCGGCGGATTCGGCCGCCATCGTCCACGACGTCGTATCCGCCAGCGGCACGCCCCTGTACGTCGTCACGCACGAGGAGGAGGCATTCCTCACGCTCATCGGCGTGACCGAGGGCATGCCGGTCGTCCACGAGACCCTCGTCGTCGACGTCGGTGGCGGTTCGTCGGAGTTCTGCGTGGTCGATGCCGGCCGGCCGGCGCGGGCGGCCGGTCTGCGGCTCGGGTCCGCGACGCTGACCGATCGGTTCGTCGTCCAGCGACCCACCGACCCCGGACGAGGTCGGCGCGATGCGATCGGCTGCGTCGGCCGCTGTCGGGGACGCACCGGATGCGCGGCCGAGCGAGATCGTGGCGGTCGGCGGGACCGCGTCGAACCTGGTCAAGGTCCTGCCTGCCGCGGCCATCGATCGGATGCTCACGCGCGAGCGGATCGACGAGGTCGAGGCGATCCTCGGCTCCGAGCCTGCCGCCGCCGCCGCTGAACGACACCTGCTGAACCCGGTGCGTGCCCGGATCCTCCCGGCCGGCGGCGCGATCGTGGCCGCCATCCTCGATCGCTACGGGGCGGACCGGATCCGCGTCTCGGATGCCGGCGTGCGCGAGGGGGCGGTGCTCGCGGTAGCCCACGCAGGCGCCGCCTGGCGCGACCGGCTAGCCGAGCTCGCCCACGGCTGGCGAGCCTGACCTTGTCGAGCCGCATTGCCACGCCGAATTGACCGAGGAAACTACAGGCCGGCGACGACCCGCCCGAGCTGTGCGCCGGAACGTGACTCCGGCCACGCCGCGCCAGGGCGCCCCGATCGACCGTCGCAGGCGCGCGACCTCGCGCTCGCGGCTGACCAGGTAGCGCCCGATCGCCGCGCTCTCGAGCGGCGACAGGTCGCCGGCGTGCTCGACGAGGAAGGTGCGGGCCATCGAGGCCGAGACGTCGGCGTCGTTCATCAGGCCGAGGTGGTCCTGGAGCGCCGTCACGCGCGCGATCAGCGGTCGCGGCGTCGTCGCCGAGCGCCTCGCGGACGAATTCGAGCGTGTAGCGCAGCCACTTCCCGGCGATCCGCAGCTCGTGGAGCGTCTCGACATCGGCCCAGCGGAGGACGGCCTCGTAGCCGCGGACCTGCTCGTAGGCGTTCCAGATCTGCGAGGCGGCCGTGTCGCTTGATGCGGTGGGGCTGCGTCGGCAGGACAGGCAGGACCGCGGCGCCCTCGGTCCGCACGAAGTCGCGGTAGTCGTCGAGCCAGCGCCGATAGCCGTCCGAATCGAGCTCGCGGACGAGGAGGACGCGGGCGTCGTCGCGATGCTCGTGCCAGTCGCGGAGCAACGGCTCGAGGGCCCGCTGCTCGGTGACCGGCAGGTCGGCGCGGTAGGCATCGGCCGCCTCGAGCAGGACGTCGAGGTCACGGACGGCACCGAGGCGTGTAGCGACCTCGCGGAGACGGCTGCGGTACCGCTTCGTCCGACGCGCGCGGAACGACGAGCCGAACACCCGCCAGGCCGCGCGCTGGCGGCGGGTGGCGACGCGCATCGCGTGGACATCCTCGAGATCCTTGCCGTCGCGGACGCCCGCCTCGCGCGCGATCATCCGGGCGAGGTGGAAGCGCATGACCTTGCGGCCGGCTTCGGCGACGTGGTCGTCGGCGGTGACGCCGGGCGTGCGCCCGACGACCAGCCGGTTGTCCGCCTGCGATGGCTCCTCGAGCGCCTCGCTGATGATGTCGGAGGTCGTCGGGACGACATCGATGTGGGCCGGCGCCGTCGCCTCCGTTTCCGTGGCGGCGTCCTTCGTCGTCGACGTCCGGGTCCGGGGCTTCCCCGATGTCGCGATCGCGTCGGCCGTGCCTCCGACCCGGCTGCGTCCCCCGTCTCGGCGGCGGCGACGGCCTCGAGCGCCGCTTCGGCCGTGCCGTGATGGCTGCTGCCGGCCCGCACGGCCGACATGGCCGCTTCGAACTTGCTGCCGGTCGAGGGGGCCAGGCCCGGGTCGGCGACAAAGACCTCGGACAGGCCCGTCAGCCGTGCCTCGTCGCCCTTGACCAGCTCGGCCTCGAGCTCGACGAAGCGGTCGACCACGCGTGACCGGGCGACGACGTCGACCTCGTCGAGGCTGAGCTCGACCCGCGTGTCGCCATCACGGACGACGCGCTTCCGGCGCAGCTGGCGGATGGTGACGAGCTCGACCAACGGGGCGTCGCCGGCCAGCTCGAGCACGAGCGACCGCGCATCCGATGCCGGCCATTCGAGCGGTCCCGCCGTCCGGTCGGCCGGACCTTCGATCTCCTCGCGCCGCGAGGA
This sequence comes from uncultured Chloroflexia bacterium, assembly GCA_963842695.1. Classification (GTDB taxonomy): domain Bacteria; phylum Chloroflexota; class Limnocylindria; order Limnocylindrales; family CSP1-4; genus SPCO01. The sequence continues at coordinate 34,652 of CAWJHK010000004.1, forward strand.
GCCACCCGCGCCGTTCGTCTTGGCCAGTGACTTGATCGAGACCATCGTGCCGCGGCCGGACTGGCGCAGGCGGACGGCGAAGCCGGCCCGGGCCATGGCGCCGTCGGCGGTGTCGACGTAGCGATCCTCGAGCTGCGTCGAACGCGGCGCGGCGGTCCCGCTGAACCCGCCGATCTCGTCCGCTACCAGGTAGCGCTCGGCGGCAGCCAGGTCGACGACCCTGTACTTGAGCTCGACCTCGACCGGATGCCTGGTGGCTGCGCTCACGCCCTCGGATCCAGCGAGCCGCTGCCGGCGCCCGGCCGGTGGGGGGTCGGAACGACGTGGCCGTGGGCCAGCGCGTCCTCTTTCAGCGTCTCGAACGTGTCGATCGTGCCCTCCCTGCCCTCGAGCGTCTCGGTGCGGACCCACGATGCGTCCGGCTGGAGCTGCCAGGACCGGCGGTCATCGGCCAGCATCACATCGATGATATTCGCCAGGCGGGCCTGCGCTTCGTGATCCTCGACCGGGGCGACCGCCTCGACCCGGCGGTCGAGGTTGCGGTCCATGAGGTCGGCCGAGCCGATGTACCACTCGCGCTCGCCGCCGTTCTCGAAGCTCCAGATCCGCGAGTGCTCGAGGAACTCACCGATGATCGAGCGCACGCGGATCCGCTCGGAAACCCCGGGCAGCCCGGGCTGGAGCGAGCATGCGCCGCGAACGATCATGTCGATCTGGACGCCGGCGTTCGAGGCCCGGTAGAGCGCCTCGATGCTCGCGACGTCGACGATCGCGTTGAGCTTCAGGACGATCCGTGCCGGTCGGCCGGCCTGGGCCTGGCCGATCTCACGCTCGACGAGGTCGAGGAAGCGGGTGCGCAGGCTATGAGGCGCGACCAGCAGCCGCCGGAACGACCGCTGGCGCGACAGCCCGGTCAGGTTGTTGAACAGGTCGGTGACGTCCGCGCCGAATTCCGGCCGGGCCGTCAGAAGGCCCAGGTCGATGTACAGGCGTGCGGTGCGCGGGTTGTAGTTGCCCGTCCCGATATGGACGTAGCGGCGCAGCCCTGAGCCCTCGCGCCGGACGACCAGCGCGGTCTTCGAGTGCGTCTTGAGCCCGACCAGCCCGTACACGACATGGGCGCCCGCCCGCTCGAGACGGCGTGCCCACAGGATGTTCGCCTCCTCGTCGAAGCGCGCCTTGATCTCGACCAGCACGACGACCTGCTTGCCCCGCTCGGCGGCCCGGATCAGCGACTGGACGATGGGGGAGTCGCCGGACGTCCGGTACAGGGTCTGCTTGATCGTGAGGACGTCGGGGTCATCGGCCGCCTGCCGGATGAACCGCTCGGTCGAGGCGGCGAAGGACTCGTACGGGTGGTGGACGAGGATGTCGCCCGCCCGGATCGCGGCGAACACGTCGGCCGGCTCGTCGTCGTCGGGCGGCAGGAGGCGTGGCGGCGTGACCGGCGACCACGGCGGGTTCTTGAGGTCGGGCCGGTCGAGCTCGGTGATCGCCCACAGCCCGGTCAGGTCGAGCATCCCGCTGACGTCGTAGCAGTCCGTCTCACCGAGGCCCAGGCCACGCAGCAGCAGGGCGCGGGTCGCGGGCGGCATCGAGCGCTCGACCTCGAGCCGCACGGCATTCCCGAAGCGGCGCCGCCGGAGCTCTTCCTCGATCGCGAGGAGCAGGTCGTCCGCTTCGTCCTCCTCGATCTCGAAGTCGGCATTGCGGGTCACCCGGAAGAGGTGGTGCTCCTCGACCTCCATGCCGCTGAACAGCGCGTCGAGGTTGGCCTCGATGATCTGGTCGAGCAACACGAAACGCGACGGCTCGACCTCGAACAGGCGCGGCAGGATCTGCGGCACCTTGACCCGGGCGAAGCCGAGCTCGCCGGTCTCGGGATCGCGCAGCCCGACCGCGATCGACAGGCTCAGCGTCGAGATGTACGGGAACGGATGACCCGGATCGACGGCCAGTGGCGTGAGGACCGGGAAGATCTCGTCGAGGAAGCGCTGGCGGAGCATCTCGTGGTGCTCGGGGATGGCCGCGTAATCGACGAGCTCGACACCCTCCGCGGCGAGCTCACGCCGGATCGCGGCGAAGATGACCGAATGGTCCGCCACGAGGCCGAGCACTCGCTCGCGGGCGGCCGCCAGCTGCTCCTCGGGCGTCCGGCCGTCGGGCGATGGCGCGACCTTGCCGACGTCGACCTGCTGGCGCAGGCCGGCGATGCGGACCTGGAAGAACTCGTCGAGGTTGCCGGCGAAGATCGCCAGGAACTTCACCCGCTCGAGCAGGGGGTTCCGCTCGTCGCGGGCCTCGTGCAGGACGCGGGCGTTGAACTCGAGCCAGGACAGCTCTCGGTTCAGATAGGGGAACGTCGCCTTCGGACGGGTCGCCCGACGTGGCCGGGGCGGCACTGCCGGTCGGGCGGGACGGGCGGGGGCGCCCGGATCGATCGCGGCCATCGACTGGTTTCGGGTCCTCGTGGGCAGGGCCGCCGACGTGGGCGACCCGGCCGCCGAGGATAGCACGCCCGCCCTGGTCAGCCCTCGGGAACGTACCGCCGTTCGCCCGTTCCGGGGTCCATCCAGACCCGCATCAGGTGGCCCGATGTGGGGTCGGTGAAGATCTCGTCCGTCCGCCGGAACCGGGGCTCGAGGGCCGTGCCGATCGGCTCGCCACCGGCCGGCCCGGCGGGGGTCCCGGCCCGATCCGTCGCCTCCGAGCGGTAGCGGATCCGTTCGATGAGCGCGCCCACGACGAGGGCGATGCCGCCGAGCACGGTCCACAGCCCGATGACGGTGCCGGCCCCGCCGGGCAGCACGATCAGGTAGAGGCCGAGGACCATGATGCACAGGCCCCCGACGATGACCAGGATGCGGGCCAGGCTGAGGCCGCCGTTCATTCGAGCTGGTCGTTCCCGGGCCGGGCCGCGCCGGCGTCCGGCTCGACGACCACCGCGGTCCCGTAGGCCACGATCTCGCTCATGGTCCCCGACAGCTCCGAGCTGTCGAAGCGCATCGACAGGACCGCGTTGGCGCCGAGGAGCGTGGCGTTGGCCACCAGCCGGTCGAGCGCCTGGCGCCGGGTGTCCTCGAGCAGGCTCGTGTACTCGTGGATCTCGCCACCGCCGAGGGAGCGGAGGCTGGCCATGACGTTGCCGCCGAGGCCGCGGCTCCGGACGACGAGCCCGAAGACCATGCCCCGGCTCTCGACCACGCGGTGGCCGGACAGGAACGGTGTGGTGACGACGATCATGCGTGCTCCTCATGGCGGTCGGCGACGGTGACGGACTGCGGGCGCGAGGCTCGACGTGCCGTGCACTCCGGGCACGGACAGCGGTCGCGCAGCATCGTGAACGTGTAGTAGCCGGTGTGGTGGCCGTCGGCCCACGACGGCGCGATCGCGTAGCCGCCGACGAGCACGACGTCGACCAGCCGCGTCTGCTCCTCGGTCAGCGTCGGATCGCTGTCCAGCCAGCCCGGCATGCCGGCCTCGCCGCGACAGAACGCGCAGGGACACAGCCAGCGGAGCGTGGTCACGTCATAGCTGGTCGCGTGGCCGTCGCCCCAGACGATCTCGAGTCGACCGCCCGAACGATCCGCGTGGATCGTGGTTGGCGTGCTGTTGGTCACTGGCCGATCGTACGCCGTTCGCCGATGATCGGGTGCGATGACACCAGGAGCGATGCCCGCCGAACGCGGGCCGGTGGCGGCTGCGACCGACATCGGAGCCCGGGCACACGCACTCGACGGACCCTCCGTGACCGCCGAGCTGGGCGTGGACCGGGCGACCGGCCTGTCCCTCGACGCGGTCGCAAGCCGCGCCGAAGCTGCCGGATCGAACGAGCTCGAGCCGCCGCCGCGGACCGCCCTCCCACGACTGCTGCTCGACGCGGTGACCGAGCCGTTCGTGATCCTGCTGATCGTCGCCGGGGTCCTGGCGATCGCGCTCGGCGAGACACGTGACGGTCTGCTGGTGCTCATCGCGCTCCTGCCGATCGTCGGCGCAGACGTGGTCACCCAGTACCGCGGCGAGCGCGCGCTCGAAGCCCTCCGGGAGGCCAGCGCGCCGACCGCGCGTGTGCGTCGGGCGGGCATCGTCGACGAGATAGCGGCCTCCGGCCTCGTGCCCGGTGACATCGTGCTGCTCCGGACCGGGGACGTCGTTCCGGCCGATCTCCGCCTGCTGCGGGTCGATCGCCTGTCGATCGATCGGAGCGTGCTCACCGGGGAATCGGTACCGGAACCGGCCACGACCGACGCGATCGCGTCCGATGCCACGCTGGCCGATCGCTACGGCGTGGCGTACGCGGGGACGAGCGTGGTCGCCGGCCGCGGCGAGGGAGTCGTCGTGGCGATCGGCACGGCGACCGAGGTCGGACGGATCGCCGGGCGCCTGGGTGGCCAGGAGCGGCGCCGCTCGCCGCTGCAGCTCGAGCTCGACCGTCTTGTCCGGATCCTGCTGGTGGTGGCGATCGGGCTCATCGCGATCGTGACGACCCTCGGGTTCGTCCGCGGCCAGGACGCCGGGGCGAACATCCTCGCCGGCGTCTCGGCGGCGATCGCCGCCATCCCCGAGGAGCCGCCGATCCTCCTCGCCGTGATCATGGGCCTCGGCGCGTACCGGCTCCTCCGGCGCGGCGTGCTCGTTCGCCGCCTGAACGCCGAGGAGACGCTCGGGGCGATCGATCTCATCGTCACCGACAAGACCGGCACGCTCACCCGCAACCGGCTCGAGGTGGAGTCGGTCACCGACCTCGGCGGGCCCGTCGTCGGCGACGCCAGGACGAAGCGGCTCATCGAGGCGTTGCGAGCCGAGGACGATGCCTGGGTCCGGGCCGACGGGATGGCTGCCGGCTCGTTCACGAGCTCCCTCGCGCGCGCCGTCGAGGCGGCCGGTGGTGACCCGCGGCTCGACCCTGCCACGCTCGTCGACAGCGTGCCAGCCGAGGACGGACGGCCGCTATCCCGCACGCGGGCAATGCTGGACGACGAGCCCGGCGGTGGGCTGGAGGAGCTCGCGATCGGTGCCCCGGAAGTCGTGCTCTCGCTCGCCACGCTGCCTGGCACGGAGCATGCCGGCTGGACCGCGATCGTCGATGAGCGCGCGGCAGCCGGCGATCGCCTGGTGGCGGTCGCTCGGAAGGCCGAGAGCGGACTGTGGACGATCCGCTGCCTGGTCGGGTTCGCCGACCCGTTGCGGGAGGGGATCCGGGACGCCCTGCACGAAGCGCGGACCGCCGGCATCGAGGTCATCGTGGTGACCGGCGACCACCCGGCCACGGCGATGTCGATCGCGACCGCGGCCGGTATCGAGCAGCCACGGATCGTGGTCGGCGCGGAGCTCGCCGGCTGGGACGACGCTCGGCTCGAACGCGAGCTGCCCGAGCTCCAGGTGGTGGCGCGCTCCACGCCGGACCAGAAGGAGCGGCTCGTCCGCGTGGCTCGCGAGATGGGGCGAACCGTGGCCGTCACCGGCGACGGCGTGAACGATGCCCCGGCCCTGCACCGCGCCGACGTCGCGGTGGCGATGGGCTCCGGGACCGGTGTGGCCAAGGAGGCCGCCGACCTCGTCCTCGGGGACGACTCCTTCGCCACGCTGATGTACGGCCTGGCGGAGGGCCGGAGGATCGTCGACAACGTCCTCAAGGGCCTGATCTTCCTGCTGTCGACCCACGTCGCGCTGCTCGGGTTCATCCTCATCGCCACGGTCTACGGCTTCGGCCAGCCGCTACTGCCGCTCCAGATCCTGTGGCTGGAGCTGTTCATCGACACGGCTACGTCGGTCGCCTTCGAGCTCGAGCGGGCCGAGCCCGACCTGATGCTGCGCCGGCCCCGAAAGCGCAACGTGCCCTTACTGACCAACGACCTGCTGGCGCGGATCGCGGTCGCCGGCGGCTACAGCGCGATCGCGGCGCTCGTGGTCATGGCCACCCATCCGGGCACGGCCGAGCACGCTCGATGGCTGGCGTACACCTCTCTCGTGTGCGCCCAGGCCGTGCGCGCCAATGCGAACCGGAGCCTCCGCACCCCCGTCCACCGGCTGCCGGTCAACTGGTTCCTCGTCGCGGCCGGTGCCACGGTCATCGCCATCCAGGCGCTGATCCCGTCCGTGCCGCTGCTGGCGGAAGCCTTCCACGCGACCCCGCTCGACGGTTCGGACTGGGCCGTGGTCGCCGTCATCGCGCTCGTGCCGGCGATCCTCGCGGAGGTGGTGCGTACGGTCACCGGCCGAACGTGGGTCGCCTGACAACCGGGGTATCCTCCGCACGGTGAGCCTCGAGATCGACCACGTCACCAAGCGCTTCGGCTCCACCACGGCCCTCGACGGCCTGGCGTTCGAGGTCGCCGACGGCGAGGTGTTCGGCTTTCTCGGCGCCAACGGGGCCGGCAAGACGACCACGATGCGGATCTGCCTCGGCATCCTGCAGGCCGATGACGGCGAGATCCGCTGGGCCGGTCGCCGGACCGATCAGCTGCCCCGGCGGACGTGGGGCTATCTGCCGGAGGAGCGCGGCCTGTATCCGCGGATGGGCGTCCTCGACCAGCTCGTCTACTACGCCACGCTGTACGGCGAGCCACCTGACCGCGCGCGGCGCGAGGCGCTCGCCTGGCTGACCCGCTTCCGCATCCCCGAGTACGCCGACCGGCGGGCCGAGGAGCTGTCGAAGGGCAACCAGCAGAAGGTCCAGTTCATCGCGGCGGTCCTTCACGGACCCGACGTGCTGCTCATGGACGAGCCGTTCACCGGCCTCGACCCGGTCAACCTCATCCTGCTGCGCGAGGCGTTCATGGAGCTCCGCGACCGGGGCCGGACGCTCATCTTCTCGACGCACCAGATGGAGACGGCCGAGGCGATGTGCGAGTCGGTCGGCATCGTCGACCGCGGCAGGCTCGTCGCCGGTGGGCGGCTGCGCGACCTCAAGCGAGCCAGTGGGCGGCGAACGATCCGGATCGCCCTCGACGGCGACCCGGCACCGGCCTGGCTGGCCGACCTCGACGGCGTCGAGGCCCTTCGCCGCGACGCGTCCGGCGGCGAGCTCGAGATGCTCCCCGGGGCGGACCCGGCAGCGATCCTGGCCGCGGTCCTGGGACATGGCGCCACGCTGTCGCGGTTCGAGGTCAAGGAGCCGAGCCTCGAAGCCCTCTTCATCGAGCATGTCGGCCGCCCCGCCGACGAGGGCACGTCCCTGGTGCCCGAGGGGACCGCCCTGACCGCCGGCGGGCTCGTCTGATGGCCGGCCGCGACGCGCTCCTGCCGAACGCCTGGATCATCGCCCGGCGCGAGTACCGCGACCGCGTCCGCAGCCCGTTGTTCGTGGCCTCGACCTTCGTCCTGGCCGGCCTGGCGATGCTCGTCGCACTCGCCCCGATCGGCATCCGCGCGATGGACCGCCAGACGGTCGTCCGCCTCGCCGTGGTGTCGTCGGACGCGGAGCTGGCGTCCCGGGCCACGACGGTCGCCGACAGCGTCCTCAACATCCCGCCCGATGGCGCCGACCCGGCCGCCTGGGAGAAGCCCTTCCGTCTCGAGGGCACGTCGGATCGAGGCGCGGCCGAATCGGCCCTTGCGTCCGGGCAGGTCGTCGGGATGCTCGTGGTCGAGCGCCTGCCCACCGGTCAGATCGACGTCGAGTTCCATACCAACGAGGGTGTCACCGGAGCGCGGAGCCAGCTCCTCGCGATCGCCGCGTTCGGGATCGGCGTGCTGGATTGGAGCGCTCATCTGCCTGCGGGGACGCCGATCGGGCAGTTCATCACCCCGGGCTTCCACGTCGAGGCACTCAACACCGCGACGGAGGGCGGGCGGCGACTCGACCCGCAGGAGGCTGCCAGCCGCGGCTTCCTCGGCATCGTGTTCGTCGTCCTCCTGTTCATCACCGTGGTGATCTACGGGATGTGGGTCGCCACCGGCGTCGCGTCCGAGAAGAGCAGCCGGGTGATGGAGCTGATGATCAGCGCCGCCTCGTCGCGGCAGCTGCTGACCGGGAAGGTCGTCGGGATCGGCGCGGCCGGCCTCACCCAGTACGTCGCGATCGCCGTCCCGACGCTGATCCTGATCGCGTTCCAGGACCGCATCGCCGAGGCTCTGCTGGGGCCCGGCTGGGCGGAGGGCGCGCCGCTCGTCGGTCTGTCGCCGGGCCTCCTCGCCGGCTACGGCGTGTTCTTCCTCCTCGGCTTCGTGCTGTTCGCCCTGATCTACGCGGCGATGGGCTCGTTCGTCAGCCGCCCCGACGACCTCCAGACACTGTCGCTGCCGCTCAGCCTGCTGGCGATGGCCGGCTACCTGACCGCGATCGTGGCCCTCGGCGGTGGCGGTGGGACCTGGGTGGCCGTCGCCTCGTTCCTGCCGCCGTTCAGCCCGTTCGTGATGCTCGCGCGACTGATGGTCTCGGCGGTTCCGCCGTGGGAGGTGCTCCTGTCGGTCGGCCTGCTGGTCGCGGCGATCATCGTCGTTGCGATCGTCGCCTCGCGGATGTACGCCGCCGGGGTCCTGCTCTACGGCCAGCGCCCCGGCGTGCGCGCCTTCATCGCGGCAGCGCGAAAGGCCAGCTAGGTCTCAGCGGTCAATGCGGCGTGCAAGGCAGTTCGCTTGTCATTCCTCCCCAAGGTCCAGGGGCAATCGGCTGATGAGCGCGATGACCGGCGCTGCGGCCGGGCCCTCGACCGGCGGCCCGAGGTCGGCGCCCGACACCTCGACGGGATTTGCCGCGACGTAGCGCCACAGCCGGCTGCGAATGCCGGGAAGGTACGGGCTCGAGCGCTGCCGGGCGAGCATCCCCGCGATCCCCTGGGCGACAGCGGCTTCGAACAGGGCGATCCCCTCGGTCGCGATGGCCGGCACGGCCACCACTTCGTCGCCGGGTCGCAACACCCGGCGGAGCGCCTCCCGCCGGCGGACCAGCGGCTGCGACAACAGGGAGCGGCCGTCGAGGTGCAGCAGGTCGAACGCGAGGAAGGCCGCCGGCCGGCCGGTGGCGCCACCGAGCCGTCGCTCGAGCTCGGCCGAATCCGCCCGGCCCGCGGCGTCGACGACCACGAGCTCGCCGTCGAGGATGGCCGAGCGCGCGGCGATCCGGACGGCCAGCCCGGCCAGCTCCGGCAGCGCCGCGGTCAGGTCGCGGCCCGCCTGGTCGCGGACGCGGACCTCGCCGGTCCCCGGCCGATCGGCCGGTCCGATCGAGACGAGCGCCCGCTCGCCGCCCCACCACGGCTCGAAGAGGTGCTCGTCCGAGTCGAACGGCGCTGGCAACGGGCGCGGGAGCATTGGCCGCAGGTCCGGCAGATCGGGCAGCCGATCGGCCTCGAGTCGCAGCGAGAGCTGGTCGGCCATCGTCGACCGATGGTAGCCCGCTAGACTTCGAACGTCCCGATCCGGAGGATCGCCGTGCCGCGCCCGCCCCGCCCCGACGACCTGTACCGCCTGCGCATCGCGACCGAGCCCCGCCTGTCACCCGACGGCTCGCTGACGGTCGTGACCGTCCAGACGGTCGCCACGGGCCACGACGGCTACCGGCAGGCGCTCTGGATCGTGCCGGCCGACGGCTCGGAGGCCCCGCGGCAGCTGACGCTCGGGACGCGGCGCGATCGCCAACCGCGGTTCTCGCCCGACGGCCGGACGCTGGCCTTCATCTCCGATCGTCGCGCGCACACCGAGGACGACGATCCGACAGCCGGCGCCGCGGACGACCGCGAGGATGCCAACCAGGTCCACCTGCTGCCCCTCGACGGCGGCGAGGCCCGGCGCCTGACCGACCTCCCGCGCGGTGTCGACGCCTTCGAATGGTCGCCCGACGGGAGCCGGCTGGTGGTCGTCAGCACATCCCATGGCGCGACGCGCGAGGAGGATCGCCGGCGGCGCGGGCTGGCCCGCGAGGGCGAGCCGACGATCCCGCTGTCCGACTACCGGTTCGTCGACCGCCTGGAGTACATGCTCAACGGCAAGGGCTTCACGTACGACCGGATCGGCCACCTCTGGCTCGTCGATGCATCCGACGGCACGGCGAGCCGCCTCACCGACGGCCGGACGGGCGACGGCGAGCCGGCCTGGTCGCCGGACGGCCGGCGGGTCGCGTTCACCTCCAACCGGCGGACGAACTCGGATCTCATCCGTGGCCGCGACGTCCACGTCGTCGACGTCGATGACCGGTCCGTGACCCGGATCACGACCGGCCGCCGCTCCGAGTTCTTCCGGCCGGCCTGGCTGCCGGACGGCCGGACCCTGGCCGTCCTGGGCCATCGTTACGAGGGTGGCGCCGGCAGCCGCAACGACATCTGGCTGTTCCCGGCGGACGGCAGCGGGGCGAGCGGCGGTCGGAACCTGTCGGCCGGCCATGACCTGATGCCCGGCTCCGGGATGAACAGCGACCTCGTCCCCGGCGAGGCCCCGTCGCTCGTCGCATCGGCCGACGGTGACTGGCTGCTGTTCAGCAGCCCCGATCGAGGGCGCCTACGAGCTGTGGCGGATCGCCATCGACGACGGGCGCCTCGAGCGACTGACGACCGGCCGCCACTACGTCTCGGCATGGCATGCCGTCCCGGTGGCCGTCGTCGGCACCCGGATCGCCTACCTCCGCTCGACGCCGACCGCGCCCTCGGACCTGTGGCGCCTCGACATCGACACCGAGGAGCAGACCGGACCGCGCCGGCTCACCTCCCTCAACGCCGACGTCCTCGGCGAGCTCGAGCTGCGCAGGCCGGAGGTTCGCCACGTGACGGTCGATGGCCGGCCGATCGAGGGCTGGTTCATCCCCGCCGGTGACGGCCCCCGGCCGCTGGTCGTCGAGATCCACGGCGGCCCGCACACGCTCTACGGCTGGGCGCCGATCTGGGAGTTCCAGGTCCTCGCGGCGGCCGGGATCGGCGTCTTCGCCTGCAATCCGCGCGGCTCGGAGGGGTACGGCCAGGCGTTCAACGATGCCAACCATCGCGACTGGGGTCCCGGCCCGATGCGGGACGTGCTGGCCGGCGTCGACGCGCTCGTCGCGGACGGGCTGGCCGATCCCGAGCGCCTCGGGGTGACCGGTGGCTCCTATGGTGGCTACCTGACCAACTGGATCGTCGCCCACGACCAGCGCTTCGCGGCGGCGATGACCTGCCGCTCGGTCAGCGACATGGGCATCCTGCTTCACGACCGGCGACATCGCCGGCGGCGAATGGGCGAGCGCTGGAGTTCGACGCGACGCCCTGGGACGATCCCGCCTACTTCCGCGAGATCTCGCCGCTGGCGCACGCCGCCGACATCCGGACGCCGCTGCTGATCCAGCACTCGGAACGTGACCTGCGCACGACGATCGCCCAGGCCGAGGCGCTGTTCACCGTGCTGCGCTCGCACCGGCGCCCGGTCCGGCTGCTCCGCGTTCCCGAGGAGACGCATGAGCTGACGCGCTCCGGGACGCCGTTCCGACGCGTCGAGAACCTGCGGATCGTCGAGAGCTGGTTCCGGCATTTCCTGGTCGACGGCAAGCGCGGCCTGCCGCCACTCCCGAGGGTTCGCGGCGGGCGCTAGTCGCCGCTAGCCCGGCAACGGAGCCGCCACGACCCACAGCGCGCCGAGGAGCAACAGGACCCCGGCCATCGGACGCCGCCCGTCGGCCGTGCCGGCCGGTCACCTCGTAGGCCATCAGCAGGGTCAGCGCGGCCATCGTCGGCACGCTGGCGAAGCCGGCACCGAACATGACCAGCATGAGCGCCCACGAGCTCGCGACGCAGTCGAGCGCGTGGCTGATGCCGAGCCGGCCAGCGCGCCGTTCGGCTCCGTCGTGCATCGCCATCCGCTGGCCGGGCTCGCGGCAGGCGGCCATCGCCCGGCGCTTGAGCGGCGTCAGCTGATAGGCGCCCGCGATCGCGAGGATGCCGGCCTCGATCAGCCATGGCCGGGCGGCGAGCCATGGCGTGGCATCGACGACGCGGTGGAGCACCATGTCGCCGAGGAACGCCGCGAGTCCGAAGCCTGCCCAGACGATCGCGAACGCTCCGAGAAAGGCCGGCGATGGCCGGCCGCGGCCCGGCGCGTCGCCGGCGATGCCAGGCCGACGGCGGCGACGGCATGGAGGCTGGCCGGCCACATCATCGCCACCACCATGACCTGCCAGGCGACCGTGAAGCTCAGGATCGCCAGCGCGGGCGGGACGCCGCCCTCGATCAGGGCGTGGTGGTGGAGGGCCGCCGCCTCGCCCGAGAGCTGCGCGACGACGAGGGTGGCCCAGGCTCCGCCGATCGCCAGCGTCACCGCCGGGAAGCGTCCGGCCGCGCCCAGGTCGGTCCCATGGATCAGGCCGATCCGTGGCGTCGATGCCAGCGCGGTCGGCCCGTTCACCTCAGACGAAGTCCAGGCTGCAGCCGAACGGCCGGGTCGTCGGGACCCGCGACCTCGCGGCCCGCGAGCACGTCGTCCAGCGCGTTCTCGAGGTCGTGGCTGGTGACCCGCGATCGTCGATCCGCGAGTCGTCGAACCGGCCTTCGTAGCGCAGCCGCCGCGCCCGGTCGAGCAGGAACACGTGGAACGTGCAGGCGGCGCCGTACGCCCGGGCGACCCGCTGGCCGTCGTCGACCAGGTACGGGAACGTGTAGGCGTCCTCGGTGGCACGCTCGACCATCCGCGGGTAGCTCTCGTCGGGGTAGAGATGCGGGTCGTTCGAGTTGATCGCGACGAGCTGGACGCCGCGAGGGCCGAACGCCGCTGGAGCGCGTTCATCCGTGCCCGTAGGCCTTGGCCGTCGGGCAGCGATTGGACGAGAAGATGAGGACGACGGCTCGCGATCGCCGAAGGTCGAGAAGCCGTGGACCTCGGCCGTCGATGCCGAGGAGGTCCGTCGAAGGCCGGCGCGGGCGCGCCGATCGGGAGCGGTCGCCCGCTCGGGCGACGCCTCGACGAGGTCGATCGCGGTCATGCGGTGCACGGCGACCGGCCGCGAATCGATCCGGGAACTGCGCGACGAGCCCGTCGTGCAGCGTGTCGGCGACGACCAGGATCTCGGTGAAGATGTCGTCGAAGGCGCGGACGTCGGCGGCCCAGTCGCCGGTGATGCGCGCGACGGTCTCGTCCTTGGTCAGCTTGAGGTGGAGCGCGAGCAGGTCGAAGACGTCCTTCTCGGGCCAGTTCGGGATTGGCCCCGGCCAGGAACGCGGCGATCTCGCCGGATGTTGGCCGTCCAGCGCTCGTCGTGCTTGGCGAACGGCGGCGTTGTCGCCGCTCTTGGCGGCGCGACGAGGTCGACCGCGATCATGATGTGCTGCTTGAGCAGCTCGGTCAGGCGGTCGCCGGCGGCCTGGCCGTAGAAGCCGGCGATCGCGGCGCCGATGTCCTCCTGGTTCTTGAGCAGGCGGCCGGCCGCGGCGTCGGCGTCGGGCGTCCCGGCGACCGCCGCGACGATGTACTGCCGGGTCCAGATCACGTGGTCCGACCACAGCTTCCGCAGCGCGCTCGGACCGGTTCCGTTGACGTTCCCATGGTCGATCTCCCTTCGCGATGTCCTGCGCTACCCGGTGCCGAGCGAGGCCATGAGGCGTGGCGGCGGCGAGATCAGCCGGTCGTCATCGTTCTATCAGATAACGAGGACTACTGTTACGAAACGCACGGCCGGGGTGTGGCACGTCGGCAGGGGTGTATCCTCTCGGTCCCATGACCGCCACGACGCCCCGACTCGCCCGCCCATGAGCGCGCCAACGAGCTCATCCGAGCGTGGGACGGGCGCCCGGGCCCGCTCGGCAGCCTGCTCGGACGGGTGACCTCGGTCGACCAGGTCGGGGTCGAGGAGCGGGTCGACGCGCTCAAGCGGCGATCGATCAAGAAGCAGTCGAAGCTGTGGGCGCTCAACCTCGCCATCTCGATGATGGATCTGACCACCCTCGAGGGGAAGGACACGCCGGGCAAGATCCGGGCGCTGTGCGTCAAGGCGATGCGGCCGCAGCCGGGCGACCCGACGATCCCGTCGGTGGCGGCGGTCTGCGTCTATCCGGCCCTCGTGGCCGAGGCGAAGGACGCCCTCCGCGGCTCCACCGTCAAGGTCGCCAGCGTCGCGACCGGCTTCCCGTCGGGCCAGACGTTCCGGGACATCAAGATCACCGAGACCAGGGCCGCCGTGGAAGCCGGCGCGGACGAGGTCGACATGGTCATCGATCGCGGCGCGTTCCTGTCCGGCGACTACCTGACCGTCTTCGAGGAGATCGTCGAGGTCAAGGAGGCCGCCGGCGACGCCCACCTCAAGGTCATCCTCGAGACGGGCGAGCTCGAGACGTACGACAACGTCCGCCGCGCCAGCGTGCTGGCGATGGCCGCCGGTGCCGACTTCATCAAGACGTCGACCGGCAAGGTCTACGCCGGCCGCCACGATGCCGGTGACGCTCGTGATGCTCGAGGCGATCCGCGACTTCGAGCGGTCGACGGGACGGCAGGTCGGGATGAAGCCGGCCGGCGGGATCCGGACGCGCCAAGGAGGCGATCCAGTACCTCGTGATCCTGTACGAGACGCTCGGTCCGCGGTGGATGTCGCACTGACTGGTTCCGGTTCGGGGCCTCGTCCCTCCTCAACGACGTCCTGATGCAGATCGAGTTCCAGCGCAGCGGGCCGCTACCAGGACCCGGACGACTTCACCCTCGACTGACCGTCGACGCGCCCCGGAACGGGCGCGGCGGAGCGAACGAATCGCCGAGAGGGCGTCTGCGAGCCATGACCATCCCGACCGCCAAGACCGCGGAGTCCGCGATGACGAAACGGCGCTGGGGCCGCCGGCGGCGGTCGCCGCGATCGTCATCGTCCTCGCCGTCGTCCTCGTCGTCGGCTACCTGGCGGTCGGTCTCCTCGTCTACGACCGGCTGTCGGCGATCAGGCCCGGCTGCAACACGATGAACGCGGCGAACAGCCCCGCGTCGTTCAGCCTCGAGGGTGTCGACACGAGCCCATACGCGATGCCCGAGTTCGAGTCGGTCACCCTCCCGAGTCGCGACCCGGACGTCGCGATCGCGGCTGGTACGTTCCCGCCGGCGATCCAGCCGGACCGGCCGTCGTCCTGGTCCACGGCCACGAGTCGTGCAAGCGTGACGGACGGATGCTGCTCGCCGCGGGGATGCTCCATCGCGCCGGGATCGCGGTGCTGCTCATCGACATGCGCAACCACGGGCAAATCGGCGACGGTCAACGGGCGCTACGCCGGCGGCACGCGCGAGTACCGCGACGCGCTCGGCGGCTGGGACTGGCTGGTCGGCCGTGGCCACGCCGCGGAGCGGACCGGCCTGTTCGGGATGTCACTCGGCGCGGCGACCGCGATGATCGCCACGGGCGAGGAGCCGCGCGTCGCCGCGGTCTGGGAGGACAGGGCTACGCCGACACGGACGAGGCCATCCGGGCGGAGCTGACGCGCAACAGCCTTCCGACGTTCATCCGCTATGGCGGCTACCTGTGGGCCGGAATGATCTCGGGGGACGACCTCCTCGGGCTGAGCCCGGTCGAGGCCGTCCGCAAGCTCGACGGCCGGCCGATCGCGATCACGCACGGCACCGCCGATCGCCGTCTGTCGGTGGCGTACGCGTCGGAGCTGGCCGACGCGGTCCGGGCGACCGGCGGGTCGGTCGATCCGTGGATCGTCGAGGACTCGGACCACATCGACGCGATCGTCGACCAGAGGGCCGAGTACGAGCGGCGGCTCGACGCGTTCTTCACGTCGGCCCTCGCCCGCCGGTAGGACCCTGGCGAACGGGCGACCTACTCCTCCATGGGGTGGATCGGCGTCCGGAGCGCGACCGGATCGCCGAGCCACGAGGTCGCCGGCACGGCCCAGTAGGCGGCCATCGCCTCCAGGCGGTCGGCATAGGTGGCTCGCGCGGCCTCGAACATCGGCCACGCCACGTCGCGTTCCTCGAGCGTGTAGCCGACCTCTTCGAGCCGGTCGCATGCCGCGTCAAGTCGGCCCGCGCCAGGGTTCCGCCCGACCCGGCCCGGAAGCCGAGGTTGGAGATGTCCTCGACCAGGTGCGTTCCGACCCGCTTGAACAGCTTCGCGTCGCCGCGCGGCACCTCGCACGACCGTGGTCAGGACGAGGCTCGCCGTATCGAGCATCGTCCCCAGCGCGCTGATCCAGGACAGGTTGTCGTGGCTCGATCGGAAGTAGCCCAGCAGGGGGTAGGCGACGTGGCTGTCGAGCACCTCGGCCGCCCACGACTCCCACCGGACGAACAGGCTTGGCAGGCGCTCGACGACACCGAGCCGGGCATACGACTCGAGCAGTGCCACGGCGGATGACGGCGCCCCGGCGGCGGCCTGCAGGGTGACCACCTGCACCTCGCGACGCTGGTACGACGCATACAGCGAGAACAGGAACGTCACCACGAGGGCCACCACGCCGAGTCCCGTCACGGCGGCGATCACGATGACGATCCGGGCCGGGGTGCCGGTCGCGACGAAGTCGCCGAAGCCGATCGTGAGCAGCGAAGTCGCGGCGAAGTACACGGCGGTCCCGAGGTCGCCCGGCACCGGCTGGAGCTCATCGCGCAACGCCCACATGATCAGCCCGTAGCCGACGATCAGGCTCAGGAGCCATGCCGCGAGGAGCGCGATCGTCGCCGCCGGCGCGAAGAGCCCGAGCAACGCGTCGTGGGGACGGCCCGACCGGCCGTTCCGCGCTGCCCGGAGGACCCACCACGACGATCGGACGAGGTAGCGGCTGATGCGGAAGGAACCCGGCGAGGGACGCGGGACGACGATCGTCTGGAACATGTCCCACAGGGCGAGGACCAGCAGAAAGATCCCGGCAAGAGCGGCGAGGACATCCATCGTTCCCGATCATCGCACCGCAGGCGAAGGACGGTTGGTCCCGGGTCGGTCCCGGCCACTCGCTCACCTTTACGTGAACGTCAAGGTTGAGGTATCATGAGGACGATGCCCAACCCACGACCCGGGGCCGCGCCCGCGCCTGCCGTCGACCCTCCCGTCACTCGGCTCCTGCGGATCAACGAGGTGGCCGCCGACACCGGCCTGACCACCCGCGCGATCCGCTACTACGAGGAGATCGGGCTGCTCGAGCCGGCGGCCCGTTCCGACGGCGACTACCGCCTGTACGACGCCTCCGACCTCGATCGGCTGTCGTTCATCCGCAGCCTGCGCGACGACGCCGGCTTCTCCCTCGCGCAGATCGGCCAGCTGCTCGAGGACGACGCTGCCCGCGAGCGCAACCGCGAGCGTTTCCGCGCGACGGAGGACCCGACCGAACGACGCGCGATCCTGACCGACGCCCGGAGCGGGTCGAGCGCCAGATCGAGACCCTCGAGGCCAAGGCCGCCCGGCTGGCGACGATGATCGACGAGGCGCGGGCGCGTCGCGGCCACCTCGATGCCCATCTCACCGAGCTCGACGGCGGCGACCCGCCGCACCCGGATCGACCGGCCTCCGGCCCTGCGCACCAGCAGCAAGGCCCGCCGATGATCGATCGCGAGCAGCTTCGACCTGCGTCGGATGACCACGTCGGAGGGTATCCGCGCGTTCCACCACCGCAACTACCGGCTGTTCTTCGCGGGCCAGGCGATCTCGCTGGTCGGCACCTGGATGCAGCAGGTCGCGCAGGCCTGGCTCGTGCTCGAGCTGACGCACGATCCGATCTGGCTCGGCATCGTGGCGGCCGCGCAGTTCGTGCCGGTCGATGGTCCTCGGCCTGTTCGCCGGCGTGGCCGCGGACGCCCTGCCGAAGCGCCGCGTGCTGATCGGGACCCAGGTCACGATGATGATCCTGGCCGCCGTCCTCGCCGTCCTCGTCATCGCGGGCGTCGTCGAGGTCTGGATGATCCTGGTCCTCGCCGTCCTGCTCGGCTGCGCCAATGCGCTCGACATGCCCACCCGGCAGTCGTTCGCCATCGAGCTCGTCGGCCGCGACGACATCGGCAACGCCGTCGCGCTCAACTCGGCGATGTTCAACGGTGCTCGCGTCATCGGCCCGGCGGCGGCCGGCCTGGCGATCGCGGCGTTCGGCGTCGGCCCGGCCTTCGCCATCAACGCGCTCAGCTTCCTGGCGGCGATCATCGGCCTGCGGATGATGGACGAGCGCGACCTCCATCTGGGCAGCCGGATCGCGCGACCCGAGTCCGACGCGGCGGTCATGCGGAACCTGCGCGAAGGCCTGCGCTACGTCCGCCACACCGAGATCGTGCTGCTCGCCGTCGTCGTCGTCGGCTCGGTGGCGACCGTGGGCATGAACTTCAACGTCCTGATCCCGGCACTGGCACGGGGCCGCCTCGCGAGCGGTGCGGCGGGCTACGGCTTCCTCATGGCCGCGATCGGGGTCGGCTCGCTCGTCGCCGCCGTCCGCCTCGCGTTCGGTGGCTGGCCGCGACCGGTCCGGCTCGCGACCGGCGCGGTCATCCTCGGCGTCTCCTCGATCGCGCTGGCGGCCACGCAGGTCTTCGTCGTCGCGCTCGTCCTCATGGTGCTGGTCGGCTTCGGCTCGATCCTGATGGCGGCGACCGGCAATGCCACGATCCAGCTGGCGGTGCCGGACCAGCTCCGCGGCCGGGTGTCGAGCGTCTATACGACCGTCTTCAGCGCGTCCGTCCCGATCGGCGGGCTGGCGATGGGCGCGATCGCATCGGCCTTCGACGTGGAGGTCGCGATCCTCGTCGGCGGCGTCCTGTCGTTGCTGGTCGGGGTCGGCGCGTGGCTGTGGGGCCGCACCGGCGTGTTCGATGCGGTCGACCAGCCTGCCGCCGTCCGCGAGCGGGATGCTGACCGGGACGGCGCGCCCGCGCTGACCGGCTCGGCGGATCGCCTCAGCCGTCGACGGCGCCGAAGACCAGTGCGGCGTTGAGCCCGCCGAACCCGAACGAGGTCGACAGCACGCGGCGGTACGTGCCGTCGCGATCCCTGCGCGTCAGCAGGCCCGGCAGGAGCGCGGCCGCATCGGGATCCGGCTCGACGAGGTTGACCGTGCGCCGGCGCCCAGCCGTCGCGGATGGCCAGCGCGCAGATCGCCGCCTCGATCGCCCCCGACGCCCCGAGCGGGTGCCCGTACAGCGCCTTCGTGCCGCTGACCGGGACGGTCTTCGCACGATCCCCGAGGGCCAGGCGCGATGGCCCGCGCCTCTGCCACGTCGCCGATCGGGGTCGAGGACGCATGCGCGTTGACGTAGTCGATCTCGTCGGGCTGCACGCCGCGCGTCGTCGAGCGCGATCGCGCCGCCCGCGCCGCCTCCGAGCCGTCCGCGCCGCGGCTGGACCATGTGGTGGGCATCGGACGTCGCCCCGTAGCCGAGGAGCTCGGCGTAGGGCGTGGCGCCGCGCGCGCTCGGCGACGTCGGCCGCCTCGAGCGACGAGCAGGGTCGCGCCCTCGCCCATGACGAAGCCGTCGCGGCCCGCATCGAACGGCCGCGCGCGCCGTCTCCGGCTCGCCGTTGTGCCCGCCCGACAGCGCACGGATGATGTCGAACGCCCCGAACGCGAGCGGCGCTGAGCGGGATCTCGACGCCGCCGGCGATCGCGGCGTCGACCCGGCCGTCGCGCAGGTCGCCGAGCGCCTCGCCGAGCGCGACGGCCCCGGAGGCGCACGAGTTCGCGGTCGACAGGATCGGCCCGCGGACGTCGAGCGCGATGCCGAGGTTGGCCGGCGCCGCTCCGCCGAACACGGCAAGCGCCAGGTTCGGGGCGACCGCCTTGATCCCGCGCTCGAGGTAGCGCTCGTGCTGGACCTCGGCGTAGGCGATGCCGCCCAGCGCCGACCCGAGATAGATCCCGATCCGCTGCGGATCGGCCGCGCCGGCTGGCCCCCGGTGTCAGGCCGGCGTCGTCGAGCGCGAGCCGGCCGGCGACCAGCCCGAACTGGCTGAACCGGTCGAGCTGGCGGGCGGTCTTCGGCGGCATCCAGGCCAGCGGGTCGAAGTCGTCGACCTGGGCCGCGACCTGGCTGCGGAACGGGCTCGGGTCGAAGCGGTCGATCGTCCGGACCCGCGAGCGGCCCGCCCGCAGGCCAGCGCGGAAGGCGTCGCGGCCGGTGCCGATCGCGGTGATCAGGCCGATGCCCGTGATCCAGATCCGTCGCCGGGCGGTCATGACGGAGGAATTCGCCGGGCGCGTACCGGACGGGCCGGATGCCGGACTCGCAGCGCCTCGGCCAGCGCCCGGAACGTGGCCAGCGTCCGGCCGGCGATCGGCCGGGTGAAGAAGCGATCGACGAACGCCGCGAACAGCGGCAGGCGGGGCTGGAAGTCGTGGTCGATGGCGACGTGGGCGCCGGTTCCCGATCCCTCGATCCGCCACGTCACGTCCATCCCGCGGGTCGCGCCGGCCACGTGGACGAAGCGCAGGCGTCGGGTCGCGGGCTCGTTCCAGGTCCGTGACCGCCACGTCACCGGCAGGCCGAGCCCGAGGACGCCGATCAGCGGGCGGCGGGCGACGAAGTCGACGACGAGCGCAGCCGTCGGCGCGATGCTCGACCGCCCGCGACCGGGCGTAGTGCGGCAGCAGCTGATCCCAGCGCTCGACGTCACGGGCGAGGCGAGAAGACGAGGTCGGGGCTGGCGGCGACGTCGATGGCGATCGTGCTGTGCAGGTCAGGGCGCCGCGAGACCGGCCGGTTCGCCGTCATGGGGCGAGCAGCGCGGCGAGGTACCGCGGATCGAGGGCGCGGCCGGCCGGAACGAGGTCACCCATCACGAGGCCCATCGTCGCACGAACCGCGGCGCGATCGGCCACCCGCCGCGCGGCGTACTCGAACAGCGTGGGACGGCCGAGGAACGCCTGGACCAGCCACGACACGCCGTCCTTGGCGAGGAAGCGGCGGCGCATCGCCCGCTCGTACGCGCCGAACGCGCCGGCCCGTCCGCGTCGGTGGGCGACGATCGCGGCGGCCGCCAGCTCGGCGGAGACGAGCGCGCGATGGAGCCCCTCGCCGGTGAACGGATCGAGGAAGCCCGCCGCGTCGCCGACCAGCAGCCAGCGGTCGCCGGCCCGGCGGGTCACCCGATGACCGAGCGGCCAGGCACCCTCGACCGCGTCGAGCGGCTCGCCCGTGCGCCACGCCGCCGGGTCGTCGGCGGTCGGCGGCACCGCCGCGACGATCGCGCCCGACGACCGAGCGCGCCCCGTCACGGGCGAGCGCCGCGCGCCACGACCGGCCGAGGACGATCCCGATGTTCACCCGGCCGCCCGGGACCGGCGCGATCCCGACGTAGCCGTCGTCGAGGATCCGCATCCGTGCGTCGCGGCAGATGGCGGCGCCGGCCGAGCGGGGTCGGCGAGGTGGTAGGTCAGCCCGACGCGAGGGTCGAGCCGGGCACCGCGGGCGACGCCGGCCGCGCGCGGCCACGACCGGTCGCAGGCCGTCGGCGCCGACGACGAGCGAAGCGTCGAGGGTCGTCTCGGCGCCGTCGGGTCGGCGGACCCGAGCCGCCCGGTCGCGGGCTCGACAGCCGTGACGTGCCAGCCGCGACGGACGTCGGCGCCGGCACGTGTCGGCCAGCTCCAGCAGCGCCGGATCGAGGGCGGATCGATCGAACCCGACGGCCGGCTCGCCACCGTCGTCGGCGCCGTAGGTCAGGCGGAACGTCGTCCCGCCGAGCGTCTCGACCCGCATCGCGGGGATCGGTCGGGCGACGGCGGCGAGCGTCGCGGCCGGCAGCCCGGCACGACGCAGCGCCGCGACCGCGGCCGGCGAGCAGAAGACGCCACCCGCCCGCCAGCGCCAGGCCGGCGCCCGCTCGAGGACCACGACCGGCTCGCCCGCCAGCCGCGAGCCGGGCGGCCAGCACGGCGCCGGCCGGTCCGCCGCCGACGATGGCGGTGCCGACTCGCTCGGTCATTCGCCGGCGCCCTGGGGGTCGGGCGGGCCGCTGGTCGCGCCGGATCCGGCGTCGGCAGCGCCGCGATCGCGTAGCGCTGGCCGAACGCGCCGCGGACGACCCGGACCGGCGTCAGGCCGGCCTTCCGCAGGAGCGCGACCATCTCGGCCGCCCGATACGACGCGTCGGACCGACAGCGGCGCGTCGTACCGCGTATAGCGGTTGCCGGTCAGCAGGTGGCCCATCAGCCACGCGCCGATCCAGCCGAGCCGGGCCCGCGCTCGAGGTCGTTGACGACGACGCCCAGCCGCGCGACGCGCGCCATCTCGCGGAGCAGCTCGACGGCTTCCCCGGGTTCGAGGTGGTGGAGCACGATCGAGGCATGCGCGACGTCGAACGAGTGGTCGGGGTAGGGGAGCGACCGACCGTCGCCGACGTGGAGCTCGAGGCCGGTGGTCGCGGCGACCCCGGTCGGGCGCGGACGGCCGCGGCCAGGACCTCCGGCCGGCTGTCGATGGCGACGACGGTCAGGCGTCGCGATCGCGCGGCGGCGCGCTCGAGGAGCGCGAGCGGGATGTCCGCGCCGCCCGTCCCGACATCGAGCAGGGTGAGCTCCGGCCGATGCGCGGCGAGGGCGTCGATGGCCGGCGCGCACAGGCTCGCGCCACCGAGCCAGCGGTTGACCCGGCGCAGGTCGCGCAGGTTCGCCGGCCAGCGCCGGCGGGTCGTCGAGCGGACCGTCGAGAAGCTCGAGGGCGTCGGTGCGGCGATCCACCGCGGCAGCGTACGCCCGGCCCGTACGATGGCGCTCGTGATCGTCGTCGCCGGCGAGGCGCTCATCGACCTGATCGTCCACCCGGACGGCCGGGTCGTCGCGGTGCCCGGCGGCGGCCCGTTACACCACGGCCCGCACGATCGGACGGCTCGGCTCGACGTCGTCGTTCCTCGGCCGACTCTCGACCGACCGGTTCGGCCGGCAACTGGCCGCCGAGCCTCGAGGCCGACGGCGTCGACCTTCGCTGGGCACCGCGAACCGACGCGCCGACCACGCTGGCGATCGCCGAGCTCGACGAGGACGGCAGCGCCACGTATCGGTTCCACATCGCCGGAGACGTCTGCGCCCGGCCTGACCATCGAGGAAGTCCGGGCCGCGATCGCCAGCGGACCGGCCGCGGTCCACGTCGGGACGCTCGGCCTGGCCGTCGAGCCGATGGCGACCGCGATCACCGCGGCCGGTCCGGAGCTGCCGCGGCCGACGCTCCTGATGGTCGATCCCAACTGCCGGGCCGCCGTGATCGCCGATCCCGTGGCCTACGTCGGGCGCCTCCGTCGCGTCCTTACGCGCGCCGCCATCGTCAAGGCGAGCGTCGAGGACCTCGCCTACATCAGCTCCGGGTGCGACACCGGTCGACGCCGCGCGACTGCTGGTCGCGTCCGGCGCCGGGGTCGTCCTCGTCACCGACGGACCGCGCCCGGTCCGGGTGGTCGCACCTGGCTTGGCGTTCGAGGTGGCGCGTCCCGCTGGTGAAGGTCGTCGACACGGTCGGGTCCGGCGACGCGTTCGGCGGTGCGTTCCTCGCCGCGCTGGATCGAGCGCGGCCTCGGTCGGGCCGGCACGCAGGACGAGGCCACGCTTCGCGAGGCGGTCACCCTCGCGATCGCAGGTCGCAGGCGTGACGTGGCTCGACGCGCCGGCGCGGATCCGCCCCGTCGCGCGGAGGTCCCCGGCTGGTCATCCGCCGGCGTGGTGCGACTAGCCTTGTCCGCGATGCCGACCGCGGGACGCCGCCTCCTGCCGTTCGCTCCTGGCCGGGCTCGTCCTCCTGGCGACCGCGCCGGGCGTGGCTGCGGTCACCATCGCCTACCCGACGCAGTCGCTCGGCGATCGCGGCGTCGACGTGCGGGCGATCCAGGGCCTGCTCACGCACCGCGGCCTCCCGGTCGCGGTCGACGGGGTCTTCGGCGCGACCACGCGTCGACCAGGTCGTCGCCTTCCAGGCGACGCATGGCCTGCCGGCCGACGGGATCGTCCGCGACGCGACGTGGGAGAAGCTGATCGTGCCGGGTCGGCCGGGGAGCCACGGCGAGGCGGTGAAGGCCGTCCAGCGCGAGCTCAACGAGAAGCGGTCCGCCGGCCTGTCGGTGACCGGCAGGTTCGGGGCCGCGACGCTGTCGGCCGTCAAGACGTTCCAGCGCCACATGGGCATGACCGCGCACGGCCGCGTCGGGCGCGGTGACCTGGAAGAAGCTGCTCTGGCATTTCGACGTCCCCGGCTTCAGGACGACCGGGCTGTGCGACTACAGCGTCGGCAACGGGCGGGCCAACTGGGGAACCGGCTCGGCGATCGGGCTGCTCGAGGCCGGCGCCGCGGCCTTCGCGCCGCACCGGGCACGGACGGGTCGCGGTCGGCGACGTCAGTCGCGAGCATGGTGGCGACATCGCCGGCCACGAGACCCACGAGGTCGGTCTCGACGTCGACGTCCGCCCGATCCGCAAGGCGGACAACCAGTGCACGTGGGGGACCAGCTGGCGGATCGCGTCGTACGACCGGGCCGCCACGCGGCAGCTGATCGACGCGATCCGCGCGGCAGCGCCGGGCCACATCAAGGTCATCTACTTCAACGACCCGGTGCTGATCCGCGAAGGGCGCACGACGTGGTTCAGCGGTCACGACGACCATCTCCACGTCCGCTACTGCGAGGCCTGGCACCCGAGGGCCCGCTACCGCTGCTGAGCCAGGAAAGCGCCGGGCGCTCCGCAGGGCTCCCGCCGAACGGGTGCCATAATGCCCGCATGGCGACGGACACACCGACGAGCGTCGTTCCGGCCGGCGACCGGTCACCGTCGAGCTGGGGTCTCGGCGACGGCCAGGCGATCCCGTGGGAGTACGCGCCGGCACCCGAGGCGCGGGACATCGTCACGCTCAAGGAGCGGTACGGCCTGTTCATCGGCGGCCGCGACGTGTCGGCGACCGGCGGCGGCACGTTCGCCTCGGTCAACCCGGCCACGGAAGAGACGCTGGCGGTCGTCGCGAAGGCCACGCCGGCCGACGCCGACCGGGCGGTCCGTGCCGCCCGCCGCGCGCAGACCCGCAGCTGGGGCACGCTGCCGGGCAAGGAGCGGGCCAAGTACCTGTTCCGGATCGCCCGCATCCTCCAGGAGCGCAGCCGCGAGTTCGCCGTCCTCGAATCGATGGACTCGGGCAAGCCGATCAAGGAGAGCCGCGACGTCGACGTCCCGCTCGCGGCGGCGCACTTCTGGTACTACGCCGGCTGGGCCGACAAGCTCGAGTACGCCTTCCCGGGCCGCGTCGCCCGGCCGCTCGGCGTCGCCGCCCAGATCATCCCGTGGAACTTCCCGCTGCTGATGCTGGCCTGGAAGATCGCCCCGGCGCTGGCGGCCGGGAACACGGTCGTGCTCAAGCCGGCCTCGACGACGCCCCTGTCGGCCCTCCTGTTCGCCGACGTCTGCCGCCAGGCCGACCTGCCCGCCGGGCGTCGTCAACATCATCACCGGCCCGGGCGAGGTCGGGATGAGCCTGGTCACCCATCCGCGGCGTCGACAAGGTCGCGTTCACCGGCTCGACCGAGGTCGGCAAGCGGATCGCCAAGGGCGTCGCCGGGACCGACAAGGCACTCACCCTCGAGCTCGGTGGCAAGGCCGCCAACATCGTGTTCGACGACGCGCCGCTCGACCAGGCCGTCGAGGGCATCGTCAACGGCATCTACTTCAACCAGGGCGAGGTGTGCTGCGCCGGCTCGCGGCTGCTGGCCCAGGAGTCGATCGTCGACCCGCTCATCGACAAGCTCAAGGACCGGCTGTCGACGATCCGCGTCGGCGACCCGCTCGACAAGAACACCGACGTCGGCGCGATCAACTCGAAGGCCCAGCTCGAGAAGATCACCGAGCTCGTGGCGTCCGGCGTGGCCGAGGGCGCCGAGCTGTACCAGCCCGCCTGCGACCTGCCCGATCGCGGCTACTTCTTCCGCCCGACGCTGTTCACCAACGTCGCCCAGAGCCACCGGATCGCCCGCGAGGAGATCTTCGGGCCGGTGCTCTCGGTGCTGACCTTCCGGACGCCGGACGAGGCCGTCGAGAAGGCCAACAACACGGTCTACGGGCTGTCCGCCGGGATCTGGACCGACAAGGGCTCGCGGATCCTCGAGATGGTCCAGCGGATGCGCGCCGGCGTGGTCTGGGCGAACACGTTCAACCGGTTCGACCCGACGTCGCCGTTCGGCGGCTACAAGGAGTCGGGCTTCGGGCGCGAGGGCGGGATGCACGGGCTGCACGCCTACGTCCGCCTGGAGGACCGCTGATGGCGTCCCGCGACACGCGTCCGGCGTCGAACGGCCGGAACGGGACCGGGCGGGCGGTGGCGGCGGGCGCGAGCACGCGGGCCGTGGCGCGCATCGCGAGCCGGAACTCTCCGGGTCGAGGTCCGCAAGACGTACAAGCTGTACATCGGCGGCGCCTTCCCGCGGACCGAGTCGGGTCGCTCGTACCTCGTCACCGCGGCCGACGGCACGCCGCTTGCCAACGCCTGCCGGGCGTCGCGCAAGGACGTCCGGGACGCGGTTCGCGCCGCGCGCAGCGCGTTCGGTGGCTGGGCAGGCAGGACCGCGATGAACCGCGGCCAGGTGCTCTACCGCGTGGCCGAGCTGATGGAGGGCCGGCGCGACCAGTTCGTCGACCGAGGTCCGGGTCGCGGAGGGCCTCCGCGAGGGCGCGGCCCGCGACGTCGTCGACCGCGCCATCGACCGCTGGGTCTGGTACGCCGGCTGGGCCGACAAGATCGGCCAGGTGCTCGGCTCGTCGAACCCGGTCGCGGCGCCGTACTTCAACTTCACGATCCCCGAGCCGACCGGGGTGGTCGGCGTCGTCGCGCCCGAGACGTCGTCGCTGCTCGGGCTCGTCAGCCGTCTCGCCCCGCCGCTCGTCACCGGCAACACGGTCGTGCTGCTGACCTCGGAGCGGCGGCCGCTGTCCGCCGTGACGCTGGCCGAGGTGCTCGCCACGTCCGACGTCCCGGGCGGGGTCGTCAACGTCCTGACCGGGCGCAAGGCCGAGCTCGTGCCGGTCCTCGCCGCGCACGCCGACGTCGACGCGCTCGACACGTGGGGCGTTCCCGACGAGCTGCGGACCGAGGTCGAGACCCTCGCCGCCGAGGACATCAAGCGCCTCCTCCGCCGGCCCGATCCGCGTCTCCGAGTCCCGCTTCGACTGGCTCGACGACGCGGCCGCCGCAGCGTCCCGAATGGATCGCCGCCTTCCTCGAGATGAAGACGGTCTGGCACCCGATCGGCGGCTGAGATGGCAGTCGGCACCGGCGGCGGTACCCAGGGAGCGCGTCCCGACACGTTCGACGCGTCCGCCCAGGGCGCGGTCGAGCGGCGGGTCTTCGTCCACGCCACGCCGCGCGTCGTCTGGGCGACGCTCCACGACCCGGCCGCCACCGCCGCGCTCTTCCCGGAGCTCCGCTTCGGGCCTGCCGCTCCCGGCCTGGCCAGCCGCGGCGACGACCCGGAGCGCCCGCGCCCAGCTCGGCCTGCTGCGCGAGGACGCGCACGTCGAGAGCCTCGAGGCTCGTCCCGAGGCACGGTTCCGCGTCCGGGTCACCGCGTCCGGCTTCGACAGCGAGTGGAGCTGGCGGCTCGAGCCGGTCGCCGGCGGCACGCGCGTGATCCACGCCGCGACCTTCGAGCCGTTCGACCGCTGGACCGGCATCCTCGTCCGGCTCGGCCGGGCATCGCTCGCCAGCCGGGTCGAGTCGCACCTCCGTGCCTCAAGGAGCAGGCGGAGGCCGCCCAGCGCGCGTCGAACCCGGCGACGTAGGCTTCGCCCGGAACCCACGCTCGGCCGGTCCGCCGGTCCCGACCCGCCCGTCACGCCGAACCAGACCCAGGAGGGAGCCCCGTTGGCCGCGATCATCGAGACCGAGCGCCTGACGAAGTCCTATGGCGAGCACCGCGGCATCATCGACCTCGATCTCGAGGTCGGCGAGGGCGAGGTGTTCGGCTTCCTCGGCCCCAACGGCGCGGGCAAGACGACGACGATGCGCGTCCTGCTCGACCTCATCCGGCCGACGAGCGGCCGGGCCCGGGTGTTCGGCATCGAGACGAGCGCCGACCCGGTCGCCATCCACCGGCGCGTCGGCTACCTGCCGGGCGAGTTCGACCTGTACGACCGGCTGACCGGCGCCCAGACGATCACGTACTTCGGCAACCTGCGCGGCGGCGTCGACCGGACGTATGTCGCCGAGCTGGTCGAGCGCCTCGATCTCGACCCGTCCCGGCGGTTCAAGGAGTACTCGAAGGGCAACAAGCAGAAGGTCGGGCTGATCGTCGCGCTCCAGCACCGGCCCGACCTGCTGATCCTCGACGAGCCGACGGCGGGGCTCGACCCGCTGATCCAGCAGACGTTCTTCTCGCTCGTCGAGCGAGGCACGAGCCGACGGCCGGACGATCTTCCTCTCGTCGCACATCATCGACGAGGTCGACCGCACCTGCGACCGCGTCGCGATCATCCGCGAGGGCCGGCTCGTCCAGGTCGACCGGATCGAGGCGATCCGCCGGCTCGCCTTCCACCACGTCGAGATCACGTTCGCCGCGCCGGTCGCGCCGGCCGTCTTCGAGGGCCTGCCCGGCGTCAGCGAGATCACGACCCACGGCGACGTCGTCTCGATGCGGGTCAGCGGCCCGATCGGGGCGGTCGTCAACGCCGCGGCGGAGCACGGCGTCGTCGACGTCGTCAGCCGCGAGCCGAACCTCGAGGACGTCTTCCTCGCCCAGTACGGCGACCATCCGATGCCGCTCGAGGCCGGCCGGTGACGACCGAGGCACGGGTCCTGGCCCGGCCCTGCCCGTGGTCGCGCGTCGCGGGCCTCGGCACCATCTACGGCAAGACCCTCCGCGACAGCTGGCGGGCGGCGCTGCTCGTCGGCGGGATCGCGTCGCTGTTCATGATCGGGACCGGCGCCCCGTACGGCTTCGCGCCCGAGTTCTCGACGATCGAGCTCCGCCGGATCTTCGTCGCCGGGTTGACGTCCCTGCCGCTCGCACTGCGCGGGCTCCTCGGCGAGCCGATCAACCTCGACACGATGGGCGGCTTCCTGTCCTGGCGCGTCGGGAACACGCTGCCGGTGCTGCTCGGCCTGTGGCCGGTGATCGCCCTGTCGGGAACGCTCGCCGGCGAGGCCGCCAAGGGCAGCCTCGACCTGCTGGCCTCGACGCCGCAGGCACGGCGGACGATCGCGATCGAGAAGCTCGCCGGCCACGTCACCGCGGTCATCCTCGCGATGCTCCTGCTCGCCTTCACGATCTGGTTCGTCGGCGCGGCGTTCGGCTCGCTGCCGGGTGACGAGATCCCGGTCTCGGCCGCCCTCGGGCAGGTGGCCCTGTACGGCGTGATGATGCTGTCGGTCGGTGGCGTGGCCTTCGCGACCGCGCCATGGCTCGGTCGCACGCGCGCGATGGCGTTCGGGCTGATCGTCCTGTTCGCCAGCTACCTCATCTACAGCTACGCGACGCTGTCGCCGGTCGTCGACGTCGCTCAAGCCGCTGTCGTTCTTCGCCTGGACCGCGGGCCACCGGCCGATGGCGGGCGTCAGCGACTGGCCGTCCGTCGCGGCGTTGGCTGCCATCACGATCGTGCTGTTCGCGGTCGGCGTCGTCGGGCTTCGTCCGACGCGACCTGGGGAGCATGGCGAACGTCGGCTGGCTCCGACTCGCCGTCCCTGCCGGCGGGCATCACCGGCCCGTTCACGCGCCAGCTGGCCGACCGGACCGGGATCGCCCTGGCGTGGGGTGCCGGGATCGGGCTGTACGGGGCGCTCATCGTCGCCTCCGCCGAGGCGTTCAGCGACATGATCACGAACCTGCCGCAGATCGCGGCCCTGATCGAGGCGATCTACCCGGACCTCGACCTGACCCAGCCGTCGGCCGTGCTCCAGCTGACATTCTTCGGGTTCGGCTCGTTCATCATCGGGCTCGCCGGCGCGTCGTTCCTGGCCGGCTGGGCGACCGACGAGGGCCGGCGCCGTCTCGAGGTCGTCCTGTCGACCCCGCGCTCACGCGCCTCGTGGTCCATGCGCAGCGGCCTCGGGGTGATGGCCGCGATCGGGGTGGTCACCGTGGTGATCGCGCTGATCATCGGGGTCGCCACCGCGATCGCGGGCGGAACGATCGTCGATCCGGTCGTCGGGATCGGGATCCTGGGTCTCGCCGCGGCGGGCTTCGCCGGCGTCGGTCTGGCCGTCGGCGGCCTGGTACGAGTCGTCGCTGGCGGCCGGCGTGACCGGTGTCCTGATCGTCGCCACGCTGCTGCTCGACACGCTCGGCGCGGCCCTCAAGCTGCCCCAGTGGGTGCTTGACCTGTCGATCTACAAGCACCTCGGCCAGCCGATGGCCGGCGTCGTACGATCCGGTCGGGCTGATCGTGGCGACGATCATGGTGGTCGGCGGCCTGGTCATCTGCACGGTCGGCCTGACGCGGCGGGACATCGGCAGGTAACGTCCGGGGGTGGACCCGTGGGTCATCGCCCTCGTCGCGGTCTCGGCCGTCCTTCATCTCGCCTGGAACGTCCGGCTCAAGACCGCCGGCGACCCGCTCCGGGCGGCGACGATCGGCATGGCTCGCCGCGTGCGTCGGGATCGTGCCGCTCGGGATCGCCACGTGGTGGCTGGCCGGTCGTCCCGCACTGCCGCCCGAGGGGATGGCGCTCGGGCTCGCGTCGGGACGGTCGAGGCGGCCTACTTCATCCTGCTCGCGGCGGCCTACCGGCGCGGCGACCTGTCGGTGGTCTATCCCGTCGCGCGCGGCACGGCGCCGCTGCTCGCGGTCGCGATCGGCGTCGTGGTGTTCGGCGAGCGGCTCGGGCGTCGCCGGATCGATCGGCGTCATCGCGCTGCTGATCGGGTTCCTCGCGCTCCAGCGACCGTGGCGGGCGATCGCGATGGCCCGGAGCGGGGGTGCCGGGGCACGCCAGGCCGCGGCCGACAGCGCGATCCTGTTCGCGCTCGCGACCGGCGTGACGATCGCGACCTACACCGCCATCGACCGGCTCGGGACGCGCCTCATCGACGTGTTCACCTACGCCGCGATCCTGTGGGTGACCTGCGCGGTGCTGCTCGTCGTGTGGGTCGCCCTCGTCGCCGGCGGGGACCTCCTGCGCTACGGGCCCGAGGCGTCACGGCGTGCGGCGATCGGCGGGTGGCTGACGCTCGGCGCGTACCTGTGCATCCTCGTCGCGCTCAGCGTCGCGCCGCTGTCCGGGGTGGCGCCGCTGCGCGAGTCGGCGACCGTCTTCGCCGCGGCGTGGGGATCGGTCCGGCTGGGCGAGGCGACCGACCGGAGCGAGGTCGTCCGACGCGTCGGCGCGTCGGTGCTGATCGTCGGCGGAGCGCTGCTGCTCGCGGTCGGGAGCTGAGGATCGCCAGGCTGCGGGATTCGCCGCGGGCCGGCGGGTCAGGTCGCCTCGATCGGCGGCACCCGTCCGAACAGTCGCCGCCGGCCGAACTTGCTGTTGACCAGTCCGACGCCGGTCACGACCAGCGCGGTCCCGAGCAGGATCCGCGCGTCGATCGGCTCGTTGAGGACGAGGAACCCGAGGACGATGCCGACGGGCGGGATGACGTACGCGATGAGCGTCGTGCGGGTCGCGCCCCAGTTGGAGAACAGGCGGAACACCAGCAGGTACGCGAGCCCCGACCCGAAGATCCCGAGCCACAGGATCGAGAAGATCGCCTCGGCGTCCGGCGTCGCCGTCCACGGATGCTCGAACAGCAGCGCGAAGACCGACACGATGATCGCCGCGAACGACACCTGGAAGACGGCGGGCACCATCGGCGGCAGGCCGCGCACGTTGCGCCGCGAGTAGACCGCACCGACCGCGTAGCTGAATGCGGCGCCGAGCAGGGCGATCTCGCCCGTGATCGACGAGTTGCCGCCGGTCAGGCCCGGGCTGGTGATGATGATCGACGCCGATGAAGCCGACGATCAGCCCGACGACGCCGTTGACCCGCATCGGCTCGTCGGCCAGGAACAGCGCCGACAGGATGATCGCGAAGAGCGGGACCGGCGACGTCAGGATCGCCGCCAGCGACGAATCGACCGACTGCTCGGCCCAGGTGATGAGCAGGAACGGGATCGTGATGTTGACGATCGCCATGACCAGCAGGTGGCCGTACATCCGCCGTTCGCGCGGGAGCGGCTGGTGGGCGAGGCGGATGACGACCCACAGCAGCGCCGCCCCGACCAGCAGGCGGAGCGCGACGAGGGTGAACGTCCCGAAGTCGTCGACCGCGAGCTTGATGAACAGGTAGCTCGAGCCCCACATGAGCCCGAGGGCGAGGAAGACGAGCCAGTCGACCTGGTTCGATCGGGCGTTCATGGGCGCATGATACCGGTCGTTGGCCTACGTCGATAGTCCAATACGCTGGTGTCGAAGATGGACGTCATGTAACCCAGAACCCGGGCCGGTCCGGAACCGTTGCAGGTCAGCGCCAGCGGGTCAGGATGGCCTCCCGGTCGAACATCGCGACGCCGGCCCGCAGCCCGACGAGGCTCAGGACAAGGACGATGAGGGCGAGCAACAGGTAGCCCGCCGGGCCGACCAGCAGCGTGCCCGTCGCCTGGAGCAGGGTGACCGCGATGATCGGCACGACGATGATGCCGCCGACCTGCTGGGCGACGCGCGGGTCGTTCACCCGCGAGCTGACGACGACTCCGGCCACCACCGACGACAGCCCGACGGCGGGGCCGAGGACGAAGACGCCGACCAGCCAGCTCCCGTCGGTGACGACCCCGAACAGCGCCGGCCCGTAGACCAGTGACGCGAGCCCGACGAATACGACGTACGTCACCCAGCCCGCGAACACGCCCGGGACGAGCGCCGCGACCGCCTTGCCCGCGAGCAGCTCGGACGTCCGGATCGGCGTGGCGAGGACCGGCTCCAGCGTCCGCGCCTGCTTCTCGCCGATGATCGAGAACGTGGCGATCGACAGCGGGATGTAGGCGGGCATCAGCAGGAAGAACGCGAGGAACTGCTGGACCGCGAACGCACCGGCCAGCTCGGCCGCGGTGAAGGCCGCCCACTCCGGGCGTTGCGAGATGACCGAATGGGCCAGCGGTTCAGGCAACGCCCGATCGCCGACGACGCCCGCGAGCGCCAGCGGCATGATGGTCAGGATGACCGGCGGGATGAGGATCGTCGACATCAGGAGACGGTTGCGGACGATCTCGGACCATTCGCGGCGGAGGACGGTCGACAGGATCCGGGTGCGCATCAGGTGGCCTCGCCGCGGTCCGGCCGGGCGCCCATGACCTCGAAGTAGACCTGTTCGAGGGTCGTCGCGCGCTCGTGCACGGCCGTGATGTCCGCGCCGGCGTTCACCAGCGCGCGGACGAGCGCGGGCGTCACCGCGGCCGGGTCGGGGGCGGCGAGGACCAGGCGATGGTCGACGGCCTCGACGCTCGTGATGCCGGGCAGCGTGCGCGCAGTCGCGACCAGCGCGTCGCCCGGCGTCGACGCCAGCCCGATCTCGACACCCCGGCCTCCGAGCGATCCCCGGAGCCCGGCCGGCGAGTCGATCCGCAGCAGACCGCCGCGGACGAACGCGACCCGGTCGCACAGCCGGTCGGCCTCGTCGAGGTTGTGCGTGGCCAGGACGATGGTCCGCCCCGACCGGCGCATCGATTCGATCGCCTCGCGCACGACGTACGCCGCCTCGGGGTCGAGCGCAGCCGTCGGCTCGTCGAGGAAAACGACCGCCGGCTCGTGGAGCAGCGCCCGGGCGATGGCAAGCTTCTGCTTCATCCCCTTGCTGAACGTGCCGGCCACGTCGTCCCGCCGCTCCCACAGCGAGAAGAGGCGCAGGTAGCGCTCGATCCGGGTGGCGCGCGTCCCGGCGTCGAGCCCGTACAGCCGCCCGAAGAAGTCGAGGTTGGCGATCGCGGTCAGCTTGTCGTAGAGACCGGGTGTCTCGGTCAGGATGCCGACCCGGGCACGAACCCCTTCCGGCTCGTCCACCACGTCGAGCCCGTCGACCGAGGCGTGACCCTCGGACGGGGCGATGAGCGCGGTCAGCATCCGGACGGTCGTCGTCTTGCCCGCGCCGTTGGGCCCGAGGAGGCCGAGCACCTCGCCGCGACGGACCTCGAGATCCATCCCGCGGACCGCCCACAACGGTCCGAACGACCGGCCCAGACCGGTCGCACGGATCATCACGGGGTCGGGCGTGGCCACCTCCACAGTCTGACCGAGCGTGGGACAATCGTGCTCGTGACCCGACCGTGGACCCTCCCCGAGGTGACGGGGATCGGTCGCCTGCCCATGCACAGCGTCGACCATCTCGACCGAGTCGAGCTCGACGGCCGGTGGCGTTTCCAGCTCCTCCGCTCGCCGGATGGCGCGCCCGGACCCGACTGGTCCGAGGCCGAGGTCCCGGGCCTGTGGACGATGGCGGACACCTGGGACAAGCCGCATTACACGAACGTCCAGATGCCGTTCGCGGGACGGCCGCCCGAGATCCCCGAGGAGAACCCGACGGGCGTCTACGAGCGCGACTTCGAGGTCCCGGCCGCCTGGCTGGAGCCCGGACGGCGCGTCGTCCTCCATGTCGGCGCCGCCGAGAGCGTGCTCATCGTCGAGCTCGATGGCGAGGACGTCGGTGTCGGCAAGGATGCGCATCTTGCGTCGGAGTTCGACCTGACCGACCGGCTCGACGCGGGCAGCCACACGCTCCGCCTCACGGTCGTGAAGTGGTCCGATACGACCTACGTCGAGGACCAGGACCAGTGGTGGCACGGCGGGATCAGCCGTCCGGTCTTCCTGTACACGACCCGTGACGTCCATCTCGCGGACGTGCGGGTGGACGCCGGTCTCGACGGCCCGGACCTTGCGACCGGCGTGCTCGATCTGACCGTCACGCTCGGCTTCCCGGGTCGCGAGCTGCCGCCCGGATGGACGGTCGAGGCCGTGGTCGAGGGGACAGGGGAGTCGGAGGCTGCCGCCGCGTCGTCGGTCGACCGGACGACCCTCCAGGGTTGGACCGCGAGATCCAGGACGTCATGTACACCCACGCCGCAGGCCTCCTTCCGCCCGAGGACGAGGGCCTGTGGCAGCGCGTCCACGCCGGGATGGCACCACCGCTCGACGGCCTCGTCAACTGGCACGTCGCGGTCCCGTCGGTCCGCGCGTGGTCGGCCGAGCAGCCGAACCTCTACCCGCTCCACGTCACGCTCCGGGCACCCGACGGCTCGGTCGCGGAGGCGATCACCGTCAAGGTCGGCTTCCGACGCGTCGAGATCCGCGGCCTCGACCTCCTCGTCAACGGCGCCAGGGTGTTCCTGCGCGGGATCAACCGCCACGATTTCGACCAGCACACCGGTCGCGTCATCTCGGTCGACTCGATGCGGGCCGACCTCGTGCTGATGAAGCAGTTCGGGTTCAACGCGGTCCGCACCTCGCACTACCCGAACGACCCCGCCTTCCTCGACCTGACCGACGAGCTCGGGATGTACGTCATCGGCGAGGCCGACATCGAGTCGCACGCCTTCCAGAGCACCCTGTGCGACGACCACCGCTACCTGTCGGCATGGGTCGACCGCATCTCGCGCATGGCCCAGCGCGACAAGAACCACGCCTCGGTCATCCTCTGGTCGCTCGGCAACGAGTCCGGTCACGGCGCCAACCACGATGCCGCCGCCGCGTGGCTCCGCGCCTACGATCCGAGCCGGCCGCTCCACTACGAGGGCGCGATCCGCTACGACTGGGCCAGCGACCAGGCCGTCAGCGACGTCACCTGCCCGATGTATCCGCCGCTCTCGGCGATCGTCGGGCACGCCCGGTCCGGGCTGCAGCGGCACCCGTTGATCCTGTGCGAGTACTCGCACGCGATGGGCAACAGCAACGGGACGCTGGCCGACTACTGGGACGCCATCGAGTCGACGCCAGGGCTCCAGGGCGGGTTCATCTGGGAGTGGTGGGACCACGGCCTCGTGCAGGAGCTCCCGGACGGACGGACCCACTGGGCGTATGGCGGCGACTTCGGGGAATCGCCCCACGACGGCAACTTCGTGTGCGACGGCATGGTCTGGCCCGACCGACGTCCCAAGCCGGCGATGTGGGAGCACAAGCGCCTCGCGGCACCGGTCCGCATCACGGGTGCGGCCGCGGACCTGGCCGAAGGCCGGGTCGAGATCGCCAACCACCAGCATTTCCGGGACCTGGCCTGGCTCCGGGCGCGCTACTCGCTCACGTCCGACGGCGTCGAGGTCGCCGGTGGGCCGTTCGACCTCCCGGCGCTCGGGCCGGGGGAGCGGGCGACGGTCGCCTTGCCCGGGTGGGTGCGGCCGGACGCCCAGCGGGACGAGGCGTTCCTCGACGTCACGGTCACGACGGCGGGGGAGGAGGCCTGGGCCCCGCAGGGCTTCGAGGTCTGCGCGCTGCAGCTCCCGGTCGGAGCCGCGCGCACGCAACGGGCGCTCGAGACGTCCGCGGAGCCCGTGACGATCGACGATGACGGCCTGCTCGTCCATCCGCTGCTCGCGGCGCCCCCGACTCTTTCGCTCTGGCGCGCTCCGACCGACAACGACCGGATCGGCGGGATGGCGGCTGGCTGGATGACGCTGGGTGTCGACCGGCTCGAGCGGCGGCTCATCGGCATCGACCGCACGGACGGCTCGACGACCGTCCGGACCGAGTACACGACCGGCGCCGGGATCGTCGTCCCGCACGAGGCCACCTACACGTCGCTCGCGGGCGGCGGGATCGCGGTCACCGAGACGGCCCGGCTCCCCGAGGAGCTGACGGACCTGCCGCGGGTCGGGACGGTCCTGCGCCTCGCTCCCGGTCCGGAGACGCTGCGCTGGTTCGGGACCGGGCCGCACGAGACCTATCCCGACCGGAAGCGCGGCGGGCCGGTGCGCATCTGGGAGTCGACGGTGACCGACCAGTACGTGCCGTACATCCGCCCGCAGGAGAACGGCGGCCATGCCGACGTCCGCTGGCTGGAGGTCCGCGACGGCGCCGGCGCCGGACCCGGTGTCCGGATCGAGCTCGACGAGCCCCGGCAGGTGTCCGTCACGCACGTGACCGCCACCGACCTGGCCGCCGCCGGGCACGACGTCGACGTCGTACCCGTCCCCGAGACGGTGGTCCACCTCGACGCCGCGCACCGCGGCCTCGGCACCGCCAGCTGCGGGCCCGACACCCTGCCCGAGTACCGCCTCGGGCCCGGCACGTACCGCTGGGAGTGGACCCTGCGCGACCTCGACGAATCCTGACGATGCCCATCGCCTGGTCCGAGGAGACCCGCCAGCTCCACCTCCGCAACGAGCGGATCAGCTACGTCCTCGGCGTCAACGCGAACGGCTCGCTCGGCCATCGCTACTTCGGGACCGCGCTGGCCGGCGATCGGGTGCCCCTCGATCCGGGGTTCGCCGGGTTCGACAACCGTGTCGGCGACCCCATCGCGTTCGAGTACCCGACCACGGGGACGGGCGACTACCGGGTGCCGGCCCTCACGGTCGAGCTGGCCGACGGCTCGGGCGTGATCGACCTGGCATACGTCGACCACCGGATCGTGCCCGGCAAGCCCGGACGCGCGTCGGAGGACCGTCTCCCGGCCACCTATGTCGAGGCGGACGCGGAGGCCGACACGCTCGAGGTCACCCTCGCCGACGAACCGAGCGGCCTGCGGGTCGAGCTGTCGTACACGATCTTCGCCGGCCGTCCGGTCATCGCCCGGAGTGCGTGGATCCACAACGACGGCGCCGCCCGGATCCGGCTGACGGCCGCGATGAGCGCGGCGCTCGACCTGTCCGACGCTCGCTGGGAGCTGGTCCAGCTGAGCGGTGCCTGGGCGAGGGAGAACCACGTCATCAGCCGCGAGCTGCGCCCCGGACGCCAGTCGGTCGGCAGCGATCGCGGCACGTCGAGCGCCATGCACAACCCGTTCATCGCGCTCCGGCGCCCGACGACGACCGAGGACGCCGGCGAGGCCTACGGCTTCAGCCTCGTCTACTCGGGCAACTTCATCGCCGAGGCCGAGGTCGATCCGTTCGCCACCACGCGCATCCGCATCGGCCTCAGCCCGAACACGTTCACCTGGACGCTCGAACCCGGGGCGTCGTTCGCCACGCCGGAGGCGATCCTCGTCCACTCCGATACGGGCCTCGGCGCGATGAGCGACGCCCTCCACGGGCTGTACCGCGAGCGGCTGGCGCGTGGGACGTGGCGTGACGCGCCGCGGCCGGTCCTCCTCAACAACTGGGAGGGGACCTACTTCGACTTCGACGAGGCGAAGTTGCTCGACATCGCGGCCTCGGCCCTCGACCTCGGCGTTGAGCTGTTCGTCCTCGACGACGGGTGGTTCGGCGCGCGCGACTCGGACGACTCGTCGCTCGGCGACTGGTTCGTCGACCGGCGAAAGCTCCCGAACGGGCTCGACGGCCTGGCGGCGAAGGTCGAGGCGCTCGGCCTCCGGTTCGGCCTGTGGATCGAGCCCGAGATGGTCAGCCCGCGCAGCCGGCTGTTCGAGGAGCACCCGGACTGGGCGATCGGGGTACCCGGTCGGCACCGCACGGAGAGCCGGCAGCAGCTCGTGCTCGACATGTCGCGGCCCGAGATCGTCGATCACCTGTTCGGCGTCCTGTCGGACGTCCTCGGCAGCGCACCCATCTCGTACATCAAGTGGGACATGAACCGGACGATCACGGAGCCCTGGAGCCCGTCGCTGCCG
The DNA here is from genome assembly GCA_963842695.1 of uncultured Chloroflexia bacterium. GTDB lineage: Bacteria > Chloroflexota > Limnocylindria > Limnocylindrales > CSP1-4 > SPCO01. The sequence goes on from CAWJHK010000004.1 coordinate 73,140, forward strand.
GCCGACCGGCAGGGTGAGTTCTTCCATCGCTACGTGCTGGGCGTCTACGACCTCTACGCGCGGCTCGGGGCGGCCTTCCCCGACATCCTGTTCGAGTCGTGCGCCAGCGGCGGCGGCCGGTTCGACCCGGGGATGCTGGCCTTCGCGCCCCAGGCCTGGACGAGCGACGACACGGACGCGATCGAGCGCCTGAGGATCCAGTGGGGGACGTCGCTGGCCTACCCGCTCAGCTCGATGGGGGCGCACGTCGCGGCCGTCCCGAACCACCAGACGGGCCGCGTCACGCCGCTTGCCACTCGGGCCGCCGTGGCGTTCTTCGGCGTGTTCGGCTACGAGCTCGACCCGACCGCGCTGACCGCCGAGGAGCGCCGGGCCGTCGCCGACCAGATCGCCTTCTACACCGCCAACCGCGAGCTCTTCCAGCGCGGCCGGTTCGTCCGCCTGCGCAGCCCGTTCGAGCACGACGGCAACCAGACGGCGTGGTCCGTCGTGGCCCCCGACCGCCGGCGGGCGATCGTCGGCTACTACCTGACGCTCAATCGGCCGGTCCCGGTCGCCGATCACCTGCAGCTGCGCGGGCTGGATCCCGCGGCGACCTACCGGGTGGCTGCCTGGCCCGCGGACGAGGCCGACGCCCTGGCTCGCGCGAACACGGGCGTCCGCGGCGGCGACGAGCTGATGCAGGTCGGGCTGTCGCTCGGGGCGAACCGCCGCGATGCCTTCTCGTGGGGTGACTTCAGGGCTTGGCTCTTCGTCCTCGAGGCCGTCTGAGCCGGCGGCCCGGCCAGGCCTTACCCCTTCGTCGATCCGAGCGTCAGCCCGCGGACGAACTGCTTGGACAGGACGAGGTACACGATGATCGTCGGCAGGGCGACGATGAACGCGACCGCCGCCAGCTGGTTGTTGTCGGTGAAGAAGGCGCCCTGCAGGTTGTTGAGGGCCGAGGTGATGGGCCGCTTGTCGCCGGTCGACATCAGCAGGAGGGCCCAGAAGAAGTCGTTGTAGATGAACGTGAACTCGAGCACGGCCATGGCTGCCAGCGCGGGCTTGCAGAGAGGCAGGATGACCCTCCGATAGATCGTCCAGAGCGAGGCGCCGTCGACGAAGGCCGCCTCCGTCAGCTCCTTCGAGATCGTCTTCATGTAGTTGCTGAGCACGAACGTGACGAAGCCGGTCTGGAAGATGATGTGGATGAACGCGATCCCGAAGTACGTGTCGTAGAACACCCCGTCGTCGCTCAGCGGTGCGGGCAGCGGGAGCAGCAGGTAGACGCGGTAGAGCGGCACGATGATGACCTGTGGGGGCAGCAGGTTTCCGGCCGTGAACATCATCAGCAGCGCCAGGTTCAGCCTGAAGCTGAACCGCGAGAACACGAAGCCGAGCATCGAGGACACGAACAGCGTGAGGGTCACCGCTGGGATCGCGATGATCAGCGTGTTGATGAAGTACTTGGGAAGGTCGGCGGCGTTCCAGCCGTTGATGAAGTTGTCGAAGGTCAGGTGCTTGGGCCAGGACACGTACCCATCGAGCGCCGTGTCGCTGTAGGGCCGGAGGGCGGTGAACAGGACCCAGCCGATCGGGAACAGCCATAGCAGGGCCATGGCGACGAGGAAGACATGGAGCGCGACGCGCTGCCAGCGGATGCGCCGGCGCGGCTTGATCGCCTCGGTCGCCCGAGCGGTCGCGGTCGCGGTCGTCATGACGAATCCGTCCGCATCGTGCGGGTCAGGAAGATGGTGATCGGCACCAGCGAGAGGACCAGAAGGACGACGGCGATCGCCGAGCCGAATCCGATCAGGCTCGCCTCGCTGATGCTGTTGTTGGTGATCAGGATCGACAACAGCTCCAGGCCATTCTTGCCGCGGTTGATGATGTAGGCGATGTCGAAGGCGCGCAGCGATTCGATGACGGTGATGACGATGATCACGACGTTGATCGGGCGCATCACCGGGAAGACCACCTTGAAGAAGGTCTGCCGCTGGCTCGCGCCGTCGATGGCCGCCGCCTCGCGGAGGGTCGGGTCGACGCTCTTCAGGCCGGCCAGGTAGAGGACCATCACGTAGCCGACCTGACGCCAGCCGGCCGCGACCAGGACGGCCCAGATGTTGAGCGACGGGTTCCCGAGCCAGTCGATGACGTTGTCCTGGCTGGTCCGCCCGAGCACGTTGTTGATGAACCCCTGCGACGTGTACATCTGTTCCCAGATGAACCCGACGACCGCCAGCGACAGCACGACCGGGATGAAGAACGCGCTCTGGTAGACGCGTGTCCCGCGCATCTCGCGATCGAGGAGGACCGCGAGGAAGATGCCGATCGGCGTGGCGATGAACACGAACGTCAGCAGCCACAGGATGTTGTGCCAGACCGCGGGCCAGAAGAACGGGTACGTCGTGAACAGCTGCTCGTAGTTCTTCAGCCCGATGAAGTTATCGGCGGTCAGCGCCTGGATCCCCCGCCAGTTGGTGAACGACAGGAAGAACGAGGCGACGGTCGGCAGCCAGATGAACGAGATGCACAGGAAGGTCGGGATGCCGACCATGAGCGCCATCGTCACCCGGTCGCCCCGGGTCAGCAGGCCGAATAGCGGCGGCCCTTGCGCTGCGGAACGGCGGCCGCCCCGCCCGCTGGGGGAACGGGCAGGGCGGCAGTGTTGGGCTGGTTCGGCCCTGACATGGCGTCAGGATAGCGTCAGATCACTGAGCGGAGGAAGCGCATCCCAGAAGTCCTGGATGGTCTTCTGGTAGGCGGCGAGATCCTGGGTCGGGTTGGCGAGGAACTTCTGGAGGAAGCTCTGCATGCCGTTCGATCCGGCGAAGTCGGAGCGCGTGTCGCGGTCGAGGAACTGCGTGATCCGCTTGGCCTGGCCGACGATCTCGGCGGCCTTCTTCTGGAGCGGGCTGAACGTCGACTGATCCGCGTCCTTGGCGGTCGGGATCGCGCCCGGCGCTGGTCTTGAAGTTGAGGACCTGGGTCGAGCCCTTGGCCCACCACTCCATGAAGGCCTTCGCGGCATCCTGCTCGGCGGCCAGCCCGGGGGACTTGGCGGCGATCTGCCAGGTGTCGATCGGGGCGTCGAGCGCGGCTTCGGCGTCGTACTGCGTGCCCATCGTCGGGAAGGCGAAGAAGTCGAGGTCCGCCAGGTCATCCGGGTTCTTCGTGGCGAGGAACTGATCCGAGACGAACAGACCGAGCAGGTACATGCCGGACTTCTTCTGGACCAGCGTGTTCGCGGCGTCCTGCCACTTCAGGCCGGCGTAGTCCTTTGCGTGGAACGGCAGGATCTCCGCCCACTTCTGGAAGACGGTCGTGACCTTCGGATCGGTCCACTTCTCCTTGCCGGCCATCAGGCCGACGTGGAAGTCGTAGCCGTTGAGCCGGAGGTTGAGGATGTCGAACGTGCCCATCGCGGGCCAGCCGTCCTTGTCGCCGAAGGCGATCGGGGTGAGGCCGTCGGCCTGCATCTTGGTGCTCAGCGCCTTGAGGTCGTCCCAGGTCTTGGGGATGTCGTACTTCTTGTCCGCGAAGAGGCTCTTGCGGTAGAAGACGGCCCACGGGTAGTAGTCGACCGGGATGCCGTAGACCTTGCCGTCGTCGCCGACGACTGACTGGGCGAACCCCTCGCTGTAGTTGCCCTTGACCTTGGCCCATACGTCGTCGATCGGGACGTTGAAGCCCTGGGACGCAAAGAACTTCATGCGGAACCCGGAGAACCACGTGATAGGCCGTGTCCGGCTTGCCGCCGAGGTAGTTCGAGATCTGGTCCTGGAAGCTGCCGTGGTCGACGGTGTTGATCTTGGTCGCGATGCCCGTCGAGGCGGTGAACGCGTCGGCGACCTCCTGGAGCCCCTTCTTGGGGCCGGGATCCGAGCTGTAGCTGCCGATCGTGAGCGTCCCGGCGGCGAGGCTGCCACCGGCCGCGGCCGAGCCGCCGGGCGACGAGCTGCCGGTGCTGCAGGCGGCGATCAGTCCGGGGACCGACATCACCCCGGCGGTGGCCGCGATGCCCTTGAGGACGGTCCGACGCGAGACCGCATCGACCCGCTTGGGTTCTGCCATGGATGGTCCTCCTCCTCGATGCTGCCCGACAAAATCCGACAGGATCAGCCGGATTGTCCGTACCCGTCGCCCCGATGTCAAGGACCTGACGGCGCGTTTTGGGCGTTTGGTGTGTGAATACGTTGACTTTCTGTTCGATGGGCGGCAATCTCAACCCTTGAAGGGGAGGTCGGGTGTCCAGCGATCAGCTTCCACGCATGCAGCCGGGTGAGGGGTGATGCTCGCCCGGCAACGACACGCCTTCATCCTCGAACGCGTCAACGAGGACGGCGCGGTGCGGGTCGCCGACCTCGTTCGCCTGCTCGGCGTCTCCGACATGACCGTCCGTCGAGACCTGGAGATCCTCGACGAGCGCGGCCTGCTCGAGAAGGTCCACGGCGGGGCGACCTCGATCGCGGGCAACGCCCTGTTCGAGCCCGGCTTCGCGCTCAAGTCCGCGCTCCAGCGGCGGGAGAAGGACGCCATCGCCGACGCGGCCGTGGCCCTCGTCGAGCCCGGGATGGCGATCGCGGTGTCGGCCGGGACGACGACGTTCGCCCTCGCCCAGCGCCTGGCCCTGGTGCCCGGACTGACCGTGGTCACCAACTCGATCCGGGTCGCCGACATCCTCGACCAGAGCAGCCGGGCCGACCAGACGGTCATCCTGACCGGCGGCGTCCGCACGCCGTCTGACGCCCTGGCCGGGCCGTTCGCGGTGGCGGCGCTGCGGAGCGTCCATGTCGACCTCGTGTTCGTCGGGGTCCACGGGATGGATCCGCGATCGGGGTTCACCTGCCCGAACCTGCTCGAGGCGGACACGGACCGGGCGCTCATCGAGGCCGGGCGCCGGCTGGTCGTGGTCGCCGACCACTCGAAGTGGGGGGTCATCGGGATCAGCTCGATCGCCCGTCTGGACCAGGCCGATGTGCTCGTCACCGACGCCGGGCTCAGCCCGGAGGCCCGCGGCATCCTGTCCGACGCGGTCCGCGAGCTGATCGTCGTGGAGCCCGCGCCGGTCCTCCTGGCCGCGTCAGCTGACGTCAGTGGCCGCTAGTCCGAAGGCGGCTCGAGGGTCGCTGTCGAAGCTGGCCGGCGAGCCGCACCGCCGGTACAACCCGCTCGCGGACGAGTGGGTCCTCGTGTCTGCGGGGCGAACCCGGCGGCCGTGGCTCGGCGCGCAGGAGCCGGAGCAGGTGCGCGACGGGCTCGCCTACGACCCCGATTGCTACCTCTGTCCCGGCAACGTCCGGGCGAACGGCAACGAGAACCCGGACTACGCCCGAGACCTACGTCTTCACCAACGACTTCGCCGCCCTCCGGCCGGACACCTCGATCGACGCGTTCGAGCAGGGGATCCTCCGCGCCCAGGGTGAGCGGGGCACGTGCCGGGTCGTCTGCTTCTCGCCGCGCCACGACCAGACGCTGGGACGGATGGAGCCGTCCGCCGTCCGCCGCGTGATCGACCTGTGGGCCGACCAGACCACGGAGCTCGGGGCCGGCTATCGCTGGGTCCAGGTGTTCGAGAACCGCGGCGAGGCGATGGGCGCATCGAACCCGCATCCGCACGGTCAGATCTGGGCGGGCACCGTCCTGCCGGACGCCGGCGGCCGCGAGGACGCGACCCAGCGGGCGCATCTCGCGACGACCGGACGACGCCTCCTCCTGGACTACGTCGACCAGGAATCGGCCGGTCAGCGGGCGATCGTCGAGACCGCCGACTGGCTCGCGGTCGTCCCGTTCTGGGCGTCCTGGCCGTTCGAGACCCTGCTCGTGTCCAAGGCTCCGGCGGCACGACTGGCCGATCTCGCCGACCCCGCGCGCGACGACCTGGCGCTCGTCCTCCGCGAGCTGCTCGGGCGCTACGACGGGCTGTTCAAGCGACCCTTCCCGTACTCGATGGGCTGGCACCAGGCACCGTTCGGCGACGGACCGACCGACCACTGGCAGATCCACGCCCACTTCTACCCGCCGCTGCTCCGCGCCAACGTCCGCAAGTTCATGGTCGGCTACGAGCTGCTGGCGGAGACCCAGCGCGACCTGACCGCCGAGGACGCGGCGGGCCGGCTCCGCGCGGTCCAGCTCGCCGCGACGCGATCGCCCGCGAGTCCTGAACGCGCGCCCGCGCCCGAGCCGCAGCCGGAGCCCGTCAAAGACCCCGCCTGACGCGGCATCGAGCGGCGAGGCCGCCGGGTAGCATACGAGGCCGGAGGACGGAGGCCAGATGCGGACCTGGGGCGGGCGGTTCACGGGCGAGACGGATCCACGCGCGGCGGATTTCTCGCGCTCGATCGAGCTCGACGCCGCCCTCGCGGCCGACGACATCGCGGGCTCGATCGCCCACGTCCGCGGGCTCGGCCGGGCCGGCCTGCTCGACGACGCCGAGGTGGCCACGATCACCGAGGGCCTCCTGGCCCTGGCCGAGGACGCCGCGGCCGGCCGGATCGACTGGGACCCGGCGCTCGAGGACATCCACATGAACGTCGAGGGCGCCCTGGCCGATCGCATCGGTCCGCTCGCCGGGCGCCTCCACACCGGGCGTTCGCGCAACGACCAGGTCGCCACGGACCTGCGGCTGTGGACGCGCCGGTCGATCGACGACCTCGACGACGCCCTGGTCGCCTTCGAGCGTGCCCTCGTCGAGCCTCGCCGAGCGGGAGGGGACCGCGGTCCTGCCGGGCTCGACCCACATCCAGCCCGCCCAGCCCGTGCTGTTCGCCCACCACCTCCTGGCCTACGTCGAGATGGCCGAGCGGGACCGTGGGCGGCTGCACGACGCTCGTCACCGGGTCGACATCTCGCCGCTCGGGTCGGGCGCGCTGGCAGGTGCCGGATACCCGCTCGATCGCGAGGCGACCGCGCGCGAGATGGGCTTCGACGGCGTCACGGCGAACTCGCTCGACGCGGTGTCGGACCGGGACTTCGTGATCGAGGTGGTGGCCGCGATCGCGCTCGGCATGGTCCACCTCAGCCGGCTGGCCGAGGAGATCACCTGGTGGTCGAACCCGCGGCTCGGGTTCGTGCGCGTCGCCGACGCGTTCTCGACCGGCAGCTCGATGATGCCCAACAAGAAGAACCCCGATCCGGCCGAGCTCGTCCGCGGCCGCGCCGCCCGCGTCATCGGGGAGCTGACGGGCTGCCTGACGATGCTCAAGGGCCTGCCGCTGGCCTACCAGCGAGACCTCCAGGAGAGCGTGGCGCCGCTGTTCGACGCGGTCGAGGTCTACGGCACGTCGCTCGACGTGATGACCGGGTTGATCGACACGCTCTCGATCGACCCCGAGCGGATGCGGACCGCGGCGACCGAGGGCTACACGACCGCGACGGCCGTCGCCGACGCGCTGGTCCGCCGCGGCATCCCGTTCCGTGCCGCCCACCACATCGTCGGATCGCTGGTGGCCCAGGCCGAGGGTGCCGGCGTCGGCCTCGAGGAGATCCCGGACGGGATGATCGGCCTGGCGCTCGGTGCGAGCGGCGACCCGGCCGCCGCCGACCTGGCGGCCGACGAGAGCATCGGCGATACGCTCCGGGCGGCCGCCTCGCTCGACGGCGCGCTGGCATCGTGCGACGTCATCGGCGGCACGGCACCCACCCGTGTCGCGGCCGCCCTGGAGGCCGCCCGTGCCCGGCTGGACGCGCACGCGACCCGACGCGACCCACGCGACCCGGTCCGGACGCGGAGGCTGACCGTGCTCGACCACGACCTCATCCGCCGCGCACCGAAGGCGCTCCTCCACGACCACCTCGACGGCGGCCTGCGACCGGCGACCGTCATCGACCTCGCCGCCGAGTACGGCTACCAGGGACTGCCGACGACCGACGTCGACGATCTGACGACCTGGTTCCGGCGCGGCGCCGACCGCAAGAGCCTCGAGCTGTATCTCGAGACCTTCGCCCACACCTTTGGCGTGATGCAGTGGCCGGACGCGATCGCCCGGGTCGCGGCCGAGTGCGCCGAGGACCTCGCCGCCGATGGCGTCGTCTACGCCGAGGTCCGCATGGCGCCCGAGCTGTGCACGGAGCAGGGGCTGACCCTCGACGAGGCGGTCCAGGCGATGCTGGAGGGGTTCCGTATCGGCACGGAACGGGCAGCTGCCGCGGGCCATCAGATCGTCATGAAGCTCCTCGTCACCGCGATGCGGCAGGCCGCCCGCTCGGTCGAGGTGGCCGAGTGCGCCGTCCGCTGGCGCGACGCCGGTGTCGTCGGCTTCGACGTCGCCGGGCCCGAGAAGGGCTTCCCACCGACCCGCTACCTCGATGCCTTCGACTACGTCCGCCGCGAGAACTTCCATATCACGATCCATGCCGGGGAGTCGTTCGGCCTGCCGTCGATCTGGGAGGCCCTGCAGTTCGCCGGCGCCGAGCGGCTCGGCCACGGCGTCCGCATCGTCGACGACATCACGCCCCGCCCGGACGGCTCGATCGGGCTCGGCCGGCTGGCGGCCTTCGTCCGCGACCGGCGCATCCCGCTCGAGATGTGCCCGACCTCGAACGTCCACACCGGCGCCGCCCCGTCGATCCGCGAGCATCCGATCGACCTTCTCCGCCGCCTCCGCTTCCGGGTCACGCTCAACACCGACAACCGGCTGATGAGCGGCGTGTCGCTGTCGAGCGAGTTCGCGGCGCTCGACGAGGCGTTCGCCATCGGCCTCGGCGAGATGGAGTGGCTGACGCTGAACGCCCTCAAGAGCGCGTTCGCCCCGTTCGACGAGCGCCTGCGGCTCATCAACGAGGTCGTCAAGCCGGGCTACGCCCACCTCCGCGCGGAGCAGACCCGGGTCGTCGTGAGCTGACCCGACCCTTGCGGACGGATCAGGCGCCAAGCGCCCCGGCGATCTCCGGTACCTCGGCGACCAGCCCGGCCATGACCGCTGCCGCGAGCGCCAGCCGCGCGACCAACGCGAGCCGCCGCGGTGGCCGGTCGTGCGCCGCGCGCCGGAGCCTCCACCACTGAAGGGTCGCGAGCCCGACCACGATCAGCCCGAGACCCGTGAGGCGCATGTCGCTGGTCAGGTAGGCCGCCACGACGATCGGCAGGAACAGGATCGCCCCGACGAGGGAGATCGAGGCGTAGACCAGCGTCGGGCCGGCGGTCGGCTGCGACCGCTGGCGGCAACCGACGATCCAGCCACTCGTCGACCAGCGAGATCGCGAAGCCGACGAGCCCCACGAGGGCAACGAGGACGGCGACGACGAGCGGGTCGTGGCGGAGGACGATGAAGTCGGAGTTGTCGCCGCTGATCAGCGCGAACGTCCCGATGGCGATGGCCACGACCGACGTGAGCAGTGCCCGGACGATGACCGCCCCCGGGATCCACGGCCGGACGACGACCCAGACGGTGCCCGCGACGGCACCGAACGGGAGGCCGACGAAGACGATCAGCGCGAGCGTCCCGGCGAGGGTGATGTCGCCGATCCGGTTGCCGTTCTCCGTGAACGCCCCGGCCGTTTCCGGGACGATGATGGCTGCCAGCCGCATCGCGAGCCGGCCACCGAGTCCGACGACCAGCACCCCGACGATCAGCCCGGCGATCCCGCCCCGGGCGATGTCGCGCCAGACCAGTCCCAGCCGCCAGGCGGTGTCACCCGTCGTCTGGGCGGCCGGAGCGGCCACGATGACGCCCGGTTCGGTCGCGACGGACATCGGCTGACCCTCCACGGACGATATATCGCGTCACGATATACATCGCTCTGGCCGGTGCCGTCAAGCAGACGTCGGGTTCATGCCGGCATCGGCCGCAGGATCGATCGTTCCGTCATTGCGTTGAGCCGGTCCGCGATCACCTCGACCGGCAGGCCGCTGCCCCCGAACAGCTCGTCGAATGACGCGAAGCTCGACAGGACGATCAGGATGTCGGTCGCCTCCTCGATCGACACGTCGTCACGGAGGTAGCCCTGCTCCGAAAGCCGGCGGGCGAGGTCCGCCTGGCCCCAGCGACGGCCACTCTCGAGCCCGTCGACGGCCTTGACCGCGTCCGGGTCGACCGTGCGGAGCACGTACAGCGCCCGTGAGACGTCCGGCATCTTCGCGTACATCTCGACCGCGACCCGCTGGGCGGAGATGAGTGCCTCGCGCGCGTCGGGCTTGCTGAAGGCCGCGGAAAGGCGGTCGAAGCCCGACTCCTGCGCGACCTCACGCGCGAGCGAATCGATGAGACCCGCTCGCGACCCGTACAGCAGGTAGACGGTCGAGCGCGACACCCCCGCGTCGCGGGCGACCTCCTCGACCTTGAGCGCGCCGAGCGGGCCGCGCTGGAGGCTCGCTCGAGCGGCGTCCAGGATCCGCTGCTTCGTGTCCTCGGAGGAGGTCGCGCGGGCGCGTTGCACATAGCGACGTTTGTCCATGTTGACAGCATCGTACTTCATCGGACACTATGTCCGACATCGGACACTCTGTCCGACGAAAGTAGGAGCATCGAGGGATGGACATCATCGACACCCGACCCACCGCATCGACCCTCGACGTGCCGGTGCTCGTCGTCGGCGCGGGCCCCGCCGGGCTCATCACCGCGATCGGCCTGGCGCGCCACGGGGTGCGCTCGCTGGTCATCGAGCGCCACGCATCCACCTCGATCTTCCCGCGCGCGACCGGCGTGAGCGTTCGGTCGATGGAGATCTTCCGCGGATGGGGGATCGACACGGACATCACGGCGGACGGCTTGCGGGTCAAGGCCGTCGGCGCGAACGTGACGACCCTCGCGGATCCACCGACGGCCGAGATCGCGCTCGGGTACTCGGACGAGATCGCGGCCTCGGGGATCAGCCCGGCGTCCGCGGCCATCAGCCCGCAGGACCGCATCGAGCCCGTCCTCGTCGAGCACTACCGGTCGCTCGGCATGGGCGAGATCCGCTTCTCGACCGAGATCGTGGCCTTCGAGCAGGATCCGGCCGGGGTGACCGCCACGATCCGGGATCGGGTCACGGGGTCGGTCGCGACCGTGCGCTCGCGCTATCTCGTCGGAGCCGACGGCCATCGCAGCACGGTCCGCGATCTGGCGGGCATCTCGATGCAGGGGCCGGGCGATCTCGGCCAGTACCTCAGCATCCTGTTCCGCGCCGACCTCGACGACGTTCTCGGCGAGACCCGCTACGGCCTGTACATGCTGCCCGGGCCGGCCGGTCCCGACGGTCCGCCGCGGGTCGTCGTCCCGAGCGGCGCGGACGACCGCTACGTCCTGGGGATCCCGCTGCCGCCCGGCATGCCGCAGCCGGCGATCGATGCCGCGTTCTCCGTGGAACGCTCCATCGAGCTCGTCCGCGAGGCAGCCGGCCGCCCGGACCTCGAGGTCGAGATCGTGGCGACCAACGCGTTCGCCTTCTCGGCCCAGGTCGCGGACCGCATGCGCGAGGGTCGGGTCTTCCTCGTCGGCGACTCGGCCCACCGGATGACGCCCCGAGGCGGCCGGGGCATGAACACGGCCATCGCCGACGCCTTCGACCTCGGCTGGAAGCTGGCCTGGGTCTGCCGGGGCATCGCCGGCGAGGCGCTCCTCGACACATACGAGGCCGAGCGCGCTCCGATCGGACGTCGCAACGTCGAGCTGTCGATGGTGCCCGGCGGCGGGTCGGACGACGGCCTGGCAGAGGAGGGGTTCGTGCCGAGCGCCCGTCCCGGTGCCCGTGCCCCGCACGCGTGGCTGGCGATCGGTGAGGAGCGTCTCTCGACGCTCGATCTCTTCGGGCGCGAGCTCGTGCTGCTGACCACCGGCGACGGCGCGGCGTGGCGCGCGGCAGCGGAGGTCGTCGCCGCCGAGGCGCCCGGACTCCCGGTCCGTGTCCGCGCGGTCGGCCGGTGGCTGCGCGACGCCGACGGGACGTTCGCGGAGCGCTACGGCCTCGACGAGGGCGGTGCCGTGCTCGTGCGGCCCGACGGGATCGTCGCCTGGCACTCGCCGACCGCGCCGGAGCACCCGGCCGCCGCCCTGCGAAACGTGATCGACGTAACGCTCGGCCGTGCGACGGCGTCAGGCGAACAGAAGGAGGCGGCGTGATGCGAAGGACGTGGCTGACGACCCTGTGGACGGCCATCGGGTACCTGAGCTGGGGCTGGCGGATCCCGGTCTGAGGGATCGGCCCCGGATCAACCTTCGGCGGGAAGCGCGATGACGAAGCGCGACCCGCCGAACCCGTTCGGCTCGAGGAAGACCCGGCCGCCCATCGCGTGCATCAGCCGGCGGGCCGCGAACAGCCCGATCCCGGAGCCGCGGCTCCGGCCGCGACCCCCGATCCGGACGAACGGCTCGAAGACGCTCTCCCAGTCCTCGATCGGGACGCCCGGCCCGTCGTCGGTGACGTAGACCTGGATGTCGTCGCCGACCCGCCAGATGCCGATGCTCACCCCCTCGCCCGACGGCGCGTACTTCGACTCGTTGTCGAGGAGCTGCTCGAGGACCTGGCGGAACCGGGTCTCGTCACCGATCGCGACGAGCGGCCCGGCCGGTCGGTCCCAGCGGATCGGCCGAGGGCGAAGGATCAGCCGCAGCGTCTCGACCGTCTCGTCGACCGCCTGGACCGCCTCGAACGGGGCGCGCGACAGCCCGGTCAGACCCTCGCCGCGGACCGACGCCAGGATCGAGTCGACCAGGCGATCGAGGCGGCCGAGCTGGTCGATGGCGGCGTCGTGCCAGTCGCCCGCGTCGGGCTCCGCCGTCGCCGCGGCCTCGCCCAGCAGGTCGACGTAGACCCGCACCACCGACAACGGCGTCCGCAGCTCGTGGGTCACGACGCTCAGCAGCTCGGCCCGGGCGGCATCGAGGGCGGTCAGCTGGACGAGCCTGGCCTCGACCTCGGCCGTCAGCCGGCCCTTCTCGACGATGCCGGCGAGGAGCGCCGCGATCGTCTGCAGGAAGGCGATCTCGTCGGGCTGGAACTGGCGGGCGGCCCGGGTCTGGACGTTCAGGACGCCGACCACCTCGTCGTGCCAGACCAGCGGCACCGACAGCATCGCGGTGAGGCCCTCGATGTCGAAGCCACGGACCCAGCTGAAGCGCTCGTCCTTCGTCACGTCGACGGTCGCGATCGGCGTCCGCGACGCGGCCACCCGGCCGGTGATGCCCGTCCCCCATGGCAGGCTGACCTTGCCGACCTGCGTCCGGTCGAGCCCGTTCGTGGCGGCCAGCGTCAGGCGCGTCTTCTCGTGGTCGGCGAGGTAGAACGAGCAGACCTCGACGCCCATCGCGATCGTCGTGCCGTCGACGATCGAGCGCATCAGCTCGTCCCAGTCGCGCGCCAGCGTGGCGAGCTGGGCGATCTCGTGGAGGAAGGCGAGGTCGGCCAGCCGGCGATCGGTCGTCGGCGTCGGTCAGCCCTCCGAGAGTGCCGGGATCTCGTCCCGCAAGGCGATGAGGTCCGAGTCGCCCGGCGCGAACCCGCGCAGGTCCTGCTCGGCCGGCAACGCGAGCCGGAGGAGCGCCCGGGCCTCGTCGAGACGGCCGGCGAGCGCGTGGTAGCAGGCCAGGTTGTAACGGGCGAACGCCTCGGCCCGAGGCGGCCAGCCACCCCGGTCGATGACCTCCTGGACCTGCTCGGCCAGCTCGGCCACGGCCTGTCCGCTCCCGAACCGGTCGGCGACCGAGCCGGCATGGATGATCGTGTGCTCGGCACCGTTGCCCATGATCGAGCTGATCGTCCGGGCGTCCTGGAGCGTGGCGTGGTCCGCAGCCTCGACCGCGGCGATCAGGTCGTCGGCGGTCGCTTCGGCGTCGTTGCGCACCCGGTCCCACGGCCAGTCCGCGCGCTCCGCATGGATGACGGCATTCCGCGCGTCGGTCTCGCCGCCGTCCTCGGGCTCGGTCCGGCCCTCGCGGATCGCCGTGAGCCGGTCCGACATGTGGCGCCGCCACGACCCGAGGTGCGCCTGGACATCCTTGGGCGACCATTCATCGTCGGCCGGCGGCGTGTCGCGCTCGGCGGGATCGAGCGCGTCGAACACCGTCCGCTCGGTCGCCCGCGCGGCCCGAAGCGTGTCGACGAGTGCGCGCCGGAAGTCGGTGGTGGTGGCGTCGGTCTCCGTCATGCGCGAAGCGTACCGTCCACGACACCCTCGAGGACCGCCGGCCAGGACGAGAGCGGCAGGCGCAGTCCGCGCTCAGACTCCCGCTGGCTCCGGGTCGGCGATCGTGGTCGGCAGCGTGTCGAGCAGTGGATCGGTCCAGGTCCAGGCGGCGCCGTGGTGCTTGCCGACCGCGCCGTGGCGTGCGGCCTCGACCCGCAGCGGGAGCCCGAAGATCTCGATGAAGCCGACGGCCGAGGCGTGGTCGAACGCGTCGCCCTCGTCGTAGGTGGCGAGGCTCTTGTCGTACAGCGACAACGGGGAGCGGCGACCGACGACCACCGCCGAGCCGTGGTCGAGCCGCAAGCGGACGTCGCCCGACACGACTCGCTGCGACGACGCGGTGTAGGCCCGCAGGTCGCGGGACAGCGCGCTGAACCACAGGCCGTCGTAGACCAGCCGGGCCAGCTCGTCGGCGACGAAGTGGTTGAAGCGGAGCGTGTCGCGGGTGAGCGTCAGCCCCTCGAGCGCCAGGTGCGCGGCGTGCAGGATCGTCGCCGCCGGCGCCTCGTAGATCTCGCGGCTCTTGATCCCGACCAGGCGGTCCTCGACGTGGTCGATGCGCCCGACGCCGTGCCTGCCGCCGAGCTCATGGAGGCGCTCGACGAGGGCCACGGGGTCGAGCCGCTCCCCGTCGATCGAGACGGGGACGCCGCCCTCGAAGGCGATCGTGATCTCGATGGGGTCGGGCGCGTCAGCCGGCGCGACCGTCCACTCGAACGCGTCGGCCGGCGGCGTGACCCAGGGATCCTCGAGGACCCCGGTCTCGCACGAGCGGCCCCACAGGTTGACGTCGATCGAGTAGGGCGACGCCTTGGTGATCGGGATCTCGATCCCGCGCTCGGCGGCGTAGTCGATCTCCTGGTCGCGCGTCAGCCCCATCCCGACGCGCATCGGGGCGACGACCTCGAGCCCCGGATCGAGGGCATGGGTCGCGACGTCGAAGCGGACCTGGTCGTTGCCCTTGCCCGTGCAGCCGTGGGCGACCGCGTCGGCGCCCTCCTTGTGGGCGACCTCGACGAGGAGCTGCGCGATGAGCGGCCGGGCGAGCGCGGTGGCCAGCGGGTAGGCGCCCTGGTAGATGGCGTTGGCCTGGAGGTGCGGCCAGACGAAGTCGGTGATGAACCGCTCGCGGGCATCGACCACGTAGGCGCGCGAGGCACCGGCCGACATCGCGCGCCGCTCGACACCGGGTCGCAGCGAGCCGCCGCCGAGATCGACGGTCAGGGTCACGACCTCGGTATCGAACTGCTCGCGCAGCCATGCCACGGCGACGGACGTGTCGAGACCGCCCGAATAGGCGAGGACGACCTTCTTCACGGGACTCTCGAACCTCCGGACTGTGCCTGGATTGCGCGGAACCGATCGAGCCAGCGCTCGAGGCGTGGCTCGTCGGCGAACAGGACGAGCAGGGTGTTGTCGCCGGCGAGCGTCCCCTCCTGCTCCTGGAGCGAGGACTCGTCGATCGCCTGGGCGATGACGCTGGCCGTGCCGGGCGTCCCGGTCAGCACGAGGATCAGGCCGCTCCGGCCGATGGTGACCGGGATGTCGCCGAGGATCCGCCGGAGCCGTTCGTTCGAGGCGACCGGGCCGGACGGAGCGGGCACCAGGGTCGGGGCGACGTAGACGTGGCCGCCGGGCGCCGGCGCCTTGACCAGCCCGAGCTCGGTGATGTCGCGCGAGACGGTGGCCTGCGTGACGGCGAAGCCCTGCTCCCCGAGCGCGTCGACCACCTCGCGCTGCGAGCCGATCGGTCGCGACGCGATGAGGTCGCGGATGGCGCGCTGTCGCTGGACCTTGGCGTCGTGGCCGTTGGCCGTCGCGGGCACCGCGGCGATCGGCACGGTCGAGGTGCTCGGTGCGGCAGGTGCGGTCATGCGGCACCCACCTGGGCCGTCCGGCTGGCCGTGATCCGCGTCCCGAACGTCGGGTCGGACAGGGCCCGCGAGAGGGCGTTCGGGGCCGACGAGTCGGCGATGATCGCCTCGGCCCCGTCCCAGCCGAGCGCCCCCAGCGCGGCCCGGACCTTGGGCACCATCCCGCCCGCGATGACCCCGGTCTCGATGAGGGTCTCGGCCTCGCCCGCGGTCAACGCATCGAGCCGCGCGCCATCGGCGTCGCGGACTCCGTCGACGTCGGTCAGGAGCACGAGCTGGCGGGCACCGACCCCGGCCGCGATCCCGGCCGCGGCGTCGTCGGCGTTGACGTTGCAGACGATCCCGTCCGCGTCGCGGGCGAGTGGCGCGACGACCGGGACCTGGCCGCCGACGAGGATCGCGTCGAGCAGGTCGCGGCGAAGACCGACCACGCTCGCCACGAGCCCGAGCTCGGGGATCCGCTCGGCGATGAGCAGCCCGCCGTCGACGCCCGACAGCCCGACGGCATCGACGCCGAGGTCGCGGAGACCGGACACCAGCTCGCTGTTGACCACTCCCCGGAGAACCGCCGCGGCCACCTCGAGCGACTGGGCGTCGGTGACCCGCAGTCCACCTTCGAACTTGCTCTGGACGCCGAGCCGGTCGAGCCATTCGGTGATCCGTTTGCCGCCGCCGTGCACGATGACCACGGGACGTTGTCGCGCGACCGCGGCCACTTCCCCGAGGACCTGCGACTGCTCCGCGATCGTCGTGCCGCCGAGCTTGACGACGAGCACCTCGCTCATGTCGTGTACTCCGAGTTCTCGATCACGTACGCCTCGGTGAGATCGCAGCCGAACGCCTCGCCGGACCCGTTGCCCTGGCCGAGGTCGAGCGCGATGACGACCTCGGGCGAGTCCATCGCGGCCCGGGCCGCCGACCGGTCGAACGCGAGCGGGCCTCCCTGGGAGCCATCGAAGACCGCATGGCCGCCGATCCAGATCCGGAGCGTCGCGGGGTCGAGTGCGACCGGGGAGCCGGCACGAACCGTGGCCTCCGCGGGCGACAGGCCGGCAGCCTCGAGAACGGCCGCGTCGGCCAGCGTGGCATTCCCGGCGGCGCCGGCGACCCGCCCCCAGTTGGGGTCACGTCCGTGCGCCGCGGCCTTGACCAGGCTCGATGACACGACGGCCCGCGCGACCGCCCGAGCGTCCGCGTCGTCCCGTGCGCCGGTGGCGACCGCGGTGATCAACGTCGCTGCGCCCTCGCCATCGGCCGCCTGCTGGCGGGCCAGATCGCGGGCCACGGCTTCGAGGGCACCTGCGAGGACGTCGGCAGCCGGGGAGCCGGCCCCCACCGGTGCAGCTGCCGACGCCCCCGAGGCAAGGGTGAAGACCGTGTCGTTGGTGCTCGTGTCGCCGTCGACAGAGAGCTGGTTCCAGGTCCGGGCTGCAACCGGTCGGAGCAGGCCCCAGAGCGCGGCAGGCTCGATCGCGGCGTCGGTCAGGACGACGGCCAGCATCGTGGCCATCCGCGGATGGATCATGCCGACGCCCTTGGCGATGCCGCTGACCCGAACGGTGACGGCCCGGCCGTCCGGGTCGTTCAGCAAGACGGTCGTCGTCGCCACCTTCACGACCGAGTCGGTGGTGCGCAGCGCCTCGGCCATGGCCGCGAGACCGTCGTCGGTGCCGGCCAGCTTCGGCAGGAGCGCCGCGAGCCCGGCGCGGACCTTGTCGAGCGGCAGCCGCGTGCCGATGATCCCGGTCGACAGGTGGAGGGTGTGCGCGACCGGCACGCCGGTCGCCTCCGCGAGCATCGAACCGATCGCCGCCTGGTCGTCGTCGCCCGCCGCGCCCGTGGCCGCGTTCGCCGAGCCGCTCGTCGAGATCACGACCTCGGCCGTCCCGTAGCGTCCCCGCGGGTCGCCGGACGTGGCCGCGAGATGGGCCTGCGACAGGCGAACGGGCGCGGCCGCGAACGCGTTCGGCGTGAAGACAGCCGCCGCGGCGACCGGACCGACCGTCGATCGCACGACGGCCAGGTCCGGTCGCCCGGAGGCCTTGATCCCGACCGCCATCCCCCCAGCCGCAAAGCCGGCCGGCATGACGGGTCGTCGCTCGACTGGTGGGAGGTCCGTCGAGGACGCCGGGACGGTGGGTTCGGACAGGGTGGTCATGGAGCGAGCGGCAGCTGGTCGAGACCGGCCGTCTCGGGCAGGCCGTGGACGAGGTTGAACGACTGGATCCCCTGGCCGGCCGCGCCCTTGACCAGGTTGTCCTCGACACCGATCGCCAGGATCCGGCCCGTCCGCGGGTCGTATGAGACGTGGACGCGGACCTCGTTGCTGCCGGTCACGTGCTTGGTCGCCGGCGGGGTCGCCACGACCGTCACGAACGGCTCGCCGGTGTAGGCCTCGGCATACAGCTCGTCGAGCTCGCCCTGGCTGACCGGGCGGGTCGGCCGGACGTGACAGGCCGACAGGATGCCCCGCGTCATCGGGATGAGGTGGGGGAGGAAGTCGACCGCGGCGATGCCCGGGTTGGCGGCCGGGTCGAGCCCCGCGCGCTCGGCGATGACCGCGAGCTCCTGCTCGATCTCCGCGACGTGGCGGTGGCCGCCGATCCCGTACGCCTTCACGCTCTCGTTGACCTCGGCGAACATCAGGTCGGCCTTGGCCTCGCGGCCGGCGCCGGACACGCCGCTCTTGGCATCGACCACGAGATCGGCGATCAGCCCGGCCCGTGCCAGCGGGGCGAGGGCCAGGACGGTCGCGGTCGGGTAGCAGCCGGGCACCCCGACGATCGCCACCGGCGCGTCGACCAGGGCGGCCAGCTCGGCGCGATGGAGCTCGGGCAGTCCGTAGACGGCCTGGGTCAGCAGGTCGGCCCGTGGGTGCTCGAAGCCGTACCAGCGCGGGTAGTCGGCCAGGCTCCGCAGGCGGAAGTCGGGGCCCTGGTCGAAGACGGCCGTGCCGGCCGCCACGAGGTCGGGGACGAGCGCCGGCCGCGGCCCCGTGCGGCAGGGCCATGAACACGGCGTCGACCGGCGGCAGGTCCGAATCGATCGCCCGTTCCGTGCCGGCCAGGTGCGGATGAACCCCCGCGATCGGGTCGTTGTCGCGGCCGCGACCGGTCAGCCCGACCAGGTCGACGTTGGGGTGCCGGGCCAGCAGCCGGATCAGCTCGGCCCCGACGAACCCCGTCGCCCCGATGATCCCGACACGGACGCGGCGCGGGCCGCCGGCCGGATCGACTCCCCGCTCGGTGCGGGGGAGCATCACGGCGCCGGTCTGGGCGGGCAGATGGGTCGTGGTCATGACCGCATGACTATACAGGCGCGGTGCATAGTCATGCAAGCGCGCTGCGACCGCCCTCGAGCGCCCTCTCGCAACCCAAATACAACCGTTCCGGTCGGAATTGTGCGGTACCATCCGCGCCATGCCCACCGCGATCCCCACCGACGCGGCCGCCCGGTTGCCGGCGGCCAGGATGATCGACCCTCGCGGACACCGCTTCGGTGCCGGCGTGTCGGCCATCCTGCTCATCGTCGCGTTCCTGACCGGGACGGCGTGGCTCGTGGCCGTGGTCCTGCTCTCGATCGGGGTCAGCGCCGCGTTCGGCCTCCGCTACTCGATCTACGGCGCGATCTGGCGCCGGATCGCCAAGGCGTTGGCACTCCCCAAGGTCGAGCCCGAGCACGAGTACCCGCCGCGCTTCGCCCAGGTCCTCGGCAGCGTGGCGCTGATCCTGTCGCTGATCGCGTTCGCGCTCGGCTGGACGACGCTCGCCTGGGGGTTCGCCCTCGCCGTCGCCGGGCTCCAGACGCTGCTCGCCACGACCGGCTACTGCCTCGGCTGCCGGCTGTACTTCCTGCGCTGGTGGGTCCCCGACCTGGTGACCCGGATCTGGACCCGCGGCCGCTCGCGCGTCGACACGGCCAACCTCGCCCCGGAGCCGATCAACTACCGCTGATCAACGACCGTCGACGACGGCGCCGATCGCCTACCCGTGGTCGACGGGACGCTGATCGACCAGGATCTCGGGCCGCGCGTACGGCCCGGTCGAGATCACCTCGCCCGCCGAGTCGTAGGGCTTCGCCCCCTGCGACCAGATCTGGTAGCGGTGGTGGATCACCGTCTCCCCGGCCGACAGCATCGCGCTGACCGGGCAGTACTTCGTCGCCGACAGCTCGATCGAGCGGCGCAGCGCGGCTTCCGACAGGTCACGCCCGACGAAGGCGTGGACGACCTCGATCTCGGTGAAGACCTGCGGGTACTCGTCGCGCTGGCTGCCACGGACGTGGATCTCGTACTGCTCGATCGTCTGTCGCTTCTTGGTCGCGATCGAGACGACGTCCATCGCCGTGCACGAGCCGAGGGCGGCCAGGACCGTCTCGACCGGGCTGCCGCCCTGGTTCGAGAACCGGTCGTCGAAGGCGAGCGTGTGCCGCGAGCTCGGTTCGGCACGGAACAGCATCCCGCCTTCGTGGCGGAGGTCGACGGTCTTGATGGTCGGCATCGACGGGGTCAGACTCCTGCCAGCGCGATCGGCGCCGGCTCGTCGTCGTCGCGGTCCCCTTCGTCCGGGTCGAGAGGCGCCTCTTCCCAGACGGCCGGATCGTCGGCCAGGAACTGCTCGCGATAGAGCCGGGCGTACAGACCGCCCTGGGCGAGCAGCTCGGCATGGGTGCCGCGCTCGGCGATCCGGCCGCGATCGTAGACGATGATCCGATCGGCGCGCAGGATCGTCGACAGCCGGTGGGCGATGGCGATCGTCGTGCGCCCCTCCATCAGGCCCTCGAAGGCGCGCTGGATGAGCCGCTCCGAGACCGTGTCGAGCGCCGACGTGGCCTCGTCGAGGATGAGGATCCGCGGGTCCTTGAGGATCACCCGGGCGATCGCCATCCGCTGCTTCTCGCCGCCCGACAGCTTGTAGCCGCGCTCACCGACGATCGTGTCGTAGCCCTCGGGGAGCTCGGTGACCCGGTCGTGGATGTTGGCGGCGGTGGCGGCCGCGACGATCTCGTCCTCGCTGGCGTCCGGTCGCGCGTAGCGGATGTTGTCGCGGACCGAGGCGTGGAAGAGGTACGTCTCCTGCGTCACCGTGCCGATGATCTCGCCGAGCGATTCGAGCTTGATCCGGCGGACGTCGACGTCGTCGATCTCGACCGCGCCCGAGTCGACGTCGTACAGCCGCGAGACGAGGTAGGTCGACGTGGTCTTGCCCGACCCCGACGGGCCGACGAGGGCCACGAGCTCGCCCGGCTCGGCCACGAACTCGACGTGGTCGAGGACGAAGGGCTGGGGCGCCACGGCCGCAGCGGTCGCGCCCGCGACACCGTCGGCGTCGGCCTCGGCCGCGGTGGGCTCCCCGATGATCGCGGCCACGTCCGCGTCGCCGAGCGACGACCTCGTCCAGGGCCAGCTCGACGTCCGGAGCCCATTCCGGCTCGGCGAGTCGGTCGTGCTCGTGGCCGGGCTCGGGCGCACCCTCTTCGCCGCGCGCGACCGCGTCGTGCGCCCGCTGCGAGGGGACCGCCTCGGTCGGGTAGTGGAACGAGACATCGTTGAAGCGGACGCGGCCCCGCGTCGTGGCCGGGTGCATCGCGACCGCGTCGGGCGCGTCGACGATCTCGGGATCCATCTCGAGGTACTCGAAGATCCGGTCGAACAGCGCCAGCGAGCCCTGGATCTCGACCTGGATGCTGAGCAGCTGGCCGAGCGGGAAGAAGAGCCGGCTCTGGAGCGTCGTGAACGCCACGATCACGCCGGCGGTCGGGGCGTCGGGGCTGCCGTTGGCCGCCAGCGTGCCGGCGACCCAGTACACGAAGGCCGGCATGATCGAGAAGATCGTCCCGATGATCATGAAGAACCAGCGGCCGACCATCGCCTGGCGGATCTGGAGCTGCGACAGGCGCTTGTTCAAGGCCCGGAACTTGGTGATCGAGTTGGCCTGCTGGCCGAACGTCTTGGCCAGGAGGATCCCCGAGACGCTCAGCGTCTCCTCGGTCGTGGCGGTCATCTCGGCCAGCGACTGCTGCGTCTCGGTCGAGACCTCGCGACGGACCTTGCCGACCCGGTAGGTGAGGTACAGGAAGAACGGCGTGATCGCGAGCGACATCAGCGCCAGCCGCCAGTCGAGCAGGAACATGGCGATGATCGTGCTGATCGCGATGGCCAGGTTCGACGTGATCGAGCTGGCCGTGTCGGTCACCACGGCCTGGACACCGCCGATGTCATTGGCGAGCCGGCTCTGGATCTCGCCCGTGCGGGTCTCCGTGAAGAAACGCAGCGGCATGCTCTGGAGGTGGGCGTACAGGGCGCCGCGCAGGTCCTGCATGACGCTCTGGCCGATGACGTTGTTGAGGTAGCTCTGGCCGACCCCGATCAGGCCCGTGATGATCGGCAGGACGATCATCAGGCCGACATACAGGTTCAGGTTCTCGTAGTTCTTCCCGACGATGACCTGGTCGATCAGCAGGCCGAGCAGGAGCGGGTTGACCAGGCCGATGAGGCTGGTCGCGAGGATCGCCGACAGGACGATGACGACCTGGACCCAGTACGGCTCGAAGAACGCCACGATCCGGCGGACGGTCCTTGCCCGCCGCTCCTTCGGAACCGGCGTGTAGCCCGCCCCGGCTCGTCCGCTTCCGCCAGCTCCGCCACCGCGCCCGACCGCACCACCCGTCGCCGTCCGCGTCTGCCCCCTGGGAAAGCCCATCAGGCGCCGCTCCCGCCGCGAGCGTGCCCTGACCTCATCGTCACCACGTTCCCGACGCTACCACGGAACCGTGGGATGAGCCCAAGGCACGAGCCGGAGCTCGCACCCGAGCCGGAGTCCGGACCCGAAGACCCTCTCCAACGGCTGCCACTCTGGAGCATCAGTCTCGCGCCAACGGGTGGTCTGGCTCGTGGCCCTTCGGCGAGGGGAGGCGCCTTTCTTAGGTGATGCCACTCTGGAGCATCACGGCGGTGCCGACGGAGTCGCCGACGGTCTCTCCGTTACGCCGGGTTGATGCCACTCTGGAGCATCAGGGCCGGACCGGCGTGGGCAGTGCAGCCGCCGATACGCCCGGGATATGTTGCGGCGAAGCGTCGCCCGATAGGTTGTCGCGATGAAATGTGGCGCACCGCGATGGGCTCACTCGCTCGACCCGAAGCACGAAGTCGAGCAGGCCGGCTACAACCTGATCGGCGCGATGATCCGTCGGCGGCGACTCGCCGCCGGCCTCTCGCAACGTGAGCTCGAGCGGCTCACGCGGATCGACCAGACGGTGATCAGCCGCCTCGAAAATGGCAAGCAGTACGGACTCCGGTGGTCACGGTTCGCGATCCTGGTCGCGGAGCTCCGCGGCCTCGAGCCCGAGACGGCGAAGGACCCACCGCCCTGGTGGGTGACGATGGGGATCGAGCCGCCGATCTATTTCAGGGACACGCTCCGGCGGCAGGGTCTGCTCCCGCCTCTCGAGGACGGCGACGTTGAGGACCAGTCGCCGATCTGATGCTCCAGAGTGGCATCAGCGAGGAAGGGTCTCCTCGCGCGGCGGCCACCTGTGATGAGGGCTCGGCGCCGCGCCGATCTGATGCTCCAGAGTGGCATCACCAGAGGAGGGTCTCGTCGCGCGGCGAGGGTCGGCCGCGACCGACTACCAGGCGGTGATCGTCGCGGCTTCGGTGATGCCCTCGGATTCGAGCCAGCGTTCGGCGTCGATGGCGGCCTTGCAGCCGTCGCCGGCTGCGGTCACGGCCTGGCGGTAGCGATGGTCGTGGACGTCGCCGGCGATGAACACGCCGTCGATCTTCGAGTGGGTTTCGTCGTGGACCACCAGGTAGCCCTTCTCGTCGACGTCGAGCCAGTCGCGGAGGGCCTCGGTGTTGGGTCGGTAGCCGATGGCGATGAACAGGCCGTCGACTGGCAGCTGGCGCTGATCTCCGGTCCGGGTGTCGGACAGCAGCACGCCCTGGACCTTGCTGTCGCCGAGGACCTCGTCGACCGCGGTGTTCGCGTGGATCTCGATCTTGGGATGCTCGTGTGCGCGATCGACCATGATCTTTGACGCCCGGAACGTGTCGCGGCGGTGGAGGAGATGCACCTTGGTCGCGAAGCGTGTGAGGTAGATCGCCTCCTCGAACGCGGTGTCCCCGCCGCCCACGACGGCGATCTCGCGATCCTTGAAGAAGAAGCCGTCGCACGTCGCACAAGCCGACACCCCGCGGCCACGCAACCGTGTCTCGCTTTCGATGCCGAGCCACAGCGCCGAGGCACCCGTGGCGATGATCACCGCCTGCGCCCGGTATTCGGTGCCGCGCGCCCAGATCCGGAACGGCCTCTCGGAGAAGTCGACGCGGTCGATGTCGACGTCGATCAGCCGGGTCCCGAAGCGCTCGGCCTGCGA
This sequence comes from uncultured Chloroflexia bacterium, assembly GCA_963842695.1. GTDB lineage: Bacteria > Chloroflexota > Limnocylindria > Limnocylindrales > CSP1-4 > SPCO01. The sequence continues at coordinate 97,476 of CAWJHK010000004.1, forward strand.
GCGGAAGGCCGCCATCAGGTCGGGGCCCTGGATGCCGTCCGGAAAGCCCGGGTAGTTCTCGACGTCGCTGGTGAGCATCAGCTGCCCGCCCGGCGCTGAACCGGCCAGCACGACCGGCTCGAGATTGGCGCGGGCCGCGTAGGTCGCGGCGGTCAGCCCGGCCGGGCCCGACCCGATGATGACCAGCTTGGCGTCGACCCGGCCCTCGGCGGTTCGGACGGTCGACGGCCCGGTGGCGGCGGTCGCTTCGTCGTCGAGGATCGAGATGCTGAACCCCCCGAACGGGGACGACGGCGGTCGAGCGCCATTGGAGCTGTCGGTCATGAATGCATCCTACGGCAGGGCGTGCAGGTCCGGGATGATGTGCCGCCCGAAGGTCTCGAGGACTGCCGGATCCGGCAGGCCATGGGCGTGGACGATGACCTGCTGCGCTCCTGCGTCGGACAGATCGCCGAACCGATCGACCACCTCGCTCGGTGTCTCGGTCCGCGCGCCGGACGTGCCGGGCAGCCGGACCGACTGGAGCGTCGAATGCTCGATCTCGCTCGGATCGCGACCGACCGCGGCGCAATGCTCGGCCAGGATCGCGTACTTGCGGGCGATGCCTTCGGGTGACCCGAACACGTTGCAGGCGTCGGCGTACTGGGCCACCAGGCGGAGGGTCTTTCGCTCGCCCCCACCACCGACCATGATCGGGACCCTGGGGCGTGACAGCGACTGCGGGGAGTTGAGCAACCGCTCGGCCCGGAACAGGCGACCGCGGAAGTCCTCCTCCGATCCCTGCTCGCCCTGCCACATCCCGTGCGCGATCCGGAGCGTCTCCTCGAGCATCTCGAATCGCTCGCCGAGGGGCGGGAAGGGGAACCCGAGCGCCCGCGACTCCTCCTCGTTCCAGGCAGCTCCGAGGCCGAGCCAGGCACGGCCGCCGGACAGGACGTCGAGGGTCGTCGCCGCCTTGACCCACAGGCCTGGGTAGCGGTAGTGGATGCCACCGACCATCAGCCCCAACCGTGCGCGTTGCGAATGCGCGGCCATGAACCCGAGCGTGGTCCAGCCCTCGAGCATCGGCTCCTCGGTCTTGCCGACGCCACGGATCTGGAAGAAGTGGTCCTGGACCCAGATCGAATCGAAGCCGACGTCGTCTGCCTGGCGAACGATCGTGGCGAGCGTCGGTCCGATCGCCTCGGACCCGCCCGGCCAGGTGAACGACGGGATCTGGAGGCCGACCTTCATGTTGTTGCGGAGCGTACCAGTACGAAGGTCCTGGACCATTCGTTGCCCGGATGCAACGGATGTCACACGAACCTGCGGTCGGCATGGTGCGGTGTCGGGTAATTGATATTGGAAATGAGAGGTTTGCCCTAGTACCATTCGTCGGCTGCGCTCGCGTACATTGCGCGGGCACGCCCACGTTGTGGGCCAGGACTTATGGGCCACTTCGGAGGCTCGAGTCGATCGAAGCTCCAAATCGGGGAACGGAGGATCTAATGCCCAGTCGGGGTTCGCTCACTCTGCTTGCCAAGTACCAGGAAGGGCTTCGTGTTCTTCTGGACGGCACTCTTCATGGTGTCGATCGCGCTGCAATACGTGGCGGCGGCATCGCCCAAGTCCGCCCTGGCCGGCCAGGAATGTGAGTCGTACGCGATCTTCACGTCCGATCCGGAGGGCGTGACCAACAACAAGAACATCTACGACTCCAAGGCCGACGTCTTCCTCAACGGCGGACCGGCCAGCGCTGGCGGCAACCTGACCGCGGGGAGCGTCTTCTACTACCAGGTCCAGGAGCCCGACGGCACGCCGCTGATGGAGATCCGCAGCGTCACCGTCCTCGGCACGGGCGCGCACGCCGGCCGCTTCTTCGTCGGCCTCGCGCCGTTCGACGACACGACCAACAGCGGCGGCGAGTACAAGGTCGTCGTCAGCACGGACCCGGAGCTCGCCGAACGGTGCCTGCACCAAGAGCGACAACTTCAAGGTCCTGCCTGAGCCCGGCAGCCTGCGGATCACCAAGGACGATCTCAGGTGGCCCCGCCGGCGGCACCAGCGGCAGCTTCGACGTCACCGTCGACTGCGGCGCCGCAGGCACCTTCGAGCGGACGATCATCGTCCCGGACCCGGGTGAGGTCACGATCACCGGCATCGCGGCGGGAGCCGTGTGCACGGTCGACGAGGACATCATCCAGGAAGACCCGCCTCTCGGCTTCTTCTGGGGCCCGCCGACCATTCACGGTAGCCCTGCCACGATCGTCAGCGGCCAGACCGTCACCATCGATGTCACCAACAACCTCAAGCCGAAGTCCGGCAGCCTCAAGATCATCAAGAGCATCCCCGATGTACCCGAGGGCTTCGAAGGCAGCTTCGACTTCCACGTCACCTGTAGCCTCGGTGGCCCATTCGATCGCACGATCGACTTCCCGGATCCGGGGTTTGTCACCATCGATAACATCCCGTCCGGCTCCGTGTGTGTGGTCATCGAGCTTCCCCCGACCAACCCGCCCGCCGGCTTCCAGTGGGGTGGCTCGCTGATCAGCGACCCAGTCACGATCCAGACCGGGCAGACGGTGGAGGTCACGCAGACCAACCTGCTCATCGAGTTGCAGGGCACGCCGGTCCTCACGATCGAGAAGAGCAACGACGCCCCCGGCGCCGGTGAGGATCCTCTCGAGGACGGTGACACCGTCGCCTACAAGCTCGACTACACGGTGGCCGTGGGCGAGCCGGTCGACGGCGCCTTCATCAAGGACGTCCTTCCTGCGGGCGTGACGTACGTGACCGACTCCGCGTCCGACAGCGCCAATGGCGAGTTCGTTTTCGACGGTTATGACTCGGCCACGCGGACCCTGACCTGGACGGCCCCCGGCCAGGTCACCGTGAACGGCTCCGTCACGTACGAGGCGACCATCGACGACGGCGCCGCCGAGCTCACACAGCCGCTCACGAACACGGCGTGCATCGACTCCGATGACACCGCCGAGGACTGCGCCGAGAGCGACGTCTTCGTCGGCGAGCCGCCGCTGGCCGAGACGGCACCTCCAGGCAGCAAGACCGCACCGCCGACGGACGTCGCCGGCGCGGGCGACTCGGGCGTCTCGGGTGGCAGCATGCTGCTCATCCTGCTGGCCCTGGCCGGCATCGCCCTGGCGGTGACCTTCGTGGCACCGACACCGGCGTCGCTCCGGAAGCGCATGAAGTAACCGTTCCGCGTTCCTGACGCGAACCCGACCGGGGTGCTCCGCTTACAGGCGAGCACCCCGGTTTTTCGTGGGCGCGCGTCGGCGCGTTGAGGGCAAGACACTTCCGGAGTGATGCCACTCTGGAGCATCACGCCGCTCGTCACGGGCTACGATGCGACCGATCGACGAGCGTCGATGTGCAACGGGGGCCCGATGACCGAGCGCGCAACCCCGCCGCCTGAGCAGCCCCCCGATGAGGCGGGGCCGACCGACGCCACCCAACCCGTGCCCGTGGTCCCGCCCGCACCGCCGGTCGCATGGGGCCACGGCTCCGGCCGCGATCGCCGCGCCAGCCGTGGCCCCGCCGAGCCCGCCACCGAGTCGTCGTCGAGCGACGGCCCGCCGAGCTCAGCTTCGTCTGGCGGGCGGTCTGGTTCATCTTCGTCGGCTGGTGGCTGAGCGCGCTCGCGATCGCGGTCGCCTATTTCCTGACGGCGATCATCGTCGGCATCCCGCTCGGGTTCATGATCTTCAATCGGCTGCCGTGGATCCTGACCCTCCGCGAGCGCACGTACGAGCCGACCACCGAGGTCCGCGACGGCGTGACCTACATCCGCGGCCGCGAGATCGAGCAGCACCCGCTGTGGATCCGCGCCGTGTGGTTCGTCTTCGTCGGCTGGTGGCTCGGTGGCCTGTACATCACGGTCGCCTGGTTCCTGTGCGTGATCCTGATCACGCTGCCGATCGGGCTGTGGCTGTTCAACCGCGTCGGGGCGGTCATGACGTTGCTCCGCTACTGATGCTCCGACGCGAGGAGGACACCCTCGGCACGCGGGCCGAGAAGTTCGTCCGCGACACGCTGCGCGGCGCGCTGCCGCCCGAGTACACGATGCTGTCGAACCTTGCGTGGCTGGTCCGCGACCACGGCGTCGAGCGGGAAGGGGAGTGCGACCTCCTGATCGCCCACCCGGACAAGGGCTTCCTCGCCATCGAGGTCAAGGCCGGCCAGATCAAGCGCGACAGCCGCGGCAACTGGTGGGCGGGCACCGGCCAGCTCAACCGATCGCCGTTCCAGCAGGCCGCCGACAGCCACCACAGCCTCGTCGCCAAGCTCCGCGAGCTGCCCGCCTGGGAGGCCGGCCTCGACCCGATCGCCGGCCACGCCGTCGCCTTCCCGAACGTCGACCTGGCCAGCCTCGACGCCAAGATCCTGATGGGCACCGACGCCGACCCCGAGCTCATCCTCGACAAGACGCTCCTGGCGCGCCGACGCGCAGCGCAACCGGAAGCTGCGCGAGTGGGTCGATCGCTGCTACGAGCTGTGGGACCACGGCGCCAAGCGCGGCCCGGGCGCGAAGGGGATCGACCTCCTGACGTCGATGGTCACCTCGCCGATCGAGCTCAAGTCGCTGCTGCGCTCGGAGATCAAGGACGGCAACGAGGAGATCGTCCGCCTGACCGACGAGCAGCTCTACCTCCTCAACATGCTGCGCGGCGTGCGGCGGGCGGCGGTCGTCGGTGGCGCGGGGACCGGCAAGACGATGCTCGCGATGGAGAAGGCGCGGCGGCTGGCGACCGAGGGCTTCGAGACCCTGCTCGTCTGCTACAACTCGCCGCTGGCCAGGATGATGGCCGACGAGACCCGCGAGGCCGCCGAGCGCTCGGGCGGGCGGCTCCACGTCAGCACCTTCCACCAGCTGGCCGAGGACCTCGGTCGCGAGGCCGGCGTGCTGCCCGACAAGCCGGACCCGGTCACGCCCGAGTGGTTCGAGCAGACCCTGCCGGCCGGGCTCGACGCGGCGATCGACCAGCTCGGGCCGCGCTTCCACGCGATCGTCGTCGACGAGGGCCAGGACTTCGAGAGCGGCTGGCTGGCGTCGCTCGATGGGCTGCTGTACGACGGCAAGGAGGACGTCCTGTTCGTCTTCCACGACCCGGCGCAGGGGATCTTCCACGACGACCGGACCGCGGAGCTCGGCCTGACCGAGTACCCGCTCGACTTCAACTGCCGCAACGCCCTGCCCATCCACAACCTGATCCAGCCGCTCGCCCGGGGAGGGCTGTCGACCCTGGCCCGCCGCCGCGACGGCCGCGAGGTCGAGCTGATCGTGGCCGAGGGCGACGAGCAGACGATCGAGGCGCTGCGCAAGGTGCTCCACAAGCTGGTCGAGGACGAGGGCGTGGCGCCCGGCTCGATCGCGGTGCTGACCGGCCTCGGCCTCGAGCACTCGGCCGTCTGGAAGCAGCGCCGCTACGGCAACCAGGTGCTGTGGAACGGGGCGGCCGACGACGCCGGCCGGTTGCTGGGGCTGCCGTCGGGCGACGTCCCGGAGCAGCCCAAGGACGTCGTCCTGTGCGAGTCGATCCGTCGGTTCAAGGGCCTGGAGCGGCCGGTCATCGTGCTGCTGGAGGTGCCGCGCGACGACCCGGAGCGGCTGGATCGGCTGCTGTACATCGGGGCGTCGCGGGCGCGGCAGCACCTGGTCGGGATCCTGCCGCTGGCCGTCGTGCGGCGGCTGACGACGTTGTCGTCGTGACCCCGGCGACGGGCCGTGGAGTCGCGGGCAAAGCGGACGAGCTCCAACGCCCAGGTCTGTGCCGGAGGCCTTTCCAGCTGATCCGAGTGCTGCTGGCCTCCCGGTTCAGGATGGTCGTGTTCGTTGAACCGGAACTGGTTGTTTCTTGCGCGCCCGCATCCCTGGGGCGTGCGCCACAACGACACGACCCACCATTCTTTAGGCACGCTCGATTCCCGAGAACTTTCGCTGCGGGACGTCACGAGCGTTAATTGTTGCGCGGAGTAAGAGCGATCCCCGGTCACGTCCAGGCGGTAATCGTTGGTGAGTCGTCGCGCGGTGATCGAACGCGGCGGCGCTGTGACCAGGAGGCACGCAGACCAGGAGGAGGCCGTGGTCGATCGACCGGTCGTTCTCGACATCCACTGCGCGACCTGCGGCGCCCTGGCGATGCACATCGAGTCGACGGCGCCCGGCGATCCGTTGTGGGCGACGCGTGGGGCGTCGGCGGACGAACCCCCGACGACAGCGAGCGCAGTCGGGGTGCAGGTCCAGGCGGGGGAGCACCGCCTGTGGCTGGCGACGGGCGAGGTCGCCGGTGACATCGACGACGCCGTGCGCGCGGCGATGCTCGCGGGTGACGCGGCGGCGCTCATGCGCCTGGACAGCGAGATCGTCCCGTTCTACTGCGGCGAGTGCGCAGCCTCGTACTGCGAGGCGCACTGGGAGACGTGGTCGGTCTTCGATCCGGACTGGCCGAGCTGGTTCGACGAGCTCCGGGGTCGATGCCCGATGGGCCACGAGCGCCGGATCTACGACTAGTCGCGGCCCTTGCGCGGGCTGAATCCGGCCCGTCGATCGCGGCGACCGAGCGATGCCGCCCGAAACCAGGGCACAGACCTCGGCCGTAGTCCTGTTAACAGGCGTTGATGACAGCCTGTGCTGTCAGTGGCAGTCTGTCCCGGGAGGATCCAGATGGCCGAAGCGTCCCCTGTCACCACGTCCCGTGAGCCCGCGACCGTTCGCGTCGCGATGTGGAGCTCGCGTCACCGCTGGCCGGTGTTCGCCGGCTGGTTCATCGCCACGATCGGGCTGTTCGTCCTGAGCCAGGCGATGGGCGGCATCAATGCCGAGGACCCGAATGGCAACCCGAACCAGGCCCAGACGGAATCGGCCAAGGCGTACGCCGTGTTCGGGGCCGGTGGGGAAAGCACGCCGACCGAGGACGTCACCCTCGTCATCACGCACCCGAGCCTCAAGGCCACCGATCCGGCGTATCAGGCGTTCGTGGCCGGCATCGTCACCCGCTTCAAGGGCCTCACCGTCGACGAGAACGGCGCGACGGTCCCGGCCTTCGGCGAGGTCCAGGATCCGGCCACGGCGCCGCCCACCGCGGGGCTCGTGTCGAGCGACCTGTCGTCCGCCCGGGTCGTGGGACGGATCACCGGCGACCAGGCGACGGTCGAACGGCACCTCGTGCCGGTCCGCCAGGCGATCGAGGCGATCGAGGCGGACAGCGCCGGGTTCACGGTCCATTCGATCAGCCAGACGCTGACCGGCCAGGACATCACGGAGCTGATCAACAGCGGGCTGGACCGGACGTTCATCACGATCGGCCTGACGTTCATCATCCTGCTCATCACGTTCGGGGCGTTCGTGGCCTCGATCGTCCCGCTGGTCCTGGCCGTGACGGCGCTGGTGGCGGCCTTCGGCATCCTGGGCATCTTCAGCCAGCTGGTCTCGCCGGCCAGCCCGTATGCCACGCAGCTGGTCGTGCTCATCGGGCTGGCGGTCTCGGTCGACTACTCGCTGTTCATGATCACGCGGTTCCGCTCGGAGCGGCGCGAGGGCAAGCCCAAGCTGCTCGCGATCGAGACGGCCAGCAGCACGGCCGGCCGCGCCGTGTTCTTCAGCGGACTGGCGGTGATGATCTCGATCGCCGGGCTGTTCCTGATCGACGTCTCGATCTTCCGCTCGATGGCGATCGGCACGATCGGGGTCATCTTCGTCGCGATCATCGGCAGCCTCACCTTCCTGCCCGCGACGCTCGCGATCCTCGGTGACCGGGTCAACACCGGGCGGGTCCCGTTCCTGGGTCGCGATCGGGACGCCGCCAACGGCATCTGGGCGCGCTTCGTGCTGGCCGTCATGCGCCGGCCGGTCATCTACCTGGTCCTGGGCACCGCGTTCATGCTCATCCTGGCGAGCCCGTTCATCCGGCTGCGCATCGGGGTGACCGACTTCACCTCGTTCCCCGACGAGATCGACGGGGTCCAGGCGGTCAAGCTCATCAACGAGAAGTGGCCGCAGGGCGGCTTCGATGACCTCCAGGTCGCCGTCACCGGTTACGACCGCGCCGACACGAAGGCCGCCGTCGAGGCGTTCAAGGCGAGCGGCCTCACGGTGCCCGGGTTGAGCGGACCGGTCCAGGTCTTCACGTCCAGGGACGGGACCGTCGCGCTCGTCTCGTTCACGATCGCCGGGGAGCAGAACGACCCGGCCACCCAGGCGACCGTCCGCCAGGTGCGCTCGACCGCGGTGCCCGCCGCGTTCGGGTCGCTGCCGGGTGTCAAGGCGTACGTGACGGGCAACGCGGCCCAGGCCCTGGACGTCACCCAGATCTACCTCGATGCGATCCCGAAGGTCTTCGCGTTCGTTCTCGGACTGTCGTTCCTGCTGCTCCTCGTGGTGTTCCACTCGCTGGTGATCCCGATCAAGGCGATCCTGCTCAACCTGCTGTCAACCGCGGCCGCATTCGGGGTCATGGTCGCGGTGTTCCAGGACGGGATCCTCGGCCACGCGTTCGGTCTGGCCCAATCGCCCGTGATCGAGAGCTGGGTGCCGATCTTCGTCTTCGCCATCCTGTTCGGCCTCTCGATGGACTACCACGTGTTCATCCTGACCCGGGTCAAGGAGGCGCGCGATCGGGGGCTGGATTCGCGGGCAGCGGTGGCAAAGGGCATCTCGATCACCTCGGGCACGATCACCAGCGCGGCGACGATCATGGTCCTCGTCTTCGCGGCGTTCATCACGATCCCGTTCGCGTTCATCCAGGAGCTGGGCCTCGGCCTCGCGGTCGCGGTCCTGCTGGATGCCACGGTCGTGCGCAGCATCCTGCTGCCGTCGGCGATGACACTCCTCGGCGACTGGAACTGGTGGCTGCCGGGGTTCCTCGGCTGGCTGCCGCGGGTCACGATCGAGGGCGAGCCCGAGGCCGAGCTGATCCCCGAGTCGGCGGCCGCGACCACGGGCTAGGCGCGTTCTTACGCTGCGAGCACGCGACTTGCCGCCCGAAGGCGACCGGTTGACCGTGAGAGGACACTAGTCGCACTCCATGCCCGCGTTGCGCGCGCGCCGGGTGGGAGCACGAGGGATCGAACGTGGTTCGATCGAGGGAGCTCGCGGGCGGGGGTCCGGATCACGTCGTCGAGATCCGCATCCTTCGCAAGAAACGGGGGAGCGCTTCGTGCGCCGTCGAGATCCTCGGGGAAGGCGACAGCCGCGCCAGTGGCCGGTTCCAATCGCCGTTCGGGGCCGACGAGATCAGCGAGGCGATCCGCGCCCTGGACAGCGGTCGGTTCGATGAGGAACCGACGCGGAGATTCGGCGCTGCGCTCTTCGAAGCGCTGATCAACGGCAAGGTCAAGCAGGTCTTCGACGCGAGCGACGGAAACGCCGAGTCGACCGGACTCCGGCTGATCCTCGACGATCCGGAGGCCGCCCGGATCCCGTGGGAGCTGATGCTCGACCCGGCACCGGCGTGCCGTTCGCTGCCCGGCATCGACTGGTCAGGGGGTTCTCGACGACCACCGAGGCCAGGTCGCTGGAGATCCTGCAGCCGCCGCTCGGGATCCTCCTCTGCGAGTCGTCGCCCATCGGCGTGCCGCGGCTCGAATCGCAGTTGGAAGTCGACGACATCATGCGTGCGCTCCAACCCCTCGTGGCGCGTCGCGCGATCGCGATCAGGGTCGAGCGCCGCGTCAACGAACGAAGCCTTCAGGACGCGCTGCGCGAAGGCGTTGTGACCAAGGCAAAGCAGGCTCCGACGCCCATCCATGTCGTCCACTGGATCGGACACGGCGGGATCGATCGTTCGACCGGTTCCGCGGCGATCCTGCTCGAGCGCGAGGACCATCGACCCGATGTGGTCGACGGTGAGCGTCTGGCAACGGTCCTGAGTGGCTCCGACATCCGGCTGGTGTTCCTGAACGCCTGCGATTCGGCCGCGGCCACGGACCCCGATGCTGCCTTGGGAGAGTCGTCATTCGAGATGACCACAGGGGTCGCCGAGGCGATCCTCCAGAGCGGCATCCCGGGCATCATCGGGATGCAGGCCGCGATCCTCGACGATCGGGCTCGGTCGTTCGCGCGGGACTTCTACGAGGCGCTCGCCGACGGGCGCGGGATCGATGTGGCGGTGCAGGCCGCCAGAGGCTTGGTCAAAGCCGGTCCGGACGGCAGTGGCGCGGACATCGGCATCCCCGTCTGCTACCTGCGGGCCGGGCCGACCCAGATGTTCGACGCCCGGCCCCTCGGGGCCGGTTCGCGCGACTCGCGGAGCGGTTCGGCCTGCTCGGCCGGGGCGTGCGATGGGCGACCGCCGGAGTCGCGACAGCCCTGCTCGGCATCGCGGTCGTCGCGGTCGTGAACGTCATCGCCGGGAGGCTCGAGGGACCTCCGAAGATGAACGGCGAATTCAACGTCGTGGTGTCCGAGTTCGTGGCGTCCGGCCCCGACGGCGCACCCTCTGGAGAGCGAGACTGCCAAGGACCTCTCCACGAACCTGTACACGAAGTTGAAGGACGGGCTCGACGACCTCGGTTCGGACCTGAATATCGAGATCATGTCGCCCACGGAGGCCGGTCGCTTGACTGGATCGAAACCCGAGGAGCGATCGCGTCAGGCCGGAGCGCTCGCCGCGGCCACCAAAGGCGACATGGTGATCTACGGCCGGCTCGACTCGACTGGGACAATGCTTCAGCCGGAGTTCTACGTTTCGCCGGATTTCTTGGCCGACGCCGAGGAACTCGTCGGTGTCTTCCAACTCGGGACCCCGATCACGAGTGGCGCGCGCCCGGGAACACCGGCGGTCGCGATCGGGTTGCGTGAGAACCTTCAGCGGCGCACGTCGGCGCTGACCGCCTTCGTCGTCGGTCTCGTGCGGTTCGCGAACAAAGAGTTCACCCGGGCCGATGCCGAGTTCAAGCGCGCGATCGACGACGCGGGCTGGCCCGAAGCAGACGGCAAGGAGGTCGTCCATCTGTTCAGCGGAACGTCCGCTGGGCTCCAGGGTCGACTGGCGGACGCACGTGCTTCGTATCAGCGGGCGCTCGACCTGAATCCGGATTACGGACGCGCGATGATCGGGCTGGCCGAGGTACGACTTCGGGAGGTCGGCCGCTCCTGCGATTCCGCGACGGTGGATGCGGCGGGCCTGCGGGAGGCTCGCGACCTGTACCGGGCGGCCGACAAACTGCTCGACCAGCCGACACTCTCCAACGTGCCGGCCAAAGCGCACTTCGGCGTGGCGCGCGTCGACATCTGCCTCTCGCAGGCGATGGTCGAAGGCGCATGGCTGGAGGCGGCCAAGGAGCTGGGAGCCGTGATCTCGGAGTTCGAGTCCGGCAACGAGACGATCCAGGATCTGGCAGCCGAGGCCCACGGCCAGCTCGCGACCGTCCAGGCTTCCGGTCGTCGGAGCTGCGGATCCGAGGGACCAACTACCTCGCGGTTGCCGACGAATATCGTTCGGCGATCCGTTTGTCCAGGCACCGGGATCGACAGGCCATCTTCAGCGACAACCTCGGCTGGGTGCTCGAGCGGCTCGGCGACCGCGACGCGGCGGCTCGGGCGTACGACCAGGCGATCAAGCTCACGAGAGCGACGAGGACCGCCGGCTGTTCCGGCAGCATCGTGAGCGGTTGGATGCGGCGGCCAGTCCGGCGGCATTCACGAACGTGCGATCAGCACCCGGGTGGAACGCGGAGCGGGGCCGCATCTTGGGGTGAGTAGAGCAGGGGATCATATGCGCACCACGACCAGCATCCGCCGGCGATCGATCGCCGCGGTGATCACCGTCGTCGTTGTCGTAGGAGGATGCGCGGCTCAACCGCAGCCCTCGACCGCGGTCACTGCTGTCTGCCGCGGTCGTGCCACCGTCGACGCCGATCAGCAGCGGCACCCCCCCGAAGCCGACGCCCACTCCTTCGCCCCATCCCACGCCGTCGCCGGTCCCGCCAACTGCTTCGCCAACTCCAGCGCCGCTGGAGCCATTCGGGCAGCACGAGACGCCGCCGGCTGACGTTCCAGATCCGTTCGACATGTTCAGCACTCCGAATCTGATTCACCTGCAAGCGGCTGTACGGCGACCCCGGGTCCGAACAATGGGCCCGAACCGAGGAGTCCCTGATGGTCCCTGGTCGGGTCCGCATCTGCCTGCTCGGCTTTGCCCCCGCGAAGTCCCTTGATCTAACGATCGTGGCGCCAAACGGAAGAAAGATCACGGGAACGCCGCGCACCGATGCAGACGGGATCGCCACCTGGCAACTGAACGGCCTTCCGACCCGTGGCATGGGGACATATCGGATCAACGCGCGACAGGGAGACCTGGTCGCGGAAACGACGGTCGAAGCCACCCCTCCAATCAGGGCGAGATCCCTCGTGGTACCCGAACGGCCCCGCCTCGGACAGATCGTCAGGATCTGGTTCGGCGGCTTGCCACCCGGAGAGGAGCTGCCGGCCCACCTCTTCCGGCTCGGCGACGCCAACGAAAGTGGGTGTACGTCGCCGGACTCGGCTCGATCCAGGTCGACAAGGAGGGGTTTGCGATGATCGCGATGCGATCCCGGGCCACCGATCCCGCCGGCGGCTATCTCGTGGTGACCGATCCGATCCACGTGCTGTTCACGCTCACGAAGTGAGTCGCGCTCGTCGATCCGCGCGATCGGTCGGGATCCTGACGTCGAGGCCACGCGAACCCGTATCGTCGTCCCATGCAGGACCGAGTCCCGCGAGAACGCCCGCGTCGGGACCGGGACGCTCGCCTTCCTGTTCACCGACATCGCCGGCAGCACCCGGCTGTGGGAGCGCCTGCCGGCCGCGATGACCGACGCCCTCGCGCGCCACGACGCGATCCTGCAACGACGCGATCGAGTCGGCCGCGCGGCACGGTCGTCAAGACGACCGGCGACGGGATGATGGCGGTCTTCCCGACGGCGGCCGACGCCGTGGACGCGGCGATCGCGGCGCAACGCGCGCTGGCCGAGGCCGAGCTGGGGCGAGACCGGTCCGCTCCGGGTCCGGATGGGGATCAACGCCGGTGACGCCGAGCGGCGCGGGGACGACTACTTCGGCCCGACGATCAACCGGACGGCGCGGCTCATGGCGGTCGGTCACGGCGGCCAGGTCCTGCTGTCCGCGGCGGCCGCGGCGCTCTGCGCGGAACGCCTTCCCGCGGGCGCCGAGCCTGCGCGACCTCGGCGAGTACCGGCTCCGCGACCTCGGCCGCCCGGAGCGGGTCTTCCAGCTGGTCCACCCCGACCTCGAGGCCGACGTTCCCGCCGCTCGACCACCTTCGACAACGTCGCGAGCCTTCCGACGCCGAGCGCCGCATTCGTCGGCCGGCGGGCCGAGCTCGAGGCGGTCGAGCGCCGCCTCGAGGATCCGGCGATCCGCCTCCTGACGCTCACCGGGCCCGGGCGGAACGGGCAAGACGAGCCTCGGCATCCGGGCCGCGGCCGACCAGATGGACCGGTTCCGCGACGGCGTCTCGTTCGTCGACCTGTCGGCCGTCCGCGACGCCGATGCCGTCCTCGTCGCGATCGGTCGAGCGGTCGGGGTGGGGGAGGCACCGCGCTCGCTCGATCCGGGACGAGCTGGCCGAGCGCCTGCGCGAGCGGCAGGTCCTGCTCGTGCTCGACAACTTCGAGCAGGTCACGTCGGCCGCCTGGGTGACGACCGAGCTGCTCGACGAATGCCCGCAGGTGAAGCTGCTGGTCACGAGCCGCGAGCCGCTCCACGTCCGCATCGAGCACGTCTATTCCGGTGCCACCGCTCGGCCTGCCGCCGACGGTCCGGCACCGCGTCACGGCAGCCGAGCTGGAGCCGATCGAGTCGATCCAGCTGTTCGTCGACCGCGCCCGCGCCGTGCGACCCGACTTCAACGTGACCGACGACAACGCGGCGGCGGTCGCCGAGATCTGCCGGCGGCTCGACGGCCTGCCGCTCGCGATCGAGCTCGCGGCCGCTCGTCTCCGGCTGTTCTCGCCCGAGGCGTTGCGCGACCGGCTCGGCAGCCGCCTCGAGCTGCTGCGCAGCACGACCCGCGACGTGCCCGAGCGCCAGCAGACGCTGCGGGCGACGATCGAGTGGAGCTACGCGCTCCTCGAGCCCGCCGAGCAGCGGGTGTTCGAGCGGCTGGCGGTCTTCGCCGACGCCGACATCGAGGCGATCGAGGCGATCGGCGCGGCGACGACCACCGAGGCGTCGCGGCCGAGGACGCCGCCGCGGCCGCCGCCGACACCCCATCGACATCATCGAATCGCTCGCCTCACTCATCGAGAAGAGCCTCGTCCGCCAGGTCGACGTCGCGCACGGGCGAGCCGCGCGTGCGCATGCTCGAGACGATCCGCGAGTACGCGACCGAGCAGCTCGACCGACGCCCCGAGGCGGCCGCCATCCGCCGCGCCCACGCCACCTACTACGCCGACATCGCCGGGGCCCTCAAGGACGGCCTGACGAGCGGCGACCGGATCGGGCGCTCGCGGCGATGAAGACCGAGGTCGGGAACCTCCGGATCGCCTGGCGCTACTGGCTCGCGCAGTCGGATCTCGGCCGGCTGGGCCAGCTCGCGGGCAGCCTGCTGACGCCTCAACGAGGCCGGCGGCTGGTACCAGGACACGGTCGAGCTGGCGACGGACATGCTCGCGGTCCTCGCCGCGGACGACGCCGACGCCTGCGTCCGTCGGCAAGGAGATCGCGCTGCGCCTGACGCTCGCGCGGGCGCTCATCGCGACTCGCGGGTTCACGCCCGAGGTCGTCGATGCGTACGCGCAGGCGCTCGAGCTGTTCGAGCAGGGCGAGACCTCCGAGCGGCCAGCACTATTCGATCCTTCGCGGGCTCGCGAACCTGTACATGCTGCGCTCGGAGTTCGACAAGGCGGCCGAGATCGGCGATCAGATCCTCGCCCTCGCCGACGCCCAGGGCGACGCCGGGGATGCAGATCGACGGGCACCTCATCGTCGGCTCGACGATGGCGTTCACCGGCCAGCTCGCGCGACGGGCTCGAGCACCTCGACACCGCGATCGGCCTCTTCAAGTCGGACCCTGGGCGTCGCTCAGGGCACGCGCGTCGGCAACGATCCGCGCGTCGCGTGCCTCACGACGTCGGCGTTCGCCTTGTGGACGCTCGGCTTCCCGGACCAGGCGGTCCAGCGAGCGGACGCGGCGATCGCGCTGTCCGACCAGCTCGGTCACCCGTATACCTCGGCGTATGCCCGGTTCCATTCCGGGTTCCTCCATCTGTGGCGGCGCGAGCCCGAGCTCGTCCTCGACCGGGCGATCCGCCTGCAGGAGATCGCCGACGAGTACGACTTCCGCGTCTGGTCGGCCATCGCGTCGTGCCTGCTCGGTGCCGCGCAGACCGGGCTCGGCCAGCTCGAGGAGGGCCTCGCGCGATCGCGCGAGGGGATGGCCGCCTACCACGGGATCGTGGCGCCGCCCGTGTTCGTGCCGATGCTCCAGTTCATGGACGCCGGCTCGCGCGGCCGGGCCGGTCGTCCGGCCGAGGCGCTGCCGCTGATCGACGGCCGCGATCGAGCTCGTCGGCGGCGTGGATTCGCCGGCGATGATCGATGCCCGAGATGATCGTGCTCCGCGGGGACCTGCTCCGCGACACGGGCGCGACCGAGGCGGCGGTCGCGGCATGGACGCAGGCGCTCGCGGCTGCGCGCCGGATCGAGGCGCGGACGCCCGAGCTGCGGGCGCTGACCAGGCTCGTCGGGGCGGCCGACGGCGCCGATCGGGCCTCGCTCGTCGAGGAGCTCCGGGCCGTCCACGCGTCCTTCACCGAGGGCTTCGACACGGCCGACCTCCGCGAGGCCCAGGCGGCGCTGGCGTAGCCGGACAACGAAGAACGCCGCACCCGAAGGCGCGGCGTTCGATGGCGGAGCGGGAGGGCTGTCAGACGGGGTCGCCGCAGGTCGACTGGGTGTGGATGACCGAGAGCTCGTAGTCGACGATCTTGAGGACCATCTTGTAGACGCAGTCCTCCTCGCCGACGCGGGAGTGCGTGTGGATGCGGGACGACAGGACGGTCGTGCCGTCGTTGGCGAAGACGCCGCGGAACTGCTCGACGCTCTTGCTCTCGCCCTGGTACACGCCCGACTCGTAGACCTTCGTGATCGTGGTCTCCTGGATGGTCAGCGAGCTGCCGGCCTTGTTGTCGAGGAAGAGGACGTGGCCGGTGACGTCGAAGCAGTACGTGATGATCGAGTCCTGGAAACACCAGTCGTTGACGAGCGACAGCTTCTGTGGTGTGGCCGCGGCGAGGGCGGTCGAGCCGCTGCCGAGGGCGATGGCCGTGGCGGCCAGGACGGGCGCGAGGACGCGGAACAGCTTGCGCATTCGGATCTCCATCGGGCTGGGCGCCGAACCCCAAGTCGGCGTCCCGTTGGAGGAGTCTCGCGGGCGCGATGTGCCCCGACGACTGGCGCGAGTTGGCACCGAGCACCGACGATCGGCCGGGCCGGGCATGGACGAACGACAGCGCCCGGGAAGGGATTCCGACTTGACGGTATCGGTATGAATCGACACACTGATACCTACCATGGGTAGCAAGGTAGGAGAGCGCGGCCAGATCACGATCGAGAAGGCGATCCGTGACGAGCTGGCGATCTACGCCGGCGACGAGACCGTCCAGCGCGTAGAAGACGGCCGGATCGTCATCGAGCTCGTGCCCGGACGGCATCGGCGCTCGCTGGCCGGGCAGCTCCGCGACAAGGTCGGTCGTCGTCCCGACGATGAATCCTGGGACCGACTCCGCGCGGCCGCGTGGGAGACGCCGGATCCGGACCGCCCGGGGTGATCGCCCTCGATACCTCGGTCCTGGTCCGCTACCTGGTCGGCACACCGACCGGCCAGGCGCGGCAGGCGGCGAAGCTCATCGATGCCGACGAAGTCGAGGTCGGCATCTCGCCGGTCGCGCTCGCCGAATGTGCGCACGTCCTTCGCACCCAGTACGACGTCGCGCCGCGCGACATCATCGAAAGCCTGATCGAGCTCGTCCAGCGCGCGAATGTCCGCGTGTTGGGAACCTCGACCGAGTCGATCGTCCAGCACCTCGTCCTTGCGCGATCGATGCCCGGCCGGCCGATTCCCGATGCGCTGATCGTGGCTGCAGCAGTCGCGGCCGGTGCAGAATTGCTCGCGACCTTCGACCGCGATCAACGCCGCTACGGGATCCCGATCCGAAGTCCCTGATCGGAACGGCAATGTTCGCACCCATTGACGGTCGATCTGATCGTGTGGCATCCTGTCTCACAGGATGACTGTAAGTGTGATTGCCGAGGCGCGCCTTCGAGCAAGGAACCAACTGACGCTGCCGGAACCCGTGATCCAGGCGGCGGGCATCCAGGAGGGCGATCGATTCTTCGTAGAGGTCGTCCCCAAATCCCCCGGCTCCCTTCGGCTGCATCGGATCAGGCCCAGCTACGCCGGCGCGCTGCAGGACGTCTACGATGACCCCACCGCGTACCTCGACGCCGAGCGCGGAGGCTGGGAGTAGGCGATCGACGCGCAGGAACTCGAGGCGGCAATCGCGCCGGGCGCATCGCTGCTGCTCGACACGTCCGTCGCGCTCGCGTACCTGACCGGTTCCGAATCGACCAGCGACCTCGCCACACAGGTCGTCGACTCCTACGTCGCGACCGGGCGAAACCCCGCCAGGGTGTCGATGGTCACCGTCGAGGAGATCCTCGTCCGCACGTTCCGGGCCGGTCCGGCGGCCGTCGCGACGGCCGAGGGCTTCCTCAACTTCTTCGCGGAGATGACCCTGGTCGATGTGACGTACGACATCGCGCGCGAAGCGGCTCGCATCCGTGCGAAGGCGGGCCTACGGACGCCGGACGCCCTCATCATCGCTTCGGCGATCGTCACCGGAACGGGCGTGCTCGTGACGAGCGATCGTTCCTGGTGGGCCGCCCTGGACCTGCTCGCCGCGGATGTCGAGCTGGTCATCCTGGCGACGTGACGAGCGGCTGACCGAAGCGCACTCCGTCGGCTCGGGGTCGGTCCCGTCCGCCTCGCATTCGCTATGGTTGCGAGCGGAGGAGGGCCGCGTGAACGTCGGAGAGGCGATCGCCTACATCCTCGGCTGCGAAGGCGTCGACACCCTGATCGGGTACCCGGTCAGCCCGCTCATCGAACCTGCGGCGGCGGCCGGGATCCGGCCGATCATCGTTCGCCAGGAGCGGACCGGGCTCCACATGGCCGACTCGATGAGCCGGATGACTTCCGGTCGGCGGGTCGGCGTCTTCACGATGCAGATGGGGCCGGGGACCGAGAACGCCTTCGGTGGCGTCGCGCAGGCCTACGCAGACTCGGTGCCGATCCTGGTCATCGCGGCCGGCCACGACCGGCGCGAGATGACGACGCCGCCCAACTTCAGCGCCTACCTGAACTACCGCAACGTCACCAAGTGGATCGACCAGCTGGTCCTGCCCGAGACGGTCGTGCCCACGATGCGCCGCGCCTTCGCGCGGCTCCGCAACGGCCGGCCGCGCCCGGTCCTGGTCGAGGTCCCGTGGGACGTCTGGACCGAGGAGCTGCCCCGACCCGACCGGCTACGTGCCGCCGGTCGCAGCCCGGTCTGCGCCCGATCCGGTCGCCGTCGAGCGGGCGGCCGAGGTCCTCGTCGCCGCGGACCGGCCGCTGATCTACGCCGGCCAGGGAGTCCACTACGCGGAGGCGTGGGGCGAGCTCCGGACGCTGGCCGAGCTGCTCGGGGCGCCGGTCACGACCAGCCTCCAGGGCAAGAGCGCCTTCCCCGAAGACCACCCCCTGTCGCTCGGGTCCGGCGGGCGAACCGTGCCTCGCCCCGTCGACGTGTTCATGGGCGAGGCCGACGTCGTGCTCGGCATCGGCTGCAGCTTCACGAAGACGGGCTATGGCCTGCAATGGCCCGAGACCAAGCGCTACATCCACGCGACCCTCGACCCGGCGGATCTCGATCAGGTCGTCCCGGTCGAGGTCGGGCTGGTCGGCGACGCCGGGCTCACGCTCGCGGCCCTCATCGAGGCGGTCGGCGACCGCATCCGCGAGCCGCGCCGGGAGCGAGCCGCCGAGATCGCCGAACGGATCGCCCGCATCCGCGCCGAGTGGCTGGCCGACTGGCGGCCGAAGCTCCACGGGGACGACGTCCCGATGTCGCCGTACCGGGTCATCACCGGCATCGTCACGAACGTGGACGTCGCGCGAACGATCGTCACCCACGACGCCGGCAGCCCGCGCGACCAGATCTCGCCGTTCTGGCCGGCCACCACGCCGCTGTCCTACATCGGATGGGGCAAGTCGACGCAGCTCGGCTACGGCCTGGGCCTGGCGATCGGCGCGAAGCTGGCCCATCCCGATCGCCTCTGCATGAACATCATGGGCGACGCCGCGTTCGGGATGACCGGTCTGGACTTCGAGACGGCCGTGCGGGAGCGCATCCCGATCCTGACCGTGGTCCTCAACAACTACTCGATGGCGATCGAGCTCGTCGAGATGCCGATCTCCACCGAGCGCTACCGCTCGACCGACATCGGCGGTGACTACGCGGCGATCGCCCGGGACCTGGGTGGCTGGGGCGAGCGGGTCACCGAGCCGTCCGAGATCGGCCCGGCCGTCCGGCGTGCCGTGGCAGCCACCGAGGCGGGCCAGGCTGCCCTGCTCGAGTTCATCACCTCGAAGGAGGTCGCGATCTCGATGCCCGGGTCGACGGTGCCCTGACCGGGCGGGCCGCCGCCGTTCCCGTCAGTGCGCGGTCGACACTCGTGACGCCGGGTTCGTGGCGAAGGCGTGCAGCACCAGCTCGTGGCGGAGGCCGCCGGCCACGACGATGATCGGGTCGCCCGACTTCGTCGCGTGGCGCCCCGCGGTATCACGGACGACGAAGCGGCCGCCACCCAGCTGTCGCACGTGGAGGTCGACGTCCTTGCCCTTGGCGCTGACCATCTCGACGACACGGCGGCTGTCGGGCGACCGGATCAGGCGGATCCCGAACCGCCCGCCGTGGCCGAGGTTGGCGGTCAGCACGCCGTCGAGGACGGCCAGCACGTAGCCGCGACGCCGCTCGCGGATCAGCGCGATGGCCGCGGCCAGGAGTCCGAGCGCCCAGGACGAGACCGAGGATGCCGATGATCGGCACGAGCAGGCCGTTGCACTCGAGGAGGCCGCCGCACGGCTTGACCGCGTCGGACACCGGCGACGCATCGCTGTCACCGAGGTCGTTGCTGGCAAATGCCCGACAGACGTAGTCCATCCCATTGGTGAGACCGGTGACGGTCGCGGTCGGATTGGAGGGGGTGTTCGAGTCGGCGTGGGCGCTCCACGTCTTCCCGCCGTCGTTCGAGCACTCGTACCGGACCTCCGACACGACGGCCGGGTTCGCGGATGGGACGCTGACCTGGATCGCGCGGTCTAGCGCCGAGACAGACGGCTTCTCGAGGGCCGCCGGCTTGCCGACCGGGATGACCGAGGCCACGGCCGGCGTCCAGGGACCCTGTGACGTCTCGCTGACGGCCGCCACCTCGCACTGGTATTCCGTCCCGTTGGTCAGGCCGACCAGGGTCGTGCGGCGCTCGAGCGAGACACCCTCGGTCGATTCGATCCACTCCCCGTTGTCGCCGGCACGGCAGCGGACCTTGTAGTCGACGACGGGCTCGGGCTGGACCGTCGGGAGCGTCCAGGTGACATCGATCCGGCCGTCGCCGCCCTTGAGGCCGATCGAGCGCACCGCGCCGAGGGTCGGTGCCGGCGTGGGCGCCGGGGTCGGGGCCACCGTGAACGTGCACGTCGCGTCCTGCAGCGCCACCGCGACGGCGTTGCCGGCCTGTTCGGGAGAGTCGAAACCGACGGTCGGCCACTGGAGCGTCGAGCCCCCGACGCAGGCCGGCATGTCCTTCGTGATGCGCAGTCGGGCGAGGCCTGCCTCGAGCGCCGCGCGGTCCTTGGGGTCGAGGCCCATCCCGACCGGCAGCAGGGCGAAGGGCGAGCGCTTGCCGAAGAGCCGGTCGCGCGTCGGCTGGACCTGGCTGACCGGCACGCCCTTGACGTCGTGCTTGCCGTCCGTGAACAGGATCATCGCCGGTCGGACGGCGTCGGCCGGCAGATGCTTGGCGGCTTGCTCCATCGCCGCGACGTAGTTGGTGTCGACCCCGATCTTCGCCGTGAGCGCGGGATCGAGGCCCTTCCGGTACGCGGCGGCCATCGACCGAACGCAGTTGGCGAACTTCGTCACGTTCTCGGGCTTGTTCAGCAGGTTGAGGTCGACGCAGCCCGGCACGTCGGCCGCTTTCGAGGCGAACTGGACGATCGACATCGTCGCGTCGCTGGTGACCAGGTCCGACGACGTCTCGTCGACCCGCGCCGCGATCCGGTCGAGGGCGGCCGCGAACTTGTTGCGGTTGGCCGCGTCACGGAGGATCGACGCCGAGAAGTCGAGGACGAGGACGACGTCGGACGGGTCAGGGGTGGCGGCGCGCGCCGTCGGGACGAGGCCGCCGGCGACGACAAGCGTCGCCAGGATGACCGACAGGAACGTGCGTGATCTTGGACCGAGTCGTTTCATGGCGTTCTGAAGATGACTCCCGCGCGCGTCCTCTTCAATGTCAGGACGAACGTACCAGTTGCGAGGGCGCACCAGCGCCGGTGGGTTCGAAGCGGCGTTTTCGTGAAATGCGAACCGCGATCATACGGCCAAGCCGCGAGATCGCCATCCGGTCGCGGCTTCTCGGCCGTCAGCTCGGTGGTCAACTCGCCAGGCGCTTGTAGCGGATGCGGTGCGGCTGGTCGGCCGCGGTGCCGAGCTCGCGGTGGCGGAACTCCTCGTACTCGGTGAAGTTGCCCTCGAACCAGCGGACGACGCTGTCGCCCTCGAAGGCCAGGACGTGCGTCGCGATCCGGTCGAGGAACCACCGGTCGTGGCTGATGATCACGGCACAGCCCGGGAACGACTCGAGACCCGCCTCCAGCGCCCGGAGCGTGTCGACGTCGAGGTCGTTGGTCGGCTCGTCGAGGAGCAGGACGTTGCCGCCCGAGCGGAGCAGCTTGGCGAGGTGAACCCGGTTGCGCTCGCCGCCCGACAGCGCACCGACCGGCTTCTGCTGGTCCGTGCCGCGGAAGTTGAAGCTCGACACGTAGGCGCGGGCCGGGAGCTCGCGGTTGCCGACCTTGATGATCTCGTCCCCGCCGCTGATCTCCTGGTAGACGGTCTGAGCGGCCTCGAGGTCGTCGCGGCCCTGGTCGACGTAGCTCAGCTGGACGGTGTCGCCGATGACGACGCTGCCGCCGTCGGGCTTCTCCTCGCCGACGAGCATCCGGAACAGCGTGGTCTTGCCGGCCCCGTTGGCACCGATGACCCCGACGATCCCGGCGCGCGGCAGGTTGAACGACAGGTCCTCGATGAGCAGGTTGTTGCCGAACGCCTTGCGCAGGTCCTTGACCTCGATGACCTGATCACCGAGCCGGGGTCCGGGCGGGATCGCGATCTCCAGCTCGCGGGTCGCGTCCTTCGTGTCCTGCGCCTCGGCCAGCAGCTTCTCGTAGGCACCGAGGCGGGCCTTGCCCTTCGCCTGGCGGGCGCGCGGGGAGAGGCGGACCCACTCGAGTTCGCGGGCGAGCGTGCGCTGGCGGGCGTCGACCGCCTTCTGCTCGCGCCCGAGGCGGTCGAGCTTCTGCTCCAGCCAGCTCGAGTAGTTGCCCTGGAACGGGATGCCGCGGCCGCGATCGAGCTCGAGGATCCATTGCGCCACGTTGTCGAGGAAGTAGCGGTCGTGGGTGATCGCGACGACCGTGCCGGCGTACTCCTGGAGGAACCGCTCGAGCCAGAAGACCGACTCGGCATCGAGGTGGTTGGTGGGCTCGTCGAGCAGCAGCAGGTCAGGGTGGCGGAGCAGGAGCCGGGCGAGCGCCACGCGGCGCTTCTCGCCGCCGGACAGGGTCGCGACGTCGGCGTCGTCGGGCGGGCAGCGCAGGGCATCCATCGCGATGTCGACGTTGCGCTCGAGGTTCCAGGCGTCGGCCGCGGCGATCCTGTCCTCGAGCTGCGCCTGCTCGGCACCGATCGCTTCGTAGTCGGCATCGGGGTCCGACCATTTCGCCATCACGGCGTTGTACTGGTCGATCAGGGTCTGGACCTCGGCCACGCCGTCGAGGACGTTGCCCTTGACGTCCTTGGTCGGGTCGAGCTGGGGCTCCTGGCTGAGGTGGCCGACCGTGAACCCCGGCGTCAGGCGAGCCTCGCCCATGAAACCGTCGTCGAGGCCGGCCATGATCCGGAGGAGGGACGACTTGCCGGCGCCGTTCGGACCGATGACGCCGATCTTGGCGCCCGGGTAGAAGGACAGCGAGATGTCCTCGAGGACGGTCCGGTCGGGCGGGTAGTGCCGGGCGAGCTTGTAGGTGCTGTAGATGAATTCAGCGGGCATGCGACTTAGGGTAGCGGTCGTCGCCGCCCGGCCGGTCGTGGACGCGCGTCGGCAGACGCGCGGTCAGGCGCCGTAGATCTCGAGATCGAATGCGTACGTATCGACGCGGAGCATCGACGCGACGGAGGTCCTGGCCAGCTCGCGGGCGCGCCGCCGGGTTCGCGCGTGCGCGATCGCACCCGTGACGCCCTGAACGAAGACGTGAACGTGGAGGCCGTCGAAGCCGATCACATTGACCTCGAGGCACGGGCGTCCGCCGGCGGTGATCTCCGCGCGTGTCTGTTCGGCCAGCGGGCTGTCCTCGGGTCGCCTCAGCATGGCCGAACCCTGGCGGACTCGGTTGAGGTCGATGGTCAGGATGGTCGCGATCGCACCGATCGCCTGGGAGAAGGTTCGACCGGTTTCGGCAGTCGTCGGGAATTGACGATGGCCGGGGCCTGCGATCGGGCCCGTGGTGACGCGAGACATGGCGGCGATAGATCCCCTCGAGGCACGTGATGCGAGATGTGACGCCATCGTCATGCACCTGCGCCATTCGGGTGAGCGGCGTGCCGACCGCACGCTTGTCATGCGCGCGACAGGGGAGTACACCTGCCGCAGCGGCGGATGGCCGTGGGGCGTGGGGCAGGAGGGTGACCAGATGGGCGCCAACGAGCAGCTGATCGAGCGGTTCAAGTCGGTCGTCGCGAGCGGCGACATGAGCGACATGGGCCGGCTCATGATCGACGATGCGGCCGACGACTTCGTGCAGGAATGGCCGCAGTCGGGCGAACGGATCGTGGGCCGCGACGGCGCGATGCGCCTCATGGAGAAGTACGGCGAACAGACCGGCACGGCACCGAAGCTGACGATCCGTCGCGTCATTGGGGAGGGCGATCTTTACGTCGCCGAGGGCACGATCGACTACGGCGACGGCATCCCGGTCAGCTACGTCGGTATCGCCGAGCTGGGCGGCGGCAAGGTCCACAAGATGACCGAGTACTTCGCCAATCCCTTCCCGGCCCCCGATTGGCGCGCCGACTACGTCGAGCGCTTCGAGCCCGTCCCGGCCTGAGGCCTCGTCGCGGGGCGCCCGAGGTCGCCGGCAGCAGCGCCTGATGCTTGATATCGGGCTTCCGGACTGACCACCACCAGCGTATGCGCGTGGACTGCATCAAGGAGTCGGGGCGTCTGCCCTCTGTTGATGCAGTCCATTGGCATCAGCTAACGGACCTCGATCCGACGGCCTGATTTCAAGCATCAATGCAGCCGCTCTGTGTGATCCGGCACGAGCAGCTAGCGGAACAGGTCGTTCGCCGGCGGCATCACGACGTCGCGGATCGAGCCTTCGCCGCGCTCGAACGAGGCGCCGCGGACCAGGGCGACGGGGCGGCCGGCGGTCTTGCCGAGGACGAGCTCGGCGGCTGAGGCGAGCTCGTCGGCGACGGCTCGCACGGTCGAGCGCATGACGCGGCCGTCGGCGTCGGGGACACCGCGCAGGTCCTCGAGCGGCAGGAGGCCCGACACGCCGATCGCGACGTCGACGATGCCCCAGCGCCACGGTCGGCCGAACGAGTCGGACACGATGACCGGCACGTCGATGCCGAAGCGTGCCCGGATCGCGGACCGGATCGCGGTCGCCGACGCGTCGGGGTCGCGCGGCAGCAGCGTGACGAGCGACCCGGAGTCGGGCCCGACGTTCGATGCGTCGACGCCGCCGTTGGCGCAGATGAAGCCGTGCGGCGTCTCGGTGATCAGCACGCCGGACTCCATCCGCACGACCCGGCGCGCCTCGTCGAGGACCACCTGCGACCTGGCGCGGGTCGCGGTCGTAGCGCTCGGCGAACTCGACGGCGTCCTGGCCGGGGACGATCGCGGTCAGGTCGATGACGGCCCCTTCGGCCTTGGACACGACCTTCTGGGTCACGACGAGGACGTCGTCGTCACGGAGTGGGAGCGCGTCGGCCGTGCGCTCGAGGGCGTCGCCGATCAACGCCCCGAGGTCGTCGCGGATGCGGATCTCGGGGATGCCGTCGAGGGCCAGCACCGCCACTCCCCGGTCAACCGGCACGGGCGTCCTCGGCGACGAGCGATTCGACGTAGACGTAGTCATCGGGCGTGTCGAGGTCGATCGCCAGCGGCCCGTCGAGCTCGACGTAGCGGGCGCCGGCGGCCTCCGCGGCGGCCCGGTGCGCCTCGCGGCTGCGCGGGCCGAAGGCGAACTCGATGATCCCGGGCGGCCGGAGTCCCAGGGCGTTGGTCCCGAGGCCGTGCCGGTCGGTGACGAGCACGACCGTTCGATCGCCTTGGACCAGGGGCTCGATGACGGCGGCGATCAGGGGCGGGGTCACGAGCGGCAGGTCGATCGGCAGGACCAGGATCGCCTCGGCACCGCCGGCCACGGCGTCGGTGCGTGCCTCGGTCAGGCCGGCGTTGAGGCCGCGCGTCCGCTGGCGGAGGGTGCGCGCCCCGAGCTCGCCGGCACGGCGCAGGACGTCGCGGTCGGGGCTCACGACCAGCACGTCCGACAGCTCGTCGACGGCCAGGGCGGCCACCACGGTCCGTGCCAGGAGGCGATCGACGAGATCCAGCCGCTCCTCGGCGTCGAGGGTCTCGCCGAGCCGGGTCTTGGCACCGGCCAGCGTACCGACCGGGATGATCGCCGCGACCGGGATCACGAGACGGCCTCCAGCACGGATCGGGCGAGCCTTGCGCGGCCGGCGGCGTCGGCCATCACGGTATCGGTGACGTGGGTCCGCATCCCGAGGGCCGCGATGTCGGCCTCGTGCGCGGCATCGATGGTGTCCAGCACGAAGTACGTGGCGAGGTCGCGGTAGATCCTCGCCACTCCCCGGGCGCTCGATTCGTGGCCGAGCGACACGAGCATCCGATCGGCCGGGCCCTTGAGTGCCACGCCACCGACGATCGGGCTGACGGCCACGACCGGGATGCCGGCACGTGCCCGGTCCGCGACGAGGTCGCGGATGGGACCCGCCAGGATCGGGCCGATCGAGACGATCGGGTTCGATGGGCCGATGACGACCACCTCGGCCGCTTCGACCGCGGCGACCACCTCGGCCGTGGTCTGACCCCAACCGATGAATCGGACGTCACGGACCTCGGGCTCCTGCCGGAGATGCACGAAGTACTCCTGGAAATCGAGCCACCCCTCGTCGGTGCGGACCTGGGTGCGGACCGACTCGTCGGCCATCGGCAGGATCGGCGTCGGGATCTCGAGGGCACTCTGCAGCGAACGAACGGCCTCCGTCAGCCACTGACCCTCGCGGATCCGCGCCGTCCGTGCGATGTGCGTCGCGAAGTCGCGGTCGCCGAGCCGGAACCAGTCCTCCTCGCCGTACTCGGCCAGGCCCTCCATGACGGCCCACGTCTCGCCGGTCTGCCCCCAGCCACGCTCGAAGTCGAACTTCCCGGCCAGCATGTACATGACCGCGTCGTGGTCGGGCATGACCAGCAGGCCGTGCCGCTCGGTGTCGTCGCCGGTGTTGACGACCACGGTCAGGTCGCCGGGTGGCAGGACGGCCTGCAGCCCGTCGGCCAGCTTCGCGCCACCGGTGCCGCCGGCGAGGGCGACGACCCTCACCCGTCGAGGAGGTCGCGGACCTCGGTCATCCGGTCGATGGTCTCCCGGTCGTAGGGCGCCGGCATGCGAACGATGACGGTATGGAAGCCGAGCTCCGTGATGAACGGCCGGAGCGCGTCGGCCACCTCGGCCGGTGCCCCGCGAAGCGGCTCCCCACTTCCCATCGACTCGGCCCCGTTGTGCGCCAGGAGCTCCGCGTACACCCGTTCCGCCTCGGCGCGGTCGTCGCGGATGAGGATCGGGAAGCTGACCGTCTTCTCGATCGTGGCCATGTCCCGGCCGACGTCGCTGCAGTGCTCGGCCAGGATCTCGACCCGGGCGGCGACTTCCTCGAACGTCCCGGACGTGTTCCAGCCGTCGGCCCGCATCGCCACGGTCCGCAGCGTCTTCCGCGGGCCGGACCCACCGACCAGGATCGGCAGCCGCCGCTGGATCGGTCGCGGCTCGCACAGCGCATCGTGGAACGTGTAGAACCGGCCCTCGTGGCTGAACCGCTCGCCATCGAGCAGCCGACGGATCAGCATCACCGCCTCGTCGAGTCGATCGAGCCGCTCGCCGACGCTCGCCCCGAAGTCGATGCCGTAGGCGTCATGCTCGCGCTCGAACCACGCCCCGCCGATCCCGAGCACTGCCCGGCCGGCCGACACGTGGTCGAGCGTCGTCGTGACCTTGGCCGTGAGCCCCGGGTTGCGGAACGTGTTGGCGCCGACCATCAACCCGAGCCGGATCCGGCTGGTCAACGGCCCGAGCGCCGCCAGCACGCTCCAGCCCTCGAAGATCGGCTGCTCCCACGGCCCGAAGATCGCGTTCAGGTGATCCCATGTCCAGACGCTGTCGAAGTCGGCCGCCTCGGCGGCGAGGGCCGCGTCCCGGAAGCCCGGCCAATCGGTCTGTTGCGACCAGAGCTGGAGCCCGAATCGTGTCATGCGTCGAACCGTGTCATGCGTCGGATCCCGTCAATCGTCGAGGTGGTCGTGGACCGACTCGGGCCGGAACCGGAAGCTGATCCGCTCCTGCTGCGAGAACCGGTCGCGGATCAGGCGCTCGGCCTTGTCCGGATCGTCGGCGTGGTAGCGGCGGGCCATCGCGGCGATGTCGGCCTGCGCGGTCGCCTGGTCGGTGACCGGACGGACCGTGCCCGACGAACCCGACCCAGCGATACCCGTCGGCGCCGTCGGGGATCGCCACCGACACCCGCTGGTCGCGCAGCAGGTTGCTCGGCCAGCGCCGGCCGGTCCGGCTGTTGAAGACGAGCTCGTCGCCCTCGAGCGTGTACCAGATGACGGCCTGGCGCGGCGTGCCGTCGGGATCGGTGGTGGCGATGGTCGCGAAGCGGAGGTCGTCGATGAACGTGCGGATCGGTTCCGGGAGGGCTGCCGTCATGCCCTCGATGGTACGCGAGCACGGGGCGCCGCGGGGTCGCGGCGAGTGCCGCCACGCGTCGCGGATCGCCGGCGGTCCGGCACGATCCGGCGGTCGCCGACCTCGACCTGTCGCGGCGGCCTGGGCTCGAGTGCGGGTCGGCCGAGCAGATAGCCCTGCCCGAGCTCGACGCCGAGGGACCGCAGGGCAGCGAGGTCGGCCCGGCGCTCGATGCCCTCGGCCAGCAGGTGCGCCCCGATCCGGCGGCCGAACGAGACGAACGACTCGACGAGCGCCTGCTTGGCGTCGTTCCGGCTGACGCCCTGGGCGACATCGCGATCGATCTTGATCACGCTCGGCCGGAGCGCGGCGATCAGGGAGAAGCTCGCGTATCCGGCGCCTGCGTCGTCGACCGCGAACCCGAACCCCAGACGGCGGAGCGCCCGGACCCGGCGCTGGAGCGCGCCGACGTCCGAGACCGACTGCTGCTCGGTGCACTCGATGGTGAGCTGCCGCGGATCGAGGTTCGCGGCACGGACCTGCTCGCTGACCCGGGCCGGCTCGAAGGCCGGGTCGAGCAGGCTCGATGGCATGAGGTTGATGGCGTACCGGTACGGCCGTTCGCCCGCCTCGTGACGTGCCGACTCGATCCGCTGGATCCGGGCCAGGATGTTGGCCATGATGTAGCTGTCGAGCTCGACGCCGCGGTCCGTGTTGATCGCCGCCTGGACGACCGACGTGATCGACTGGGGGAGCATCGGCATGTCCGGTCGGAACAGGCACTCGTACTCGTAGAGGTCGCCGGTCTCGAGCGTCACGATCGGCTGGAACGCGAAGGTGTGGACCTTCCGGAGGCTGAAGAAGTAGTCGAGCATCTTGGTCTGGACGACCTGGGTCGACTGCGCCATGCCGATCCGCTCGGCCAGGCCAGAGAGCTGCACCGCGGCCGACATCGCGACGAGGTAGCGATCGCGTTCCGGGAGGGTCGGGTCGACCGCCACCAGACCGTACTCGGGCGCCCTGGTCCGGTGAGCCACCTCGGCCGCGATGGCCTCGGTCAGCAATTCGGCGGGGGCGACCAGCGTCGTGCCGGTCTCGAGCTCGAGGATCCGGGCGTCGTCGACGAGCGCCGCAAGGCGGCGCACGAACCGGATGTCGCGCGACCAGAGCAGGCGCTCCTCGGTCGCCCGACGTGGCGTCGAGAGGAATCGCACACCGCCATCGTGCACCCGGCAGGCAACCGCCGCGGTCGATCGACCGTCCGGTCGGGGCGTGGCCCCTTGGTACGGTCTAGGGCAGTTCGTTCGAACCGGGTTGCGTCGGGCGCGAGCCGCTCGCCCGCACGGATCGGGATGTCGAGGCGGTTCTCGGGTGGCGCGAGCGGGCATGCCCAGCGCGGATCGAAGGCGCAGGACGGCTGGGCGGCGAAGTTGAAGTCGAGGATCAGGGTCCCGGCGGCAGGATCGCCGCCGAGGTCGGCCGACTTGGCCGTGTCGAGGAGGTAGCGGCCCGCGCCGTAGGTCTCGGTGCCGTTGGTCGCGTCGCGGAACGGGATGAAGAGGCCGCCCGAGTAGCCGGCCATCCAGAACACCGACAGCGACCGCGGCCGGTCGTCGAACGGCAGCGTCACGCGGCCGACGCGTGTGAAGGCGAGCGTGTCGGCGCCGCTGTTCGGCAGCTCGAGGGCGAGGGCGCCGGGGGCCGGTGGCGGCGCGGGCTCGAGAACGACCTCGTATCGAAGGCTCGGATCGTGGGGGAAGTGTGCTGCCGTGAAGCCGGCACGGGCATCGAGCGGAACGGGCGACTGCGGGTGCTCCCGGTAGAGGAGCTCGCGGACCGCCCGCCAGTGCGCCAGCGCGATCCCCGGGTCCGTAGCGGCCATCGCCCGGACCTCGGCGTACAGCGCGGCGACCCTCCGGCGCCAGTCGGCCAGCCAGGCCCGGTCCGTCGCCGAGCCGTCGCCCTGCTCCCAGGAGGCCGGCGCGCGGCCGCTGATCCCGTTCGGCCCCAGGCCACGCGACCGCTAGCGCGAGCGCTGGCGCAGCGCGCCCAGCACGATCCACGCCCCGATCCCGATCAGGATCAACGGCCAGAGCGCACCCCAGTCGAAGTCGGGCAAGTCGAGGCCGAGCGTCCGCGTGGCGAAGAACCACGCACCGATGATCAGGATGATCACGCCAAAGACGAGCGACGCATTCCGGCCGCTGTCCGACTGCGGCGGCCGCCACGACGACGCGGGCGGACCCGCGGGAGGCGGAGGCGCGGCCGGAGCCACCAGAGGTGGAGGCGGAGGCGCGGCGGCCCGGACGGCCGGCGGCACGGGCGGCGGCACGACGTCCTCGGGCGGGTTCGGCGTTCGCGTCGTATCCGAGTCGGTCATCAGATCCTCCGTGGTCAACCTCGTCAATCGTACGCGCCGGTCGCTCCGGGCCGCGTTCTGTCGGTCCAACGCGTGCCCCGCTAAAATCCCGGGTCGGTGGCGTCGTCGGCGCCAACACGATGGGAGGCGAGCGTGACGGACCGGTCGGCAGGGGCAGAGATCGGTGTCATCGGTGGGTCGGGCTTCTACTCGCTCCTCGATGACGTCCGTGAGATCAAGGTCGACACGCCGTACGGTCCGCCGTCCGATTCGATCTTCCTGGCGGAGGTTGCGGGTCGCAAGGTCGCGTTCCTGCCCCGCCATGGCCGCCGCCACACGATCCCGCCGCACAAGATCAACTACCGAGCGAACGTCTGGGCGATCCGCTCGCTGGGTGTGAAGGCCGTCATCTCGCCCTGCGCCGCGGGCTCGCTCCAGGTCG
Source organism: uncultured Chloroflexia bacterium (assembly GCA_963842695.1). Taxonomy (GTDB): domain Bacteria; phylum Chloroflexota; class Limnocylindria; order Limnocylindrales; family CSP1-4; genus SPCO01. The sequence goes on from CAWJHK010000004.1 coordinate 128,593, forward strand.
GGGTCAAGCCGGGCGACTTCGTGGTGTGCGACCAGCTGGTCGACCGAACGCGCGGCCGGATCGACACGTTCTACGACGGGCCGATCGTCACCCACCTCTCCTCGGCCGAGATCTACGACCCGGTCCTGCGCGACCTGGCGATCGCGACGATCCGCGACCACGGCATCCCGGTCCACGAGACCGGCACGATCGTGATCATCCAGGGTCCGCGCTTCTCGACCAAGGCCGAGTCGAAGTGGTTCTCGGACGCGGGCTGGCAGGTCATCAGCATGACGCAGTACCCCGAGGCGTGGCTGTGTCGCGAGCTCGGCATGGCGGTCGTCAACATCGCCCTGATCACCGACTACGACGCGGGCGTGATCGAGGGCACCGAGGCGGTCGACGCAATGAGCGTCCTCGAGGTCTTCGAGCAGAATGCGGCCCGGATCCGTGCCGTGGTGCTCGACCTCATCGGGCGCTTCCCGGCCGATCTCGACGCGCTGGGCGCCATGGATGCGCTCGGACCGACGCGCGGGGATGGCCACGCGATGTCGCCCGAGGACATCCGCCTGTTCGAGACGGGGTTGTGACCGACCGACTCCCGATCGGCGATCTGCCTTCGTTCGATCCGCGCGGAGCCGGACTGGTGGATCGACAGCGCCCGGCGTCTCGACGAGGCAGGCTACGACGGGCTGTGGTGCTGGGACCACTTCATGGGACGTGGCGACCCGACCGTCCCGGTGGTCGAGTGCTGGACGATCCTGTCGATGGCGGCCGGCGCGACCCGGCGCGTGACGGTCGGTCCGTTCGTGCTCAACGTCATGAACCGCCACCCCGCGCTCGTCGCGCGGATGGCTTCCACGCTCCAGGTCGCCAGCGGCGGCCGGCTGGTCCTCGGGATCGGGATCGGTGGGGCGCCCAAGGAGCACGAGGCCTACGGCATCGACTTCCCGGCCGCGCCCGAGCGCGTCGCCCGCCTCGAGGAGGCCGTCGCGGTCATCCGTGCCCTGTGGTCGGGCGGCCCGGTCACCCGTGACTCCCCGTTCTACCCGTTGCGTGACGCCTCCGCCCACCCGGTGCCCGACCCGCCGCCACCGATCATCGTCGGTGGCGAGACGGCGGCCGGTGCGCGCCTTGCCGGTCGGATCGGCGACGGCTGGTCGGCGTTCGACGACAACTTCGAGGCGAACCTGCCGCTCTACCTCGAGTCGCTGGCTGCGAGCGGCCGACGACGCGAGGACCAGCGGGTCATCGTCGGCTTCCAGGGTGACTGGCTGAGCGATGAGTCGATCGCCGACTTCGCCGTGGGTCACGGACCCGCGCGCGACGTGGGAGCGCTGGCAGGCAGCCGGCGCGGACGGGGCGATCGTGCTGGCCCGGACGACCGACGACGTCGATGCCCTGGTCGGGGCGGTCGATCGCTGGTAGTGGCGGTTCGTGGCACCATCAACCCGTGACCGCCCCGTCGACGGCCCCCTCCGCCCACGCGCCCGGCGCCAAGCCCGCGCCGACGCACCCGTGCGCCCGCTGCGGCGCACAGGTCGCCGATCGACGTCGGGCTGTGCGAGCGCTGCAACCCGCTCGGGCTGCGCGACGCGTCGAGCTCGCAGGTCCACGGCATCGCGATCGGCGGGGTGATCGCGTTCGTGCTCTTGCTGGCCGTCGTCGGCCGGCTGGCGCTGGCCGGGTCGGTCCATTCGAGGCGATCGGTCGTCGCCGCCGTCCCGGACGGCGACCGGGCTGGCGGTGACCTTGACGCGTCACGAACCGCGGCACGAGCAGCGGCCAGACGACCTGCACGGTGAGCGACCCGGCCGATCGGACCGGCAACCTCGGTGCGTACGTCCTGAGCCCGTCGATCGCGGCCGGCGAGACGGTCACGTTCACGAAGCACGTGCCGAGCATCGGGACCGCGGTGCGCCCGCTCGCCGTCGAGTGCGACGCGCCGTGACGGCCACCGCACCGACGACGGCCTCGACCGCCTTCGGCGACGAGCTGGCCTTCTCGATCGACCTCGCGAAGCAGGCCGGGACGATCCTGATGGATCGCTACGAGCAGCTCGAGCGGATCGACTACAAGGACGCGTCGGGACGTCGTCACCGAGGCGGACCACCAGTCCGAGGCGCTCATCATCGATGCGATCCGCCGCCGCTATCCCGAGGACGCCATCCTGGCCGAGGAGAGCGGGGAGCATCGCGCCATCGCGGGCGAGGCGCCCACATCGGGGCGTGGTCGGGTCTGGATCATCGACCCCCTCGACGGCACCGTGAACTACGCCAACGGGATCCCGTTCTTCTGCGTGTCGATCGCGCTGGTCGTCGACGGGCGCCCGTCGGTCGCGGTCATCGCCGATCCGACGCGGGGCGAGGTCATGGCAGCGACGGCGGACGGCCCCGCGTCCCTCGACGGGCGCCCGGTCCGTGCCTCGAGCAAGGACGAGCTGCGCGACTTCGTCATCTCGATGGCGCTCAGCGGCCGCTCCGCGGTCACCCGCTCGCGCAACGTGCGCAAGGCGATCCGCATCCCGCGGTCGATGGGCTCGGCGGCGCTCGCCCTCGCCTACGTCGCCAACGGCCGGTTCGACGCGTTCCTCCAGCAGGGCGGGCTGTCGATCTGGGACGTCGCGGCCGCCGGCCTCATCGCCGAGCGCGGCGGGGCGATGGTCACGTCGATCGACGGCGGCCCGTGGTTCGACCTCGGCCACGGCCCGAAGTCGATCGGCATCCTCGCCGCTCCGCCCGCCCACCACCCGACGCTGCTCGACTTGGTCCATCCGCCCAAGGTGGTCTAGCGCCCGGGACCGATCAGTCCTCGAGCCAGCGATGGGGTCTCGTCGCCAGCCGCGCGCAGGCCCCATTCCTCGCAGAAGGCCTCCCACTCGGCGCGCGGCGCGCCGTCCCAGCGCAGCTCGTCGGGCTCCTTCTGGCGGATCGGGACGCCGTCGTCGACGGTCCGGAGCCGGGCGAGATCGCGGTAGAGCATCGCCTCGTCCCAGTGGTCGCGCAGGCTCGCGGCCAGCGTCGTCGCGCGCGTGCCGCCGACGCCCGGCGACCTCCCAGGCCGACGCGCGCGGCGGGACGTCGTCGAGGTGGCCGTAGCGGGCCAGCACGGCCGCCGCGGACTTGGCGCCCCAGCCGGGGATGCCCGGATAGCCGTCCGACGAATCGCCGACGACGGCCAGCCAGTCGGGGATCGACAGCGGCGGCACGCCCCACTTCGCGCGGACGCCGGCGTCGTCGTAGGTCAGGTTGCGGCGGCGGTCCCAGAGCACGATCCGCTCGTCGAGGACGAGCTGGGCCATGTCCTTGTCCGGGGTGCAGACGACGATCTTCTCGACGGCCGGGTCTTCGCGCGAACCGCAGCGCGGCCGCGGCGATCGCGTCGTCGGCCTCGAACTCGACCATCGGCCAGAGCACGATCCCGAGCGCCTCGACGGCGGCCTCGGCGATCGGGAACTGGGCGAGGAGCTCGGGCGGCATCCCGGCCGACGACTTGTAGCCCGGGAACAGGTCGTTGCGGAACGACTCGATGACCCGGTCGGTGGCGCAGCCGACGTGGGTCGCGCCCTCCTCGCGCAGCAGGTACAGGAGCTGGTCGCACAGCCCGGACACGCCCGACAGCGGGATGCCGTCGCGACCGAGGACCGGCGGTCGCGGCGCGAAATGCGCGCGGAACAGCTCGTAGGTCGCGTCGACCAGGTGGAGCTGCACGGTCGCCCGGCTCAGCCCTGACGGAACCGGTCTCGACGAGCTCCTTGAAGCGCGTCGAGGTCGGCCTGGAAGATCGCTCCGAGGGCCGGCGTCATGACGAGCGCGCCAAGGTGGGGGAGGACCGGCGGGTTGAGCTGCTCCTCCCAGCGGACGATCGGTCGTCGTGAGGTCGGCGCCCGATTCGAGGGTGATCACGCCGGTGCCCTTGAACGTGCCGTCGTGGCTGATCGCGTAGCGGATCGGCGGATCGAACTCGGTGATCGTGACCGGGTCGATGACGGTGATGCCGAAGATCCGGACCTCGGCCTCGGCACTCGTCCCGACGCCGATCGGACCGTCGCCGAGGATGCGGAGCGACTTCATCTCGGTCATCCACTCGGGCTGGCGGCCGATGTCGGCGAGCACCTCCCAGACCTCTCGATCGGGGCGTCGATGACGATCAGCGAGCTGATCGGCTCGGGCGGCTCGCCCTTGGCCTGCTCGGTCAGGATCTTGTCGAGGGCATAGGTGATGCCGGCACCGACGATCGCCAGCCGGATCGCGCCGCGGATCATCGCATCACCGTCTTGACGATCCCGACGCCGGCGGCCTCGAGCCCGGCGACCGCCCGCTCGCCGTCGCCCTTCTTCAGGTTCACCGGGGCGCACGCGTCGACGAGGACATCGGTCCGGTACCCGAGGGCGATCGCGTCGAGCGCGGTCGCGTTGATGCAGTAGTCGGTCGCGAGCCCGACGGCGACGACGTGCTCGACACCGGCGTCGCGGAGCAGGCCGTCGAGCTCGGTCTTCGCGGTCTCGCCGGTCAGGGGGTCACGCGTCGTGAAGCCCGAGTAGCCGTCCTCGCCGTTGACGCCCTTGCGGACGCGCGGCGCGTCGTCGGGGAGGGCAAGGTCGGGATGCAGGTCCGCGCCCCACGTGTCGGCGACGCAGTGGACCGGCCAGATGCCGCCGTCCTTGGCGAAGTGGGGCGTGCTCGGCGGGTGCCAGTCCTGGGTCGCGACCACGAAGGCGCCGTTGGCGCGGGCCGACTCGATCTCCCGGTTGATCGTGGGGATGATCCTGGAGGCGCCGGCCACGCTCAGGCTGCCCGCGGGGTCGGCGAAGTCGTTCTGGACGTCGACGACGATCAAGGCCGAGTCCGGGCCGTATCGCTGCATGCCACGAGCGTACCGCAGGGCGCCCGCCGGCGGGCCGCCCCCGGAACGAGCTACCCGATGAGGGCCGAGGTCTCGTCCGGAACCGGCTCCGGGGCGGTCTGCGTCGGCGTCGGCGGCTCGACGTCGAGCAGGTAGCCGATGCCCTGGAACGTCTTGATCCGGCCGGGCTCACCCGGCTCCGCGCCGAGCTTGCGCCGCACGCGCGACACCCAGACCCGCAGGTACTGGAGGTCGTCGCGGTACTCCGGGCCCCAGACCTTGGTCAGCAGCTCGGTGTGGAGGACGACCTTGCCGGCGTTGGCGGCGAGGTGCTGGAGGAGCAGCCATTCGGTCCGCGACAGCTGGACCAGCTCGCCGTTGCGGGTGACCATCCGCCGCTCGAGGTCGATCTCGACGTCGTCGAACTTCAGGACGCCGGAGCCCGGCTGCGCACCGGACGACCGGCGCAGCACGGCGCGGACACGCGCGGCCAGCTCGTCGGGGTGGAACGGCTTGGCGATGTAGTCGTCGGCGCCGAGGTCGAGGCCCTTCGCCTTGTCGGCGGTCGAGCCCTTGGCCGTCAGCAGGATGACCGCCACCGGGCGGCGCTCGCGCAGCTGGCGCATGACCTCGATGCCGTCGAGGTCGGGCATCACGATGTCGAGGAGGACGATGTCGGGCCGGACCTCCTCGGCCTTGGCGAGCGCCTCCTCGCCGCTGTTGGCGGTGACGACCCGGAAGCCCTCTTCGCCGAGGGCGATCGAGACGAGCTTGGTGATGCGGGGTTCGTCGTCGGCGACGAGCACGAGCGGCTGGGTGCTCACGGTCACCTCCTGGGTGATGACATGGTGACGGACTTTCGCATTGCGTGGTTGGGAGCATTGCCGAGCGGTCGTGCCGTGCGTGGGCGACGAACGCAGTGCGGCCATTGCAGGCGCATTGCATCCGTAACCGTGTCGTCACCATCGGAACCGAGCGAGATGGGCTACGCTGGAGCCATGCGTTTCGAACCCGCCGAGATCGCGTTGCTCGACGCGACGGAGGAGGTCCGGATCGAGACCGCCCAGCCCGGCGGTCCGCCCCACCGGACGATCATCTGGGTCATGGTCGATGGCGACGACGTCTTCGTCCGGTCGGTCAACGGCTCCGGCGCCAGGTGGTACCGCGAGGCCGTCGCCGATCCGTCGGTGACGATCCACGCCGGCGATCGAGCCCTGCCGGCACGAGCGGTCGCGGCTCCCGACGCTGACAGCGTGCGCCGCGTCAACGAGGCCCTCCAGCGCAAGTACACCGGCAGCACCGGCCTTCGCGAGATGCTGGAGCCCGACATCTTCGACACCACGCTCCGGCTCGAACCCGCCTGAGCCGGCGGCGGCGCGTCCCGCCCACTGGAGCCCATCCCATGTACTTCGACGAGTTCAAGCATCAGCTCCCCGACATCGACCCCGACGAGACCGACGACTGGCTCTCGTCGCTCGACCAGGTCGTCGCCCAGGAAGGCGAGATGCGGGCTCGGTTCCTCATGTACAAGCTGCTCAAGCGCGCCCGCCAGCTGCAGATCGGGCTGCCGCCGCTCACGCAGACCCGCTACATCAACACGATCAGCCCGGAGCAGGAGCCGTCCTTCCCGGGCGACGAGGAGATCGAGCGCCGGATCCGCCGGCTGATCCGCTGGAACGCGGTCGCGATGGTCCTCCGCGCGAACAACCAGTTCTCCGGGATCGGCGGCCACCTCGCGACGTACGCGTCCGCGGCGACGCTCTACGAGGTCGGCTTCAACCACTTCTTCCGCGGCAAGGACGACGGCGGCGAGCGGCGACCAGGTCTTCTACCAGGGCCACGCCGCGCCGGGCATCTACGCCCGGGCGTTCCTCGAAGGCCGGCTGAGCGTCGACCAGCTCGACCACTTCCGCCGCGAGACGATGCCGGGCGACGGCCTGCAGCTCGTACCCGCACCCGCGGCTGATGCCCGAGTTCTGGGAGTTCCCGACGGTGTCGATGGGCCTCGGGCCGATCAGCGCGATCTACCAGGCGCGCTACAACCGCTATCTCCACAATCGCGGCCTGGTCGACACGTCGGGCTCGCGCGTGTGGGCATTCGTCGGCGACGGCGAGACCGACGAGCCCGAATCGCTCGGCGCGCTGCACGTCGCGTCGCGCGAGGGGCTCGACAACCTGACCTTCGTCGTCAACTGCAACCTGCAGCGGCTCGACGGCCCGGTTCGCGGCAACGGCAAGATCATCCAGGAGCTCGAGGCGGCCTTCCGCGGCGCGGGCTGGAACGTCATCAAGGTCATCTGGGGCCGCGAGTGGGACGACCTCCTCGCGCGCGACGTCGACGGCCTCCTCGTCCAGCAGATGAACGAGACGCTCGACGGGGAGTTCCAGAAGTTCTCGGTCGCCGGCGGGGCGTACATCCGCGAGCACTTCTTCGGGCCGGATCCGCGGCTCCGCAAGCTCGTCGAGCACCTGACCGACGACGACCTCGCCAAGCTCCGCCGTGGCGGCCACGACTACCGCAAGGTCTACGCGGCGTACAAGGCCGCGACCGAGCACACGGGCGCGCCGACGGTGATCCTCGCCCACACCGTCAAGGGCTGGACGCTCGGCCCGGGCGTCGAGGCGCGCAACATCACCCACCAGGCCAAGAAGCTCAACGAGGCCGAGCTCAAGATCTTCCGCGACCGGCTCGAGCTGCCGATCCCGGACGACACGCTCAAGGACGCGCCGTACTACCACCCGGGCCCGGACTCGGAGGAGGTCCAGTACCTCGTCGAGCGGCGCCGGGCGCTGGGCGGACCGATGCCGCGGCGGATCGTCCGGGCCGCGCCGCTGCCGGCCCCCGCCGCCGCGGTCGACGCCGAGTTCGCGGCCGGCAGCACGACCCCGGTCTCGACGACGATGGTCTTCGCCCGGATCCTGCGCAACCTCATCCGCGACCCGGAGCTCGGGCCGCGGATCGTGCCGATCATCCCGGACGAGGCGCGGACGTTCGGCATGGACCCGCTGTTCAAGGAGGTCGGCATCTACTCGGCGCTCGGCCAGCGCTACGAGCCGGTCGACTCGGACCTCGTCCTGTCGTACCGCGAGGCGACCGACGGCCAGGTCCTCGAGGAGGGCATCACCGAGGCCGGCTCGATGGCCAGCTTCCAGGCGGCCGGCACGTCGTACGCCAGCCACGGCGTGGCGACCATCCCGTTCTACATCTTCTACTCGATGTTCGGCTTCCAGCGGACCGGCGACCAGATGTGGGCGTTCGGGGACGCGCGCGGGCGCGGCTTCCTGATGGGTGCCACGGCCGGCCGCACGACGCTGCACGGCGAGGGCCTCCAGCACGACGACGGCCACACCCAGATCCTGGCCTCGACCGTCCCGAACCTGCGCGCCTACGACCCGGCCTTCGCCTACGAGCTGGCGGCGGTCGTCCGCGACGGCATCGAGCGGATGCACGGCCCGAAGCCCGAGGACGTCTTCTACTACGTCACGATCTACAACGAGAACTACGCCCAGCCGGCTCGTCCCGAGGGCGTGACCGACGAGGACATCCTGCGCGGCATCTACCGGTTCGCGGCCGCGCCGGACCTCGGCCGCGACGCCAACCCGGCCCGGCTCGTCGGCTCGGGCTCGATCCTCGGGCAGGTCATCGCCGCGCGCGACCTCCTGGCCGAGAAGTTCGGGGTCGCGGCCGAGGTGTACAGCGCGCCGTCGTTCCCGCTGCTCCGCCGCGACGCGCTCGAGACCGAGCGCTGGAACCGGCTCCATCCGGACGCGAAGACCCCGCGGGTCCCGTACGTCAGCACGGTCCTGCCGCACGACGGCGGGCCGATCATCGCCGCGACCGACTGGATGAAGGCGCTGCCCGACATGGTCGCGCGCTGGCTGCCGCCGCAGTACGTCGCGCTCGGCACCGACGGGTTCGGCCGGAGCGACACGCGCGAGGCCCTGCGCACGCTGTTCGAGATCGACCCGACGCACATCGCGGCGGCGACGATGGCCGCGCTGGCGCGCTGCGGCGCGCTGCCGGCCGCCCGGGCGGCCAAGGCGGTCAAGGAGCTCGGCATCGACCCCGACAAGACGGATCCGCTGGCGCTCTGATCGCCGGGCGGCCGCTGGCCGCGTCGTCATGCGACTGAAACGGCACGGCCCGCTCCCTGTGACATGCCCGCTCGAGCCGCTCCGTACGGTGCGCACGACGCCACCCGACGTCACCCGACCCGGCCACGCGCCGGTGTCCCAGCGACCAGGAGGCCACAGTGGACTACGAAGCAGACCGAGACCCGTTACGACGACGGATCGACCGAGAATTGCGTCGATCGACCGACGCCGCTCGACGACGGCAACGGCACGGCCGTCCGAGAACGAGGAGCACGGCAACGAGGCCGTCGGCGCCGGCGCCGGGGCGCTCGGTGGCGCGGCCGTCGGCATGGCCGTCGGTGGCCCGGTCCGGGCGCGGTGGTCGGTGGCGGCATCGGTGCCGTGGCCGGCGCCGTCGCCGGTGAGGCGACCGAAGGTGACGACGAGGCCGGCGCCGGGCCGGGCGCGCTCGGCGGCGGCGCCGTCGGCGCGCTCGATCGGTGGCGCGATCGCCGGACCTCCGGGCGCCGTCGTCGGTGCCGCTGTCGGCGCCGGCGCCGGTGCCGGTGCCGGCGACCAGACCGAGGAAGAGGTCGAAGAGTCCGACACGCCGGCGACCCCCACCCCCGCTGACTGCGACGGCCGGCACATCGCCGGCCCCGTCCGCACGGCGATGCTCGACCGTGGGTCCGCATCGGCGGCCCACGGTCTCGTCGTCCCGAGGAGGAACCACGATGTCCCGACCGCTCCGCATCGCCCAGGTCGCTCCGCCGATGGAGCGCGTCCCGCCGCGCGCATACGGCGGGACGGAGCGGGTCATCGTCGAGCTGGTCCGTGAGCTCGACCGTCGCGGCCACGAGGTCACGACGTTCGCCAGCGCCGATTCGGAGGTCCCCGGCCGGCTCATCCCGACCGTCCCGGAGCCGCTCCGGCCGACCGGCTACACGGGCGATCTCGTCGAACTACGTTCTCCTGACCGTCGAGGCCGTGCTCGACCACGTCGCCGAGTTCGACATCATCCACAGCCATCTCGACTGGATGAGCGTGCTGCTCGCCCGGATCTCGCCGGTGCCCGGTCGTGTCGACGTTCCACGGCCGGCTCGACCTGCCGTTCGCCGGCCGACATCCTCGCGTCCGACCCGCGACGGCCTGGTCGCGATCAGCCAGAACCAGGCGTCGACCCACCCGACGGTCGAGTGGGCGGCGGTCGTCCACAACGGGCTGACCCTCGACGACGCGCCGTTCGAGCGACGCCGCGGCGACGCGCCTGTGCTTCGTCGGCCGGGTCGACGCCGGAGAAGGGGATCGTCGAGGCGATCGAGATCGCCAAGCTGACCGGGCGACCGCTCAGGATCGCCGCCAAGGCCGGTCCGAACCCGCAAGGAGCGGGCCTACTTCGACGAGGTCTTCCGCCCGCCCTCGAGTCGGCCGGGCTCGTGCGAGTACCTCGGCGAGCTCGACCAGGCCGACCGCGACGCGCTGGTCGCCGAGTCGTACGCGGCGCTGATGCCCGGGTCGTGGCCGGAGCCGTTCGGCCTCGTCGCCATCGAGGCGCTGGCCTGCGGCACGCCGGTCATCGCCCGGCGGGTCGGCGCGCTGTCGGAGATCATCCGCGACGGGGTCGACGGCTTCTTCGGCGACGACGTCACGCAGCTCGCCTTCCTGGTCGACCGGGTCGAGGATCTCGATCGGGCCGAGATCAGCCGGTCGGTCCTCGACCGGTTCTCGGCGCGCCGGATGACCGACGGCTACGAGGCGGTCTACCGGTCGATGCTCGGCGACGACGACGCGGCCGACGACGCCGGGAGGACGCCGCCGCCGAGGACGATGCGGACCGGGACAGCGGGGCACGGGCTCGATCCGGGTCCTGCCGACCACGGCGGTTCGCTAGCGGGCTGCAATGTCCGGCCGGCGGGGCCGTAGCCCCGACGGACCGCGACGGGCCCGTACGTTGGTGAATGCCCCCAGACAGGAGGACGCCATCTGAGGTCTCTTCTTGCCCTGCTGATCCTGGCCGCGACGTTCCGTCGGCGCCTGCACCTCGTCGAGCTCGAGCCCGTCCCCGTCGACCGCCCCACTCCAGTCGACGGCACCGGTGACATCGCCCGAGACGAGCCCGGAGGCGAGCCCGTCCGCTTCGTGATCGAGGCGCGCTGAACACGCGAAAGGACGTCCCGATCGGGGCGTCCTTTTCCGTGTTGGGCGCCGGCGTTCCGGGCCCAGCCGATCTAGTGGAGCAGCTCCGCGCGAGGCCAGGATGACGGGCTGGACGCCGCCGGCGAGGTCCCATGAGAACTGGATGAGCGTCACGCGCTCGTGCCGCTCGGGTTCGTCGAAGTCGGGGATCGCGGGTCCTGCCGACCTGCGTCGCGCGGCCATCGTCCGGCGGGTGGCACGGTCGGCCCGGTCCGCTCCGATCGCCCGGGCCGCCTTCCGGCGACGCTGCCCGTCGCGGTCGTCCGCTCGCACCGGTGGCCCCTTCGGGCCACCTTGGGCGCCGCTCGCCTCCGGCGTGGAGGCATGCTTAGACGCTGCTCATCCCTCGACGCAGGCCGCGCCAGCGCCACGAACAGCGTCACGACGGCGATGACCGCCGAGGACGCCGAACTCCCACAGCTGGGTCGTCGAGCCGCGCAGCATGATGTCCTGGATGAGCCGGATCGCCGTGGGTCACCGGCAGCAGGAAGGCGGCGGCCCGGATCGGCTCGGCGAACTCGGAGATGGCCAGCGACGAACCCGCTGAAGAAGACCGAGGCGAGGAGCAGCAGCAGCGACAGCTGGACGGCCTGGCGCTCGGAGTCGGAGATGACGGCGACGACCAGGCCGATCCCGAGCGAGGCGAGGAGGAGCAGCCCGATGCGCGGCCGCGAGCGACACCGGGTCGCCGAGCATCGGGACGCGAACACGACGATGAGCAGCGCGAGGGTGATCGCCGCGATGAGCCCGCCGATGAGCAGGTAGGCGAGGACCTTGCCGACGATGACCTCCCCGGCGTTGACCGGCGCCGACCCGGAAGAGCTCGATGACGCCGCTCGTCCGCTCGCGCACGAGCGCGAGGGCGATGAGCGTGATCGCCAGGTGCTGGAGGATCAGCGCGAGGACCGCCGGGCCGTAGAAGGCCAGGACGTGCGGCTCGGATGGGGCGACGTTGCGAGCTCGGCCTTGGTCGGTGCCGCGACGACCTCCGGCGGGATCTTGGCCGCGTTCGGCTCGCCGTCGGCCAGCGCGAGACCCTGGCCCTCCTCGACGGCCCGGCGTGATGATCGCCTGGTTGACGGCGCTCGACGAGGTTCGCGGCGAGGAAGTTCGCGTAGTTGGCGCGGATCGGGTCGATGGTGTCGACGACGACCTCGATGACCGACTGCTTGCCGGCCTTGAACTGCGCCTCGGCGTCGGCCGGGGTGATGACGACGACATCGGTCGTGCCGGCGGCCAGCCCTGCTTCCGCGGTCGCCGGCGTCCGGGACGACGGCCTGCGATGTGCAGGCCCGCGCCGGCCAGCTTCTGGTAGCTCTCCGCGTCGGTCGGGATGCTCGAGCCCGGTGGCACGACGACGACGGTCTCGAGCGGCCGTCGGAAGCCGCCGTAGCCGAGCACCGAAGAGGGCCATGATGAGGAACGGCCCGAAGACGAGGCTGACCAGCGCGCCCGGCCGGCGGATGACCTCGACGAGCTCCTTGCCGACGATGGCCAGCAGCGCTGGACCATCGTGACGAGGCCCCTCATGCCGCCGCCTCGGCCGTCCTGGGCGTCGGCGTCCTCGTCCGGTGTCGTCGGCGGCGCCGCGTCGCCGCGGCTCGCCGCGACGAGCGCCGCGAAGACGTCGTCGAACGACGGATCGGAGCTCGCGGGCGAGTCGACGACCTCGCCCCGCGCCTCGGTCGATGGCCATCGACCGCATCCGGCGTCGCGGTCCCCGCGTCGTCGACGATCAGGGTCAGCTGACGCGGGCCGTCCTGGCGGACGTGGCGGATCGGACGGCGCGTCGGCCAGCGCCATGCCGTCGAAGCGCTCCTTCGTCTCGAGCTCGACGAGGTCGCCGCCCATCGCCTGGCGCCGCAGCGTCGTCGGGCGCCGCCAGCGCGATCAGGCGGCCCTCCGACGATCATCGCCACGAGATCGCATTCCTCGGCCTCGTTGACGTGCTGGGTCGTGACGAGCAGCGTCCGGCCCGCGTCGCGCAGCCGGTGGAGCTCGTCCCAGACGCGGCCGCGGAGGAGGGGATCGAGGCCGGCGGTCGGCTCGTCGAGGAACAGGAGCGGCGGGGTCGTGGACGAGCGCGCCGGCGAGCTCGAGGCGCCGCTGCATGCCGCCCGACAGCTGCCCGGCCCGACGGCGACGGACGTCCCACAGGTCGAGCAGCTGGAGGACCTCGCGCGTCCGCTGCGCCGGCGGAAGAACAGCATCCCGAACAGCGAGGCGACGAAGTCGACGTTCTCGCGGACCGTCAGGTCCGGGTAGAGGGTGAACGACTGCGGCATGTAGCCGATCCGCTCGCGCGTCTCGCGCCGGAACCGGCGGGGCTCCTCGCCGAGCACGCGACACCGTCCCGCTCGTCGGCGCGATCGCGCCGGTCAGCAGCCGGATCGGTCGTCGTCTTGCCCGGCGCCGGACGGTCCGATGATGCCGAGGATCGAGCCGGTCGGGACGGTCAGCGAGATGCCGTCGACGGCGACCTGGTCGTCGAACCGGACGATCGACGTCATCGACGCATGACCGCGTCGCCTGCGCGGACCGGCGTTCGGGTTGCGTCGACCGAGGGGTCCGGCCAGGACAGGCGAGGTGACGGCGCCACTGGGTCGTCCTGTCGCGATGGTGGTCCGTCGGCGGTCCGTGATCGGCCGATCGCGTCACGAGCGCGCGGGCACTTGCGCCGGCCGCATCGACAGGTCCATCGCCAGACCACGGCGTCGCAGCCTGCAACGCCGCTGGCACGCCACGCTCGGCCCGCGCGGACCCGCTGCGAGCGGCTCGCGCCCAGCGTTCGCGGCATGACCGCACCGCTCACGTCGGCGAGCGAGCCCGACGACGCCCGTCGTCCGCCCGCGCGGCCGGCCTGCGCTATTCGACCGACGCGCGACCCGGCATCAGCCGCCGTCGCGCCGGGCGCGGCTTCGCGCTATCGCGACCGCCGACGGCGACGACGATCCGCGACGCGGCGGTCCTCGCGCCGGATCCGGGCGCTGGCCATCCCGCCGGCCTGGACCGACGTCTGGATCTGCCCGGACCCGCGCGGCCACCTCCAGGCGACCGGGCGCGACGCCCGCGGACGGAAGCAGTACCGCTACCACGCCCGCTGGCGCGACCGGCCGCGACGACGCCAAGTTCGAGCGCCTCCTCGACTTCGCCCGGGTCCTGCCGCGGATCCGGCGAGCGCTGCGACGCGGACCTCGCTCGCCCGGGCCTGTCGCGCGAGAAGGTCCTCGCCGCGGTCGTGCGGCTGCTCGAGCTGACCCTCATCCGGGTCGGCAACGACGAGTACGCGCGGCTCAACCGGTCGTTCGGGCTGACCACGCTGCGCGGCCGGCACGCTCGCGTCGAGGGCACGTCGATCCGCTTCCGGTTCCGCGGCAAGTCGGGCCAGCGGCACGAGGTCGGGCTGCGCGACCGACGCCTGGCGGCGATCGTCCGGCGCTGCCAGGACCTGCCCGGCCAGGAGCTGTTCGCAGTACGTCGACGCGGACGGCGAGGTCCACGACGTCGCGTCCGACGACGTCAACGACTACCTCCGCGAGATCTCCGGCAGCGGACGTGACGGCCAAGGACTTCCGGACCTGGGCCGGGACGGTGCTCGCCTACCGCGCCCTCCGGGCGCTGGCGCCGGTCGAGGACGCGCGGGCGGCGCAAGCGCAACGTCGTCGCGGCGGTCAAGCAGACCGCCGCGCCAGCTCGGCAACACCCCGGCCGTCGCGCGCCGATCGTACGTCCACCCGGCGGTCGTCGACGCGTACCTCGACGGCTCGATCGGCGGCGCGCTGCTCGAGGCGGCCGAGGAGCAGCGGATCAGCCCACCGACGCGCCGCCGACAGGAGCGGAGGAGCTCGAGGTCATCGCAGCTCCTGCGACGGCACCTCGGCCTCGCGACGATCGCGCCGGTCGCAACGCAGCCGATAGGCCGCGCCCGGCCGAGGACGGCTGACCGAGGTGTCGCGTCGGGCAGGCGACGATGGGGCGACCCCCGGAACCACCAGCGGAGGCACGACCATGTGCATGAACTGTGGCTGCGGCGAGGTCGACAAGCGTCACCACCCGACCGACATCACCCGCGAGGATCTGCAGCGGGCCGCCGACGGCTCCGGGATGACGCTCCGCGACAGGCCGCCGAGAACGTCGCGCGCTCGACGACGAAGCTGGACCGAGCGGCCAGGGGCCGCAGTCCCAGTCGACGAGCTGCCGCCGGCGTCCGCTGACGGCTCCTCGACGGGCTCCGGCCCGCGACACGCACGAACGCCCGACCGATCCGGTCGGGCGTTCTTCTGGATTCGGTCGGCCTCGGCCGGAGCCCGGCTGCAGTGCCCTCGGCGACGTCGGCGGCCTGAGTCGCGGTCAGCGGCTGACTTCCGGACCGCCGCTGCCGCTCTTCGTCTCGCCGTGCTCGGCGCGGGTCTTGTTCGACGGTCCGGGCGGCGCGTCTCCTCGGCCTCGTCCTCGCCCACGCCGCGAGTCCTCGTACGGACGTCCTTGATGTGCTCGTACTGCCGCTCGCCGCTTGGCTCGGCTCCATGCCTTCTGTGGCATCGCTCGGCATCTTCCCTCTGACGCTCGCGGACGCGACGAAGCCCCCGCCGGTCGGCGGGGCTTCGTCGTTTGAGGAGCTGGAGCCGGTCTAGCGGTCGCTCGAAACCTTGTTGCGGATGTCGTCGCCGGCGTTGCCGACCTTGTCGGCCAGGCTCTCGTCGCCGTCGGCCTGCGCCAGGCTCCTTGCTCGCGGTCGTGGCGTCGTCGCGCGTGGTGACGCGCGGTCGATCGCCGCCGGGGTCAGGTCGTCGCCGACGTTGCCGGCCTGCTTGCGGATCTCGTCGCCGGCGTTGCCGACCTTGTCGGCCACGCTCTCGTCGCCGTCGGACTGGCGCCAGGCTTCCTTGGTCTCCTGCTCGCCTTCGCGGTAGGTCTTCTTGCGTCGTCCATGGTGTTCTGCCTCCGAGTGGGTGTCGCTCCATGAGCGACCGTGGGCCCACCGTAGGGGCGGTCGTGTCGCAGCCAGACTCGCTCGCGGTCGGTCAGCTCGCTATCAGCCGCCTTGCATCCGTCGACGGCGAGCCCGCCGTGCCGAGCAGCGCCGTGCGGGACCGGTCGAGCGAGGGTCAGGACCGAGGACGACGGCCGGGACGAAGCGCGACAGGACCATGCAGCCGCGGTGCGCCCGCCGAGGAGCAGTCCGGCGGCCAGGCCGAACGACAGGGCGGTGCCGATGGTCAGCATCTCGTCGCTGCCCGCCTCGCATCTGGCGATTGGCATCCTCGACGCGGTCCGGGTGCGTCGCCGGCGACCTCGGGGAGCGTCGGCGGCGCCGCTCGGCGACCGACCTGATCGTCCCGGCGGCATCGGCCACGGTGCCGCCGATGCCGGCCCGGCTCGTCGTCCGGCGTCGTCGTTGGTCGACCTTGCGTCGTCGGTGTCGCTTCGTCTGTGCGGTCATCTCGCATCTCCTTGGCCGTGACGGACGGCCTGCGGAAAGGAGACGGACGACCCGGGGAGGGGCCCGGGTCGTCCGTGGAGGGTTCTGGATCGGCCCCGTCACTGGCCATCCAGGAGGATTCGATGCGAGGTCGGTGACGAGAAGCCTAGGCCGTGCATCGCGTCAGTCCAACCTCGCTCCCGGCCGTCCGCGACATCACAAATGCATTGCGGCGATGCCGGATCGGATCGTCGGCCCCCGGACCCCCAGTGGCACGGGGACCGACTGGGACCAGCATGCCCGGCGCGCATGTCGCGGCTGCACCCGCGCCACCGGACGCTGCGTTGCAGCGACGTGGCGACGGCTGCCGCACCGCGGTCCGTGCGCATGAGGCCGGAGCCGGTGCCGACGACGCCCGATGCCAGGCGGACAGACGAAACGCCCACCGCCGAGCGGCGGGCGTTTCGAGTGACAGGTCGCCGGGCGGCGGACCCGGGCAGCGGGCTCAGACCGAGCCGCGACCGGCTCGCGAGCTGCCGGTGACCATCCCGACCACGAGGACCGTGATGATCGCGCCGATCGTCGCGACGACGATCGAGCTGATGTCGAACGGGCCGTCGATCGGCTTGCTGTTGAACAGGACACTGGCCAGGAAGCCGCCGACGAGGGCGCCGACGATGCCGAGCACGATGTGGCCGATGACGCCGAGACCCTCGTCACCCTTGACGAGACAGACCGGCGAGATACCCGGCGATGGCGCCGAGGATGATCCACGCGATGATGCTCATTCTGTACCTCCGTCCCCATCGCGGGCCTCTCACCCGCCTGCTGGGGTCTGCTGTGTCCCGTAGTCGGGATTGGCGCCCACTGTCGTGGCCGCGACGAGCGCAGCGCGACTACGTCCGACCCGTGGCGCGTAACAACGGAATGTCAGCGCGCCGACCGTCGCGCCGCGGCCTGCGACGACGACTGCGATGCATCTGCGAGGCCGCGACGCGCGCGCGTACGTCACGCGCGGCATGCGCTCCGGTCGATGCTCCGCTCGACACTCGGGGATCAGATCGCAGGAGACCACATCGATGCTTGCACCTGCCGACCTCCGCAGCCGACCGACCGAGATCGCGCACCGACGCGCCCGGACGGATCGACCGCTCCATGGACGTCCTCCAGTACGGACTGGCGTTCCTGGCGATCGTCGGCGCGGTCCTGCTCGCGGTCGATCCGCTGACCGCCTCGCACGGACGCCCCCGCGGCGCGCGGCCCGGCTGTACGACGCCGACGGCCGCGACCGCGAGGTCGACGATCGAGCGCCGACGATGGCATCCTGAGTCGAGCGCCGCAGCTCCTGTGGGTCGACGTCGACCGGCGCGAGCGGCCAGGACGACTCGACGGCGGTCGCCGCGGCGGTCGGACCTCGAGCTCGGCGACGGTCCGCGCCTGGCCGGACTCCGGCCGAGCGGCCCGACCTGACCCAGTTCCCGGACCACCTCCATCTCGCGCTGCCAGGCGATCGAGCACGGCCGCGACCGACACATCGGCCGACGCCGACGCCGCGGACCCGGCGCACCATCGACATCGTCGCCGGCCGGAACTGGGTGCTGACGGTCCACGACGGCCCGACTGCCGGCGCTCGAGCGGCTCGACGCCGCGACCGAGGGCGAGACCCATCTCGGCGCCCTCGATGCGGCCGGGCTTCGTCGCCGCCATCGCCGACGAGGTGCTGACCGACTACCTCGAGATCGTCGAGGCCATCGAGCGCGAGATCGACCGGCTCGACGAGCGGGCGCTGCGGCAGCCCGGTCGACGCGACGTCCTGGCCGGATCGTCCGGATCCGCCGTCGCATCTCCGTCATCCGCCGGACGCTCGCCCCGCACCGCGTCGCGTTCGCGGCGCTGACGCGGCCGGAGATGGCCCTCGACGACGAGCTCGGCGAGCCGTGGCCCGGCCTGACCGATCGTCTCGACCGGACCATCGACGCGGTCGAGAACCTGCGGAGCCTGCTGCTCGGGACGTTCGACATCCACATGGGCCGTGCGGCGCAAGGACGCGAACGACGTCGATGAAGGTGCTGACCCTGCTGTCGGCCGTGCTTCCTGCCGGCGGTCGTGCTGGCCGGCGTCATGGGCATGAACTTCCAGCTCGACGTTCTTCGACGACACGGCGCAACTTCTGCGGTCGTCATCGGCGGCGATGGTCGTCTTCGCCGTGGCGCTGCTCGGCGTCGCCCTGGCGGCACTGGCTGTAGTCACGTCGCTGCAAGGTCCGCGAGGACCTGCGAGTGCGGCACATCAGCCCTACCGTGCGCTCGGCGGCGTCGAATGAACCCTTCCGGCCCGATCGCCGACCTGAGCCCGGCCCCGTGGGCCGGGCTCCTTCATGCCCGACAGCGCGGGCGACCACCGCTCGGCAGCCCCGCTACTCGTCGAGGCGTCAGCGCGAACCCGAACTCGGCGCCGCCCTCGGTCCGCGGCGTCGCCCAGATCCGGCCGCCCATCGCGGCACGAGGCGGGCGCACACGAACAGGCCGATGCCGGCGCCGCTGGCCGATCGCGGCCGTGCCCGGCGCGCGGTAGAACAGCTCGAACAGGCGGCTCGTCTCCTCGGCCGGGAAGCCCGGCCCGTCGTCGAGACGCGGACGATGACCTCGTCGTCGCCCGGTGCTCGCGGCGAGCGTCACCGTCGAGCCCGGCGCCGCCGTACTTCGCCGCGTTCGACAGCAGGTTGCGGATGACCTGCTCGACGTAGGTCGGGTCGGCGAGCACCGTCGGCAGCCCGGAGCTCCACGTCGAGGACGAAGGTGACCCCCGGCCAGCGCGCCTCCTCGGAGCGGGCGACGCCGTGGGCAGCAGACCGCTGGAGGAGGACCGGCTCCCAGCCGATCTCGCCGTCCTCGTCGCCGAACCGGTTCAGCGCGACGACGTCCTCGACCAGGCGCTGGAGCCGCTCGGCCTCGTCGTAGATGTCGCGGAAGATCCCGCGACGGGTCTCCTCGTCGAGCGTCGAGTGCTCGCGGGCGAGGAGCTTCGCGCCACCGAAGATCGTCGTGACCGGGGTCCGCAGCTCGTGCGACAGCACG
Source organism: uncultured Chloroflexia bacterium (assembly GCA_963842695.1). Classification (GTDB taxonomy): domain Bacteria; phylum Chloroflexota; class Limnocylindria; order Limnocylindrales; family CSP1-4; genus SPCO01. The sequence goes on from CAWJHK010000004.1 coordinate 148,186, forward strand.
CCGATGAACGTCTCGCGGATGGCTTCTCGCCGGCGGGCGATCGGTGACGTCGCGCATGACCAGGATGGTCTCCTCGCCGGCGGTCGCGAGACCGATCCCGACGTTCACCGGATACGTCGCGAGCTCGATCCAGCGGTCCGGATCGGCGCGCGATCGGCGAGCGCGATCGGGCCGCCCGGCGCGCCGAGCTTGGGGCCTGCCGTCGGGTCGTCGAGCAGGTCGAGGATGTCGTCGTAGGTCTGCTCCTCGATGTCCGGGAAGAGTCTGCTCGGCGGCCGGGTTGCTCAGCGACGATCCGGCCGTCCGCGCGCGCAGACCACGACCGCCTCGCCCATCGCCCGGATGACGGCGTTCAGCTCGGCTGCCCGGGCGTGCTCGGCCTGGGCCAGGCGCTGGAGGCGGACCTGGACCTCGATCCGGTCGGTGATGTCGCGGGCGATGGCGACGATGCTCCGGCCGCCGGTCGCGGAGGTCGATCGGCTGCAGCACGACCTCGACCGAGATCGTGGCGCCGCTGGGCAGGCGGTACGGCATCATCACCGTCGCCAGGTCACGGTCCCCGGCGGCGATCGGCGCCACGATCGCCGCCAGCCGCTTCGCCTCGGCCGGGGGCAGAGAGCTCAGGGAACCGCCTCCCGACGAGCTCGTCGCGATCGCGCCGGAGCAGCTCGCCGCGCCGCGGTTCACGTCGACGATCAGGCCGCGTCGTCGGGTCGAAGACGAGGATCGCCTCGACGACCGCGTCGAGGATCGCCTCGGCGAGGTCGCGGTATGGCCGTTCACCGAGCGCCCGCAGATCCGCCCGCGCTCTGCGACGGGGCTGGCTGCGCAACGGTGGATCGAATCGGACACGTCATCTCGATGCATATCGGCAGGTTCCGTCGCCGGCCAGTCACGGGCAGACGGCCGCTGCGCATACTGCACCAGTCCCGGCGCTACGACGAGTTCATCCGGGGATGCATCGGGCTTGCAGGTCCATCGCAGGTTGACCTTCTCGGGCTGCGGCTATACTGCTGGACCCGGCAGGTCACGGCATCGACGCGAGGGACCCAGAATGCACGTCGCGCCCATCGACCTCCGAGGACCGTCCGCCAGGATGGCGTCGTCATCCGATTCGCGCTCCTCGGCTCGATGGCCTACGTCCTCGCCGAGATCCCGGCATCGGGCACGCACGAGACGATCGCTCGAGCGACCGTGCGAGCTGCCGCACTGGGGCTTCGTCATCGAGGGCGAGGTGACGCTTCGTCACCGGGGACGAACGGCTCGCCATCCCTGCCGGCCACGTGTTCCACGTCCCGGCCGGGCGGCCCGAGCACCATTTCGAGTCGAACGGATCGAGCCCTCATCGCCGGGTTCCAGCCGGTCGGACCCCACGGTCGAGGTCAGCGACGAGCGACTGCTGACGCAGGGCTTCGAGATCGCGACGCCGTCGACCAGCTCGACCGTCGTGCCGCCGATCCCCGCATCTGCCGGTCCGGCCGGGCGAGATCGCGTGCGAGTCGTGGCGGATGGTCGGGCTTCGTCATGAGCCGGGTCAGGATGGGCGAGCGGAGCGGCTACACGTCGGGCTGGTGCGACGCCCCGCACTGGGGGATCGTCACCGACGGCCGCCTGGCGATCGAGTGGGAGGACGACGTCGAGATCCTGTCGAAGGGCGACATCTTCCATTGCCCGGCTGGACCGCCGGGCCATCGCATCGAGGCGGCCGATCCGGTGACGTTCATCGACCTGACGCCGGTCGGCGCGCTGGATTCGGGGATCCGGCTTGTCGAGTGGCGGCGGCGGATGCTCCGCGGCGCCCGGTCGAAGTCCCAGGGAGTGGCCGTCGGCGCGCTCGGCTGAGCCGCGCGGGTCCGCTCTGTCCCTGGCGACCGTCCGTCGCGCCGCGCCACGGCGATCAGCCCGCGGTCGCCCCCTCGCCCGCGTCCGGCAGCGACCGCTCGTGCTTCGTCACGCTCGTCCTCGTCGGGCGTCTCGACCGCCGCCGGGTCCTGCGCGACCGGCGTCTCACGTGCCTGGAGACGCGCCAGCACGATCTCGGCCGAGGCGGCGATCGGCACCGCCAGCAGCGCCCCGACGATGCCGCCGACGGCCGCCCCGACCAGCACGCTGAGGAGGACCAGCAACGGCGAGATGCCGACCGTGTTCCGCATCACCAGCGGTACGAGGACGCTGCCCTCGATCAGCTGGAGCACGACGGCCACGCCGGCGACGATCAGCGCGAGCTCCGGCGAGACCGTCGTCGCGACCAGCACCGCCGGGATCGCCCCGATGAGCGGCCCGACGATCGGGATCGCCTGGGCGATCGCGGCGATCAGCGCCAGCAGCACCGCCCCCGGCAGGCCGAGCAGCGTGTACGCGATGCCGGACGCCAGGCCGATCGCGCCCATCAGGATGAGCTGGCCGCGGACCCACAGGCCGAGGCGCCCCTCGACCTCGTTCCAGGCGTCGCGAGCGCCCGCACGCCGCTCGAGCGGCAGGAACGCCAGGATGTATCGCTGCAGCTGGGCGTGCTCGACGAGCCAGAAGAACACGATCGTCAGCAGGGTCATCGAGGGTGACCGCCGCCTGCGCCGCCGTGGCACCGACCTCGACGACCGCGTTCGCGTCGGGCGGAGCGGGCTTCAACACGCTCGCGACCGAATCGATCAGCGCGGTCACCGACGTCGACAGCGCATGCGGGCGGAGATCCCTCGCCCAGCCCCGAGCCGACTCGAAGAAGGCGGGCAGCCCGGCCACGATCTGCTCGCCCTGGTTGATCGCGGCCGGCACGATGATGAACGCCAGGCCGAGGACGGTCACGAAGAACGTGGCGTAGACGACGAGGATCGTCGACCCCCGACCGAGCGGCAGCCGGTCGCGGATGACGCCGACCATCGGCTCGAGCGCCGACGCCAGCAGGACCGCCACGAACAGGAGCAGCAGCACGCCGCCCGCGGCGAAGCCGAGGGCGATCAGCCCGACGACGACGGCGACCCCGAGGGCGATGCCCGCACCGCGGACGGCCCAGGGCGTCAGGTCGGCGCGCATCAGGTGGGCTTCGGGGGCTTGTGCCCGTGCTTCGGCCGGTGGTCCCCGGCTCCGTGCCCGCCGCCGCCGTGGTCACCGCCGCTGTCGTGGCGGCGCGCAGCGAGCCCGCCAGCGACCCGCCCCACGAATTCTTGCCCCAGAAGTACGCGGTCCGCGAGTCGAACTGGCCGGCGACGCCCGGCCCGCTCCGGGCGCGGCGCATCCAGTCGGCGACGTCGTCGTCCCATGCCGACGGCCCGAGCTCCGCCTTGAGGAGGTCCACCCGGTAGCCGCCACACGACAGGCGTGTACAGGAGCCCGTCGGGATCGATCGCCCGGCGAGCACCGGGCTGGGTCCCGTCGATGAACCAGGCCGATCGTCCTATCGTGCGTCCAGGGACCGGGGCGACCGCCCGTCCAGGCGTCGATCGTGGCGTGGACGACACCCTTCGGCGGCTTGAACTCGGCGACCGGCCAGCCGGCCGTGTAGTCGCGCACGAAGGCGTGCCACAGCGGCGCGGCCGCCGTCAGCGAGATCGCCGGCTTCCGCGCCCGCGGGTTGGAGTGGTCGCTGTTGCCCATCCACACGCCGACCGCGAGGCCGGGCCGGTTGCCGTCGGACGGGCGGCGCGAGGAAGCCGTAGGTGGCGAGGTCGCGGGCGTCGTTGGCGGTGCCCGTCTTGGCGGCGGCCGGCCGCGTCCGCCCCGCCCTTGCCGTTGGCCTAGATCGAGGACCTTGCGCCCAGATCGGGTTCTGCTTCGGGTCGGTGTTGCCGGCCAGGATGTCGCTGACGAGGAAGGCCGCCTGCGGCGAGATCGCCTGCGTGGCCTCTGGTCGTCGGGCGCGTCGTAGACGACGTCCCGTCCGGCCCGATGATCTCGAGGATCATCCGCGGCGGCATGCGGACGCCGCCGTTGGCGATCGTGCCGTAGGCCGACGTCAGGTCGAGCGGCCGGACCTCGACGGTGCCGAGCGCGCCGGCCAGCCCGGCCTGCAGGAAGGCCTTGTGACCGCCGGTGAAGCGGATGCCCGAGCGCCTCGGCGGTCGTCGCGACCTGCTCGTTGCCGACGCGCTGGAGGGCGCGGATGGCCGGGATGTTGAGCGAGTACTGGAGCGCCTTGCGGACGAGCACCGGACCGCGCTCGAGCTGGTCGGCGTCGCGCGGCGCCCAGTCCTCGCGGGCGTTGAACTCGGTCGTGACGTCGAGCAGCAGGCTGCCCGGCGTGAGCCGCTTCGAGTCGAACGCGCTCGCGTACAGGATCGGCTTGAACGCCGAGCCGGGCTGGCGGGCGCCGTCGCCGGCCGCGTCGAACTTCGGCGAGAACTTCCGGCTGGTCATGCGAGTCGCGGTCGTAGCCGGCGCTGCCGGCGTAGGCGAGGACGTCGCCGGTCTTGTAGTCGAGCGCGACCAGGGCGCCGTCGTGGAGGTCCTTGCCGCGCAGGCCGCGGACCCAGCCGAGGTCGCCCTTCCGCGATCTTGAGCGACTTGAGCAGCCCGTCGCCCGCTCTGCTGCGGCAGGTTCGGGGCGATCGCGCCGGCGGCCAGCCACTTCTCGGCCAGCGACTGGGCCCTCCAGTCGAGCGTCGTGATGACCGTGTAGCCGCCGGTCTCGACCGCTTCGGCGTCGCCGAGGATCGACTCGAGCTGGCGGCGGACCTGCCACGTGAAATGCGCCGCCTTGAACGTGTTGGGCTGGTCGCCGGCGAGGACGACCGGCTCGTCGAGGGCCGCCGGAGCTCGCTCGGAGTGAGCGACGTCCAGCGAGCGCCGCCGTCGGCCAGGCCGTGCAGGATCCAGTCGCGGCGGACGACGGACGGCGCGTCCGAGTCGGCACGACCAGCTGGCCGTTCTTGTCGGGCTTGACGTCGCGGTACGGATCGAGGGTCGATGGGCGACTTCGGCAGGCCGGCCAGCAGGGCCGCCTGGGCCGGCGTCAGCTTGGCCAGGTCGTGGACGCCGAAGTAGATGCTGGCCGCCGCCGCGATCCCGTACGCGCCGTGGCCGTAGAAGATCTCGTTGAGGTAGGCGGTGATGATCCGCTCCTTGCCGACCTCGCCGGGGAAGGTCTCGGACAGCCGCATCGCCTGGATGAGCTCCTTGGCCTTGCGCAGGTAGCGGTCGGAGCCGGGCTGGTGACCGAGTCCGGCAGCAGCCGGGCGCGGACGAGCTGCTGGGTGATCGTCGACGCGCCGCGTTCGCGGGTCGCCGCTCGCGCCCTCGGCGGCCGCCGAGATGATGGCCGGGACGTCGAACCCCGAGTTGTTCCAGAAGGTCCGGTCCTCGGCCGTCGTCGTCGCGTCGAGGACCAGGCGGGGGACCTCGTCGAAGGCGACGACGCGTCGCTCCTCGCGCTGGAAGCGCCCCAGCTCGACCGTGCCGGTGCGGTCGTAGACGACGGTCGGCTGGGCGAAGGTCAGCGACTCGAGCCGGCTCGGATCGGGCAGGTCGACCGACAGCACGCCGATCGCCGCGCTGAGCGACACGATCGCCATGAAGACGAGGAACCCCGCGCCCACGCCGATGACGACCACCGCACCCGCGAGGATCCGCAGGAGACGGTTGGCCGGCTCAGGTCGTGGGCGGCCCCGCTGCGCGTGGCGGAGGGCGACGATCCGCGTCGCGTCGTGACGTGCGGGCTCGCGTGCCGGACGCACGGGAAGATGCTGGTCGGACGCCATCGATCGATGGTCGACGGACGCCGTCAACCGCCCTCCCGAGCGCGTTTCCCCCGGCTTGCAGTCATGTGACAGCCTGCAATTCACCTGCAACGGGCCCCCCATCATCCCTGCCGACGGGATGAGGCCCGATGAGCGACCATTAGATGCCACTTTCGGAGGTCTGTCCCATGCCCTCGCGCGCCCGACGGCGCACGATCGAGCCGCCGGTGATGTCGATCGTCGCGGCCACGGACCTCGGCAATGTCGAGGTCGCCAAGCACGGCAACCTGTACCTGCTGACCGATCCACGCGGCGACGTTCGGATCGACGGACGCGGGCTGGGTCTCTACGAGCTCGACACGCGCGTCCTGTCGACGTCGATGCTCCGGCTCAACGGGGTGCCGCTGACGCTCCTTCGGGGACCGTACCTTCGCGACGGCGTCGACACCATCCAGCTGACCAACCCGGAGCTGCGGCGGAACCCGGACGACAAGCGCGTGGCCGGCTCGAGCCTCGCCCGCCGCGAGCTCAGCGTCACCCGGACGCGACAGCTCGACGGCGAGCCTCCGCGAGCAGGTCGCCATCGTCAACTACTCGGCGCTCGCCGAGCCGCTCGAGCTCGAGCTCGGGCTCGGCGTCGACATGGCCGACATCTTCGAGGTCCGCGGCTATCCGCGGACCGCGCGCGGCACGCTGCTGCCGATCGACCCTGGGCGATCGGCGGGCCGAGTTCGGCTACGACGGCCTCGATGGCGTGCTCGGACGACGACGATCGAGATCGACGACACCGGGCATCTGGAGCCGGTGGCCGACCACGACCAGTGGCCCGGGGCGACGCGTCATGGCGTGCTGGCGGGCGACGCTCGCCCCGAACGAGCGGATGACGCAGGGCTGGACGGTCTCCATCTCGCGCCGGACGCGTCGCGGCTCCGACATCGCATGCGACCGGACCCGACACGATCACCCGTCCCGCCCGGCGAGGAGCAGGCCCGCGAGACGGCCCGGATCGGATCGGACCACGAGATCCTCGATGCCGGACGCTGCGCCGCTCGCTGGCCGACCTGGCGATGCTCCGCAACGACGGTCCGGCGGAGGGGGAGTCGTACCTCGCCGCGGGCGTCCCGTGGTTCGCGACGCTGTTCGGGCGCGACAGCCTGATCGCCGCGCTCGAGACCGTGGCGTTCTCGCCCGCCTGGCCGTGCGACACGCTGAGCGTCCTGGCCCGGCTCCAGGCGACGGCGGACGACCCGTGGCACGACGCCGAGCCCGGCAAGATCCTCCACGAGCTGCGGACCGGCGAGATGGCCGACGCGGGCGAGACGCCGCACGACGCCTACTACGGGTCGATCGATTCGACCCCGCTCTGGCTGATCCTGCTCGGCGAGACCCATGCCTGGACCGGCGACGACGCGCTGCTCGAGCGGCTGTGGCCGAACGCGCTGGCGGCGCTCGACTGGATCGACGACTCGGGCGACCTCGACGGCGACGGCTTCGTCGAGTACCTGCGCCGATCGCGGCTCGGCCTGCTCAACCAGGGCTGGAAGGACTCGGGCGACGCGATCCGCCATACCGACGGGCAGCCGGCCGAGGCGCCGATCGCCCTGGCCGAGGTCCAGGGCTACGTCTACGCCGCCCGCCGCGCGATGGCCCGCCTGGCCCGTCACCGCGGCGACCCCGCCTGGCGAGCCGGCTCGATGCCGCGGCCGACGCGCTGCGCGACCGGTTCGACGCCGCGTTCTGGCTCGAGGACGAGGGCTTCTACGCGATGGCGCTCGACGGCGACAAGCGACCGGTCGCCAGCATCGGCTCGAACGCGGGCCAGGCGCTGTGGACCGGGATCGTTCCCGCCGCCCGCGCCGCCCGCGTCGCCGACCGGCTGCTGGCCGCCGACCTGTTCTCGGGCTGGGGCATCCGGACGTACGCCTCGGGGCAGCCCGGCTACAACCCGGTCGGCTACCACACCGGCACGATCTGGCCGCACGACAACGCGCTGATCGCGGCCGGGCTGAAGGCCGTCGGATCGGCCGACGGCGCGAACCTCATCGCCGGCCGGCTCATCGAGGCGGCCCAGTGGTTCCCGGACCTTCGCCTGCCCGAGCTCTTCTGCGGCTTCTCGCGGGACGAGGTCGGAGCGCCGGTCGCCTATCCGGTCGCCTGCTCGCCGCAGGCATGGGCGGCCGCCGCGCCGTTCTACCTGATCCAGACGATGCTCGGCCTGCGGGCGGACGCGACGGCCCGGCGCCTCGAGCTGATCCAGCCGACGCTGCCCGACTGGCTGACCAAGCTGACGATCACCGGGCTGCCGGTCGGCGACGACTCGGTCGACCTGCTCGTCCACCGCTGGCGCGGCCGGACGAGCGCCGAGCTCCTCGGGCGGCGCGGGACGATCGACGTCATCATCCACGCCTGAGCCGGCGACCCGGCGCTTCAGCCCTCGTTCTGCGTCCACCCCAGGAGACCGTCATGACCGATCCGTCCACGACCCCCGGCACCATCGTCACCAGCGGCACCGGCCGAGTCACGGTCGAGCCCGACACCGCCGAGCTGCGGCTCGGCGTGGCCACCACCCGGCCCACCGTGGGTGCGGCGCGAGCGGCCGCTGCCGACGCGATGACCGCCATCCTGGCCGCGGTGACCGGGGCCGGGGTCGACCGCCACGACATCCGGACGTCGACGCTGTCGGTCCAGCCTCGCTACGAGTACCGCGACGGGAAGCCGCCGGAGCTCGACCGGCTACGACCTCGCCAATCTCGTGCTGGTCACGGTCCGCGACCTGGCCGTGCTCGGCGCCGTGATCGACGGCGCCCTGACGGCCGGGGCGACGAGCCTCGACGGCCTGGCCTTCCGGGTCGAGGACCCGCGGGAGCCCGAGCGGGCGGCGCGGGTCGCGGCGGTCGCCGAGGCGCGCCAGCGCGCCGACGTGCTGGCCGAGGCGGCCGGCGTGACCATCGCCGCGGTCGGCGACATCGTCGAGGGCGGGGTCCCGCCCACCTGGCCGCAGCCCAAGGCAGCCCGGGCGATGATGGCGACCGACATGGCGACCCCGGTCGAGGCAGGGACGACGGAGATCGCCGTGACGGTGACGGTCACCTTCCGGATCGCCCAGGAGCGGTAGCCACGGGCAGTCGGGCGGCGGTCAGCCGCCGGTCGCGACGAGTCGGAGCAGCTGGCCGGACAGGCTCGTCGCGTAGACGGTCCCGTCCTCGCCCTCGGCGATCGAGCTCAGGGTCCGCCCCAGCCGGCCGACGATGACCGGCTCGCGGCGGCCGTCCCCGGCCGGGTCCATCAGCCACAGGTTGTCCGAGCACGAGTCGCCGAACACATAGCCGCCTTCGAGCGCACCCTGGCCCGGACCGCGGACCACGACGCCGCCGATCACCGCGCAGCCGAGATCGTGGCCGTACTCGGCGACGGGCAGGGTCAGCCCGCTCTGGTCGCAGCCGTCGGCCGGCTCGAAGCAGTGGAAGCCCTCCATCCGGTTCCAGCCGAAGTCGAGCCCCTTCGTCCCGGCCCGGGCGACGTCGATCTCCTCCCACTCGCCCTGGCCGACGTCGCCGATCCACAGGTCGCCGGTCGCGCGGTCGAAGCGGATGCGCCACGGGTTGCGCAGGCCGGTCAGCCAGATCTCGGGTCGCGCCCCCTGGACGCCGACGAACGGGTTGTCCGCCGGGATGCCGTACTCGCGGCCGTCGGTGGGGCCCGCATCGACGTCGATGCGGAGGATCTTGGCAAGGAGCGTGTCGAGGCGCTGGCCGTTGCCCTGTGGATCGCCGCCCGAGCCACCGTCGCCGAACGCGATGTAGAGCATGCCGTCCGGTCCGAACACGGTCCCGCCGCCGTTGTGGTTGGCGAACGGCTGGTCGACGTGCAGGAAGACCCGCTCGCTGTCGGGGTCGGCGACGTCGGCGTCCCCGGCCGCTGACCTCGAACGACGAGACGACGGTGTCACCGTTGCGGTCCGTGTAGTCGACGAAGACGCGGGGGTCGGCCGGGTAGTCCGGGTGGAAGGCGATCCCGAGCAGGCCGCGCTCACCGCCGCTGGCGATCCGGCCGGTGATGTCGAGGAACGGGCGGTCGACCAGGCTCCCGTCGCGCACGATCCGGATCCGGCCCGCCTGCTCGATGACGAACAGCCGGCCGGTGCCGTCGCCGGCATCGGTCACGTCGACGGGTGCCATGAGCCCGCCGACGACCGTTCGCGCCTCCACGCGTGACACCGCTCTGGCCGCCGGACGAGGCCGACGATCGCGGTGACGACGAGACTCCACCCGTCCCGCAGGCGGCGACCATCGCGACGGACACGAGCAGGACCGCGCACCGGGCTCGATGCATCCGGGGATGCTAGCCGGGATCGGCGCGGAAGGTCCGTGGCCCGCCCGTCCTTGCTACCCTGCCGCCGCAGCCACCGATCCACTGAGGGAGCGACATGGACGCCTGGGAATACAGCGCCGTCGAGGCCGACCATGCCGCCGCGCGGCCGGCTGTACCACGAGTTCCTGCGGGTGCCGGACCTGTCGGCCGGGCTGTACGTGCTCGATGCGGGCGCCACCGATCCGCAGTCGCCCCATACCGAGGACGAGCTGTACTACGTCGTCGCGGGCCGGGGCATGGTCAGCGTCGGAGGCGAGACGCGACCGATCGTGCCGGGGTCGCTCGTGTTCGTCGCCGCGCACGTGGCGCACCGGTTCCACGACATCGCCGAGCGGCTCGAGCTCCTGGTCGTGTTCGGGCCGGCCGAGGGCGACGCGCGGCTGACCCCGCTCCCACCTGATCGTCCTCAGGCGGACGGCGTTCCCACCAGGCGGTCGACCGCTTCCCCCAGCGCAAGGGCGAGCTCGGCACCGCGCCCCACCTCGTCGTGGCGGAAGAACGCGAACACGTCGTCACCGGCGGCCAGGAACGGCTCGAGCCGAGCGGCCCAGCCGTCGAGCTCGTCGGGCCCGTAGTCGTGGCGGCGCAGCCGGAGGTAGAGGAAGGCTCCGGTCCGGCGGAGCGTCGGTGGCTCGGCGTCGTCGGGCAGCTCGGTGGCGCAGAGGGCGGCACCGGCGCCGGCCAGCGCCGCGAACGTCTCGTCGACGTGCCACGAGATGTCCTGGAACTCCATCGTCAGGGGCAGGTCGGCGGGCCACACCGCCAGCATGGCCGCCAGCTTGCCGTCGTCGCGCCGGACGCCGTCCGGGACGCGGAAGAGGACCGTCCCGAGCCGCTCACCGAAGGCGGCGTACGGACCGGTCAGCCACGGGACGGCCGATCGCGGGATCGACCTGGAGCGAGCGGAACGAGCCGCCGCGCTGGGCCTTGACGGCGAACCGGAAGTCGGGCGGCGTCGCGGCGACCCAGGTCGCGACCTTCGATGCGGACGGCGAGGCGTAGTAGGTGTTGTTGAGCTCGACGGCCGGCAGCCGCCCGGCGTAGTGGGCCAGCAGGCCGGACGCCGGGAGGCCGGCGGGGTAGAACCGCGGCGCCCAGTCCGGGTACGCGAACCCGCTCGTCCCGACGTACAGCCGGCCGGCCACCGGTCGTCAGCGGTCGTCGGCGGTCGGCGATCCGGCCTCGTCCGACGCCCACCTCGCGCTCTCGCCGGCCGGTCCGGCGTGGCGCGCGACGGCGGTCATCGTCCGCTCCGTCGCCTCGAGGTCGGTCGGGCTCGATGACGGCCAGGAAATGCTCGTTGATGCCGCGCAGGTGCGTCCGCGACGCGGCCCGCAGCCGGGCGAGGCCGCGATCGGTGAGGACGGCCTCGGCACCGCGCGCGTCGGCCAGGCAGGCGCTGCGCTCGACCAGGCCGTCGCTGACGAGGCGATCGATCAGCCGGGTCACGCCGCTCTTGCTGAGCAGGACCTCGTCGGCCAGCAGGCCCATCCGGATCCGCCGGTCGGGTGCCTGGGCGATCGTCAGCAGCGCGTCGTACTCGGCGAACGACAGGTCGTGCTCGGCGCGCAGCTCCTCGTCGAGCCGGCGGACGACGCGCGCGTGGGCGAGCAGGAACGCACGCCACGGGGCGAGTCGCGGGTCGCGCGCAGCTCAGCGGTCGATCGACCGTTTCGGTGACTGGTCATGGAGCGGATGCTACACCGTCGCCGTTCGCGTGGATAGTTGACAGTGCAACGATATCCGCGATATGGTTGCGGAGTCAACCAATTGCAGGTCGCCGGCCGACGGAGCGGCCCGGAAGGAACCCCCATCCCATGGCGACATTCGCGATCGACCCGGCCCACACCGACGTCCTGTTCTCGGCCAAGCACATGATGGTCACCACCGTCCGCGGCACGTTCAAGGACGTTCGCGGCACGGTCGAGCTCGACGAGCGGATCCGACCCGCGTCGCACGCCGAGATCGTGGTCGGCGGCCAGCCTCGACACCGGCTTCGCCGCCCGCGACACCCACCTGCGCTCGGCCGACTTCTTCGCCGTCGAGAGCGTATCCCGAGATCCGCGTCGTCTCGACCGCGATCCGGCCGAAGCGCGGCAACGACTACGTGGTGACCGCCGACGTGACGATCCGCGACGTCACCCGGTCGGTCGACTTCGACGTCGAGTTCCTCGGCTTCTTCCCCGGCGATGGACGGCACCCGGCGCGCCGGGTTCACCGCCCGGGCCAAGGTCAACCGCAAGGACTGGGGCCTCGACTGGAACGTCGCGCTCGAGACGGGCGGCTGGCTGGTCGGTGACCAGGTCAAGCTCGAAGTCGAGGTCGCGCTCCAGCAGGTGGCCGCCGCTTGCCGTCGCCGCCTGACGCGCCACTGCCGGTCGGTCAGCGTCGAAGCGGTAGATCGCCCCGCCGTGATCGACGACGTACAGCTCGTTCGCTGGCACTCTCGCCGAACGAGCTGATGTTCAACGCCGTGTCCAGCAGGAGCGCCTTGGTCGCCGTGCGCCCGGGTTGCGCGGGATCGTCCAGATCGTCCCCGAGCAGTAGTCGGCGAACACGTAGCGGCCGAACAGCGCGGGCACGGCGCGAGCCGCGGTAGGCGTACCCGCCGGTCACCGAGCAGCCCTGGCTGTGGGCGTACTCGACGACCGGCGAGCATCTTGCCGCTCCGGTTGCAGCCGGTCGCCGGCTTGTAGCAGTGGCGGCCCTCGAGGACGCGCCAGCCGTAGTTCACGCCACGGCCGGGAGTCGTGGCCACCCGACCGGTCGATCTCCTCGTAGCGGTCCTGGCCGACGTCGCCGATCCACAGCGTGCCGGTCACCGGTCGAACGAGAACTTCCACGGGTTGCGCAGGCCGCGCGCCCAGATCTCGTTGCGGCCCGCGCCGGCCGACGTACGGGTTGCTCGGCGGGATCCGGTAGTGCCGTGCCCCGACCGATCCGTTGATGTCGATCCGCAGCATCTTGCCGAGGAGCTGAGAGACGTCCTGCGCCCGGTTGCCCGGATCGCCGCCGCTGCCGCCGTCGCCCATCCCGATGTACAGGTAGCCGTCCGGCCCGAACTGCAGCGTGCCGCCGTTGTGGTTGTCGAACGGCTGGCCGATCGTGATGATCCGGTACCGCGCGTCGAGCGGACCGCCACGTTCGGGTTCGTGCTCGACACGCGATAGCGGTTGACGACCGTGTCGCCGTTGGCACGGGTGAAGTTGACGAAGAACAGCCCGTTCGTCTTGAACTTCGGGTGGAAGGCCAGGCCGAGCAGGCCCTGCTCCGACCCGTGCGAGATCTCGCTCGACACGTCGAGGAACGGGGTCGCGAGCACGCTGCCGTCCTGGACGATCTGGATCCTGCCGGTCTGCTCGACGACGAACAGCCGGCCGGTGCCGTCGCGCGGCGCTGATCACGGTAGACCGGCGAGTCGAGCCCGCCGACGACCGGGGTCAGCGACGACGCCGGCGGCCGCCGTCGGCGCCGGTCGCCTGCCAGGCCGCCATCGCGAGCGAGGAGGACCGTCGCGGCGACCAGGGCGAGGAGCCGTGGGCGGGCGGGCGAGGGTCGTCGCATCGGACGATGATGGGCGACGACCCGGCGACCCGCAACCTGACCATCGGGCCATCGGCGCGCCGCCGGCGCCGGCCGCGCACCGACCGGCCCCGCCGCTATCCTGTGCGTCGATGCTGACGACCGATCGGCGCTACGGCGCCCAGAGCATGACCGCGCCGCTCCTCGACGTGCTCGTCAAGCGGCCCGGGTCCGGCGTTCGGTGCCGCGTTCGACGACCCGGCGCACGGCTTCCTCCACCCGGTCGATCTCGACCTCGCGCGGCGCGAGCACGACGCGTTCGTCGACACGCTGGCGGGGCTCGGGCCGCGCGTCCACGTCCTCGACGGAGCTCGAGGATCGCCCGACCTCGTCTACACCTTCGACCCGCTGCTGGTGACCGATCGCGGGGCGATCCCGCTCCGCCCCGGCAAGCCCAACCGGGCACCCGAGCCGGCCGCGATCGAGGCGTGGACGCTCGCCGCCGGCATCCCGACGCTCGGGCCGGATCGAGGCGCCCGGCACGATCGAGGGCGGCGACACGTTCTGGCTGCGGCCGGACCTGTTCTGCATCGGGCGGACGCTGCGGACGAACGCCGACGGGGTCGCGCCAGCTGGCCGGGCTCGTCGGTGGCGACGTCCGCGTCTTCGACGTCCCGTACTGGCGCGGGCCGGCCGAGCTGATCCACCTCATGTCGGTCATCTCGCCGGTCGCCGACGACCTCGCGGTGGTCTACCTGCCGCTCCTCCCGGTCGGGCCTGTGGGCGCTGCTCGGCCGAGCTCGGGATCCGGCTGGTCGAGGTTCCGGACGAGGAGTTCCCGACGCTCGGCTGCAACGTGCTCGCCGTCCGTCCCGGCGTCGTCATCCTGGCCGAGGGCAACCCGCGGACCGCGGCCGCGCTGGCGGCGGCCGGCTGCGAGGTCCACACCTACCCGGCGACGGAGATCGGCGTCAACGGCTCCGGCGGGCCGACCTGCATGACGCGGCCGATCCTGCGTGGCTGACACCGCGACGGCGGTCGACCGCGAGGCATTGGTCGCGGACCTCCGGGCGCTCGTGGCGATCCCGAGCATCACCGGCTCCGAGGAGGCCGTCACGGCCTGGGCCGCCGATGCCCTGCGCGCCGCGGGCCTGGCGGTCGAGCTGGTCGCTCCGGATCCGGCCGCGATCCGTGCCGATCCGGCCTGGCCCGGCGAGGAGATGCCGCGCGACTCGCTCGCGATCGTGATCGGCCGGTGCGGGCGGGTCGGCGGCCGCCGGGTCGTGCTGTCGGGTCACCTCGACGTCGTCCCGCCGGGCGACCCGGCGACATGGACCGCGGATCCGTGGGGCGGCGAGATCCGCGACGGCGCCCTGTACGGGCGCGGCGCGTGCGACATGAAGGGCGGCATCGCGGCCATCCTCGCGGCGGTCCGGTGCCTGGCCGCCGCCGGCGAGCTCGATCGGCTCGGCGGCGAGCTCGTCGTCGCGTTCGTGCCGTCCGAGGAGGACGGCGGCCAGGGGACGCTGGCGGCGATCCGGGCCGGGGTCGGCGGCGACATGGCGATCATCCCCGAGCCGTCCAACCTCGACGTCGTGGTCGCTCACGCCGGGGCGATCACCTTCCGCCTGACCGTGCCCGGCCGCGCGGCCCACGCATCGCAGCGCCGCGAGGGCGTGTCGGCCCTCGACAAGCTGTTCGTCCTCAGCCGGGCGCTCGAGGCGGACGAGGCTCGTCGCAACGCGGCCGAGACGGATCCGTTGATGACGTCGCTCGGGCTGCCGTACCCGACGATCATCGGCATCGTCGCAGGCGGGGAGTGGGCGTCGACCGTCCTCGACCGCGTCACCGCCGACGGTCGCTACGGCGTGCGGCTGGGCCAGTCCCCGGCCGATGCCGAAGCCGAGCTCCGCGCCGCCATCGCCGCGGCCTGCGCCGCCGACGACTTCCTGCGCGACCATCCGGCCACGGTCGAGATCACGGGCGGGCGGTTCGGCTCGGCGCGCGTGCCGTCCGATCATCCGCTGGCGGCAGGGCTGGCGGACGTCGTCGCCGCCGAGACCGGTCGCCGGCCCGCGCTGCTCGGTGAGCCCTACGGCGCCGACATGCAGATGTTCGTCAACGTCGGCGGGACGCCGTGCGTGATCTTCGGACCGGGTGACGTGCGCGACGCCCACAGCGCCGACGAGCACGTCCCGCTCGAGGAGGTCGAGACGTGCGCCCGCGTCCTCGCGGCCTGGGTCCGTCGCGAGCTCGGGGTCGCCTCCTCCGACGACGTCGCCCGCACCTGATTTCAGGCGGACCCGGCGGTCTCGACCGCCCGCCGCCGGGCGAGGACGATCCAGGCGGGACGACGACCATCGCTGCGCCCAGGAGGCCGAGGACGGCGTAGCTGGCGGCCGCCACGACGAGCCCGGATCCGAGGCTGGCCGCCGCGGCCGAGCTCCAGATGAGCGAGTCGGTGACGCCCTCGATCCGCGTCCGCTCCGCGAGCGGCAGGCCCGTCGTCAGCATCGTCGAGCCGGCCACGTAGCCGAGGTTCCAGCCGTAGCCGAGCAGGAACAGCGCGAGGAACAGGATCACGCCGCCGTCGGCCGGCGCCGCCGCCGCCATCACCGCCGACACCGCGATGACGGTCAGCCCGGCCAGCACGACCGGGATGCTGCCGTAGCGGTCGGTCAGGCGCCCCGACAGCGGCGACAGCGCGAACATCCCGAACGTGTGGGCGCTGATGACCAGGCCGACCTCGGTCAGGCCGTGCCCGTGCATCGTCATGTGGAGCGGCGTCATCGTCATGATCAGGACCATCACGACCTGGCCCGTGACGAGGGCGAGCATCGCGACCGGGACGTTCGGGCGGCGCAGGATCCGCTCGAGCGAGGTGCCCGTCGAGCCCCGGTCGGGCTCCTCCTCGTCGATGGCGGATCGGTCGGCGAGCGCGTACGGATCGGGCCGCAGCATCGTGAACGACAGGATCGCCGCCGCTCCGACGAACACGATCGGCAGCAGGTACGCGCCGGCGTACGGCGGCAGCCCGATGTCCTCGCCGAACTCGCCGGCCAGCCCGATCAGGTTCGGCCCGACCACCGCGCCGAACGTCGCGCCCCAGACGACGATGCCGATCGCCGAGGCGCGCCGGGCGATCGGGTAGAGGTCGGCCGCGGTGTAGCGCGACAGCTGGTTGGAGCTGTTGCCGAAGCCGATCAGCATGGTGCCGACGAGGAGCAGCGGCAGCGTTCCCAGGATCACGGCCAGGGTCGCGATGATCGCCCCGCCGACGCCGATGACGTAGCCGCTGGCCAGCCCGATCCGCCGCCCGCGGCGGACCATCAGCCGCGAGAGCAACGTCGAGCCGAGCGCGGCGCCGAGCACGACCGCCGCCCCCGGCGCTCCGGCCAGGGCCGTCGAGTTGGCCAGCTCGGCGGCGACGATCGTTGCCACCGTGACCGCCGCGATGTGCCCGGTGCTGCCGAGAGCGACGCCGGCTACCAGCGACACCACCGTCCGGCGGCGCAGTGCGTCGAGCCGGCTCGGGGACAGCGTGGTCGTTTCGGCTGTCGCCAGGGTCATCGTCGGCCGAGCATAGTCGCGGGTCAGTCGGTCGGTTCGGCGAGCTCGTCGAAGCGGCAGAACGCATTGGCCAGGCGCATCTGCTCGGGCGTCCGGGCGCGGACGCGGAACAGGTCGGGCGAGGCGACGACGATCGCAACGCCCCGTGCCCGGGACGTGGCCACGTTGAGCCGGTGCCGGCTGTACAGGAAGTCCATCCCGCGCGGGGCGAGCTCCGGCGACGAGGTCGTCATCGAGTAGATGCTGATCGGGGCTTCCTGGCCCTGGAACTTGTCGACCGTGCCGACGCGGGCCTCGACCGGGAGCAGCCGCTTGATGGCCGCCACCTGGGCGTTGTACGGCGCGACGACGAGGACGTCGTCGAGCGTCATCCCGCGGGTGACACCGTGCTCGTCCGTCCACGTCGTCCCGCCCTCGACCAGGCCGAGCACGAGGGAAGCGACGGCGGCCGCCTCGTCGGTGTTCTCGTTGTCCGCCCCGGTCGTCGGCATCGACACCAGGCGCGGTCCGGTGCCGCGAACCAGCCCACCGGGACCGCCGATCGCCTGCACCGCGAGGTGGGGCTCCGGTTCCAGGCGGTCGTCGTAGAACACCTCGGACGTGTAGTCGCACAGGTCGGGATGGAGGCGCCAGGTCGTCTCGAGGAACATCCCGCGGTCGGGCGGCATCGTTGCGAGGTCCCCCAGGACGTGCGCCAGCGCCGATCGTTCGGCCCCCGGCGGGTGGCTCCCCTGGAGCGGCTGATCGAGCTGCTGCGGATCGCCCAGGAGCACGACGCTCGAGGTCGAGGCGGACATCGCGACGACGTTCGCCAGCGAGATCTGGCCCGCCTCGTCGACGAACAGCACGTCGACCGCCTGGCGCAGCCGATCGCTCGACGAACACCCAGCTCGTGCCGGCCACGAGGTTCGCCCCCGTCCGCCAGGCCGTCCGGCACCTCGGCCGTCTCGACCTGGCGGACCCGCGGATCGTCGATGCAGCGGTCGTCCGTGTCCGTCCGCTGGAGGGCGACGACCACGGTGCCGGACTCGTCCGCTGCCTTCAGCACGGCCCGCAGGAGGTTGGCGATCACCTTGTGGCTCGTGCCCGTGATGCCGACCCGCTTGCCGGCGCCGAGCAGGCCGCAGATCATCCGCGCCCCGCGGTAGGTCTTGCCCGAGCCCGGCGGCCCCTGGATCGGCGAGGACGGTCTCGTCGAGCACGCAGTGCCAGCCGGCGCGCCGCGTCGAGCGCGGGCTCGCCATCGCCGACGAGGGGCGCCCCGCTCGACCTGCCCGACCCGGGGCCGCCGCCCGAGCAGCAGGTCGCGCGCCGCGCGTTGCGGCCCTGGGGCGTCGATGCCGTGCTCTGCGACCCATTCGCCGAGCTCGAAGAGGCGCTCCCGGTGGTCGTCGGTCCGGAACTGGTCGAGCGGCACCACGGATCGCGGGTGGCCGAAGCCGGCCTTCAGCTTGATGTCGACCGTCTGGCCGACCAGGTCGAGCGCTATCGAGGTCACCGATCGACCAGGCCCCGGGCCTGGCGTCGGGGTCGGCGGCCTTCCGGTCGGGGTCGTGGAGCGCGCCTCCCTTGAAGTCGACCTCCTGGTCCGGAAACCGGTACCGCCAGGTCTGGCGGCCGCGCGGCGCGACGTCGACCATCTCGACCGGCTCGAGCAGCCCGATCGCTCCGTCCTCGTCGACGAGCTGGTCCGGTGTCAGGTCCATCAGGCGGTGGAACTCCCACCACATCGCCTTCTCCTCGCGCCGGTGCCAGCCCAGGAGCTGGGCGAGGAGCCAGGTCGCCTGCTGCTCAGGCGTGCGGTCGGCGGGGTCGACCGGGATGGTCGCCGGATCGGCCAGCCGATCGACCAGTGCCTGGACCCGCTGCTGGGCGTCGCCCAGGGCGGCGATCGTTTCGACGTCGCGCGGCCCGGGCCGCGGCACGTCACCGCCGACGACGGCCGCGAGCTCGATCCGGAGCGTCTCCAGCCAGTCGCGCAGGCGGAGGTTGCTGACGACGTCGTCCCGGTTGTAGGCCTCGATCCGATCCAGGTGGGTCGCTTCGGGCCGTTCGCCCTCGCCGAGCTCCAGCCACTGTTCGAAGGCCACGATGCTCGAACCGGCGTCACGCAGGTCGATCTCGCGTACGAAGCCGTAGAACGGCTCCATCTTCTTGATCGAGTAGCTCTCCACCGACGCGCGCAGGCCCTGCCGGACCGCGCGCAGGAGGTCGACCAGCACGCCCTTCCGGAGCATGTCGATCGACCTCGTCCTCGCGCGTTCCGTAGCGACCCATCAGCCGCTTGAGCGCCGTCGGCTCGTACGGGGCGTAGTGGTAGATGTGGAGGTTCGGGTCGGCCGCGCAGCCGTTCCGCGAAGAAGTCCATCAGCCGCTCGAACGCACGCCGCTCCGCCGTCGAGCGTGAACTCGCCGTTCTCGTTGCGCGACCAGAACGCGGTGAACGTGCCGTCCGACCTCGAGCACGCCGAACAGGTAGTCGAGGCCGTCGTCGAGGGCGTACGGATCGCCCTCGATGTCGAAGAACAGATCGCCGGGCGACGGCGGTGGCAGCGAGGCGAGACCCCGTTCCGGCTCCAGCGCGGCGCCCGGCTCGGGGAGCAGCAGCTCGTAGCGGTTGGTCTTCGTGCGCCGGCCTTCGAGCTGCAGGCGAGCCTGCTCGCGGACGCGTTCGAGCGCCTGCGCGCTGGTGCCGTCCAGGGCGGGCTTCATGGGCAATGGCAGCTCGCCGAGCGCCTCGAGCGTCTCCACACCGCGATCCTGGAGCGCCCGGCGCTGACGGGCGCTGATGCCCGCGACCAGGCTGAGATGGTCGTCGGCCCGGCGTCGCGCGACGCATTCGGCGGCCCAGCGACAGACGTCGCAGTGCTCGACGGGGTCGGGATACGTGCCGTCCGGGCGGGTATGTCGCCGGGGCAGGGTCGGCCATCGTCGCCATGAAGCGATCGCGGACGCTGCGGTAGTACGCCATGTAGTCGTCGACACGGAGGCGCTCGACGGTCCGGGCGCTCCCGCCGAGGGCGACGTACAGCCACTCCGGGCGGACGCCCTGGATGGCCTCCAGCTGGTCGACGTACGAGCAGATCTGGAGGACCGCGCTGGCTTTCACGTGGCGCGCCAGCTTGGTGTCGGCGACCTCGTAGTGCCAGGGACCCCAGACGGACGGGCGGCCGGCGTCGTTCACCCGCAGCAGGAAGTCGGCGTGGCCCCGCCAGGTCCCGTCGAAGAACGTCGCCTGGTAGATGACGTCCGCGCCCGTCGCCATGGCCTCGATCGTCGCGGCAGCGGCGCGCGCGGACCCGGTCGCCGTAGTCATCGATCGATCCGTCGGGCTCGATCGTCACCACCGTCCGGCCGTCGACCGTCAGGTCGGCGAGGTAGCGCTTCTCGTGTTCGAAGCCTCGCTTGCGGATGATGTCGAGCTCGGGGTCGTCGCGCATCGGGCGCTTGACGAGCCCTGCCAGCGACGCGCGCTCGAGCTGGGTCAGGTGCTCGCAGGCGAGATAGGCGACCAGGTCCGTGGCGGCGTAGACGGGTCGACCGTCGATCGACTGCACGCTCCAACCTTACCGGCCGACCGTGCCAGCTTGCCTGTCAGGCCTCGAGGTCGTCCCTCGTGAGCCCGTAGTACGACGAGGTCGTGCCAGGCGCCGGCACGGAACTGGCTGCCGCGCAGGACGCCCTCCCGGCGGAAGCCCGCCCTCTCGAGCGAGCGCTGCTCGGCGCGGTTGTCGATATCGGTGGCGGCCTCGACCCGATGGACGTCGGTCGTGGCGAAGAGGTAGGCCGCGAGCTGGGCCTGTGCCTCGCTCCCGAAGCCCTGCCCGCGCGCGTCGGGCACCAGCTCGATGCCGAGCATGAAGGCGGCCGACTCCGGGTTCGGGCCGTACATCTCCCGGTGCCATCCGACCGACCCGATCGCCACACCGTCGGCGATGCGCTCGACGACCAGCATGCCGTTCCGCTCGTTGCGCAGCGGGCCACGGGCGATGGCATCACGGTCGATCGGATCGCGCGGCATCCCGAAGTCGTTCCACTCGCTGCGCTGGTCCTCCCAGGCGTCGAGCATGTCCGCGTCGGCCAGCGTGATGTCGCGCAGGCGCACACGCGGAGGCGGCGCATCCGGGTCGGGCATGCGGGCGAGTATCGCCGATGCACCCGGCCGCCGTCGCGATCGGCCGGGAGCGCATCCCCTCGGTACCATCGGCCCGTGAGCCCGATGCGACGCGAGCCCGACGGCCGGCAGCAGCTCGGCACGTCCTGGGAGAGCCTCGTCGAGCGCCAGATCCGCGAGGCGATGGAGGACGGCGCCTTCGACGGGCTGCCGTTCCAGGGCGAGCCCCTGCCGATCGAGGACGACAGCGCGGCCGGCGACTGGGCGATGGCCCACCGGATGCTTCGCAACGCCGGCGGGGCGCCACCGTGGATCGAGTCCGACAAGGAGGCACGCCGGCTGCTGGCGGAGATCGAGGACGTCATCGAGCGCGCGACGGGTGCGATGGCGGCGGGGCGCGAGCGGCTGCGCCGCCGGCACGCGACGCTCGTCGCCGACGCCAACCGCGCGATCGCGCGGGTCAACGCGGAGGCTCCGACGGTCCGGCAGCACCGGCGACCGCTCGACCCGGCGGTCGAGGCCGCACGCTTCGATCGCGCGACGGATCGGGCCAGGCCCGGTCCGGCGGACCCGCAGGACCCGGCGACGCGCCCCTAGGACACGCTCGGGAACAACGCCTCGACCGCGTCGGAGAAGACGGCCGTGTGGCGGTCGACGTCCGCTTCCGTCGTCGCCGGCGACATCAGCGCCATGTTGTGGAACGGGGTCATCAGCACGCCCCGGTTCATCGCCCAGAGGTGGAGGAACCGCTCGAGCGGAGGATCGGAGTTGGCCCATTGCTCGGCGCCGGTCCGGGGCGGCTCCGGCATGAAGTGGTACTCGGCCCGTGCGCCGAGCCGGGTGACGTGCCACGGCACCCTCCGCTGCGCAAGGACGTCGTTGACACCCGTCTCCCAGCGCTCGGCGAGTGCCACCATCCGCTCGAAGGCGGCTGCGGTCAGGACCTCGCCGAGCGTGGCGCGGACGGCCGCCAGCGACAGCGCGTAGCCCGCCAGCGTGCCGCCGATCCCGCCCACGTCGGAGTCGTCGACCGCCATCGAGCCGACGATCCGTTCCGCAAGCGCCGGGCTGAAGCCGTACGCCGCCGAGGGGATGCCGCCGCCGATCGTCTTGCCGATGACCACGACGTCGGGGTCGAGGGTCCATGCCCCGGTCGCGCCGCCCGGCCCGGCACAGATCGTGTGGGTCTCGTCGATCACGAGGATCGTCCCGGTCCGGCGGGTGATCTCCCGCACGGCATCGAGGTAGCCGGGCTCCGGGAGCACGATCCCGACGTTGGTCAGCGCCGGCTCGATCAGCACGGCCGCCACGTCGCGGTCTGCGAGCGCGGCTTCCAAACCGTCGACATCGTTGAACTCGACGACCCGGGTCGTCTCGGCGACGTCGACCTGGGGACCGACCGAGGCGCGGACCGGGATGACGTGGCCGTCGGGGCCGAGCATCGCGATGGCCTCGTCCACGGAGCCGTGATAGCAGTGGTCGTGGACCACGACCTTCGAACGGCCGGTCACGTGGCGGGCGAGACGGAGGACCCAGCGATTGGCATCGCTCGCGGACAGCGCGAACTGCCATCCCCCGACCCGGAACCGGCGGGTCAGCTCCTCGCCGACCCAGGCGGCGTCCTCGGTCGGGAGCATGTGGGTGATGCCGCGCCGGAGCTGTCGTTCGACCGCGGCGACTGTCGGCGCCGGGCCGTGGCCGGCCATGGCCCCGGTATCACCGAGGCACAGGTCGACGTACTCGTGCCCGTCGACGCAGCGAACGTGCGCGCCGGATGCGGACTCGACGTAGGGCGGGAACGGCCCCGCCCACTTCACCATCCAGGGCATCGGGACGCCCTCGAGCAGGGACTCGCCGGCGCGGGCGTGGAGCGCGGCCGACTTCGGATGCGCCTCGGCGAACCGCGCGATCTCCGCGGCCGTCAAGCGGTCGAGAAGTGCGCGATCGAGCGTCGGGCGGGCGGTCACGATGGTCCCCGGAGCGGAGGCTGGATGCCCCCGAGGATGCGTCGTTCCGGCCGGCCGTGTGCGCGCATCCCGGCGGGCGCGACGGGATGCCCGCCCGGATGTCAGGCGGAGGTGTTCAGTTGAGGTGGCGGACGTAGCCGCAGACGTGGCACGTGGCCACCCCGGCCCCGGGATCGAGGTCGAGGAAGCTCGCGCATCCATTCGTCGAGCAGAACAGCCGGCCGGTGGATCGGGCTGTATGCGAACGGCGGCGCAGCCGGCGCATGGCCGACGCGCGGCCGGTCACGGTCGCGGTGGCGGATCGGGTCATCATCGGGTTTGTTCGAATGCTTTCTGGCGCGCCGTGATCGCGTGATGGGCGATCGGCTGCGCGTCCCGTGGTGTCGTCGGGCCCGTGTGGCACCCGTCGACGGTGATCTGTGTGTCTGCGCGCCGGGTGCCGGGAGCGGTGATTGGGCGCTCGAACCGGTTCGTCGCGTCGGACTGGTTACTCGAGAAGTATCGCGGGTGACACCCGATTTCGTCAAACGCCCGTCCGGTGTCCCGATGATTCAGTTCTCTCAACCGAACATTGGTTGATTCTTCGACCTGCGCGGCCTCACACTCGGCCCGGTCCCGCGGGCGTGCGCGCCCGCGACTCCCGGCGTCCCCCCAGACGTCGCTGCTGATGATCCGTCTTCGAGGAGGTGGCCCCGGTGTCGATGGCTCGATTGGTTCGATGGCGCGGTGCGCGGCTCGCGCTCGCAGCCTGCCTGGTGGTCATGACGTCGATCGCGGGCGCCGCCCCGGTCGGTGCCGCGGCCAGCATCAGGGTGACCACCCCGTATCCGGCGGTGGCCGTCGCGCCGGGCGCCAAGGTCAGCCTGGAGATCTCCATCGCCACGGACACCGCCGGCCGCGTCGACCTGAGCGTCGCTCGCGTGCCCGACGGCTGGACGGCGGTGCTGCGCGGCGGCGGATATGCCGTCGACGGCATCGACAGCACCGGCTCGACCCCGACGAAGGTCACGCTCGATGTGACCGTCCCGGCAACGGCGACCGGCACTCAGCGCCTCGACGTGGTCGCCCGCCAGGGCACCGCGGCCACGACGCTGCCGATCGATATCCGGATCGAGGCGGCCGTTGCCGGGACGATCGGGATGACGACCGACGTGCCGCAGCTCAAGGGCGCCTCGGACCAGTCGTTCAAGTTCACGCTCACCCTGAGCAACGACACGCCGGACGACCAGACGTTCACCGTCACCGCGACCGGCCCCGCCGGCTGGACCGTCGACGCCCAGGTCGGCTCCCAGGCCCAGGCGGCCAGCGTTCTCATCAAGGCGGGCTCGACGAGCCCCGTCACGGTCGACGCCAAGCCGGCCTCCGACACGCCGGCCGACACGTACCCGATCGCGGTCGAGGCCACCGGCGGCAGCCAGACGGCGCACTCGGACCTTTCCGTCGTGATCACCGGCAGCTACAAGCTCGCGCTGTCGACCGTCGACCAGCGGCTCAACACGACCGCATCCGCCGGGGCCGCCTCGGATCTGACCCTCGTCCTCACGAACAGCGGCACCGCTCCGGTCGAAGGCGCGGCGATGACGGCGACGGCACCCAGTGGCTGGACGGTGACATTCGATCCGGCGACCGTCGACGTCCCGGCCGGGGGAACGGCGCAGACCGTCGCCAAGATGACGCCGTCCGGCGACGCCATCGCGGGCGATTACGTCACCACGTTCAAGGCCACGGCGCCGACCGCGAACGCGTCCGCCGACATCCGGGTCACGGTGGAGACCTCGCTCCTGTGGGGCGCGGTCGGGATCGCCCTGATCGCCATCGTCCTGGCCGGGCTGTGGTGGACGTTCCGTCGCTTCGGACGCCGATGACGCGGGCCGAGGCCGCTCCCCGGACGGCGGTCACGCCCGCACCCGAGGACGAGCTCGAGCCGGTCATCTGGACCAGCGGGCTGACGAAGCAGTACGGCGAGCTGACGGCGGTCGACGATCTCGACCTCGAGGTCTACCCGGGCGAGATCTTCGGTCTGCTCGGGCAGAACGGCGCAGGCAAGACGACGACGATCCTGATGCTTCTCGGCCTGTCCGAGCCGACCGACGGCGAAGCCCTGGTGATGGGCCTCGACCCGGCCTTCGAGCCGCGCGAGGTCAAGCGCCGCGTCGGCTACCTGCCGGACGCCGTCGGCTTCTACGGCGGGTTGACCGGTCGCGAGAACCTCCGCTACACGGCCCGCCTGAACGGGCTCCGCCGGCACGAGGCCGAGGCCGCCATCGACGAAGTCCTCGAGCAGGTCGGTTTGACCGACAGGGCCGACGGGCCGGTCGAGACCTATTCGCGAGGGATGCGCCAACGGCTCGGCATCGCCGATGCGCTGGTCAAGTCGCCCGATCTCCTGATCCTCGACGAGCCCACGACCGCCATCGACCCGCTCGGCGTGGTCGAGATCCTCGACCTCCTGCGCCGGCTCGTCCACGAGCGCGGGCTGGCGATCCTCCTGTCGAGCCATCTGCTGAGCCAGGTCCAGTCGGTCTGCGACCGGATCGGGATCTTCGCGGCCGGCCGGCTCGTCGGGCAGGGAACGGTGGACGAGCTCGCTGCCGCGTTCGGCGACGGGTCCGCACTCATCGAGGTCGGGCTCGAGCTGAGCCAGCCAGACGAGATGAAACGGGCCGAGACGGCCCTGCGCGGGATCAAGGACGTGGCATCCGTCGAGGCACCCGTCGACGGCGCGGAAACGCTGGCGAGTCATCGTCCGTCCGGCCTCGAGGGAGGGTCGCGTTCGGCAGGACATCCTCGTCGCCGCGGTGGACAACCAGCTCCGGCTGACGGCCATCCGGCCCGTGGTTCCGTCGCTCGACGACATCTACCGCACGGCGGTCGGGCGGACCGCCGCCAGGAGGCCCGAATGAGCGCCACCGCCATTCCCGAGCCGATCCCGACGGCCGAGCGCGAGCCGGCGCCCGTCCCGCATTCCGGGTGGCGGGTCATCGCGGCCAAGGAGCTCGGCGATCACCTCCTGAGCGTCCGGTTCATCGTCCTGCTCCTCGTCCTCGGCCTGGCGGCCGCGATCCCGATGTACTTCGCCGCCGACCGGATCCGGGCGGTGGCCCCCGCGGCGAGCGAGGCCGCAGCAGTGTTCCTGGCCATGTTCACGCTGGGGTCGCCCGACTACGCGTTCCTTCGCGTCGACTCGTTCGTCGCGATCGTCGCGCCGCTGCTCGGTCTCGCCTTCGCCTTCGATGCCATCAACGGCGAGCGCGCCGAGGGGACCCTGCCCCGTCTCGTCGCCCAGCCGATCTTTCGCGATGACGTCATCAACGGCAAGTTCACCGCAGGGCTGGCGGTCATCGGCGTCGTCCTCCTCGCGGTGATCGGCGTGATCGCCGGGTTCGGGATCATCCGGCTCGGGATCACCCCGGACTCCGAGGAGATCGTCCGCCTGGTGAGCTGGATCCTCGTGACGTTCATCTATGTCGGCCTGTGGCTGGCGTTCGGCCTGCTGCTGTCGGTGGTTATCCGCAGGGCGGCGACGTCGGCGCTGATCGGCTTCGGCGTCTGGTTCGTGCTGACGATCTTCGGCACGTTCATCCTCGATCTGATCGCCAAGGCGATCTCGCCGCTGACCGGATCGACCGTCGAGGAGGTCCTCGCCCAGGCGCACACCCAGCAGTTCATCGGGCGGCTCCTGCCCGGCCAGCTCTATTCGGAGGTGACCGCCGTGCTGCTCAACCCGACCGAGAACCCCGCGGCGACGCTGCCGGGCTCGATCGGCGAGGCGCAGCAGGCGGCCCAGCAGATCCCGACCCTCCTGTCGTTCGACCAGAGCCTGCTGCTGGTCTGGCCCCAGATCGTCGCGCTCGTGGCGATGACGGTGGTCTGCTTCGCGCTCGCTTATGTCGCATTCATGCGCCAGGAGGTGCGTGCCTAGCCGTCGCCAACAACCACGGCGATGATCTCTTCGCCATAGCGGTCCAGCTTCGTCGGCCCGACACCGGGGACGCGCCGCAGCTCGGCGATCGATCGCGGCCGGGTGGCGGCGATCGCCTCGATCGTGGTGTCGTGGAAGACGATGAACGGGGCGACCGAATCGGCCCGGGCACGGGCCGTTCGCCAGGCACGGAGCGCGTTGGAGAGCGGTGACCGGTCCCCCGGCGGGACCGCGCTGCCCCGGCCGCGATCCGACCCGGCGCCGGCCGCGGTCTCCGCCGCCCGAAGCGCTCGACCCGAGGCAGCGGGCACCAGCCCGTCGAGGAAGCGTGACCGGCTCCGGCGGCCCTCCCGGCCGGTCGCGCCCGTCCGTCGGAGCGCCCACGACAGCCACAGGTAGCGCCTCGATCGCGTGATCCCGACGTACAGCAGCCGCCGCTCCTCGGCGAGCTCGGCCGGCTCGGTTGCCTGGCGGATCGGCAGCGTTCCTTCTTCGAGCGCCGGCAGGAAGACGGCGTCCCACTCGAGGCCCTTGGCGCGATGGTAGGTCAGAAGCTCGACGCCGGCCGCCTCGCCACCGGCCTCGACCGCCGTTCGGCGCTCGACCTCCGCGAGGAACGCCTCGATATCGGCCGCCGGGTCGCGACGGACGATCTCCTCGGCGAGCTCGAGCAGGGCGAGGACCGCCGCCTGCCGCTCGGATGCCGCGCCGCCGTCGAGCGCACGGTCGCGGCGGACGCCGAGCGCGGTCTCGAACGCGGTCGCCAGCCGTGAGACGAGCGGCCCGGGTTCCTCGTCGCGGCCCAGGCCCTGTGCGACGCGGACGGCGCGACGCACCTCCGGTCGGGCGTAGAACCGCTCGCCCCGGACGTGGAACGGGAGGCCCGCCTCGCCGAGCGCGGCTTCGACGGCCGGGAGCTGCGCGTTCGTTCGGACGAGGATCGCGATCGAGCCGTGCGCCGTCCCGGCCCGCACGAGCGCCCGGATCGCGGCGATCATGCCGGCCACCTCCGACTCGGCGTCCGGGAAGGCGCCGATCTCCGGCGATGGTCCGGGCGGCAGGCTCGGCACGAGTCGCTTCGGCGGTCGCGGTGCGGTCCCGGGCTCGCGTTCGTCGCGCGACGCCCGTCCCGCCGCCAGGATCCGCTCGGCCAGGCCCAGCACCTCCGGGGTCGACCGGTAGTTGCGCTCGAGCGTCACGACCCTCGCGGCCGGATACCGCGTCGAAAAGCCGATCAGGTACGCGCTCGATGCCCCGGTGAAGGTATAGATCGTCTGGTCCTCGTCGCCGACCACGGCCAGCTCTTCGCGGCCACCCAGCCACGCGTCGAGCAGCGCGGCCTGCAGCGGGTTCGTGTCCTGGAACTCGTCGACGGAGAACCAGCGGTACCGGTCGCGAACCTCGCCGGCGACGAGCGGGTCCGTCTCGAGCAGCTCGACCGTCCGCTCGAGCATGTCCTCGAAGTCGATCCGGCCTGCGCGATCCTTGGCCGTCTCGTAGCGACGGTACAGGCGCGCCATCAGGTCGGCCGGCAGCGGCCCGTCGCGACCCTCGGCCTCGCTGCGGGCTTCGTACTCGGCGACGCCGATCCGGCGGGCCTTGGCCCACTCGATCTCGCTCGCCAGGTCGCGGATCGCCAGGTACCGGTAGCCGCCGGGCAGACCGGCCGCGAGCGGGGCGAGGATCGGCGCCTTCGAAACGAGGATCGCCGGCAGATCCGTGCCGTGGACCCGCGGCCAGAAGTGGCGCAGCTGGCGGAGCGCGGCGGCGTGGAACGTGGAGGCGGCGACCCCGCGATGGCCGAGGCCGCCCAGCCGCGCGGCCATCTCCCCGGCGGCCTTGTCCGTGAAGGTCACCACGAGCACGTCCCGCGGCCGCACGACGTCGGTTGCGAGGGCGTACGCGACGCGCCGCGAGATCACGCGGGTCTTGCCGCTCCCCGCGCCGGCCAGGATGCACAGCGGGCCCGACGTGGTGGTGACGGCTTCCCGCTGGGCCTCATCCAGGTCGGCGAGGAGGGCGTCCGGGTCGAGCACAGGCACGGGCCAATCGTAGCCGCGCGGACTGCACCGCCGATCAACCGCTACCCTCGAGCCATGGAGCTGCGCGGTCGGGAGGTCACCCTGCGGACGCCACTGGCGACCGATGTGCCACGGCTTGCCGAGATCCTCGGCGAGCCGTCGGTGGCGGCGTGGTGGGGCGAGTTCGACCGCGATCGGGTGGCGGCCGAGCTCATCGATGCGCGCCACGACGAGGAAGGCTTCGTCATCGAGCACGAGGGCGAGGTCATCGGCTACATCCAGGTTGCCGAGGAGAACGAGCCCGATTTCCGTCACGCGGGAATCGACCTGTTCCTCCGGACCGACGCCCAGGGCCGCGGCCTCGGTCCCGACGCGATCCGGACGCTCGCCATCCACCTCATCGACGACCGTGGCCACCATCGCCTGACGATCGATCCGGCTGCCGACAACGTCCGGGCGATCGCCGCTTACGCGAAGCTCGGGTTCAAGCCCGTCGGGCGGATGCGGGCCTACCAGCGCATGCCGGACGGGCATTGGATCGACGGGCTGCTCATGGACCTCCTGGCCGACGAACTGGTGCGTTGAGGCGGTCGGGAACGTCATCCGAGGCTTGCATGCTGCGAATTGGTCGCTAGGATGGGGTCGCCCGAGGGCGGCGGGACGCAACCGACCCGGAATCAGTCGAGGGAGGTACGGTTTCACCCATGACCGAACCCAACGATTCCTCAGGAGCCATGGATCCGGCCCCACCGGATCCGACGCCGGCACCGCCGCCGGCCGCGACCCCGCCACCGCCGCCGATGACGGCACCGCCGCCGGCCGCGCCGATGGCATCCAGCGCACCGTCGACACCCACCTCGGCCTCGGCCGTGCGACCGACCGGCATCACGATCCTGTCGCTCCTGGCCGGCGTAGGCGGCGTCCTCGGGCTGTTCGGCGGCTTCGTCCTCCTGTTCGCGGGGACGGTCGTCTTCGGTGGCCTCGGCGCGCTCCTCGGGATCGCCGCACTCGCGTACGCCGCCCTGCTCCTGGCCTTCGCCTGGGGCGCGTGGACCCTCCAGCCCTGGGCCTGGCCCCTCGGCGTGGCCGGCGCGATCTTCGGCATCGTCCTCGGGATCCTCTACATCATCGGCGGGCAGAGCATCGTCAGCCAGGCGCTCGGCATCGTCGTCGACGGCGCCATCCTCTACTACCTCAACCAGCCCGGCATCAAGTCCCTCTTCGGCAGGGCCTGACCTTCTGACGGCGGGGTCCGGCTCCCGGACCTCGCCGACGCGCGCGCGAAGGGGCCCTTCTCGTCGCGCGCTGCCGGCGCATCGAGGTATCTCGCGAGGCACCGCTCGCGTCGCCTTCAGTGATGCGCGTGGGCTGCATCAGGTCGTGCCTCGAGCCTCCCCGGTTCGGGCGACGCGACGCCTCAGGGCGCGGGATCCCGTCATCCGCGCGCCCCTGGCGGCACTGAGGCCGCCGACAGGCATCAACACGAGCACTTCCCCGTCGGCGCCGAACCAGCATCACGCGGGGAGTCCCAGCACCCCGGGACCCTCTGCGAGCCGCGCCGTGATGCTCCAGAGTGGCATCAGTAGGGCAGGCCTCGCCCCAGCGACCCCCTAGAACGGCGGCCAGGGGATCGCCGGCCAGTCCGGCGAGGGGAACGGGAAGCGACACGTCGCGAGCAACGCGTCGGCTCGACGGGCCGTGGCCCGGATCTCGGCCCGCGACAGCAGCCCGGCCAGAACGTCGGCCAGCTGGCCATCGAGAGCTGTCCGAACGCGCTCGACGCCGGCCACCTCGTCCGGGGCGAGCGGCATCCCACGCCAGCCCCACAGGACGGTCCGCAGCTTCGGCACCGGCGAGAAGCACACCCCGTGGTCGACGCCGTACACGTGCCGACCCCCGTCGACCGGCAGGATGTGGCCGCCCTTCCGGTCCGTGTTGTTCATGACCGCGTCGAGGACCGCCATCCGGCGCAGTCGCGCATCGTCCTCGACGACCATCGCCACGACGTCGACCTCCGGGTCGGCCTCGACGAACGCCTGGACCATCCCCTCGCCGAACGGACCGTCCCGCAGCACGGTCGGCGGCACGATGTCCCAGCCGCTCGCCTCCGACACGTGCCAGGCAGCGACCTCGCGCCGGGCGAGCGTCCCATCGGGGAAGTCATCGAGGGGGCGCTCCCCGAGGGTCGGCTTGTAGATCGCATCGAGGACCTGCTCGGGCTCCGGGGAGGGATCTGGACATCGCCGCGTCATCGTCACGAGCATGGCGTTGTTCGACGACGCCACGATCCGCCCGATGATCTCGACGTCTCCCTCTCGGAGCACATCGAGCGTCGACCCGCGATCGAACAAGGGATCCCGCGCCCGGCTAGTTGAGGAAGTGGCCGTTGCGCCGCGGGCAGATGTGGCCCTGCGGATCGAGCGGAGCGCCGCACAGCGGACACGGCGGCCGCCCCGCTCCGACGACCCGCGCAGCGCGCAGCGCGAATGAACGCGCGGCATCGGCGGTCATCCGCACGCGCAGCAGGTCCGGGCCGTCCTCATCCTCGTCATCGTCCTCGTCGGGATCGATCTCCTCGCCGTCCTCGGGCTGGGCACGGGCCTCGACGAGGACCCGCTCCGCGTCACCGTCCCAGCCGAGCGTGAGCGTGCCGGCCCGGAACGCCTCGTTGAGCGGCTCGTCCAGGGGCCCCGTGTCGTCCGTGACGATCGCCTCGTCCGTGGCGGCCACGCCGCGCCGTTCCAGCTCGGACAGGAGATCGTCCAGGCGATCGGCGAGGACCGCGACCTGGACCTTCTCGAGCACGATGCTGACGATCCGACCGCCGTCCCTCGCCTGGAGGAAGAACGTCCGATCGCCCGGCTGTCCGATCGTGCCGGCCACGAACCGCTCAGGCGGATCGAACAGGTAGCGCCGTCGGGACATGACCTGACTCTATACCGATTCCACGCGGGCCTGTCTAAAGGCCCCGACCACGAAAACAAGCGATCGCCGGGGCGCCAGGTACCGCCAACGCTCGATGTGTGCGAGGCCGCCGCGGGTGGAGCATCGGCACATCAAACGGGGGCAATGGAACCGGGGATCGAGGGAAGGTCAGGGAACCCGATGACGAAGTACGAACGGCGACAGTTCTTTGATCGGCTGGTCCAGCTGCGTGCCCTGTACCGGCTGCGCGGCGCCGACGACTCGGAGAGCGAGCTGTCGATCGCCGACGCGATCGCGTACGGAGAGCAGCTGCTGACCAGCGCGCCGTCAGCCGACGTTGACGGTGACAGTGTGCCAGCCGCGGGCCCCGTCCGGCGCCGGCGGTGAGCTCCGTTCCTCCTGGAGGACCCCGTCCCCGTCCGTGGCACGGACCTGGATCGTGTGGCGGCCCGGGGTCGTCGTCCAGTCGGTGACCCACTGGACCCACGTCGCGTCGGAGATCGGCTTCGACAGCCGGGCGTCGCGCCAGGCCCCGTCGATCGCGACCTCGACCCGCGACACCCCGCGGTCCGGCGCCCAGGCGATCCCCGCGATCTTGACGGTTCCAGCGGCCACCCCGCTCCGTGGCGTGTCGATCCGTGACTGCGTCAGGATCGGCCCCTCCTTCGCCCAGCCGAGCGGGACCCAGTAGCCGTCGAACGCCTCGAGCGTCGTCAGCTCGAGCTCCTTGAGCCACTTCGTCGCCGACACGTAGCCGAACAGCCCGGGCACGATCAGGCGTGCCGGGTAGCCGTGGTTCCGCGGTAGCGGCTCGTCGTTCATCTTGAGGGCGATCATCGGCTCGCGGGCCGGGTCCATGACCCAGGCGGTCGGCATCCCGGCCGTCCAGCCGTCGACCGAGCGGCCGACGAGCTGCGTCGCCGACGACTGCACGCCGGCGATGTCGAGGACCTCGCGCAATCGGACGCCGGTCCACTTGGCGTTGCCGACCAGCTTGTCGCCGACCTCGTTGCTGACGCAGGCGATCGTCACGTACTGCTCGAACATCGGCAGCGCGACGAGTTGCTCCCAGGTCAGCGTCGTCTCGCGATCGACCAGGCCGTGGATCCGCAGCGTCCAGCCTGCCGTGTCGACCGACGGGACGAGGAGTGCGGTGTCGATCCGGTAGAAGTCGTCGGTCGGCATCACGATCGGGGTCAGGCCGGGGATCGTCGGCGAGAGATCCGCCTCGGGGGCAAGCGGCGGGACCGTGACGCTCGCGGGCGGCACGGCCGGCCCGGCCCCGATCGGGACGCCTCGCGCGGCATCGATCAGGTTCCGTCCAACGGCCCCGGCGACGACGGCCCCGAAGCCGACCGCGCCGGCCCGGATCATGAACGACCGGCGCGACCAGTCCGGCATGCGGGCGGTCGAACCGGCAGCATCGCCCACCACGTCCCGTGCCCCGGAGCGATCGATCAGCCAGCCCAGCACCCACAGGCCGATCCCCACCGAGACGGCGGCTGCGATGGCGACCGTCTCGGCCACCGCCAGCGGGTCGCCGAGGGCAGCGACGAACCCGACGACGCCGAAGGCGACGAAGCCGAGCGACGCGACGAGGAACGAGCGTCGCGCGACGATCCCCAGCACGGCTCCGATCGCCAGCGAGACCGCCACGATCAGGACCTCGAGGGCCAGCTTGTCGTTCGTGCCGAACAGCGAGACCACGATGTCCTTCGCGCCGGGCGGCTGGAGATCGACGACGACCTGGCCCACGGCCGCCACGAGCGATGTCGCCCCAGGCAGGAGGCCGGCGAGGAGCTCGGACGCCCCGAGGGCGGCGGCGGTGGCGGCGACACCGGCGATGGCGGCGCGGACCTCCCGGTCGCGGGAGCTCGGCACCGAGCGGATAAGAGGGCGGTCGGCGTTCGCGGTGGTGGTGCTCACGAGATCATCATCGGGGCTCGGTGTGACATTCGCGTGTCGCGGGTCAGCGGTTCGCGTCGGTGCGGCCGGGCATCCTCGCCCACGCGCGTCCATCGCGACGCTCGATCACGATCGGCAGGCCGAACGCACGGCTGAGCACGTCGTCGCGCAGGACGTCCTCGATCGGACCGGACGCCACCGCGGCCCCGTCGGCCAGCACGAGCGCGTGCGAGAACCCGGGTGGGATCTCCTCGACGTGATGCGACACGAGGACGATCGCGGCGGGCCGCGGCCGGCCGGCGAGCGCCGCGAGGTCGTCGACCAGGGTCTCCCGGGCACCCAGGTCGAGGCTCGCCGCCGGCTCGTCGAGGAGCAGCAGATCGGGATCGGGCATCAGTGCCCGCGCGATCGACGTCCGCCGGCGCTCGCCGGCCGACAACGTCCCGTAGGCGTGATCGGCGACGCGGCCGACGCCCAGGCCGTCGAGCAGCTCGCGCGCCCGGCTCCGATCGTCCTCGCCGTAGACGTGCCACCACGGCTCGGTCGCGGCGTGCCGGGCGGTCATCACCAGCGTGATCGGCGTCAGGTCGTCGCGGAACGAGCCCTCCGTGGCGCTGCCGGCCGTCCCGATCCGCTTCCGCAGGTCGCGCGAATCCACGCGACCGTAGCGCTCGCCGAGGACCTCGACGATGCCCGCGGTCGGCCACAGCTCGAGACCGACGACCGACAGGAGCGTCGTCTTGCCCGACCCGTTCGGACCGAGCACGACCCAGCGCTCGCCGGGCTGGATCGTCCAGTCGATCGGGCCGAGGATCGTGCGGCCGGCGCGCCGAACCAGGACACCGCGGACCGCGACGACGGGGTCCGCGTCGGTCACGAGGCGGCCGGCGGCTCCGCGGACGCGGGGGGCGGAGTGTCCGCCGGGGGTGGCGCGGCTCCTTGGTCGGTGGCGGCTCCTTGGTCGGTGGCGGCTCCTTGGTCGGTGGCGGCTCCTCGGTCGGTGGCGGCGTCGCCTCGGTCGACGGCTCGACGGACGGCGACGGCTCGGCCGAGGCGGGCGGGCAGGGGAGTGGCGCAACGCCACCATCCGAGGGCGACGGGATGGCGAACGAGGGCACCACCCCGGCGGCGTCCGGCGTCGGGACCACGAAGCACGACGGGGCCGCGCTCGGCTCGCCGCATTTCCCGCCGACGATCACGCCCCAGCTGTTGCCGTACGGCCGGAACGCGCTGTTGTAGAAGTACGCGGTCGCCGTGCGATCGGGACCACCGACCCTTCCGGGCCCCCGCGCGGCGCGGCGGATCCAGTCGCGATCGGCGCTCATCCAGTTGTCGTGGCTCGTCTCGACGTTCACGGCGGCGACGACGTCGATCCCGCACGTGTTCGCCGAGCGCGCCTGACGGGGCTCGGTCGAGGCGATGAACCACTCGTCCACCGCGCGGGGCCCGTCGCTCCGCATGCCGGTCCAGGGGTCGATCTTGACCCGGACCAGCCCGTCCGCCGGGCGGGCGAAGTTGGTGACCGGCCACTTGCCGGCCGCCTCGTTCATGAAGCCCTGCCAGACGAAGGTCGAGACATCGATCGAGAAGAGCGGCTGGCGGGCCGTCGACACCAGGGTGTTGTCCGAGTTGCCGTTCCACACGCCGACCGCGAGGGCGTAGGCGCCTCCGGCGCGGCCGTTCTCGGTCGGCGGGGCGATGTAGCCGTAGGCGTTGAGGTCCTTGGCGTCGTTGTTCGTACCGGTCTTGAGGGTCGCCGGCCGGCGACCACTCGGGGCCCTGGACCGCGAACTCGCCCCAGAAGGGGTTGACGTTCTTGTTCGTGTTGCCGGCCAGGATGTCCGTGACGATGTAGGACGCCTGCGGGCTGACGACCTGCTTGCCGGCCGGCGGCACATACGGGTCGACGACGTCCTTGCCGTCCGTGCCCTTGATCGTGAGGATCGTCGTGTGGCCGACGGCCTTGCCGCTGTTGGCGAGGGTGCCGTAGGCCGTCACGAGGTCGACCGGGCGGACCTCCTGCACGCCGAGCGCGAGGGCAAGCTCCGCCGTCCGCTTGCCCTGGAAGACCATCCCGAACTCCTGGGCCTTGGCGTAGACGTGGTCGGTGCCGTTGATCGCCAGGGTCTTGACGGCCGGGATGTTGAGCGAGAACTGGAGGGCGTTGCGGACCCTGACCGGGCCGCGTTCGAGCCGATCGGCGTCGCTCGGCGTGTAGCCGCCGCCGAAGTCCGTCCCGACGTCCATCAGCATCGTTCCGGCGGTGATCGCCTTGTCGTCGATGCCGACCGCGTAGTTGAACGGCTTGAAGGCCGACCCCGGCTGGCGGTAGCCCTTGCCGAGGACGTCGTACTGCGGCTGGAATGCCGGCTTGGTCGAGGTGGCGTAGTAGTCGGCGCTGCCGACATAGGCGACCAGCTCACCGGTCTGGTAGTCGAGCGCGACGAGGGCGCCGTTGCGCAGGTTCTTGTTCTTCAGGTTGGTCATCCACGGCTCGATCTTCTTGAAGCCGAGGGCCTTGGCTGCCGCTGCGGGATCCTTCGACTTGGGCACGATCGCGGCGGCGCGGACCCACTTCTCGGCGACCTTCTGGAGGTTCGCGTCGAGCGTCGTGGTGACGCGCAGGCCGCCCTGCTCGAGGCGCTTGCAGGTCGGGGCGTCCGGGCCACAGAGCTTCGTGGCGAGCTCGTCGCGGACCGCCCAGATGAAGTGCGGCGCAGTCCAGCGCGGCGTCGTCTGGTTGGCCAGCACGACCTGCTCACTGCTGGCAGCCTCGAAGTCGGCGGTCGAATACTCGTCGCCGGATTGCGGGGTCCGGCCGCCCTTGGCCATGAGGTCGAGGATCTGGTCGCGCCGCTGGACCACGGTGGTGTCGTCGGGCACGACCAGCTTCGTGTCCTTGGCCGGACAATCGGCGTCCTCGGCGACCGGCGTCGCGCATTCCTCGATCGCGTTGCGGACGAGGTCGTAGTTCGACGGGCTCTTGGGCAGCCCCGCGATGATCGCCGCCTGGGCCGGGTCGATCTTCGACAGGTCGATCCCGAAGTACGACCTGACCGCGGCCTTCACGCCGTAGCTCTGGTTGCCGTAGTAGTTCTGGTTGAGGTAGGCGGTGATGATCCGCTTCTTGCCGTCCACGCCCGGGAACGCCTGGGTCAGCCGGATCGACTGGATGATCTCCTTGAGCTTGCGCTCGGCGGTGCGGTGCGGGTCCGAGACGAGCTTCTCGTCGAGGAGCCGCGCACGGACGAGCTGCTGGGTGATCGTCGAGGCGCCGCGGCTGTCGCCGCGGAGCGAGCTCAGGCCCGCCGACAGGATGGCGACCGGGTCGAACCCGGCGTTCTCCCAGAACGTCTTGTCCTCGACGGCGGTCGTCGCATCGATGAGGATCGGCGGGATCTCGTCGAACTGCACGAGCTCGCGCTGTGCGTCACCGAAGCGTGCCAGCTCGACCTTCCCGGTCCGGTCGTAGACGACGGTCTCCTCGGGAAGGACGTACGACTCGAGGTCCCTCGGATTCGGGAGATCCTGGTCCGAAGCCAGCGCGTTATAGGCACCGACCGCCGCGACCGCGGCGATGGCGCCCACACCGGCGAGGAAGGCGAAGACGATGATCGCGATCCAGCCACCGGTGGTCGGCTGGGTGCGACGAGCCGCCCTGGGGCGGGCGGATCCGGCGGAAGACATGAGGGACTGGGGACTCCTGAGCGTGGGTCGCGAGCGGCCTTAGGATGGCGTACCCGCGAGAAACGCGACGTGGCGACGTCGGGGCGTGACGTGACGCGCACGTTGCGGCCCAGGTGGAGACGCGCGGGCCGCGACGGATGTGTCGCGGCCCCTTCACGGCTCGGGCGACGCGCCGGGGCGCCACCCGTGAAGTCCCACGAGGCGGCTAGGCGCCCTGCTCGACCTCGTAGAGGGTGTGGGCCTCGAGTCCATGGGCCTCGCGATGGACACGCGTCGCCGTCTCGCGATCCGGGGCGTCGACGAGACAGAAGACCTTGCCGTCCGCCTCGTCGACCCAGTAGCTCTTGTAGTTCACTCCGTACTGACCCTGGACGCGGACATCGGCCTTGTGTGCCTCGGCGACCGCATCGGCCGTCACCCCCGGGATGTCATGCATGTCCATGTATGTCGGCATCGCTTCGTTCCCTCTCCTCGTATGCCTTCCCCGGCGACCGTGGTGTCGGTAACGATACGTCGCCGAGCGCAACCGTTGTGTGAACCATTCCGCCGTTTTCGACGCCATGCGAGGTGGACATTCCGCGGTTGAGACGCGGTCGTCGCGGCCGGTGACCCACGCCGGCCGGTCCCGAACCCTGGGAGGGGAGGCAGCCATGCATCGGATGCTCCGTCACAACCGTTCCGGCCTCGTCGTGCTCGCCGCCATCGTGGCGCTGATGACCGTCGTCGCGCCCGTCGCGGCCGGTTCGCCGCAGAAGGTGACCATCGTCTCGCACGTCACGTTCAATCCGGACGGGCCCAACTACGGGACGTTCACGGCGACCGGGGCGGCAGTCGACAGCGGCGCGATCTGCCCGGCCGGCACGTTCGTCGACACTGGCATCCGGTTCGCCGGGTTCCGGAGCCCGCGCGGCATCGTCCAGCTGCAGGTTCTCAAGGACTTCACCTGTGACGACGGGAACGGGACGTTCTCGATCAAGATGCAGATCCAGGCCGACTTCACCACCGGGATCGAGTCGTTCAGCTGGATCGCCTGGGGCGGGGTCCGGGGAACCGGCCTCGGGTCGACCGTGCCCGAGCCGCCGACCGGCAATGTCAACACGTTCGAGGGGTTCATCCTCGGCTGAAACAAGGGAACCCGGCGCACCCTGAGGCGCGCCGGGTTCCTCTCCGGCCCGGGAACGGCTAGGCGCCCTGCTCGACTTCGTAGAGCGTGTGCGCCTCGAGGCCGTGGGCCTTGCGGTGGACGAGCGTCGCGGTCTCGCGATCCGGGGCGTCGACGAGGCAGAAGACCTTCCCCGACTCCTCGTCCACCCAGTAGTGCTTGTAGTCCACCCCGTAGTCGCCCTGGACGCGAACGTCCGCTTCGTGTGCTCCGACGACGTCGCCGGCCTTCACGCCGGGGATGTCGTGGATGTCCATGTATGTCGGCATGTCATTGCCTCCCGTTTGGGTCGTGCGCGTGGTTCGCGCGTGGTGACGCCCCTCGCTGGCCAACTACGACCGGGCCATCCGGGCCGGTTCGCCATCGACCCGGGTGACCCGCCCCGCGAGACGCGGCCGGACATTTACCGAGGATTTCCGTTCGGTCGGGCGGATCGTTGCCGCCTTACCATCGTCCGGAAGGAGGCCGATCACGTGACCGAGATGACCGTCGCGGACAGGCTCGGGATCCGCCCGGGCGTATCCCTCTGGTTCATGCCGATCGAATGGCTGCGGGTCCTTGGACCACTGCCGCCGGGCGTCAGGATGACGGGCGAGTTCGCCGCTGCCAGCGTCGCGGTCATCTTCGTGTCGAACGCGGGCTCGATCCGCTGGTTCCTCGATCGCTACCGGACGGTCATGACGATGCCGTCCGCGGTCTGGATCTGCTCGCCGACGCAGGGTCGCCCCGACTTCACGCGCACCACGTTCCTGACCATCCTGGCCGGCCACGGCCTGCATCCGCTGGTGGAGACGCCGATCGACGGCTACTGGACGGCCATGCGTGTCGGTCGGTCCGTCCCGGGGACGCACCCGCCGGCCGGCGGACGCTGACGGGCGAGTCGTTCGGGCAATACCATCCACGGGTGGATCCCTCGCCCGCGTTCGACACCGACCCGGTCCGGCTCGCCCAGGGTTTTCCGGCCGACTTCACCTGGGGATTCGCCGCCTCCGCCTACCAGATCGAGGGAGCGGCGACCGAGGACGGCCGAGGAACATCGATCTGGGACACCTTTGCTCGCAAGCCGGGCGCCATCGCCGACGGCAGCACGGGTGACATCGCCTGCGACCACTACCACCGCTACCCCGACGACGTGCGACTCCTTGCCGACCTGGGCGCAGGCGCATATCGCTTCAGCATCAGCTGGTCCCGGGTCCTGCCGATGGGGACCGGCGCCGTCAACCAGCGCGGCCTCGACTTCTACCAGCGCCTCGTCGATGCGCTGCTTGGTGCCGGCGTCCAGCCGCTGATCAACCTGTTCCACTGGGACCTGCCCCAGGCGCTGCAGGATCGCGGTGGCTTCGCCAACCCCGAGGTCGTGGGCTGGTT
Source organism: uncultured Chloroflexia bacterium (assembly GCA_963842695.1). Taxonomy (GTDB): domain Bacteria; phylum Chloroflexota; class Limnocylindria; order Limnocylindrales; family CSP1-4; genus SPCO01. The sequence continues at coordinate 188,389 of CAWJHK010000004.1, forward strand.
CACCGATTACACGTCGCTGCTCGCGTCGAACCTTGGCGACCGGGTCAAGGACTGGATGACGTTCAACGAGCCGGCCGTCTTTGCCTTCCTCGGCCATGCCGACGGCATCCACGCGCCCGGGCTGCGTGACTGGCCGACGGCGATCCGGGTGGCCGACAACGAGCTGCGGGCCCACGCCGCAGCCAGCCAGGCGATCCGAGCCCTGGTGGACGGCTCCGAAGATCGGCGTGGCGATCGACGTCAATCAGGTCGCGCCGGCAACCGATTCCGAGCGGGATCGAGTCGCCGCCAGCCAGTGGAGCTCGGCTCGCGATGCGTGGTTCCTCGATCCGTTGTTCGGCCGTGGCTACCCGGCGCTGGGCCTCGAGGCGCACCGGGCGGCGGGTCACCTCGAGGGCATCGACCTCGCGGAGCCGCCGGCCGGCGATCTCGACTACCTGGGTCTGAACTACTACCGGCGCGACTCGGTCGCGCGCATCGTCGGACCGCGCCGTTCGACTGGGAGATCGGCGCGGTGCCGGACTCGGAGCAGACGCAGATGGACTGGCACGTCGCGCCCGACGGTCTGCGCGACGGATTGATCGAGCTCAACCGGACGTACGCGCCGCCCGAGATCGTGGTCACCGAGAACGGCGCCGCCTACCCCGATACGGTCGATCGGGACGGCCGGGTGCGCGACGTCGACCGGCTTGAGTACCTGGCGCGCCACGTCGCCGCCGCGTCCGACGCGCTCGCCGCCGGCGTGCCGCTGACGGGCTACCACGTCTGGTCGCTGCTCGACAACTACGAGTGGAGCCTTGGCTACAGCCGGCGGTTCGGCCTGGTCCACGTCGACTTCGACACCCAGCGCCGCACGCCGAAGGACAGCGCTCGCTGGTATCAGCGGCTCATCGCCCGGGAGGTAGGTGAGGGCGCCGCTAGCGCGTCTCGGTGATCTTGCTGATCGACCGTGGATGGTCGGGGTCGAGGCCGCGCGCGACGGTCAGGTGATAGGCGTACAGCTGGGCAGGCACGATCTCGACGATCGGCGCGAGCCACGGCGGGATGCCGTCCGGCAGGGCCAGCCCGTCGTCGATCTCACGGGCTGCCGGCGCGTCCGAGATCACCAGGAGGCGCGCGCCGTGGTCCTCCTTTAGGCGGGTCAGCAGCGCGACCTGGGCGTCGAGCTCGGGGCCGCTCGGGGCCACCGCCAGCACCGGCAGACCGGGCTCGGCCAGGGCGAGCGGTCCGTGCTCGAAGTCGGCCGCCGAATAGGACATGGCGGCGACCAGCGCCATCTCCTGCAGCTTGAGTGCCCATTCGCGAGCGCTCGCGTAGCTGTAGCCGCGGCCGAGCACGACGGCACGCTGGCGCTCGGCGTGCGCGGCGGCCAGGTCGCGCGCGTGAGGCTCCGCCGTCAGCGCTGCAGCGATCAGGGCGGGCAGACCGGCAAGGTCGGTCGCTTCGCCTGACGACGGCGGGTCGAGCGCCGTCGACAGCAGCGCCGCCGCGAGCAGCTCGGTCGTGTAGGTCTTGGTCGCGGCCGTCGCCAGCTCCGGTCCGGCATGCAGGTCGATCACGTGGTCGGCCGTGTCCGGCCAGGGGCGAATTCGGGATCGTTGGTCAGCGCGATCGGTCAGCGCGCCCTGCCGCCGCGCCTCCTCGACCACCGCGACGATGTCCGGCGAGCGACCCGATTGCGAGATACCGACGACCAGCGCGTCCGCCAGGTTCGGACGCGCTCCGTAGAGCGTGATCGTCGACGGCGCCGCCAGGGCGACGATCAGGCCGATTCCGGATCGCCAGCAGGTACTGCGCGTAGATGCCCGCGTTGTCCGAGGTGCCGCGGGCGGCGATGACGGCGAACCGCGGCCGGCGCGACCTCGACCGCTGCGGCGATCGGACCGAATGCCGTCGGCGCAGCGTCGAGCAGCCGCTGGGCGGCGTCCGGCTGCTCCAGGATCTCGTCTCTCAGCCCCATGCCATCAGCCCGTGACCGCGTGGATGCAGACCGGCGATGTCGACCGGCAACCGGCCGGCGAACGGCGCCTCGCCCAGCAGCGCCGCAGCCAGCGCCTCCATCGACGGCGGCAGGATGCCGTAGCTGCAGATATGGGTTCGGCGCGGACGGGTAGGCGAGCAGGTCCCACGGCGTGCGCAGCGCGACGGTGACGGTCGGCCTGCCGGACGCCAGGACCGCCGCCGCCATCGCCGCCTGCGCAGGCTGGAGATGCGCCGCGAACGTCCCGACGACGACGAGGTCGAAGCGCGCCAGGCGCTCGACGAGACCGGCGATGTCGACCTCCCCGGGCATCGCCGGCAGGAGGATCTCCTCGACACCCGCCAGCCGGCGTCGAAGGGCCGATGCCAGCGTCGGCGTCACCGTCGATGACGTGTCGGCCGGCGTCAGGTCGGCGGGCATCGACTGGACGACCGCGATCCTTGCGTCGGCGGCCGGCTTCAACGGCAGCAGCCGGTCGTCGTTGCGGACGAGCGTGATGGAACGTCGGGCCAGCTCGGCGGCGAGTGCCTGATGCTCGGCGCACCCGACGACGTCGAGCGGCGGCTGGTCGAAGCCTCCCAGCCAGCGGCGCAGGTCGTCGAGCCGGCGGGTCGCCGCGGCGTCGTCGTCGGCATCGACCAGGCCACGCCGCTGCGCCTGCCCGAGGCCCTCCTCCAGCCGCTTGAGGGCCGCTTCGTCCGACGGTCCCGAGCAGCACGTCCTCGCCGGCACGGAGGGCCGTGATGGCGTCGACGATCTGCGCCGATCCCTGGGCCAGGGCACGCATGTCCAGGGCATCGGTGACGGTCACGCCGTCGAACTGCAGCTGGTCGCGCAGCAGGTCGCGCAGGACGGCGGCGGACAGGCTCGTCGGCAGGTCGTCGTCCTGGTCGGGCAGCGCGAAGTGGCCGGTCATGACCATCCGCGCGCCCGCGTCCAGTGCCGCTCGGAACGGGATCAGCTCGCGCTCGGCCAGCTCGGCGTTCGTCCGCGGCACCAGCGGCAGCTCGTGGTGCGGATCCGCTGCCGTGTCGCCGGCGCCCGGGAAGTGCTTGACCGTCGCGGCCACGCCCTCGTCCTGCAGGCCACGGACCGTCGCCGCCGCGAGCCGCCCGACGGCCTCGGGATCGTCGCCGAAGCTGCGGATCCCGAGCGCCGGGTTGGCCGGATTGTTCGCCACGTCGCAGCACCGGCGCGTAGTCCACGTTGACGCCGAGGGCACGCAGTTCGCGCGCCGTCGCGCCGGCGACGCGCTCGGCCAGACTCGTCGTCACCGGTCGCGCCGAGCGCCATCGGGCCCGCGAACTGCGTCGTCCCGCCGCCGAGGCCGACCAGCTGGCCGCCCTCCTGGTCGGCGGCGATCAGCAACGGTGGTGCCCCGGCCGGCCGTGCCTCCTGGATCGCGGCGGTCAGCCTGCGGATCTGGGGCGGATCGGCGATGTTGTGGGCGTGGAAGAGCGTCACGCCGGCGACGCCCGTGCTCGTTGATCCGCCTCGCCGCCGATGGCGGCAGCTCGGTGCCGACGAAGGCGATCATGAGCCGCGCCAGCGTCACGACTTGACGGAGCCGGCCAGGATCCCTCTCACGAATGCCCGCTGGAGGAGCAGGAAGACGACCAGCGGCACGACCATCGTGATGAACGCGCCGGCGGTCAGGAGATGCCATGCGCCGCCGCGGCTGCCGATCAGGTTGTAGAGGGCGGTCGGCAGGACGCGAACGTCGGCGCCCGGTCCCAGGAAGACGAGGGCCACCAGCAGGTCATTCCAGACCCACAGGAACTGGAAGATGGCGATCGCCCCGAGGGCCGGGATCGACAGCGGCAGGACGAGCCGGATGAACGTCTGGAGGTGCGTCGCGCCGTCGATCGCGGCGGACTCGAACAGGTCGCGCGGCAGCTGCGACATGAAGTTGTAGAGCAGGAAGATCGCCAGCGGCAGGCCGAAGCCGGTGTGCGCCAGCCAGATGCCCGAGGAACGAGCCGTACAGGTTCCCGGCGCTGTAGATCTGCAGGATCGGGATCAGGGACATCTGGATCGGCACGACCAGCAGCGCGACCACGATCGTGAACAGGATGCCGCGGCCGCGGAACGGGATCCACGCGAACGCATAGGCGGCAAAGGCGGCGATGGTGATCGGGATGGCCACCGACGGGATGGTCACGATCAGGCTGTTGATGAACGCGTTGCCCATGCCGTCGCTCGCGAGGACGGTCTGGTAGTTCGAGAGCGTCCACTGGTTGGCATCGAACGGGTGGAGCAGTGCCGTCCACCAGCCGGATGTCGTGATGTTCGCCGGATCGCGCACGGAGGTGACGAGCAGGCCGAGCGTCGGCATCGTCCACAGGAGGCAGATGAGGAAGACCGACAGGCGGAGCGGCACGCTCCGGATGAAGGCCGGCCGCCACGCGGCCACGCGTGCCTTCGGTTGTTCGATCGGCTGGGCGGGCGCGGTCATGCTTCCACCTGCTGTCGTCTGAAGTTGCGGAGGTTGATGTACATCACGGGCAGGACGGCGATGAAGAGCAGGGTCGCGAGCGCTGCGCCGCGACCGTCGTCGAAGAACTGGAAGATCTCGTGGAACATGCGGTTGGCCACGACGTCGTCACCGAACCGTCCGCCGGTCGTCACGTACACGATGTCGAAGATCTTGAGGGTCACGATGGCGATGGTCGTCGAGACCGTGACGATCGAGCCGCGGATCATCGGCACGATCACCCGGAGGAAGAGCTGGCGCTCGGACGCGCCATCGAGCCGGGCCGCCTCGAGGACCTCGGCCGACACGCCCTTGATCGCGGCCGAGAAGACGACCATGGCGAAACCGGTCTGGAGCCAGACCAGGATCACGATCTCGCAGATGATGTTGATCGGGTTGGTCGTCAGCCACGGGATCGGCTGACCACCGAAGGCCGACGACGACCGCGTTCAGGAGCCCGATCTGCGGCTGGCCGGCCGGCTGCCAGGCGTAGACGAAGCCCCAGATGACCGAGGCGCCGACGAGCGAGATCGCCAGCGGCAGGAAGACGATGGTCTTGGCCAGCGACTCGCGTCGGACGCGATCGAAGAGCCCGGCGAAGATGAGCCCGAGCACGACGCTGCCGACCGGTCCCGAGGATCAGCCAGATCAGCGTTGTTGCGCAGGATCGCGGTGAATTCGGGCTCGACCATCACGGCGAAGTTCGCGAGCGTGAACTGGCCCGTGTTCGTCCTGGAAGCTGCGCAGGATCGTTCCCGCCGCCGGGTAGACCAGGAAGACCGCCAACAGCGCCAGGGCGGGGCCGGCGAAGACCCACGGCAGGATCCGGTCGCGCCATTTCGCCTGCAGCAGGCTGACCAGCTGCGCGACGCCGATGAACAGCAGCCAGATGCCACCGACGCCGACCGCCAGGGCGATCACCGCGAGCAGGAGCTTGGCGATCACCTGATCGCCCTGACCGTTGCGCAGGTCGGTCGCGCCCGACGTGTTGCCCAGCGCGTCGTAGATCGAGGCCAGGAGGTTCGGCCCGCCCTGCGGGTCGTAGCAGGACGAGGATGCCGCCGACGCACAGGCCCGAGGCCGATCAGCCCGGCGATCGGCAGGACGAAGCGCGACAGTCCGGGACGCTCAGCTTGGAGCGACGGCCATCCACGCTCCTCCTCGCGGAAATAGTAACGGGGCGCGCCACCGTTGGTGACGCGCCCCGCAAGCCATCAGATCGTTAGCTTGCTGGCCAGCTGTCGTCGATGGCCTTCAGCGTCGCGTCCGTATTGGTGCCACCCTTGTTGGCCCAATCGTCCATCTTGGTCCAGAAGGTTCCGGCACCGACCTTGCCGGGCATGAGGTCGGAAGCGTCGAAGCCGATGCCCTTCGCCTTGTTCGGCGATCTCGGCAGCGACCTTGAGCTTGTAGGCGCCGGCATACCAGTCGGCAGGGGTGGTCGAGTTGGTCGAGATGGCGCTGCCGGCGCGGATCCAGTTCTGGATGCCTTCCGGCGTGGCGAGGAACTCGGCGACGGCACGAACTTCGGGCCGGTCGGCGAGCACCATCAGCGTGTCGGCCGAGCCCTCGGCGTACGTCTGGGCCGGGTCGATGGTCGGGAACGGGAAGATCCCGACGTCCGTGCCGATGACGTACTTCGACGGCTTGACCGCTCGCCCGCTGATCGGGGAAGAAGTCCGGGCCGTACCAGGTCGGGATCTTCTGCATCCAGCACTTCGGGTTCGCCAGGTCGTCGGTGAACATCGGGTCCATCACCGTCTTCTGGTCGGCTGGCACGATCGCCGTGTTGCCGCCGAAGACGTAGTTCGGCGTGAAGAAGATCTTGCCGACGTACTTGTCGAAGGCGTCCTTGATGCCCGGGTCCTGGAACGTGACCTTGTGGCTGATCCAGTCGTTGTAGTAGTCGACGCCCTTGGTCTTGAGGACGACTTCCTCGACCCAGTCGGTGAGCTGCCAGCCGGTCGCGTCGCCGGGACCGCCGGCGCTGACGCACCACGGGTTGGAGCCGTCGGCGACGATCTTGTCGGACAGCGCGATCAGCTCGTCCCACGTCGTCGGGACCTTGTAGCCCTTGGCCTCGAAGGCCTTGATCGGGTACCAGATGGTCGACTTGACGTCGGCCTTGTACGGGATGCCCCAGATCTTGGCGCCCTGGGTGACCAGGCCGATGGTGTTCGCATGCTCGTCGCTGAGCTTCTTGGCGCCGGTCATGAACGTGCCGCGACGTCGATGACCTTGCCTGCGGCGGCGTAGGCCAGGACGGGCGTCGGCTGGGCGAGCATCGCCAGGTCCGGCGGCTTGCCGCCCTCGATGCGCGTCTTCAGCACGGTCTCGTGGCTCGAGCCGATGCTGTCGATCTGGATCTTGATCCCGGTGCGCCTTCGCAAAGTCGGCGACCGAGGCAGCGAAGTTGGTGCCCTCGCCACCGATCCACTGGGTCTGGATCGAGACTTTCTTGCCGTCGTACGGCAACTTGCCGTCGGCGCCCTTGGTCAATGCCTGTGTCCAGCTCGGTGTAGCCGGTCGGGACCGTCGGCACGGCTGCGGCCGGTGCCGCCGAGCGCGCTGCGCTCGGTGCGGCGGCGGCAGACGCGCTGGCGCCGGCGAAGCCGCTGCGCTCGGTGCGGCAGCGCTCGCCGCCGTGGTCGCGGCCGGCGCCGACGACTGTTGCTGGCGCCGCATGCGCCGACCAGCATCGAGACAGCGACCGCCAGCGCGGACGTTGTCCGTAGTCTCTTGGCCATGAATTCCTCCTCCTGCGAAGCCAGGACTTTTCGGTGACGAGCTGACTCCGCTGGGTGCAACCGTTATATCCGACTCCCGCAATAGCCGCCGTGTTCGTTATCGCTCGCCCACCCCCTCCTCTCAGGCAAGCCGATGCGGTGGCGAGCGATCGCTGCCGCACCGCGGGCGCCGGGCGCCTCGGTCGGCGACAGCAGCTCGACGGTCGCATCGCCCAGCGCGGCCCGCACCAGGGGCGAGGCCGCGCGTTCGCGGGCGATGCGCGATTGGATCGGTTCGAGAAGGGCGGGTCCGGCGGCGGCCACGCCGCCGCCGATGACGACTCGCCTGACGCCGAGGGTCAGCGCGAGCGATCGGATCGCTCGGGCCAGGTGGTCGGCCACTCGGTCGGTGATCTCGACCGCGACCTCGTCGCCGGCAGAGCCTGGCGCGGAAGACGTCGGCGGCACTCGAATGCGGCGACAGGACCGTGCTGCGACCGGCGGCCATCGCCTCGTCGGCCTGGCGACCGATCGCCGGACCGGCGGCGATGGTCTCGAGGCAGCCGCGCAGACCGCACGCGCACATGACTCCGTCCGGATCGGCGACGACGTGGCCCACCTCGCCGGCGAAGCTGTTGTCGCCGCGGAGCAGCGCCCCGTCGAGAACGACGCCGGCCGAGATGCCGGTCCCGATCGCCAGGAAGGCGAGGCTCGCGGGCGCCTGTGCGGAGTCGTCGGTCGCCTGCTCGCTCAGCCAGAGCGCCGCCGCGCGGGCGTCGTGCTCGACGAAGGTCGGAACCCCCAGCTCCGCCTGCAGCATCGGTCCCAGCGGCAGGTGGGTGATGCCCAGGTTGACGGCCATGCTGACCGAGCCGTCGGTCGGGTCGACGTGACCGGGGATGGCGACGCCGACGGCGGCGACGTCCTGTCCCAGCGCTGGCGACGGGCGTCGTCGACGAGTCCGGCGATCTGGCCGACGAGCGACGACGGGTCCGTCGGTGCGACGTGCTCGTACAGGATGCGGTCCCGTTCGTCGGTGACGACGATCGATGTCTTGGTGCCGCCGACATCGACGCCGGCGACCAGCGACCCGCCGAGTCCCGGCTCATGGCTCGCGATCATCGCACCAACCCAAGGCCCAGCTGCTGCTCCATGAGCAGCGCCGACGCGCCCAGCACGACGACGTCGTCGTGGACGTGGCCGAACTCGATCTGGGTGTCGCGAGCGAGCAGTGCCAGGACGCTCGATCGGGCGTAGCGGCGGACCTCGTCGAGCCATTCGTCGCCGAGCGCCGCGACCGGCCCGACCAGCAGGACGTGGCGAACATCGAGCACGCCGATCAGCCAGCCGATGGCGACCCCGAGCTCGCGCGCGGCAGTCGAGGACGATCCGCCGGACGCCGGCAACGCCAGCCTTGAAGGCGGCGACGAGGCCGGTCTCGTCGGTGATCGTCGGTTCCACCGCCTGGGCGGCCTCGACCAGCGCGCGCATGCTCGTCCGCGTTTCGAGGCAACCCTCCCGACCGCATCGACACGGCGCTCCGTCGTGACCGCAGCGAGACGTGGCCGAACTCGCCGGCGCCGTAGCCGTCGCCCTGGAACAGCTGGCCGTTGACGATGATCCCGGCGCCGATGCCGCGACCGACCTTGATGACGATCAGGTTGTTCGGCCGCGGGCGCCGATGGAAGGTCAGCTCTGCCAGCGCAGCCGCGTGGCTGTCGTTGGCCACCACCACCGGCACGCCGTAGCGGTCCTCGACGAGCGGCCCGAGGCGGAGATCGGCCCAGTCGAGGTTCACCGACCAGCGGACGGTGCCCGAGCGGGTGTCGATGACGCCCGGAGCGCCGATGCCGATGCCGAGGAGGGGGGACCGGTCATCGGCGCGCAGGGCGTCGACGAGTTGGAAGACGAGCTCGACTGCCGCTTCGCCGTCGCGCCCTTCGAGGGGCAGATGCAGGGAACGCAGGATGTCGCCGCTCAGGTTGACGACCGCGCCGCTGAACTGCCCCTCGCCAAGGTCGAGCCCGATCAGGTGACGGCCGTCCGGGGCGACGCGGAGCAGGATCGGTGACTTGCCGCCACTGGATCGGCCGCGGCCGACCTCCTCGATCAGACCGTCGTCGATGAGGCTGCCGACGAGGCCGCTGACGGACGTTCGTGTCAGGCCGGTCCGCCGGGAAAGGTCGGCGCGCGACAGCGGGCTGTCGTCGTGAAGGGCGCGCAGGACCAGCTGCTGGTTGAACGTTCGCGTCTGCTGGTGCGTGGCCTTCTCGGGCAGCACCGTCGGGCTGGCGCTCATACGCGGGCGGACGCTCCTCCTACCGAGACCACCCTGCCGCTTGCCGCGGCTTTGCCAAGAGACTTGACAAAGTCGATGGTGCTGCTGCATCGGGGCTTTGTCAAGAGGTTGGACAAAGAAGCCCGGCTCCTCACTCGGGCCGTTCGACTCTGGCGGAGCCCGGTTGGGAGCGGTACAACGGATGCCGATCGATCTCGTCGTTATCGGTGAGAGGAAAGGCGTGAGATGGACGACCTCGTCAAGGAGTTGGTTGATCGGGCCGGGTTGTCGGAGGAGCAGGCGAAGGCGGCCGCCGAAGTGGTCGTCGAATGGGTGAAGGACGAGGACAAGCGCAAGAAGATCCTCGCCGCGGCGGTTGCCACGACGATCGCGTCCGCCGTCGTCACCGTCCCGATCTGACCTTCCCGGCACGCGAACCTCGGCCCTGCGCCGGGGGAGGCACATGAAGGGAGCCGGCCCGGGCGATCCGGACCGGCTCTTGTCACCTCGAATCTGTCGGGATCCTGACGCTCCGTTGACGTCAGCGCGGCAGCGGGTTGGGACCGGTCGCCGTGACCAGCCGCTGGGGCACCCAGTCGTCGACGTGGTGGAACCCGTCGTCGAACCGGCCACCATCGAGCTCGACGGATGCCCGGAGTGACAGTCGATAGAACTTCACGTGGGTGAAGTCCTCGAACAGGATGTAGACGGGGTCGGGGGTGCTGTTCGGGCCCTGGAACTGCTGTCCCGTCAGGACCGGCTTGTGGGCTCTGACGAACGCGTCGAATGTGTCGCCGACCACGACGCCGAGGTGCTCCAGCCCCATCTTGTAGACGCGCTGGTGGACGGGCGGGATGAGCTCGATGAGCGGGACGTCCTGGCCTTCGAGGACTTCGAGCGGCTCGGCGAGAACGATCAAGGAGATCGGGCGGCCGTTCCAGACGTTCTCCCGATTCGCGGTCGCGTGGCGCTCGAGGAGCGTCCGGACCTGGACGTACTGGTCCCACTCGGGCACGCGATAGGCGAGGTGGCTGAGCGCGTACGGTGCGATGTCGATGCCACGCGCCAGCAACCGGTCGCGCTGCTGGGCCGCGAACGCTCGGTAGTCGCCGATGATGTCGGCGATCGGGTCGGTCATCTCACGCCCTCCTCCGGCATCGTAGACGCGGGCCGTCGGACCTGCCACGTCGCGACGTCGCGCAGCGGGTTCAGTCCACGTACCGAGCGGGGTGACCACGAAGTCGTCCGGCAGCTTCTCGCCGGTCGAGTGGTTCGGGCAGTACGCTCCCGGGCCTCGGTTCTCAGCTAGACACGTCTTCAGCCGAGTTGCTGGGCCAGTCCGACGACGATGCCCTCGGGGCCGCGGACGTAACAGAGCCGATATTGGTCCTCGTACTGCACCACCTCGCCAACGAGCTCGGCTCCGTGGCTGCGCAGGCGGCCAAGGACGCTCTCGATGTCGTCGACCGCGAACATGATGCGACGGATGCCCAGCGCGTTCACCGGCGCGTCTTCTGGCTCGGCCCTGACCGCCGCCGGCGTGTGGAACTTGTCCAGCTCGATCCGCCCGTGGCCGTCCGGGGTCCGCATCGAGGCGATCGTGGCTCGGACGCCGTCGAGCCCGATGAGGCGGTCGACCGACTGGCCTTCGACGACCGTCTCGCCCTCAAGCTCCAGACCAAGTTCGGCGAAGAACGCTTTGGCAGCTTCGAGGTCGTCGACAACGAGGAGGACGTTGTCCATCCGCAGAGCGTTCATCGCCCGACTATCGGTCGGGCCGGCGGCCGTCGCCTCTGACCGGACTCAGTCGACGTACTGGAGCGGCGTGACCACGAAGTCGTCCGGCAGCTTCACGCCGGTCGAGTGGTTCGGGCAGTAGCCGCGCGGGTTCTTGTCGAGGTACTGCTGGTGGTAGTCCTCGGCGTAGTAGAACGGGCCGGCCGGTGCGATCTCGGTCTTGATCTCGCCGTAGCCGTTGGCTGACAGCATGGCCTGGTAGGCGTCGCGGCTCGCCTCGGCGATCCGTCGCTGGTCGTCGTTGGCGGTGAGGATGATCGAGCGGTACTGGGTGCCGACGTCGTTGCCCTGGCGCATGCCCTGGGTCGGGTCGTGGTCCTCCCAGAACGTCTTGAGGAGCTGCTCGTAGCTGATCCGCTTCGGATCGAAGGCGACGAGCACGGACTCGGCGTGGCCGGTGCGGCCCGAGCAGGCCTCGTTGTAGGTCGGGTTCGGGGTGGTGCCACCGGCGTAGCCGACGGCGGTCGTGATCACGCCGGGAAGCTGCCAGAAGGCCTTCTCGGCTCCCCAGAAGCAGCCGAGTCCGAAGATCGCGGTCTGCGTGCCCTCGGGCCAGGGCCCCGCCAGCGGGGTCCCGAGGATGGCGTGGGTACCGGGGGTCACGATCGGTGTCGATCGCCCGGGGAGTGTCTCGGTGGGACTGGGCATGGCCGGCTGGCCGAAGTTCAGGAAACGCATGCCGTCACATTACGCGCGATCCATGACGGTGCCATGACGAGAGGAGCGCCCGGCCGCAAGGTTTGACCGGACGCAACCCCGTTCGCCTGGTCAGGGTGCGAGCCGTTGCCAATCGGGATCGCTCGAGCCGTTCCACGGAGCCAGCTTCCATGGGCCACCCGTCGGATCGAGCAGGTAGTGGTGAATCGGTTGGCCCGAGTCGTCCAACGGCGTCATCAAGATCGCGGTGGAGTCGGGCGACCAGACCCAACGCGCGATGCCATCCAGGTCCGGGCCGGTCTGGATGACCGGGCCCGTGCCATCGCTCCGCGCGACGGAGATCCGCTGCGGTCGGTCGTCGAAGGTGTGCCAGTACGCGACCCACGCGCCGTCCGGCGACACGACGGGCATGCCACCCCAGCTCGTCCCGGGTACGCCGGCCTGCCCCGGCTCGGCCAGCGGGTCGAACCGATGCTGGCCCGTCCCGTCCGCGTTCATCTCCCAGAGCTCGCAGCAGCCGCCCTTCGGCCTCGGCCGTGGCTTGTGCTGCATGCTGGTACAGGATCCGGCTGCCGTCTGCTGTGTACGCCAGGTAGTTGAGGTGCTGATCCATCTCCGTGGAAACGTCGGGGGGGACAAGGGTCCGGATGTTCGTCCCGTCCGCGTCCATGACGTACAGGCCCAGATGCTCATTGGTGGTGCCGCGGAACAGGATCTCCTTACCGTCGGGCGGGCGGAAGGTGACGTTGTCGGGCTGATAGCCGGCGGCGAGCTCGATCGGTTTCCCACGGCCGGTCGCGTCGAAGAGTTGGAGACGGTTCTGGCTGCCGATCGCGGAGACCACGCCCAGGGACCGGCTATCGGGTACCCAGAACGCTCCGTCCCCCGTCAACTCGTCGAGCGGCGCCGTCGTGACCTGTCGGAGATCTGTGCCGTCGGGTCGAACCACGTAGAGATCCCTCAGCGAATTGGTTGTGCCTCGAAGGAACGCGATCAGAGTCCCGTCCGGTGAGAAGCCCGGGTTCGAGTCGCCTGCGGGGCCGCCGACCACGAGCCGTTCGTCGCCGGTCACGGGATCCGCGACGTAGATGTCGCCGGCCTTGGCATATGGAACGAGTCCGTTCCTGGCCGGGCCGAATGGGGCGGGCACGCTTCGCTGCGCGCCGACATAGGCGAGGGCCGCAGCGACAAGCACCGCGACGACGACGAGCGCCAGCGCGAGGATCCGCCACGGTGGGGCGGGCGCGAACGTCCGCGCCCGGCTGATATCAGCCATGGGAAGCCACCTTTCCGGGAACGTCCAGCCGGGCCGCTGCCGCGTGCGGCCGGTCCGACCGAAGACGTCGTCGAGATAGTCGGGAATAGGCCCCGCCGAAAGGTCGCCGAGGATGCCGGGCAGCTCGCGCTCGATGCGCGTCGTCGTGGTCATGCGACCTGCCCTCCGGGGACCGGCGACGGGGTGGTGGCATCGGTCTCGACGCCGGCCCGCATCTCGCCCAGGGCGCGATGGAGCCGCGACTTGACCGTGCCGATCGGGACGCCCAGGGCTCCCGCGACATCCGTCAGCGGACATCCCCAGGAAGTAGTGCAGGACGACGATCGCCCGAGCCTGCTCGTCGAGCCGCTGCATCGCGGCGTCGACGATCTCGCGGTTCGCGATCGCACCGGACATGTCGCCGACGGACGGCCCGTCGATCGGGTCGAGCTCGACCTCGATGACGCGGCGCTTGCGCCGGCGTGCCATGTCCAGGCACGCATGGACGATCAGGCGGTGGAGCCAGGCATCGAACCGGTCGGGGTCACGCAACCCCGGCAGGTCGTGCCAGGCCCGGATGAGCGCCTCCTGGACCGCGTCGCGGGCCAGCTCCGGATCCCGGAGAACGAGGCGGGCGACCCGGTCCAGCCGCGTGGCGGCCCCGCGGGCGAGCTCGGTGAAGGCGTCATGATCGCCCCGCCTCGCTCGCTCGACGAGTCCTCGCTGGTCCACGGTCGCCTCGGAAACGGCACGCCACGGTGGTCGTGCTCGGTAGGGTATGGCGTCCGGATCCGGGAATCGGTTCTCAGCCGGGCTGCGTCACCCGGATGTCGTCGAGCTCGACCTCGAGCAGGTTGCCGGGTCCACCGTCAGCGGCCACGAACCGCAGCCGGACCGTCTGTCCGGCGAAGGCGTCCATCGAGATGCTCGCGGTCCGCCAGGCGCCGTCCACGTCGGCGGCGCGACCGAGCCGGGTGAAGACCGGCACGCGCGTCCCGTCGGCCAGCTCGACCTCGGCGCGCAGATAGTCCGCGGCGCTCGAGGCGGCGCTGTGGGCGAACACGTAGGCGAAGGTCAGCCTCTGGCCGGCGGCGGCGGGCAGCGTGAACGCCGGGGAGCGGATCGACGTCCGTCCGTCGAGGTCCCGCGCGCCAGGCGACGAGCCGGCCGCGGCGCCGGTCACCCACGCCATGCGGCCCGACGGGGTGGATCCCAGCTGCTTGGCTCCGTGGAGCGTGGTCGCGGCCGGGTCGTTTCGAGCGAACCGGGCCGTCGCGGCCGCGGTGTCGGTGCCGTCAGGGTTCGTCGTCCAGCCCCGGGCGACTTCGAGGTCGTCGTCGAAGGCCCCGCAGCGCGCCGTCCGGACAGACGCCCCGAGCACCGCCAGCGGACACCCGGCGCGTTCCATCAGGTAGAGGGCGGCCTCGCGGTTGCGGCCGGTCTCCGGCGCGATCATCGAGTCGTCGGGGTAGTCCGGTGATCGACATCTCGAACGTGTACACGAAGATGCGGTAGACGCCGTACATGTAGTCGCGACTCGTCCCGGAGCTGATGTACAGGTCGCTTGCCTGCTGGGGCGTGTAGCCGTTCGACCTGGCCATCGTCCGGCCGATGGCGGCCAGGGCGGCGTGATCCTGGATGGTCATGTCGCGAGGGACGTTCGTCATCGTGTAGCCGTACGGCCACATCACCAGCCGGCCCGACTCGTGGAAGGTCATCGCCGCCCGGATCTGCTGCCGGCCGCCGACGACGCGGCTGGCGAGGAAGTCGCGCATGGCGCGGTCCTCCGGGGTCGAGAACGCTCGCGGTCCCCGGTAGGTGATCGCCTGCGGGTTCGCGCTCGTCCGACCGCCGCCGCCCCAGCGATAGCCGTAATTTCGGTTGAGGTCGGTGCCGATCGAGGTTGTGCCGGGCGTCGGCTGGCGGTTCTTGCGCCAGTGGTGGAACTTCCCGCCCGAGATATCGAACTCCGACCCGTCCGGGTTCATGTTGAAGACGATCCAGATCTCGCGGCTGTTGACGATCGACGTGATCCGCGGGTCGACGCCGTAGCCGTCGACGAGCCAGTGGAAGATCTTCAGCGTCATCTCGACGCTCATGTGCTCGTCGGCGTGGTGACCGCCGTCGAACAGGACCTCGGGCTCTCCCTCGTCGATCGCGACGTTGTCCGAGACCTTGACGGCCCACAGGTCGCGACCCTGGTAGCTCTTGCCGATCGAGAACAGCGAGACGATCGCCGGGTGGGCCGTGGCGACCGCCGCCACGTCCGCGGTCAGCTCGGTGTAGCTGTGATAGCCGGTGCGGCCCGCGGGGAACTCGGATGCCGCCGCCGTCGATGCGACCGCAACGGCCAGCGTGGCGGCGAGCAGGGAGGCGGCGAGCCGGGCATCGACGGCGGCCGCGGAGGACCGAAGACATGGCGCCATGGTGCGTCAGGTCACCGCGCCGCTGCCACCGGACAGACGGGCCAGCCACGTCGCGGCAGACGTCCCGGTGTGGTTGCCGGTCTCGCCGGTACCCTGTCGCCGATGAGCGCGCTCGACGACGCCCTGGCCCGCATCGACCTGTGGGGCGCCACCAACGCCGCGGCGACCGTGCTCGACGAGGACGGGATCCGCGGGACCCACGGCGACGCCGCGCGGTCGTTCCGATGGGCCTCCGTGACCAAGCTGGCGACCACGCTGACCGTCTTGATCGCGGCCGAGGCCGGGAGGCTCGAGCTCGACGACCCGGCGGGTCCACCCGGATCGACCGTCCGCCACCTCCTTGCCCACGCGTCCGGCTTGCCATTCAACGGTGCGGTGCCGATCGCCGATCCCGGGATGCGCCGGATCTACTCGAACCCGGGCTTCGACATCCTGGGTCGTCTCGTCGGCGAGCGCGACGGTCGTGGGTTCGACGCTGTGCTGCACTCGTCCCTCCTCGACCCGCTTGGGATGGCGGGGACCCGGCTCGTGGACCGGCCATCGCAGGGCCTCCATGGCCCCCTCCGGGATCTCGCCACGCTCGCGGCGGAGCTGCTGCGCCCGACGCTCATCCGACCCGAAACGCTGGCGATCGCCACGTCCGTCGCCTTCCCGGGGCTGGTCGGGCTCCTGCCGGGCGTCGGGCGGTTCGACCCGCTCGACTGGGGCCTCGGCTTCGAGCCCAGGGACGCGAAGACCCCGCACTGGATGGGGACGGCCAACAGCCCGGGGACGTTCGGACACTTCGGCGGCGCGGGCACGTTCGTGTGGGTCGACCCGGCGGCGGACGTCGCGGCCGTCGTCCTGACCGACCGGGACTTCGGACCGTGGGCGCTGGACGCGTGGCCGTCGTTCTCCGACACCGTGCTCGCCGCGACGGCCGGGCGTCAGGCCGGGGGCGCCTCCCCGTAGATCCTGCGGCGGACCTCCGCCACGAGCTGGTCGATCACGAGCTTCTCGTCGATCGTGTAGAAGACGCTGGTGGTGCGCCGGCAGCACTCGATCGCGAGCTGCCCGGAGGTCTTTCGCACCGGAGCCAGGCGCACGGACAGCGTGCGATCGATCACCCAGGTCCGGACGCCGCTGCGTGGCCGGTAGGCGACGCCTTCGCGGACGAGGAGGAGCTGGCGATCCGTGAGGACCAGGGTGCAGCCGACGGCGGGCGCGACCATCGCGACCTCCTCGCTCGGCGCGAGGACCGAGGAGATCGCGGCGCGGGCGTCTTCCGACAGCCGGTTCACCGACATCCCCCCCGGGGTCGCGTATGGTGCATGTGGTCTCTTGGTGCAGGACTGTCGCGCGCCCGGCAGGCCAATCGTACAGCATCGTTCGGCGCTCACCAGACATGTCCGGAGCGGTCCATGGACTACGGGTTCTGCCTCCCCAACTTCCCCGCGGGCGCCTCTGCCGAGGGCATCGATGCGGCCGCCGAGACGGCCGAGCGGCTCGGCTGGTCGACGGTCTGGACGACCGATCACGTGCTCGTGCCCGGCGACGCGGCCGATGACTACGGCCGCATCTACGAGGCGATCCTGACGCTCGCCTGGGTCGGCGCACGTCATCCAGGCATCCGCCTCGGGACGAGCGTCATCGTGGTGCCGCAACGGAATGCCGTCATGCTGGCCAAGGAGCTGGCCACGCTCGACGACTTGAGCGGCGGCAGGGTCGTGGCCGGCGTCGGTGTCGGCTGGCACGCCGGCGAGTTCGCCAACGTCGGGGCAGCGGACCGGTTCCACGTACCGGGGCGCCTATCTTGATGAGACGATCCGGCTGTGGCGCCACCTGTGGTCCGGCTCGAGGGAGCCGTTCCCGGGCCGGTTCCACGCCCTCGACGACTTCGCCTTCGAGCCGCTCCCCGTCCAGTCGCCGCTGCCGATCGTGGTCGGCGGCCGCGACCCACGAGCGCTGCACCGGGCGGGCGCGCTGGCCGATGGCTACCACTCGAGCGCCGTGGGTCCGGCTACCTATGCGGAGCGCGTGCCGGCCGTGCTGGCCGCCGCCGCCGAGGTCGGCCGCCCGGCACCCTGGCTGTCCGCCCGCGTTCGCGTCGAGACGACACAGGCGAGCAGTGGCTACGCGATGCGCGGCTCCGCCGAGGACATCGCCACCGAGGTCCGGGCGTTCGCCGCGCTCGGTGTCACCCACCTCGCCCTGTCCTTCGGGACGACCGACCCGGCCGAGCTGGTCGCGCGGGCCGACGCGTTCGCGCGTGACGTCGCGCCGCTGATCTGAACGGCGCCGGGACGTCCTACCAGGCCGGCGTCAGGGCCCCGAGCCGCTCCGTCAGCCGCAGGTTCTCGCGGTAGTCGATGGGGACCTCGACGAGCGTGGGTCCGTCGTGGTCGAGCGCGCGGGCCAGGGTGGGGTAGAGGTCTGCAGCCGACGTCGGGCGGAACGCCGCCATCCCGAACGACTCGGCATAGGCGACGAAGTCCGGGTTCGTGAACTCCACCCCGAACGGCCGCCCGAACTCCGCGCGCTGCTTCCAGTCGATGAGCCCATAGCCGTCGTCGCGCCAGACGACGACCGTGATGTTCGCCCCGATCCGGCGGGCCGTCTCGAGCTCCTGCGAGTTCATCAGGAAGCCACCGTCGCCACACAGGGCGACCACCCGGCGATCCGGGTGGACGAGCTTGGCCGCGATCGCGCCCGGAACGGAGATCCCCATCGACGCGAAGCCGTTCGAGATGATGACCGTGTTCGGCTCGTACGCCTGGTAGAGCCGCGCGACCCAGATCTTGTGGGCGCCGACGTCGCTGACGACGATGTCCTTCGGACCGAGCGCCCGGCGCAGGTCGAACAGCGCCTTCTGCGGCTTGATCGGCCAGCCATCGTCGTGCTCGCCGGCCTGGAGGTCGGCCAGCAGCGCGGTTCGAAGGTCCTGGTGGACCAGCGTCTCGCGGGTGGCATGTCGGGCGCTGGCATCGCGGCCGCCGATGCCGTGCGGCAGGACCGCAGCCAGCAGCCGTCGGAGCGTCCCATCGATGTCGCCGATCAGCTCGACCTCGGGCTGGTACGACGGCGTCGACCTCGGCCGGTTGGGTGTCGATGTGGACGATCCGCTTCCGGCCGTCCGGGTTCCAGCGTGACGGGGCGTATTCGACCAGGTCGTAGCCGACCGACAGCACGAGGTCGGCACGGTCGAACCCCGACAGGACGTGGTCGCGTGCCTGGAGGCCGACGGCCATCAGCGACAGGTGGCTCCGATCGTCGATGGCGCCTTTGCCCATGAACGTCACCGCCACCGGCAGGTGGAGGCCGATCGCCAGCTCGCGGAGCGCCTCCGCCGCCTGCCGGCGAAGGACGCCGTTGCCGGCCAGCACGAGCGGCCGGGTCGAGGCCGCCAGGAGTCGCGCCGCGTGGGCGATCGCCTCGTCGGTCGGCTCGGGGAAGTAGGAAAACGCAGGGTCGATCGGGCGCGCTTCGTCATCGACCGCAGCGGCGGCGATGTCCTCGGGCAGCTCGATGTGGGTCGGCCCCGGCTTCTCCAGCTGCGCCACGCGGAACGCCTTGCGGATGATCTCCGGGACCGCGCCGGGCTGCTCGACGCGCTGGTTCCATTTCGTCACGGGCTCGAGCATCCGCACGATGTCGACGAACTGGTGCGCCTCCTTGTGGAGCTTGTCGAGGCCCGTCTGGCCGGTCAGGGCGACCATCGGCGCGTGGTCGAGGTAGGCGTCGGCGATGCCCGTGACGAGGTTGGTGGCCCCGGGGCCGAGGGTCGCCATCGCCACCGCGGCACGCCCGGTCAGCCGCCCGTAGACGTCCGCCATGAAGGCGGCCCCCTGCTCGTGGCGGGTCGTCACGTGACGGACCGAGGCGTGGCCGCTGAGAGCCTCGAGGACGTCCATCGTCTCCTCGCCCGGGACCGAGAAGACGTACTCGCAGCCCTCGGCGGCGAGGCACTCGACGAGGAGCGACGCGGCCGTGCGAGGCGTGACGACGGTCATGGACGGAGTCTACGTGAGCCCGGCCGCGGCCCGACCCGACCGCATACTGGGTCGATGACCGACGTCGGCAGCGGAACGCTCCTTCGACTGGCCGCGTTCACCACGGATCCGGCGGGCGGCAACCCGGCCGGCGTGTGGATCGGCGACAGGCTGCCGGCCGACGGCGAGATGCTCGCGATCGCCGCGGCCGTGGGCTATTCGGAGACCGCGTTCCTCGTCCCAGAGGCGCCCGCCGAGCCGGGCCGGTTCCGGGTCCGCTACTTCAGCCCGCTGGCCGAGGTCCCGTTCTGTGGCCATGCCACGATCGCGAGCGGCGTCGCCCTGGCCGACCGCGGCCGCGCGGCCGCCGCGCCCGGCCCCACGACCGGAGACGCGATGGGCGGCACGAGTGGCCGGCTCGTCCTGACGACGAATGGCGGCCCGGTGGCGATCACCGTCCGGGCCGGCGAGGATGGGCTCACGGAGGCGACCCTGACCTCGATCGCGACGTGGGTCCGCGAGCCCGAGCCGGGGCTGGTGGCCGGCGTCCTCGACCTGCTCGGCTGGGGCTCGGACGAGCTCGACCCGCGGCTGCCGGCCGCGGTCGGGTTCGCGGGAGCGAAGCACCTGATCCTGGCCGCTGCCGAACGCGAACGCCTCGAACGCCTCTCGTATCCCTTCGAGGACCTCAAAGCCTTGATGATCCGGGCGGATCTGACGACCGTCCAACTCGTCTGGCGTGAGACGACGGACCGCTTCCGGGCGCGCGATCCGTTCCCGGTCGGTGGGGTCGTCGAGGATCCTGCGACGGGCGCGGCGGCCGCAGCCCTGGGGGCATACCTCCGCGAACGCGGCGAGATCGTGCCTCCGGCAAGTTTCGAGATCCTGCAGGGCGTCGAGATGGGCCGCCCCAGTCGCATCACGGTGTCGATCGTGCCGGGAGAGGCGGGCGTTCGGGTCGGCGGGACGGCCGTGCCCCTCTAGTCTGCGGTGGGCTCGGTGGCGGGTGGCGAGGCGACGGGTGGCGAAGCGTCGGGCCGGTTGGCCGCCGACTCGGCCGGTAACGTGGCCGCTCCCGGCGACGGCTGGTTGGACCCCTCGAGATAGCCGCGGAACACGTCGGCCACCTGGGTGAACTCGAGAGGGAAGATGTACTTCGTCGATGCGCCCTGCCCAATCGCTTTGAGCGCGTCGAGGTACTGGAGCGCCATCGTCTTCTGATCGACCTGTGAGGCCGCTTGGAAGATCCGTTCGAGCGCAAGGGAGAAGCCCTCGGCGCGCAGGATGGCAGCCTGCCGATCGCCCTCGGCCCGGAGGATCTCCGCCTGCTTGGTGCCCTCGGCCACATTGATCGCAGACTGGCGTGCGCCCTCGGACTCGGTGATGACCGCGCGCCGCGTCCGTTCGGCCGAGAGCTGGCGGTTCATCGCGTCCTGGACGTCGCGCGGCGGCGTGATCTCGCGGATCTCGACGGTGGTGACCTTGCCGCCCCAGCGCTCAGTCACCTCGTCGAGCTTGACCCGCAGGACCTCGTTGATCTGCTCACGCTTCGACAGCACGTCGTCGAGCAGGATGTCGCCGACCACGGCACGAAGCGTCGTCGTCGCGATGTTCTGGAGGGCGCCTTCGAAGTTCTGGACCTCGATCACGCTCCGGTAGGGGTCGACGATCCGCCAGTAGATCAGGAAATCGATGCTGATGGGTGCGTTGTCCTTGGTGATGCCCGTTTGGCTCGGCACTTCGATGAAGCGCTCCCGCAGGTCGACCCGAATGCCGCGTTGGACGATCGGCACGACGAACACCCAGCCCGGGCCTTTGACCTCGTTGGGGCTCGTGCGTCCCAGCGTGAAGACGAGGAGCCGCTCGTACTGGTTGACGATCTTGATCGCCGTGAAGAACAGGAACACCGCGACCAGGGCGATGAACAGGATCGCCAGACCGAGTGCCACGATCTCCATCCCGGGCTCCTACTCTCCGGCCGGGCTGGCGGCCGATTCCGACTCGACGATGAGGGTCAGCCCATCCTGACCGACCACGCGGATGGGCTGGCCCGGATCGATCCGGACGCCTCGGGCGGCGCGGGCGGTCCACTGCTCGCCCGCCGCGAGGACAACGCCCGATGGCGCCAGGGCCGTCTTGGCGATCCCGCGGGTGCCGATCGCCACTTCCGGGCGCCCGCCGGCGCCGAACTCGTCCTCGTTGTGGCCCCGGCGCCGGGTCGCGGCGCGAACGATCCCCGCCACGACCAGGATGAGGATGACCGCCGCGATGGCGCCGATCGCGACCTGATCAGTTGTCACCCGGATCCTCCGTCGCTGGTCCGTCTCCCTGGGCCTCGGCATCCACGATCAACGTGAGTCCCTCCTGGCCGACGACGCGAACGTGGGTGCCCGGCTCGATGCCGACGCCGCTGTCCGACCTGGCCGTCCATTCCTCGCCGACAGCGTAGACCACGCCGAGTGGCGCCAGCCGCGTCTTGACGAGGCCTTCGCTGCCGGCCGGGACGACGGTCGACCCGCCGGCACCGAACGCGCCGGCCAGCCCGGCGACCCGCCGCCTGACGCGGACGACGGTCACCAGCACGACGGACACGTAGGCCGCCGTCGCGATCGCCATCCCGACCACGAGCGGCGCCGCGACCGTCACGTCCGGCGCGGTCGGTGCCCCGGGAGCGGTGTACAGAGTGAACGCGCCCAGCACGAAGCAGATCAACCCGCCGACCGCCAGCAGCCCATGGCTCGTGACCGTGAACTCGAGCAGGAACAGGACCGCGGCCAGTCCGATCAGGAGCAGGCCGGCGACGTTGAGAGGCAGGCTCCCGAAGCCGATGAACGCGAGGATCAGCGCGATCGCACCGAGGATGCCGGTGACGAAGTTCGGACTTTGGAGCTCGAACAGCAATCCGTAAAAGCCGAGCGTGAACAGGATGAACGCGACGTTCGGGTCCGACAGCAGATGGATGATCGACTGGAACGGGTTCATCGGCAGTTCCACGAACGGGGCCGCCGCGATGTCGACCGTGACCGGTTCGCCGACGACGGTCACGACCTGGCCGTTCGCCTCGCGTCGGACTTCCTCGAGCGTTGTGGCGATGCCGTCCACGGCGCCGAGGGCGACCGCTTCGGCGGCCGACGACGAGACGGCGTGCTCGACGGTGGAGACCGCCCAATCGACTGGGCGTCCGCGGGTCTCGGCGATCGACCGGATGTTGGCGATGGCGTCGTTGCGGACCTTGTCGCCGATCGTGCCGGTCAGCTCCTCACCACCGGCCCCGACCGGCGAAGCCGCGCCGATGTTCGTGCCCGGAGCCATGTAGGCCAGGTTGGCCGCCAACGTGATGAACGTCCCGGCGCTGGCCGCGCGAGCGCCGCTCGGAGCGATCCAGACGATCGTCGGAACGCGCAATTCGAGGAGGGCGGACACGATCCGCTGGGTGGCGTCGAGGCTGCCGCCGGGGGTGTTGAGAGTCACGATGATGGCCGGTGACGACGCCTCGACTGCGCGATCGACGGATTCTTCGATATACCCGGCCATCACGTTGTCGACGACCCCGGTCGCGGTGGCCACGTAGACCGGGGCGCCAGGAACGCCCGCGCCAGTCGGGCTCGGAGTCGCGTCGGCGGCCGCGACCACGCCCATCGCAGGATCGAGCGATGCCGCGAAGAGCCAGGCGAGGGCGGACAGCCCCAGCAGGCTCGGAAGGCGGGCGCGCGACGGACGATCCATCTGGATGCTCGTCCCGATTATCGCGCGTCGCGTCCGTTCAGCCGGAGGCACCGCCCGGATCCGGCGCGAGTGAGCGACGGAGGGCCTCGATCTCGGCACGGAGGCCCGCCAGCTCGGACTCGACGGACGTCGTGACGGCGGTGGTTTGGGTGCCCATGGTGGGTGCCGACGATGGGCTCGCGCCGTCCGGTGCGACCGCGCCGGGCTCCGGCTCCGGTGGCGGAGCGTCCGGGACCAGGATGCTGGCCAGGATGCTGGCGAGGGCGCCGATGATCCCGACACCGGCGAACATCACCGCCACGCCCGTCAACCGCCCGAAAAACGTCACCGGGAAGAAGTCGCCGTACCCGACCGTCGTGATGGTCACGACGGCCCACCAGAGCGCCTCGCCGCCGGTCTCGATGTTGGCTGCCCCTGGTGGAGCGAAGCTCTCGAACTCCAGCACCAGCACGCTGGAGACGACGAGCACTATCAGCGCCGACAGCAGCGTGATGAACGTCGCGTATTGGCTGCGGTTCTGGACGACGTCCTCGATGAGGCGCTTCCTGCTCTCCCCGCGCAGGAGCCTCGAAATCCGCGCCAGCCGGCTGAGACGCGCAAGACGGAGGAGGGCGGTGATCCTGAGGATGTTCAAGCTCGGGATCGAACCCATCAGGTCGAGCCAGCCCCGCTGCCCGATGAAGTAGTCGCGGCTCGGCTTCGTACGCCGCATGTTGAGGATGAAATCACCGAGGAAGACGAAGCAGATGAGGTTGTCATAGACCCACAGGACCTGCAGGACCTGCTCCGGGAGCGGCAGCAGCAGGAGGGCCATGATCGCGAGGGAGAGGATCGTCAGGACGAGGATGAAGATGTTGTAGGAGTTGCTGTGCTGGACCCGCTCGCGCGGCGCTGGCGCCTGCTCGGTCATCGACGTCTCCTTCGGTCCGGGGCGGCTTCCCGGCGGCGGTGACGGCCGGGCGTCGAACAGGATACGGAGCGGGCGGTCGTAGAATCTGTAGGCGGACCGGCGGCCACGACCGGCGTGCCGGAGCGACCTCGGCGGCAGGAGGTGTGGCATGGACGAGTTGACGCAGCTCGAGGAGCGCGCCGAAGAGGACCTCGACCTCCAGGAGGCCGGCTCCACGTTCGCCCTCGGTGGCGAGGGGTGGGAATCGTCCGACTACATCGATCCCGGCGACGACTGGAGCCTGCTCGCCGACGGGTCGTACATGTCGCCGGACGGGACGCTCCGGACATGGCCGGCAGCCGGTCCCGAACCGGCCTGACCGCGAGCGCCGGTCCACCGACAGGCGCCTGCGGGCATCCGGGGTAGACTCACGCCAGGCCGGCGCGCGGGATGGGGACGCACTCGACGCCCGACCGGACGACCGGAGCGCACCGCGCGATCTCGGGGGCCCCATGCGATGGCACACGATTCCCCGGAACGAGGATCGGACGGGCCGCGACCCACCCCTCGGGCCGGGGCGCGTCTCCGCCGGATCATGCCCTTCGCGGCGGGCGCTGCCGTCATGCTCCTCGCCGTCCTCCTGTTCGGGGCGCTGACTCCCCGTCCGACGCCGTTGACGAAGGCGGATGTCGCCAGCGGCATCGCCCAGGCGCTCGCCTCGGTGACGCCGGCGCCCGGCCTGGTCCGCAGGTCGTGTACCAGGCCGTCCGGCCGTCGCTCGTGCTGATCGAGACGACGCGGAAGGACGACGCCGGCGACGAAGGGCGAGGACGGCGGCCTCGGCAGCGGCGTCGTCGTCAACACCGACGGCGACATCCTGACCAGCCTCCACGTCGTCGAGCGACGCGACCGGGATCAAGCTGACGTTCGCCGACGGGACGGAGTCGGCCGGCGAGATCGTCGTGACCCAGCCCGAGCACGACATCGCGGTCGTCCGTGCCGTCGAGCCGCCGCCGGACCTCGTCCCGGCCGTGCTCGGCGATCCGGCATCGGTCCAGCAGGGCAGCGAGGCCTTCGCGCTCGGCAGCCCGTTCGGCCTCGGCGGCTCGATCAGCGCCGGTGTCATCTCCGGGCTCGATCGCTCGTTCAAGCCACCCGGACAGCGACAAGCTCCTGACCGGGCTCATCCAGATCGACGCAGCCGTCAACCCGGGCAACTCCGGGGGACCGCTGGTCGATCGCGACGGGCGGGTGATCGGGATCGTCGCCGCGCTCGTCAACCCGACCGAGGATGACGTGTTCATCGGGATCGGCCTCGCCGTGCCGATCGACGTGGCCGGCGGCGCGGCCGGCGCACCGCCGTACTAGGCATGGCATCGGGAGAAGCCCGTGGAGGAACGAGTGGACCAGCGCAGCGACCAGCCGACGGGGACCGAACGGGCGGCCGCCATGGAGCGGCTGCTGTACGAGGTCAAGAAGGTCATCGTCGGCCAGGACCATCTCCTCGAGCGGCTGATCGTCGCGCTGCTCGCCCGCGGCCACATCCTCGTCGAGGGCGTCCCGGGCCTCGCCAAGACGATGGCCATCAAGACGCTGGCCGAGGCCATCGGCGGCGAGTTCAAGCGCGTCCAGTTCACGCCGGACCTCGTCCCGGCCGACCTGGTCGGCACCCGCATCTACAACCAGAAGACGGGCGAGTTCGGGACGTCGCTCGGACCGGTCTTCGCCAACCTGCTGCTGGCCGACGAGATCAACCGGGCGCCGGCGAAGGTCCAGAGCGCCCTGCTCGAGGTCATGCAGGAGCGCCAGGTGACGATCGGCCACGAGACGTTCAAGGTGCCCGACCCGTTCCTCGTGCTGGCCACCCAGAACCCGATCGAGACCGAGGGCACCTACGCGCTGCCGGAGGCCCAGATCGACCGGTTCATGCTCAAGGTCCTCGTCGGCTACCCGAGCCCGTCCGAGGAGTTCGTGATCGTCGAGCGGATGACCGGGCCGCTGCCGACGGTCGGCCAGGTCCTATCGACGGACGGGCTGATCGCGATGCAGCGGGCGGCCGATGCGCGTGTACGTCGATCCCGCCCTGTACGAGTACGCCGTCCGGCTGGCGACCGCGACCCGGTCGCCCGGCCTGCACGGCCTGCCAGGAGCTGCAGCGCTACATCACGTTCGGCGCCAGCCCGCGGGCGTCGATCAACCTGATCCTGACCGCGCGGGCCCTGGCGTTCGTCCGCGGCCGCGACTACGTCCTGCCCGACGACGTCCTCGACATGGCCCTCGACGTCCTGCGCCATCGCCTGGTGCTCTCGTTCGAGGCACTGTCCGACGACGTCACCAGCGACGCGCATCCTGGGCACCCTCATCGACCGGATCCCCGTCCCCGTCGTTCCGTTGCGAGAGCATGACCACCTCCACGTCAGCGCCTGAGCGCCTCCTCCAGCGGCTCGACTGGCAGGTCATCCGCCGGCTGGACGGGCAGCTCCAGGGCGACTACCGGACGCTGTTCCGCGGCCAGGGCGTCGACTTCGCCGACCTGCGCGAGTACCAGTGCGGGCGACGACGTCCGCTCCATCGACTGGAACGTGACCGCCCGGATGGACGCGCCGTACGTCCGCGAGTACGTCGAGGACCGGGAGATCACGGCCTGGTTCCTGCTCGACCTGAGCCCGTCGGTGGACTTCGGGACCGTCGACGCCGAGCGGCTCAAGCGGAGCGTGCTGATCGACTTCGTGACGACGCTCGCGCGCCTGCTCACGCGCCACGGCAACCGCGTCGGCGCGGTCTTCTACGGCACCCGGGTCGAGCGGACGATCCCGGCGCGGGGCGGGCGGATCCAGGTCCTGCGGCTGGTCAACGACCTGCTCGGCCAGCCGCGCCTGCCCCGGGCGACCGCGACGGATCTCGCGCCGTTGCTCGATGCCGGCCACCAGACGATCAAGGGCCGCTCCCTCGTGTTCGTGATCTCCGACTTCATCAGCGCGCCCGGCTGGGAGCGATCCCTCAACGTCCTCAGCCGCCGGCACGAGGTGGTCGCCGTCCGGCTGTTCGACCGCGCGCGAGATGGAGCTGCCGGACGTCGGGCCGCTGGTCATGGAGGACGCCGAGACCGGCGAGCAGCTGTACGTCGACACCCACGACCGCGGCTTCCGGCGACGGTTCCAGGCCGCGGCTGAACGGCGGGAGGCGACGCTCCGCGACGCCTTCCGGCGCTCCGGCGTGGACGCCATGTCCCTCGCCACGGACGAGGACCTCGTCCGTGCGATCGTCCGGATGGCGGCGTTGCGCCGGGAACGGCGGCGATAGGCATGTCCTTCCTGTGGCCGACGTTCCTGGTCCTCCTCCTGCTGCGATCCCGCTCGGGGCGGCCGGCTACCTGTCCATCGACCGGCGGCGCCGCGCCCGGATCGCCCGCTACGGCACCCTGGCCGTGCCGGCAGGCGGCCGCGACGGCCGCGCGCCCGGTCGGTTCCGACGCCGGATCCCGGCTGCCTGCCTGCTGCTGGGCCTCGGCCTGGTCGTCGTCGCGCATCGCCCGGCCCGCAGGCCGTCGTCAGCGTGCCGCGCATCGAGGGCACCGTCATCCTCGCCTTCGACGTGTCCGGCAGCATGGCGGCCGACGACCTCCAGCCGACCCGGATGGAGGCCGCCAAGGCCGCGGCGCGGACGTTCGTCGAGCGTCAGCCGCCGACCGTCCGGATCGGCGTCGTGGCCTTCAGCGACAGCGGCTTCTCGATCCAGGTGCCGACCGACGACGACGTGCAGGTGACGGCCGCCATCGACCGCATGGCGCCCGAGCGGGGGACCTCGATCGGGCGCGGCATCCTGCAGGCCCTGACCACGATCGCCACGGACGAGGCCGGGCCCGCCGCCGGCTTCTACACGAACCGCTCGCCCGGTCCCGACGCCGGAGATCACGCCCGTACCGGCCGGCACGTTCTCATCGGCCGTCGTCGTGCTGCTGACCGACGGCGAGAACAACCAGATGCCCGATCCGATGGCGGCCGCGCAGGCCGCCGCCGACCGGGGTGTCCGGATCTTCACGGTCGGGATCGGGACGGCCGCCGGGGCGACGATCGACATCGACGGCTTCCGGGTCCACAGCCAGCTCGACGAGGGCGTGCTGCGCCAGATCGCGGACACGGCCCACGGCTCGTACTTCGCGGTCGCCGATCCCGCCGCCTTCGACGCGGTGTACCAGGCCGTCGAGACGCGCCTGGTCGTTCGGCCCGAGCCGATGGAGGTCACCTCGCTGTTCGCCGGCGCCGGGCTGCTGATCCTCCTGGCGGGTGGGCTGGCGTCCCTGGTCGTGCTCGGGCGGGCTGCCGTGATGGACCTCCTGTCGCCGATCTGGCTGGTCCTGCTGGCGGCTGTTGCCCCTGCTCATCGGCGCACGGATCTGGATCCTGTCGCCGGCACCGCCCGGCCGTCCGCTACTCGAGCCTTTCGCTGATCACGCGACGCCGCGCCGCGGTCGTCGCGGATCCGCCGGCACCTGCCGTTCGCCCTGTTCCTCCTCGCCCTCGCCAGCCTGGCGGTGGCGATGGCCCGGCCGGCGGCGATCGTGGCCGTCCCGGCCGGCCAGACCACGGTCATCCTCGCCATCGACGTGTCGCGCAGCATGTGCGCCACGGACATCGCGCCGAACCGGCTCGAGGCGGCCGAGGCAGCGGCCTCGTCGTTCATCGAGAGCCAGGGCTCCGTCGACCCGGATCGGGATCGTCGCCTTCGCCGGCTTCGCCGAGATGGTCCAGGCGCCGACCACCGATCGGGAGGTCCTGCTCGACGTGGTGGCCAGCCTGGCCACCGGACGGCGGACGGCGATCGGCAGCGCCATCCTCGAGTCGATCGACGCGATCGCCGAGATCGACACCGCTGTCGCGCCCGAGCCAGGGAGAGGACGATCCACCCGGCCCCGCACCGGCCCCGGTCCCGCGTGGGGCGTACTCCGCGGCGATCATCGTGCTGCTCACCGACGGTGCCAGCAATGCCGGTCCGGAGCCCGTCGAGGCCGCGGCAGCAGGCGGCGGACCGGGGGCTGCGCGTCTACACCATCGGATTCGGGACCGACGATCCGGGTGCCCGCAACCCGCGTTGCGGCCCGCAGCTCATCGGCGGCGAGCCGGGCGACAGCTTCGACCCCGGTGGGTTCGGTGGCGGCTTCGGCGGCAGTGGCGGCTTCGGCGGAGGCGGTGGGTCGGGCTTCCGCCGTGAGATCGACGAGGACACGCTCCGGGCCGTCGCCGACGCAACGGACGCCAAGTACTACCCGGCCGAGAGCGCCGACGAGCTCAAGTCCGTCCTCCAGAACCTCCCGACCAACACGATCACGCGCCACGAGGTCACCGAGCTGAGCGTCGTGTTCGCCGGGCTCGGCGCCCTGCTGGCGACGCTCGCGATCTTCCTCGGCCAGGCGTGGCGGCCGCTGCCGTAGCGCGAACCTGTTGAGCGCCGCGGTAGAATTCTGAGGCCCCCAATGCCAGCGGAGATCCCGAACCTTGGCCAACGCACCGAAGCCGAAACCTACGGACGACGCACGCCGGGCGCTCGTCCTGAACGATTACCCGCTGGTCGCCGATCTGATCGAGCTCACGCTCAACCACGGGCTCTTCGTCGTTCGGACGGTGACGAGCATCGACGATGCCGAGCGGATCCTCGTCGATTGGTCGCCGCACATCGCGATCATCGACATGGACCACGACGACAGCCTCGCGCTGCTGCGCCGCCTCGGTGCGTCGAACACGCTCAAGCCAAGCGCGACGCCGATCCTCGGCCTGACCCGACGAGGCGACCTGCCGACGAAGCTGCGGGCGTTCGATCTCGGCGTCGACGACATCGTCACGACGCCGTTCTCGCCCGAGGAGCTGCTGGCGCGCTGTGTCGTCATCGGGCGCCGGGCGACCGGCGTCGAACGCCCGATCGTGCCGACGATCACCATCGGCGAGATGGAGATCGACATCCTGCATCGCGAGGTGCGGACGGGCACGTCGGTCGTCCACCTGAGCGGGATCGAGCAGAACCTCCTGTACGTGCTGGCCAGCCGGGCGGGCCAGGTCGTGACGCGCGAGGAGATCCTCGACGGCGTGTGGGGCACCGACTTCATCGCCGAGAGCAACATCATCGACCGCCACATCCGCAGCCTCCGGATCAAGCTCCAGAACGACTATCGGCACCCGCGCTTCATCGCGACGGTGCCAGGATTGGGCTACCGCTTCATCCCGACGTTCTCCAACGAAGGCTGGGTACCCGGCCGGTCCGTCCAGGGCTCCTGAGGCCCTTCGAGGCACGTCGCCGCCGCCGGCATGACGGCCCGTAATGACACCTCGGTCCGGGTTCTTACATTTCGGACAAGGCGTCCCGGACCCAGGAGCCGGGATCGATCGGGCCTTGGGGGCGGCCCGACGGGCCGCGTCGGACCTCCCGGGCGAGGAACGACACACAGGATCCCGTCGTACTCGACGGCTACGCCAGTGAGTGATCCGGGCCTGGGTCGGAGGAGTTGGCGGTCCGACGGGCGACGGGATCCTGTCTTTCCTGCGACGGCCCGCTTCCCGGGCGACATCGTCATTCGTCCATGTCGCGATTCGACGGACGTCGGTCGTCCCCGGCCGGACGTCGATCAAGGATGCTCCATCAACGACGAGCCCGCGCCGCCCCGGCTCGATCGCAGAGGGAGAGCCCGGATGACGCCAACCCAGGTCGACATGATCCGAACGAGCTGGACCGCGGTCGAGCCTATCGGCGATGTCGCGGCAACGCTCTTCTACGACCGCCTGTTCGAGCTCGAGCCGGCGCTCCGCCGCCTGTTCGCCCGGACGGACATGGACCAGCAGAAGAAGATCCTCATCCAGACCCTGACCGTCGTGGTGAAGAGCCTCGATCGGCTCGACCAGCTCGTCCCGGCGATCGAAGCCCTCGGCCGCCGGCATGCCGGCTACGGCGTTCGCGCCGGCCACTACGACACCGTCGGCGCCGCGCTCCTGTGGACCCTCGGCCAGGGTCTCGGCGACGCCTTCACGCCCGAGCTGGAGACAGCCTGGACGGAAGCCTATTCGACTCTTGCCTCGGTCATGATCGGTGCGGCAGATGGGGAAGCCGTCGCTGCGTGACCGTCCGGTCGGTCGGGCACTGGGGTAGCCCGGCCGGCAACGGATCCCAGTCGGCCGGGCCTCGGGGTGGCCCGGCCGACCAGATCCGATCCGCCTAGAACGTGAAGGCGTTGAACAGGTCGCCGAGGTCGCCGTTGTCGTCGCGCGGGGGCGCGGGCGGGCCGCTGTCGGGACCGGCCGCCTCGTAGTTGCCACCGGCCGGAGTCGCTTCGTCGAACTGGTGGTTGACCGATGCGAGCGTCGGCAGGCCGTGCAGCCGTTCGAGGAACTTGAGGATCGACACGACTGTCGTACAGGGTCGGATCCAGGTAGCCCGGCTTCGCCCACGGTGAGACGATCCAGGTCGGGATCCGCACCCCGAGCCCGAACGCGTCGAGCTGGGGTGGCGGGACGTGGTCGAAGTACCCGCCGTGCTCGTCGTACGTGACGATGTAGGCGGACGACTCCCACAGCGGTGAGTCACGGAGCGCGGTGATCAGGTCCTCCTGGAGACCCATGCCGATCTGCACGTCGGCAGGCGGGTGCTCGTCCCAGCCGCGGGCGTAGCTCGGGACGACGAACGAGACCTGCGGGAGGCGGCCCTTGCGCGCGTCGTTGAGGAACCCGCCCTTGCTGCCGCGTGTCCGGCCGTCATGGGCGAAGTTCTTCCAGAACACGGCGACGTTGTCGGTGTTGCCGTACGGGACGCTGTCCCAGCCGAGGTTGTAGATCTTCCACGACACGCCGGCGGCATCGAGCAGGTCGAGGATCATCGGATAGTCGAAGATCCCGTAGCCCCACAAGCCGTTGGTGGTGATCCCGCCGGACGTGCCGGCCATGTGGTAGAAGCGGTTCGGCCAGGTCGGGCCGAGCTCCGAGCAGAAGAAGTTGACGGCCAGCGTCGAGTCCTCGTGCAGGCTGTAGTAGAACGGGAGCTCGGCGGCCGTGTAATAGCCGAGGGCGAAGATGCCGGCGTTGGTGTAGAAGCCGTCCATCGCTCCGCCGTTCCACTGCTCGTGGATCGCACCCCAGGAGTGGGCGATGTCCGGCGTTTCGAGGCTGTCGAACCGGTACGGAGCGACCGTGCCGCCCATCCCGTCCGGCTGCGTGTAGCCCGGCGGCGGCCCGTACGGCCCGATCCACGGCGCGAAGCCGAAGTAGTGGTCGAACGAGCGGTTCTCCTGCATCGAGATCACCACGTGACGCAACGGCGTGTCGGCCGGAGCGGCCGCCTTGGTGCGCCGAACCGTCGGGCCGATCGACCAGAAGGCACCTCCGAGCGCAGCCGCGCCGGCGGCGCCCGACCATCTGAGGAATCGCCGCCGGCTGATCCGGGCCACGGGGCGGGGCGGCGAGGACATGGTCTGCCGGGACATTGGCAGCCTCCAGGTCCGGACGCGTCGTCGGCGTTCGGGTGCGTCGTGATGACGCGTCGCGACCATCTCACCTTGACAGGCCACGGCCTGTCAAGGCGCCGAGGCGGTTGCCGATCAGGTTCCCGGTGCGCGCACCAGCATCCCGGCCGCGACCGTCCGGTTGCTGCCCTCGTCGACCAGGATGAACGCCCCGGTCTGGCGGTTGCCGATGTAGGCGTCGACGAACAGTGGTTGCGTGGCGCGGAGCTGGACGCGCCCGATCTCGTTGAGCGACAGCTCGGTGGCGTCCTCCACCCGGTGCAGCGTGTTGACGTCGATGCGGTAGCTGACGTCGCGGACGACCGCTCGGGCCCAGCGCGTCGTGTGCTTGATGCCGTACCGCCGCCCGACGGCCAGCGAGGCGGTCTCGTCCATCCAGCAGACCTGCGCGTCGAGGTCCTGGAGGACGGCCGGCTGGTTGTGCGGCCGGCAGATCATGTCGCCGCGGCTGATGTCGATGTCGTCGGTCAGCGTGACGATCACGGCCATCGGCGGGAAGGCTTCCTCGACCGGCCCGTCGGCGGTGTCGATCGAGGCGATCGTCGACTCGAGCCCGCTCGGCAGGACCAGCACGCGATCGCCCGGGCTTGAGGACCCCGGACGCGACCGTCCCGGCGTAGCCGCGGTAGTCGCGGACCTGGTGCGACTGCGGTCGGATGACGTACTGGACCGGGAAGCGGACGTCGACCAGGTTCCGGTCGCTCGCGACGTGGAGCCGCTCGAGGTGGCTGAGCAGCGGCGACCCGTCGAACCAGGGCATGTTGGCCGAGCGGGTGACGACGTTGTCGCCGTGGAGCGCAGAGACCGGGATGAACGTCAGGTCGCCGACCCGCAGCCGGGTGGCGAACTCGCCGAACTCCGCGCGGATGTCGTCGAACACGTACTCCGACGTAGTCGACCAGGTCCATCTTGTTGACGCAGACGATGAGGTGCGGGACACCGAGGAGGGTGGCGATGAACGCGTGTCGCCGGCTCTGCTCGGTGATCCCTCGACGGGCATCGAGCAGGACGAGGGCGACGTCGGCCGTCGACGCGCCGGTGACCATGTTGCGGGTGTACTGGATGTGGCCGGGGGTGTCGGCGATGATGAACTTCCGGCGCGGCGTGGCGAAGTAGCGGTAGGCGACGTCGATGGTGATGCCCTGCTCGCGCTCGGCGCGCAGGCCGTCGGTGATGAGCGCGAGGTCCGTGTAGTCGTGGCCGCGGTCGCGGCTGACCCGCTCGACGGCGGCCAGCTGGTCATCGAAGAGCGCCTTCGAGTCGAACAGCAGCCGGCCGATCAGCGTGCTCTTGCCGTCGTCGACCGAGCCGGCGGTGGCGAGGCGCAGGAGGTCGCCCGGCATCAGAAGTAGCCCTCGCGCTTTCGGTCTTCCATCGCGGCTTCGCTGACCTTGTCGTCGCCGCGGGTGGCGCCGCGCTCCGTGATCCGGACCGCGGCGATCTCGGCCACGATCGCGGCGACGGTGTCCGCGTCCGATTCGACGGCGGCCGTCAGGTTGGCGTCGCCGACCGTCCGGTAGCGGACGACCCGGCGCTGGGGCGTCTCGCCGTCGATGAGCGGGATGAACTCGTTGACGGCGTACAGCATGCCGCCGCGCTCGACGACCTCGCGCTCGGCGGCGAGGTAGAGCGTCGGGGATCTCGATCGCCTCGGTCTCGATGTACGTCCAGATGTCGAGCTCGGTCCAGTTCGACAGCGGGAACACCCGGATGCTCTCGCCGGGGAAGACCCGCCCGTTGTAGAGGTTCCAGATCTCCGGGCGCTGGTTCTTCGGGTCCCACTGCCCGAACTCGTCGCGGAACGAGAAGACGCGCTCCTTGGCGCGGGCCTTCTCCTCGTCGCGCCGGCCGCCGCCGAGCAGCGCGTCGAACTTGTTCTGCTCGGCCGCCTCGAGCAGGACCTGCGTCTGGATGCGGTTGCGCGAGCCGTTCGGCTCCTCGCGCACGAGGCCGCGATCGATCGCGTCCTGGACGGAGGCGACGACGAGCTGCAGCCCGAGCCGCTCGATCCAGCTGTCGCGGTAGGCCAGGATCTCCGGGAAGTTGAGGCCGGTGTCGACGTGCATGACCGGGAAGGGGATCCGCGCCGGCGCGAAGGCCTTCCGCGCCAGGTTGAGCATCACGATCGAATCCTTGCCGCCCGAGAAGAGCAGGCACGGCCGTTCCATCTCTGCCGCCACCTCGCGGAGGATGTGGATGCTCTCCGCCTCGAGGACGCGCAGGTGGTCCAGGACGTGGGTCGTCATGCGCGCCGTGACATCGATCGGGCTACCTCGTGCGGCCGGGATTGCCGACGGTATCATCGCTGCATGCCGGCCATGTCGCCCGACGGCCCCATCGGGCCCGCGGCCCGATGACGCTCGAGCCCACCCTCGTCCTCGGTGGCCTCCTCGTCGGCTTCATCGTCGGGTTGACCGGGATGGGCGGCGGGGCGCTGATGACCCCGATGCTCGTGTTCTTCGCCGGCATCGACCCCCTGACCGCGATCTCGAGCGACATCGTCGTCAGCCTGCTGATGAAGCCCGCGGCGGCCGCGGTCCACGTCCGTCGCGGTACGGTCCACCTCGGGCTGGTCGGCTGGCTGTGCCTCGGGAGCGTCCCGGCGGCGTTCCTGGGCGCGTGGTTCGTTGGCCAGATGCCGCCGGGTGTCGGGATGGAGGAGACCCTCAAGGTCCTGCTCGGTGTCGCGCTCCTCGTCGCGACCGGTGGTCTGGTCGTCCGGGCCGCTGCTCCAGATGTGGCGCCGGCACCTCCCGCTCGGCGAAGGCCCGGCCGAGGAGGTCCGACCCGATCTCGTGGTCAAGCCTGTGCCGATCGTGGTCCTCGGTGCGATCGCCGGGTTCATGGTCGGCGTCACGTCGGTCGGTGCCGGCTCGATCATCATCGTGGTCCTGCTGCTCCTGTATCCGACGCTCAAGGCCTCGTCGCTCGTCGGCACGGACCTCGCGCAGGCGATCCCGCTCGTGGCGGCCGCGGCCGCCGGCCACCTGCTGTTCGGCAGCTTCTCGCTCGTGATCGCGGGCTCGCTCCTGCTCGGCGCGATCCCCGGGAGCCTGGCTCGGGCGCCCACGCCTCGAGCCGGGCACCCGGCGGCCTCATCCGGCGGGTGCTCGCGGTGCTGCTGCTGGCGTCCGGGCTCAGGCTCATCGGCGTCCCGACCGGCTGGGTGCTCGCGGCTGTCGCGATCGCGGTGATCGCAGCCGTCGCGTCCTGGCTGGTCATCCGCGGCCGGCCGCTGCGCGTGCCCGCCGTTCCTGCCGGCTCCGCTCCGCCGGCGACCGTCCCCGACGTGACCCGGCGCGACGCGCCCGTGGCGTGACCGAACCGGACGCGGCCGGCGACCTGGCGTCGCTCGGCGGGCTGCCGACGGTCGTCCTCGATGACCGTGGCCTGGACCTGCTCGAGCTCGTCCTCGGTGGCGCGCTGGCCGCGCTGCCGCCACTCCCCGGGGTGCCGGCGATGGGCGGGGCTGTCCTCGTCGACCGGGAGAACACGCCACTGGCGCGGATCGCGGACACCGCGGAGGCCGGACGAGACCGGCGACGCTGGTCGTGGAGCCGTTGCGGCCGCTCGCACGTGGCAGCGGCCCGGTCTGGGACGCCGCACTCCGCCGTCCCGCCGCGGAGGTCCGCGGAGCCGTCCGGGAGGTCGCCGGCGATCGGCACGTGATCGCGCTGGTCGTCGATGCGCTCCCCTCCAACGACGACGTCCGCGCTGCGCTCGACGCCACGGCTGGGGCGGCCGTGGTGGTCTGCGCCGCTCCGGTGTCGCGCCGGCACCGTGCGGCCGGACAGGCGTCGTGGGCAGGGCTGGCACGCGCTGCCGTTGGCCTCGCCGATTCGATCCGTGCCGGCCGATCGGACGTGGCGGTCATGCCGGTCGTCGTCCCGTGGCCGTCGCCCGGCGACGAGGCGGACGCGGGCCCGGGAGCTGCCGAGCTCCCAGCCGTCCTGTCGGCCTATGGCGCCACCGACACGGTCCGTCTGTCGAGCCTGCGGCCGCGAGAGGCGACGGATCGACTGGCCGCGCTGTTCGTTGCCTTCGAGCGGGACGTCCGGGCCTCCTACCCACCCTACGCGACCGACGAGATCATCCGGATGGTCCGAGGCGGGCGGGGCGACACCCGGCGCGGTGATCTTCTTCACCGGCCTGTCGGGCTCCGGCAAGTCCACGATCGCCCGTGCGCTCGCCGACGAGCTGGCCGACGAGGAGGGGCGAACCGTCACGCTGCTCGACGGCGACGAGGTGCGCCAGGTGATGTCGGCGGACCTCGGGTTCGACGCCGCCTCACGCGAGACGAACATCGCCCGGATCGGCTACGTGGCCGCCCTGGTCGCCGCGCACGGAGGCATCGCGGTGGCCGCACCGATCGCGCCGTTCGCCGCCGGTCGTCAAGCCGCCCGGGCGATGGTCACGCCGCCCGCGCGTCTTCCTCCTCGTCCACGTCTCGACCCCGCTCGCCGTGTGCGAGGCGCGCGATCGCAAGGGGCTGTACGCGCGGGCGCGGTCCGGCGACATCCCGGACTTCACGGGGATCTCGTCGCCGTACGAGGTGCCCGACGACGCCGACGTCGTGGTGGACGCATCGACGACTGACGTGGCGATGCGCGGTCCGGGCCGTGCGCACCGCGCTCGACGCCGCCACCGGGCGCTCCCGTTCGGCGAGGACCTGAGACCGCGCCGTCAGCGGCGGCGGCGCCGGATCCGTTGCAGTCCCCGCCTCGCGACGAGCCTGCCGCGCTTCACGAGGACCGACCCCAGCTGGATCGTCGGGACGCGATCGATCCCGTCCCGGGCGGGCGGCACGGCCTGGCGCCTCCGGGAGTCCGGGTCGAGATCCGTTGACGCGTCGCTCCGCATCGCGCCCCTGCCCTTCGCGAGGCCGGCGGCGACGACGATGCCCATCGCGGTCCGTGCCGCGATCTCGGGCGGGATGACCGGGTCGGGCCCGGCTTCGTCGCCGGCGGAGCGGCGCGGCATCGCGGCCATCGCGTCCAGGTCGCCGACGATCGCTGACGCCCGATGCGGCGATGCGTTCGACCATCTCCCGGGCGACGTCCGTGGCAGCCTCGAGCGCCCAGCCCGGGGTCGCGATCCGCGCCTCGTCCGGACCCGGGTCGCGCTGCTTCATGTAGGCCGCCGCGCCATAGCGCATGAGCTTGGCCTGGAGGGCTCGATCGAGGCTCTCGTCGAGTGCCAGCACGTTGAAGGCCCGGACGACCTCGACCTCCGGGTACGTCAGCGATCGGTTCGCCCGATCGGCCGCGGTTTCGAGCGTTCCCTCACGCAGGCCCGTGAGCTCCTCGAAGACGCGCAGCACCATCGAATGGTCGCGGTCGTCGACGGCCACGACGGTCACGTTCGAGACGCCCGCGACCGCCACCCATCGGGCGATCAGCTCGTCGTGCCGATGGCGCCGCCAGAACAGCGGCGCCTGTCCCTCGCCCTTGCCGCCGAAGATGGTGACGAGGAAGTCGTCGTAGGAGGTGCGGGTTCCCGCCTGGACGAACTGCTGCCACTGCGAGGGGAGGATCTTCGCGAGCGGGCGCAGCGTGACGACGATATGCACCCGGGCGGCATCGAGGTCGCCGACGATCGTCGCGATCGAACCCGGCGACGCCTCGCACAAGTACTCGCTGCTGAGCAGCACCCGCGGCTCGCGGGCGCTCACGATCTCGTGGACGAGGGCGTTCCACGTCTTGATCGGGGGAGGCGTCGGTCCGTAGATGACCTGGGTGTGGCCGGTGACGGCCATCACCGGTGCCACCGGCTGCGTGGTCCGGCCCGCGTAGCGCACACCCTGCGCCCTGACCTCTGCCCGCCGAGCATGGAACGCCGACTGGAGCGACGTGGTCCCCGTCTTGTGGGGGCCGATGTGGACGAGCCTCGTTCCTTCAGGCAGGAGCAGCGATCGGCGATCCTCGGCGACCGTCATCCAGGGCGCCGGCCCCCGATCCGGAGGCGGCGGGCGACGGCTGAGACGGTGCGCCGGACGAGCACGCCCATGATCTCGAACGCGGACAGGCGGACGAGGGCGAGCGGCTCGATGGTCGGGCGCGGGATGTACGGGTCGGGGTCGTGGATGGGGTCCTCCGGCGTCTCGGCCGTGACCGGGATGCGAGCCGCGCCGCCCCGCGCGAGGCCCGTCGACAGGACGACACCGACCGCCGCCGCCGCGGCGATCTCGGGCGTGATCGACGGGTCGAGAGCGTCCGCTCGGCCCGGATCCGGCACGCGCGCGAGGGGTTCCAGCGCGCCCACGACGCGAACACCCGACGCCGCGATGCCGGCGACGATCTCACGGGCGATTTCGGTCACCGGATCTGCCGCCCACGCGGGAAGCTCGATCGCCGGCTCGTCGGCGGCGGGCTCGCGCGCCATGACGTACGGGGCCGAGCCGTAGCGCATGACCTGCTCGTGGAGGGCCGTCCCGAGGCCTTCCTGCCGGAACAGCTCGTTGAATGCGCGGACGACCTCGACCTCGGGCAAGGTCATGGCCCGGTCGGGCGGATCGTCGCTCGCGACCAGGGTCCCCTCGGCCAGGCCGACGAGCTCCTCGAACACCCGAAGGGGGCCGGTGGCATCCGCCTCGTCGGACGTGACGACGGTCAGGTGCTCCGGGCCGACCACCCGGGCCCATCGCGCGACCAGGCGATCGTGCCGCTGTCGATGCCAGAAGGTCGGCGGCGGGGTCGCGTCGGCCCCGTCCAGCATCGCCCGGAGCCAGTCGTCGAGCGACGTGCGCAACCCTTGCTGGACGAACTGCTGCCACTGCCAGGGGATGACTGCCGCCAGCGGGCGAAGCGTGACCGCGACGTGGATGCGGTCGGTGCCCAGGTCGCCGACGATCGTCTTGATCGCGTCGGGCTCGGCGTCCGCGAACAGCTCGCTGCTGATGACAACCCGGTCTTCTCCCGCCGATGTGACGTCGCGGACCAGGTCCTGCCAGTGGCGCATCGACGGTGGACGGCCGGTCGTCGGTCCGGCCCGCCGGGTGACGGCCAGGATCGGAAGGACGGGCTGGACCGTCGGGCCGGCATAGCGGACGCCCTGCTCCGCGATGACCTGGCGGGCTGCATGGAAAGCACCCTGGATCGTGGCGGCACCGGTGCCGGGCGGGCCGATGTGGAGAAGCCGCGCCCCGGCCGGCAGGCTCAAGGCCCCGCTCGACCGGGGCGTGGTCTGGGCCTCGGCCGGGGCGTCCGCTGCGTGCACGCTCGGAGGATAGCGGCACCGCCCAACCACCACGACTCCACGTACGGGCCGGCTGGACGGCGGTGATAACCTCGGGGTCGTGGCTGGCTGTGGCCGGCATGCTGCCGACGAGGCACGGGGGTGTCGCGCGGGCATCCGGCGTGGTGTGGTCGCGAGCGAGGCCGCATGATGCCCCAGGCGGGAGGGCGGATAGCAGCACACCCGTTCGGGCTCCGTCTGGACGACGGACCGTCACCTGGTGTCTCGCTGCTGCGCAATGGTCGCGGCGGCCGCGTGTTCGCCGACGTACTTCGCGATGCCCTGCCGAACGAGCAGGTCGTCGACAAGCACCTGGGTGCGCGTCACGTCGCCGACTTCGTCGTCGAGTTCGCGGGGCTCACTTCATCGGGCCTGTTCGAGTGGATCGCCTCGTCGTGGGCCGCCACCCCTCCCACACGTGACGGCGCGCTGCTCGTGTGCGCCAGCAACTACACCGTCGTTCTTGAGCAGGCGTTCGACGGTGCGATCATCGCCGAGACGGTCGTCCCGGCGTTTGACGCGGCGAACAAGAGCCCGGCGGCCGTGACCGTCCGGTTCGTCTCGCCGTCCTCCATCGGCGTCGCCAACCCCGGCGGCAGCCTCGCGATCCCGCTCGGCAAGGGCAACGTCAAGCTCTGGCTGGCGTCGAACTTCAAGCTCGAGATCGACGATATCGACTGCACCAAGGTCAGCCGCATCGATGGGTTCACCGTCCGACGAGAGGTGGAGGCGTCGACCGGGTCGGCCGGCACGACCCTGATCGCCGGTCCGATCGATTTCCCGAACCTGCGCGTCTACTTCTCGGCGGCATCGGCCGCAACCTGGACTGGCTGGTACCAGGACTTTGTGATCGACGGCAACGACTCGCCGGCGGATGAGCGAACCGGCACGATCCGCCTGCTGGCGGCACCCGTCTGCGACGACGACACCGGCGTGGCGTTGGGCATACCTACCGGATGCGAATCCGGACCGTGGACCTCGCCGGAAACAGCCGTGCGCTTCGCCGAGAAGGACATCAAGCTGCCCGGGCCGGAGGTTGCCTCGGAGACCCAGCGGTACGTCCGATTCGAGCCAGTCCCGTCGCCGACGGTCTTGCGTCGTCACGTCGACACGGAAGGGGAGTCCCTCGAGCACCTGGTGATCCGCTCGGACGATGGCGTCGCGGCCGGCGACCTATGCGAAGTCCGCCCACCGTCGTGGCGGCGCTCGCGGATGCCAAGCCGCCACACGCGTACGCGGAGGACTCGCAGCGGCACCTGGCGCCGCCCGAAGGGCTCACAGCTGATGGCCGAGCAGGACGTCCAGGTTCGAGAGCGGCATTCGTCGGGCCCAGCCCAGGCGACGGCGGCGTTGCGGACCGCGCTCCGCGAAGCCGGTACGTTCCTCGAGGAGTCGGTGATCGACACGACGACCGGGCAGAAGACCATCGCCCAGTCGCCGATCGAAACGGTCCCGGCCGGACTTCCGCTACCCGATCGCGGCCAGCCGCTCGGCGACGGGGCGTATGCCATTCACCCGGGCAGCGACGTGGTCTTGCCGTACCTGCCCGACCCGTTGGCCGTCGGTGTCGCGATGACCGGTTTCGATCACACCGGGGCCGAGGTGTTCCATGCCGAGGCTCCGTTCGCCGGGGCGTGGCCGGACCTCGCGCCGTTCCGCCTCCGCCTGTCCGAGAGCATTGGTCCGCCAACCGCCCAATTCGTCGGCGGGATCTTCGAGGTCAAGCTCCCCAAGGCCGAGGTCATCCGGGCGCAGCTGTCCTCGCTGTTTCCCGACGGCCGGCTGGCCGACCTCGCGATCTGGGCCTGGACCCCCGAGGCAGACCGGACGGCCACGCTCGAGGATGCCGCCGTCCACGGCCGCCACTGGATGTTGACGCCATTCCGCTGGATCACCTTCACC
This sequence comes from uncultured Chloroflexia bacterium, assembly GCA_963842695.1. Lineage (GTDB taxonomy): Bacteria > Chloroflexota > Limnocylindria > Limnocylindrales > CSP1-4 > SPCO01. The sequence continues at coordinate 230,200 of CAWJHK010000004.1, forward strand.
CATGCCGTCCAGCATCCACTCGCAGTCCCGGACATGACCGACGTGACGCACTACCGCCTGCTCGGAGACACGAACGCCACGTTCCAGCGCTGGATCGCATGTCACGCCAGGAGCACCGGTCGGCTCGACGTCTATGCGACATGGACGGAGGACGTCGATCTGCTGACCGATGACCTGCCGCGCACGAAGGCGCTTGGAACCGAGGTCCACCACGACGCCCGCGGGTTCGGCTGGGAGATCGGACCCGGCGAGGACAAGGCCCCGCTGACCGCGACGGGCCGCCTGTCGCGCCACGAGTTCGGCGATACCAAGTACCGCCGCGTCCTCTATCACAGCGTCGCAACGACACGCTTCCGCGAGTACCTGCCTCGACCGATCGCCGATGACCCCGACGCGATCATCCGGGTCGAGCCGACCGAGGACGCGAACGGCACGGAGAGGAAGGCGCTCGTCCACCACGTGCGGAGCACGGCGCGTCCGGCTGCCCCTGACGTCATGTACGTCCTTCCGACCTTCCGCTGGGATCGGACCGACGAAGGGCCTATCCGGACCCACGTCCGGCACGGCTCATCACTCCGGGTCTGGCTGCGGCGACCGTGGTTCTCGTCGGGCGACGGCGAGCTGCTCGGGGTCGTCCTCGAACCCGGCTCGAAGGTCCCACGGGGATGGAAGGCCGCGGCCACCGGTGTCTCGGCGAGCGCCGCGGCCACCAAGGCCGCCACCGCCAGGTCCCCCGCCAAGCGCGGTGCACCGGTCGACCGAGGCCGGCGCGGACCGTCGGGCGGGCAGTGTCGACCACGTCGTCGCGCTCCATTGCGTCATCGGCAACGGATCCTCGGCTGATGGCGGCGTCGGGGGCGATGGGAGTCGAGGCGGCGCTCGGCTCGGCGAGCCTGGCTTCGATGGTGTCGAAGGCCGACATCCATCGGATGCTGCATCCGTACGTGACCAAATGGGGGAACGATCCCGTGTGGGCGTCACGCGTGACGGACCAGCCCGCCACGCCGGCCGCCTTTCCCCGGCGAATCGCTACCGACGGGCCCCTGACCATCGGGGAGCTTCCCGGGGTGGCCAAGGTGATGGTCGCCGGGCACGAGGTGTTCTTCGACGCATCGCGGGGGGCGTGGTATGGCGATCTCGAGCTCGATCTCGGACCGTCGTACTTCCCGTTCGTGCGCCTCGCCCTGGCGCGATACCAGCCGATGTCGCTCGACGGGGCACATCTCTCGCGGGTCATCCAGACCGACTTCATCCAGGTCGTCCCGGACCGGACCGCCGTCGTGACACGCAGGCGCGGCGGCGCCACCGTGACCGTGAGCGGCTACGCCGGTCGCAACATCCTCGGCCCCGTCACGCCGCTCCCGCAGGTCTTCTACGACCTCGGTGAGCTCGACGAGGATGCGCCGAATACGGTCATGCGCGCCGTCGTCGAACGCCGGATCCCGGGGATCCCCGGAGATCTCGGCTGGGAGCGGCTCGGCAGCGAGACGATCCTCGCCCCCGACGCGAGCGGGTACCACGTGACCTGGGCCGGCGAGCTGGGTCTGCCCGCGGGTGCTTTCGGGGATGGCCGCCACCGCATCCTGGTGACGGAGATCGAGACGTTCCCGCGCGACCTGGTCGCGACCGACGCGACGATGTCGATCTCGCCGCTTGACTTCGTACGAGAACGGATCGTGTACGCCGACTCCTTCGAGCTCTGACCGCGAGATCGGCGGTCAGGCCGCGGGTCGAGACGCTGCAAACGCCTCTGGCCCGCATCGGGCATCATGTCGGCGTGTACGCCGCCATCTGCTGTCGCTGCGCGTGTCCCGAGCGAGTCCCGGACTCGCTCCACGTGCGCGCCTCTTCGCGGCAAGGGGTCTTCAGCACGTAGAGCCGGTCGGGTCCGAGGCTCGCCCTGCCGACGGCCACGCCCCACGTCACTGACGGAGACCACGACCCATGGCGATCCAGACACACACCCCGGAGTACGTGCGCGCCCTGCAGGAGAACGAGCGTTACGTGGCGCAGTTCGATCGATCGACGCTGCCGCTGCCACCCGGCCGCCGACTGGCCGTCCTGGCCTGCATGGACGCACGACTGACGGTCGAGGACGTCCTCGGCCTGCGCAGCGGCGACGCTCACATCATCCGGAATGCCGGCGGCCTGGCCAGCGACGACGCGATCCGGTCGATCGTCATCAGCCAGCGACTGCTCGGCACGGAGGAGGTCATCGTCATCGAGCACACCGGATGCGGGATGCTCACCTTCGACGACGCCGAGGTCCGCCGTGACCTGGCGGAGCAGACCGGTACGGCGGTCGACCTCCCGCTCGGCGCGTTCGGCGAGCTCGAGAACAACCTTCGTGCCCAGGTCCAGCGGATCCGGTCACACCCGTGGACGAAGGACGTGCCCGTGCACGGCCTGATCTACGAGGTCGAGACCGGGCGGCTCCGCGAGGTCGACTGACCATCACCCGGAGGGCGGCGGTGCTCCGTCGCCCTCCGGCTCGCCTCCTAGTCGAGGAAGGCGTGGTCGACCTCCACTCGTGGTGCAGAGAGGCACCGAATGCGATCGATCCGCAGACCCACGCACGCCGGCGAAGTGGCTGGCGAGGAAGGATTCGAACCTTCAATCCCCTGATCCAGAGTCAGGTGCCTTACCGTTAGGCCACTCGCCAGCGGGCGCCGCTCAGGGCGCTCACGAGTCTACCGTGCGAGGTGCGGCCGCCTCAACCGCTCGCCCCTCGCGCCTGGACCTTGGCCCACGTGTCCTTGAGGGTCAGCGTCCGGTTCATGACGAGACGGCCGGGCGCGGAGTCCGGATCCGGCGTGAAGTAGCCGAGCCGCTCGAACTGCACGGACGTGCCGGCCGGAACCTCGGCGAGGCCGGGCTCGACGTAACAGCCCTCGAGCACGGTCTCGGATCGCCGGGTTCAGGTCATCGAGCAGGTCTCGTCCGCCCGATCCCGGATCCGGACGCGCGAAGAGGTGGTCGTACAGCCTGACCTCCGCCGGCACCGCCTGGGCGGCTGACAGCCAGTGGAGCGTCGCCTTGGGCCGGCGGCCGTCGGGCGCGTCGCCGCCCCTCGTGGCCGGGTCGTAGGTGCAGCGCAGCTCGACGACCTTCCCGGATGCGTCCTTGACCACATCCCGGCACGTGATGAAGTACGCTGAGCGGAGACGGACCTCGCGTCCCGGGGCGAGACGGAAGAACTTGGCGGGCGGATCCTCCATGAAATCGTCGCGCTCGATCCACAGCTCCCGGCCGAAGGCGACGGGGCGGGTGCCGGTCGCCGGGATCCTCCGGATTGTTGGGGACCTCGAGCCTTTCGACCTGCCCTTCGGGGTAGTCCTCGAGCACGATCTTGAGTGGATCGAGGACCGCGAACCGCCGCGGCGCGGTCCGGTTGAGGACCGTTCGGACGGCGTATTCGAGCTGCCCCATCTCGATCGTGCTGTCGGCCTTCGCGACGCCGATCATCGTCGCGAAGTCGCGGATGCCCTCGGCCGGGAAGCCACGCCGGCGGAGGCCCGCGATCGTCGGCATCCGCGGGTCGTCCCAGCCGCGGACGCGCCCTTCGTCGACCAGGCGCAGCAGGAAGCGCTTGGACAGGATCGTGTAGGTCAGGTTGAGCCGTGCGAACTCGTACTGGCGGGGCCGGGACGGCACCGGCAGGTGCTCGATCAGCCAGTCGTACAGCGGCCGGTGGGCCTCGAACTCGAGCGTGCAGATCGAGTGGGTGATGCCCTCGATGGCATCGGACTGGCCGTGCGCGAAGTCATACGTCGGGTAGATGCACCATGCGTCGCCGGTGCGCGGATGCGTGGCGTGGACGATCCGGTACAGGACCGGGTCACGCAGGTTGATGTTGGGCGATGCCATGTCGATCCGCGCGCGCAGTACGCGGGCCCCATTCGGGAATTCGCCGCGCGCGCATCCGGTCGAGCAGGTCGAGGTTCTCGTCGACGCCACGATCCCGCCAGGGACTGTCGCGACCGGGCTCGGTCAGCGTCCCTCGATGCTCGCGGATCTCGTCTGCCGAGAGATCGTCGACGTAGGCGTCCCCGGCGCCGACCAGGTGGACGGCCCATGCATACAGCTGCTCGAAGTAGTCGGACGCGAAGTGGAGGTGCTCGCCCCAGTCGAAGCCCAGCCAGCGGACGTCGGACTGGATGGCGTCGATGTACGCGAGCTCTTCCTTGATCGGGTTGGTGTCGTCAAACCGAAGGTGGCAGCGACCACCGAACTCACCGGCGATGCCGAAGTTGAGGCAGATCGCTTTGGCGTGGCCGATGTGGAGGTAGCCGTTGGGCTCGGGAGGGAAGCGGGTGACGACCTCGCTCTGGCGTCCCTCGCGGAGGTCGGCTGCCACGATGTCGCGGATGAAATCGCCCCGGTCCGGCGTGGGTGGTGTCTCGAGGCTCACCTGGCAGCGACTCCCGACTCATGGGTGATGGAGACGCGGCACGCGCTACGGCTGCCGGGGAGAGATTGGCTGGCGAGCAAGGATTCGAACCTTGAATCCCCTGATCCAGAGTCAGGTGCCTTACCGTTTGGCCACTCGCCAGTGGGAGCCGGAATGATAACCGACGATGGCGAGCCGAGCCCGAGTGGCACCTCCTGGTCCGGGAATCACGAACGCCGGACGGGACCCCCGGGTGGGGCCGCCGTCCGGCGTCGCGAGCGTGGAATGGCCGACTACACCTCCTGGCGGTCGAAGATCGCCTTGGCGGCGATGGCCAGGAACGCCATCGAACCGAGGAACCCGATCAGCGTCAGGGGCGACGCCTGCTGCCCGGTCGCCACAGCTCGTGCCCATGCACCGATCTCGGTCGGGCTCAGCTCGCCGATCACCGGGACGAGCGCGCCGATCATCATCGGCAGGAACATGACGAGGAAGCCGATGCCGGCGATCCCCGCGGTGCTCTTGATCACGGTACCGAGCGCGAGGGTCAGGCTGACATAGAACGCGGGAACCGCGACGTACATCGCTGCGAAGAGCCCGACCGAACCGAGATCCGGAAGGCCCCCGTACGCGACGGTCGCGACCGCGACCGAGACGGTGAGCGGGGCGACGATGGTGACAGCGCCGAGCGCGAGGACCGCCGCCAGCCACTTCGCCGCGAGGACGCTGGTCGGGGAGACCGGGAGGGTCAAGCTCCAGGCCAGCGTCCCACGATCGCGCTCGCCGGACAACAGGCTCATCGAGGCCAGCAGGGCCACGACTGCCATGGTCTGGCCGGCCCAACCAAGCAGGACGTTGTCGGTCGGATCCATCGACAGCGGCACGCTGCTCGGCTGACCGGAAAACTGGACGACGAAGGGGATGAGGGTCATGAACACCGCCGACGCGATCACGAACGCTCCGACGATCAGCGCCCGTCGGCTGCGAACCCAGTCGGTGATCTCCTTGCGGAAGAACGTTCCGAAGCCGAGGAACATCCCGCTCCGGGCAGATGCCCGAGCGGTGGCGGGCCCGAGGGCCAGGGACTGGGCGTTCATGCTGCCACTTCCTTCTGATCGATCAACCGCAGGAAGACCGTCTCGAGATCGAGCGTCTCCTCGGTGTTGGAGATGAGGGTCAGGCCCGCCGCGACGGCAAAGCCGGTGATGGAGCGCTGCACGTCGGTCGAGGCGCCGTCGCGAGTCGACACGTCGAACGTGGTCGTCTCGCCATCGCGTGAGGTGACGACCACCGACGTGACGCCGGCGAGCGCACGGAGCCCGACATCGGTCGAGTCGTCGGCGCCGCCGACGACGACCCTGAGGGTGTCCTTGGTGAACGAGCCGAGCAGGACCTGGGTCGGTGCCGCCTTGACGAGGCGACCGTGGTCGAGGATCGCGACGTGGTCGCTGACCCGCTGGACGTCGTCGAGGATGTGGGTCGAATAGAACACGGTCGTCTCGCCCTTCAGCTCGCGCATCAGGTCGAGGACGTCCTTGCGCCCGATCGGGTCGAGCGCCGAGACCGGCTCGTCGAGCAGGATCACGGCCGGGCGGCCGACCAGTGCCTGGGCGATCCCGAGGCGCTGGCGCATCCCGCCGGAATAGGTGGAGGTCCGGCGATCGCCGGCCTCGGCGATCCCGACCCGCTCGAGCAGCTGGTCGATCCAGCGGTCGAGGTCACGGTCGGTGCCGTGGGCGTCGGCGACGTAGCGGAGCGTCTCGCGCCCGGTCATCCAGCCGTAGAACCGGGGGTCCTGCGAGAGGTAGCCGAGCTCGCGGCGGTGGTCGCCGGCGGCCGACACGGCGACGTCGTTGACGGTGGCGCTGCCGGCCGTCGGTCGGGCGAGCCCGGCCAGGATCTTGAGGGTGGTCGACTTGCCGGCTCCGTTCGGGCCGAGGAAGCCGAAGATCGTGCCGGCCGGCACGTCGAGCGTCAGGTCTGTCAATGCCTGGACGCCCTTGTAGTGCTTGGTGAGGCCGGCCATCGAGATGGCGTTGGTCATCGGAAACTCCTGTGCGTGGATGGTGCTGTCGCGGATGGCGATGTAGCGAGGATGGGCCGAGCTCGAGGCCCGGCCATCGGGGTCGTCCCGCGACTCGTGGCAGGGTTGTCCCCGCTCGGGCGACCCGGGGTTGACGCGCCGGGCGGCCCGGAATCGAAGTGCCGGGCGGCCCTTGAGGTGCCGCCCGGCAAGAGGCGAGTGGGGGACGGTCAGGGCCGGGCGTACGCGCCGGCCGCCGCACCACCGACCTGGACGCCCGCGCCCGCGGGATGCGCGACCGGGGTCTCCGTCGGGCCGTCGTGCGACTCGACCTCGATGGTGACGTGGGGCAGCCAGCCGAGCACCCGGGGGAGGTACCAGTTCCAGTCGCCGAGAAGGCGCATGGTGGCCGGCAGGAGCACCGTCCGGATGATCGTCGCATCGATGAAGACCGCGACGGCCAGGCCGAGCCCGAGCTGCTGGATGGAGGCGAACTTCATGGTCACGAAGACCGCGAAGACGATGACCATGATCGCGGCCGCGCTGGTGATGGTCCCGGCCGTGACCGAGATCCCCCGGGCGACGGCTTCGCGCGAGTCGAGGCCCTGGTCGCGAGCCTCCTTGATGCGGGTGAGGATGAACAGGTGGTAGTCCATCGACAGTCCGTAGACGATCGTGAACACGAAGAGCGGGACGAAGGCCTCGATGACGGGACCCGGCGTGACGCCGATCGAGCTCGCCAGCCAACCGTCCTGGAAGACCAGGGTCAGGACGCCGTAGGCGGCAGCCATCGACAGCAGATTGAGCAGGATCGCGGTCGTCGGGATGACGATCGAGCGGAACGCGACGAGGAGTAGCAGGAACGACAGGCCGAGCACGAAGCCGAACACCATCGGCAGCCCGTCGCTGAAGACCCTGGTCGAGTCGAGGACGGTCGCCGCGGCACCCGACACGTAGGCGTCGACCTCGGGGAGGTCGGCGAAGACCGCCGGGATCACGTCGGAGCGCAGGCGCTCGACGGTCTCGTGGTTCGCCGGGTCGTTCTGGGAGCCCGGCATGACGAAGGTCACGCGGGCGACGGACGCGTCGGCGGACGGCGTCACGACCGCAGGTCCATGGAGCCCGCCGGCCGCGATGGCCGCCGTCTCGAGGTCCGCGATCGCAGCCTGCGTGGCCGGCTGGTCGGCGTGGGTCACGACGACGTGCAGCTGGAGGGTCGTGCCCTCCGGCCACTTCTGGTTGAGGAGCTTGACGGCGGCGACGCCGTCGACTTCGGCCGGGTAGCTGGTGATGTCGGTCTGGCCCATGCGGAGATGACCGAGCGGCAGGGCCATCGATGCCAGGACGGCGATCGCGACGAGCCCGAGGACGACCGGCCGGCGGACGACCAGCCCGACGACGCGAGCCCACATCCCCGTGCCCTCGTTGCGATCACGGCCGAGGAACGGGATGCGGCCGAGGTTGACGCGATCGCCGAGGATCGCCAGCGTGGCCGGCAGGAAGGTCAGGCTGCCGAGGACCGAGACGAGCACCACACCGATGCAACCGATCGCCATCGAGGTGAGCATGTCGACGCCGAGCGTGAACAGGCCCGCGATGGAGATCGCGACGGCGATGCCCGAGAAGAAGACCGCGCGACCGGCGGTGCCGCTCGCGACCTCGATCGCCGCGTGCTTCTCGCGTCCGAGTCGGCGCTCCGACCGGAACCGGGTGATGATGAACAGCGAGTAGTCGACGGCCACGGCGAGGCCGATCAGCAGCACGAGCTGGCTCGCGCTGGCGGCAACCGGCGCAACGACCTGGCTGTAGATGCCAAGGATGCCGAAGCCGGCGAGCAGCGAGGACAGGGCGAGGACGAGTGGGACGCCGGCGGCGACGACGGCGCCGAACGCGACCAGCAGGATGAGGAAGGTCAGCGGCAGGGTCAGCTTGAGCGACCCATCGAGGTCGGCGAGGATGATCTTGTTGAGGTCCTCGGTCATCAGGGTCGTGCTCAGGGCGTGGATCGAGTAACCGGCGTTGGCGGCCCTGGCCGCGTCGAGGACGGGACGGACGGCGGCGAGCTTCGGCGTGAGAGCGGCGGCGTCACCCTCAACGGTCCCGACGATCCGGACGCTGGTGCCGTCGGCGGAGATGAGACCCGCCTCGGCCGGCACGCTGTAGGGATCGACCAACTGGGTGAACGCGGCAGCCCCCGCGGCATCGGTGGTACCGCCGAGGGCGTTGACGAGGCTCGCGACGGTTTCCCGGAAGGCCGGATCGGTGGCCGGGACGCTCGAGCTGCTGACCACGAGGACGAACTCCTCGTGCGGCGTGCCGCCGCCGGATGCGTTGAACGTCGTCTCGGCGATGCCGGACTCGGTGGTGGTGCCTGACTGCTGGGTGCCCTGGATCGTCCTCGTTCCGCCCATCGCGAGACTGGTCGCGAACAGGCCGATGGTGAAGACGAACCAGAGGACGAAGACCGGCCAGCGGTGGCGGGCGCTCCATGTGGCGACCCGGACGGTGACCGGCTTGCCGGATCGGCCGGGGTCATGCTTTGCGGACATTTCGGGATCTCCCTTGATTTCGCTCGGGCTGATGGATGGGCGAGCGTTGGGGATCAGAGTCGTTTCGAGCACTGTCCCGGACATCGGGGCAGGCCAGCGACGTTGGTCAGGGTTGGCCCCGACGCCGGCGAAGCTCGGTACCGGTGACACGCCACCCGCCGCGCGACCACGCAGAAACGGCGCCCTTGGCGGACGCCGGTCGCTGCGCGGGAAGGCGAGGTGCCGGCAATAGCGCCGGCGTGTGGTCAGGCAGCGGTGGTGTCGACCCAGGACGGGATCCGCCAGCCGGCTTCGGCTGCGACCACCCGATCGGCGGTCTCGCCGTTCGCCCGGGCCAGGCTGGCGACGAAGGCGACGCGGCGCGTGGAGATGATCCGGGCATCCTTGCAGGAACAGCCGGCGACGAGGCAGGCGCTCCGCGATGCGGTCTGATCGGTGATCGAAGTCTGCGGTGCGTTCATCGTTCTGCTCCCTCTCGTCCGCTCAGGTGGCGGTCGGTCGATTGCTGGAGCGTGGGCCCCCGTGGGCCGCCATCCATCGGGGAGGTCCCGCCATCGCGGTCGGGCATACCCCATGGGATCGTCAGGGTCAGCCCGGGTACGGCGCACGGATCCGCGGTTTTTCGTGCTTGGCACAGGCGTGTCATGGCACGATGGCCGGGTGCTCAGCCTGACCGTCCCAGGCGTGTGGTCACGACGATGACCAGCACGACCGACCGCACTCTGCGTCGCCTGACGATCATGGCCGCCCCGTTCCTGCTGCTGGCGAGCCTCGCCTACCTGGCGGCCACGGAGGCGGCAACCATCCGGATCGTGATCAATGGTGTCGTCTGCGGGACGTACCTCGCGACGGGCCTCCTTGCCTGGACACTCCGCCCGGCCAACCGCACCGGCCGAGTGATGGTCGCGACAGGGTTGCTCCTGCTGCTCGACCCACTGCAGGACGGCGCCGTCCCGGAGCTCGCCCTGGTCGGCCTGCTGGCCACGACCATGTCCGACGTCCTGCTCGGCTACCTGATCCTCGCGTTCCCGTGGGGGACGCTGCGGTCCGACGTCGATCGAGTCTTCCTCGCGGTCATCGGCGTGGCGATGCTGTCGGCCAACCTCGCGGCCTTCGCCGGCTTCGACCCGCGAGCGGTCGGCGGCACGTACGACAATCCGTTCCTCCTGATCCGGGACCCGGGCCTGGCCGACACCGCCATGCTGGTGTCGCATCTCACGAGCATCTTCGTCCTGTGCGGTTTCCTGGCGATCTTCGCGACGCGCTGGGCGCGCGCATCGGGTCCGGCCCGGCGGATCTACTCCCCGGTCCTTCTGCCCGCGACGATCCTGGTCGTCGCGATCATGTTCGCGACCGTCGCGAGCGCGATCGACGCCCCGGCCGAGGTGCAGATCGCCGCCGGCATCACCCAGGCGCTCACCCGAGCCTTGATCCCGATCGGCTTCCTGGTCGGCCTGCTAAGGACGCGGATGGCTCGGTCGGCCATCGCGGACCTCGTGGTCGAGCTCGGCGAGATGCCGACCCCGGCGCGTCTCCGCGACGCCCTGTCGAACGCGCTCGGGGATCCCGGCCTGACGGTCGCCTACTGGTCGCCCGAGACGCGAGACTACGTCGCCGCCGACGGTTCGCCCGCGATCCTGCCGGCCGCGGAGTCGGGGCGGGCGGTCACGTTCCTCGCACGAGATGGCCAGCCGATCGCGGCGATCCTGCACGACGCGGTCCTGCTCGACGACCCGGCCCTCGTGACCTCCGTGGCCAGCGCGGTGCGGCTGTCCGTGGAGAACGATCGGCTGCAGGCCGAGGTCGAGGCTCAGCTCGGCGAGGTGCGTGAGTCTCGCGCCCGGATCGTGGCCGCGGGCGACGCGGAACGGAAACGCGTCGAGCGGGATCTCCACGACGGCGCCCAGCAACGTCTCGTGTCCTTGACCCTCGCCCTGCGCCTGGCCAAGCTCAAGCTGGGTGACGACGCCGACCCGGAGGTGCGTCGGAGCCTCGAGCAGGCATCCGAAGAGGCTCGGTCCGCCCTCGTCGAGCTGCGCGAGCTCGCTCGCGGGATCCACCCACAGATCCTGACCGAGGCCGGCCTCGGGTCCGCGATCGAGTCCCTCGCCGATCGCTCGACGGTCGACGTCGCGGTCGACCTCGGAACGGACCGCCGGTTCTCGCCGACCGTCGAGGCCACCGCCTATTTCGTCGTCTCGGAGGCGCTCGCCAACGTCTCGAAGTACGCCCGCGCGACCCACGCGCTCGTTCGCACGGCGTGGTTCGACGACGAGCTGACGGTCGAGATCAGCGACGACGGGGTCGGCGGCGCAAACCCTGGCCCGGGCGGCGGGCTGCGCGGCCTGGCCGATCGGCTGTCGGCGGTCGATGGACGACTCGAGATCTTCAGCCCGACGGGCGGCGGCACGAGGCTCCTCGCCCACATCCCGACGGGTGAGCCCGCTCCGATGGCGGGTTAACCCTGTGGCGCGAGTCGTCAGCGCATGACACCGTCGATGGCATGCACACCATCGTCATCGTCGACGACCACGCCGGGTTCCGCTCTCACGCCCGAGCCCTCCTCGAGGCCGAAGGCTTCGTGGTGATCGGCGAGGCCGTCGACGGCGCCTCCGGTCTCTCAGTGGTGCGGACGCTCCGACCCGATCTCGTCCTGCTCGACATCGGCCTGCCCGACGTCGAGGGGTTCGAGGTATCGCGCGAGCTCGCGGTCGACGGGCCACCTCCGCACGTCGTCCTGATGTCCAGCCGGGACGCGAGCGCGTTCGGCCCGCGCCTCACCGCGGACCCGGGGCTGGGCTTCATCCCGAAGGACGAGCTGTCCGGATCGGCCCTGCGCGCCATGGTCGACGCCGCGTGACGCTGCGGCTCGTCCTCGCCGACGACTCGGTCCTTCTCCGCGAGGGGATCGCTCGGCTGCTGGCCGAGGCTGGGTTCGAGGTCGTCGCCCAGGCAGGCACGGCGGACGAGCTGCTCACAGCCGTTCGCGAGCATCGGCCCGATGTCGCCGTCGTGGACATCCGGATGCCGCCGACGCACACCGACGAGGGCCTGCGGGCCGCCGAGGCGATCCGCGCCGAGCACGGCACCGCGGTCGGCATCCTCGTGCTGTCGCAATACGTCGAGACGACGTTCGCCATGCGGCTCGTGGCCGACGGCGCGGGCGGCGTCGGCTACCTGCTCAAGGACCGCGTGGAGGACCTCGACGATTTCAGCGACGCCATCCGGCGGATCGCGCGCGGCGGGTCGGTCATCGATCCCGAGGTGGTCGCCCAGCTCGTCGGCCGCCGCCGGGCGCGGGTGCCGCTCGACGATCTGACCGAGCGTGAGCGCGAGGTGCTCGCGCTGATCGCCGAGGGCCGCTCGAACCAGGCCATCTGCGACATCCTGTTCCTGGCGCCGAAGACGGTCGAGGCGCACATCGCCAACATCTTCTCGAAGCTCGAGCTCTTGCCGGCGCCGGACGACCACCGGAGAGTCCTGGCCGTGCTCGCCTACCTGCGCGGCTGACGAGGGATCCTCCCCCGGCGTTCGCAGGGCCAAAGCGACACACCCGGTTCGTGACCGTCTGGTACGCTCGCGGCCGTGACCGACGACCCCCAGCCGGCGCCCCCGTCAGCGCCGGTCGCAAGCGGTGACCGCCGTTCCCGCTACGTCCCGGCCGTCCTCGACGCCCTGATCCCCGGCCTCGGCCACCTCGTCGCCGGCCGCCGGCGCCTCGGGCTGCTGTTCCTGGCACCGGTCCTGGTCGCGGCCGTCGCCGCGTTGTGGATCGTGCTCACCACCTCCGGTCCGCGGCTGATCGGCGAGCTCCTCGCGTCAGAGGTGATCTGGGCCCTGCTCGCGGTCCAGGGGCTGTTCCTCCTGTGGCGGCTGCTGGCCGTCGGCTCGAGCCTGACCGACCCCGCGCTGCCGCGGCCGGGGCGTCGCGACCTCCTTCCGTCCGCTCTGATCGTGCTGCTGGTGATCGTCCCGCAGGCCTATGCCGGCTACGCCACCAACGTCGCACGCGAGAGCGCCGACGAGATCTTCGTCGAGCCGGCGCCGGTCGCGGCCGGCCCATCGTTCACCCCGGAGCCCGATCCCAGCAACCTCGAGACCGCGCCACCGCAGTCGTTCGAGCCGTCGCCCTCGACCGCGCCGTCGGCGACGCCGGGCGTCCCGCGGATCACCGGCCTCGTCATCGGCGTCGATTCCGGCGTGGGCCGAAGCACCTATCTGACCGACACGATGATCGTGGTCTCCCTCGACCCGGTGGCGAACACCGTCTCGCTCGTGTCGATCCCTCGAGACATGGTCGACGTGCCGTTCTCGGACGGGCGCAAGTACCGCGGCAAGATCAACTCGCTCGTGTCCTACGCGCGGAACCATCCCCGCCAGTTCCCCGGCTCGGACGGCAAGGGCTACGACGTGTTGATGGACGCGCTCGGCACGCTGCTCCGGGAGCCGATCCAGTTCTACGCCAAGGTCGACCTCGGCGGCTTCGTCCGTGTCATCGACACGCTCGGCGGGGTCAACGTCAACGTCGCCCGGAGCTTCTGCGACTCGCACTACAGCGAGTACGGCTACGAGAACGGCTTCTCGATCACCTCCGGCCGGCACCACCTCAACGGGCAGCAGGCGCTCGCCTACGCACGTGTCCGCAAGCCCGCCGGCGAGAGCGACTTCACCCGTGCCGCGCGCCAGCAGGAGGTCGTCTCCGGCGTCCGCGACGCGATCGTCAAGGGCGGCTTCCTCAACGACCCGATCGGCCTGCTCAAGTCGCTGCCGGGCACGGTCGAGACGAACGTCCCGCGCAAGGCCCTGCCGGATCTGGCGGACGCCGCCAGCCATGTCGGTCGCGGGCAGACCTATCGCGCAGTCATCGATCACCCGCTCGTCAAGGGCCGCTACGACGCGCGCGGCTCGATCCAGGTCCCGGACATCCCGGACATCCGGGCCCTCGCCGGCGATCTGTTCACGCCGGCCGGCACATTGCCACCTGCGAAGTACCTCGCGCCCGAGACGTCGGGCAAGGTCTCCGGCAGCGGCGTCTCGGGTTGTCGTCCGCCCGCCACGCCGCGACCGAGATCGACGCCGAAGCCGACACCGAAGCCGACGGCCAAACCGCCGGCCAGCACTGCCCCGACAGCCAAGCCGGGGACGTCGGGCCCGAGCGCGGGCCCGTCCTGACCGAGGGACACCGGCAGCCCGGGACCAGGCGGTACGTTCGGGTGGGTCGACGGGGTGGTGCCTCGATGCCACGCTGACGACCATGTCGTCCCGACCCAGCGCGAGGACTACACGCCTCGTCGTGCTCCTCTTCGCCGTCGCCCTGGCGACCGGTGTGGCTACGACCGTGGTCTCGGCCGGGTCCCTGCCCCCGTGCCGGACGGCGGACGTGATGACCGTGAACCGGTCCTACACGGACTGGAAGCGGACGCTCCTCGACACGACGTATCGCCTGCCCGGCCTCTTACAGCCCGAAGGACCTGCGGTCGACCGCCGATGCGGGGCTGAATGGCGGGCAGAAGGTTCGCTCGCTGGTCGTCGCGGACCTTCGGGCGATGACCAGGGCGGCTCGGGCGGCCGGCGCCCGGCTCGCCGTCCAGTCGGCATTCCGCAGCTATTCGACGCAGGCATCGACGTTCGCCTACTGGTCCAGGGTGTCCGGCTATGCGGCCGCCCTCAAGTCGAGCGCCCGGGCCGGTCACAGCGAGCACCAGCTCGGGACCACGGTCGACTTCCGCAGCTACGGAGGGTCGGCGCCGTGGTATTACGCCGACTGGGGCAAGACCAGGGCGGGCGCCTGGCTGCGGGCCAACGCCTGGAAGTACGGCTTCGTGATGTCCTACCCGAAGAGCCGGATCGGCGTGACCTGCTACGCGTACGAGCCGTGGCATTACCGGTATGTCGGTCGTAGCGTCGCGGCCGCGGTCCGGAGGAGCGGCTTGACCCTCCGCGAGTACCTGTGGCGTCAGCAGACCGCGCCGGTTCCGACGCCGACACCGACCGCCAGCCCGACCCCGTCCGACGCGAGCTCGCCGGTGCCGACGCCACCGGCCGACGGGTCGCCCGATCCCGAGCCGACGCCGGCCCCGACCCCGGTCGTGCCGCCCGACCCCACGCCGAAGGCCCCGGTGCAGGACGCGCCCGCCGGGCTGGACTCCGCCGACCCGACACCGATCGAGCCGACGCCCGCCGCGTGACTCGCACATAACGGTTCGCCGAGCGGGCGCCTAGGATGGCGGGGACGCCCACCCGACGAGGAACCCGATGTCCGCCATCCCCGCCACGTTCCGCGCCTATGTCGCCGAGCGCGTCCCGGACGCCGAGCCGCCGCGCGTCGAGCGCGGGGTCCGCGAGTTCCGGGCGGCGGACCTGCCTGACGGCGAGGTCGACATCCGCGTCGGCTGGTCGAGCGTCAACTACAAGGACGGCCTTGCCACCCGCGCCGATGGCAAGGTCGCCCGGATCAGCCCGCTCATCCCAGGCATCGACCTCGCCGGCGAGGTCGTGGCCAGCACCGATCCGGCGATCGCCGCCGGGACGACCGTGGTCGCTCACGGCTACGACCTCGGCGTCGCGCGGCACGGCGGCTATGCCGAGTACCAGCGCGTCCCGGCCGGCTGGGTCGTGCCGCTCGTCGCGGGCTTCGGCGCGCGCGATGCGATGGCGATCGGGACGGCCGGGTTCACCGCGGCAATGTCCGTCGCGGCGCTCGAGGACCGCGGCCTCGATCCGGCGGACGGGCCGGTCCTGGTCACGGGCGCGTCCGGCGGCGTGGGTGGCACGGCCCTGGCGATCCTCGCCGACCGGGGCTATGAGGTGTGGGCGGCGACCGGGAAGCCCGACGAGGTCGAGCGGCTCCGAGCCCTCGGTGCGGCCGGGATCCTGACCCGTGACGAGGTGACCGGCGAGGGACGCCCGCTCGAGTCGGAACGATGGGCCGGTGCGATCGACGCCGTCGGATCGGCGACGCTGCCGTACGTGCTGCGGACCCTCCGGACCGGCGCCGCGGTCGCGGCGTCGGGCAACGCGGGCGGGGCGGGGCTGGCGACCACCGTCTTCCCGTTCATCCTGCGCGGCGTTGCGCTGCTCGGGATGGACTCCGTCACCATGCCCATCGCCCGGCGCCGTGCGCTATGGGATCGGCTTGCCACGGATCTCCGGCCACGAGAGCTCGGCGTCCACGCCACCGAGGTCACGCTCGATACGCTCGAAACGGCCCTCGACGGCATCCTGGCCGGCTCGGCCCGCGGGCGCTGGATCGTGCGGATCGGCGGGTAGGGCAGGGGAGAGGCGTCCGGCAAGGCCCGCCGTCGGCCGGTCAGTCCCCTGGGTCGGCCTCGCCTGTGGCGTCGAGCTCGCCGCGCAGCTGGGCGAGCGCCCGCTCAAGCGGCCGGCGGACGTCCTCGGCCGGATGGGCCGGGAAGGGGGTCTGCAGCACCGCCTCGTCGATCGAGAGCTCGCCACCGCGGATCCGCCGGGCCAGATCGGCGAGCGCGAAGATGGCGCTCGCCTGATCCTCGGCGAAGCGTCGGCCGGCATGGTCGCCGTGACCCGGCACGACCACGTTCGTCACCAGCTCGGCGAGCCGCGAAGCGGTCTCGGGCCAGTCGAGCGGGTAGCCGTCGGCGTAGAACGGCACCGCCCCGTTCTCGAGGAGGTCCCCGGCGAACACCACGCCTGCGTCGCGGACGCTCACGACGACGTCGTGATCGGTGTGGCCGCGGCCGAGGTGACGCAGCTCGACGCGGCGTCGGCCGAGATCGAGGTAGGCGGTCTCGGCGAACGTCCGGTCCGGTGGATCGAGGACGACCTCCGCGACGTCGTCGGCGATCGACGGGTTCTGCTCGGCGACCCTGGCCCGGCGGGCCTCACCGGTCCGCTCCATGAATGTCACGCAGCGCTCGTGACCCCAGACCGGGGCCGGTCGGAACACGCGGTTGCCCCAGGCATGGTCGAAGTGGCCATGCGTGTCGACGACCACCGACACCCGCGACGTCGTCAGGGCACGCAGGTCGTCGATGATCTCGCGCCCCTGGACGTGGGTCGACCTGGTGTCGATCACGAGCACCTCGTCCCCATCGAGCACCACCCCGATGTTCTGGTCGAAGAACGCGTATCGCTTCACGAAGACGCGATCGCCGATCTCGACCCAGTTGCCCATCGCGGCATCGTAGCGGGCACGCTTCCCGAACAAGGGGTTGACAACTAACTTAGTACTCACTAAGTTAGTGCGCATGACACCCGTCCCAGCCACTCGCCTCACCGCCGACGAGCGTCGCGACGCGATCGTCGTCGCGGCAATGCACGCATTCGCCGAGGGCGGCTACGCCGGCACCTCGACCGAATCCATCGCTCGGGCAGTGGGTGTCTCGCAGCCTTACCTCTTCCAGCTGTACGGGACCAAGCGCGAGCTGTTCCAGGCGGCGACGCGCCACTGCTTCCGGAGGGTCCAGTTGGTCTTCCACGAGGCTGCGAAGGGCCCACCACCGACCGGCATGGACGACTGCACCGTCCTCCAGCTGATGGGCTACGCCTACAAGCGACTCCTGGCCGACCGCGACCTCCTCCGGGCCCAGCTCCAGGCCTACGCGGCGTGCGGCGACGACGACGTCCGCCAGGTCGTGCGCGAGGAGTTCGGCGCGCTCTACGAGCTCGTGAAGCAGGACAGCGGCGCGAGCGACGAGGCGATCCACCTGTTCTTCGCCGAGGGGATGCTGCTCAATGTGGCGGCCGCTCTTGAGCTCGGTGGGTCGCCCGAGACCTGGTCGCTCGCGCGCCTGCTACGTCCGGAGCAGATCGAAGCCCTCTCGAAGCCGGGAGGTGCCGCCTGAGACCGCCCGACGCTCGTCCCCCTTTTTCGCCCTGGAACTTAGTGACCACTAACTTAGCCGTGAGGGAGTCCCGACTCATGCCCCGCAACCGCCAGACCGCCATCTGGACCTTCGCGATCACCTCGATCGCCCTGTTCATGGTCGCGCTCGACAACCTCGTCGTGACGACCGCGTTGCCCGTCATCAAGCAGGATCTCGGCGCGAGCCTCGAGGACCTGCAGTGGATGGTCAACGCCTACACCCTGACCTTCGCGGTCCTGCTCATCACCGGAGCCGCGCTCGGGGACCGCTTCGGTCGCCAGCGCGTGTTCGTGATCGGCATCGGCATCTTCATCGGCGGATCGGCGTTGGCTGCCCTGTCGCCCTCGAGCGACATCCTGATCATCGCCCGTGCGATCCAGGGGGTCGGCGGGGCGATCGTCACGCCGCTGACCCTGACCATCCTGTCGGCGGCGGTCCCGCCGGAGCGACGGGCCGTCGCCCTCGGCGCCTGGGGCGGGATCGCCGGCCTCGCGATCGCGATCGGGCCCCTCGTCGGTGGCGCGATCGCCGAGGGCCTCGACTGGCACTGGATCTTCTGGCTCAACGTCCCGATCGGGCTCGTCCTGATGCCGCTCGCCGCACTTCGCCTGACCGAGAGCCGTGGCCCGGACAGCCGCCTCGACATCCCCGGGCTCGGCCTCGTCAGCGGCGGTCTGCTGGCCCTGGTGTGGGGCGTCATCAACGGCAACGACCTCGGGCTGGGACAGCCCGCAGGTGATCGCTGCGATCGCGGGCGGGATCGCCCTCCTCCTCGGCTTCGTCGCCTGGGAGGCGCGCAACACGCACGCGATGCTGCCGCTGAGCTTCTTCCGCAGCCGTGCCTTCAGTGCCTCGAACGCCGTCTCATTGCTGATGTACTTCGGGATGTTCGGCTCGGTGTTCCTCCTCGCCCAGTTCTTCCAGGTGGTCCAGGGCTACAGCCCGTTCCAGGCCGGCCTGCGCACGCTGCCGTGGACGGGGATGCCCGTCATCGTCGCCCCGATCGCGGGGATCCTCGCCGACCGGATCGGCGGCCGTCCGATCCTGGCCGCCGGGATGGCGCTCCAGGCCGTCGCCCTCGGGTGGCTGGCCGCGATCGTCAGCCCGACGATCCCGTACGAGGACATGGTCGTGCCGTTCATCCTGGCCGGGGTCGGCATGGGCCTGTTCTTCGCGCCCGATCGCCAACGTCGTCCTGTCGGCCGTCCGGCCCGAGCAGGAGGGCAAGGCGTCCGGCGCGACCAACACGATCCGTGAGGTCGGTGGCGTCTTCGGGGTGGCCGTCCTGGCGGCGATCTTCAGCGCCAACGGCGACTACTCGACGCCGGCGGCCTATGTCGCCGGGCTGCAGCCGGCCATCGCGGTCGGGGCGGTCGTCGTCGGGTTCGGGGCGCTGGCCGCGCTGTTCATCCCGGCGCGGGCCGGGGCGCGCGCCCTCGTGCGCGACGCGACGCCGGCCGAGTCGCTCGAGCCGGTCGGCGAGTTCGCCTGATCCATCTCGCCTCAGGACAGGGCTCCACGGCCGGCGGGTCGTGGAGCCTTCGCATGTCCGCGAACGCCGATGCCGCGACCGTCCGTCCGGCGTACGCTGCCGCCATGCCCTCGGTCGTCCGTCACGTCAGCGCCGCCGATGGCACGGACCTGCTCGTCCGCCACTGGCCCGTCGATGAAGCCGAGGCCGGCGGTGCATGGGCCGGGCCGCCGTGGGCCTCGGTGCTACTGGTCCACGGCCTCGGCGAGCACTCCGGACGCTACGAGCACGTCGGCGACCAGCTGACAGGAGCCGGACTCGACGTGACTGCCTACGACCACCGCGGGATGGGCGGCTCGGGTGGCCGGCGCGGCGACGTCGATCGCTGGTCGCAGCTACCACGACGACCTGGCCGAGCGGCTCGCCGACGTGCGAGCCGAAGCCGCCGGTCGCCGCCCCGTCGTGCTGTACGCCCACTCGCTCGGCGGGCTGATCGCTGCCGGCTACCTGCTGTCGGATCGACCGAAGCCGGACCTGGCCGTGCTCGTCGTCGCCCGCGCTCGACTCTACGCTTCCGGGCTGGAAGAAGTGGATGGCAGCGGGGATCGGGCGCGTTGCACCGACCGTGCCGATCCCCATCGGCATCGATGGCTCGACCCTGTCGCGCGACCCGATCGGTCGCGGCCCGGACCGTCGACGACCCCTTCTGCGCCAAGACGGGCACGGCGCGTTTCGGGGCGCTCGGCCCTCGCCGAGCAGCGCCGGGTTCGCAGCGAGGCTTCACGAGGGTTCGGGATCCCGACCCTGGTGCTGCACGGCCTGGACGACGGGCTCGTGCCGGCCTCCGCCTCCGAGATGCTCGCGACAGCCCCGCTCGTCGAACGACGGACCTATCCGGGTCTCCGACACGAGCTCCACAACGAGCCCGAGGGGCCCGAGGTCGTGGAGGACATCGTCACCTGGCTGCGACACGAGACGGCCGGCGAGCCGATCGGGCTCGCCGGCCGCGAGATGCCGGGGGCTTCGAGCGTCTGAGGTTCCCCAGGCGCCCCAGCGTCGCTCAGATGCCCATCGGCTGTGGAGTTCCGGCGCCGACGATCGGGCTTGCCGGAGTCGGCTGACGGAAGACCCGCCAGGCGAGGAGCAGGACCGCGCCGAAGCCGAACAGGCTGGCGATCGCGCCGACGAACGGCACGAGGCTGACGATCTGGAGGATCAGCAGGCCCGACGACGGCCGCCATGTACGGCCGCTCGGGCGCTTGCCGGTCTCCACGGTACAGCAGCCACTCGCCGATCCAGATCCCGGCGACCAGGTAGCCGACGTAGGCCGCGGCCGGCCAGACCATGAACATGATGGCCAGGCCGAGCGGCAGGCCCACGATGGTCATCATGGCCAGGATCGCCACGAGCGGAACGATGATCAGGCCGGCGAGTCCGACCAGCAGCGTCTGACCCGGTTCGTGGCTGATCAGCTGCTCGGCCGCGCGAACCTGGCGAGCGCCGAGGGCGGCCAGCGCGAGGCCGGCGACGATGGTGACCAGCGACGAATCCGAGCACGAACAGCAATGCCAGCGGCGCGATGATCGCGGTCGCGGCGATGACGTCGGCCTCGAGGCTCGACACCTCGCCGCCGATGGACGCGGCCGGATCGACGGTCACCGTCGAGTCGAGCGTCCGAATGTCGCCCGAGACGGTGCTTGCGGCGTCGATCGTCACGGTCCCGCGCGCGACGAAGACGGACTCGACGGTCGCGCCGGTGAGGACGGCGTTGCCGTCGAGGACGACGACCGTGGTGACGTCGCCGGCAATCGTCGCCGTGCCGCCGGTGACCATGCACGACGTCGGCCTGGTCGCCGGCCGGGATCGAGATGTCGCCGTTGAAGGCGAGGAGCACCGGTCCGTCAGTGTGCTCTCGGATCGGCGGCCAGGACCGGGGCCGCCAGGCCGAGGGCGAGCACGATGCCCACCAGGATGATGACGATCCTTCTCATGTCGACCTCCTCGTGACCGCTCGTGCGCAAGGTTCGACACGATCAGGATGGATCGTCGAAGTCGCGAGGTCATCTGCCACAGGTCCCGATCGGGCGGTGCCGGACGGACGGTGTACCATCGGTCGCACAACCGAATACCGCCTCCGGGGAGCGCATCGTGCGCTGAGAGTGTGGCAAGCGCCACAGACCCGCGGAACCTGATCCGGCTAGTACCGGCGAAGGAAGCAGGCCCGTCGACTCGTTGACGCCGTCCCCGGAACGGAGACGGCGTCGTTGCGTTTCGAGATCGACTGGAGACTGATGTGATCACCACGAACCGGGCGCAGCCCGAGTGGACCGACTCGCCGCTTGCCGCACTCGCCGTCCTGCTGATCGTGTCGGGGTGCAGTCACTTCGGCCACGTCACCCAGCACACAGCCCAGCGCGGCGTCGTCGCCGACGTCCGGCACGCTCGGCGCCATCGCCATCGACCGGCCCCGAGCGCCTCCGCCGGACCGCCACAGGACCGTCCGCCTGGCCCTCGACTGGACGCCGAACACGAACCACACCGGCTTCTATCGTGGCCGAGGCGAACGGCTGGTACGCCGACGCCGGCGTCGACCTCGAGATCCTGCCCTACGGCACGACCACGCCCGAGGCGCTGCTGGCCGCCGGCCAGGCCGAATGCGGGATCAGCTTCCAGGACGCGCTGACGTTCGCGGCCGCCGCCGGCGCGCCGATCGTGTCGGTCATGGCGATCCTGCAGCACACCGCGCAGGAGATCGCGCGTCCTCGCATCGTCGGCCGATCCAGCGACCGCGGGACCTCGACGGCAAGACGTACGCCGGCTTCGGCTACCCGAACGAGGTGCCGACGCTCAAGGCCGTGATCAAGGCCGACGGCGGCACGGGCGACGTTCAAGGTCGTCGACGCTCGACACCGCGGCGTACGAGGCGCTCTACGCCAAGCGGGCCGACTTCGACGATCACGTTCACGGCCTGGGAGGGCGATCGAGGCCAAGCAGCGCGGGATCGACCTGCGGACGTTCGCCTTCGACGACTACGGGTTCCCGGACTTCTACCAGGTCGTCCTCGCCTGCGACCGGCCGCTGGCTCGACGCCGAGCCCGAGCTGGCGCGAGCGTTCGTCGCGGCGACCGTCCGCGGCTTCGAGTTCGCCGCGAGCTCGACCCGGACGCGGCCGCCGATCCTCGTCGCCCAGAACCCCGGCGTCTTCGACGCCAACCCGGCGCTGCCCGAAGGCGAGCCAGGAGTTCCTCGCGGACGGGCGGCTACCTCGTCGACGCGAACGGCAAGGTCGGTCGCCAGACGCTGGCGCAGTGGCAGGGCTACTCGGGCTTCCTGTTCGACCAGGGGCTGCTGACCGGCGCGGACGGCAAGCCGCTGACCGCGCCGCCCGACTACGCGTCGCTGTTCACGAACGACTTCCTGCCGTGACCGATGCCGACGGCCGGCTGCGCCGGCTCGGGCCACCGCCCGTCGCTGGTGCTCGGGCTCGCTCCTCGTCTGGGAGGCCTATGCCCGGTCGTCGGGCGTCAGACCCGATCGTCCTGCCGCCGCCGTCCCGGGTCCTGTCGCGTCGCTCTGGGAGTTCGCGCGGCGAGGCGCTGCCGGCACCTCGTGCCGACGCTCGTCGAGGCTCTCGTCGGCTGTGCCTGTCGCGGTCGCTCGCGCGATCGCCGTCGGCGGTCGCCTGGATCGCTGGGCGTCCGTCCGCCGGGCGGTCGAGCCGCTGCTCGTCGGCGAGCCAGACGATCCCGATCGTGGCGATCGCGCCGCTGTTCGTGATCTGGTTCGGCTTCGGGCTGCTGCCCAAGGTCCTGTCGTCGTCCTCGTCACGTTCTTCCCGGTCACGTCGCGCTGCTCGACGGGTTCGGCCGGGTCGACCCGCGAGGCGACGGACCTGCTGCGCTCGTTCGGCGCGACCGCGACGCCAGACGTTCCGCAAGCTGCGCTGGCCGTCGGCCCTGCCGGTCCTGTTCACCGGCCTCCGGATCATCGTGCGATCTACGCGGTGATCGGCGGCGATCTTCGCGCGAGTACGTCGGCGCGACCGAGGGCCTCGGGATCTGGATGCAGCTGTCGCAGACGAGCGTTCCGGACCGATCTCGTGTTCGCCGCGATCCTCCTGACGGCGGTCTGAGCATCGCCTCGTCGCGCTGGTCACCTCGCGAGCGGGTCGTCGAGCCCGTGGTCGCGCCGTGCGTCGACTGCCGCGCGGGCGCGATGCGCCGGACCGCCGACCGCGTGACGGGACGGACTTCATGGCCGGGACCAGGATCGACGAACACTGCTCGACCCGCTGACCGATTCGCCACCGGAGGGACCCCGATGACCGACGTCGCTCGACCGCGTCAAGACGTACAAGCAGTTCATCGGCGGCGACTTCGTCGAGGCCGCCGACGGGCGGACGCCGAGGTCGTCAACCCGGCCAACGACCAGGTCATCGCCCACGTCCCGGCGAGCGCCGACGGAGGACGTCGACCGCGCCGTCGAGGCCGCCGCGAAGGCGTTCGAGACGTGGAAGCAGACGACGCCGCAGGACCGCTCGCTGCTGCTGCTCAAGCTCGCCGACCGCCTCGAGGCCAAGGCCGACGAGCTCGGCCGGCTCGAGAGCCAGAACGCCGGCAAGCCGGTCGGCGCGGCGATCGACGAGATGACGGTCTGCGTCGACCTGTTCCGCTTCTTCGCCGGCGCGGCACGGGTCATGGACGGCCTGGCCGCCAACGAGTTCGTGGCCGGCCACACCTCGATCATCCGGCGCGACCCGATCGGCGTCGTGGCCTCGATCGCGCCGTGGAACTACCCGCTGTACATGGCCACCTGGAAGCTCGGACCGGCGCTCGCGACCGGCAACACCGTCGGTCCTCAAGCCGTCCGCCCGGACGCCGCTGACGGCCCTGGCCTTCGCCGAGATCCTCGCCGAGGTCTTCCCGCCCGGCGTCGTCAACGTCCTGTCGGGCTCGGGCGCCGACATCGGCGACGCGCTCGTCGGCCACCCGAAGGTCCGGATGGTCTCGATCACCGGCGACACGGTCACCGGCAAGCGGGTCGCGAAGATCGCCGTCCGACACCGTCAAGCGCCTCCACCTCGAGCTCGGCGGCAAGGCGCCGATCATCGTGTTCGACGACGCCGACGTGAACCTCGCGGCCGAGACGCTCACGCTTCGCCGGGCTACTGGAACGCCGGCCAGGACTGCACCGCGGCGACCCGGGTCATCGCCGGGCCCGCAGGTCTACGACGGGTTCGTCTCGACGCTGGCCGACCAGGTCCGGACGATCAAGTGGGGCGACCCGGCCGAGGGCGACGACATCGAGATGGGCTCGCTCATCGCCCAGGCCCAGGCCGACAAGGTCGCAGGGCATGGTCGACCGCGCGCGCGAGAAGGCCGAGGTCGTGGTCGGTGGCGAGCGCCCGGATCGTGCCGGCGCCTACTACGCCCCGACGGTCATCGCCGGGCCGGACCAGAAGTCGGAGATCATCCAGGACGAGATCTTCGGCCCGGTCGTCACGGTCCAGCGCTTCAGCGACGAGGAGCAGGCGATCGCGTGGGCCAACGACACGCCCGTACGGCCTCGCCTCATCGGTCTTCACCAGCGACATCGGCAGGGCGATGCGGGTCGCCAAGGCGCTCGAGTTCGGCCACGTCTGGATCAACGAGCACTTCACCCTCACGTCCGAGACGCCGCATGGCGGCGTCAAGCAGTCGGGCTGGGGCAAGGACGGCTCGAAGTACGCGCTCGAGGACTACACGTTCGTCAAGCACGTGATGATCAACACGGGAGGCTGAGAAAGCCGCCGCGGGCCGGGCTCGGGCGGCCCAGCGCCGCGCGAACCTCGCCGATCCGGTCGATCGTCTCGAGGTCGAACGGCGAGCGGAAGACGATGATCACCTCCGCGACGCCGAGATCGCGGTAACCGGCGAGGTAGGCGGCGACGGCCGTCGGCGGTCCGCCGATCGTCAATCCGCGGCTTGTCCCATCGGCTCCGACCCGCCCGACGATCCCGTGCTGCCGAGCTGTCTCGTCCCAGGCGGCCGCCGCGGACTCGGCCGTCTCCCGGACGACGACATGGGTCGTGACCGTCCGCTCGATCGCCTCGAACGGCCGGCCGGCCTCGACACATCGCTCGCGGAGCGTCTCGCTGACCTCGGCGATCCGCTCGGGCGGGCCGAAGCCATTCCACAGGTCGGCGTGGCGGGCGGTCGTCCGCAGCGTCTTCGTCGGACCGGAGCCGCCGATCAGGATCGGCAGCCGCGGCTGGACGGGCATCGGAGCGCACAGCGCGTCGTGCAGGCGGTACGCCGGTCCCTCGTGGGTGACTCGCTCGCCGTCGAGCAGGCGACGGATCAGCCCGGTCGCCTCCTCCAGGCGATCGAGCCGGTCGCCGAACCCGTCGCCGAAATCGAGCCCGAACGCGTCGTGCTCGCGCTCGAACCAGCCACCGCCGAGGCCGAGGATGGCCCGACCGCCGGAGATGTGGTCGAGGGTGGCCGCGAGCTTGGCGGTCAGCCCCGGGTTGCGGAACGTGTTGGCGCCGACGAGCAGGCCGAGCCGGACCCGCACGGTGACGGCGGCGAGGGCCGCCAGCGTCGCCCAGCCCTCGAGCTTCGGGTCCGTCGGGTCGCCCTCGTCGGACAGCAGGTGGTCGTCGACCCAGATCGAGTCCCAGCCCGCTCGTTCGACGGCGATACAGGCGTCGCGCAGGTCAGGCCAGGTCGCGCGATTGATCCAGAACGCCGCTCCGAACCGCATCCAGCCTCCGATCCGTCGCCTATCGTAGGCAGGTGTCCCGACCGATCGAGCTCCCGCCCGACGCCCGGGACGCTGTCCTCGCCTGGTACGTGCGCGAGCGGTCGTCGCCTCCCGTTCCGCGGGACGACCGACCCGTACGCCATCCTGGTGTCCGAGGCGATGTCGCAGCAGACGCAGGTCGCCCGCGTCGGTGAGGCCTGGACCCGGTTCATGGCGCGTTTCCCGACGGT
Source organism: uncultured Chloroflexia bacterium (assembly GCA_963842695.1). Taxonomy (GTDB): domain Bacteria; phylum Chloroflexota; class Limnocylindria; order Limnocylindrales; family CSP1-4; genus SPCO01. Next base: position 256,450 of record CAWJHK010000004.1, read on the forward strand.
CGGCGTGCTGGCCGCGGCGAGCCCGGCCGACGTCCTTCGCGCGTGGCACGGTCTCGGCTACAACCGGCGGGCCCTGGCCCTCTGGCGGGCGGCGGGGCGCATCGTCGACGAGCACGGCGGGCGGGTGCCTGCCGATCTGCACGCCCTCGAGGCGCTCCCAGGCGTCGGGCCGTACACGGCGCGGGCCGTGGCGGCGATCGCCTTCGGGATGCCGGTCGGCGCAGTCGATACGAACGTCCGTCGCGTGCTGGGCCGGATGGCGGCCGGCGACGAGGGCAGGCTGCCGGCGGCGGAGATGCAACGTCTCGCCGACCAGTCCGTGCCACGCGACCGGCCCGCCGAGTGGACGCACGCCGTCATGGACCTCGGCGCCACGGTCTGCCGGCCGGCGCGGCCGGCATGCGACGCCTGTCCCGCACAGCCGTGGTGCCGGTACACCCGATCCGATGGGCCATCCATCGCGATCCGGACCAGTCGTGCGTCCGCTGCCTCGCCGCAGTCGTTCCCGGCAACCTCGCGCTGGCTTCGCGGCCGGATCCTCGACCGCCTGCGCGAGGCGCCCGACGGGGCGTGGGTGGCGCTCGATGAGCCGATCGGCGGGCACGACGCGGACGCGGTGTCGCGCGCTGTCCGGACGCTCGCGAGCGAGGGTCTCGTCGAGCGCGACGACGCGAACAAGCTCGAGCTTCGGGCAAGGCTGCCGCTGAGCTAGAGGGCGCCGCGCTCAGGCCGGATCCGGCCCGTCCACGTTCGTGACCGGCTCGCCCGAGCCCACGCGCACGAGCACCGCCTCGACTCCGGTCGAGCCGTCCGCAGTCCCTTCCCGATGGACCAGGCCGCGCGGGATGAGCAGGAAGTCGCCCGGACCCGCGTCGGCGCTCAGCGAACCACCCGGGCCGTACTCGATGTGCATCGTCCCGGCGTTGACGTGGAGGTAGGTGTCGTAGCCTGCGTGGACGTGCCAGCCGGTCATCGCACCGGCGGTCGTCCGCACGGTCCCGGCCCAGGCGCCCCCCTCGGCGAACGCCTCGCGACGATCCATCCCCGGCGTGACGACCGTCGGCCTCCGCATCTCGGCGGCCTGCACGACTCGAACTTTCGACATGTCCGGCTCCTGCCTCCAGGTCCATCGTCTCATGGCACCCAGCCGGGAAACGGGACCGTCGGTCGCGCCTGCCCCGCCCGTCCGTTACAATTCCCCGGCGATGCCCGCCACCGCGCACTCCTCCTCGCCCGACGCGGCGCCGCCGCTCCCGGCGGACGACCCGGCGATCTTCGACATGGACCTCCGGACCCTCCGAGGCCGCTGGGCGTCGCGCGCGTCCCTGCCCCCGATCTCCGGCGAGGCGATGACCGGCACCGACCGACGCGCCCAGGCCCTCGGGATCACGGAGCTGCGGCTGATGGAGCATGCCGGCACGGCTGTGGCCGCCGCGGTCCGCGCCCTCGCCACGGACCTCGGCCGGTGGGGGAGCGGCCCCATCGTCGTCCTCTGCGGCCCCGGCAACAACGGGGGTGACGGCTATGTCGCCGCCCGGCGGCTGGCACTGGCGGGCGGCTCGGTGATCGTGGCCGTCGTCGCCGCCGAGTCGCGGCCACGTGGGGCGTCGGCGTCGCGGAACTGGGATCGGATCGCCCGCGACACGGGGATCGTCAAGATCCACCTGCCGGTCGCTCGTGACGTCCACATGTTCGAGCAGGGGATCGACAAGGCCGTCGTGGTGGTCGACGCGCTTCTCGGGAGCGGCGTTCGCGGCGCCCTTCGCGAGCCGATCCGTTCCGCAGTCGAGGCGATCGCCCGGGCCGGGGCGGCCGGCGTCCCGGTGGTCGCGGTCGATACCCCGACCGCGGTCGACCTGTCGAGTGGCGAGCCGTCCGATCCGGCGGTGCGCGCCGACCTGACCGTCACCTTCCACCGGCCCAAGACCGGCCTGCTGACCCGTCGGGGTGCCGCGCATGCCGGCAAGGTCCTCGTCGCGCCCATCGGGATCCCGCCGGACGCGGATCGTGGCTGAGCCGACCCGCGTCGGACGGCAGCCGGGCTGGCGCCAGGTCCTGATCGTGGCCGGCGCGGCGGTCGCCGTCGTCCTCGGTGCCGCGGTGCTGACCAGCCTCCTGCCCACCGGCGCGCAGGAGGTCGTCTTCCACACGCCGCTGGCGATCCTCGTGTTGATCCTCGGAACGGGATGGCTGTTGTGGCGGATCTCGCGGGGTCCGTCGAACCGATGACGGGCGGCTCCGCGGACGGGGCCGCGGCGGCCGCACCCGCACGCGCGCACGAGCGGCGTCGCACCGACCTGGAGTCCCTGGCGGCCGGGCCCTGGGACGTCGTCATCGTCGGCGGCGGGATCGTCGGGTCGGGGGCGCTCCTCGATGCCACCTCGCGCGGGATGCGCGCGGCCCTCGTCGAGCAGGACGACATCGCGGCGGGAACTTCCTCCCGCTCGTCCCGGCTGATCCATGGTGGCCTGCGCTACCTCGAGCAGTTCCGCTTCGGCCTCGTCCGCGAGGCACTCGCCGAGCGCTCGCGACTGCTGGCTCTCGCGCCCACACCTCGTCCGCCTCGAGCCGTTCCTGTTCCCGGTCTACGGCATCCCGTTCGCGTCGAAGGCGTTCTACGACGCAGGCCTGACGCTGTACGACGTCCTCGGCGCACGGCACGACGGAGGCTGGCATCGCCGGCTGTCCGCCGCGGAGACGCTCGAGATGGCACCGACGCTTCGGCGCGACGGCCTGCGCGGCGGCCTCGTCTACCACGACGGGGTCGAGGACGACGCCCGCTACACGCTTGCGGTGGCGCGGACCGCGATCGAGGCTGGCGGCCTGGCCGTCACCCGGGTCCGGGCGACAGGCGTGCGTGCCGATGCCTCCGGCACGATCGAGGCGGTCCGGGCCACGGACCAGGCGACCGGCACGGCCATCGACATCCCGACCCGGGCCGTCGTCGATGCGACCGGCGTCTGGGCCGCCGACCCGGACCATCCGTTCGGAAGTGGCTCGATCCGCATCCTGCCGAGTCGTGGCGCCCATCTCGTCGTCCCGCGCGACCGGATCCCGAACCGGACCGGCCTGACGATCCGCGTTCCAGGCCGCGTCGTGTTCCTCGTGCCGTGGCCCGATCACTGGCTCATCGGCACCACCGACGCGCAGTTCGACGGCCCTCCCGCCCGACCGTCCGCCGCCGGGTGGGAGGTGGACCACCTCCTCGATACCGTCAACGCGACGATGGACGTCGGGCTGACGCGGGACGACGTCGTCGGCACGTTCGCCGGGTTGCGGCCGCTCATCGCCACTTCCGGCTCCACCGTCAAGGCGTCCCGCGAGCACCGGGTCACCGTCGAGGCAAGCGGCGTCGTCCGGATCGGTGGCGGCAAGTACACGACGTACCGGGTCATGGCCCGCGACGCGATCGATGCCGTGCTCGGTCGCGACAAGGCGAAGGCACTTCCGAGCGCCACCGCGGACCATCGCCTCGTCGGCGCCGCAGATGTCGGCGAGCTCGCCCGGCTCGCGGCCGAGCTCGACGCGAACGCGGCGGTCCACGCAGTCGGACCCGGGGCGGCGTCCCGTCTCGTCGACCGGCACGGGACGGAGGCCGCGGCCGTGGTCGAGCTGGGCGCCCAGCTCGACCTGCTCCGGCCGCTCGCGCCCGGGCGCCCATTCCTCGAGGCCGAAGTCGCTTGGGCCGTGCGACACGAGCTGGCCCAATCGCTCGACGACGTCCTTTCGCGGCGAACGCGGCTGGCCCAGGAGATGCCAGACCGCGGTGTGGCCGTGGCTCCGCGCGTGGCCCGCATCCTCGGCTCGGAGCTCGGCTGGAGCGACGGCCGACAGGCGGCGGAGATCGAGGCGTACCTCACGGGCGCCCGACGCGAGTTCTCGGTCGCGCCGCCGGAGCCGGCCGCCAGTGTCGAACTCGCCCCGATCGCGGTCGACTGAGCATCCCGCCAACCGTCATCCCCGTGTCACACGGGGGCGCCACGGTGGGGCCGATGGACCTCGACGGCCTCCAGCGCACGTTCCTCGACGGCGTGTACACGAACCGGATCCCGGTGGCGATCGGCTCGATCGTCGTGGCCGTGCTCCTCGCCGTCGTGGCGTGGCGTGCCGGCTGGTTCGCTGCCGCCCGCCGACACCCGGCGAGGACGGGCACCCTCGTCGTCATGGCGCTGGCGATCGGCCTGCCGCTGACCTGGTACCTGGCCTCGCCGATCTGGATCCGGACCGAGCTCGTCGAGGCCGCGCCGGCCGTGGTCGTCGACGCAACCCGGGCGCCTTCGTCCACGTCGGCGGGCGATCCGAAGCCGGCCGTCGCCTCACCGCGGGCGGTCTCACCGACCGCGGCACCAAGCCCCAGCGCCCTTTGCAGCCCGCCGCCATGCGACCGGCTCCTTCCACGGCACCGATGACTTCCACTTCGGCCGCGGGACCGCGTCGATCATCGAGACCGCGCCTGGCCGGTTCACGCTCCGGCTTGAAGACTTCTCCGTGCGCAACGGTCCGGACCTGTTCGTCTACCTGTCGCCAGCGCCCGACGACTACGCCAAGGGCTCGCTCGAGCTGGGCAGGCTCAAGGCCACCGACGGGGCCTTCGGCTACGAGCTGCCGGACGGCACCGATCCGGCCCAATTCGCCAGCGCCATCGTGTGGTGCAAGCAGTTTTCCCACCTCTTCGCGGTGGCTCCGCTGGCATCCGTCTGACGCCTGATTCGCGCCGAAAGTCAGGTATTGGCAAGCGTGGGGGAAGCGCGTACCATCCCGCCCGTAAACGCCATGGAAGGGTCCGTGGCCAGATACGCAGCTGGACGCACTCGGACTCCTCTCACGGCTGACGCGAGAACCCGACGGGATCGCGTTTGGCTACCGAGAGGAGTTTCGTTTTCGTGTACAGCGACAAGAACCTGACCTGCGCGGACTGCGGACAGGAATTCGTGTTCACCGCGTCCGAGCAGGACTTCTACGCACAGCGTGGCTTCACCGAGCCGCGCCGCTGCGCGTCGTGCCGGGCTAGCCGCAAGGCCGCCCGGAATGCCGATGGCGGCGGCGGGTCGTACGGCTCGTACGGCGCCGGCGGCGGCTATTCGGCCGGCGGTGCCGGCGGCTACGGTGGCGGTGGCGGTGGCGGGGGCTATGCCTCGCGCGACCGCGGCCCGCGCGAGATGTTCTCGGCGACCTGTTCGAACTGCGGCAAGGAAGCCCAGGTCCCGTTCCGCCCGACCAGCGGCAAGCCGGTCTATTGCAGCGACTGCTTCCGGAGCATGCGCGGCGCCTGACCCAAGCCCTCTCGGTGCGGGCCGACCGACGGCCCGCCGAACCAGCAGCGATCCCCGACCCGGGTTGTCAGCCGACCCGGGTCGTTCGATTCTCGGCGTCTGGCGGCGGATTCCGCCTTGGCTAGCTGCCGGTCGGGCGCTTGCCTGCGAGCAGGCCGAGGTCGAACTTGCGCTCGGTGCCGTGCAGCAACCGGTCGATGTTGTCGGCATGTGCCAGCCAGATCA
>CAWJHK010000005.1:0-434329 GCA_963842695.1 uncultured Chloroflexia bacterium
TCTGACCGGCCGGTCATCGTGCTGCACGCCGCCGCCTACAAGCACGTTCCGATGATGGAGCAGCATCCGGCGGACGCCGTCTACACGAACATCGGCGGGACGCTCGCGACGCTCCGCGCGACGCTGGACGCCGGCGTGGAGCGCTTCGTGCTCGTATCGACCGACAAGGCTGTCGACCCGAGTTCGGTGATGGGCTCGACGAAGCGGCTCGCCGAGCTGGCGGTCGCAGAGGTGGCGCGCACCTCCGGGCGCCGGTACGTGGCGGTCCGCTTCGGCAACGTCCTCGGCTCGTCCGGCAGCGTCGTCCCGCTCTTCCAGCGGCAGCTTCGCGAGGGCGTGCCGCTGACCATCACCGATCCGGAGATGACCCGCTACTTCATGACCATCCCCGAAGCCAGCCGCCTGATCCTGGAGGCCGCCCTGATCGGCGAGCCGGCGGACCTGTTCGTGCTCGACATGGGAGAGCCCGTCAAGATCGTCGATCTCGCCCGCGACCTCGCGAGGCTCGCCGGCCGGGACCCCGACTCCGTGCCCATCCAGTACATCGGCATGCGACCCGGGGAGAAGCTTCACGAGGCGCTCTTCTACGACGACGAGGCGATCGAGCCGACCGATCCATCCGAAGGTCTGGCGGCGCGCACGTGACGCGATCGCTACGGCACCGTGACACCCTGTCGCGCCTCGACGAATTGGTCGCGATCGGCGCGACCGGCGATCATGAGCGGGCGCGCGCCGCTCTGGCGGCGACCCTGGCCGAGCTCGATCCGAGGGCTGCGGATCCGGTGCTGTCCGGCGGCCACCCAGCGCAGTCGACGTCCTGAGGTCAATGACCGCCGGTGTCGCGACGGGCGACACTCACGATCAAGCGGCTCATCGACATCGTCGGGGCGATGGTCGGGCTCGTCGTCCTGTCGCCGGTGCTCGGCCTGGCCGCGCTCGCCGTCTATCGAAGCCTCGGCCGCCCGATCCTGTTCCGCCAGGAGCGGCCGGGACTCCACGGGCGCCTGTTCCGGATCTGCAAGTTCCGGACGATGCGTCCAGCCCGGGACGACGAGGTCTGGTTCCGGTCGGACGATCAGCGACTCGGCCGCACCGGCCGGTTCCTCCGCCGGACCAGCATCGACGAGCTGCCTGAGCTCTGGAACGTGTTGCTCGGGCAGATGAGCCTCGTCGGTCCGCGGCCGCTGCTGCCCGAGTACCTCGACCTCTACACGCCGGAGCAGGCGCGCCGCCACGAGGTGCGGCCGGGGATCACCGGCTGGGCGCAGGTGCAGGGCCGCCAGACGATCCCGTTCAGTCGGCGTCTCGAGCTCGACGTCTGGTACGTGGACCATGTCAGCGTCGGGCTCGACCTCCGGATCCTGGCCATGACGATCCGCGACGTCTTCCTCACCCGGGGCGTCGTGCCGGGGCAGGATGTCGATGAGATCGACGATCTGGACTTCGTCGCCCGCGGACTGTCCGGTCCCGGCCCGAGACCGGTCATGACCCCGACGAGGGATAGGCCTCGCGGCTCGGCCGTCCGTGAGGCTGTCAACGTCCCGGTAGGCCGGAAAGAACGCTCCATCCGGTTCGGTGTCTCGTTCCCGGCGCCAGCCGTCGACCGAGCTCGTCGTACGCCTGCGGTGCGGTGACCAGGCGCCACGAGTGAAATCGTGCACGCTCGCTCGAGAACCCGGCCTTGAAGTGGAAGAGCGAGTCCTGCTCGGAACCAACACCGCCACCGAGATGCAGGACTCGGGCCCCGCGTTCCTTGAACCACACGCTCGCGAAGTGGAACAGCAGTTTCATCGGAGCGTCGGCGAGGAACGCGTCTCGCGTGCCGCCCAGGTGGTACTGGACGATGCCGGAGCACTCGGTGAAGAGCGCCGCAGCGGCGACTCGATCGTCGTGTTCGACGACGAGCAGGTGCAGGCGCTCGCCCAGGACCTCGCGCAGGTCGACGAAATAGCGATCCGGGAAGTGGTAGTAGTCCGCGGCGTCGACGCGCGCCATCGTCTCCAGATAGGCGAGCAGGAAGTCGCTCGAGCGTTCCCAGGTGGGGTCGCAACGGGCGGTGAATCCTGAGCGTTCGGCACGCCGGATGGATCGACGATGATTCTCGCGCGTGTCACTCCACAAGTCGTCGGGGGTCTTGTCGAGGTCGAGGTAAACGGTCTCCGCGCCCGGAACGACCACACCGAACGTCGTTAGCGGAGTGAGATCGGTGCTGAGGATCGGGTGGAGCCTGATGAAGGCAGAAACGATCTCGTCCTGGCGCAATGCCTCGACAAAGGCCGCGACGGCGTCATTAAGGAACTCTGGGGAAGCAGTCGGGCTCCAGATGGGGGACGGATAGCCGTACGGAGAGATGGCGTCGATGCGGTCGCGTATCGGACGGATCGTCAGCGGGACCAGGAATCGACCGTGCGGATCGTCGACGACGAAGGCTCCGGGTCGCCCTCCGTCCATGCGACGCTGCCAGCTGCGCGTACGGCGGCAGGTGATAGACGTCATGCCGCAGGTCTTCCAGGATCTTCGACCACACGGTCGACTCGGGTGCGATCCATTCACAACGCACGAGGAGCTACGTGCCCTTGATGGCAGCGAACTGCAGTCGGTTGGGTTGCACCGGCCAGTCGCCGAGCTGGGTCCAGGGCGTGACGTCGTACGGCACGATCCGTTGGTCGTCTGCGAAATGCATTCCTCGACACGCCCATCGCTGCACGCCCGTCGAGCCTCGACAATTCGGCGCGTAGCTGTCCGATCGTTGGCGGTGCATAGCGACTGTCGAACCGGTCGCCGCGTTCCGGTGACGATCGGGCAGTCGGCATTCGGCACGACGGCCACGACGACGGCCACCAGGCGCGACCAGGTCCCACGCTGCGGCCAGGGCTCTCAGCGAGTGGCATGTACTGCAGGACTTCGACCAGGAGCACGACGTCCACGGACCCTTCGGCAGATCGGGCGTCCCCGACGAGATGTCGCCCGCAAGCCACCGAATGTGCGGGAACTCTCTCGAGAGCTGATCGATCGCCTCGGCGACGATGTCGATCGCCGTGACTTCCGCCGCCCCGAAGTCGTGCAAGGCCCGGGCCAACTGGCCCCATCCGCAGCCGACGTCCAGGCACCGTTTGTCGCGCACCGATCCGGCGGCTTCCAGCGTGAGTCCGAACGTCTGGGCCTGGACGCGGTCGTTGGAGTAATCCAACCAGGGTTGGCCTTGCTCGAAGACGCCGCGGTAGTAGGCGCTCCAGAAATCCTGCTGCGTACTCACCGGGGCCTGACTCGGCCAACGAGCCCAGGTCATCGACATGATCGGTATGTTCGTGGAAACCGAGGGCGCGGTCCAGCACGTCCGCACCGATGCCGCCGATCCGAACGCGGGGTCGGACGTGTAACGTTGCGCCCGATGACGAGAAGCGCAGACCCGCCGCCCTCGGTCTCGACGGAGGTCGGGCGAATCGTCCCCCTCGCCCGACCGGACATCGGGCAGACGAGAGCTCGACTACGTCACGCAGGTCCTCGAGAGCGGGGTCCTGGCACTGGGTCCCTTCGCGACCCGATTTCGAGGAGAGCATCGCCAACCTGGCAGGTCGGGACGCCGGGATCGCCTGCTCGAGCGGCACCGCCGGCCTCCACATGGCGATCCGTGCCCTGGGGATCGGCGACGGCGACGAGGTCCTGACGACGCCGTTCAGCTTCGTCGCCTCGGCGAATTGTCTTCTCTACGAGCGGGCGGTGCCGCGGTTCGTCGACATCGAAGAGGACAGCCTCGGCCTCGATCCGGACCGCCTCGAGGATGCCGCGGGCGCACGCACGCGGGCGATCCTGCCGGTTCACGTGTTCGGCCGACCGTGCCGGATCGTGGACATCCTCGCTCGTCGCGCGGCGCCACGAGTGGGCGGTCATCGAGGACGCATGCGAAGGCGCTCGGCTCGTCGGTCGATGGGCGTCCGCTCGGCAGCTTCGGGGACGTGTCGGTGTTCGCGTTCTACCCGAACAAGCAGATCACGACAGGCGAAGGCGGCATGGTCGTCACCGACGACCCGTCCTGGCCGACACGATCCGCAGCCTGCGGAATCAGGGTCGTGACACCGACGGCACCTGGCTTCGACACGTGCGGCTCGGCTACAACTACCGGCTCGACGAGATGTCGGCAGCCGTCGGGCTGGCGCAGCTCGAGCGGCTCGCCGAGCTTCAGGCGGGTCGAAAGCGAGTCGTCGCGGCGTATGAGCGAGCGCTTGGGGGTCGCGATTGGATCACCCTCCCTCGCGCCGGGCCGGTGAGCAGGTCGATTGGTTCGTCTACGTCGTCCGACTGCACCGCGACATCGATCGGGATCGGGTCATGAGCAGGCTGGGAGCGGCGGGTGTCGCGTCGCGACCCTATTTCAGTCCGCTGCATCTGCAGCCGTTCTATCGCGAGATGTTCGGGTACAAGCCGGGCGACTTCCCGGTGACCGAGCGCGTCGCTGCGACGACGCTGGCGCTGCCGTTCTCGAGTCGGATGACCGAGGACGATGTCGCGTACGTCGCGGACGCGCTGATCGACGCGGTCGCGGTGCAGTAAGGGGCCTGAATCTGCACATCCTGTACCTGCATCAGTACTTCGGCACACGCTCCGGCGTCGGCGGCACCAGGTCATACGAGTTCGCGCGTTACCTCGTGTCCGTCGGGCACCGGGTCACCATCGTCACGGCTCGACGGGCCGATGGCGGTGTCGCAGACGTCCCGCGACAGGTGATCGATGGCATCGAGGTCGTCACCCTGGGCGGACGGCCGTATTCGAACCGTCTCAGCATGCCGGCGCGCCTGGTGGAATTCGCGCGCTTCACGGGCCGCGCCTCGTTGCTCCGCGGGTTGACGTCGACGCCCGACGTGGTCATCGCGTCGTCCACGCCGCTCACGATCGGGATCCCGGGGGTCCTGTTGGCTCGACGCTATCACGCACCGTTCGTGTTCGAGGTCCGCGATCTCTGGCCGCGCGCACCGATCGAGATGGGCGTGCTGCGCGGTCGCTTCCCCATCGCGCTGGCGCGTCGTCTTGAACGGTGGGTCTACGGCAACGCGCGGGCCGTCATCGCACTCTCACCCGGCATGCGGAAAGGAGTCCTCGAATGCGCCGTGCGCGCCGGAGCGAGTGGTCGTCATTCCCAATGCGAGTGACGTCGAGCTCTTTGGACCCGAGCGTCGCGATCGAGCGCTCCTCGAACGCTGGGCGATCGAGGACGCGTTCGTCGCCGTTCATGCCGGCACGCTTGGCAGGGCCAATGGGCTCGACTACCTCATCGACGCGGCCGCGGACCTTGTCACGCGCGGCGAACGCGACATCCGATTCCTGATCCTCGGTGACGGTGGCCAGCGATCGAAACTCGAGGGCCGCGTGGCGTCGCTCGGGCTGGACAACGTCATCTTCGGAGGCGGGATACCCCGCGAAGAGGTGGGTGCCATCGTTTCGAGCTGCGACGTCGCGATCACCTCGTTCGCAAATGTGCCCGTCCTGGCGACGAACTCGCCGAACAAGTTCTTCGACGGTCTCGCGGCCGGAATACCAGCGATCGTGAATTCAGCGGGCTGGACACGCGACCTGGTCGTGGACCGCGACGCCGGCAGCTACGTCGACCCGACCCAGCCGGTGCAACTCGCGGACGCGCTCATCCGACTCCGAGACGATCCGGAGCTTCGGGATCGACAGGGACGCAATGCGCGGGAACTCGCAACCACGATGTTCTCGCGCCCGTTGATGGCCGAGCGGTTTCGCTCCGTCCTGGAGGATGTCGCGAACGGCGTTCCCGTCGGACGAGGAGAGGTCTGGGATGACCCGTCGGTCATCCCGCCGGGATGATCGAACAGGTTGGCCTGCCCAGCGTCGTAGCTCCAGGTCCCGTTGACGTAGGGGCGGCTCGGGAAGTCCATGCGCCAGACGACTCCGGGATAACGGTTGGGGAACTGGCGCGCCTGGAAGCCCGGCGCGATGCCGATCGCGACCGGCATCGCTGGGTGGTAGCCAGCCGGCCAGTTCGACGGCCCGCTCCCATCGATCGGCGGCCGACGCATCGCAGTCACGAACGGCCAGCCGCCACGACCTTGCGAGGACGTCGGCCGTCGGGCGTCGGAGCGCCTGGGCGTCGAGTGAGGCACGGGCGGCGCGGTCCCCGAACCACGCCGACGTGACGGTCGCCCAGTTCGCGGCGGCGTTCGGGTCAGTCGTCGCGAACCGCTGGACCAGTGATTCGGCCAAGCCTCGGTCGTTCCCATACAAAGCGATCGATGAGAGCGGTTTCGGGATTCCCGCGCCAGGCTTTCGGTAGCCGCAGGCGCGCGCGCGGCTTCGATCAGCCCGGTGATTCGTGGCGGCAGATTTTCGGCGATCGATTGAATGTCCGGTTGCAGTTGCAGCAGGCGGCGGGCGGCGTCGGCGGCAAGGTCGGGCGCTCCCGATCTCGTCGATACAGCATCGCTGCGTTCAACAAGACGATCGGGTCGTCCGGGTAGATGTGCCGTTGCATGTGCCAGTGCGTTCTGCGCGGCGGAACGGTCCCCACTGCGTGAAGCAAGCACTGCGAGGGAAAGCCATTCCTGACCGAAGCCTTCGAGATCAACGATCCTGCGCGCCGCGGCGATCGCATCCGCATGATCACCCGATGCGTCGGCGGCGAGCATTCGGACCCACCAAGCAGGAACCGTTTCGGGTGAGGCAGCTGTAGCCCGGCGCGCTGACTCGAGCGCCGTTCCAGGCGCGGCGCCGACATTTCTGTCAGCCGACGCGACGGCATCGAGCGTGACCTCGTTCCGCACGAGAAAGATAGATCCGACGACGATCGCTCCTAAACAGGCGACGAGGACGGCGTCCATCGCACGGGAACGCCTGCCGCGCGGTTCGACGGTCAGAACGCCGGACGTTGCCGCGAGCGAGACGTTGGCGATCATCAACAGAACGGCGCCGATCAGGATGAAGGTGGCATCCGCCATGGCATGGCCGGCGAACACCGCGAGTCCCAACAACGCCGCAACGACCACAGGTCGCCCCGTGTGATCGCGCCGCCACGAGCGTCGGACCGAGATTGCGTATGCGGCGATGGCCAGCCCGAGGCCGGCGAGGCCGACCACCCCGGATTTGCCCGCGGCGGTCAGGATCACGTTGGCGGCGTCTGGATACGGCAGGCCAGCCAGAACGTCGACCGTGTCGCCCATTCGCATGACCCCGTACGTCCCGGGGCCTGTACCCGTCAGCGGCGACGCCGTGAACTGCTCGATGGCACTCGCGAACGCCGATGAACGACCCTCGTCGAAGCTGCGGCCCGAGAGGAGGATGACGCCGAGCCCAACCACGCAACACCGCGCTCGCAGATACCGCGGCAGCCATCGCAGCGTGACGACTGGCTCGCTCACGGATCACGAGCACCGCCGCGACCATCGACAGAACGACGACCGTCAGCAGGACCGCGCGCGTCCCGGAAACGACGGTCGCAGAAGAGCGGCAATGACGCCGAGCGCCGCCGCCGCCGCACGAGCGTGCCCCAACCAAAGCCAGACGACAACGACCGGGGCGCTCAGCGCGATCACGTCGCCAACCCACGTCGGAATCTGGACGAGTCCGCCTCCACCGAGCGGTCGCAGCGGCAGCGACGGATCGGGAAACCCGAGGCGCAGCCACTCTGCCCAGGCGAACGCCACCTCGGCGAGGTAGACGCCGATGACGATCGCCACGACGATCCCCATCGCGGCGACGAGGTTTCGCCGTCCGACCGGGTGACTCGCCTGCATCGCGAGCAACCAGGCGATGCCCGATGTACGCCGCGCACTGCCAGGTCGCGTACCAGCTGAGGCTCGGATAGGCGCTCCCGATCGACGTGATGGCCAACGAGCCCAGCAGCGGCAGCGGCGCCACGATCAGCAGCGTCGGCAGTCGGCTCGGCCGCTGGAGGATCGCGAGCCAGCCGATCCCACCGAGGATTGCGAGGATCGCGAGCTGGATCCGGTGGAGCTCGACGGACCCGGTGTAGGCGTTACCCGAAGGTCAGGAGGAACAGGACCAGCAGCGCTTCGCCGGCGACGAGCAGCGACCAGCGCATCGCGACGCTCACGTGCGAATCGTGCGCTCAGTTGCGCCAGTGGCACCTGGCGGGACGAGGCTCGGCGGCGACACGGGCGATGGTCGCGGCTCACAGGTTGGCACCGGCGACTGCGCCACAGCGACTCGCTCGCCAGCGCCGCGCAGATCGCGAACCCGCTGACCCACAGCACCGGCAGGGCCAGCGTCGCCGCGACCGGCACCGTCCAGCGCCGATCGGTCGCGCCCGCCCCAGACGACCAGCACGGCCGCGACCGGCAGCCGGAGCCAGAGCGGGATCGGGATCTGGAACTGCGCCACGGAGCCGCCCTCGGGCGTCGACGTGATGAACGCGATCCAATCGGTCCAGAGCTGGCCGTCGGAGCAGGAGGGACACGGCGACGATCGCCCCGGTCACACCGAGTGCGATCCCCAGCGCCCGCCACTCCCGCCGGACCGCGAACCAGAGCAGCCCGATCCCCGGCGTCACCTTCGTCAGCAGCACGAAACCCCATGTCCACGGATAGCGGAACCCGAGCGCGATCGCGGCGGCGATCCAGAGGTGGATGTTGCCGTGGTAGAGCTCGAGCGCGACGGGCGGGAACGCGAGCACCCACAGGACCCGCACGCCCCGACCGACCGAGCCAGATGACGTTGCCGATCAGCAGGGCGAGCCAGAGCCACAGGAAGGTCAGCCACTCGAGGCTCCCGAACGGGCCGAACAGCCTCGCGATCGGCGGCGTGTAGTTGAATGCGCCGAGCCCGCCGACGCCGGTCTGGTACGGATCGGCCGGGTTGACGCTCCAGTAGGCAAAGGCATCGAACCCGACGGTCCCGGCGACCGGCGCCACGACGACGAACAGGTAGGCGAGGAACAGGAGACCGGCGACGACGGCGCCGTCCCGAACCGCGCGCCGCACGGGCAGAGGCAGGCCTGCCCAGATCTGCCCGGCGCCGACCCCCTCCGTCGTGGGCGGCGCGGCGGTCCCCTCCTCGACGGTCATCCCGCGCATCCTATCGGGCGCCCGGGCCGCCCGACATACTTGCGCCCGTGGATCTTGCGCGCGCGGATGTCCGGCGGACCATCCTCGACAACCTCCTGACGGTCGTCCTGCTGGCCATCCTCGCGTGGTTCGTCGCCGACGACATCCGCCGGCTGCTGGCCGGCTACCCGATCGGCGTCGACCTCGAGATCCCGCTCCGCGCCGCCGAGCGGTGGCTGGCGGGCCAGGACCCGTATCCAGTCGAGCGCCTTCTCGGCCCCGAGCGGTCCGGACCTGCCGTTCCTCTACCCGCCGTTCGTCCTGCCGCTGATCGCGCCGTTCACGCTCCTGCCGCGGGCCGTCGTGGGGATCGCGTGGGCGGTCCTCCTGGTATCGACGGCGTACGCATCGGCTCGTCGCCTCGGGTTCGGCGTGATCGTCGGCGCCGTGCGTCCTGCTGTGGCCGCCATACCTCGAGGCGCTGCTGGGCGGGAACATCCAGATCCTGCTGTTCGCCGCCTACGTCTTCCTCATGCACGACCGCGACGGGCGCCAGCTCGATCCGGCGGATCGCGAGCGCCCGGCCGCCGTCGGACGGGCTCCTGGCGGCCTTCGTCGGCGCACTCAAGGTCTCGCAGGTCCACGCCTGGGTCTACGTGCTCCGACGGCGTCCCGCGGCGGCGGCGATCGGCTTCACCGCGTTCGCGCTGCTCGCCGTGGTCACGCTGCCGGTCGTCGGGATCCAGACCTGGTTCGACTGGCTCTCGCAGGCGGCCGCGTCCGGGGACCCGACTGGCTGTACATCGGAGCGCCGCTCTCGATCTTCGTCGGTCAGCAGATCGCGCTCGTCCTGACCGTGCTGTCGGTTCTGGCCGTCTTCGTCGTGCCGCCGCGGCGGGCGAGCGCCTGGATCGGGATCCTCAGCCTGATCGGCGCCCCGTCGCTGCACATGTTCGGTTTGCTGTTCTTGCTCCCGGCGATGATCCTCGTCCGGCGTGAGATCGCCCTCGTCGCGGCGATCCTCGTCGCGACCTACGTGGCGTCGCTCATCTGGGTCGCGATCGTGCTCGTTGCGTGGTCGCTGGCGGCAATGGATCGCTGGCCGGCGATCCTCGCTGCGCAGCGCGAACAGCCCGAAACCACATGACTAGGGCACGAGCTCGTTCGGCGGCTCGCCGGCATTGGTGGCATCGCCCTACGTTTGAACCTGGCTCGATTCGGCGCGATCCGCGTCGGCCGGCCGCTCATCCGGTGATCGGACCGCGGCCTGCAGGCTCGACAGCTGGTACATCAGGAGCCGCGGGCTCGCCAGCACCGACGCCGCCACGGCCAGCGGCCAGCCCGCCCCGGTTCGCGCGTACCTCCAGCGCGAGCACGAGCAGACCGACGACGAACGCGGCCCACAGCAGCGGCGAGACCGAGTACAGCGACCGGTTCTGGACCTCCCCGACCTGCGACAGGTCGGAGAACTGGATGAATGCCACGGTCCCGGCCGGCTCGAGGATGAAGGTCAGGATCGTCAAGCCGACGAGCCATGCCGCGAATCGCCCGAGGGCTCGCCAATCGCGTCGCCCGAGCCAGTAGATGGCGACGATGACCGGCAGCAGCTTGAGGTGCCCCGCCAGGGCCACTGCCCACGGCGCTCCCAGCGCGAGCAGGAACGTCACCGCCACCTGCGCCTGCCCGATCGCCAGGCTCCAGGCGATGGGCGCAGCCAGCCAGCCGCTGACGATCCACGTCCACTGGTTGCGCAGGCCCAGGCGGATGAGCGTGCCGACGAACAGGACGATCAGGAACGCCTCCCAGATGAGCGCAGCCGTCTCGTAGGGAAGGAGCGCCAGCGGGCGAAAGGCGATCGCCAGCAGGGGCGGGTAGCGGTAGAAGCCCGGATCGTTCGTGGTCGCCGGCTGGTCGTAGAGCGGCAGCCCGGCGTTGAGCCGCGCCCCGGCGTCGTAGTAGGCCCTGACGTCGGCGAGCGGGTCGATCCGAAGGTGGAGGAGGAGGGTGTCGATGCCGATGATGAGTCCGAGGACGCTCGCGGCGATGAACACCCAGCGGACGCGCCGAGACGCGAGCAGGCGCGGCAGGTCGGCCATCGCGGTCATCCTAGCGACCGGTCGACATGGCGGGTACACTCCGCAGGCTCATGGACCGCTGCCCGTCCCCGGGACGTTACTTTCGGGTGGTCGAACCCATTGCTGCATTGCGCCGAGACTTCGAGTCGACGGGCATCGAGTCGGAGGAGAGATGAACGAGCACGATCACGCCGCCCACGGCGTCGATATCGAACCGGGTTCGCTGGCGTGGTCCGAGTGGGTCAAGGATTACTACCGCGACGTCGAGACGTACGACTGGGTCGACGTCGCCGACAATCTGCGCGGGCCGGAGGCCTTCTTCCACCGCAACCGCGCTCGCGTCGTTCGCAACCTGACAGCGAAGTACGCGGTCCGTGGCGGTCCCATCCTCGACGCCGGCTGCGGAACGGGGCTGAACCTCCGTCATCTTCCCGTTGGCTCGACCGGGATCGACATCAACCCGCGCAACGTCGAGGTCATCCGCAGCCGCCTGCCGAACCATCACGTCGTCGAGGGTGACATCGAGGCGATGCCGTTCGAAGACGGCGCGTTCGGGACCGTGGTGTGCACCGAAGTGCTCGAGCACGTTCCCGACCCCGCATCTGCGATCCGCGAATTCCGACGCGTCCTCCAGCCCGACGGCGTGCTGATCGGCTCCGTGCCGGCTCGCTCGGCCATCTGGCGTCTCCGGTTCCTGTCGAGCACCTGCCCGCACAGCGAGCCATTCCACAACGAGTACCTGCCGGCTGAGGTGCGGGCCATGCTCGATGGCTGGACGGTCCTCCATCTCGGCTACTCGCTCCTGCATTTCAACGTCCTGTTCGTGGCGCGCCGCACCGCCTGAAGCCAGGGGAGTCGGCGCAACTCCCGGCGCTGCCCCGTCCCGCCTAAGGAGGCAGCCGAGACGCGCCCGTGACGGCGACCCTGTATGCAGGCGTCGGCCGCACCCTCACACCCGTGCCCGGGTGGGAGTTGCGGCCCGATCAGGAGGGCCTGCGACTCCAATGCGCAAGCTCACGAGCCTCGCGGCAGCCGGCGTCCTCGCGCTCGTCGTGGTCGGCCCCGCCGCGGCCGCGCCGCCGGAGCGGTTCCAGGACGACACGATCTTCTCGATCTTCCCCGACACGGACAACGGGGTCGTGGTCTTCTGGAATATGACCCGCGACGCCTATTGCGACTGGGAGGCGAGCGACTTCGACGGCCCGCCGCCGACCGGGAATGCGATCGCGGTCCGAAGCCATGCCACGCCCACGGGCCCGGTCATCTTCTCGTACTACGGCACGGCTCCCCTCGAGCTGTGGACCCTCGACGCAGGCGCCGACCTGAGCGGCCCGTGCCAGGACACGGACGATAGCTCCGCACCCTGGGCGACGGGCAGCGCACACGCCCGGTACACGGACAACGACCTCGACCATCGCGGCAGCATCGATGCCGGCCTCCGGCGTACGGACTCGTACGGCGAGCGGGGCGAGGGCAAGGTCGTCGACGCCGACGGCGGGACGTGGACATACGGATGGCATTGGCGCACCGTCGCCGACAGCGAGGGCAATGCCCGCGACGTCGTGCCGGGGCACGGCGTCCTGTCGGGCGGCTGAACCGGCGCGCTCGGGTCGCGCCCGGGGACGCGAACCGATAGCCCTTTCGTACCGGTCGGCGCGCCCGAGACCCGGTGCTACGCTGCACCGGCCGTGCGTACCCCGCTCCTGCTATACGCGCTCGCCCTGCTGGTCCGGGGACTGCTGATCTGGCAATTCCCGGATCCGGCCTACCCCGACTCCGCCTACTACGTCGACGTCGCCCGGCAGATCACCGCGGGTCACGGCTTCAACGTCGATTTCATCTGGATCTTCCCCGAGGTCGGCGGCACGATCCCGGCCCTGCCGACCCTGCCGATCCCTTCGAACGCCCATTGGATGCCGCTCGCATCCATCGTCCAGGTGCCGTTCATGTGGCTGTTCGGCGACGTCGCATGGGCGGCCGCGTTGCCGTTCGCGCTCATCGGCGCGATCGCCGCGCCGCTCACGTGGGCGATCGCGCGAGACGCGGGCGCCCGACCGTTCGTGGCGGTCGGTGCCGGCTTCCTGGTCGCCGTGCCCCTCCTGTCGACCGTCTACATGGCCCAGCCCGACAACTTCTCGCTCTACCAGCCGCTGGTCATCGCCGCGCTGTGGATGGCCGCCCGAGGCCTCCGCGGCTCACCGCGCGCCTTCATCGCGGCCGGCCTGTTCGCCGGGCTGGCGACCCTCGCCCGCAACGACGGCCTCCTCGTGCTCGCCGCGATCGGTGTCGCCTTCCTGTGGGATCGCTGGCGGGCGTGGCGATCGGCCGGCTCGCGGACCCCCGCCATCCCCTTCGTCGCAGCGCTCGCGACCGTCGCGGTCTTCGTCCTCGTCATGGCGCCGTGGTGGGCCCGCCAGCTCGCGGTGTTCGGCTCGATCTCGCCGTCGAGCGCATCGGGCAAGGTCCTGTTCATCCGGGACATCGGGGAGTGGAACAGCATCACGACGCCGGCCTCGCTCGCGCATCTCCTGGACATGGGGCTCGGACCGCTGGCGGCGACGCGGCTCCTTGGCGCTGTCGCGGCGGTGACGATCTTCACGACACTGGTGCTCGGGTTCGTCCTGCTCCCGGCCTTGGTCATCGGCGCGTGGGCGCGCCGGCGGTCGACGGACTTCGGACCGTTCTTCGTCTACGCTGCGGTCCTGTTCGCCTTCTCCGCCCTCATCTCGGCCGTCCACGTGCCGGGCGGGACGTTCATCCACTCGGCGGTCGCGCTGGCGCCCTACAGCTACATCCTGGCCCTCGAGGGGATCGTCGTCGCCATCGGCTGGGTCGCCGCGCGCCGCTCGACGTGGAACGCCGAGACCGCCGTCCGGGTCTTCGGTGGCGCGACCCTCGCGTTCGCCGCGGTCATCGCGGTCGCCGGCTCGCTGGTCGTCCATGCGATCTGGTCCGCACGTCGCGACGACTTCCGGACGGTCAGCGCCGCGCTCGACAAAGCGGGCGCCCCGCTCGCGGACCGGGTGATGTCGATCGACGCATCGAGCACACGCTACTGGTCCGGCCGTGGCGGTGTGGTCCTCGTCAACGACCCCCTCGACACGATCCACCAGGTCGCTCACGCGTACGACATCCGCTGGCTCGTCCTCGACCGTGACGACTCGGTCCCCGCCGTGGCGCCGATCCTCGACGGCACCGAGCATCCGGCCTGGCTCGGCGAGCCGATCCTGAGCGAGGGGACGCCGACGCGCCTGGCGGTCTACCCGGTGCTCCCCGCAGCCCCGGCGTTGGTGTCGCCGTGACGACCGCCGAGGGCACCGTTCGCGAGTCCCGCGGCACGCTGGCCCAGGTCCGCGACTTCGCCGGTCGCCACGAGACCGCATTGACCACCGCGACGCTGTTCATCGTCGCGTTCATCGTCCGGGGCGCCGTCGCCCGTCAGATCGTCTTCCCGAAGCCGGAGGACACGGCCTACTACGTCGGCGTCGCCCGAAACCTCGTGGAGGGCCGCGGCCTGGTGACCGACGCCCTGTGGAGCTTCGCGACGCCGGATCTTGTCATCCCCCATCCGGCCTTCGAGGTCTGGCTGCCGCTGCCGACCTTCCTGGCCGCGATCCCGATGGCGATCCTCGGTACGACGTTCGAGGCAGCCCAGGTCTCGTCGGTGCTCATGGGTGCGCTGGTGCCCGTGCTGGCCTGGGTCCTCGCCGCGGACATCGCCGCCGAACGCGGACTCTCAGCGGGCCGGTCGCGGACGGTCGCCGTCGGCGTCGGGCTCACGACCGCCGTCTATCTGCCGCTCTTGCTCAACTCCGCTCTCCCCGACTCGACCATGCCGTTCACGGTCTTCGTCCTCGGTGCGTGCCTGCTGATGACGCGGATCGCGCGTGACCCGCGCGGCGGCCGCCTGACGGATCTGCGGTTGATCGGCCTCGGGATCCTGCTCGGTCTCGGGGCGCTGACCCGCAATGAGACCGCATGGCTGGGATTGATCTGGGCCGGGATCGCCTGGTTCGCGACCGCAGCGCCGCCCGCGGTGAGGCTGCGCCTGATCGGCGTCGTCGCGGTCGTGGCAGTGCTCGTCTTCGCGCCCTGGGCAGTCCGCAACGTTGCCGTCCTCGGGAGCCCCCTGCCGAGCGGCGCCGCGACGAACGCGCTGTACCTGTCCGGCTTCGACATCTTCGCGTGGCATGACCGGCCGACGCTTGCACGCTATCTCGCCATCGGGCTTCCCGGCCTCCTCGAGCTGCGGTGGGCCGGTCTGACCCACAACCTGCTCAACGTGCTCGTCTTCCTCGGCCTGCCGATGTCGCTGCTCGGCGTGGCGGGCCTGCCGTGGATCTGGCGTTCGTTCGCGATCCGCCCGCTGCTGCTCATCAGCGTCATCACGTTCCTCTTTACGAGCCTCATCTTCCCGGCAGCGACGCAATGGGGGACATTCCTGCACGGTGCGGGACCGGTCCACGTCCTGTTGGTCGTCAGCGGCCTGTTCGCGCTGGACGGCCTGATCGCCTCGGTCGGGCGACGCCGCGGATGGACGAATCCCGTCGCGTGGCTGGGTCCGACGCTCGGCATCTTCGGGTCGGCGCTCTTCTCGGTCGTTCTCCTGTCCTCGTTCGCGTCGGCCTCGGCCGGGACCGCCCGGATCTTCAGCGAGCTACCGGTCCGGATGGCGGCCGCAGGCCACCCTCTTGACGCGAGCGCCGGCCCGGTCATCACGAACTTCCCGATCTGGCTGGCCGAGACCCAACGCATCCCGACGCTGGCGCTCCCCAACGAGCCGCCGAGCGACGTGCTCGACATGGCCAGGTCGTTCGACGGGACACGCCTGCTGGTCCTGATCGAACCCCAAGGCAAACACTGGCCGGCGGACCTCGAGGCCGGGGCGCCGGACAGCGAGTGTTTCCGCCCGATCGACCTCGGCCCGTGGACCGGGGCCGCCGGATCCGAAGATCCACTGAAGGACGTCCACGCCTTCGAGGTCGTCTGCCCATGAAAGGCGACCCGTATACTCAGAGTCCGATGGAGCCAGCACGAGCCGGCACGGAGAGTCGCGACGACCGCTACGACGAACTCCAGGGCGAGGACGGCGGTGGTTTCGGGACCGCAGAAGACCCCCAGATGCGGATCGTGCAGGCGCAGGAAGCGGAACGCTCCCGTCTCGCCCAGGAGATCCATGACGGACCGGCTCAGGCCCTGAGCAACGCGATCTTCCAGGTCGAGTACATCGAGCGCGTGATCGATTCGGACCCGCTCCTCGCTCGCACAGAGCTGCGCTACCTGCGCGAGCTGCTGCGACGCGAGCTCGGCGACGTCCGGGCGTTCATCAGCCAGCTCCGGCCGCCCTTGCTCGACGAGCTCGGCCTCGACGGGGCGATCATGGACACCATCCAGCACACCCAGGCCGTCACCGGGCTGCTGATCGCGGCCGAGCTGACCGCACCGCCCGACGGCCTCAACGACGGCCAGCAAACGGTCGCGCTGCGCGTGGCCCAGGAGGCGCTGCAGAATACCCGCAAGCACGCGGCCGCCAGCCACGCAATCGTCACGACCCGCCTCGACGGTCCCGACTGGGTCCTCGAGGTCAGCGACGACGGCCGCGGCTTCGATGTACAGGAGGTCGCCGTCCGCGGCCGTCGCAACTTCGGACTCCAGTTCATGCGAGAACGTGCCGAGCTGATCGGCGCGCAGATCGACATTCGATCCCGGCCGGACGGCGGCACCGTCGTCCGACTGGCGATCCCGACCGCACCGGCAACGGGAGGTGAGGAGACCAGATGAGTGCCATGGAATACAGCGGGCCCGAACGCCGGCGCGGGGGACCAGACCGGCGCGCCGCCGACGAGATCACGAAGATCCTCGTCGTCGACGACCACGCCCTGTTCCGGATGGGGATCGCCAACATCCTGGGACGGGAGCCCGACTTCCAGATCGTCGCCGAGGCGGACGATTCCCGCTCCGCGATCGATCGCGCCATGGAGACCTCGCCCGACATCATCCTGATGGACCTGTCGCTGCCGGCGCCCGGCGGCATCGAGACCACCCAGCGGATCAAGCGCGAGATCCCGGCCACCGGGATCATCGTCCTCGCCCAGACCGAGGACGAGGACGCCCTGTTCGACGCGATCAAGGCCGGCGCTGCCGCGTTCATCCTCAAGGACGTCGGTCCGGACGACCTGGTCACGATCATCCGTCGCGTCGTGGCCGGCGAGTACCTCATCAACGACAAGGTCTTCTCCAAGCCGGCGGTCGCCTCGCGCGTCCTCAAGGAGTTCCGCGAGCTGGCGGTCTACGGCCAGGACGCCGCGCCGATCTTCGCGCCGCTGTCCCCGCGCGAGGTCGAGATCCTCGACAACATCGCCCAGGGCATGACCAACAAGCAGGTCGCCTACGCGCTGTCGATCAGCGAGCAGACGGTCAAGAACCACATGAGCTCGATCCTCCGCAAGCTGTCCGTCAACGACCGGACCCAGGCCGTCGTCTACGCGATGCGCCAGGGCTGGATCCGGATGCCGGAGGACTGATCACGGCACCGTCACGCACGCAACTCGATCGACGATGACCGACGTCGCCCCGACCGAACAGCCGGCCGCCACCCTGCCCGAGCTCGCCACGCGCATGGCGGACGAGCTGGCGCGGCTCGACGTCGAGCTCGGCGAGGTCGACCTGCTCGTCACCCAGGCCGCGACCGAGGCCCAGCGCCACGAGGCCCGCCGGGTCGCCGCCGCCGACAAGCTCGCGGCCACCGGGATGCCGACGGACGGGACCCCGGAGCCGATCGACCCGGTCGTCGCCGCCGATCTCAACGCCCAGCTGGTGACGCTCACGAAGCGGGCGGCGCTGATGGAATCGCAGGTCGAGGTCCTCGCCGGCAAGCGACGGGCGCTCGGGTCGCTACCGGGACGCGCTGGCGGGCTACGTCGAAGCGCTCGCCGCTTTCGGCGATGGCCCGGCCAAGCGCGCATCCGCCGGCAAGGACCGCGGCGCGGCAGACCAGGGCGTGCCGCCCGGCACGTCCCGTCTCGTCCTCGACGCGCAGGAGGACCTCCGTCGCGAGATCGCCCGGGCGATGCACGACGGACCGGCCCAGAGCCTGACGAACATCGTCCTCCAGGCGCAGATCGTGGAGCGCCTCGTCGACAACGATCCAGCGAAGGCCGGCGTCGAGGTGCGTTACCTCGTGGCGATGGTCCAGCAGACGCTCGAGGCCACCAAGTCGTTCATCTTCGACGTCCGGCCGATGGTGCTCGACGACCTCGGGCTCGTTCCCACGCTCCGCCGTTCCGCACGCGAGCGCGGCAAGCGCTCCGGCGCGACCGTCGAGTTCGAGTCGCTCGGCGCCGACCGCCGGCTGTCGGTCGACCTCGAGAGCGGCCTGTTCCGGATGATCGACGAGGCGATCTCGGCCTACCTGACAGCTCGTGCCGAGCAGGTCGTCGTCCGGCTCGACTGGGGCGACCAGGTCGAGGCGACGGTGACGGCGTCGCGCGCCACGCCCGAGATGCAGGCCGACACGACGCCCGAGGCCGGCGCGAGCAAGGACCTGCCGCCGGCCCTGGCCGCGATGATGGAGGACCGGCGAGCCGACGCTCGCGACGCCGCCGAGGCCGCCCGCAAGCAGTCCATCGTCGTGATGCCTCCCACAACCTGGCGTGAGATCCAGGGCCGGGCCGCGTCGCTCGGCATCTCGGCTGAGCTGACCGGGGAGGGGTCGGTGCTCCGGCTCGTCACGGACGCGGCGCCGGGTGGGGCGGCCACCGCCGGCGGGTGAGCGTGCGCGTCGGGTCGGGTCAGGGTCTCGTCGAATACGGGTTGATCCTCGCCCTGACGGTGGTGTTCACCATCATCATCCTCGGCGTCTTCGGCGGCTCCGTCGCTGAGTTCCTGAGCGCCATCGCCGACGCGATCGACGCCGCGACCGGAGGCTGATGGGTCCTACTCTGGCGCGGAATGGCAACGGTACCGACCCGGACCATCAGGCCAGTTTCCGCCGCGGGATCGCCTCCATATATTTGCGCAGCCCTCATCTGGGGGTGAGTACTCATCCAGGAGGCGTTCGCGCATGGCTCTCATCAACGACCTGTACCTGAAGGTCCTCACTGCCCTCGATCGGGACGAGGAAGGCCAGGGGCTCGCGGAGTACGCGCTGATCCTCGCCCTCATCGCCATCGTCGCGATCATCGCCCTGATCTTCCTGGGCAGCCAGGTCAGCAAGATCCTCAGCACGGTCGGTAGCTCGGTCTAACCGAGTTCCAATCGCAAGGCACCTGACCGCCGGATCCCGAAAGGGGTCCGGCGGTCGGCCGTCCGGGTGGAAATTGCAGCCCCCTCGGGACGGTGGCCGGTTACAGGTTCGTACATGCACCGCGAAGATGCCTTAATGGGCTTGACACCAGTCAGGCAGGCCCGTACCGTCACCGAGCCCTCGGTTCGCCGGGGAGCCTTTTTGAAAGGAGGTACCTAACGCATGACGTCGCTTTATCTTCGAATCATGGAGCTTGTCAATCGTGACGAGGAAGGCCAGGGCCTCGCGGAATACGCGCTGATCCTCGCGCTCATCGCCATCGTGGCCATCATCGCCCTCATCTTCCTGGGCAGCCAGGTCAGCAAGATCCTCAGCACCGTTGGTAGCTCGGTCTAGCCTCGGTAGTCTCAAGAACTGTCGAACCGCCGGTGCCCTCGGGGGCACCGGCGGTTCTTCATACAGAGTGGTGCCTCCACGCCGCGGCTCACACGTTCGGCCTATTGACACCCGGACCACCGGAATTATGTTGGGACGGAGCCGGGGGACTGCCTCGGCCGGCTGCGCACCACCATCCTCCAGGAAAGGAGGTGAACCGAAGTGACCCTGATCGCCCGCCTGCGCACCTTCTTCGACCGTTTTCGCAACGATGAAGATGGCCAGGGGCTCGCCGAATACGCACTCATCCTTGCACTCATCGCCATCGTCGCCATCGTCGCCCTGCTCTTCCTCGGGACTCAGATCAGCGACAAGCTGAGCATCGTCGGGAGCACGCTGAATTCAGTGGCACCCTGATCGTCTGCTCACAAGAGCTCTTGTGAACGGCCCGTTCGGCATCTGCCGGACGGGCCGTTTCCGTATGTCGCGCACCGGCGATGCACCGGCGCGGCTCTCCGAAAGCGAGACCTTGCAGCCTGCCTTGCAGCACGCGTGATTTCCTTCCGTTTCTTCCCAATGGTCCTAGCCCTTTGGTATAGTCGCGCGCCTGTGTGCCGATGCTAGAGTGGTGCCACCTGTCACACAGCACGTCGGGGAGATCCAACCTTGAGACGCTCGAATCGACTCGTCCTGCTCGTCGGGGTCTTCCTGGCGATCGTTGCCTTCGTCGGCATCCTGCTGCTATCCGGCAGCGGCGGCATCGGCAACGACAACGCGAGGCCCTCGGCGCCCCCGACGGAAGGACCCGTCGTCGTCGCGACGGCCGACATCGCGCTGTCGACGAGGATCACCGCCGACCAGGTGACGACCAAGGTCGTGCCGCTGACCGCTCAGCTGCCCGGCGCCTTCACCGACGTGTCGCAGGCCATCGGCCAGATCGCCCGCCAGCCGGTCAAGACCGGCGGCCAGGTCACCCACAACGACCATCACTGGCGGCGCGACCGGCACGGTCATCGACGTCCAGGTCCCGGTCGGGCAGCGCGCGATCGCGATGCGGGTCGACCAGATCAGCGGCGTCGGCACGGTCATCAAGACGGGCGACTACGTCGACGCGGTCATCGCCCTGAGCGAGGAGCAGTTCGCCTCCGTCGTCGCCGATCCTGCCAACAAGAACCAGGTCGTCGTCACCAACCCCGGCCCCAAGGGCACGACCGTCAAGCTGATCCTCCAGGGCATGCAGGTGCTCGGCACGCTGCTGCCGCCGGTCGCCCCGCCGGCGACCGCGGGTTCACCGGCCCCGTCCGCCGCGCCGGGCACCAACCTGAACGAGCAGCAGGAGATCGTGATCCTGTCGGTCACGGCCCAGCAGGCGGAGGTCGTCCGCTACGGACAGCAGATGGCCAACCCGCTCCTGACGTGGGGCCTCGTCCTCCGCTCGCCGGACGACTTCATCGACCCGGTGACGGGCCAGGCGATCGTGCCGCCCGTCGAGGAGACGACCGGCGTCGTCCTGCGAACGCTGATCGACACCTACGACGTCCTGCCACCGACCATCGTCACCCCGGTCCTCCCGGTGCTCTCGCCGGCGCCGACCACCCGGTAGCTCCGACCCAGGCACGATCGGCCGTCACCCTCAGGGGTGGCGGCCGTCGATCCCTCACCCCGCCAGCGCAAGGAACCAACCAGAGCGAGATGGCCGACCAGATCCGTGTCCTCGTCGTCGACGACATCCCCGAGACCCGGGATCACCTCACGAAGCTGCTCGGCTTCGAGAGCGACATCGATGTGGTCGGCTCCGCCGCGTCCGGTCGCGAGGCCGTCGACATCGCCGTCCGGCTGAGGCCCGACGTCGTCCTGATGGACATCAACATGCCGGACATGGACGGCATCACCGCCACCGAGCAGCTGTCCGCCAGCGCCCCCGGCGTCGCCGTCGTGATGATGTCCGTCCAGGGCGAGGCCGACTACCTCCGCCGCTCGATGCTGGCCGGGGCACGCGAGTTCCTCGTCAAGCCCTTCAGCAGCGACGAGCTGACCGCGTCGATCCGCCAGGTCAGCGCCCGCGAGCGCGACAAGCAGAGCCGGATGCAGATCGATGCCGGTCGCTGCCGCGACGGGTGGCGGCGGTTCGACAGCCGGCGGCGATTCTCGCGAGCCGGGCATCGTCGTCGCGGTCTTCAGCCCGAAGGGCGGCGTCGGTCGGACGACCGTGGCGGTCAATCTGGCCGTCGCCGCCGCCACCGACCTCGGCAAGCGCGTCGTCATCGTCGACGGCTCGTTCCAGTTCGGCGACGTCGGCGTCCTGCTCAACCTCAATCCGAAGAGCAAGTCGATCGCCGACCTCATCCCCGAGCTCGACGCCGGCGAGCTCGACTCGATCGACACGTTCCTCATCGATCACACCGCAGGGATCCGCGTCCTCCTCGCCCCGCCGACGCCGGAGACGGCCGAGATGATCACGGCCGCCGGCGTCAAGAAGGTCGTCGAGACGCTCCGCATGAACCACGACCTGGTCGTCGTCGATTGCACGGCGTTCTTCAACGACACGACGCTGGCGATCCTCGATTCGGCCGATGTGATCCTGACGATGCTCAGCCTCGAAATCACGAGTATCAAGAACATGCGACTCTTCCTCGAGGTCGCCGAGCAGCTCGGCTACGAGGCGGGCAAGGTCCGGCTCATCCTCAACCGCGCCGATTCGGCGCTCGGCATCCGCGTCGCGGACGTCGAGCACTCGATCGGGCGGAAGGTGGACGAGACGATCGTCAGCGACGGACGCTCCGTGGTCTATGCATTGAATCGTGGAGTACCGTTCTTCCTGTCGAACCGGGAGGCGCAGGTCTCCCAGGACATCCTCCGCCTGGCTCGGTCGGTGGTCGGGGAGCGGTCCGCGACCGCGACCGATGACAAGGCCAAGGCGGCCCAGAAGAAATCGTTGTTCGCGTGGCGTTGAGCGCAATCACAGTCAGCCCCTCGGGGCGAGAAGGGGTGTAGGCGATGTCCCTGTTGAAACGGATCGAGAGCGCTCGACCGGGGAGCTCCGGAGCACCGGGCTCCGCTCCGGCCGCGCCCGGCTCCAACCTGCCGGCGCCGCCGGCCGGCGGACCGCCGACCTCCGCTCCCGACTGCCGGCCGGCTGACCAGCCAGGCGCCGGTCCGGGAGTCCTTCCGCGACGTCAAGTTCCGGATCCAGAACCGGGTCATCCAGGATCTCGATCCGAAGCTCGACCTGTCCAACCAGGTCGAGGTCCGGCGCCAGATCGAGGAGATCTTCGGCAAGGTCATCGACGAGGAAGGCCTCGCGCTGACCCGTGCCGAGCGCGTCCGGATGCTCGAGCAGATCACGGACGAGATCATCGGTCTCGGCCCGCTCGAGCCGCTGCTCCGTGACGAGTCGATCACGGAAGTCATGGTCAACGGCCCGCGCCAGGTCTACATCGAACGGTCGGGCAAGCTCGAGCTGACCAACGTCGTCTTCCAGAACGACGACCACGTCATGCGCATCATCGACCGGATCATCGCCCCGATCGGCCGCCGGGTCGACGAGTCGAGCCCGATGGTCGACGCCCGTCTGACCGACGGCTCCCGCGTGAACGCCATCATCCCGCCCCTGTCATTGGTGGGGCCGGTCATCACCATCCGGAAGTTCTCGGCGTCGCCGTTCACGGTCGACGACCTCATCCGCTTCGGCACGGCGACCGCCGACATGTTCGACTTCCTGCGGGCCTGCGTCGAGGCACGGCTCAACATCTTCGTGTCCGGCGGCACCGGCTCGGGCAAGACCACGACGCTCAACGTCCTGTCGTCGTTCATCCCGAACGACGAGCGGATCGTGACGATCGAGGACGCGGCCGAGCTGCAGCTCCGCCAGGAGCACGTCGTGACCCTCGAGTCGCGGCCGCCCAACATCGAGGGCAAGGGCGCGATCCCGATCCGCGAGCTCGTGCGCAACGCCCTGCGCATGCGGCCCGACCGGATCATCGTCGGCGAGTGTCGTTCCGGTGAGGCGCTGGACATGCTCCAGGCCATGAACACCGGCCACGACGGCTCGATGTCGACCGGCCACGCCAACTCGCCGCGCGACATGCTGTCGCGCCTCGAGACGATGGTCCTCATGGCCGGCGTCGACCTGCCGCTGCGGGCCATCCGCGAGCAGGTCGCCTCCGCCGTCGACCTCATCGTCCAGCAGTCCCGCCTCAAGGACGGCACCCGCAAGATCGTCAACATCACCGAGGTCCAGGGCATGGAAGGTGATGTCATCGTCATGCAGGACGTGTTCGTCTTCGAGCAGACCGGCGTCGTCGAGGGCAAGATCCAGGGGCGGCTGAAGCCGACCGGGATCCGGCCCAAGTTCGTCGAGAAGTTCGAGGTCATGGGCATCAACCTGCCGCCTGGCCTGTTCGGGTTCACCTACTAGGCCCCGGAGGAGCTTCACACCGTGAATCCACATCGTCCTGCTCGCCGGTCTCGCCGCCCTCGCGATCATCGTGATCGCGATCGGCGTCGCCATGTCCGGCGGGTCGGGGATCTCGGACCGCCTCGAGCGCTACGCGGCCAAGCCGACCGACGAGCAAGAAGGCGTCGAGCGGCCAGGGTGGCGTGGCCGAGATGATCGCCTCGAACCAGGCGCTCAACAGCCTCAACCGGGTCGTCGAGCAGCGGGACTTCGGGGCGAACCTGGCCCGCGACATCGCCCGCGCCGACCTGCATCTCAAGCCGTCCGAGTTCCTCATGATCTGGGCCGGCACCGTCGATCGGCATCCCGCTCGCGATGCTCCTGCTGTCGCCGTTCATCCCGGCGTTCGGCAACCCGCTGTTCCTGCTCGTCGGCGGGTTCGTCGGCTTCCTGCTGCCGCGCTTCTGGCTCGCCCGCCGGCGCAACAGCCGGCTCGGCGCGTTCAACAAGCAGCTGCCGGACACGATCACGCTCATCGCCAACGCGCTGCGCGCCGGCTCGTCGTTCCTGCAGGCGATCGAGCTCGTCGTCCGCGAGTCGCGGCCGCCGATCTCGACCGAGTTCGCCCGCGTCATCCGCGAGGTCAACCTCGGCCTGCCGTTCGACCAGGCGCTCGAGAACATGGTCCGCCGCGTCCGCTCCGACGACCTCGAGCTGATGGCCACCGCGATCAGCATCCAGCACCAGGTCGGCGGCAACCTCGCCGAGATCCTCGACTCGATCGCCTACACGATCCGCGAACGGGTCCGCATCAAGGGCGAGATCCGGACGCTCACCGCCCAGCAGCGGCTGTCCGGCTACGTCGTCGGGTTCCTGCCGATCGGCCTGGCCGGCTTCCTGTTCATCGCCGCGCCCGGGTTCATGGAGCCGATGTTCGCCAACCCGCCGGAGGTCCTCGGGCTCCCGGCCGGCGTCGTCATCCTCATCTTCGGCGGGTTCATGATGTTCATGGGCTTCATGTTCATCCGCCGCATCGTCGACATCGAGGTCTGATCGATGCCAGTGATCGCGATCGTCATCGCCGCCGCGGCCGCCATCGGCATCCTGCTGATCGTCGTCGCGCTGGCCGGCAGCTCGCCGGTCGACCCGGTCCAGGCCCGGCTGACCCAGCTCGGGTCGATGCAGGCCAAGAACCTCGAGGAGCTCGAGCTCCAGCAGCCGTTCGTCGAGCGGACGCTGCGCCCGCTGGCCAACCGGCTGTCCGGCCGCATGTCGCGGATGACGAGCACCTCGTTCAGCGACAAGACGGAGAAGCGCCTGGCGCTGGCCGGCAACCCGGGCGACATGCGCGTCGCCGACTGGCTCGGCGATCAAGGCGATCGGAGCGATCGTCGGCGCGATCCTGTTCTTCGTCCTGTTCGTCATCGTCAACGTGCTCGGCTTTCCGTTCTTCATCGGGCTGCTCATGGTCGTGGTCGGCGCACTGTTCGGGTACACGATCCCGGAGTTCTGGCTGGGCCGGCGCGTGAAGAAGCGCCAGCACGCGATCCTGCTGATGATCCCGGACGCCCTCGACCTGCTGACGATCTCCGTCCGGGCCGGCCTCGGCTTCGACGCGGCGCTCGGCAAGGTCGTCGAGAAGCTCCAGGGCCCGCTGTCGGACGAGTTCCGTCGCGCGCTGGCCGAGGTCCGCGTCGGCAAGGCGCGGCGCGAAGCGCTCCGCGACATCGTGCCGCGGACCGAGGTCGTGCCGCTGACCAACTTCATCGGCGCGATCATCCAGGCCGAGCAGCTCGGCGTGTCGATCTCCAAGGTGCTGCAGGTCCAGTCCGAGCAGCTCCGCATCGAGCGCCGTCAGCGCGCCGAGGAGATGGCCGCCAAGGCGCCGATCAAGATGCTGTTCCCGCTCGTCGGCTGCATCTTCCCGTCGCTGTTCATCGTCATCCTCGGCCCGGCCATCATCCTCATCGTCCTGAACCTCAACGTCTAGGGCCGCGGACCGCCGGTCCGGACCACGCACGACGATCCCGAACCGATGACCTCCGATCTGCACGCCCGCAACCTGACCCGCTCGACGGAGCTGGCCGCCCGGATCGAGGTGGCCGACACGCTGTGGGCCCGGTTCAAGGGACTGATGGGCCGGCCGACGCTCGACCATCGGCGCCGGGCTCTGGCTGACCGGCAACGGCATCCACATGATGTTCATGCGCTTCCCGATCGACGCCGTCTTCCTCGGGCAAGCGCCGATCCGCAGCGTGATGGAGCGCGCCCGGTGCTGTCCGTCCATCCGGGGCTGCGACCGTGGACCGGGCTCGTCCCGCTCGTCCGTGGCGCCAACGGCGTGCTCGAGCTGCCGGTCGGCGCGATCGAGCGGAGCGGGACGGCCGTCGGCGACCTCGTCGCGCTGGATACCGATCGAGGTAACGGCGCGGGCTGATCGTGGCGCGCAAGGATCAGTCGGGCTCGGTGCGGCGAGCGTGAAGGACCGGCAAAGGGCGGGTGCAGGACCGCCTGCGATGATCGGCCGTGTCGCTCCTTGATCGCGTCGCATCCGACGCCCTCGACCTCGCCTTCCCGGCGTCCTGCTCGGGCTGCGGTCGCGAGGGCGAGCCGCTCTGCGCAGCGATGCCGGCCGGCGCTCGACGCGCGGCTGGAGCTGCCCGGTGGCGCTCCGATCGGGTTGCCGGCCGACCTGCCGGCGCCGCTTCTGCAGCTCGAGTGGTGCGCACCATTCAACGGGCCGGTCCGCGCCGCGCTCCACGACCTGAAGTACGCGGCGGAGCGGCGGCTCGCCGAGCCGCTCGGGGCCGCCGTCGCCCGGCGGTGGGCGCGAGTCGGGGTCGGTGCCAAGGTCGTCGTCCCGGTCCCGGTTCACGTCGACCGCGAGCGCCAGCGCGGCTACGACCAGGCCGGCGCTGATCGCGACCGTCGCAGCGCGCCTGCTTCGCCTGCCCGTGACATGTGCCCTCGAACGGGAGCGCGCGACCACCGCCCAGTTCGAGCTCGGGTCGCGACGAACGAGCGGCCAACGTCGCCGGCGCGTTCCGTCTTCGACGACGTGACGAGTCGGCCGCTCGCGCCGCCGTGGTCGGGCCGCTGGGTCCTGCTCGTCGACGACGTCGTGACCACGGGCGCCACGCTGGCCGCCTGCGCCGAAGCGCTCGAGCGGGCCGGCGCCCGCGCGGTGTCCGCGATCGCCGTCGCCCGCGAGCGCTGAGCACACGGCCACCGAGGCCATTCCGAGTCCCCGGCCGGGACCGGGACGTATACTCGATGAGCGTCGGACGCGCTGGCCCGAGCTGGGCTTTCGGCAGGGGGTGACCCGTGAAGCTGATCGTCAGGGGCAAGAACGCGGAGGTCCCGGATCGCGTTCGCGACTATGCCGAACGCAAGCTGAAGCGGATCGAGCGGCTGCTCGACGATCGCACGGACGCCACGGTCGAGCTATGGAACGAGCATCACCGCAGCACGTCCGATTCGCATTTCGCCGAGGTCGCGCTGGTCATCGACGGCCACCAGATGCGCAGCCGGGCGACGGGCTCCAGCTACCAGGAGGCCCTCGACGACGTCGTCGACAAGGTCGAGCGGCAGGCGGTCGACTACAAGGAGAAGCCCCGGCTGCGGGCACGCCCCGAGGAGGAGAAGCAGATCCTCCGCCGCCTCGCCGACGGCTCCGAAGGGCCGCCGCGGGAACGGGAGATCGTCAAGGTCAAGCGATTCGCCATCGAGCCCATGTTCGAGGAGGATGCGGTCGCGCGGATGGAAGAGCTCGGCCACCGCTTCTTCGTGTTCGTGAGCGCCGAGACCGAGCGGGTCGCGATCCTGTACCAGCGCGACGACGGCGACCTCGGGCTGATCGAGCCGATGGTCGGAGGTGACTACACGAAGGGCCTCGGCCAAACCGACGGGGCACGGAGCGGGTCGGCGCGTCGGTAGTCCCGTCCCGAGCCGAACGCCTGGCCCAGGGAGGCCGGAGGCCGCGCTGTGTACGATGCCGCGGATGCTGCCCGACGGACGACGACTCGGTGCTCACCTGCCGCTCGGCCACGGCATGGTCAAGGCGGTCGAGCGGGCGCACGAGATCGGCGCGACGACGATCCAGGTCTTCGCCGACAACCCGACCGCCTGGCGCCGCCGGGCTGAGCCGCCGGCCGAGGGTGCCGCATTCCGGGCTCGTCTCGCGGAGCTCGACATCGGGCCCGTCGCCATCCACGCCGCGTACCTGGTCAACCTGGCCGGGCCGGAGCCCGACTTCTTCGGGCGCTCGGTCGAGATCCTGGCCAGCGACCTGCGGGCGGCGCCCGGGTTCTCGGCCCGTTTCGTGAACGTGCACGTCGGGTCGCATCGGGGAGCGGGCGTCGAGACGGGGATCGCACGGCTGGCCGACGGTCTGGCGCTCGTGCTGGCCGAGGTCGATGACGGTCCGGACGCGTCGATGGTCGCCCTCGAGAACTCGCCCGGTAGCGGGTTCGGGCTGGGCATCGACGTCGCCGAGCTGGCCGCGATCGCCGAGGCTCTGGCCGTGCGTGGCGTGCCGGCGGACCGCGTCGGCTTCTGCGTCGACATCGCGCATGCCTGGGCAGCCGGCATCGACCTCTCCGAGCCGGACGCCATCGACGCCTTCCTGACCGACTTCGACGCGCGGATCGGGCTCGACCGGCTGGTCATGATCCACCTCAACGACTCGAAGTCGGAGCGCGGGTCGCGACTCGACCGGCACGAGCATCTCGGTGCCGGCCGGATCGGCGTCGATGGACTCCGCCACGTCCTCATCCATCCGGCGCTACGGTCGGCCGCCTACTACCTCGAGACGCCCGGGATGGACGAGGGCTACGACGCGATCAACATCGCTCGGGCGCACGACATCGCCACCGGCCGGCCGCTGGCCGACCTGCCGCCCGAGGCGACCGACGTGGCCAGCGGGAGGGGGCGGATGGGACCGCCCGCCGAGGACGAAGCTCGTCCCGAAGCAGCGTCCGGGGCGGCCTCCGGGGCAGTCACTGCGGAACCGGCGGCCGTCGGTCGCGATCCGGGCACCGGAGAATGACCTCGACGGTTCGCGGCCGCGGCGTCTCGCTGTCGATGCCGGCGGTCGTCGTCGTCGCCGTGCCGATCGTCCTGCTGATCGTCGCGGCCGTCCTGCGGCTGCCGAACCTGGCGACGCGCGGGACGTGGGACTCCGACCAGGGCCACGACATGCTGACGCTGCGGGCGCTCGTCCAGGACGGCGTCGTGCCGCTGCTCGGCCCCCCGACGTCGATCGGTGACGTCCACCACGGCGCGCTCTACTACTACCTCCTGTCGCCGGCGGCGTTCCTGACCGGCGGCGACTCGCCGCTGGCGGTCACGGCACTGATCGCGCTGGCGGGGATCGCTGCCGTCCTCGTGACCTGGTGGCTGGCGCGGGACATCGCGGGTCCGGTCGCCGGGATCGTGGCCGGCCTGGCGATGGCGGTATCCGCCTCGGCCGTCGACGAGTCGACGTTCATCTGGAACCCGAACCTCATCGCGCTGTCGAGCGCGATCGCCCTGGCCGGTGCGTGGCGGGCGTGGACGACGCGGTCACCGCGATGGTGGCTGCTGGCCGGGCTGGGCACCGCGATCACGATGCAGTGCCACGTGCTCGGGGTCACGATGCTGCCGATCGTCGGGGCGCTGCTCGTCGCCGACGCGCGAAGCCGGCCGGCCGGCGCGGAACGTCGCGGGGTCTGGCGTTTCGGTCTCGGCGCGCTGGCGATCGTCGTCATCGCGTTCGTTCCCCTCGTCGTCCACGAGCTGACGAACGACTTCTCTGAGGTCGCGGCTGCGCTCGACTACCTGCGGAACGGCGGCGACGCCACGACGACCGGCCCCCTGGCGCGCTTCTTGATCGTCGCCGTTCGGGTGGCGTCCTGGCCGTTGACCGGCCTCGTGACCGACGCGCCGATCGCGGCTCTCCTTTCGACGGTCGCGGTGATCGTCATCGCGGTCGTGGCCGCACTTCGTGGGGCGACGCGTGAGCGACAGGCGGCCCGCTGGCTCGGCCTGGGACTGCTGTGGACGGCGGGGTTCCTGACGTTCGCCTCCCCGAGCCTGGCGGCGGTCGTCCCGGGCCTGCCCAACGACCACTATCACGCGTTCGCGGACCCGATGGTGTTCGTGCTCGTCGGGATCGGTGTCGCGATGTTGTGGCGGGCCGGGGCCTCGGTCGGAGCCGGTGCCGCCGCGGCCGTCACGCCGGGACGCGTGCTCGCGGTGGTCGTGGTCGTCGCCCTGCTCGGGTTCAACTTGTTGAAGCAGCCTCCGGCGGTCCACCCGGACGGCGGCTTCCCGGCCGCCGAGGCGGCGGCCACCAGGATCGTCGCGGCCGGCGGGAACGAGCTGACGCTTCGTTCGCTCCCCGACTTCAAGTCGACCGAGGCGTACGGCTACCCGCTCGTGCGGGCCGGGGCCACCGTGCACATCGACGATGGCACCGGACCGGTGACCACGACCGACGGTTCGCTGGTCGTCATCTGCGACGACCTGTTCGCCACGGCCATCGGCGCTCCGTGCGGCGGCAGCGCCGAGTCGACGGTCGCACCGGAGGATCGATTCGGCCAGCCCGTCGACCGGTTCGAGGCCGCGCCCGGCCGCTGGATCTCGGTCTATCGAGGGGCGATCGCCGGACTGGACTGAGCACTCGGCCGCTCGACGACATGCCGGCGGATCAGCGAATGGCGGGCCAGGCGAGATCGTGGATGCTCGTCTGAAGGCAGTCCTGTCGAGGTCGTCGGTCGGCGATCGCGACATTGGCGACGATCGCAACCGTCGATTCGCTCAGCGGGCACGTACACCGCCAGCGGCGGTGTACGGCCCGGTATGCGCGACTAGGCCCCGACTCCGTCCCTTGTCGCCGCTGGCACGGGCACATCCGCACGCCACCGAAGACCGCCGTCACTCGCAATGGGACTGTCGAGCAGTTCGCGAGCCGATCGCAGACAGCAAGCGATGGATCGTTGTGGAGCGTCATCGGTCATCCGGGCGAGGCCGCGATACGGTGATGGCCAATCCCGTGCGCTGGACCGAGCACCGCCAGGACGTCGTCGGGCAGGTCGGCCGTGTCGAGCACCAGATGTCCCGGAGCCGGTCGGATCCCAGTATCCGACGCATCGAGTTCGGCGTTTCCGGCCGAATGCTGGGAGATCCTGACCATCGGCATACGGTCGTCCGAATGGGCCTAGCGGATCCTGCATCCGCATGACGAAGGTATCCGAGGAACGACCGGAGCCCGTGACGGATTCGATGATCGACGACGAGCAGTGCGTCTTCGGTGTCAGCGGCCGCATGATCTCGTCCCCGGCTCGAAGCGCGGAGGGCTGGCGCGAGCAGATCCGGAGCGCGTCCGCCGGCGGTCCAGGTTCGCGAGGGTCGGCCGCGACGACGCGCGGGCGAGTTCCTCGACCGGCTCTCCGAACGAGCGCCACGCCGCTCGAGCCGTCGAGGAGCGTTGCGGAGCGTGATGCCGTCGCCATGCGGCCAGATCGGCACGTATCGGCTGATCGGGCGCGTCGAGCGTCGAGCTTCGACCCTCGTCGACGAGCCGAAGCACGATGCTGAGCGAGAGTCGAGTCATCCCTCGACGCGAACCACCGATCCGGGCCGGCGTAGCACCCGTTGCCGAGCGCACGTTCGCCCATACCGGCCCAGACGCGGCGAACCAGATCGACGGTGGCCGTCACCTTGATGACGGAGAACATCATCGATCGATCGTGGAAGCGCCGGTCACCGCGTCGTCCTGAACCGCTCGAGGCAGGTTGGCGTGAGCGGTGACCGGGAAGCATCGGCGCGGCTCGCGGCCGACCAGGACGTCGGTGCGGCGACGGTGTCGTCACCATGACGAGCTTGTCCGATCGCTGTCCCCCGACGGACAGGACCAGCGATCGACAGCGACGGATCGCAGCCGCGAGCAGGATCAGGACGCCAGCGGACGCGCGAACCGACGGCCGGCCGTGAACCACGCCAGCGCGGATCGCCGACGATCGGCTGCGCCGATGCGCGGGAGGTTCGAGCAGGTCGGCGATGCCTGGCTGATACGCCGCGTCGGTCGTCGGGCGCGTCGCGCAGAAGGCGTTCGAGCTTGTCGTCGTCGATCACTGACGACACCTCGTCCTTCGTCAGCGGTTTGCGCAGCGCGGCGAGCGCGAAGGTGCAGTGACTGCGCGCAGCGCTCGCCGAGATCCCAAGGACGGCGCCGATCTCGTCGAACGCGAGGTCGGCCTGATAGCGCAGGTAGATGACCTGTCGCTGTCGATCGGAGAGCCGGTCGACCTGCGGCCCAGAGGTCGACCACGCCGGCCGGGCCGCGGCATCGATGACCGCCGGGCGAGCACGGCCCGATGCGGTCGAGGAGCGCCTTCAGAGCTCGACGTCGGAGTCGGTGCTCGTCCATGGCGACTCGGTAGATCGTGCGAAACGTCCAGTTCCGAGGACGGCTCGATACGTGTTCCCGTGCGCGCAGCTGCGCCCAGAGGCGGAGCAGCACTTCCTGGACCGCGTCCTGCGCTTCGATGTCGGATCAAACCCGAGGCGGAGTGCGAAGCCGAACAGTGCCTGTCCCTCGTCGCGTTCGAGGTCGATCAGCGTCGCCCTGGCTGCCCGGCGCGCGGCTCCGCCGGGACCCGCTCATCGGTCGAGGTCCCGGCCGGTAACGCGCGACCGTCGTCTCGACGAACGGCTTCACATGGTCCTCGGGTTGCGGTGGCGGTGCGACCCGATCATGCGCCTTCCTGGTCGTCGAGAGTCAATGCGAGAACGCGTCGCCTTGCTGGCTCTCGACGGCGTCGAGGCTGTGATCGTCGGCAGAGAACGCGTCGGCGCGGATGCGCTCGCCGACGTCGGTGCGGTGATCATCTGCGGGACGAACCGCCCCGGTCGCGGTCGAGCAGGCGGCCAGGGTCAGGGCAAGGACGAGGAACGGCACGCGGACCCGATCGGCCGTGCGGGTGGACGAACGCATGTCGTTGTCTCCGTTTCGGCTGTGCCCGAATCGTCGGGCGTGCGGGTCGCGACCGCGAAGCGGACATCTGCCGCTCTGGACCTACCGACGGAGTTCGGGCTCGAAACGCTTAGGTCTCAAGTGAGATCGCGTCAGCCGCTCCGACGCCGCAGCGGGACGATCCTGCGGGGAGCACGGGCCGGTCCAGTCGGACCCGGAGCGAGGTGCCGGCGGGACCCAACCACGGAATGCCGCCGGAAATGGCGAACGCCGGCGCCCCAGACGCCGGCGTTCGCTGTCCCCGAGACCCGGATCGTGGAGGGCGAACCCGGGTCGTGCCCAGATGTGTGCTCAGTAACGCCCCGGTTCCCGGGTCGCGGTCCGCGAGATCGGGCGCACCGTGCTGACGGTGCTCCGGATCGCAGCCCCGATCGGACTGGCCGAGGTGGCGGTCCGGCCGCTGGTCCGCTCCGGGGTCCTGTCGGACCCGGCGTTGACCTCGGCCGGCTGGAAGGTTCGGCCGTAGCGGCGCATCCGCACGGCGAGGTAGTACTCCATGATCTGGCGGACCTGTGGCTCGCTGAGGAGCTCGTCCGCCCGCAGCGCGTACTCGACGCGTGCCGTCGGGTTGGTGTTGCCGGCGGCCACGAGGCCCAGGTATTGCGGCGTATCCGCATCGTCGCGCAGCTCGCGAAGGCCCCGAGCCAGCTTGGTCGCGGTCCCGAGCGAAGGCATCCGATCACCGCGGATCAGCCGCGAGATCGTCGAATGATCCACGCCGGACTGCTGGGCGAGCTGTCGCTGGGACATCTTCTTGGCCTTGAG
This sequence comes from uncultured Chloroflexia bacterium, assembly GCA_963842695.1. Taxonomy (GTDB): domain Bacteria; phylum Chloroflexota; class Limnocylindria; order Limnocylindrales; family CSP1-4; genus SPCO01. The sequence goes on from CAWJHK010000005.1 coordinate 33,890, forward strand.
CTGAGCCCGAAGCCATTCGTTGAACGCTCGACCGTTCTGGGTGGTCATAGGTTGTTTGCGCGCTCCGTTGGATACGACCGGGATGAGTGAGTCGATGGGCCAACTATCAGCGCGGCGTACGGGCGCCTGTATCACCCGTTCGTACCAACGCCATCACGACGCCGCAAGAACTTCCCGGGTCAGTCGTGTGCGGTGCGCGGCGGTTCGGTCAGGGCGTGACTGAACCGGTCCCCCTGACCATGGTACGTACGGTCTGCGCGATCGGATCCGACGGCGCCCCGGCCGCACATTTCAACGGTCTCGCAGCCTCGGATGCCGAGAACGAGAGAGGCGCTCTCAGGCGGCGGTTTGCGCCGAGGTCGCTGCCGGCGGCTGCGTGATCCGCCCCATCCCGCGCGGCATCGGCGAGACGACGTAGACGACAGCCCCGATCACGATGATCGAAAGCACGCTGATGACCCAGTCGAGGATCGTGATCGCGGTCGCCTCGGGGAGCGGCACGCCGTAGACGACCGTCAGGACGCCGATCACCCCCGCCTGGGCGAACCCGAGGCCGGCCGGGCTGAGCGGGATGGCCGTCAGCAGCGAGCCGATCAGGGCCACGAACATCGCACCGGACAGCCCGATCTCGACGTCCGAGAATCCGAGCGCAGCGATCACCAGGTAGAGGCGCATCCCTTCCGTCAGCCAGATGAGGCCCGTCAGGAAGGCGAGGATCGGCAGGTGTCGGAGACCGACGGCCCCGAAGACGCCCTCCTCGAACCGGTCATAGAGCTCGAGGACCTGGGTCGGCAACGGCAGACGGACGATGATCCTGCGACCGAAGTTGCGCATCGTGAACAGCCCGATCGCCGCCACCACGACGACGATGATGCCGACGACGAACAGCAGGCGGACCGCATCGGGGAGACCACTGCGGAAGCTCCAGAAACCGGCTGCCAAGCCCAGGATCGCGATCGCGAAGATGTCGAGGATCCGCTCGATGAAGACCGTGCCGAACGTCCGGCTGAGCGACGCCGGACTGTTCATCTTGAGCAGGTACGCCCGATAGACGTCGCCGAGCTTGGCCGGCACAACGCAATTGACGAACCAGGAGATGTAGAGGATCTCCATCGAGTTCCGCGTGCTGATGTGGAATCCCGTCTCGCGGAGCAGCCGCGCCCAGCGATAGCCACGCAACGGGAAGCCGAGGTAGAACACGCCGAACGCCGCCAGGACGAGGGCCGGGTTGGCCTGCAGGATCAGCTCCGGGACTGCTGCCAGGCGATCGCGGTTGAGGTACAGGAAGAAGGCGATGATCCCCAGCGGGACCACGATCGACAGGATCGTCCGAGGCTGCCGCAGGCGCTTGCCGAGCGACAGTGGCGCGGTCTCGGTCGGTTCGAGCTCCAGGGCCTCGACGAGCGATTCGGGGTCGTGGCGCGGGATGCTCGCGTCCAGCGCGGGGGTTGCCTCCATCGTCCCCGACCCTACCGGCTCGTCGGGCGGATCCGCCATCGGACGATGGTCCTGCCCGGGCTGGTCGGTCATGCCGAGCCGTCCCGCTTGGAAGCCCCGACCGCGTCATCCGCGGGCTGCACGCGGCCGTTGCCGCGGAGCCGGTTGACGCCTTTCGCCAGCGGCGTCCAGAGCCGGACGAAGTAGGTCGCCCGGCCCGGGACGATCTCGGCACTCGGCAGGGCCGCCAGCAGGCCGGCCGGCGTCGAGGGATCGCCATCGACGGCGATGTAGGCGACGCCGACCTCCATGATCGAGTGGGCATCCGACACCGCGACGCCCCGCAGCCCGCGCTCCAGGGCGAACTCGGAGGCGTGCTCGTTGCCCTTGCCGATGACGCGGGCGTTGTGCGTCTCGACCCAGTCGACCGACGTCACGATGTGCGCCATCGACGGATCGCGCAGGATCGATCCCCGGTTGCTGTCGAACGGGTGCGGCAACCCGACCAGGCCGCCCTGCTCGCGGACCGCGGCGATGGTGTCCGCGGCCGACAGCCCGGGCGCGATCGCCCGCTCCAGGAACGCACAGATCATGTCGCCATCGCGGGTCTTCACCTCTTCCCCGACGATGACCGTCAACCCAGCCGGCGCCAGATCCCGGGCCTCCAACGCAGCATCGATCCGGTCATGATCCGTGATCGCCAGATGCGTCAACCCCCGCGCCGCCGCCGCCTTCACCACATCCCCGGGAGCCGACAAGCAGTCGAAGCTCCCCCGCGTATGGCAATGCAAGTCGACAAACGCTCGCATCACTCGGACCGAGTCACGGCGGTTCTTGCCGTCGCCCGGAGAGCGGCGCCCGACGTGCCGTCCGGACGGGCACCGTGAGCGACAGCGTAGGTGCCCGGGAGGGCGGAGCGGCGGGCAACAACGGACCCCGGGTTGCGCATCAGACCTGCTGGACGAGCGACTTCTTGAAGAAGTCGAAGTGCTCCAGGGCGAGACCCGTTCCCAGGGCGACACAGCTCAGCGGGTTCTCGGCCACATGGCACGGGACCCCAGTGACCTGCGTGAGCAGCTTGTCGACGTTGCGGAGCATCGCCCCGCCGCCGGACATGACCATGCCCTTGTCGATGATGTCCGACGACAGCTCCGGTGGCGTCTGCTCGAGGACCGACCGCACCGCCGCGACGAGCTGCTGGAGTGGGGCCTCGATGGCCTCCATGACCTCGCTGCTCGTGATCGGGATGGTCCGCGGCAGGCCGGCGATGAGGTCGCGGCCGCGGACCTCCATCGTCATCTCGCGTTCGAGCGGCAGCGCCGTACCGATCGCGATCTTGACCTCCTCGGCCGTCCGTTCGCCGACCATCAGGTTGTACTTCTTGCGGATGTAGGTGGCGATCGCTTCGTCGAAGCGGTTGCCCCCAACGCGCAGGCTGTGCGAGACGACGATCCCGCCGAGAGCGATGACCGCGATCTCGCTGGTCCCGCCGCCGATGTCGATGATCATGTTGCCGCTCGGACCGCTGATCGGGACGTTGGCGCCGATGGCGGCCGCCAGCGGCTCCTCGATGAGATACGCCTCCTTGGCGCCGGCCTTGAGGGCCGCATCGCGGACCGCGCGCTTCTCGACGCTCGTCACGCCGGCCGGCACGGAGATCATGACCTCGGGCTTGCCGAACCCGATCCGGCCCTTGCGGACCTTGCCGATGAAGTGGCTGAGCATCGCCTCGGTGATGACGTAGTCCGCGATGACCCCGTCCTTCATCGGCCGGATGGCGTGGATGTTGCCGGGCGTGCGGCCGATCATCTCGCGCGCCTCCTCGCCGACGGCCACGATCCGGTTGTCGTCGGACACGGCCACCACGCTGGGCTCGGTGATGGCGATGCCCTTGCCCTTGACGTAGACGAGGACGTTGGCGGTGCCGAGGTCGATACCGATCTTCATGGGTTGGTGACAGCTGTCCCTTCCGCGGAGCGCGCGATGCTGGCGCCGATGTCCAGGAACTTGCGCTCGATGTTCTCATAGCCCCGGTGAACGTGGTGGGCACCGTGGATCGTGGTCGTGCCCTCGGCCGCGAGGGCGGCCAGGATCAGCGACGCGCCGGCGCGCAGGTCGCCGATCTCGACCTCGGCGCCGGCGAGTCGTGACGGGCCATCGATCGTCGCCCGGTGGGCATCGACCATGTCGATCTTCGCGCCCATCCGGCGGACCTCGCCGAGCCATTCGAGGCGGTCCTCGAAGATCGTCTCGTTGACGTGCGACCGGCCGGTCGCCTGGGTCAGCAGGACGGCGGTCGGTGGCTGGAGGTCGGTGGCGAGGCCGGGGTAGGGCCGCGGTCTCGATGTCGCACGCCCGGAAGCCGCCGGACAGCCGCGCCGAGCCGTCGACCTCGATCGTGTCGGTCCCGCAGTCGACGCCGACCCCGATCCGCTCCATCGTCTCGACGAACGCGGCGAGGTGGTCGCATGGCGCGCCCTTGAGCGTGAGCCGGCCTCCGGTCACCGCGGCGGCGACCACGAACGTGCCGGCCTCGATCCGGTCGGGGATGACGTGATGGTCGGCGCCGCGGAGCCGCTTGCGACCCTCGATCTCGATCGTGTCGGGGTTGGTCCGCTCGACCGCGGCGCCCATCTTGTTCAGGAAGTCGATGAGGTCGTCGATCTCGGGCTCCTGGGCGGCCGGCCGGATGACCGTGTGGCCCTCCGCGAGGGTCGCCGCGAGCATCGCGTTCTCCGTGCCCATGACCGAGACGAACGGGAACCGCACCTCGCCTCCGCGCAGTCGCCCGGGCGCGGTCGCGAAGTAGTAGCCGTTGCGGTACTCGATCGAGGCGCCCAGCGCGCGCATCGCCTCGACGTGGAGGTCGACCGGCCGGCGGCCGATCCGGTCGCCTCCCGGGTTGCTGATGATGACCCGCCCGAAACGCGACAGCAGCGGCCCGAGCAGGATGAAGCTGGCCCGCATCCGGGCGGCCGCCTCGAGCGGCACGAACAGCCACTCGACGTCGCCCGACGCGATCTCATAGACGTTGTCGGCCGGGTGGTCGACGACCACACCGAGGTCGCGGAGCGTCTCGGCCATCGCCCGGACGTCGTCGATCTCGGGCACGTTGGTCAACCGGCAGCGCTCACCGGTCAGGGTTGCGGCGGCCAGCAGCTTGAGCGCGGCGTTCTTCGACCCGCTGATCGGCACGGTCCCCGACAGCGGCCGGCCGCCCTCAATCCGGAATACCTCGCGAGCCACCGGCTCCGGGTGGTACTCCCAATGGAACGGCCGCGCCCCACTCATGGTTGCGAGGCACCCACGACAGGATCGCCGCGGCGCTCGACCAGCCCCGCGTTGGCGGCGCGGCGACCGGGCAGTTCAGCGCTCAATTGCCACGGTCCCGCTAGACGCGGTGACGCGGGCCTTCGCGGTGCCGGCGCTCAGCGACGCGGATCCGCAGGAGGGCTTGCTGGAGGGAGGCTCTGGCAGCGGCCAGGTCGACCGCATCGGTCCGGGCGGCGTCCTCGAGCGCCCGCTCCGCCTCCCGCCGGGCTTCCTGCGCCCGTTCGAGGTCGATCTCGCTGGACAGGTCGGCCGTCTCGGCCATGACCACGACCCGGTCCGGCCGAACCTGGAGGAACCCGCCGATGATCGCGAACGACTCCTCAGCTCCGCCCTTGCGGATGCGCAGCTCGCCGACACCAAGCATCGACACCAGCGGCGCATGGTGCGGCAGCACGCCCAGCTCCCCCTCGATCCCGGGCAGCTGCACCGAATCCACCGTGTCCGAATAGGCCAACCGCTCAGGCGTAACGATCTCGAGAAGAAGTGGCATTCCTACTGTCTCCCGCGGTCGGAGATCGCGTTGCGGTGGGTGGCGCCGGCCGGGCACCGGTAGGCGCACCCGTTAGGCATGCCGTAGGGTGCGCCGGACGGTGACCGGACGGTGGCGAGTCCCACTACGACGCCAGCTTCGCCGCGTTCTCCCGAACGTCGTCGATCGTGCCGGCCAGGAAGAACGCCTGCTCGGGCAGCGTGTCGGTCTTGCCGTCAAGGATCTCCTTGAACGACGCGACCGTGTCCTTGATGTTGACGTACTTGCCGGACCGGCCCGTGAAGACCTCGGCGACGAAGAACGGCTGGCTCATGAACCGCTGCAGGCGCCGCGCTCGGGCGACCGTCGACTTGTCCTCCTCGGACAGCTCGTCGATGCCGAGGATGGCGATGATGTCCTGGAGGTCGCGGTAGCGCTGCAGGACGCGCTGCGTCTCGCGGGCCACGTCGTAGTGCTCCTGGCCGACGACGAGCGGGTCGAGGACGCGGGACGTCGAGGTCAGCGGGTCGACCGCCGGGTAGATGCCGAGCTCGGCGATGCTCCGCTCGAGGCGGATCGTCGAGTCGAGGTGGGCGAACGTCGTCGCCGGCGCCGGGTCGGTGTAGTCGTCGGCCGGCACGAACACGGCCTGCAGCGAGGTGATCGAGCCGTCGCGGGTCGACGTGATCCGCTCCTGCAGCCCGGCCATCTCGGTCGCCAGGTTCGGCTGGTAGCCGACCGCGGACGGCATCCGCCCGAGCAGCGCCGACACCTCGGAGCCCGCCTGGGTGAAGCGGAAGATGTTGTCGATGAACAGGAGCACGTCGCGGTGCTCCTCGTCGCGGAAGTACTCGGCCATCGTCAGGCCGGTCAGGCCGACCCGCTGACGGGCGCCGGGCGGCTCGTTCATCTGGCCGAACACGAACGCGGTCTTGGCGATGACGCCCGACTCGGTCATCTCCTTGATGAGGTCGTTGCCCTCGCGGCTGCGCTCGCCGACGCCGGCGAACACGGACACGCCGGCGTGCTCCTGGGCGACGTTCCGGATCAGCTCCTGGATGATGACCGTCTTGCCGACGCCGGCCCCGCCGAAGATGCCGATCTTGCCGCCCTTCTTGAACGGGCAGATCAGGTCGATGACCTTGAGCCCCGTCTCGAAGACCTCGATCTCGGTCGACTGCTGGTCGAACGCCGGCGGGTCGCGGTGGATCGGCAGGCTGACCTCGGAGACGACCGCGCCCTTGCCGTCGATCGGGTGGCCGAGCACGTCGAACACGCGACCCAGGGTCGGCTCGCCGACCGGCACGGTGATCGGCGCGCCGGTGTCGGCGACGTTGACGCCGCGGGCCAGCCCGTCAGTGGTCGTCATCGCCACCGCGCGGACCCAGTTGTTGCCGAGGTGCTGTTGGACCTCGCAGATGAGCGGGTCCTGGCCGGGGCGCTCGATCTCGACGGCGTTGTAGATGCCGGGCAGCTGGCCGGCCGGGAACTCGATGTCCACGACCGGGCCGGTGATCTGGATGACGCGACCGATGCCGGTCGGTGCGGCGGATGCCATGTGGTGTGCCTCCTGCGTCCCTGGCGTCAACGGGCGTTCGCGCCGGACGCGATCTCGATCATCTCGCGGGTGATGTTGGCCTGACGGACCTTGTTGTAGGAGAGCGTGAGGTCCTCGATGAGCTCTTCGGCGTTCTCGGTCGCGTTCTTCATCGCGACCATGCGGCTGGATTCCTCGCTCGCCTTGGCCTCCAGCACGGTCTGGAATAGTCGCGTCGCGACGTACCGCGGCAGGAGCTGCTGGAGCACCTCCGCCGGGCTCGGCTCGAAGATGAACTGGTTGCCCGGGATCCCCTCGGTGTCCTCGGCCGGCTGGACCGGCAGGATCGTGAGGAGCGTCGGCCGCTGCACCAGCGTCGACACCCAATGGCTGTAGACGATGTCGACCCGGTCCGCCGTGCCGTTGAGGAAGTCGTCGGTCAGCAGACGAGCCAGCGGGATGACGTCGGCGAATGTCGGCCGGTCGCCGAACGTCGCGAAATGCGCCTCGAGCGGCACGCCAGCCCGTCGCATCGCATCACGGCCCTTGCGGCCGACCGTGACCAGGGCGAGGTCGCCCTTGTTCTCGATGATGTCGCGCGAGACGAAGCGGACGATGTTCGTGTTGAGGGGGCCGGCCAGGGGCCGATCCGTGGTGATCAGCACGATCAGCCGCTTGCCACCGGATCGCTCGGCCAGCAGCGGATGATCCTCGCTGCCGAGCACGGCCGCGAGGTCGGCCAGCACCTCGTCCAGCTTCTCGCTGTACGGCCGCGACGCCAGCGTGGCGTCCTGGGCGCGCTTCAGCTTCGACGCCGCGACGAACTGCATCGCCCGGGTGATCTGCTTGATGTTGCGGACGGACCCGATGCGGCGGCGGATATCCCGCTGGCTAGGCACGTGTCGGCGACTCCAGCCTAGGCAAGGAACGACTCGCGGAAGGCGTCGACCGCCTCGTCGAGTGCCTTGCTGAGCTCGGCCGAGCAGGGCCTTGGTCTCGGCCAGCTCGGTCAGGATCGTTCGGCCGCTCCGACTCGAGGAAGCGGTAGAACGACGACTCGAACTCGCGGACGCGCGGCGTCGGCACGTCGTCGAGCTTGCCGGTCGTGGCGACGTACAGGATCGCGACCTGCTTCTCGACGCCGAGCGGCTGGTACTGCGGCTGCTTGGTGATCTCCGACAGCTTCTCGCCGCGGGTCAGCTGGTCGCGGGTCGCCTTGTCGAGGTCGGACGCGAACTGGGCGAACGCCGCCAGCGCGCGGTACTGCGCGAGGTCGAGCTTGAGCGGCGCCGGCGACGTTCTTCATCGCCTTGGTCTGGGCCGCCGAGCCGACGCGCGACACGGAGATGCCGATGTTCAGCGCGGGCCGCTGGCCGGCGTTGAACAGGTCCGTCTCGAGGAAGATCTGGCCGTCCGTGATCGAGATGATGTTGGTCGGGATGTAGGCGGACACGTCGCCTGCCTGCGTCTCGACGATCGGCAGCGCCGTCAGCGAGCCGCCGCCGTTCTCCTCGTTGAGCCGGGCGGCCCGTTCGAGCAGCCGGCTGTGGAGGTAGAACACGTCGCCGGGGTACGCCTCGCGGCCGGGCGGCCGGCGCAGCAGGAGCGCCATCTCGCGATAGGCCCAGGCGTGCTTGGACAGGTCGTCGTAGACGCACAGGGCGTCCTTGACGAGTCCCTGGCCGGGCGACCTCGACGCCGTTCTCCATGACCTCCTCGCCCATCGCCACGCCCGAATACGGGGCGAGGTACTGGAGCGGGGCGGGGTCCTCGGCACCGGCGACGACCACGATCGTGTACTCCATCGCGCCGTACTGCTCGAGGATGGCGACGGTGTTGGCGACCGTCGACAGCTTCTGGCCGATCGCCACGTAGATGCAGACGAGGCCCTTGCCCTTCTGGTTGATGATCGCGTCGAGGCAGATCGCGGTCTTGCCCGTCTGTCGGTCGCCGATGATCAGCTCGCGCTGGCCGCGGCCGATCGGGATGAGCGCGTCGATCGCCTTGACGCCGGTCTGGACCGGCGTGTCGACTCCCTGCCGAACGATGACGCCCGGGGCGATGCGCTCGACCGGACGCGTCGCCGTGGCGGCGATCGGGCCCTTGTCGTCGAGCGGCCGGCCGAGCGGGTCGACGACCCGGCCGAGCAGCGCGGCGCCGACCGGCACCTCGACCACGCGTCCGGTCGTCTTGACCGTGTCGCCTTCCTTGATCGCGTTGGCGTTGCCGAGGATGACCGCGCCGACCGTCTCCTCCTCGAGGTTGAGGGCCATGCCCATCAGCCCGCCGGGGAACTCGAGCAGCTCGGACGACAGGGCGCCGGACAGGCCGTAGATCTGGGCGATGCCGTCACCGACTTCGACCACCGTCCCGACGTCCCGGGTCTCGGTGCCGGCGTCGAACGACTCGATCGCGGACTTGATGATGCTGGTGATCTCGTCGGAACGAATGGCCATCGGTGTCAGATCTCCTAGAGGGCGCCCGAGACGAGCTGGTTCCGCAGTCGCTCGAGGCGGCCTCGGACGCTTCCGTCGATCAGGCGGTCGCCGACTCGCACGACCAGGCCACCCAGCAGGCTGGGATCGACCTGGAGGTCGAGCTCGACGCGACCGCCGGTGAACTGCTCCATCCGCGCGGTCACGGCCCGGACCTCGTCCGGCGTCAACGGCGCGGCGCTGGTGGCGGTGGCTGGGGTGATGCCCTGGCGGGCGTTGTCGAGCCGATTGAACTCGGCGGCGACCCTCGGCAGCTGATCGATCCGGCCGCGCCGGATGAGCAGCCCGATCAGGTTGAGGACCGGCTGCCCGACGACCCTGCCGAACGTCGATCCGGCGATGTCGAGGCGCGTCTCGAATGCGACCGCCGGGTTGGCGAGCATGTGCACGATCCGCTCGTCCGCGGCGATCGCCGCTGCGGCGTCGAGCTCGGCCCGCCATGCCTCGACCGTGTCGTCACGCTGGGCGAGCTCGAAGGCGGCCTCGGCGTAGCGGCGCGCGGCGGTCTCGCGGCGGGCCATCAGCGGCTCGCCATCAGTTGTTCCGCCCGCCGACGCCGGACGTCGTGAGGAACTCCTCGACCAGCCGGCGCTGGCGCTCGTCGGACATCGTCTCGCCGACGACCTTGCCGGCGGCACGGAGCGCGAGGTCGGCAACCTCGGCGCGAACCTCGGTGATCGCCCGGGTCTTCTCGGCCTCGATCTCCGCGGCGGCCCGGACGCGCATGCGCTCGAGCTCCTCCTTGGTCGCGGCGATGTCGGCGTCGCGAGTCTCCTGGGCGACCTTCTGGGCACGTGCCAGGATGTCGCTCGCCTCGCGGCGTGCCTCGGTGAGCGTCGACAGCCGTTCGGCCTCCGCGTTCTCCCGATCGCGACGGGCCTGTTCGGCGTCCTTGAGGCCCTGCTCGATCCGCGACCGGCGGTCGGCAAGCATGCCCGACACCGGCTTGAACGCGAACGACCAGATGATCGCGAAGAACAGGATGAAGTTGAGAGCGCTGACGATCACCCAGAACAGGTTGATCTGGAACAGCGCCCCTCCAGTCTCCTCCGCGGCAAGCTGGACGGCGTGTCGGCCCGCCTCGGTGGCGATGGCCAGGATGTCCACCGTGGACTACGCCGGCTGGATGAAGATCGCGAGCAGGCCGACGACGATCGCGAGGACGCCGAGGCCCTCGGCGAACGCGGCGAGGATGATCGCGATGCCGCGGATCTGGCCGGCCGCGTCGGGGTTGCGACCGATCGCCTGCGCAGACAGGCCACCGATGATGCCGACCCCGATCCCGGGGCCGATCACCCCAAGCGCGGCGAGTCCGGCGCCGAAGTACTCCATCGTGTGCGTTCCTCCTATTCCCGGGCGGGCGGCCCGGGTCTTATCTGGGACCGTGGGTTGGGGACAGGCGACCTCAGTGGGCCGGCTGCGGTGACGACGGCTGCGATCCGTGGAGGGTCTCCATCGCCTCGTCGGCGACGTGACCCTCCTCGTGCTCGTGGCTCTCGATGGCCAGGGTGATGAAGATGAGGGTCAGGACGCTGAAGATCAACGCCTGGATCGCGTTGAGCATGACCTCGAGTCCGAGCAGGCCGACCGGGATGAAGGCGATGGTCAGGGCGGTGATCACGCCGAGCGCGACCTCGCCGCCGTAGATGTTGCCGAAGAGACGCATCGACAGCGTGACCGGCTTGACGAACTCGAGCATCAGCTCGACGAGCCCGACGAAGAGGGCGATGCCACCGGCCCCGATCCCCTTCCGGAACTCGTACAGCGGGAAGAACTTGCCGAGGTAGCCACCGACCCCGAGGCGCTTGAAGCCCTGGAACTCGAAGTACAGGAAGCTCACGAGCGCGAGCCCGATGGTGACGTTGACGTCGCTGGTCGGCGCCCGGAGCTCCTCGACCCGCCCGACCGGCGGCACCAGGCCGCTCCAGTTGCAGAACAGGATGAGGATGAAGAAGGCGGCGAAGAGCGGGACGTATGGGCGAGCCGCGGCCCCGGCGATGCTGACGCCGAAGTCACCCAGGAACTCGTAGAAGGCCTCGAAGGCGTTCTGGGCCGGCCCCGGGACCAGGCTCCGGCCGCGGGTCATGAGGATGGCCGCCACCAGCACGATGGCCATGACGATCCACATCGTCAGGATGCTCGAGCTGATGCTCGGGTAGAAGACGATCAGGCTGGTCGGTGCCGGGCCGGCGTCGGGCGGCGCCCAGACCACGTGCGGAGCTGGGAACTCAAGGGTGCCGTTGATGAAGCAGACCGGGAAGAGGCACTCGTCACCGGGGTTGCCGCCCTTGGGGAACGGCGGGACGAGGATCAGCGCCACGATGTTGAAGACGATGATCCCGCCGATGAGGAGGAGCCAGCGCGACGACAGGCCACGCCGCGATCGCGGCTCTGAGGCTGTGGTCTCGGCGACCTCGGGGGTCGCGTCCGGCTCGCTCGACACGCTTGCTCCACACACAGGAGCGCGGCTCGACGCCGCGCTCGGATCTTGCCTCGCCGGCCGTCAGGAAGCCGGCGGATCGAACTCCTTGAGGAACCGGTTGACGAGCTTGGCGATCATCACGGTCCCGGACCCGGCGCCGACGATGAACCCGACGAGCAGGAACACGGGCAGGGTCCCCAGCTGCTGGTCGACCCAGTAGCCGACGAGCACACCGACCAGGGTCGTGACCAGGAGCGAGATGCCGATCTCCGAGAAGAGGACAACATAGGCCCAACCTCGGCCGGACTCTGTCATGGGCGACCTGATACGGCCGCGGCAGTATAGCAGGTGCCGATCGGCCGGGACGCTGAAATGGCCGTCAGCGGGTGCTCACGGCGTCGGTTCCGGTGTCGGTTCGGGTGTGGGCGCCGGCGTGGGCTCGGGAGTCGGTTCCGGTGTCGGTTCGGGTGTTGGCGCCGGCGTGGGCTCGGGGGTCGCGAGCGGCGTCGCGGTTGCTACCGGCGTCGACGCGGGTGTCGTCCTCGGCGAACCGGCGGGCCGGCTCGTGACCGTCGGGGTCCGGAGGGCCGGCGCCGGCGGCGAGGTGACGCTCGGTCCGCCAGCCGGTCCGGCCGGCGGGTTCGTACTGGTTGCCCGGCCCGTTGCGGTCGGAGAGGATGGGTCCGCCAGGCCCGAGGATCCGGGTGCGGGCGATGCAGCGGCGACCGCCGTTTCGGCAGCCACGACCGAGGTCGGACGCGGACTGCCGGACTCGCCGGCCCGGACGACCGTGCGGAAGCTTCCCGTCGGCTGCCCATTCCCTCCGGGCCAGACCAGGGCGGCCGCGACACCGACGGCGGCCATCCCGGCAGCCACTGCGATCAGTCGCTCGCGCTGACGAAAGAGCCTTGGCGGGCCCTCGACTGGTCGCGCCACCGCTACCGCGACCGTGGCCGGCGTCTTCGCGCCGTAGGCGTCGATCGTGGCTCGTGGCGGGGACCAGGCTACTCGGCCGTCGATGCCGACAGGCGTCGGATCGGAGCCCGAGCCAGGACCGGACACAACGGGCGATCCCGCATCGTCCGCAGCCGCGGGACGATTCCGAAGGCGCCGCAGAACGTACATCCCGATGGAGCCATCGACGACGTCCCGCAGGCCCCCTTTGGTTGGCTGGTCACCTGGCCCTGCCGATGGGTCGATCCGCTCGCCGAACCGACCGATGACCACGATGGCCACCACGACCGCGATTCCGCCGACGATGAGGGTTGTCGGTTCCAGTCGGTAGGCCTCCGCTGGCGGACGTGCTGCCTCCACACGTCTCAGGGACGGGTGATGCTACCACCCGATCGCGGGCATGCCTCTTGGGCGGATGCCCTAGCCGACGGCATCCCTCGAGGACGGGTCGTCCTCGTAGGAGTCGGCTTCGAGATCGTCGCGGAAGCGCCCCTGGGTCGGCAGGAACAGCACCAGGCCGAATGCCAGGAACACGCCGATGAAGGCGTAGAGCTGGCTGACCCCCGACAGCAGCATGGCGAGCACCGCCAGCACGAGGCAGATCCCGTAGATCACGAGCACGGTCTGGCGGTGCGACAGTCCCAGGTCGAGCAGGCGATGGTGGATGTGCGACCGATCGGGGCTGAACGGCGAACGGCCCTGGCTCAGGCGCCGGACGATGATCCAGAAGGTGTCGATGATCGGGACGCCGAGCACGAGCAGGGCGACGGCGACCTTGGCCGTGCCGAGGATCGCCAGCACGGCGAGCGTGAACCCGACGAACTGCACGCCGCTGGTGCCGGCGAAGATCGTCGCCGGGTGGAAGTTCCAGCGCAGGAACCCGAGCAGCGACGCCTGCCAGCGCGAAGCACAGGACGGCGATGAGCGGCTGGCCGACCTGGCTGGTCAGGCTGATGATGCCGAGCGTCACCGCGGCGATGAACGACACGCCCGACGAGAGACCGTCGAGTCCGTCGATCCAGTTGATGCTGTTGATCATCCCGACGATCCAGAAGATCGTCAGCGCCGCCGCCGCCGCGCCGTCGAACCGCTGCACGCCGGGGCCGAACGGGTTGGCGATGAACTCGATCGTGATCCCGGCCGCCACCGCACCGGCCGCGAGCGCCGAGCTGGCCGAGGAGCTGCCATCGCGCCCGCAGGTCGAACAGGTCGTCGATCGCGCCGAGGGCCGCCGCTGCCGCACCGCCGAACAGCAGGGCCGCGACCTGCGGCGGCTCGAAGGTGATCGGCACCGAGATCGTGTTGGTCCGCACGTTGACGACGAGGAAGGCGAGCGCGACCAGGAGGAACGACGCAGCGATCGCCAGGCCGCCGGCGCGGGGGACGGGGACGAGATTGACCCGGCGCTCCTCCGGGTGGTCGATGATCTCGTAGCGGAGGACCACCCGCCGGACGATCGGGGTCAGGACGAGCGCGAGCAGCGTCGCCGCGATGAAGACGATCAGGATCGGGACGATGGCGTTGCCGGCGGTCGAGATGAAGCTCATCGTGGACGCGGCGGTCGTCGTCCGCCCCGTCGTACCGGCTGCGATCACGCCGGCGGCAGCCCCGGGACCGGGAACCGGCTGACGATCTCCCGAACCTCGCCGCCGAGGCGACGCCTGGGCCGCCGGATCGTCGCGGCGGCGGATCGCGTCGATGATGATCCGGCCGATCGCGCGCATCTCGTCCGGCCCGAACCCGCGCGACGTCGTGGCCGGCGTCCCGATGCGGATGCCCGACGCGGTGTTCGGGCGGCAGCTTGTCGAACGGGATGGCGTTCTTGTTGACCGTGATGCCGATCTCGTCGAGGAGGTGCTCGGCCTCCTTGCCGGTCACGCCGAGCGGCGTCACGTCGACGAGCATCAGGTGGTTGTCGGTGCCGCCGGAGACGACCCGCGCGCCCTCGCCGGCGAGCGTCTCGGCCATGACCTGGGCGTTCTCGACGGTCCGTCGCTGGTCGCCGCGGAACGGCTCCTCGGCCGCGAGCTTGAGCGCGACCGCCTTGCCGGCGATGACGTGCATCAGCGGACCGCCCTGCGTGCCGGGGAACACGGTCCTGTCGATCGAGGCGGCCAGGGCGCCCTCGGCGCCACCGTTCTTGACGGCCGGGAACATGGTCGCATCCATGCCCGCCCGGAGCGTCGAGCGACTGAAGACCATCCCGCCGCGCGGACCGCGGAGGGTCTTGTGGGTCGTCGTCGTGACGAGGTCGGCGTGCGGGAACGGGCTGGGATGGACGCCCGCCGCGACCAGCCCGGCGATGTGGGCCATGTCGATGAACAGGAGCGCCCCGACATCGGCGGCGATCTCGGCCATGCGCTCGAAGTCCCACAGCCGCGGGTAGGCCGATGCGCCACCGACGATGAGCTTCGGGCGGACCTCGCGCGCCTGGGCGGCCATCGCGTCGTAGTCGATCCGCTCGGTGTCCTCGCGGACGCCGTAGGCGTGGACCTCGTACAGCCGGCCCGAGAAGTTGAGCGCCATGCCGTGGGTCAGGTGGCCGCCGTGGGCGAGGTTCATGCCCATGATCCGGTCGCCGGGCTCGAGGACGCTGAAGTAGGCCGCCATGTTGGCCTGCGCGCCCGAGTGCGGCTGGACGTTGACGTGCTCGGCGCCCGGGAACAGCGCCAGCGCGCGCTCCTGGGCGAGCCGCTCGGCGATGTCGACGTACTCGCAGCCGCCGTAGTAGCGCTTGCCGGGCAGGCCCTCGGCGTACTTGTTGGTCAGCCACGAGCCCTGGGCTTCCATGACCGCGGCGGAGGTGTAGTTCTCGCTCGCGATCAGCTCGATCTTGTCGTGCTGGCGGCGCCGCTCACCCTGCATCGCCTCCCACAGGACGGGGTCGACGTCGGCGATCGTCTCCAGGGCCAGGGCCGACGGGCGCGAGATCGTCATGGCCGCCGACTCCTTCCTTCCGCACCGGGCGACGCCCCGCCCCGCCGGCGCGCCCGGCGTATCTTCCCACGAACGGGACGGCCGCCGGGCCTCGAGCCGGGCGGTCAGGCGAGCCGAGCCGGTCGGTCAAGCGAGCCGAGCCGACGTCACGGGTCGCGGGTCGAGCCGGTCCCGGCGGCACGGTCGCCTCACCGACCGAGGGCGTGCTCCACGCCGGCCCGATCGAGCACCTCGGCGAGCCGGGCCACGGGGATCGCACCGACGCGCCCGACGACCGCCGCCGGCCCGCTGCAGTCGACGACGGTCGAGGCCGGGCCGCCGCGCGCCGGACCGCCGTCGAGGATCAGGTCGATCGCATCGCCGAGGAGCGCGAGGATCTCGGCGGCGTCGCGCGCCTCCGGCTGCCCGGATACGTTCGCGGACGTCGTCGGCAGCGGTCCGAGGGCCTCGGCCAGGGCGCGCGGCGCGGCGATGGTCCGGGACGCGAAGGCCGATCGACGGAGCGCCGCCGGTCAGGGCGTCCGGCAGGGAGACATCCGGACTCACCGGCACGACGAGCGTCAGCCCGCCGGGCCAGAAGGCAGTCGCGAGCGCGGCTGGCGGCGCCGTCCAATCGACCCACGGTCCCTGCCTGCGCCGTCGAGCCGAGGAGCAGCGCGATCCCCTTCTCCGGCGGCCGGCGCTTCACCTCGAACAGGCGCTCGATGCCACCCGGCGTCTCGAGCGCGACCGCAGATGCCGTAGACGGTGTCGGTCGGGAGGGCGACGACGCCGCCGGCGCGGAGGGCACGGATCGCGAGGTCTCGCCCCGTCTCGTCGTCGGGCACGATCCGGGCGGTCAAGCGGGGATGGCCTCGGGTGGCCGTGGACCGGTGGCGGGCGACCCGGCCACGGCCCGGGCGGCGTCCGCCTGCGCGGCCAGGCGGCGGGCCTCGGTGCGGATCGAAGCCGGCGAGCCGAGGACGAGCCCTTCGATGATCCGGGCGACGCCTTCCTCGGCGAGCGGCGGCGCGATGTAGCGGGCCGCTGCGCGGACCTCGGCCGGGGCGCTCGGCATCGCGGTCCCGTGACCGACCTCGAGCAGCATCTCGAGGTCGTTCCACTGGTCGCCGATGGCGAGGACCGCCCCGAGCCGGACCCCGAGACGACGGGCGAGCCAGCGGACCGCCCGGCCCTTCGACACGCCCGGCGCCACGAACTCGAGGAACCGCGGGTGGCTGACCGTCACCTCGGCCCGGCCGGCGAACCGCTCGCGCGCCTCGGCGGCGACGTCGGCCGGGAGGGGCGGCTCGCCTGCCGCCATCACCTTCGTGACCGGGTGCTTGATCGATCCGATCAGGTCGGCCTCGAGCCGCGGGCGCTTCCCGAGGAAGATGCTGTAGTCGTCGGCACGTGGATCGTCCGCTCGGACGATGAACCGCTCGAGATGGTTGAGGTGCGGGTCGAGCCCCACGGATCGCGTCCAGGCCACGATGTCGCGGGCGACGTCCGCCTGGAGCGGCGTGTGGACGAGGAGCCGACCGACCCGCGTCGACCCGGCGAGCGGCATCTCGCGGATGAGGGCGCCCTGGTAGCCGACGAGTCGGGGCATCGAGCTCGAGCTCCTGCGCGAACCGGACGGCGCTGGACACCATCCGACCGGTGATCAGCGTGACGATCACCTCGCG
The DNA here is from genome assembly GCA_963842695.1 of uncultured Chloroflexia bacterium. GTDB lineage: Bacteria > Chloroflexota > Limnocylindria > Limnocylindrales > CSP1-4 > SPCO01. The sequence goes on from CAWJHK010000005.1 coordinate 51,141, forward strand.
CCGGCGGGCCGCGCGGATCGCCGCTCGCGTGTCGGGCCCGATCGACAGGTCGTCGCCGACGATCGTGCCGTCGATGTCGAGGGCGACGAGCTCGACGGGCAGGATCGGGTCTGGCGTCCGGACGATGGGCACGCACCGATTCTGCCCGAGGTCGGGTCGGGACGCCGACCGGGACCGGATGGCTGGGCGACGCGTCGCCGATGGCCCGCGACTAAGGCGCCGGCGCCCGCCGATCCGGGCGACGCGCGGCAGGCCGGCGAGGTCCGGCTGGCGACGTCGCAGCGACCAGCCCGGCAGCCGCTCGGCCACGAGCTCGGACGATCGAGTCGCCCTGGTCGCCGCCGATCTCGAGCAGCGCGACGCCGTCGTCCGCCAGGACGCCGGGCAGCCGGTCGACCAGCCGCTCGATGACCCCCAGCCCGTCGGCGCCGCCGTCGAGCGCGAGCACCGGCTCGAACGACGTCGCGCGCGGCAGCCCGGCGATCGCGTCGTGACGGACGTACGGCAGGTTCGCGAGCACGACGTCGAACGGCATCGCGACGGGCGCCGGGTGCGTCGACCGGCAGCAGGTCCGCCTCGGCGAACGCGATCCGATCGGCGACGGCGTGCGCGACGGCGTTCTCGCGGGCGAGGTCGAGGGCGTCCGCCGAGACGTCGGTGGCGAGCATGTCGACGACCTCGAGCGCATGCGGCGCCGCGCAGGGCGACGGCCAGCGCGACGGCGACGGCCCCGCTCCCGGTGCCGACGTCGACCACGCGGAGCGGCTGCGCTGCGATCCGGCGTGGCGCCCAACCGATGCAGCACCTCGGCCACCGCGAGCTCGACGAGGCGCTCCGTCTCCGGTCGCGGGATGAGCGCCCGCGGGTCGATCCGGAACGCGAGGCCGCGGAACTCCTTGAGCCCGCGGATGTAGGCGACCGGTTCGCCCGGTTCACGACGCTCGAGGGACGCCCGGTACGTCGCTCGCGGCATCGGTCGCCGACCGGTGCCTCGGGGTGCGCGAGCACGACCGTCCGCTCGACCCCGAGGGCGTGGCCGAGGAGCAGCTCGGCGTCGAGCCGCGGCGTCTCCGATCCCGAGTCACGCAGCCGGTCGATCCCCTCCCGGAGGAGGGCTCCGGTCGGGCTCGCAGCCGGCCCGCGTCGACCGTCGCCGAGCCGCTCCGCCTGGTCGGCCATGATCAGGGCGTCGATGAGCTCGTCGAGGTCGCCGTCCATGACGCCCGGCAGGTTGTGCATGGACTTCCCGATGCGGTGGTCGGTCACGCGGTCCTGCGGGAAGTTGTAGGTCCGGATCTTGTCCGACCGGTCGCCCGAGCCGACCATCGACCGGCGCGCCGCCGAGTCGGCCTCGCGCTGCCGCTGGAGCTCGAGGTCGTACAGCCGCGAGCGGAGCACCGCGATCGCCTTGGCCTTGTTCTTGTGCTGGCTCTTCTCGTCCTGGATCTCGACGACGAGACCCGTCGGCAGGTGGGTGACGCGGACCGCCGAGTCGGTCGTGTTGACCGACTGGCCGCCCGGCCCCGAGGCGCGCTTGACGTCGATCCGGAGGTCGCGCTCCTCGTCGATGGCGATCTCGATCTCGTCGACCTCGGGCATCACGACGACGGTCGCGGTCGAGGTGTGGATCCGCCCCGACGACTCGGTCGCCGGGATGCGCTGGACGCGATGGACCCCGCCCTCGAACTTGAGGCGGCTGTAGGCACCGTCGCCGTGGACCTCGATGATCGCCTCCTTGATGCCACCGATCCCGGTCTCGTTGAGGCTCAGCACCTCCGGCGTGAAGCGGTGCCGCTCGGCGTAGCGGACGTACATCCGGAGCAGCTCCGCCGCGAACAGGGCGGCCTCGTCGCCGCCGGCGCCGCCGCGGATCTCGAGGATCACGTTGCGATCGTCGTTCGGGTCGCGCGGGAGGAGCAGGACGCGCAGGTCCTCGAGGAGGCGGTCTCGTCGACCTCGAGGCGGTCGATCTCGTCGCGCGCCATCGTCCGCATCTCGTCGTCGGCGTCGCCCGAGTCGCGCAGCTCGCGGGCGCCGGCGAGCTCGGCACGCGTCGCCTCGAGCGCGACGGAAGGCCTCGACGACCGGCTCGAGGCGCGCCATCTCCTGGCCGATGCGACGGAGCGCGTCCGGGTCGGTCGAGGTCTCGGGGCGCGCCAGCTCGGCCTGGAGGTCGTCGTACTGGCGGGCGACCTCGGTCGAGCTTGGCGTCGAGGTCGCTCACGACCCCGGTGGCGGATCGCTCGGGAGGCTCGAGCCGGTCGGGTCGACGGGGATGCCGGCCGTCGGAACGGTCGAAGGGGCCGTGCCGGTGACGGCGGCACCGGTCGGCGGCGTGCCGGGGAGGGACGAGGCCGGGGTTGCTCCGGCGGCCGCGGCTTGGGCAGGCCGAGCTCCAGCGGCCGTCGCTCGTAATCGTCGGAGCCCGCCGGGACCGTCTCGCCGTCCGCCTCGAGCGCCTGCTCCATCGACACGATCGCGACCTCGATCATGTCGTCGCGTCGGCTGCTTCGTCGTGATCATCTGGACGAGCAGGCCCGGGTAGATGATCACCTTGACGATCGGGTTGGCGCGATGGCGGGCCCCGAACCGCAGGATCTCGTAGCCGACCGCGGCGATGACCGGGATGAGCAGGATCCGGCTGACGATCATCACGATCGGCTCCTGCCGGCCGACGAGAGAGAAGGCGATGATCGACAGGATGATCACGACGACCAGGAACTCGGTGCCGCAGCGCTGGTGGGCGGTCGGGTACTTGCGGACCTCGCGGACGTCAGCGGGTCGCCCGCCTCGAGGGCGTGGATCGTCATGTGCTCGGCGCCGTGGTACTGGAACACGCGCCGGATGTCCGGTGCCCGCGCGATCACGACGAGGTAGCCGAGGAAGATCCCGACTCGCACGAGGCCTTCGACGAGGTGCTGGACCAGGCCGTTCTCGACATTGGCCGTCGTCACCGACGCGATGAACAGCGGCAGCAGGAAGAAGATGCCGATCGCCGGCCGCCAGCGTCAGGGCCGAGCATGAGGATCACCGAGCCCTTGCCGAGCTCGACGCCTTCCTCGGTGGCCTGGACGTTCGCGCTGCGGACGAGCCAGCGCGTGCCGACGACCAGCGTCTCGTACAGGACGATCAGCCCGCGGACCAGCGGCCACTTCGACCAGCGCGTGCCGTGGAACCCGGAATCGAGTCGCTCCGTGGCGAAGACGATCTCGCCGTCGGGGTGGCGGAGGGCGACCGCGATCGCGTCGCGGCCGCGCATCAGCACGCCCTCGATGAGCGCCTGGCCGCCGTAGGTGAAGGTGGGCATGTCGGGAGTCTAGCGGGTGGAGTCGAACCGGCCGGAAATCGAACGACGGGCCGTGGGGCCCGTCGTCAGTGTTCGGCTGCGGATGACGCCGCTCCTAGCCGCGGACCTGGCGCTCCAGGCGCTTCTGGAAGCGCTCGACCTGGCCGGCCGTGTCGATGATCGTCTGCTTGCCCGTGAAGAACGGGTGGCAGTTGCCGCAGACGTCGACACGCAGCTCGGGGCGCGTGGACCCGACGGTCCATTCGGTGCCGCACGAGCCGCAGTGGACCTTCGCTTCGTAGTACTTGGGGTGGATGTCGGGCTTCACGGGTGCTCTCCTCGACGCCTTCCGTGCCGGGCAATGGCCCAGCCGGTGGTCGCCGCTGTTCCGGGTTTGCTAGGCGCTCGCGGCGGCCGCCTCGACCGCCTCGACCCGGATGCGCTTCTTGGACTTGGTCGCGTGCTCGAACCGGACGTGGCCGGTCACCGTCGCGAACACCGTGTAATCGTGGCCGAGGCCGGTGCCCGGCCCGGCCAGGAACGTCATCCCGCGCTGGCGGACGATGATCGACCCGGCGGTCACGAGCTGGCCGTCGCCGGCCTTGACGCCGAGCCGCTGGCCGACGCTGTCGCGGCCGTTCTTGACGCTGCCGCCTGCCTTCTTGTGGGCCATCTCGCTACTCGTCCTTCTTCGTGCTGCGCGGCTTCTTCGGAGCGGCTCGGCTCGTCGGCTTCCGTGTCGGCGGCCGCCTTGGTCGTGGCCTTCTTCGTCGTCGATGCCTTCGTGGCCGGCTCGTCGGCCGCATCGGCCTTCGACGCCGTCTTGGGCTGCGGGTCTTCGGCGCGGCCTTGGCCTTCGGCGCCTTCTCGGCCTTCGCGGTCTCGGCCTTGGGCGCCGCATCGGTCTTCGCCGTCTCGGCCTCGGCCGCCTGGGCCTTCTTGGGTTCGGCCTTCGTCGTCTCGGTCGCCTCGTCGGCCTTCGCCTTGGTCGGCTTGCGTGCGGGCGCCGGGGCTTCCGACCCGACCGCCAGCTTCGCGGCGAGCTCGGCGTCCCTCGCGGCCTGTGCGACGGCGGCCTCCTCGACGCGCTGGCGCTCGGTCCGGGCCTCGGTCTCGGCCTTCTTCGCGTCGCTGGCGGCGCTCTTGCCGTCGATCGTGATGTCCGCGACGCGCAGGAGCGTCAGGTCCTGGCGATGGCCCTTCTTGACGCGGCTCCGTGCCTTGGGCCGGTACTTGAAGGCGATGAGCTTCGGCCCGCGGGTCTGGCTGACGACCTCGGCGCTGACCGCTGCATCGGCGACGAGCGGCCGGCCGATGGTCGACGAATCGCCGTCGGCGACAAGCAGGACGCGATCGATCGTGATCGTCTTGCCCGGCTCGGCGTCGAGCAGCTCGACTTCGAGCTCGGTGCCGACCTCGACGCGGTACTGCTTCCCGCCGGTCTCGATGACTGCGTACATGGATCCTCAAGGCTCTGTCTGGCGACCGCGCGCGGCGACCCGCATCGACGGACGTGGAAGGACGCGCGGCGACGCCGAGCGCAGAACGAAGAGTGTACGGCTCCGAGCACGAAACGGTCAATCGATGCCGGCCGGCTGCCGCTCGTCCGAAAGCTCGTCCGCGAGGTCGACCCGTTCCCGGACGATCGACCGCGTGGACAGCTCGACCCCGAGCGCGGCGCCGAGAGCGGCGACGACCTCCTCCGGCCGTCCGGTGCCGAGCGCCGGGTGGAACCGCGTCCTCATCCGGATCGTGACGGGAGGCCCCGGGTGGGCGACGACGACGTCGACGAGCAGCGGGCGAAGGTCGTAGCGCACGAGCTCGGCGCCCTTCGTCCGTTCGCGCAGGAGCGAGGCGGCCCCAAGGAGACGCCCCGCAACCCCGGCGAGAGCCGCCGCGTCGGCGCCATCCACCTCCACCCGGTAGTCGGCCGCAGCGACCTGGCCCGCCAGCGGCGGCTCGCCCAGCCAGACGTCGAACAGGTCGATCAGCCGCCAGGCATCCGGGCATGACCGCCTCGAGGGTGTCACGGACCTGCCATCGCGGGACCAGCTCGACGAGCACCAGGTCCGCCAGCTCACGCTCCAGTGCGATCGCAGCCGGGACGGGCGCGCCGAAGATCACCCGAGCGCGGGCCTTTCCGGGCGGGCGGTGGACCGGCAATCCGCCCGCCTCGACCGCGCTGTCCCAGGCCTCGGCCAGCTCGCGGCCGACGAGAGCGTCGGGACTCGCCGCCCGAGCGAGGACGAGACGCCAGCGCTGTCGCGGAGGGAGGTAGGCCGGGACCCCGGGTTCGGAGCCGGCTTCGGCGCCGGTGGGCGGTTGCACGTCTGGTAGTCTGCGGCACCATGGACGCTCCCGCCCCGACCGTCGCCGAGGGCAAATCGAGCAAGGTGGCGCGCTGGGTCGCGTCCCTTCCGCCACCGCCGTTCGTCAACGTGCTGGCAGGCCCGACCGAGTCACGGTTCGTTCCCCTGTCGCCGCGCGTGGTCGTGCTGATCGCCGCCGCCATCGTCGCCGGGCTCGTGCTATGGATGGCCCGCGACAGCATCCGGCCGTTCATCCTCGGCCTCTTGTTCGTCTACCTGCTCGATCCGCCCGTGCGCTGGCTCGTGCGGCGCGGCCTGCGGAGGACCCTCGCGATCCTGGTCGTCTACGTCGTCGGGATCATCGCCTTCATCGAGTTCCTGAACCTGACGCTGACCCCGCTGGTCAACGAGCTCCTGCGGTTCATCGAGGACTTCCCGGCGCTCTCGGCGCAGCTGGAGGAGCAGCTCAGCCGCCTTGGCGAGTTCTACCAGCGGCTCGAGATCCCGGCCGAGATCCGCCAGTGGATCGACAGCATCATCGCGGGGATCGGCCAGGGCGGCGGCGGTGGCGGTGGCGGCGCCGACCTCTCCTTCCTCCTGCCGCTCCTGACCGGCGCCGGAAGCCTGATCGGGGCCGTCTTCGCGTACTTCATCCTGCCCGTGTGGGTCGCCTACATCCTCAACGACAAGAACTCGCTCGTCGCCCAGTTCGACCAGTCGCTCCCGAAGTCGTGGCGGTTCGACACCTGGGCGGTCATCAAGACCGTCGAGCGCGACTTCGGCCAGTGGGTCCGCGGCCAGATCATCCTCGGCTTCGCGGTCGGCATCGCGACGTTCGTGGGGTTGATCGTCCTCAGCCAGTTCTTCCCGATCTTCGGCCGGTACGCGGTGCTGCTGTCGGTGATCGCCGGGCTGTTCGAGCTGGTCCCGATCATCGGCCCGATCATCTCGGCGGTCCCGGCGGTCCTCCTTGCCGCGACCGTCGGCCCGGCCGCGGTCCTGGCTGCGCTCGCCCTGTACTTCCTGGTCCAGCAGGTCGAGAACACGGTGCTCGTGCCGAAGATCCAGGGCAACGCCGTCAAGCTGCATCCGGCCGCGGTCGTGTTCGCGATCATCGTCGGCGGCTCGCTGGCCGGGTTGCTCGGGGCGATCCTCGCGCTGCCCGTCACGGCCGCGTTCCGCGACGTCGTCCGCTACCTGTTCCGGCGGCTGTCGCCCGATGAGCCGGAAGCGCTGGCCGCGTCGCTGACGCGCGATCGGCATGGGTCCGACCGATGTCTGATGGCATCGACCCCTACAAGACGCTGCAGGTCGACTCCGAGGCCGAGGACGAGGTCATCCAGGCCGCCTACCGCCGCCTGGCGCGCAAGTATCACCCGGACCTCGCCGAATCGCCCGAGGCTGCGACACGGATGGCGGCGATCAACGCGGCCTGGGAGCTGATCGGCGATCCGGCTGCTCGGCGGGCGTTCGATGCGAAACGCGCCGCCGGGGCCACGGCGACGACCGAGGCCGCCGGTCCGACGGCGGGGGCAGCGTCCGCGGCGCGCGCGGCGCCGTCGCCACCGGGCGGCCATGCAGCCCCGCCAGCGGCCGGGTCGCGTCCGCCCGACGTCGGTCTCGCCCGACTGGACGACCGGACGGTCGTCGCATGGCGGCGGCTACGACGAGACCATGCACCGGGCCGACGGGCACGGCGCGGCGGGTCCACCACCGGGCCGGCCGTCGGGCACGGTCCTGAACTTCGGCCGGTATGCCGGCTGGTCGCTTGGCGAGCTCGCGCGACACGACCTCGAGTACATCGAGTGGCTCGATCGCGCGCCGATCGGACGCAACTACCGCCAGGAGATCGACGAGATCCTGCGTTCGACCGGCCGGCGCAGGTCGGCGGCCAGGGAGGCCGACAAGCGACACGGGCTGTACCGCCGGCGCTGACGCGCAGGCCGTTGCGCGGCGGACCTCGGGAGGCCGGGCTCGGGTGGACTCCTAATCCGCGGCGCTCGCCTCGCGCAGGAGGACGTCCTCGTCGGGCCGGCTCCGGACCGTCCGATCGATCACCTGGCCGACGGTCGTGCCCTGGACCAGCAGGGTGAAGAGCACGACGCCGAACGTGATCTCCTGGAGGAGCTCGCGCTCGGGCAGGTCGGCCGGCAGCGACAGGGCCATCGCGACGGCCACCGCCCCGCGCAGACCGGACCAGAACAGGACGTGGAGCCAGCCGGTCGGGATGGCCTCCGCCGTCCCGGGTCGATGCACCAGTCGCGACGTCCCGCCGAGCAGCACGTAGACGACGACGGCGCGACCGAGAAGGATCGCGACGACGGCCCATGCGATCGGCACGACCGCGTCGAGCAGCCGGCCGGGAGCGATCGCGAGCCCGACCTCGAGGAAGACGACCGCCGTCAGGAGGTAGGCCACGAACTCCCAGACCGTGTCGATCGCGGATTCGCCGGCCCTCGTCATCGCGCGGCCCGGACCGACGTTGCCGAGCACGATCGCCCCGGTGACCGTGGCGATCACCCCGGACAGGTGGTAGCTGATCGGCCAGGGCGTAGCTGCCGTAGGCGAGGACCACCGTGGTCGTCGAGCTCGACGAGGTGGTCGTCGACGATCCCGATCACGAGCGTCGCGGCATATCCCGTCACGATCCCGATCGCGACGCTGATCGCGACCGTGCCAGCGAACGTCACGACGGCGTCGGCCGGCCCGATCGGGGCGGCGATCGCCTGGAGCGCGATCGCGAACAGCACGAGGCCGGTGCCGTCGTTGAGCAGGCTCTCGCCGTCGACCAGCGTCGAGAGCGCATCGGGCACACGCAATCGCTTGAAGGTGGCGACGACAGCGGCCGGATCGGTGGCGGACACCATCGCCCCGACGATGAACGCCAGGTCGAGGCGGAGCCCGGTGGCGACATGCAGAACGATCGCCACGATCGCGGCCGAGATCAAGACCCCCGGGATGGCCAGGAGCACGAGCCCGCCGAACCAGCGGCGCAGCTCGGCGAGCGGCAGCCGGTACGCCGCCTCGAACACGAGCCCCGGGAGCAGGACGAGGAGGACGAGATCCGGCGACACGATGAACGGCGGATAGCCGGCCGCGCTCGGCGACGACCCCGAGCCACCAGCCCGGCGATCACCAGGCCGACCGTGTACGGGAGCCGCAGCGGCCGGGCGACGATCGCGACGAAGACGGCGAGCCCGAGGAGGCCGACCAGCAGCTCGATCGCGCCCGGGATCGCGGCGTCCGTCATCGGGGCGGCAGGCAGCCGGACGCTCACCAGACGGCCTTGGTCTGTCGGATGTTGATGCTCTGGAGGATGCCGAGACCGGCCGCCATGCTGACGAGCGAGGCGCCGCCGTGGGTCACGAACGGGAGCGGGATGCCGGTGATCGGCATGACGCCGAGGACCATCCCGATGTTGACGACGAGCTGGAAGAGGACCATCGAGGCGACACCGGCCGCGAAGAGGGTCCCGAACACGTCGCGGGACCGCCACCCGGCGACGAGGACGCGCCAGAGCAGGAGCATGAACAGGACGAACAGGACCACGGCGCCGATGAACCCGAGCTCCTCGGCGAGCGTAGCGAAGACGAAGTCCGTGGCCTGGACCGGCAGGAAGTCGCCCTGCGTCTGGGTGCCGTTGGTCAGCCCCTTGCCGACGAACCCGCCCGGATCCGACGGCGATCTGGGCCTGGTACAGCTGGAAGCCGGCGCCCTGGACATCGGGATTGGCGTTGAGGAAATCCGTCAGGCGCGGCCTTCTGGTAGTCGCGCAGCAGGTACGTCCACGCGACCGGGATCATCGCCGACGACCCCGACGGCCAGCACGGCCAGCCAGCGCAGGCTCGCGCCGGACATCCAGAGCATGCCGGCGAGGATCCCGCCGAACACCAGTGACGTGCCGAGGTCCGGCTGGAGCATGACCAGCAGCAGAGGCGGTCCCGACGAGGATGCAGGCGCCGACGATCGACGGCAGCGAGTCGAGCTTGCCCTGCCTGGCGGCCAGGTAGCTGGCCAGGACGATGATCATCAGGATCTTCGCGATCTCGCTGAACTGGAACGTCAGCGGCCCGATCGACACCCATCGAGCCGATCCGCCGACGCCGCTCGCCGATGGCGAGCGTCACGACGAGCAGGCCGATCTGGAACCCGTAGATCGGCCACGCCAGCGTCTTGAGCCAGTGGTAGTCGAAGACGGTCGCGAGGATGAAGACGACGACGGCGATGGCAGCCCACATCAGCCCGCGGCTGAACGTCGTGCCCGCCTGGAGCGGCGCGACCCCCTCCTCGACGCTGTTGGTGTAGGCCATGACCAGGCCGACGGCGACGAGCAGACCGGCATACGTCGTCAGCTGCAGGTCGAAGGCGCGCCACGCGGCCCCGACGGACTTGGCGGCCCAGTCGGTGACGCGCGCTGGCTCGGCTCGGATGACGCCCATCAGTTGCTCTGGTAGAAGTTGCCGCGCTTGAGGAGGCTCGGGAGCCGGTAATCCTTCTTGATCCCGAAGTGGAGCTGCATGTAGTACTTCACGATCTCGGTCGCGACGTTGCCCTTCGTCCTCGAGTCGTAGGCGAACGCGAGGACGATCAGCTCGGAATCGGTGCCATTGAACGAGCCGTGGCGGGTGTCCTTCGGCACGAAGCCGACGAACCACGAGTGGAACGGCAGCCGGCCCTTGCTGTCGCGGGTCCCGAACTCGGCCGTGCCCGACTTGCCGGCGACCTTGATCGGCAGGTCGACGAGGTTGTACGTGTGGCGAAGGGTGACCGTGCTCCGCGCCGCGTTCCGCATGATCCGCAGAACGTTGGCCGGCACCTTCATCTTGTGCATGACCTTCTTCTGGAACGGCCGGACGACCGTGCCGTCCGGACCGACGATGTCGTGGACGAGCTGCGGCTGGTAGACGGTCCCGCCGTTGGCCAGGGCGGCGTAGGCGTTGATCAGCTGGATCGGCGTCACGACGTCGTAGCCCTGGCCGATCCCGGACTGGTAGGTCTCGCCACCGAACATCGGCGCGCCGAGCGTGGACTGCTTCCACTGCGTTCGTCGGGCACGATGCCGGACGCCTCGTTCGGCAGGTCGATGCCGGTCGGGGTCCCGAAGCCGTACTGGTGCGCCCAGTAGCCGAGCCGGTCGGCGCCCAGCTTGCCGGCCATCTGGAAGAAGAACGTGTCGCTCGAGTGACCGAAGCCGCAGTAGATGTCACACGGGCCGAAGCCGCGGCGGTTCCAGTCGTAGAACCGGGTGCCGCCGAGGGTCAGGTAGCCACGTGTCTGGACCTTGGTCCGATCGGTGATCTTCTTGTCGGCGAGGACACCGGTGCCCGGCAACGAGCTTGTAGGTCGACCCTGGCGGGTAGTGCGCCTGGATCGCGTGGTTGAGCAGCGGCTTGTCGGGGTTGTTCAACAGCTTGGCGTACTGGGCGTTGTCGATCCCGCGCGAGAACTCGTTGTTGTCGTAGGTCGGCAGGCTCACCAGCGCCACGATCTCCCCGGTCTGGGGGTTCATCGCGATCACGACGCCACGCTTCATGCCGACGGTCTTCATCGCCCACAGCAAGGCCTTCTGGGCGTTCTGCTGTTCCTTGGTGTCGATCGTGAGCGTGAGGGAATCGCCCGGCTTGGCGGCCTGGATCGTCTGGAGGACCTGCGTCGTACGCCCCGATCCGTCCTTCTGGACGTTCTCCGTCCCGTAGATGCCCCGCAGCTGCGATTCGTAGACGGCCTCGATCCCGGCCTTGCCGATCAGATCGTCCGGCAGGTAGCCGCTCTCCTTGAGGTCCGGCAGACTGCTCGCCGTTCACCGGCCCGGTGTACCCGAGAAGCTGGGACATCAGCGGCCCGTCGATGTACTGCCGACGCGCTTCGATCACGACCTCCACGCCGGGAAGCTCGTCGTTCGCCTCGGCGATCAGCCGGCCGGTCCGCTCGTCGACGTCGCTCGCGATTCGAACGAGGTCAAAGGTTGAGCCAGGGTTTCCGTCGATCGTGGCATTGATGTCGGCAGCCGGCATGTCGAGCAACGCGGCGAGGCGATCGACGACCTCGGGCCGTCGCTCGAGCGGCAGGTCGGCGGGTCGGAGCTTGACCACGAACGTCGGCACGTTCATCACGAGGGCGCGCCCGTTCCGGTCGTAGATCACGCCCCGAGGCGCCGGGATCGGTTCGATGGCAGTCCGGTTCCGTGTCGCGAGCGTCGCCAGGCGGCCCCCGTCCACGATCTGGAGATAGAAGAGTCGCGCCGTGAGACCGCTCACGGCCAGGACGGCGACGAGCGCGAACACGAAGAAGCGTGACAGGCTGCGGACCGGTCTCGGTCGCTCGTCGAGGAAGGCGCTCACCAGTCGACACGCTCCGCGTCGATCCGGCGGTCATGGATCGACACGGCAAGCGGCCCGATCAGGGCGGCGAGCACCGTGTCATAGACCACGCCCGGGAGGAGGATCTCGATCGGATCGTCGACGGCGATCCTCGAGCGAAGGGCGTTGAACGCGACGAAGAGGATCATCGAGTAGGCAAGACTCAGGATGGCGGTGGCGAGGATCGGGACGAGCAGGCGGAACCGGACGAAGACGCGGGCCATGACGGCGGTCGCACCCATACAGAGGAGCAATGCGAATGACGTCGACCCGAGCGGGCGCTGAGCAAGCACATCGAGGACGAGCCCTCCCACGAAGGCCCACACGAGGCCTGCCTCGAGACCAACGGCGACCGTGACGACGATCCCGACGACCAGAACGAGATGCGGTTGTGCCGTGACGACCTTCAGGTATGGCCCGACGGTCAGTTCGAACAGGGCTATCAGCGTCGAACCGACCGCGGCGAGCAGCAAGGTCATCGAGCGAGTCGGTCCTCGGCAGCAAACCCAAGGTCGCACCCGCCCGCACGATCCTCGAGATTCGGTCGAACGGCGGCGACCTCGGGGCGAAGTATCCCATGCCCGTGGCGTCCGGGCAACGGAGCAGGGTGTCCCGATCGGCCTGGGACCATCGGTGCGGAACGGCGCCGGGCGTGGGGACACGTTTCACGTGAAACGAGGGCTCAAGCTCTCCCGCGGATTTGCGGTCGACCCGAGCAGACGCACCGGAGTGACGGCCTCGCCGGCACGGATGCGATCGCCGCCCGCAGTCCGACATGCCGGGCGTGTCGACGACGACGAGCCGGGCGTGTCGAGGCGAGCTCCTCAGCGTGGCGTTTCACGTGAAACATCGCCGATCAGCGCGTTTTCACGCACGGTAGACACGGGTAACCAGCAGGTGGGCGTCCGCGTGCACACTCGGTCGACCGCCACGGACCCGGTGAAGGGGTCTGCAATGGTAGAATCAAACACCGTGAACCACCTCCGAGCGGACGCCGAGTGGGCCTGACGGTCGCCTGCGCGAACCAGAAGGGCGGCGTCGGAAAGACCACGACGGTCGTAAACCTCGGGAGCTATCTCGCCTTGGCGGGCGAGCGAGTCCTCGTGGTCGACCTCGATCCCCAAGGCAACGCGACGAGCGGTCTCGGCCTCGACAAGGGCGCGATCGAACGATCGGTGTACGACGCCGTGATCGAGGGCGTTCCGATCGAGGAGCTCACGGTCCGAGGCCCGTTGAACGGCCTCGACGTCGTTCCGTCATCCATCGCCCTGGCCGGCGCGGAAGTCGAGCTCGCGACGATGGAAGGACGCGAGCGACGGCTCAAGCGGCTCCTCGCCGGGACCGTCGACGAGTACGCCTACGTGCTTATCGACTGTCCGCCGTCGCTCGGTCTGCTGACCGTCAACGCGTTGACGGCTGCCGACTCCGTCCTGGTCCCGCTGCAATGTGAGTACTACGCACTGGAAGGATTGACCCAGCTGCTCGCGACCCTTGACCTCATCCGCGATCACCTGAACCCCGAGCTGGCCATGCAAGGCATCGTCCTGACGATGTATGACGCCCGGACGAAGCTGTCGGCCGCCGTCGCCGCCGAGGCGAGGCGGCATCTGCGTGAACGCGTCTTCGACACGGTCATCCCGCGCAGCATCCGCCTGTCAGAGGCTCCCAGCCACGGCCTGCCGATCCCGAGCTACGCCCCGGAGTCGAGCGGCGCGGTCGCCTACTCTGCCCTGTCTGCGGAGTTCCTCGATCGTGACCGCCGGACGCGGGAGACCGAAGTCGAACCGCTCGAAGCGGGGGTCGCGTCGTGACGGTCCGCCCTGAGCGCAGCCAGGGACTCGGGCGCGGTCTTGCCTCGCTGATCCCGCAGCGATCGCCGGGTCTGCCGCTCGCCGTCGAGATCCCCGTGTCGAGGATCCGCCCGAACCCGCTCCAGCCGCGGAAGCGGTTCGACGCCGAGGGGCTCGCCATGCTCAGCGAGAGCATCGCCGAGCACGGCGTGCTCCAGCCGATCGTCGTGACGGAGACCGTCGACGGCTACCAGCTCGTCGCCGGTGAGCGCCGCCTGCGTGCGGCCCAGGCGGCCGGTCTGGATCGCATCCCGGCCGTCGTCCGCCAGCTCGCGGACCGTGAGCAGCTCGAGATCGCGCTCGTCGAGAACCTCCAGCGCGAAGACCTCGATCCACTCGAGACGGCGGACGCCTACCGCCAGCTGATCGAGGACTTCGGGTTCAGCCAGGACGCCGTCGCAACGAAGGTCGGGCGCGCCCGCTCCACGGTCGCCAACACGCTGCGGCTCCTCGACCTCGCGCCGGGCGTGCAGGCCGCGGTTGCAGACGGGCGCCTCACCGAGGGGCACGGCCGGGCACTCGGCGGGCTCCCGACCGACCTCCAGGATCGTGTCATCGACTCCGTCGTTGGACAGGAGCTGTCCGTTCGCCAGACCGAGGAGCTCGTCCGTCGCCTCCGCGAGCCACGCCCGGAGCCGGCCAACGGCGCGGCCCGTCGTCGCGACCCCGACCTCGAGCGCGTGGAGGAGGAGCTCCGTCGTGCGCTGGGGACCAAGGTGAGCCTTGCTCGCTCGAGGCGAGGCGGCCGGATCGTGATCGAGTACTACAGCGATGAAGAGCTGGGTCGGCTCTACGAGCGACTCACCGGAGGGACCGCGTGACCGAAGCCACCAGCCAGCCCGTCACAACCCCAGCGGGAGGGCGTGGCAAGCGCTCGAAGGCGGCCGGTTCCGACTACACGGCCGCCTCGATCCAGGTCCTCGAGGGCCTGGAGGCGGTCCGCAAGCGGCCCGGGATGTACATCGGCTCGACCGACGAGCGAGGTCTCCACCATCTCATCTGGGAGGTCGTCGACAACTCGATCGACGAGGCGATGGCCGGCCAGGCGAAGACGATCGGCGTCACGATCCACGCCGACGGCAAGGTGACCGTGCAGGACGACGGTCGTGGCGTGCCCGTCGGCAAGCACTCGACCGGCAAGGACGCGCTCGAGGTCGTTCACACCGTTCTGCACGCCGGCGGCAAGTTCGGTGGCGGTGGCTACAAGGTGTCGGGCGGCCTCCACGGCGTCGGCGTCAGCGTCGTGAATGCCCTGTCGAGCTGGATGCGCGTCGAATCGGCCCGCGACGGTTCCGTCTGGGCGCAGGAGTACGAGCGTGGCAAGCCGCGCGGGCCGGTCAAGAAGATCGGGCCGCAGGGAACTCGGCGCGGCACCCTCACGAGCTTCATCGCCGATACCGACATGTTCGAGACGACCGAGTACTCGTTCGAGCAGATCAGCCAGCGCCTCCGCGAGTCCGCCTATCTGACGAAGGGCGTGTGGATCACGCTCCTGGACGAGCGAGTCGACCGCGAACGTTCGTTCTATTTCGAGGGCGGGCTCCAGTCGTTCGTGCGTCACCTCAACCGAAACAAGGAGGTCCTCCACACCCGCCCGATCTACGTCGAGCGGCGCGAAGGCGGGACCGCCGTCGAGGTCGCGCTCCAGTACAACGACTCGTACACGGAGAACGTGCTCGCATTCGCCAACAACATCAACACGGTCGACGGCGGCACGCATGTCACGGGCTTCCGTGCCGCGCTGACGAGCTCGCTCAACGACTGGGCGCGACGCGCGGGTGTCCTCCGCGACGCGGACGGCAACCTATCCGGCGACGATGTCCGTGAAGGGCTGACCGCGGTCATCAGCGTCAAGCTCACCGACCCCCAGTTCGAGGGGCAGACGAAGGCCAAGCTCGGCAACGCCGAGGTCAAGGGCCAGGTCCAGGCGGCCGTCGCCGACAGCCTCGGCCAGCATCTCGACGAGAACCCGGCCGACGGCCGGCGGATCATCGAGAAGTGCCTCACCGCGGCTCGTGCTCGCGAGGCCGCCCGCAAGGCCCGCGACCTGGTCATTCGCAAGGGCGCCCTCGACGGCATGTCACTGCCGGGCAAGCTGGCCGACTGCCAGGAACGCGACCCTGCGCGAAGCGAGCTGTACATCGTCGAGGGCGACTCGGCCGGCGGGTCCGCCAAGCAGGGTCGCGATCGCCGCTTCCAGGCCGTCCTGCCGCTGCGCGGCAAGCTGCTCAACGTCGAGAAGGCACGGCTCGACAAGATCCTCTCGAGCGAGAACGTCCGGCCGCTGATCATCGCGCTCGGGCGCGGGCATCGGTGACAGCTTCGATCCGACGAAGCTGCGCTATCACCGGATCATCATCATGACCGACGCCGACGTCGACGGCGCCCACATCCGGACCCTCCTGCTGACCTTCTTCTACCGGCACATGCCCCAGGTCATCGACGAGGGCTACCTCTACATCGCGCAGCCGCCGCTCTACCGGGTCAGCACCGGCAAGGTGACCCGCTACGCCCAGAGCGAGAAGGAGCGCGAGAAGATCGTCAAGGACTTCAACGTCAAGAACCTCTCGGTGCAGCGGTTCAAGGGCCTCGGCGAGATGAACGCCGACCAGCTCTGGGACACGACGATGAACCCCGAGACGCGGACGCTGCTCCAGGTCGACGGCGAGAACGCGGCCCTGGCGGACGAGATCTTCACGATGCTGATGGGTGAGAAGGTCGGGCCGCGCAAGGACTTCATCAAGACCGAGGCACGGAAGGTGCAGAACCTTGACGTCTGAGGTCGCCCGGCAGGCGATCGAGACCCCCGACGGCTGGTTCGAGTTCGCACCCCACAACTGCTTCGCCTGCGGAACCCAGAACCGCAACGGCCTCGGCCTGACCCACCACGTCGAGCCCGGCCGGTCATGGACGAGCATGACGCTCGATCGACGGTTCGAGGGTTGGGAAGGGATCGTCCACGGCGGGATCGTCACCACGATCCTCGACGAGGTCATGGCCTGGGCACTCGTCAGCCAGGACAACTGGGGCGTCACGGCCCGGATGTCGGTCGAGTTCAAGCGCCCGGTCCAGGTCGGGGTCGAGATCCGGGCGGACGGCTGGGTCACGCGCGACCGGCGGCGCATCGTCGAGACGGCCGGGCGGATCGTGGACGCCGCATCGGGCACGGAGCTGGCGACCGCGACCGGCCTCTACGTCGCCGCCGGCGGTGAGCGCAAGCGTGACCTGCAGGACCGGTACGAGTTCCAGCCGCTGACCGCGGACCGGGTGACGCCGTGATGGCGGCCCCGGCGCGGAGCGAGGTCACGGAGCATGCCGTCGCGTTCGTGGCCGCACACCGCGACGCGGCGGAGGCGCTTGGGGCGTCCCTGGCCGAGCTCACCAACGAGCCCGATGCGTTCGCGGCAGCGCTCACCCGCGGGCTGGCGGGCCTCGCCGACCCCGACTACCTCGCCGGCCAGCAGCGCGTCGCGCCGGGCATCGGCGCGGTCCACGGCGTCCGCTGGCCGCTCCTTGCCGCCGTGGAGCGTGGGTTCCGCAACGCGACCCGCCAGGACCGGGCGACGACCCTGCTGTTCGTCGCCGATCGCCTCTTCCGCGAGCGGGAGCTCGAGGCCCGCTGGTTCGCGTTCGGCTTGCTCGAGCGGACCCTCCCGGTCGACACCGAGCGAACCTGGCAGCTCCTGCGCCGCGCGGCGCGCGAGGCCGGCGACTGGATCACGGTCGACTCGCTGGCGCACCCGTACGGCAAGGGCATCGCCGCCGAGTCATACCGCTGGGCCGAGCTCGAGCAGCTGGTCTACAGCCCGTCGCGCTGGGAGCGCCGCCTGATCGGCTCGACGATCGCCACGATGACGCACGTCGACCGCCGGCGCGGCCGGGATCCCCACGTGGCCGGCCATGCCCTGCCGCTCCTCGCCCAGCTGATGGGCGACGCCGAGCCCGACGTCCAGAAGGCATTGTCGTGGGCGTACCGGTCGTTGACGGTCGTCGATCGGGAGGCCGTCGAGACGGCTCTCCGAGCCGAGGCCGAGCGCGCCGCCGCGACCGACGACGGCCATCGCGCCTGGGTCATCCGCGACACCCTCGCCAAGCTCGACCCGGCCGTCGCCGACGAGCTCCGGAGCCGGCTGGCCGGGATCCGCAAGCGCGCCGGGGCTCCGTCGACATCGGCGGCGGCCGACACGGCCGCCCGGTTCGGTGGACTGCCCGATCCGATCGCTCATCCGGAGCCGCCGCTGTGAGGCCGGGTTTGACCCCACCGCGAACCCGCACTGACCTGCACGGAGAGACCGGCCTGTGACCGACGACCTGGGCGACATCCGATCCATCCGCATCGAGGACGAGATGCGGACGAGCTACCTCGACTACGCGATGAGCGTCATCGTGGCGCGCGCCCTGCCCGATGTCCGTGACGGGTTCAAGCCGGTCCACCGCCGGATCCTCTACACGATGGGCGAGATGGGCCTGTCCGCCACGAGCTCGTACCGCAAGTGCGCGGCGATCGTCGGCGAGGTCATGGGCAAGTACCACCCGCATGGCGACAGCGCCCTCTACGACGCGCTGGTCCGGCTGGCCCAGGACTTCTCGATGCGCTATCCGCTCGTCGACGGCCAGGGCAACTTCGGGTCGGTCGACGGCGACACCGCCGCCGCGATGCGCTACACCGAGGCGCGGCTGACCGCCATCGCCGGCGAGATGCTCGCCGACATCGACAAGGACACGGTCGACTTCGTCGACAACTACGACGGCACGCAGAAGCAGCCGTCGGTCCTGCCGGCCAAGCTGCCGAACCTGCTCGTCAACGGCAGCTCCGGCATCGCGGTCGGGATGGCGACCAACATCCCGCCCCACCACCTCGGCGAGATCGTCGACGCCACGATCGCGATGGTCGACGACCCGGAGCTGACGTCGGACGACCTCTGCAAGTTCGTCCAGGGTCCGGACTTCCCGACCGGGGGGACGATCTACCGCTTCGAGCGCCAGCGCAACCTGCTGACGGGCGAATGGGAGACCGTCGACGCCATCCGGCAGATGTACGCGCACGGCCGCGGCCGCGTCGTGATGCGCGCCCAGGTCGCCTTCGAGGAAGTCAAGGGCGACCGCACGGCGATCGTCGTGACCGAGCTGCCGTACCAGGTCAACAAGGCCAGCCTCCTCGAGAAGATGGCGGACCTGGTCAAGGACAAGAAGATCGACGGGATCGCCGACCTGCGCGACGAGTCCGACCGCGACGGGATGCGGATCTACATCGAGCTCAAGCGCGACGTCAACCCGCACAAGATCCTCAACAATCTGTTCAAGCACACGCCGATGCAGCTCGCGTTCAACATGAACATGCTCGCGCTCGTCGACGGCCAGCCCCAGACCCTGCCGCTGCGCGGGGTCCTCGTCCACTACCTCGACCACCGGCGCGAGATCATCCGCCGGCGCACCGAGTTCGACCTCGACAAGGCGCGCGCCCGGGCCCACATCCTCGAGGGTCTCAAGATCGCCCTCGACAACCTCGATGCGGTCATCCGGACGATCCGCGAGTCGGCCGATGTCGACGTCGCCCGCACCAACCTGATGCAGCGCTTCGAGCTGAGCGAGCTCCAGGCGCAGGCCATCCTCGACATGCGGCTGGCCCGCCTGGCCGCCCTCGAGCGGAAGAAGATCGAGGACGAGTACCTGGCGATCATCCAGCTCATCGCGGAGCTGGAGGACATCCTCGCGAACCCGGCGCGCGTCAGCCAGATCATCAAGGACGAGCTGACCGAGCTGAAGAAGAAGTACGCCGGCGAGCGGCGGACCCGGGTCGCCGACGACTTCAGCCGTGAGATGACGGACGAGGACCTGATCGCCGACGAGGACGTCGTCGTGACGATCTCGGGCCGCGGCTACATCAAGCGCCAGCCGGTCGCGACCTATCGCCGCCAGCACCGCGGCGGCAAGGGGATCATCGGCCACGTCACCCGCGAGGAAGATGCCGTCGAGCACCTGCTCGTCGCCAACACCCACGACTGGGCGCTGTTCTTCACCAACCGCGGCCGGGTGTTCAGCGCCAAGGTCCACAACGTCCCGGACGCCAGCCGCCAGGCCAAGGGCATCCCGATCATCAACCTGCCAGGTGTCCAGGTCGAGTCGGGCGAGGTCCCGATGGCCACGATCATGCTGCCCGACTTCAAGGCCGGCTCCTACCTCGTCCTGGCGACCCGCAAGGGCATCGTCAAGAAGACGCCCCTCGAGCAGTTCGAGAAGGTCCGGTCGTCGGGGATCCGCGCCATCACCATCCGGGACGACGACGAGCTCGCCTGGGTCGACGTGTCGACCGGCCAGGACGACGTGATCATCGCGACGTCGCAGGGCAAGATCGCCCGCTTCCACGAGAGCGACATCCGGCCGATGGGCCGCGACGCCGCCGGCGTGATCGGGATCCGGCTCGCCCGCCAGGGCGACTACGTGGTCGGCATGAGCGTCGTCCAGCCGGAGACCGACCTGCTCGTGCTGACCGAGACCGGCTACGGCAAGCGCGTGCCGCTGTCCGAGTTCCGGGCGATGCATCGCGGCCCGCAGGGTGTCCGCCTGATCAGCCTCGAGGGCCGCAAGACGGGTAACGTCGCCGCGGTCCAGCAGGTGACCGAGGAGGACGAGGAGCTGATCCTCATCAGCGCCGGCGGTCAGGTCGTGCGAACCGACGTGAACACCATCAACCGCCAGAAGGCGCAGGCCCGCGGCGTGATCACCATGCGCCTCAACGAGGGCGACCGCGTCGTGGCCATCGCCGCGTTCCGGGCCGGACTTGCGGAGCAGGACGGCATGGGCGACGATGGCGGCCCCGGCACGGACGGCGCGGACCCGACCGGCCCCGGGGCGGGCGGATGAGGTCGACGTGACGGCGTTCTCCGCGTTCGGCGGACGGGAGGCGGCGGGCTTGTACGCGGACCAGTTCGAGATCTATCACGGCAACTCGAATCCCGGCCTGGCCCGGAAGATCTGCCGCTACCTCGGCACGGAGCCGGGCAAGCTGGAGGTCTTCCAGTTCGCCAACGAGAACATCTTCGTCAAGATCCTCGAGAACGTCCGCGAGAAGGACGTCTTCCTCGTGCAGCCGACGAGCCATCCCGTCAACCAGTCGATCATGGAGCTCCTGATCATGATCGACGCGTTCAAGCGGGCGAGCGCGGGACGGATCACCGCCGTCATCCCGTTCTACGCCTACGGCCGGTCGGACAAGAAGGACCAGCCGCGGGTGCCGATCACCGCCCGGCTGATCGCCGACATGATCACCGTCGCGGGTGCGGACAGAGTCCTCACGATGGACCTCCACCAGGGCCAGATCCAGGGCTTCTTCAACATCCCAGTGGACGAGCTGACCGCGGTCCACATGCTGTCGAACTACTACCGCCACAAGCACATCCCGGATCCGGTCGTCGTCACCGACCTGGGCTTCGCCAAGCGGGCCCGGGCATTCGCCGAGCTGCTCGATGCGCCGCTGGCGATCATCGAGAAGCGCCGGGTCGGCAACCTCGACCGGGCCGAGCTGATGAACGTCATCGGCGACGTCCGTGGCAAGCGGGCGATCATCGTCGACGACGAGATCGACACGGCCGGCACGCTCGTCGAGATCACCCGGGCCCTGGAGCGTGAAGGCGTGACCGAGATCTACGCCTGCGCCACCCACGGCGTGCTGAGCGACCCCGCCATCGACCGGATCGCCAGCTCCAACGTGCGCGAGGTGGTCGTCACCGACTCGGTGCCGCTGCCGGAGCGCAAGCGGCTGACCAAGATCACGACGCTGTCGGTCGCACCGCTCATCGGCGAGGCGATCCGCCGGATCCACCGCGGCGAGTCGGTCGGCGCGCTGTTCTCGAGCGAGGTCGCGCTGACCCAGGACCTCCTGCTCTGGGAGGACGGCGCAGAGGGCACGATCGACACGCGAGATGGCGAGGCGCTCGAGGACGAGCCGTCGCGCGATCCGATGGCGGCCGGCCAGGCCGGCGATCGATGAGCCTCCAGCTCCACCGCCCCGACGGCGAAGGCGGGCTCGAGCCGGTCCCGCCGGCCGAGGCCGACTGGCGGAGCGCCCTCCGGACGCCCAGGTGGGGTGCCGGACTCGAAGGCGAGCGCCTGCCGGACCTCAAGAACCCCGAGATGAACCCGACGTCGCGGCTCATGTCGGCCGTGTTCTGGCTCGGCCTGGGCATCCTGACGTTCCTGATCCTCGTCGTCGGCTACGGCATCGGCTTCTGGACCCTGACGCCCGCCACCTGAGTTTCGGGCTCGGCATCGAGCCCTCGTCGCAAGAGGGGATCGAAGCGACCTCCCCTATACTTCACCAGCCATGCAATTCTTTTCCCAATTCGTCGACTCGAACGACCGCGAGATCCGGCGCCTCGACCCGCTCGTCGATGAGACCAACGCCCTCGAGGCCGAATACGAGGCCCTGTCGGACGCCGACATCCGCACCGCCTTTGCCGACCTCCGCGCCGAAGTCCACGAGTCGGCCCAGCCCGATGAGCCGTCCGAGGACGAGCGCCATCACCCGGATCTCGAGCGCCGCCGCGAGCTGACGAAGGAGCGGCGGACCCGCGAGAACGAGCGTCTCCAGAAAGCGCTCGACGAGGTCGCCCCCGAGGTCTTCGCGATGACTCGCGAGGCCATGAAGCGGACCCTGGGGATGCGCCATTTCGACGTCCAGCTGATGGGTGCGGCGGTCCTCCACCAAGGCAAGATCGCGGAGATGCGGACCGGCGAAGGCAAGACCCTCGTCGCGCCGCTGGCCGCCGTCCTGAACTCGCTGTCGGGTCGCGGCGTCCATGTCGTGACCGTCAACGACTACCTCGCCCGGCGCGACCCGCAGTGGATGGGCCCGGTCTTCCACTTCCTCGGCGTCAGCGTCGGGATGATCACCCACGACGCCTCGTTCGTGTTCGAACCCGACTACCCGACGACCGACGAGCGGCTGCTCCACCTGCGGCCGGTGACCCGCGCCGAGGCCTATGCCGCCGACATCACGTACGGCACCAACAACGAGTTCGGGTTCGACTACCTGCGGGACAACATGGTCCTCGAGCTGGACCAGCGGGTGCAGCGCGAACGCAGCTTCGCCATCGTCGACGAGGTCGACAACATCCTCATCGACGAGGCTCGCACCCCGCTGATCATCAGCGGCCAGGCCGAGGAGTCGGCCGACCTGTACTTCACCTTCGCCCGGCTCGTGCCGCGGCTGAAGGCCCGGCCGGAGGGGGACGAGGAAGGCGGCGACTACTTCGTCGACCTCAAGGACAAGGCCGTCTCGGCGACCGAGGAAGGCGTCGAGAAGATGGAGGGCTGGGTCGGCGTCGAGAACCTGTACGACGCGGATCCGCGGCTGGCCCGGCACTTCGAGCAGGCACTCCGCGCGCACGCCCTGTACAAGCGCGACCGGGACTACATTGTCAAGGAAGGCGAGATCATCATCGTCGACGAGTTCACCGGCCGCCAGATGCCGGGCCGGCGCTGGAGTGAGGGCCTCCACCAGGCGATCGAGGCGAAGGAGGGGCTGCGCGTCCAGCGCGAGAGCGTGACCCTCGCCACGATCACCTTCCAGAACTACTTCCGGCTCTACGACAAGCTGTCGGGGATGACCGGCACGGCGATGACCGAGGCCGAGGAGCTCCACAAGATCTACAAGCTCGAGGTGGTCGCCATCCCGACCCACCGCGAGATGATCCGCGACGACTTCCCCGACTACGTCTACCGCGACGAGCCGGCCAAGTTCAACGCCCTGATCGAGGAGATCGAGGAGATGCAGACGGCCGGCCGACCGGTCCTCGTCGGCACGATCAGCGTCGAGAAGTCGGAGCTTCTCTCGACGATGCTCAAGCGTCGCGGCATCAAGCACGAGACCCTGAACGCCAAGTTCCATGAGAAGGAGTCGGGGATCGTCGCCCAGGCCGGGCGCTCCGGGGCGGTCACGATCGCCACCAACATGGCCGGCCGCGGGACGGACATCCTCCTCGGCGGCAACCCGGCCGGGCTGGCGTCCGAGGCGCTGCACCGGCGCGGCCTCAACCCGGCCGAGGTCGACCGCGAGACGATGGAGGCGGCGCTCGCCGAGGCGCGCGAGGTGACCGGGGAGGACCACGATCGGGTGGTCGAGGCGGGCGGGCTCCACATCATCGGCACGGAGCGCCACGACTCACGGCGGATCGACAACCAGCTCCGCGGTCGCGCCGGCCGCCAGGGCGACCCGGGCTCGTCGCGCTTCTACCTGTCGCTCGAGGACGACCTGATGAAGCGCTTCGCCAGCGACCGGGTGACCGGCCTGATGGAGCGCCTCGGGCTCGAGGACGACGTGGCCATCGAGTCGCGGCTGGTGTCGCGCACGATCGAGTCGGCCCAGAGCCGGGTCGAGGGCTTCAACTTCGACATCCGCAAGCGCGTCGTCGAGTACGACGACGTCATCAACAAGCAGCGCGAGACGATCTACGCCGAGCGCGACAAGGTCCTCCACAACGAGGACCTGACCGAGACGGTCCAGGTGTTCCTCGACGAGGAGGTCGAGGTCCTCGCCGAGACGTACCTCGTCGGCGAGGATCCCGGCGCGTGGAACCTGGAGGGCCTGTCCACGGCGCTCGTCGCGATGGGCCTGAGCGAGGGGACCACGCCCGACGAGCTGTGGGACATCGGCGGCCGCGAGGCGATCGAGACCCACATCCGCGACCTGGCTGACCAGAAGCTCGCCGCCAAGGCGGCCGAGGTCGGCGACGAGGACTGGAAGACGGTCGAACGGCTGGTCCTCATGCGGACGATCAATTCGCTGTGGGTCGAGCACCTCACCGAGCTCGACGACATGCGGCGGGGCATCGGCCTCCGCGGCTACGCGCAGCAGGACCCGCTCAACGAGTTCAAGCGCGAGGCGTTCCAGCTCTACGACGAGCTGCGTGGGCTGATCCGCCACGGCGTCGCGTCGTCGATCTTCCGCGTGACAGTGACGCGGCAGCCGGCGCAGGCGCCCGGTGGCGACCCGGCCGTGGCCGCCTCGCTCGCCCGGGGAGCGGCGGCACTCACGGGCGGCAACGGATCGCGACGCGCGGCGTCCGCGACCGACGGCGCCGGTGCCGGGACGGGCCGCGAGCGCGTCCCGGCCGGCGCGACGGCCGGCGCGGCGACCGCGGGAGCAACGACGGTGACCGCGGCGAGCGGGTCGGCCATCCTGCGCGGCGGCCCGGCTGCCCAGCCCACCCAGCGGGTGATGCGCGAGTCGCTCGGCGACGAGCCGGTGTCCAGCAGCAGCAGCGGCGGGTCGGCAAGCGGGCCGAAGCCGGGGTTCACGCCCAGCGGCGAGCGGATCGGCCGCAACGACCCATGCTGGTGCGGCTCGGGGGCGAAGTACAAGAAGTGTCACGGGCGCTGATCCGGCGGCGCTCGCCCCGCCCGGACCAGGGTTGACACGAAGCTCCCGGATGCGCGATCTGATCGGGGTCCTGCTGCTCGGCTGCCTCGGCGTGGCGATCGTCGCCGGCTACGCGACGTACCGCGTCTGGGACCAGGGCCAGCGGGACGACCGCCACCCGGCCGATGCCATCGTGGTGATGGGCGCCGCGCAGTACGACGGCCGGCCGTCACCGGTCTTCGAGGCGCGCCTGGCCCATGCGGTGGCCTTGTACAAGGCCGGCGTGGCGCCGCGGCTGGTCGTCACCGGTGGCAAGGCCCAAGGCGACCGGACGACCGAAGCGGCCGCGGGCCGCGCCTACGCCCTCGCCCGCGGCGTGCCGCCGGACGCGATCCTCGACGAGGACGGCAGCCGCACGACCCTCGAATCGATCCGCGCGGTCCGTGGCGTGCTGCGCGACCACGATCTGGCGACGGCCGTCTTCGTGTCCGACCGGCCGCACATGCTGCGCGTGCTGCGGATGGCAGCCGACGAGGGCATCACCGGCTGGGGATCGCCGACCGATCAGAGCCCGATCGAGTCGCATCCGCTCCTCCGTGCCGACGCAACGGTCCACGAGCTGCTGGCGCTGGCCCAGTATTTCCTGGTCGGCGGAGCGTCCTGAGCGTTCCCTCAGGCGGCCCACTCTCGATCGCAACCGAATTCCCTCTTGGCGGGATGAGTTTGGCCCCGTATACTGTGCCAAAACCCGCCGAAATCCCGGGCCTTCCCAGGGGCCCGCAGGCACGATCCACGCCGACACCCACCCGTCCGCCCTTGCCCAGCAGAGAGGGGGAGCCGTGAAGCAGGCCGAGGAAGCGTCCTTCGTCGATCTGATCGCCTGCGAGCGAGACTGCAGGTCGTGCAGCTATGCCGCGGCACTCGACTGCGACGGCAACTGCGGCGTGTGCCCCCACAACTCCTACTGTCCATGCGTCAACCCCGTCGTCGCCCGAAGCAAGACTGCGCTGCGCCTCATCGAGCTGCGCCCGATCCTGCTGCAGGATCTCCAGGCCCGGAACTAGGTGGAAGCCTCCGCCATCCGGGACCTGGCCGATCGGATCCGGTCGACCTCGGGGCATCTTTGACCTCGAGGCCAAGGAAGCCCGCGTCGCCGACATCGAGGCCCTGACCCAGGAACCCGGGTTCTGGGACGACGGGCGGGCGGCCCAGAAGGTCCTCCGCGAAGCCGACGGTCTGCGCGGCGAGATCGCGACGTGGCGGGAGCTGCTGGCACGCTCGGACGACCTGCTGGCTGCCGTCGAGCTTCTCCTCGAGGCTCCTGACGCCGAGCTCGAGTCGGAGATGGAACGCGACACCGCGTCGCTCGAGTCGGATTTCCGCCGCGAGCGGACCGCGCTCCTGTTCTCCGGCGAGTACGACGAGCGGCCGGCCCTGCTCTCGATCAGCGCCGGCGCCGGCGGCACCGAGGCCACCGACTGGACGGAGATGCTCCTGCGGATGTACCTGCGCTGGGCGGAGCGGCACCGCTTCCCGACCGAGATCCTCGACCAGCAGGAGGGCGAGCAGGCTGGGCTCAAGAGCGTGACGGTCGCGGTCAACGGTCGGCGCGCCTACGGCTGGCTGCGCGCCGAACGCGGCGTCCATCGTCTCGTCCGGATCAGCCCGTTCGACTCGCAGAACCGCCGCCAGACGACCTTCGCCCTCGTCGAGGTCCTGCCCGAGGCAGACGACGACGTCGAGATCGAGCTCGATTGGGACCAGATCCGGGTCGACACGTACCGCTCGCAGGGAGCCGGCGGCCAGCACGTCAACAAGACCGACTCGGCCGTGCGGCTGACGCACCTGCCGACCGGCATCGTCGCCCAGAGCCAGAACGAGCGCAGCCAGACCCAGAACAAGGAGATGGCGATCAAGGTCCTCAAGTCGCGGCTCCTCGAGCGAGCGCTCGAGGAGAAGGAGGAGGAGCTGCGCCGGCTCAAGGGCGAGCACGTCGAGGCCGGCTGGGGCAACCAGATCCGGAGCTACGTCCTGCACCCCTACCAGATGGTCAAGGACCTGCGCACGAACTACGAGACGGGCAACACCGGGGCCGTGCTGGACGGGGACCTCGACGCCTTCATGCAGGCCGAGCTCGAGCGAGCGATCGGCGAGGAGGCCGTGACCACGTGACCGGAACGACCGGGGCACGCGGTGCAACGACGGATCTCCGGGTTCGACCAGCGCGAGCCGACGACCTCGACGGCTGCTGGACCGTCTTCAGCACCGCGATCAACGACTACATCGGGCGGCTCGGCCAGGAGGAGATCCCGTCCGACCCGCACCCGGTCGCGCGGCTCTGGGCACACGCCCTCACGACCGACCCGGACCGGTTCATGGTGGCCACCGTTCCGGACGAGGACGGTGAGCGGATCGTCGCCTTCGCGTCGGCCGTCCTGCGCGACCACGTCTGGTTCCTGTCGATGCTGTTCGTGCTGCCCGAGTTCCAGGGGGCCGGCCTCGGGCGCGACCTCCTGGCCCGCGTCTCGAGCGGCGGAGCCACGATCCGGGCGACCTGCACGGATAGCGCGCAGCCGATCTCCAACGCCCTGTATGCGCTGGCCGACATCGTTCCACGGATGCCGCTCCTCAACCTCATCGGCCTGCCTGTACGGCCGGAGGCGTTCGGGATCCTGCCGTCGGGCGTCGTCCCCATCCCGTTCGAAGATGTCGTGGACGGCGATGCGGGTGCCGGGGCGGACGGTCTCGGCCACCGGTTGCTCGTCGAGGCGATCGATGGCCTCGACCGCGACCTGCTCGGCTACGGCCACCCGGCCGACCATCGCTACCTTCAGGCCGAGCCACGGACCGGCTGGCTCTATCGCGGACCGGACGGCGAGGCGATCGGGTACGGCTATTCGACTCCCTCCGGACGGGTCGGCCCCGTCGCGGTCCGCGACGAGGCGCTGCTCGGCCCGGTCCTCGGACACCTCACCTCGGCGGTCGTGCCGCGCGGCGCCTTCGCGCTGTGGATCGGCGGGGCAGCGGACCGGGCACTGGTGCCGGCGCTGCAGGCCGGTTTCCGGCTCGAGCCGTTCCCGATCCTGGTCTGCTGGGATCGGCCGTTCGCCGACTTCTCGCGCTACCTCCCGATCTCGCCGGGACTGCTCTGACCCGCGACGCCGTCCCGCCGCGAACGATGGTCCGGTGCGCCGGTGCACCATCGGTCACGTTTGCCGGACCACCGTCCGGGTGGTAGCCTCCGACGCGATGTGGCTCCCCCCAGCCGTGCCCACGGACGGAGTCTCGCGATCGTGAACCCCGGCGGCCCCATCCGCCTGCACCGTCCGTGGAGCCGAACGTGACCGTCGCCCCAGCTTCGAGCGCCACGCGATCCATTCGCAGCCGCGTCCTCGGGCGGAGCCGCGACCACGCCACCCAGGAACGGGCCGTCCTGATCCTGCACGACGTGACGAAGCAGTACCCGAACGGCAAGCTGGCGCTCCGCGACGTCGACCTCGTGATCCCCGAGGGCGACTTCGTCTTCATCGTCGGGCCGTCCGGCGCCGGCAAGTCCACGCTCATCAAGCTGCTCATCCGCGACGAGCTCGCGACCAAGGGCGCGGTCGTCCTCGACGGACAGGACGTGGCCCGCCTCGGCCGTCGCCAGGTGCCCAAGATGCGGCGCAAGATCGGGATCATCTTCCAGGACTTCAAGCTCCTGCCGTCCAAGACGGTCTGGGAGAACGTCGCCTTCGCGCTGGAGGTGACGGGCACCCGCAGGCGCCTGATCCGGCCGGCGGTCGACCGGGTCCTCGCGATCGTCGGGCTCACCGCGCAGGCGCAGCAGCGGCCGCACCAGCTGTCGGGCGGCGAGCAGCAGCGGACGGCCATCGCCCGGGCACTCGTCCACGATCCCCGCCTGATCATCGCCGACGAGCCGACCGGCAACCTCGACCCGCTGATCAGCTGGGAGATCCTCCAGCTGCTGCTGCGGATCAACGAGCTCGGCACCACGGTCATGATGGCGACCCACAACGCCGAGGTCGTGACCGCGCTTCGCAAGCGCGTCGTCGCCCTCGAAGAGGGCCGCATCATCCGCGACGAGATCGGCGGCGCCTACCACCGTGAGGACTGAGCAGTGATCTCGTTCGTCCTGTTCAGCTTCCGGCGGGCGTGGCAGGGGTTCTGGCGGAATGCCGTCATGAGCCTGGCCGCCACCGCCACGATGGTGCTGATGCTGCTCCTGCTGGCCGGCTTCTGGATCATCCAGACAGGGCTCCTCGCCGGCCTCGAGTTCACCGAGCAGAAGGTGGAGGTCGTCGCCTACCTCCAGACGAACGCGACGGACAACCAGGTCGAACAGCTCCGGGCCGGCGTGGCGGCCATGCCCGAGGTCGCCTCGGTCACCTACGTCAGCCGCGACCAGGCGCTCGACCAGTTCCGCGTCTCCCTGCAGGCCCAGGGCCGCGAGGACCTGACCCGCTACCTCGACACCAATCCGTTGTACGCCAGCCTCGACGTCAAGCTGGTGAACCCTTCGTATGTGCGGACGGTCAGCGATGCCCTCGAGCGTGACCCGAGCGTCCGATCGGTGATCAACATCAAGGACCTCGTCGACCGCGTGCTGACGGTCACCAACATCCTGCGGACGGCGGGCACGGTCGTGCTCGTGATCGTCGCCGTCATCGCCCTGTTCATCATCATCAACACGATCCGCCTGGCGGTGCTGGCCCGCGCCGAGGAGATCGAGGTGATGCGGCTCGTCGGGGCATCCGATGCCTTCATCCGCTGGCCGTTCGTGTTCGAGGGTGCCTTCGTCGGGTTCCTGGGGTCGGTGGTGACGCTGGCGATCCTCGCCGGGGTGGCCGACCCGCTGAGCGCGTTCATGGCGGACTTCTTCCGCGTCCTGCCGTTGCAGTTCGGATCGCTGACGCGCGACGTCGTTACCCTGGTGATGGGCGCCGGGGTCGGGCTCGGGATCCTGGGCTCCTGGTTGTCCGTCCGGACGTACCTCATCCGCTAGTCGCTCTCGGGCTCACGCCCAGCATGGGGTCGCCGGGACACTTGCCGTCGATGCCCCGGACCATCGGTTCCAACGCCTTCTGACGGGACTCGATGTAGAGTGCGGCCATCCTGGGGACGTCGACTGCAGAACGGACTGAGCGATGGATCGACCCGTCACCGATCTACCCGAGCCCGACGAACGAGCGCGTCCGGCTCCCCCGGACGCAGCCACCGATCCGCCGCGTCGCCGGCCGCTCCTGGCGACCGCCGTGACCCTCGTCGCCGTCCTCGCCGGGTCGGCCCTCTTCATGTCCGGGTACACGCTCGGTCATCAGACCGCGTCGGAACCCGGCACTGCAGCTTCGGACGATGCTGCCTTCCAGCCGTTCTGGGACACATACCACACCATCGAGGACCGCTACGCCGGCGGCGCCGTCGATCGCGAGACCCTGGTCCAGGGCGCGATCAAGGGGATGATCGGCTCCCTCGACGATCCGTTCTCGCAGTACCTGACCACGACCGAGTACCGCGATAGCCTGCAGGGGATCAGCGGCCAGTTCGAGGGGATCGGCGCCGAGATCGCGACGTCCGACCCGGACGGCGGCGCGGGCTGCACACCCGTGGGTGCCGCCTGCCGGCTGGTGGTCACCAAGCCGATCGCGGGATCGCCGGCGGCACGGGCCGGGCTCCGGCCGGGCGACGTCGTGTTGACCGTCGACGGCGCGTCACTGGACGGCCTGACCGTCGACGATGCCCGCGGAAGGATCCGGGGCCCCAGGGGAACCGTCGTCACGCTCGCGGTCCAGCGCGGCAAGGGTTCGCCGATGTCGATCGTGATCACGCGTGACATCGTCCAGAACCAGGAGGTCGACAGCGAGGTCCTCGCCGGCGGGACCGTCGGCTACCTGGCCGTCCACGGGTTCTCGGATTCGGCGGCAGACCAGGCGGTCGCTGCCCTCCGGGAGCACCACGTCGCCGACCGGACGAAGCTGATCCTCGACCTGCGCGGCAACCCCGGCGGCTACGTCACCGCGGCGCGCACCGTCGCCAGCCAGTTCATCGGCTCGGGCGTCCTGTTCTGGGAGCAGGATGCCAGCGGCACCCAGCTACCGACCGACGCGGTCGCCGGCGGGGTCGCCATCGACCCGGCCGTCCGGCTCGTCGTGCTGATCGACCACGGCACCGCGTCGGCAAGCGAGATCGTGGCCGGTGCGCTGCAGGACTCCGGCCGGGCGGTCGTCGTCGGCCAGCAGTCGTATGGCAAGGGGACGGTCCAGCAATGGCAGGAGCTGACGGGCGAGGGTGGCGCGTTCAAGCTGACCGTCGCGCGCTGGCTCACGCCGAACAAGCGCTGGATCCACCAGGTCGGCCTGACGCCCGACGTGGTCGTCACGGCCCCGGATCCCCTCCCGGCCGGCAGCGACCCGACCCTCGACAGGGCGCTCGAGATCCTCGCCGGCGCGGCAGTCGCGCCGGTCCACCGCGCCGCGGCCTGATCGGGGTGTGCGCCGCCGACCGGCCGGCAGGATCCGCCCGA
This sequence comes from uncultured Chloroflexia bacterium, assembly GCA_963842695.1. GTDB lineage: Bacteria > Chloroflexota > Limnocylindria > Limnocylindrales > CSP1-4 > SPCO01. The sequence continues at coordinate 82,827 of CAWJHK010000005.1, forward strand.
ACGGGCGCTCTTGCGCCACGCCAACGCATCAGGTACGGTTCCGGGGAACGAAAGGAGGTGATGTGCAGTGATCGACAGTACGCGTAGCTGCACCACCTCGCAGGAGATGGCCGTCTAGTCGGACACCCTGTGGGTGGGAAAGCAACTCGGACGCCGGCCCGAATCGGGCCGGCGTTCGTGCGCATCGACCACGAAGGACTGCCCGCTGCACCGTTCGATGCCTGACGAGACGACCGTCGCCCTCAACCGCAGAGCCCGCCACGACTTCTCGATCGACGAGACGTTCGAGGCCGGCATCGTGCTGACCGGCACCGAGATCAAGTCGTTGCGCGCGGGCAAGGCGAACCTGTCGGACGCCTACGCTCGGATCGAGCGCGGCGAGGCATGGCTGGTCGGGGCCCACATCGCTCCGTTCGAGCAGGGCAACCGCTACAACCACGAGCCGAAGCGCACGCGGAAGCTCCTGCTCCACCGCTCCGAGATCGACGAGCTGCTGGGCCGGACCAAGGCGAAGGGCCAGACGATCATCCCGCTGCGCCTCTACATCTCGACTCGAGGCCGGGCCAAGATCGAGCTCGGGCTGGCCCGTGGCAAGCAGCACCAGGATCGCCGCCGCGACATCGCCGAGCGCGATGCGCGCCGTGACGTGGAGCGCGAGCTGGCCGACGCCCAGCGAGGACGTTAGGTCGTGGCCGACGTCCCGGGCCGGCTGCGGGTCGGGCCGGTGGTCGAGGCGGTCGACGCCCACGCCGCCGGTGAGCCGGGGCGGGTGATCGTCGCGGGCGTCGAGGGCGTGCCCGGAACGACGATGTTCGAGGCCATGACGTGGCTGCGGGCCAACCGCGATGACCTGCGGCTGCGGATGCTTCGCGAGCCGCGCGGCTACCCCGCCGCCAACTGCAACCTGGTCCTGCCGTCGGCCGACCCGGACGGCCGATGCGGGTTACGTGATCATGGAGCAGGTCGAGTATCCCGGGATGTCGGGCTCGAACACGATCTGCGTCGCCACCGTGTTGCTCGAGACCGGGCCGGCTAACGATGACCGAGCCCGTCACGGAGCTGATGCTCGAGGCGCCGGCCGGGCTGATCCGCGTCCGCGCCGATTGCGCCGACGGCAAGGTCACCGCGGTCACGTTCCGCAACGTGCCGGCCTTCGCGACGCACCTCGGTGTCCCCGTCGAGGTCCCGCAGCTCGGCACGGTGATCGTCGACGTCGCGTACGGCGGGATGTTCTACGTGATCGCCGACGCCACCCGGTTCGGACTGCGGCTCACCCCGGACGAAGGGGCCGACATCACCCGGATCACCGAGATGATCAAGGCCGCGGCCACCGACCAGCTGCCGGTCGTCCATCCCGACCAGCCGGAGTTCGCCGGGATCACGATCGGCCAGCTGTCCGGTCCCGCCCACGACGCTGCCAACCGCTGCCGGAACGCTGTGACCGTGTCGACCGGCGCCTTCGACTGGCAGAAGCCGGCGACCTGGACGGGCGCCATCGACCGATCGCCGTGCGGCACCGGCACGTCCGCGAAGATGGCGACGCTGCACGCTCGCGGGGAGCTGCGGGTCGGAGACACGTTCCGCCACGAGGGCATCCTCGGCACGGTCTTCACCGGCCGGGTGGAGGAGGAGACGACGGTCGGCGAGTACCGGGCGATCGTCCCGACGATCAGCGGCCAGGCCTGGATCACCGGCTTCGCGACCTACGTGGTCGACCCCACCGATCCGTTCCCGGATGGGTTCACGATCGGTGACATCTGGGCATAGGCCGACGGAGGTCCCGGGGCGGGCATAAGCGGCAGCGGCCCTCAGCAGGCTCCGGTCCGGCGGCCCTCAGGCCCCCCGGCTCGCACGCTACTTGTACTGGAGCGTGCCCTCGTCGCTGAGCGTGATCATCAGCTCGGCGTTGGTGATCGCGTAGCTCTTCGCAAGGGACAGCGCCGCGACGTACGGACCGCCGAGCGAGCCCTCCGGGCACGCCGCCATCGTCGACGGTCCCGGGGTGATCGTCAGGCCGCCGGCCGGCGTCGACGTGTAGCTGCCGGACACCTGGTTGCAGTCGGCCTTCGATGCGAACGTGCCGTCCGTCTTGAACTCGATGGTGTACTTCGCCTGGTCGGCGGCCGGCACGACACCCTGGAACGCCGGGACCTTCGTCGTGAGCGCGGTCAGCTGCCAGTTCTTGCCGGTCAGGCCGCCGCCCGCTGCGGCGCTGGCGGCGGCGACTTGCGCCGGGACTGCTGCTGCCGCCGGTCGTCGACGAGCACGCCGCCACGACGATCGCGACGATGGCCACGCCGGTCACGAAGAGTGCACGCATGTGTCATCCCCCTCACCCATGGGACCTCTGGGCCGGTCCCGATCCGGTTCGGAGCATACCCCGCCAGCGGCCGTCAGCGGAGCCAGTACCGCCGGTTGAGCGGCACCTCGGCGACCGGCTCGGAGGCGAGCGAGCCGGCCGGCCAACGTGACCCGGCCGTCGACCGGGTCGATCTCGATCGGCGCCGTCGCGCGGTTGTGGACGAGATCCGCCCGGGTCAGCCCGCGTGCGCCGCGGACCGGGACCACCGTCCGGCCACCGGCAGCCAGGCGGCGCACGAGGCCGTCGTCGGCCGCGCCGCGTTCGGAGACGAAGGTGAGCGATGCGCTCGCCCCGGCCCGGCCGGTCCCGCCCCAGTCGGCCTGGTAGCGCGTCGGCTCGGCGCGCTTGACCGTCGCGTTCCCGTCGCCGATGGGAGCCCACGCCCGGAACCCCGCCTTGAGCACCCACTCGGGCTTGACCCCGAAGTAGGCCGGCTTCCAGAGGACGATGTCGGCCAGCCGGCCCGGCGCCAGCGACCCGACGTGCGCCGAGATCCCGTGGGTGATCGCCGGCTCGATCGTGGCCTTGGCGAGGTAGCGAAGGACGCGCTCGGTGGAATCGAACGGGTCGGCCGGATCGTCCGGCAGCCCGGGGTGGCCACGTCCCGCATCGGTCGCCCGCCAGGCGCGCATCGCGTCCGCGAGCTGGATCGTGCGACGGACGGTCTCCATGATCCGTCCCATGCCCTGCGAGTCGGAGTTGACGATCCCGATCGCGCCGAGCTCGTGGAGCGGTCCCTCGGCGGCCATCGTCGCGGGGTGGACCCGCTCGGCCACGAGCGCCCGGTCGCTGGCGACGGCGAACGACGCTCCGTGGTTGAGGATGATCATCGGCCCGCCTTCGACGCCGGCGTTGACGCCGTACGGAACGGTCGGCGTCGTCGACGAGCACAGGATGTTCGCCTCGCGGACCAGCCCGAGGAGGTCGGGCACGTGCCCGCCCCCGGTCCCTTCGACGTGATAGGCGTGGACGGTCCGGCCCGCGATCGCCGCGACCGTGTCCTCGAGCTCGGCGGCCTCGTGGAGCCCGTCCGTGTGCAGCGCAACGCTGACGTCGTGGGCGTCGGCGAACCGCAGGACGCGATCGATCAGCTCCGGGTAGGCGCCGTAGTCCTCGTGGATCTTGAACCCGCAGGCACCGGCGTCGAGCAGCGCATCCATGGCGCCCTCGTCCTCGGACCGCGCGCCCGGCCTGCAGACCGAGGTTGACCGGCCAGCCGTCCATCCCCAGCAGCGCTCGCTCCATCGCCCACGGCGGCTCGACGAACCCGGCCGTGATCAGGGTCGTCACGCCGCCGCTCAGCGCCGCTGCGAACAGGGCCGGGCTGGCGATGTGGACGTGGCTGTCGACGCCGCCCGGCGTGGCGATCAGCCCGTAGCCCATGACCGGCAGCGTGTGCGGCCCGATCGGCAGCTCGATGCCGTCGCTGATCGCGCCGTTGCCGGCCCGGCCGACGCCCACGATCCGGCCGTCCTTGATGCCGATGTCTGCCTTGACCGCACCGACGACCGGGTCGAGGACCAGCGCACCCGCGACCACCACGTCGAGCTCCGATGGGCTCGGGCGGCCCTGGGCCGAGCGCGGTCGGATCGTCTTGGCATACCCCCACAACGGTTCGTCGCCGGGCGCCTGGCGGTCCTCGGCGACCTTCACCCACAGGTCCGTGTCGGCCAGGCGGACGCGGTCGCCGACGGTCGGTCCGTAACGGGCGGTCCGCTCGGCCGGCGATAGCGGGCTCACCGTTCGCCACCCTCGCCACCGAACCGCACCAACCGGACGGTCCGTGTCTCGCCGGGCGACCAGCGCTCGGATTCGCCGGCCGCCACGTCGAGCCGGAAGCCGCGTGCCGCCTCGCGATCGAACACCAGCCGGCCGTTGACGCGATCGAACGGGAAGTGCGAGCTGACCCGGATGACGCGCGTCGATTCGCTGCGGACCGTGAGCTCGACGATCTCGCGATCGTGCGGGGCGGTGGCGGCCGACGCGGCGTCGGACCGGACCGCGCCCGGGCCATCGGACGCCACCGGTCCGACCTCGCCGCCGAGCGGATCGACCAGCACCACGAGCCTCGTCCCGTCGTCCATCAGAACCTCGAGGCGGACGTCGTCGACCAGCTCGCGCACGCCGGGCATGACCTCGTCCGCGGCCACAGCCGTGCGACCGGCCGCCTCCACATCTGCGTAGGTCGCACCCGCACGGGCCGCCTCGAGCATCGCGTCGCAGATCAGGGCGATCGCCTCGGGCGCGTTCAGTGCGAGGCCGGCGGCACGGTGACGACGCGCAAGCTCGGCGGCGGTGAAGACGAGGAGTCGCTCCTCCTCCCAGGGCGTCAGGCGCATCGCCGCCATCGTAGCGACCGCCGGTGGCTCGGGCGGTCCCGGGAGACTCGGCCAGCTCAGCGAGCGGCGGCGCCCCGCAATCCGGCCACTGCCCGACCGACCAGGGTCGGGGTCGGCGCGATCGCCCGCTCAGTGCGGCCCGGACGGGCCCTCGCCCGTCATGTCATCCGCGCCGATCGCGGTCGTCGAGGCGACGCGCGAGAAGAGCAGCGCGCCGGTCCCCGTGATCACGGCACACAGCAGCAGCCCCGTCGTGACATTGACGACGCCGAGCTGGAGCAGCGCGCTCATGCCGAATGCGGCGACGACCCCGCGCGCCCCGGTCAGCGCGTTCCAGCCGGCCATCGCCGCGCTCCGATTGGCGAGCGTGGTGTGATCGCTGACCGAAGAGGCGATCCCGACCTCGATCGAGGCGCTCGCGGTCCCCGCCGCGACGGCCGCCACCCACAGGATCGCCGACGTGCGGTGCCAGGGCATAGGCGACCAGCGCACCGAGGCCGAGGAGGCTCCCGATCCTCATCGCGACCAGCGGCCCGCGGCGGTCGGCCACCGCTCCCCAGACGAGGAAGGACAAGCGTCGTGGCGCCGGCCGTCAGGATGCCGATGATCCCGACGTCCGCCAGCGACAGGTCGAGCCGGTCGACGTTGACCATCGCGTACAGCGGGACCGCGGCGATCAGGCCGCCGCCGTAGAAACCCTGCGCGAGGGCCATCCGGGCGAGGACGGGCTGCTCGCTGAGGGCGCGGAACGAGTCACGGGCCGAGAACGGGGTCGGCGGCTCCCCGGCCGGCGCGCGCAGGCCGGCGTAGGCGTGGGCGCAGACGAGGCCCACCAGCCCGGCCAGGGCCACCGCGGTCAGGCCGCCCAGCTGGTCCGCCAGGACCCCTCCGGCGAGGGCCGCGATGGCAGCGGCGCCGGCGCGGCCCGACCCCACCAGGCCGACGACCCTGCCTCTCACGTGCGCCGGGTACATCGATCCCCACAGCCGAAGGTGGAACGGCCCGGACAGCGACAGGCTGAGCCAGTAGGCGAACGAGACGGCGACCAGGAACGGCGCCGTGCCGACCAGCCCGAGGAGGAGCAGGGCCGCCGCGCCGGCACCGCGGACCAGCGCGAGCTGGCGAGGCGAGCGAGGGCCGACCCGTCCCGCGAACGCGCCCAGGAAGTTGGCCGCGAACGGCGCTGCGGCCAGCGCGGCCAGCCCGATCGGCTCGAGGCCGCCGCGCCGCGCGATCGTCGGCAGCAGCGAGGAGATCAATGCCGCCGTCACGCCGACCCCGACCGCCGCCACGAGGTCCAGGGCGAGGTTCCGCCCGACCGCGCGCTGGCTGGCCGACGGGTGGAAGGACGGCAGGACCACGGGGTACCTCGAAGCGCCCGTTCGGCCTGCGAGGTGAGCTGTCGGGCTCGGCGTTGGGTCCGCCGTCGCTCTTCGCGATTCGCCCCAGGGAATGTGGGTCCCCCGTCCTCGGTGAGGAGGTTCGGCCGCTTCGAACCCTACCGTCGCGATCCGGCGACTTCCATGGCACCTTCGTTCAGTGACGTGCCGCCGGCTCTACCATCCTCCGCCGGGCATCGAGCCACGGCGGGCGATCGCCATGGTCGTCTGTTGGGGCACGACCGGCGAGATGATAGGATTCCGGGTCCGAGTATTCGGACCTGTGGGGATGTGTGGTTTCGACAGGGCCCGGCTACCGGAGAACGCGAGCCGAGGATGCTGCTCAGGCCTCGTTAATCAGGCAGCAAAACGAAGTACCTGGCAACCGCCAGTCGACTCTCGCCCTCGCCGCTTAGGCGGTAAGGTGAGCGTGGAAGCCATCTCAGCCTCGCGGATGGTGGAAGCGTCATTAAGCGGGGCTGCGATCCGGACAAGCGTCGCGTAGTCCGGAGTCAAGCCCGATCTAGGGACACGTGACTGGACCGACCGGTAGCCTGCCGATGGGCGCTCGGGCGGTCGACGACAAACCATCGGACACGCTCGTAGTGGTCTCCGGCGAAGGGTTCTGGACGGGGAGTTCGACTCTCCCCCATCTCCACCATTTCGCTCCACCCGCGCGGCCGACAGGTGCTGGAACGGCCGGATCGACCACACCGCGATCACCGGGTCGTCAGAATGCCGCTATGGCTGTCCCCGACCGCTCGCATTCCCCGATGCGGATCCGCCTCTCGGCGGAGCGCCGGTCCGCGCTGGTCGACGCGATCCAGGGTCATTTCGCCGACGAGTTCGACGAGACGCTCAGCGACTTCCGCGCGGAGCGGCTGCTCGACTTCTTCGTCGCCGAGCTCGGCCCGCCGGTCTACAACCAGGGCGTCCGCGATGCGGCCGGCTACCTCCAGGGCAAGCTGACCGACATCGAGGGCGAGATCTTCGAGGTCGAGCCCTGACCCCTGCGCCCTCGGCGCCTCGTCAGGTCGTCGGCGCGTACGCCTCGCTGGTCTCGGACTCGCCGCCCGTCTCGTCCGATGGCTTCGACTCATCCGGCATGCCTTCGGCAGCGGCAGTCGCCGCGGTAGCGGCAGCGTCCTCGGCCGACCCGGTCGCGTCGGCGATCTTGCCGCGGGCCTGCTCGGTCACCTCGGCGACCTTTTCGCGGGCCTGGTCGGTCGCCTCGGCGACCTTTTCGCGGGCCTGCTCCGTAGCATCGGCGATCGATGCCGCGGCGGCGTCCTGCTTCTCCTTCATGCCCTGCAGCCACTCGACCTGGCCCTCGGCGAGCTCCGAGGTGACGGCGAAGCCTCCGGCGATGAGCATCCCCTCGATGACGAGCTCGGGATCGATGGCGTTGTAGCCCTGGGTCTGACGGACGTCCTGGATGCCGCCCATGCCGCGGACGTGCGACACGACCCGCCAGCCGGCGGGAACGATGATCTGGCCACCACCGAAGATCGCCCGGACCTTGAGCGTGGCCCCCTCCGGGGCGAGCTGCGCGTCACGAAGGTCGAGCACGCCGCCGCCGTACCAGCACTCGAGCACGCCGCCGCGGAAGGCCTGCGAGGTGCTGTGGAAGGCGAGTGGGCCGAAGATCGCGACAGCGGCGATCTCGTCGGCGCTCTCGTCGGTCGTCGGCGTGACCTGGCGCTTGACGGTGACCGCGGCGATCGCGGCGGCGACCATGCTTCCGATCCAGCCGACGATGACCAAGCGCAGGAGTCGTCCGAACATCGATGGTGCCTCCTTCTTCGTGGCGGTCGAGGGGCGGACCGCGTCACCGTGGCGGGCGACGCTGGCTCCGCAGAGGCTCGCCGACTCCGGTCGGGCCGCGAACCGTGTCAGGAGATAGTGCGCCATCTCGAGGATAGGCGCCACTCCGGGCGTGTCTGCCGCGAGGCGGAGGGCGAGCCGGGTGGTGCTACTCAGACGGCGTTGCGCGGGGGACGAGCACCACCCGCCGGTTCGGCTCCTCGCCGATGGACTGTGTCGCGACGCCCGGATGGTCGCGCAACGACAGGTGGATCCAGCGGCGCTCGAGGGCCGACATCGGTTCCAGCTGGAGCATCTTGCCCGTCTCGACGACGCGTGCCGCGGCCCGGTCGGCAAGCTCGCGGAGCTGCCGCTCGCGCCGGCCGCGGTAGTCCTCGACGTCGACGAGCACCCGCGTCCAGGAGCCCATCTCCTTGGACAGCATCAGGTTCACGAGGTGCTGGAGGGCGGACAGGCGCTCGCCCTTCCGGCCGATCAACGCTCCGAGGGCCTCCTTCTCGTCGCCGTCGGCGACGACGTTGAGGCGGCTGGTCTCGCCGGTCTCGACCTCGACGCGGACGTCGAAGCCGAGATGGCCCATCAGTCGCTCGAGGATCGCCTTGCCGGCCGCGAGGGCCTCGGGCGAGGCCTCGGACGCCTCCAGATCGGCTCGCTCCGCGGCCAGGGAGCCGCGCGCGGCGGCGACCTCGGCCGCCTCCGAGGCCGTCAGGCCGGCGGAGCCGCTGTGGGCCGGTGCCCGGCTGCGATCGTCACGTCGCGGGCGATCGTCCCGGCGGGGGGGCCGGTCGTCACGCGGTCGGTCGTCACGCGGTCGATCGCTCCGCGGGCGGTCGTCACGCGGGCGGTCATCGCGGGGTCGGTCGTCGCGGGGTCGGTCGTCGCGGCGGCCACGGTCATCCCGCCGCGGGGGCCGGTCGTCGCGCGGCCGGTCGTCGCGTGGTGGGCGGGCCGGCGGGGGCGGCAGCGGCGCCTGGGCCGCCGCTTCCCGCTTCGGGACGCTGCCGCCGAGGGCAGCCCTCGGCGCGGCCACGATGCGGGCGGGCTCCGCGCCCATGCCCAGCACGCCACGGCTGCCGGGGGTGAGGATCTCGAAGTCGATGTCGTTGAGCTCGGCGCCGAACGCTTCGCGGGCGAGCTTGAGCGCCTCCTCGACGGACTTGCCGGTGAACTCCTGGTACTCGCTCATGTCAGCGTCGTCTCCCTCGTCGGCCCTGACGGCCCCGCTCGCGGGGGCGGATCGTCTTGTCGGCCGTGGTCTTCTTGTCGGCGTCGGTCAGGATCGCCGCACGTTTGCCTGGCTCGGGTGGTGGTGGCATCGACACCGGGAATCGAGGCGTGTGATCGGCCGCGAAGCCCGGCGTCCTGCCGAACAATGGGAACATCCCGCCCCAGCCCACGATCAGGTACTGCTGGGCGATCGAGAAGATCGTGGCGGTGATCCAGTAGATGAACAGGCCGGCCGGCAGGAACCCGCCGTACACGACCGAGATCAGGGGCAGCAGCAGCATCGTCTGACGCTGGATGCGGGTGTTCGGATCGTCGTCCTCGGGCTTGGACAGGGGCAGCATCATCCGCGACTGGACGAGCTGCAAGCCGGCCGACACGATCGCCAGGATGCTGATCCCGAGCGCGAAGCCGACGATCGTCACGGTGAAGATCGTCGACGGCTGGCTCACGTCGATCGACGTCCCGAGGAATGGGATCACGGTGTCGATGCAGGGGCCGAGTGCGGCGTCTGGGACGCCGGCCGCGTTGAGGTTGTTGCAGTGCAGTGGCACGACCTGCGTCCCGAACACCTCGAGCATCGCGGTCGGGTTCACGTTGGTCAGCCCGTTCTGGATGACCGAGTACATGATGAACAGGAGCGGCATCTGGAGGAGGAGCGGCAGGCAGCCGGCGAGCGGGCTGATGCCGCGCTCCTTGAAGAGCTCCTGCTGGGCGACCCGGGCCTTCATCGCGTCGCCCTTGTAGCGGCGCTGGATCTCCTTGATCTCCGGCTGGAGCAGCTGCATCCGGCGCTGGGACGTCAGCTGGCGCCGGTAGAGCGGGATCACGATGGTGCGCACGACCAGGGTGAGGGCCACGATCGCCCAGCCGATCGCCGCGGGGGCGCCGAGGAACCGCATGAAGTCGTAGACCGCGACCAGCACGATGAACATCGCCTTGAAGATGGGCGTGAAGATCCAGGCCAGGAAGCTGATCGGGTCGGCGCCGGGCTGGGCCGGCTGGAGCGGCGGTGCGGGCGAATGGGTCGGGGCGTGCGACCCGGAAGCGCCAGGCGACCCCGGTGCGCCGTTGGTCGCGCACGCGGCGAGGACGAGGACCACCAGGACCAGGAACGCGACGAAGGCGATCCGGTTCCACGGCAGGCGGCGGAGTGTCACGTGCGTTGCGCCTCGCTAGCGAACCGGGTCATAGCCGCTCCCGCCCCAGGGATGGCACCGCGCGATCCGCCGCATGCCCATCCAGCTGCCCTTGACGAGGCCGTACTTGTCGATCGCCTGCTCCGTGTAGCGCGAGCAGGTCGGTTCGTACCGGCAGCTGGACGGCATCCACGCGAAGACGATCCGGTACAGCCTGATCATCCCGATCCCGATGCGTTTCAACCTGTGCTGCCTCCGAGCACGCCGCCTCTGACGAGGGTCCGGCGCAGAGCACCGACCAGCGTGTCATGGTCGGCATCGACGATGGCCGGCCGGGCGATGATGAGGACGTCCCAGCCGGGCTGGAACGAGGGCGCCATCACCCTGAGCGCCTCGCGGAGCCGGCGACGGACTCGATTGCGAACCACCGCCCCGCCGAGCGCTCGGCCGGTCGACAGCCCGAAACGGGTCGTCTCGAGATCGGTCCGCCGAAACCGGGCGGTGAGGAGTGGGTGGGACCGGGAGGTCCCGCCTTCCTGGAACGCCGCGAAGTCCTGCGGTCGAGAGAGCATCACGAGCCGCGGCCTGGGTTCGCCGCGCCCGACGGTCAGGCTGTCAGCCGCTTTCGACCGCGAGCTCGACGAGCGGCCAGGATCCGCCGGCCACCGGCCGTCCTCATCCTGGCGCGGAAGCCGTGCTCCTTGGCGCGGTGGCGCTTCTTCGGCTGATAGGTCTGCTTCATCGGGTCGGTCCGGGATCCTCTCCATCCGGCCTCGGGGACGGTCTGTCACTTCCCCTGAAGGCACACAACGCGCCTGGCGCCCGAAAGCGCACGGCGCGTCGTCGTCCGGCGGATGATATGACGCACGCGTGAGGGGTGTCAAACCTCGGGCCACGCCCCGCGGAGCGCGGGGTGCCAGTGCGCAACACCCGCGCCGACCCTTCACCGCTGCCCGGGATGGGCGATGCACCGATACTCCCAGGGAGTATCGCAGAAATGCCTTGCGGCGGCCCTTCGGGCGGTGCTATCCTCTCCGGGCCCTCGGCGCCGGAGACGTTCGCGGGAGCCCCCAGAAGATCCGAGCGCGATCCCCCGGGACCGCGATCGACCGGTGCCACAGGAGCGAAGACGCGCGCGGACCCCCAGGCCCTCCGTCAACGTGCGCGGCCGACGCTACCCATCATCCGAGACAACCAGACGCAGGAATCCCATCGACGTATGGACGCAAAGCAGGTCTGGCGAGCGGCATTGGGAGAGCTCCAGGTCTCCCTATCCCCGGCGAACTTCGAGACTTGGCTGCGCGATACCCAGCTGGTCGACGTCGATGAGCAGCGCTTCCGGATCGCGGTGCCCAACGGATTCGCCAAGGACTGGCTCGAGTCGCGCTACCGCTCCCTGATCAGCCAGACCCTCGCCCGGATCGTCGGCTACAGCGTCCAGGTCGAGTTCGTCATCGGCGCGACGCCGGGCGAGGCCGGCTCCGCCCCGGCCGACGCGACGCCGGCGGCCACCAACGGCAGCGCCCCGCACGTGCGTGTCGAGCCGACGAGGGTCGGTGGCGAGGGCGGGACGACCTACATCAATCCGCGCTACACGTTCTCGAACTTCATCGTCGGGTCGGCCAACCGCCTGGCCCACGCGGCCAGCCTGTCCGTCGCCGAGCGGCCCGGGCACGCCTACAACCCGCTGTTCCTGTACGGCGGGGTCGGCCTCGGCAAGACCCACCTGATGCACGCCATCGGTAACCAGGTCATCGCCAAGTTCCCGCGCAAGCGCGTCGTCTACGCGACGAGCGAGAAGTTCACCAACGAGTTCATCGCCTCGATCCAGCAGGGCAAGATCGACGAGTTCCGAGCACGCTACCGGCGGATCGACCTCCTCCTCATCGACGACATCCAGTTCATCGCCGACAAGGAGCGGACCCAGGAGGAGTTCTTCCACACGTTCAATGCGATCCACGAGGACGGCAAGCAGATCGTGCTGTCCTCGGATCGGCCGCCGAAGGCGATCCTGACCCTCGAGGAGCGGCTCCGCAGCCGGTTCGAGTGGGGCCTCATCGCCGACCTGACCGCGCCCGATCTCGAGACCCGGATCGCGATCCTCCGGGCCAAGGCGGAGGAGGGGGCGGTCCCCGTCACGTCGGATGTCATCGAGTTCATCGCCCGCAAGGTCGTGAGCAACATCCGCGAGCTCGAGGGTGCCCTCAACCGGATCGTCGCCTACGCCAGCATGGGGGCCATGCCGATCGGCATCGAGCTCGCCCAGGCGGTGCTGTCGAACGTCCTCTACAACCCAAAGAAGCGCCAGGTCACCCCGGAGCGGATCGCCAAGGTCGTCAGTGAGTACTACAGCGTCCCGATCGACGCCCTCCAGGGCCAGAAGCGTGACAAGGCCATCGTCGTGCCGCGCCAGATCGCGATGTTCCTGATGCGCGAGGAGACCGACGTGTCGCTCCTCCGGATCGGCGCCGAGCTCGGCGGCCGCGACCATTCGACGGTCCTCCATGCCTGCGACAAGATCAACCGCGAGGTGGCCGTCAACGACGAGCTGCGACGCGAGATCGCGGCGGTCCGGGAGCTCATCTACGCCGACTGAGCGTGCCCATCAGCCGCCCGAATCGGGGTGGCTTCGACTCGTTCGCGACCCCTCGCCAGGCGACCGTCACCACCGCGTCACGGGCCCGTCACGGCACCGATCTGTGGATAAAGGTGCGAATCCGGTGGAAAACCGATGGCCGCTGTGGACATCCGGCCGATTTCGGGGGCCCGGCGGTGGTCGGTCGGCGCCGTGACGGAGGCCTGCCTGGTGGCTGGCTGGGACACCACCGATCTCGTCCACCGGCCGTCCGCACGACGCTCGCCGTCGGGCACCGATCGGTCCACCGTCACACCCTTCCCGTCCACGTCCGGCGCGAACGGGCCCGAGCGTCACCGTCCACCGGGTCCACACCGTTACTACGGTGATGACGGGGTGAGAAGATAGAGGGAAGATACCCACTCATCCTCAGGCTGACGGCCAGCAGGAGCGTCGCCTCAGCCATCGGAGAATCCCCCGCAGGATTTGCGGGCCCCGTTTCTGCCACCCGGAGTCGCCCACGTGAAGCTTTCAGTGATGCAGGAGAACCTGGCACGCGGCCTGTCGGTCGTGAGTCGGGCCGTGTCCAATCGAAGCACCCTGCCGGTCCTCGCCAACGTCCTGCTCAAGACCGAGGACGCCGGGCTCAAGCTGACCGCCACCAACCTCGAGATCGGCATCACGTACTGGGTGCCCGGCAAGATCGAGAGCGACGGCGCGACGACCGTCCCGGCGCGCCTGCTGACCGACCTGGTCAACTCGCTACCGGCCGGCGAGCGGGTCGATCTCGACCTCCAGGCGGGCGACACGCTCCACCTCCAGAGCGGCCGTTTCGAGACCCACATCAAGGGCATCGACGCCGACGAGTTCCCGGCGATCGGGGCGGCCGGCGAGCGGCCGACCACCCGGGTCGCCCAGAACGTCCTGCGGCAGGCCCTGGCCGAGACGACGTTCGCCGCGGCGAGCGATGAGGCCCGTCCGATCCTGACCGGCGTCCTGGCCCGGTTCGAGGGCGACCAGCTCACCCTGGCCGCGGCCGACAACTACCGGATCGCGGTCAAGACGATCCCGATCCTCGACGCGGTCCCCGAGACGAGCGTCGTCGTGCCGGCGCGAGCACTCAACGAGCTGGCCCGGATCCTGGCGGACGTCGACGATCCGGTCGAGATCGTCCTGGCGGCCGGCAAGAACCAGATCCTGTTCCATCTCGATGGCATCGATCTCGTCAGCCGGCTGATCGACGGCCAGTTCCCGAACTACCAGCAGGTCGTCCCGACGAGCCACACGACCCGCGCGGTCCTGGATCGCGAGGAGCTCCTGCGGGCGGTCCGGCCGGCCGCCCTGATCGCCCACGAGTCGGCGAACATCGTGAAGCTGCAGGTCAGCACCGACGGCGAGGCCGGGATCACGGTCAGCGCCAACGCCGAGATCGGCGACCACGTCGGGCAGGTCGAGGCCGACGTCGACGGCGACGGGACGACGATCGCCTTCAATGCCCGCTATCTCGCCGACGTGCTGACCAACGTGTCCGCCGAGCAGTTCGGCCTCGAGCTCAACGGCCCGCTGTCCCCGGGTGTCTTCAAGCCCGTCGGCGACGATCGATACGTCCACGTGGTCATGCCCGTCCGGACCACCTCCTGAATCCTCGGGCGGCTTGACGTTGATCGTGCCGGTCGCCCGTGCTCGATAGCCTCAGCCTCCTCGACCTGCGCGGCTACGCGACCCTCGAAGCCCGCTTCGGACCCGGGCCGCAGATCGTCTGGGGACCGAACGCGGCCGGGAAGACGACCCTCATCGAGGCGATGGTCCTGATCGCCTGGGGACGATCCCATCGGACGGCCAGCGACGGCGAGCTCATCCGCTGGGGCACGGACCTGGCGCGGGTCGAGGGCCGGATCGCGGCCGACCTGGTCGAGGTCGCCGTGGTCCGGGCCGGCGGCGGGTCGTCGGGTCGCAAGCGGATCCGGGTCAACGGGCTGGCGCGCCGTGCGGCCGGCCTGGCGGGACTGCTCCGGATCGTCCTCTTCGCACCGGAGGAGATGCTCCTGGTGACCGGCTCGCCGTCGCTTCGCCGGGCCGTCATCGACCAGCTGGCCGCGGCCGGATCACCGGCCTACGCCGACGCGCTGACGACGTACGGGCGGACGCTCCAGCAACGGAACAGCCTGCTGCGCGCCATCCGCGAGGACGGGGCGTCGCGCACCGAGCTGCGGTTCTGGGACGGCGCCTTCCTCGACGCGGGCGGCGCCATCGTTGCCGAGCGGCGCCGGCTGCTGGAGGCGCTCGGCGAGCCGCTGGCGGCCGCCCACGCCGAGATCGCGCCCGAGGAGGCGGCCGAGGGCCGCCTGGCACTGCGGTACGAGACGAACGCGCCGCCACTCCCCGGGGAGTCGGCACGAGACGCCCTGGCCCGGCGTCTCGTTGAGACGGCGGACAAGGAGGTCTGGAACGGATCGACGCTCGTCGGCCCGCACCGGGACGACCTCGTCTTCGAGCTCGGTGGCCGCGATCTCGCCACGTTCGCGTCCCGTGGGCAGCAGCGCACCGCGATCCTCGCCCTGAAGCTGGCCGAGCTCGACCATGTCACGTCGCTTGACGGCCGGCCGCCGCTCCTCCTGCTCGACGACGTCTTCTCCGAGCTCGATCCGATCCGTCGCTCGCACCTCGTGCGTCGGATCGCGGCACTGCCGCAGGCCTTCGTCACGACGACGACGCCGGACGACCTCGACCCGGAGCTGCTCACGATCGCCACGGCCTGGGAGGTGCGCCTCGGGCCGTCCGGCGCCGAGCTCATCGGGGCAGCCGACGTCGGTGCGATGCGATGACCGACAGCCGGCGCCGGCCGATGGTCCGTCTCGGCGAGCTGATGCCCGACGCCGCCCGGGCCCTCGGCCTCGACGACGAGCTCCGCCTGGCCCGCGCGATCGCCACCTTCGAGGCCATCGTGGCCGAGCGGGTCCCGGCCGCCGCCGGCTCGTGCCGGGTGACCCGGATCGACGGGTCCACGCTCGATATCGAGGCGGACGCACCGATCGTCGCCCAGGAGATCCGCCTCCGCCGGCCCGAGCTGCTGGCCGCCATGGCGGCCTCGCCGGGCGGCGCCGGGACGCACGATCTGCGGGTCCACGTCCGGTCCGGGGGACGCCGCGTATAATCCCGCTCACCTGCCAGCCACCTCCCGGGGGACGATCGCGGCGACCGCCACCGCCTAGCCCGATCGGATCTCGTCCGCCCGCCCCCGCGGCTCCCTGTCGCGGGGACTCGCACGATCACATGAGGCCCGGATGGCCGTACGGCTCCACTTGAAACTCGGCGTCGTCGCCGAACATGACCGACTCCCGGACTCCCCGGACACGCTCGTCGTGGTCGAACCGAGCGTCGGGTCGGTCGCCCGATCCAAGGGCCACCTCTATCTCCTCGTGACCTCGCGCATCTCGTCGCGCCACGCGCTCGAGGCGACGCGGCTGGCGGCCGAGACGATCCGCAACGAGTACTACTACGACGAGTCGGCCGGGATCCGGGTCTGCCTCCAGAAGGCGATCGGGACGGCCAACAAGCGCCTGGCCCATCAGGCCGACCGGCTCGGGCTCAAGACGACCGATGACAACGGACCGATCGGGATCGGCGTCGCCGTCGTCCGCGGCAGCGAGATGTACGTCGCGACCGTCGGCCCGGCCGAGGCCTACCTGATCCGCCAGGCCCGGCTCTCGACGCTGCCCGATCCGTACCGCGAGCGAGGCTTGCCGTCGTCTGCGCTCGAGCCCGACGTCTGGCGCGGCGAGATCTCGGTCGGCGACTCGCTCGTCCTGGTCTCGCCCAACGTCATCGCCAAGCTCGGGGCGGACGAGCTCAAGGACGCGATGCTCACGCTCCACCCGCAGTCGGCGATGGAGCACCTCCACCACCGGTTCGTTGCGGCCGAAGGGTCCGGCAGCGACGGGGCGATCGCCTTCGAGGCGACCGAGGTCTCCTCGACCAGCCGCGCCCGGACGCTCGTGCCGGTCCGTCCGGCCGAGCCGCTCGCCGGCGCACCGGATCGATCGCCGATCCCCCTCGCCGACAACGTCCAGGCCGCCGGGATCGCGGTGTCAGCGGCCGCCGGCAACGCCAAGACCGCGGCGGGCGGGGCCCTCGAGCGGGTGGTGGCCCGGGTCCAGGAGTTCATGCCCCGCCGCAAGCCGGCGTACCGGCGCGTCACGCCGCTCTCCTCGCGGCGAGAGACGCAGCGCCGAGGGGCCCTGGCGATCCTGGCGCTCGTCGTGGTCGTCGGCGCCCTGGGCCTCGGCGTCTACGCGTTCGGCGGCAACTCGACGCAACAGGCCATCAGCTCGGTGAACACCGGCCAGAAGGCGCTCGACCAGGCGCGCGCCGACCTCGCCAAGGTCACGGGTCCCGGCATCGACCTCATCACCGATGAGCCCGACAAGGCGCTCGAGCTGCTGACCGACGCCCACGAGCAGCTCGCCATCGCGGCGGGGGCGCGGGTCGGGGCCTCGGTCGTCGACCCGCTCCAGGAGCAGACGATCGCGGGCCTCGACCGCCTGTACGGTGTGGTCCCGGTGGCTTCCTCGGTGCTCTACCAGTTCAAGCCGGGCAAGGGCGCGCCGGCCTACGATCTGGGGGCGATGGTCCAGGGGCCGGATGGCGTCCCCTACGTCATCGACCGGGCAACCAAGCAAGTCATCCGCTACAGCCTCAAGACGAAGCAGCCGGCCGCCATCATCAAGGCCGGCCAGAAGAACAAGGCGGGCAACGGTCGCCGCGCCGCGGTACCTGGCCGTCGGGGGCCAGGACCTGCTCGTTCTCGACGCCAAGAACGTCCTGTGGCGGTGGCGGCCGGCCGACGACACGGGCAAGGGCACGCTGACCAAGGCGACCCTCGAGGGCGCCGCCTCGCTCGGTGACGACATCATGGGCATCAACACCTTCCTGCGGCCGGGGACGCGGGGCCTCTACAACCTCTACGTCGTGGACCCGTCCGAGGAGCAGATCCGCGCCTACTCGCCGGCTGCCGATGGGAGCGGCTTCCCGGGCAAGCCGTCCCCCTGGCTGGCGACGGCGCGGGACGTGTCGGCGATGACGTCGACCTTCGTCGACGGCGACCTGTTCGCCGCCATCGGCGGCAAGCTCGCCCGCTTCGTCGGCGGCAAGGACGAGGGCTGGGACGCCGCCGATCCCAAGGACACGCTGCTGCGCCCCGCGCCCGCATACACCCTGGTCGCGGCCGGCCCGGCGCGGCGGGAGGGGTTCATCTACGCGCTCGACCGGGCCAACGCCCGGATCGTGGCACTCGACAAGGTCAACGGAAAGTACAAGGCGCAGTACCGCCTCGCCGACGGCCGCACCGACTGGACCGACATGCGAGCGATGTACGTCGTGCCGGGCACGGAGGATGAGCCCGCCACGCTCGTCTGGCTGTCGGCGAACGGCATCAACCAGGCCAGCCTCGCGCCCGTGCCCGATCCGGCGGCCGGCCCGAGCGCGTCCCCGTCGACCGTCCCGTCCGGCCCGCCGAAGGCGACTCCGAAGCCGACCAGGAAGCCCTGACCGGGCGATCGCGTGATCCCGCTCCGGGACGCCAACCCGACCCGGCGGACCCCGCTCGTCACGCTGTCGCTGATCGGTGCCTGCTTCGTCGTGTTCGCCGGTGAGCTCGGCCTCCTCGCCAGCGGTGGTCAGGCGGCGCTCGATGCGTTCATCACCCGGTGGGGCGTCGTCCCGGCCGAGCTGACGGCCGCCTGGCGTGCCGGCGACTACCTGTCGACCGAGACGGCCACGCTCGTGACCAGCCAGTTCCTGCACGGCGGCTGGTTCCACCTGCTCGGCAACATGCTCTACCTGTGGATCTTCGGCAACAACGTCGAGGACCGCTTCGGGCGGGCCGGCTTCCTCGCGTTCTACCTCTTCGGCGGCGTGCTCGCCGGCCTGTCGCAGGTGGCGATCGACCCGACCTCGACCGTCCCGACGATCGGGGCGTCGGGCTCGATCGCGGCGATCCTCGGTGCGTACTTCGTCCTGTTCCCGCGGGCACGGGTGACCACCCTCGTGTTCCTCGGCTTCTTCTACCAGCTGATCGACGTGCCGGCGATCATCGTGCTGGGCTTCTGGTTCGTGCTCCAGCTCATCGACGGGCTGACGTCGCTCGGCGCGGTCCAGTCGAGCGGCGGGGTCGCCTTCTACGCGCACATCGGCGGCTTCGTCGTGGGCGCCCTGCTGGCCCGCCTGATGATGCTGGTCGTTCCCCGGCTGCGCCGGCCGGCCGGCCCTCCGGTCGTGGGATAATCAGCCGATGGACGACGGACTGGTCGAGATGATCGTCGAGAGCGTCCGGGTCCACATGCTCTCCAGCCGCCACGTCGTGATCCTCAAGGAGACCGCGCGGGACCGGTACCTCCCGATCTGGATCGGCCCGTGGGAGGCGAGCGCGATCGCGATGAAGCTCCAGGGCCTGACGCCGGAGCGCCCGCTGACCCACGACCTGTTCGCCACGACGCTCGAGGAGCTGGGTGCCCGGCTCGACCGGGTGGTCATCAGCGACCTCGCCGACGAGACGTTCCATGCCCGGCTCGTGCTCGAACGCGACGGCCGGACCGTCGACGTCGACGCGCGCCCATCCGACGCGCTGGCCCTCGCCGTCCGCTCGGGGACCCGGATCTTCGCCGCCGAGGCGGTGCTCGACCAGGCGGCGCTCGGGGGCGACGGCCTGGGCACCGAGACCGAGGAGAACGAGGGGTCGACGCTCGAGGCGACCGGCGAGAACATCGTCGACCCTCGGCTCGACGTCTTCCGCGAGTTCGTCAACTCGCTCGACGTGGACCCCGAGGGCGAGAGCCGCACGAGCTGACCGGGGGTGGCTGCCTACGACGACCCGGCGCGGCGGCCGATCACCTTCGTCAGCTGCGTCGAGTCCACGCCGTCGATGTAGTCGAGGTCGTACCGCTGGGCCAGCAGCGCGACCTCGCGCTGGTCGAGCCGCAGCACGTAGACGGGGCGTTTCCCGAGGTTGGCATCGATCACGTCGGTGATGCTGCCGAGGTTCTCGTCGAGCCGCGTCCGGTCGTCGATGATCGCGATGTCGGGCCGGCGGCCTTCGACGCGCTGGGCGTACCACAGCGGGGTCGAGTAGCTCCACCAGCTGACGATCATCGCGTTCTCGTCCATCTCGTCGAAGACGCGGTCGGTCCAGGTCGCCGCCTCGCGCCGCGAGCTCATGTCGAGTGCCTGGAAGCGGGCCGGCACCTCGCCGAGCGTCGGCACGATGAGCGCGAACCCGATGAGGCCGGCGATCAGCGCCCCGCGCATCCGCACCGACCCCGGGTCCTCGGTCCGCGGCGCGGCGCGCACCAGGACGTCCACGATGGTCCCGCCCGCGATCGCCAGCCAGGTCCAGGCCATCAGGGCCGGACCGACGTAGTAGCGACTGATGTCGGCGTTCACGTACGAGGCGTTGAAGAAGCAGGTGATGAGCACCGCGGTCCCGGTCAGCAGGGCGTACCGGGGTCGCCGGATGGCCGTCACGACGAACGCCACCGGGATCAGCGGAGCGAGGATCCCGAACTGGGCGACCATCAGGGAGATGAGGCTGGCGAACTTGCCGCCGAGACCCCCGAACGGGTCGGACAGGCTGCCCTGGAACTGCTCGGCGAGGACGATGTAGCGGAAGCCGTCCCAGGTGTTCGGCGTCCCGTATACGAGCGGGGCGCGGAATGGCCCCGCGCGGAGCGGCAGCTCGAGGTAGACGAGGACGATCGTCAGGACGAGGAGCCCGACGCATGCCGCGACCAGCCGGCCCCGGCGCCAGATGTCGGGATCGACGGCGAGGACGTAGAGGCCGACGGGGATCGCCAGCAGGAGCGTCAGCGAGTGGTTGCCGACGGCCAGCCCGAAGACGACCGTCGCAGCGAGCAGAAAGCGGTCGCCGCGGTCGCCACGCGCCGGGGCGTCGACGACGACCGTACCCCGGCGCTCGATGCCGTCCCCTGTGGTCGCCGACGGGCCGGCCGCCGGCGCCACCGTGCTCCGGAGGCGCATCTCCCACGCGACCAGCAGCCACAGGAGGATGGCGACGAGCGCGAGGTTGAGCGTGTGCGCCTCGGCATGCGTGGCGATCGTCCAGGCGATCGGCGTCAGCGCCAGCCCGAGGCCGGCGGCGATCCCGAGCGCCACGCGCCCGGTCAGCATCCGTACGAGATCGACCGTGACGCCGGCCGCGACGGCGAGGCACAGCCCCGACAGCAGGTTCATCCGGAATGCCGGCTCGCCGAACGGCTGGAGGACGATCGAGGCGAGCCAGCCGAGCAGGACATAGGTCGGGAAGCCGGTCGGGTGGGCGGTGCCCATCAGGGGCCCGACCGCCTGCAGCTCGCCGGTGTCCCAAAACGCGACGCCGGGCAGCATCGCCCGCCACGCCGCGACGAACGCGACGAGGGCGACGGAGAGGGCCGCCGCCAGTCGGATGCGGGTCACCATCCGAGGAGCCGGCTCCAGAGCACGCCCCACAGGTTGACCGCAAGCGACACGACGACGAGGCCCATGGCGAGAAGCATGCCGTATCTGCGTCGATCGGCCAGTCGCTCGAAGCCGAGTGCCACGAGGACGAGCGCGAACGGGGCGGCGTCGTTGCTGAAGCGGTACCCGAACTGGACCCAGCCCTGGCTGAAGTGCATCAGGTCGAACAGGCCGATGGCAGCCACCGCGACCAGGGAGCCGGCAACGATCCGGCTCCGGCGGAACCGGCCGAGGATCGGCAGCGCGAGCAGGTAGGCCGGGCTGGTCAGAAGCACGCTCATCCCGGTGTCGCGCGGCACGGCCAGCGGGCACGCCGCGTCGAACAGCCCGCGGACGGCGCCGGGCTCAGCGCAGACCGGGGTCGGGTCGATGCCGAGTGCGTCCGGCAGCCGTGCGGGCAGCAGGTCGGGCAGGCCGAGGACGGCGATGCCCAGGTTCTGCGGCACGTAGCGCGGGTCCTCGATCGCCCAGTCGGCGTGGTAGCCCAGCGGACCGTAGACGGCCGTCTCGAGGCGGTACAGCGCGTCGTAGGCGGGGCTGACGGGCTGCCCGGTGGAGACCAGGGTGTAGACGACGAGCGCGACGATCGGGATCGCGGCGCCGATGCCCGCGGACCATGCGCGCTCGCGCCAGCTCGCCCCGCCACCGACGAAGGCGAAGAACGGTGCCCCGAAGGCGACCGGGACGCGCGCCGTGCAGGCCAGTCCGAACAGGAGGCCGGCTGCGAGCTGGCGTGGATCGACCCGCGGCATGCCGGGGCGGCGCGCCCGCTGGCGCCGCGAGTCCGCGGTGGCGGGTCGATCGGTCTCGCCGGTCGTGGCGGTCGCGCCGGGTGTGTCGGTCGCGACGGACGGCTCGGCCGCGCGGATCGCGTCGCGGGCGTCCTCGTCGAGCGCCCCGCCGACCGACGCGGGATCCGCCCCGACCGCGAGGCCGATGGCGAGGAACGACAGCCCCACGGCCGCGATATGCGCCTGGTACCACGTCGTCGACACCTGGGCGGTGAACCAGAACACGGTGCCGAACGCGAAGAAGACCGTCGTCCCGAGGCGGACCACCGGCCCGACCGGCAGCCGCCCGATCGCCCACCAGCAGAGGCCCACGTCGACGGCGGCGAGGACGGTGAAGATCGCCTGGTCGTTCGTGGTCAGGCCCCAGAGCGCGACGAACGGCACGAGGAGCACCGCGGGCAACGGCGGGAACGGGAGCAACCCGCGGGCGACCCCGTCCGTCATAGCGACCGGCAGGACGTCCTGGAACCAGGCGTTGCCGGGCAGGTCGCCCGATGCCGCGACGGGGTAGCGGATCGCGGCATGGCCCTCGAGAAAGGCCGCCGCCTGCCAGACGAAGTGGTCGTAGGGACGTTCGACGAAGGTGACGAGATAGATCGCAAGCGCCGCGACGACGAGCAGGAGGCCGATCGCCACCGCCGCCCAACGACTGACGGAGGCGTTGCGCGCGGCCGCCCGGACAGGAGGCAGGCCACCGTCCCCGGGGCGACCCTGTGCTACGCTCAGATGCACCTTCCACGCTCGCTCAGGAGCCGTTCCCGGTGACTGGCCCCGCGGCCCGCGGGACCGAGCGAGGCACACGAGCGCCGACGCTGCTGACCGGGACGCTGGGAGCCGTCGGCGCGGTCCTCGTGGTCCTCGCGCTCGGTCTCGTCCTTCGCATCATCATCGCACGCCTCCTCCCCGGGTCGGGGTTCGAAGTCGACCTCAACGCGTTCCGCTTCTGGGCGACGAACCTCGCGACGGAGGGGCTGAACGGCTTCTACACCCGCGACTTCTTCCACGACTACACCCCGGGCTACCTCTACGTCCTGTGGCTGGTCGGGATCGTCGGCCAGGCGGCCGGCGGGGTCGGCGACCTGATCAAGATCCCGCCGATCCTGGCCGACCTGGCGATCGGCTGGCTGGCCTGGTCGATGGTCCGCGAGCTCGGCGGTCGCGACCGGCTGGCGCTCGCGGCCGCGGCGGTCGCGGTCCTCAACCCGATCTCCTGGTTCGACAGCGTGGTCTGGGGCCAGGCCGACTCGTTCGGCGTCGTCTTCGTGATGCTGGGCCTGCGCGAGCTGTGGCGCGACCGCCCGGAGCGGGCCGCGATCTACACGGTGATCGCCGCGATCATCAAGCCCCAGCTCGGGATCCTGATCCCGCTCGTCGCGGTCGTGACGATCCGCCGGGCGCTGTGGCCGGCGGGCGGGTTCGGTGACGCGGAGCGCACCGGGCACCCGATTCGGATCCTGACCACGGCCCTGGCGGGGTTCGTCACGGCCGTCGTCCTGTGCCTGCCGTTCGGGCTGTCGGTCGTCGAGCTCAGCGTCTCCCCGCCGTTCATCTCGTCCGGGCTGCTGAAGCAGGTCGCCGTGGCGGCGGGCGGCTACCCGTACCTGACGGTCAATGCCTACAACCCGTGGGCGCTCGTCCCGGGCGACCTCGGCAACAGCCTCGCGAACGCCGGGCTGTGGATCTGCGATTACGCCGGCACGCAGGCCGACTGCGGCTCGGGCACGGCCGTGTTTGCCGGGATCCCCGCGGTCGTGATCGGGACGACCCTGCTCCTGGCGGCGATCGCGGCCATCCTGTGGGTGGCCGCGCGACGCCCGGACCGGTTGACCCTCCTCGTGGCCCTCGCCGTCCTGGCGCTCGCCTTCTTCGTCGTCCCGACCCGCGTCCACGAACGATATGGCTACCCGTTCTTCGCGCTCGCCGTGGTCCTGGCGGCGGTCTCGGTGCGCTGGCGAGTGGCCTATGTCGTCCTGTCGATCGCCACGTTCGCCAACATGTACGTCGTCCTGACGACGCTCTACCCGGACAACCCGTCGATCGCGGACTGGCTGGGGATCGGGCCGGCGATCCGATCCGAGCTCGGGGTCGCGCTGTTCTCCGTCCTCCATGGCCTGGCCTTCGTCTGGGCGTTCCTCCAGCTGCGGGCCGGCGCTCGTGAACGGCTGGAGCGTGAGCTGGCCACGGCGTCGCTCGAGCCCGGCGAATGGATCGAGGACGAGGGGCCGGGCCTCGCCGAGGACATGCCGGTGACGCATGGCCAGCACCCCGCCGGAGCGGCGGGCTGGGCGTCGGCGAGTGCGACCACGACGCTCGGCGAAACGGGGCCGGGACAGGGCAGTCCCGAGCCGCCCGCGGTCGTGCCCGGGGCCACCGCCGCGGCGGTCGCGATGCTGCCGAGCTGGAGCCCGCGGCCGACGTTCGAGGAGCTCGGGATCGTCGGCTGGTTCCGCGAGCCGTCTCCGCGAGGCGCCGCTCCGGCCCGATCGCACGGCCCTGCTCCGGCACGAGCGCGGCGGGCGGCTCGATCGGCTCGACCTGTGGTTGCTGGTGCTGCTTGTCGTGGCCACGATGGCCCTCCGCACGTTCCGCCTCGCCGAGCCGTACCAGATGCATTTCGACGAGGTCTATCACGCTCGCACGGCGACCGAGTTCCTCCAGTCGTGGCGCTACGGCCTGCCCCACGACATCTACGAGTGGACCCATCCGCACCTGGCGAAGTACGTGATGGCCGGCGGGCTCGTGGTCTGGGGCGGCGACGACGTGGCGAGCACCAGCGAGCTCGAGGTTCCGGTCCGCGCCGCCGCCGTCGAGCCGCGGCGACTCGACCCGACCGCCCCTGACAGCCGCGCCGGCGAGCACCTGTACGTCGCGACCGGCACCGAGATCCGCGCCTTCGACCTCCGATCGAGGGAGCTGGTCGCCACCGTGCCCGCCCCCGGCGTCAGCGCCCTGACGATGGACGAGACCGGCACCCAGCTCGTCATCGGCTACGAGGACGGCCGGCTGGCCACCCTCGACGTGGCGCTGATCGGAAGCGCGACCGCCGGCGGTGACGCCGGCGTGGGTGGCGACGCCATCGGCGAGCCCGTCCCGCTGGCAACGGTCGACCATCCCGTCGACCACCTGTTCGTGACGGGCGACGGCGCGTACGTGATCGCCGCCTCGTCCGACCGCCTCAGCTCGGTCGATATGAATGCCGGCACGACGGCCGGCTCGCTCGACCTGCCTGGCATCGCGGACATCGCGCCCGGGGGCACCGGGGACGCGCTGGTCGCCACCGTCGACGACGTGACCGACCCGTCTGCGGTCGCCTCCCGGCTCGCCGGCATCCTGTCGACCGACGCAGCCGACTACGAGGCGCTGCTCAGCTCGGCATCACCGGGCACCACGGTCGTCCTCGGCGATCCCGGGCAGCGGCGATGCCCGCAAGAAGCTCGATACGGCGATCGACGACGGGACGCTGCCGGGGTTCAGGTCGAGAACGTGACCCGGGCAGCCGTGGCCACCTCCGACGGCGTGACGTTCGTCGACCCCGGAGCGTGCCTCGATCGTCGACACGGTGGGGCTCGATGGCGGCGCCCACGGCCTCGCGCTCGTGACCGGCATCGACGACAACAAGCTGTACGCGACGTCCGGCGACGCGGCGAACCCGGGCTACCACGTGATCGTCGTCGGCGGCGATTCGGCGAAGAACGGCCCGGTCGACCAGGGCGACAACCCGCTGCCTGGGCCCGGCGGGCTGGTCGTCTTCGACGAGGCCAGCCAGATGGTCCACATCCTCGGCCAGGCGCCGGATGCGACCAGCGCCGGGCCGTGGACGGTCTACGTCGTCGAGCCGCACGGCAACGCGGTCTTCGCCGACGCGCGCCTGCCCGAGGGCTTCCAGCCGACGGCCTGGGGCTCCGACTTCAACCCGTCCTATCCGTCCGAGGACCGGCAGCAGATCCTCGTGTTCGACGGTGACGGCACGACCGCGTCGATCGACGCGGGGTCGCACGCATTCGCATGGCGGTTCCCGGGCGTCATCGCCGGGGCGATCACCGCGGCGCTCATCTACCTGCTCGTCCGGATCCTGTTCCGAGCGACGCCTCGTCGCCGGCCTGGCCGGGCTGTTCGTGCTGGTCGACGGCATGTTCTTCGTCCAGTCGCGGATCGGCATGAACGACGTCTACGTCGGCCTGTTCATCATCGCCGCCTACACGGTCTTCGCCGCGCTGTGGACGGGCTGGTGGCGCGGCCGCGCGGCGTTCTGGCTGGGAATGCCGATCATCGGCGTCCTGCTCGGCCTGGCACTCGCCAGCAAGTGGGTGGCGGCCTATGCGATCGGGGCGCTGGTGCTCCTGATCCTCATCAGGAGCGCGCTCGGCCGCGTGCTGGCCATCCTCGGCATGATCGGGCTGACCGCCGTGCTCGGCTACATGGCGATCAGCGTGCCGGCCGCCGCGGGCTCGACCGATCCCGGCTTCGGGAACCTGACGTTCCTGTTGATCATGGTCGCGCTGACCCTGCTGGCGGTCGTGGTCGCGGTCGTTCCACCCGATCGCCTGGACCGACGACGAGATGCGGTTCGCCATCGGTGCACCCGCTGCGCTCGGGGCCGCTGGTCTTCTTCGGCGCGCTCGCGACCGGCCGGCTCGAGACGACGATCGCCCTCGGCTCCGTGTCGGTCACCCCGTTCCTCGTGGCCTTCGCCCTCGCCGTCCTGCCTCGATCGTGGTCGTCGCCGTCTTCGCGGTGGCCGGGCGGTTGGGGTTCGGGCCGGTCGCCGTGCCGCCCGGCCCGGACGATCCGACTCCGCCTTCTCGATCCCCCGGGCGAGCCGCCGGAGGGCTGGCTGCGCCCGGGCTGGCTGGCAGGCCTGCCCGTGCTCTTCGCCGCGGTCTCCCTCGTGATCGTGCCGATCGCGGTCTACGTCATCTCGTACATCCCGTGGGCGTTCGTCCAGGATCCCGGCACGCGGATCGTCGCCGGCTGGCCGCCCGGTCATACCGGCGAGACCCTCCTCGAGCTGACGGCGCGGATGTACGGCTACCACAACGGCCTGACCGCCGCGCATCCGGCCTCGTCGCCCTGGTGGGCCTGGCCGATGAACCTCAAGCCGGTGTGGTTCTACCAGGAGGGCCTGGCGGCGGGCACCTCGGCGGCGCTGTACGACGCCGGCAGCCTCGTCATCTGGTGGATGGGCATCCCCGCGATCGCCTTCGTGTCGTGGATGGCGTTCAAGCGGCGGAGCCTCGCGCTGGCCCTCATCGCGATCGGCTTCGCGGCCCAGTGGATCCCGTGGGCCCGCATCGACCGGGCGGCCTTCCAGTACCACTACTACACGGCCCTGCCATTCGTCGTCATGGCCCTGGCCTACTTCGCGGCCGAGCTGTGGCACGGCGCCTCGCGCCACGCCTGGACCCTGGCCCGGGTCGCCGCGGGCATCGCCATCGTCGCGCCCGCCGCGATGTGGGTGCTCGACCGGCCCCTGTGCGCGATCGTCGGGGTCGAATCGGTCAACCCGGGCTCCGCCGCCTGTCCCGCGGTCATCCCGACGTTCGTGCTGACGGTGCGGCCGCCGGCCCTCGCGATCGTCGCCGGCGTCGGGTTGCTCGTGATCGTCCTGCGCTTCCTCGCCTTCGAGCCCGATGGAAGGCGGGGAGCTGGACGACACCCGGATGACCAGGGCGTTCCGTTCGCTGCTGGGGGCCGGCCTCGTCGTCGGCGGTCGCTGCTGTTCGGCGCTTCGTTCCTGCCCGAGACCCCGATCATCACCCTGACCAACATCCCGGTCGAGCCGATCGCCCTCGTCGTGGCCGTGCCGCTCGGCTACCTCGGCCTGCAGATCTACGCCTCGCGCGACGCCCGGCGGTTCGTGGTCGGCCTGGTGGTCGCGGCGGTCGGCTGGTTCGCGGTGCTGTATCCGAACATCAGCGCGCTGCCGCTGCCGTCGGCCATGGTCGCCGCCTACCAGGGGATCCTGCCGACCTACCTGTACGAGTTCCAGTTCCCGGTCAGCACCGTCACGCGGGCGACCGACACGCCCCTGCTGACCCCGATGCTGCTCCTGCTCCTGGTCGGCCTGACCGTGACCTGCCTGGTGGTCGCCTACTCGGCCTGGGTGTGGCGGCTCGCGCTCGCGGAGGCGAAGGCCTCGACCGGGGCAGCCGGGGCGGGGACGTCGGACGACGCGGACGGCCTGGCGCGGACCGGGGGCGCCTGAGGGATCGGTGACCGGAAGTCGGCGGGCAGCGCACCGCCCGCGGCGAGCCGGCGGATGACGAAGCCGTAGTAGTCCTCGACCTTGGCGGTGACCCGCGGCCAGCTGAAGGCGTCGGCCCGCTCGCGGCCGGCGGCGCTCATCTCGGCCCGCAGCCCGGGATCGGACAGGAGGCGGCCGATCGCCTGCGACAGCTCCCTGGGGTCGTGCGGCGGGACGAGGAGACCCTCGCGGCCGCGCCGGACGACGCCCTTGTAGCCGTGGATGTCCGAGGCGACGATCGGTGCCCCGGCGGCCATCGCCTCGAGCAGCACGATCCCGAACGACTCGCCGCCGGTCGCCGGCGACACGAACACGTCGGCGGTCCGGAAGAGCTGCGCCTTCTCCGCGTCGGTCACCCGTCCGAGGAACTCGACGGCCGTGAGGCCGCGGGTCGCGACGTAGCGGCGCGCCTCGCGCTCCTGCGGGCCCGAGCCGACGACCAGGAGCCGGTGCGCGAAGCCGTTGCGGCGGAGCAGGCGGTGGGCCTTGAGGAGGTCGAGCAGGCCCTTGCGCGGCTCGTGCCGGCCGACGAACAGCACGTTCGGGGTCCCGTCCTGCCAGCGGGCCACCGGCACGGCCGCGGCGAAGCGAGGGACGTCGACGCCGTTGGGGATGACCTTGTAGTCGCCGGGGAAGAAGCGGTCGATGAAGTGGCGGGCCGCGGCGCTGACCGCGATGCGGCCGTGGAGCCGGGCCGCATGCCCGCGCATCGCCCGGCTGCCGAGCTCGTACGACGGCGAGAAGCCGGCATAGGCGTGGAACGTCGCGACGTTGACGCTGCGCGACTCGCGCAGGAGGAACAGCGACAGGAACGGCACGAACGGCTCGTGGAAATGGAGCAGGTCGAACCGCTCGCGCTCGAGCATGTCGCGGACCTGGCCCTGGTAGCGCGGCGAGAAGGTGAGCGTCCCGACGGAGCCGTTCGTCGGCATGCTGAAGCCCATGCCGATCCGCAGGATGTCGCCCTCGGACGCCCGCTGGGGTCCGTGGCTGGCGGTGATGATCCGGACGTCGTGGCCGCTCAGGCGGAGGTTCTCGTACAGGTAGCGGACGTGCTGGGCGACACCGCCCGACTCCGGGTAGATGTACGGGCAGACGAGGCCGATCTTCATCGCCCGTGGACCTCGCTGGGCTCGGCGGTCTCGAAGCGGGGCGGTCGCTGCCGGCCGCCGGGGTAGCCGTGGTCGCGACCCGTGCCGTCGCGGCGGACCCGGCCGGCGACCTCGTCGCGCAGGTCGCGGCTCCGCTTGCGCAGCTGCCGCCCGAACGTCCCCAGCTGGCCGGCCGTCGGGTGGAAGTCCCCGCCATGGTCGGTCGTGCCGGCCTCGATCGCTCGTCGCAGGTCGCCTGCGTCCCGGCCGGGGAAGGTCGTCCAGCCGGTCGCGATCGCGTCGAGCGCGTGGGCATCGCTGTTGCCGACCCGGGCGAGGCCATGGAGGTCGGCGAAGCGGACCACGCGGCGGTGCCACGGCTTGCCGAGGCTCGTCGGGTTGAACGTCTCGAGGGCATCGGGATGGGCCGCGGGGTCCGGGTCGTCGAGCAGGCGGCGCAGCATCCAGCCCTGCGCGCAGAGCGGGTACGGCACCAGCGGGTGAGCCGGGATCGCAATGCCGCCGGCGTCATGGACCGCCTGGATCGTGGTCCGGAGGCTGCGGTAGGGCCGGATCGGGCGCTCGAGGTACAGGGCCAGCAGATGACCGCCCAGCGTCGTGACCTCCTCGCCCACGACCACCTCGAACGGCAGGCCCCGGTCCGTCGCCAGCTTCCGGGCGGCCACGGCCGCGTCGATCCGCTCGTGATCGGTGATCGCGATGACGTCGAGGTCGCCCCGCCGATGGACGTGGTCGAGGATGGCCTCGATGCCGGCCGTGCCGTCGCTGGCGAGCGTGTGGATGTGGAGGTCGGCTCGCCCGATCTGCTCGTCCACGTGCTCGTCGAGGCCGTTCATGCCGCCGCTCCGCTGGAATCGGACGTCCCGGCCGCCTCGGGATCGTTCCCCGGCTTCGTGGCGGTGGTGGCCGGCTCGGGAGATCCGGGGGCACCGTCGCGATCCGTCCGCCGTGCCGCCGCGCCGTCGGGCGCGGCCTCGAGGTCGGGCCAGATCGGGAAGAAGACCGCCCACCACTGGTCCGGGGCGTCCGCGATGAGATCCTCGAAGGCCGATGCCAGGCGCGTCATCGTCGTCATCACGCGCTCGCGGCGGGTGCCCTCGACGGGAACGTCGATCGGGACGACCTTGCCGCGGTAGCGACCCCGAGCGGCGCGGCGGACGGTCAGCGCGTACGTCGGCACGCCGCTCTCGACCGCCAGCATGGCCGGGCCCATCGGGAGCACCGCGGGCGCTCCGAACAGCTCGATCGGCGTGCCGCCGCCGGTCAGGTCGCGATCGCCGACGAGCCCGACCGGGATGCCGTTGCGCAACGCGTCGAGCAACGCGCGCCGGGCCTCGCGCAGCCCGACGAGGCGAACCCCGGCTCGGCCGCGGGTCCGCTCGAAGTAGGCCTGGACCCCGGGATCGTCGACGGTCTCCATCGGCGTCAGGGTCTCCCCGACGCGGAAGGCCAGGAACAGGACCGCGAGCTCGACCGAGCCGAAGTGGAGCCCGACGAACAGGACGGCCTTGCCCGGGACGACGGACTCGGCGACCACCTCGGGCGTGTCCAGCGAGAGGCGCTCCGCCACGTACTCGCGGGTGACGCCCGGGTTGCGCGCGACCTCGAGGTAGTACCGAGCCGAGTGACGGAACGCGGAGCGGACCAGCCGCTCGAGGGCAGCCGGATCCGTCGCCGCGGCCCGGACCGTCGCGCTGCCACGGCCGGAGTCGGCCAGGGAGACGCACACCCGGCGCAGGTTTCGCCTGGCCTGGGCGGCGCGGTCCGGGGCGAGCCGGTACCACAGGTCGCCGAGGAGGCCGGCCACCCGGAACGCCGAGCGCTCGGGAAGCCGGCAGGCCAGCCACGACGCCGTCATCAGCAGGCGACCGCGGGTCGTCACGGGGCCGCCTCGATGCCCTCGACCGGCGTCTCGATGGCGGCCCGCCCGGATGCCGGCCGGGAGGCGACGGAGCCGGTCGGAACCGCGGGCTCGGCAGGTTCCTCGTCGTCGGCCACGGCATCCGCCGGGTCGCGCGGCCGGTCGCGGCCGGGACCCGGGTCCGGCCGGCCCGCCTGCATCGCCCGGGCGCGGCGCTCGAGGTCGGCCGCCTCGGCCGGCCCGTCGGGCCACAACGGCTTGAAGCTGTACCACTGCTCGGGCGCGACGCGGATCGAGTCGGCCAGCGCATCGGCCATCGTCTGTGTCGCCCGCTGGAGCTCGGCCGGGTCGCTCGACAGGACGTCGATGGGGTCGGCCCACGAGACCTGGAAGACGTCGTCCCGGTCGCGGTGGATCGAGATCGGCAGGATCCGCGAGCCGGTCTTGGCGGCCAGCGTCGCGGGTCCGGCCGGCAACGTCGTCCACGCGTCGAACAGGCGGACCGGGATGCCGTCGCTGCGGTAGCCCCAGTCGATCAGGAGTCCGAGCATCTCGCGCCGGCGCAGGACGCCGTAGATCGCCCGTAGGTTGCGCCACGGGATGAGCGTCACGCCCCACTTCGCGCGCTGCACGCGGAGGAGCTCGAACAGCTCGGGGAACGAGCTGTCGTCGGCGACCACGCTGATCGGCAGCCCGCGCCGGGCGATGTTCGCGGCGATCGCCTCGTTGCTGCCGATGTGCCCGACGGTGAGGATCAGGCCGCCGCCATGGGCGCCGGCGAGGATCTCGCCGGATCTCGACCTCGTGGTCGTCGAGATCTCCGGCGAAGCGGGCGATCTCCTCGTCGCGGCAGGCTCGGCAGCCGCATCAGGTCGACCAGGTAGCGACCGTACTCGCGATAGGCGCGCAAGCGCCAGCCGGCGGACGCGCGGATGGTCCGGCGGCAGGCCGAGGACGTGCCCGAAGTTCGCGTTCGACCAGCGCCGCCGGCCCGGCCAGCTGACGTACGACGCCCGGGTCAGGACGCCGAGCGACGATCGCGACAATCCGACCGGCAGCACCCGCAGCGCCCAGGCGGTGGCCCGGTACGCCGCGACGCCGCCGCGCTCGACGAGCCGCGGCGTCGCGGTGCTGCGGCGATGCGGAGCCTCGAGCCGGCGTTCGCGCGAGGTCACCTGGCGGCGGCGGCCACCCTGGCCTTGCTGCCGGCCAGCCGCTTGACCGTCTTCTTGACCGGCGCCTCGGTGCCGACGAGCGTCTCGTTGTCGTCGCCGCGGATGAACGCCTCGACGCGGTTGAACGCGATGTCGTCGTGGATCTGCTGCGGCGGGCTCTTCATGAAGTAGCTCGACGGCGCGACGAGGGTGCCCTTCAGCCCGCGGTCCAGGCCGAGCTTGAGGCAGCGGATGGCGTCGGTGATGACGCCGGCGCTGTTGGGGCTGTCCCAGACCTCGAGCTTGAGCTCGGCGTTGAGCGGCACGTCGCCGTAGGTCGTGCCCTCCATCCGGATGTAGCACCACTTGCGGTCGAGCAGCCACGGCACGTGGTCCGACGGGCCGACGTGGACGTCGTCGGGGTCGATCTCGTAGTCGAGCATCGACGTGACGGCGTTCGTCTTGCTGATCTTCTTGGACTCGAGGCGCTCGCGCTCGAGCATGTTCAGGAAGTCCGTGTTGCCGCCGAAGTTGAGCTGATAGGTCCGGTCGAGGCGGACGCCGCGGTCCATGAACAGGCGGGTCAGCACGCGATGGCTGATCGTCGCGCCGACCTGGCTCTTGATGTCGTCGCCGATGACCGGCAGGCCGGCCTCGGCGAAGCGCCGCTGCCAGTACGGCTCGCGGCCGATGAACACCGGGATCGCGTTGATGAAACCGACGCCCGCCTGGAGCGCCTGCTCGACGTACCACTTGGTGGCCTGCTCGCTCCCGACCGGGAGGTAGCTGACCATGACGTCGACCTCGCGCTCCTTGAGGATGCGGACGATGTCGGCGGTCGGGCCGGGCGCCTTCTCGATGACCTGGCTGAGGTACTTGCCGAGGCCGTCGTGGGTCATCCCGCGCTCGACGGTCACGCCGGTGTGCGGGACCTGCTGGAAGACGTAGGTGTTGTTGGGCTTGGTGTAGATCGCCTCGGACAGGTCCTTGCCGACCTTGTTCTTGTCGATGTCGAAGGCGGCCACGAACTCGATGTCGCGGACGTGGTAGCCACCGAGGTCGACGTGCATGAGCCCCGGGACGAAGTCGTCCTTCTTGGCGTCCTCGTAGTAGTAGCGGCCCTGGACGAGGCTGCTGGCGCAGTTCCCGACGCCGACGATGGCGACCCGGATCTTGCCGTCCTTGCGGCGGCCGGCACCCGCCCACGTGTTGGTCGGCTCGATGCCGCCCTTGCCGTTCTTGCCGTTGCTTGCCACGTTGGTCTCCGTTCTCCTTTAGGTGCGCGTGGTGGTGGGCGACTCGGCCTGGCTGCGGGTCTGGAGGATCCGCTGGATGACGGTGATGACGGCGCCGATCGCGATGATCGCGAGGGCGGCGGACAGGATGGTGAGGTTGGCCGTCGCGCCGGCGACGATGAGGCCGAGGCTCAGGACGACGAGCCGGATCTCGCGCGGCATGACGCCGATGGCGGCCATCCCGATGCCCGGCGAGAAGCCGAGCCCCTCGGACTTTGCTCGGGTGTAGCTGACCATGAACGCGGCACCGAGCGCCGCCGTGGCCAGGACCGCGACGATGTCCTCCCCGGCGAGGACGGCGCCCCAGGCGATGCCGAGGTAGACGACGGCCTCGCCCCAGCGATCGAACACGGAGTCCATGAACGCTCCAAACGGGCTGACCTTGCCGGTCGCCCGGGCGAGGGTGCCGTCGAACATGTCGAAGGCACCACCGACGAAGACGACGATGCCGCCGATGACCCAAAGCTGCGCAGCGAGCAGCGCCGCGCCGGCGATCGAGATCCCGAAGCCGATCAGCGTGAGCCCGTTCGGGGTCAACCCCGCCCGGCCCATGCCGAGCGCGATCGGCTCGAAGACCTTCTTGATCCGGCCGCGGGATTCGTTCGAGATCGTCATATCACCCAGCCACTCCCAGGATCGCCCGCTCGCGCGCGGCGAATTCGGTGAATGCCTCCTCGCGGAGGCGGCAGATCGTCTCCCGACCGTGCCGGCGCGTCTCGACCACCCCGGCCGCGCGGAGGCGGCCCAGGTGCCACGACACGAGCGGCTGGCTGAGGCCCACGTGCGCGATGAGCTCGGCGACGGTCGCCTCGCTCTGGGCGAGGCGACGCACGATGCGCAGCCGGTTCACGTCGGCCATGACCTTGTGGAAGGCGCGCAGCTGGCGCAGGTCGTCGGGTTGGGCGACGGCCGCGGCGATCGTGCTGCGGACCCGGGCGGGCGAAGGGGACAGGATGGACTCCGCTGGGGCTCGTCCGCGGTTGCATCAACCGCGGTTTATATCAATGTCGGTTGATGCTATGCGTCGAGGCGGCGCCGTGTCAAGCCGGAAACAGGGCCGGCCTCGTCGCGATCATGATCCTCGCAGCGTGGTGCAACGTCGATTGAACGTTCCGCGTCGTGCCAGGTGTCATTGTCATCGTGAAGGGTTCGTCCGAGGCGATCGAAGTGGCAGAACGCGCGCCGGCAGGCATCCGCGACGCGACACTCCGGGATGCCGCCTTCGTCCGCCTCGCGGACGAGCACCTCGACCGGGCCTACCGCCTGGCCAGGGCGATCCTGCGGGACCCCGCGGAGGCGCAGGACGCCACGCATGACGCGTTCGTCCAGGCCTGGCGCCGGTGGGAGACGCTGCGCGACCCGGCGAAGTTCGAGCCGTGGTTCGACCGGATCCTGGTCAACACCTGCCGGAACCGGATGCGCTCGAACCGCCGGCAAGCGACCGACATCTCGACGGAGGTCGCCCTCGCGACGGGCGACCACAGCAGTCGCGCCGAGGACCGCGAGGTCGTCGGAGCGGCGATCGCGGAGCTGTCGCCCGACCACCAGCTCGTGGTGGCGCTTCGCTACTACCGCGACCTGACCGTTCCGGAGATCGCCAGGCGTCTCGGCGTGCCCACGGGCACCGTCCAGTCGCGACTCCACTACGCATTGAAGCGATTGCATGCACGCCATCGACCCGGCCGACACCAAGGGGACCGTCCGATGACCGACCGAGACCTCGAGCGGCGGCTGCGCGACTGGTATGCGGCCGAGGTCGGTGAGTCCGAGCAAGCACCGGCCGATCTGCGCGACAGCCTGCGAAAGATCCCCGCGACGACACCGATCCCGTTGCACACGGTGTCGCGCCGGCGCGGATTGACGCTCCTCGCCGCCGCGGCGCTCCTGGTCACGACCGGGTTGGTGGCGGCCGGCTCGGGGATCATCCGGCTGCCGGCCGTCGTGACGCCGTCGCCGTCCGACCTGGCGGTCGTGCCATCCGTGTCGCCGCCCCCGCCCGAGACACCGGCGCCGACGCCACACCTCCGTCCAGGCGGATTGATCGCATTCACCCGGGTGATGGAGAAGCCGGAACGGAAGTGCACGAGCTTCCTCCGCAATACGAACTGCCCGACCCTTCGGCTCTGGACCATCGATACCGGCGGGGCCGGCGCCCATGAGCTGCAGACCGGGTCCGGCAGGCAGACCCTCGTGGGTTGGTCGCCCGACGGCGCCAGCCTCGTCTACCAGGACGAGGGCAAGCTGTATGTGACCGACACGAGCGGCCGGCCGGGCCAGCTGGCGAACACCGGCTGCGTCGCGCCCTGCTCCGGCGACGCGCAAGTTGAGCTGTCCTTCGACGGACGCCACATCGTCTTCGTCCGGGACTTCGCGGATGCGGCCGGAGGGTACATTCGCTCCGCCATTGCCACGATGGACCTCGCGAGCGGCGAGGTCGCCGAACTGAGCTCGACGTCGCTCGCGGGCGGAGCCGCACCGACGCTCTCGCCGGACGGCGAGCGGATCGCGTTCTATGTATACGGCTCGAAGCCCGACGGCGGGCCGTTTCCACAGACCCTGTCATCCATCTGGGTGGTCGATCGCGACGGCCAGAACCTGCGGCAAGTAAGCGCCACAACGCTCGCGGCACAGTCGCCTCGCTGGTCGCCCGACGGCACCCGGATCGTCTTCATCTCACCGCGCGACGCGCCCGACGGCTCGATCGGCGATGTCGGCTTCGTCTACACGATGCGCCCCGACGGGTCGGATGTCCGCCGCTTGACGGACGACGGAGCCGCGACAGAAGCGGACTGGACGCCCGACGGGCGGATCCAGTTCATCGGGACCGGTCGATCGCCCGGCCTCTGGACGATGGACGCGGACGGAGCCAACGCAGCGCCCCTCCTGTCGGCAGAAGCGCTCGGCGTTGCAGTCGCCGAGCTCGGATCGATCCAGTCTGCCTGGCAGCCGCTCGGAGGCACGGCCCTCGCGCCGCTGCCGTGGACGCCCGCCACGGCGGTTGCGGTCGGACCTCCCGCGCCTACGCCGTCCCCGACCCCGACCCCTGACCTGGCGGCAGGGTTCAGCTGGACAGGCTCGCCGGCGAGCGTCGATGGCGGTCCGCTCGGCGAGACGGCCACGCTGCTCGCCGATGGGCGCGTGCTCTTCGCCGGAGGCTGCGACACCAAGGCGGAGGTGTACGACCCGGCGACCGGCACGTTCAGCCCGACCGGTTCGCTGGCGCAGGTGCGTGCCGGCGCGACCGCGACCCCGCTCCACGATGGACGCGTCCTGTTCGCGGGTGGCTACAACTGCGCGCCGGGGGGCCAGGACGGGATGTGGGCGTCCGCCGAGGTCTATGACCCGGCGACCGGCACGTTCGGCCCGACCGGGTCGATGGCCGCGCCCCGCTCGCAGCACACGGCGACGCTGCTGGCCGACGGTCGCGTGCTCATCGCGGGAGGTTTGTCAGGACCAGCGGCAACGGCCAGCGGGATCACGCTCGCCTCGTATCGGACGGCCGCGGTCGATTCCTTCCTCAAGACCGCCGAGATCTATCGACCCGTCCACGGGAACCTTCAGCAAGACGGGTTCGATGAGCACGCCACATCGCGGCCATACGGCGACCCTGCTCCGGGACGGCCGCGTCCTCGTCATCGGCAACGGGGGCGAGACCAGCCCCTCCGGAACCACCGCCGATGTCTTCGACCCGGCGACCGGCACGTTCAGCCGGACCGGCTCGATGAAATCGGGCCGCTGGCTCCACACCGCGACACTGCTCCCCGACGGTCGCGTGCTCATCCTTGGCGGCCGAACGCCCAAGGATTCCGTCCGCGCCGGCGCCGAGCTGTACGACCCCGGATCCGGCAAGTTCAGCTCGGCCGGCTCCATGAGGGAGGGCCGGCAGCAGCACGCGGCGACGCTGCTGCAGGACGGTCGCGTCCTGATCACGGCTGGCTATTGGAGTGATGGTCAGAAATGGAGGGTCCTCTCGTCGGCCGAGATCTACGACCCTCGGACAGGGGACTTCAAGCCGATCGGCTCGATCGGGACCCCTCGTGAGGGCCACAGCGCGACGCTCCTGGGCGATGGCCGGGTCCTGATCGCCGGAGGTGGGGACATCGGCCGTGAGGGTGGCGTCGCCGTCAGTCTCCGCGGTGCTCTACCAGCCGTAATCGAACCACGGTGGCGAGGGATCCGGCGTCGCGCCGGCTGCCCGCCCACCCGGGACCCTTTTCATGGATCCCGGCGTCATCCATGTCAGCGCGACCGGGTCGCGCCAACGGTCCACTGCCTGGAGTCAACGGTCATGTCGACGATCCACTGGACTTCGACGGAGCTCAACGGCCGGTCTCGCCGGAGCACGCTGGCGATCGTGGCGGTGCTCGCCGGTGTCCTTTGCGGCGCCGTCACGATCTCCGCGGCGATGGCTCGCCCGGCAGACGAGCGTCGGCTGGCCGACGCGCCGGTGGGTGCCGCCATCTCACCACCGGGCCCTGTCGCGGCTCCCGTCGCGAGCCCTGGTCCGGCCGTCGCAGGCGCTGGCGCCGCCGCTATCTCGCATCCCTCGCTCCCGGCCCGGTCGTGGCACCGCCTGCGACCAACCCCTCGACCGGGTCGCTCGAACCCGATCTCGTGCTGCTCGGCAGCTGGACCGTCGGCTACGTCGTGGGGCCGGCCAACGGCAACGGCGCAAACATCGTCATCCCGCTCCGGAGACTGGACCGGCAGGTCATCAAGCCGGGAGCGATGTTCGACTTCTGGACCGCGGTGGGCGAGGTGTCACGCCGGACCGGCTATCGGCGCGGCGGGATCATCGCCGGCCACTGGGTCGATCCGGACGGCGCCCTGGCCGGTGGGATCTGCACGGTCTCCACGGCCCTGTTCAACGCGGCAGCGCGAGCCGGCCTCGAGATCGCCGCGCGGACGAGCCACAGCGGCTACCTGGCGAAATATCCGCTCGGCCTTGATGCGGCGGTCGCCAAGGGCGACGGCTCCCGCCAGACGATGGCATTCCGCAACGACACGACGGCGCCGATCGTGATCCGCACCGTCAGCACCCCGGGGATCGCTCGCGTCGACCTGTACGGGCCGATCGCGCTCGGTCGGACGGTCTCGTTCAGCCAGCCGGCCGTCAGCGGCCGCCAGAAGGCACATGACCGCCACGTCAGGACGTCCTCGCTCCGGCGCGGCGACCATCGCCGGGTCCAGGCCCGAAGCGACGGGATGACGGTTGTCGTGACGCGGACCGTCCGGGCCGCCGATGGGCACATGATGCGCCGTGATCGCTGGACATCCGTCTATCGCTGGCTGGGCGGGCTGGTCCTCGACGGGACGGGCTGAGGCGACACCGGCGTTCGCGGCGAGCGCCACTACACTCGTGCGGTGGATCGCCGATCGGCCCTGGTCTTGCTCGTCGTCATCGGCGCAGGCGTCTTTCTGGCCGGCCTCGAGCTCATGGTCACCGCGGTCGCTCTGCCGTCGATCCTGGCCGACCTCGCGGAGCCGGGCAGCGGGTCGGCCTGGATCGAGCTCCGCAAGGCCAGCTGGATCATCAACGGCTACTTGCTGGTCTACATCCTGACGATGCCGATGGCCGGCCGGCTGGCCGACCTGTGGGGCGTCCGGCGCCTGTTCATGGGCGCGCTGGTCGTCTTCACGGTCGGGTCGGCGTTGGCCGGCGCGGCCCAGACCCTCGACCAGCTCATCGCGGCCCGGCTCGTCCAGGCGATCGGTGGCGGCGTGCTCGTCCCGGTCGGGACGGCGGCCGCCTCGCACCTGTTCGACGGCGCCGGCGCGGCCGCGAGCCCTCGGCGTGGTGGGGGCCCTGACGTTCCTCGGAATGGCGGCCGGGCCGGTGGTCGGGGCGGCGATCATCGGCTCGGTCCACGCCGAGGAGGCACTCGCAGCCGCGGGCGCCGGCCCGATCGCGACGGACCTTCTCGCCCCGGCCTGGCGCTGGGTCTTCTACCTGAACATCCCGATCGGGATCATCGCGCTCGTCCTGAGCTGGGCGGCCTCGCCCGACTGGGATTCGCCGCGTCGCGCGGGCCGGGTCGACGTCGTGGGCGCCGCGCTGTTCGGGATCGCCCTGCTGACGGGCCTGATCGGGCTGACGCTCATCGGCTCGACCGAGATCGCCGCCGCCTCCGTCGACCCGGCCGTCGTGACCGCCGCCCTCCTGGTCGTCGCCGGCGTGGCATCCGCGATCGCGGTGGTCCGTGGCCTGCGCGTGGACGACCCGTTCATCGATCCCCGGCTGTTCCGGAGCCTGCCGTTCAGCTCCGCGGCGCTCGTCTCGCTGCTGACGGGCTATGCCTTCGCGACGGCCATCATCGGCGGGGCGGTCTTCGTCGATCGCGTCCTCTACGGCGGTCCGGACGACCAGCGCCTGGCGTTGGGCGCCCTGGCCGGGGCCACCGCCATCGGAGCGCTCGTGTCCGGCCTGATCGTCCGCGTCGTGCCGCTGCGGCTGGTCGCGCTCGGCGGTCTCGTCCTGAGCGTCGGCGGCCTGGTTGCGATGTCGACCTGGACCCCGGCGACCAGCCTCGAGGCGGTCGCGTTGTCGCTCGGGGCGTTCGGCCTCGGCTTCGGGCTCACCGTCACGCCCCGTTCGACCGCGGCGGTCGAGGCGGCCGGGCGCCGGGCATTCGGCACGGCCTCGGCGGTCGTCACGGTCGCGCGGATGCTCGGCATGGCCGTCGGGCTGGCGATCCTGACCGCCTATGGCTCGACCACGATCGACCGGCTGTACGTCCAGGTCTACGCGAGCCCGGAGGCCTACCGCGAGTTCATCCCGGAGGCTCTCCGTGACCGGCCGCTGCGGGATCCCTGGTCGTCGGCGCCCTCGAGGAGTGGGCGTCGCGCGAGGCGGCCTCGATCATGGTCGGCCTGTTCCTGGTCGCCGCCGCGGTCACGGCGGTGGCCATCCCGCCGGCGCTGACGCTGGGCGGCCGGCGCGAGGGACGCGCGCGTATGCTGGGTCCCGCCACGGCCGCGACCGACGCGACCGGGACGCCCGCCGGAGGATCCGACGCCGATGGCCGCGACTCCCCCGAACCCGGGCTCGCCCTCTGACGGGACCGACCCGAGCGACATCCCGATCGGCGTCCGGGTGCGTCGCCAGGCCGCGACCGGGCCGGCCGGCCAGCCGGGGACGATCCGGGTCGTCGGCTACGACGGCGGCACGACCGACGAGCACGAAGGGAAGGCGGCGCTGGAGCGGCTCCCGGAGCTCCTCCAGAAGCCCGACGCCGCCGTCTGGGTGGATCTCGTCGCGCCGACCCAGAATCAGGCCGAGCACGTCGGCAAGGCGCTCGGCCTCCATCCGCTGATCATCGAGGATGTCCTCGAGGGCAACCAGCGAGCGAAGATCGAGACGACCGACGGGGTCGTCCACATCGTCCTGTTCCACCTGACCTACGGCGACGCCGTCATCGCCTCCGAGCTCGATGCGGTGCTCGGCCGCGGGTTCCTGCTGACGGTCCACAACACCGACTGGGATCCGCGAGCCAGCCATCATCTCGCCGGCGGCCTGGCGCCGATCCTCGCCCATGGGCCGGACCACCTGCTGTGGGCGATCGCGGACGACCTGATCGACGGCTATTTCCCGTTCGCCGATCGGATCGGCGACGCGATCGACGACGTCCAGGACGAAGTCGTGCGGAACGCCTCCCCGGACACGGTCGAGCAGGTGTTCAAGCTCAAGCGCGAGCTCATCCAGGTGCGCCGCGCGATCAGCCCGGTCCGCGAGGTGTTCAACCAGCTGACCAACCGCGACGAGCAGCTGATCGACCCGGACGAGATCGT
The DNA here is from genome assembly GCA_963842695.1 of uncultured Chloroflexia bacterium. Taxonomy (GTDB): domain Bacteria; phylum Chloroflexota; class Limnocylindria; order Limnocylindrales; family CSP1-4; genus SPCO01. The sequence goes on from CAWJHK010000005.1 coordinate 124,422, forward strand.
CTACTTCCGCGACATCTACGACCACGTCATCCGCCTGACCGACGAGCTCGACAACTATCGCGAGCTGGCGGCGGCCACCCTCGATGTGTACCTCACCCAGGTCAACAACAACCTGTCGGTGATCATGAAGCGGCTCACCGGGGTCACCGTCATCCTCGCCGGGATCGGAGCCGTCGCCGGGATCTTCGGGATGAGCGAGGCCGGCGCCGCGCTCGGTGGTGGCGAGGCCAACGGCTTCTGGGCGATCACTGCGTTCGTCATCGGGATGGCGGCCGATCGCCGCGGTCGTCCTTCGCAAGATCGACTGGATCTGAGGGCCGGGCAGGGCGGTCAGGCCGCGCTCGTCGGACCTCGCCCGCGCCGGGCCTCGGCTGCCACGACCGAAGCCAGGGCCGACAGCGCCCGGGCCGCGTCGAACGGGGTCGGGAGCACCAGGTCCGCCGCGGCCAGGACCTCGGCCGGCATGCCGTGCGGGCCTGTGACCGCCACCGCCAGCCCGTCGACCGACCCTTCGTCACGCGCCTGGCGGAGGACCGCGAACCCGTCCGCATCGCTGACGTCGTCGCCGAACGCGACGACGGTGGCCGGCCGGACGTCGGCGAGGAGCTCGGCGAAGGCCTCGCGCTTGCCGCCGGCGGATATGGGCCGCAGGTCGACCACGAGGCGGCCGCGGTAATGGGCCAGGTCGTGGGCCGGCAGCTCGCGGTCGACGGTCGCCACCGCGGCCTCGACCGCCGCCCGGGCCGCGACACGATCGTCGGCCTGGCGGACGTGGAACGCGACCGACGGGCCTTTGCGCTCCACGAACAGCCACGGTGGCCGGCCGAGCAGCTCCGGCACGCGGGTCGCGAGGATCTCGGCCGGGGCGAGGGAATCCTCGTGGCCGGCACGGAACGTCGTGGCGATCCGGGACGGCCGGCCACGGCGCGGATACGTCCCCGCCTGGAGGCCGTGGTCGCCGAGGTACGTCACGCCCCCGACACGGACCCGTCCGGCCACGTCGGCCGCCGTCCGCCCGGTCAGGACCGCGATCGACACGCGTTCGGGGCGAGCGTCCGCGACGGAGGCCAGACGTCGGAGCGCGCGGCGGGCGAGCGGCACGATGACGGCCGCGCCCGGGTCGCGAGAGCCCTCGGCCAGCGTCCCGTCGAAGTCGGCCACGACGAGGAGCCGGCCCCCGCGTCGTCCCAGGTCCGCGACCGCCCGGATGACGCTTCGGGTCCCGGCCGCATCGGTCGGAGGGCCGCCGACCGCCGTCGTCGCACGGGCCGTCAACTCGAGATGACCACCCCCGGGCTCGCGCTCGGAATCGGGCTCGCGCCAGGGCTCGCGCTCGGACTCGCGCCGGGACTCGCGCTCGGAACTGCGCGAGGACTCGCGTCCGCGCTCGCTTCAGGCGTCGCGGATTCAGCCGCGAGCGACGGCAGGGGACGGGCGGGCGCGACCGGATCCGGGGCGAACGCGAGGATGCCCCCGAGCACCAGGCCGGCGACGGCGACCCCGAGCACGAAGCCGGCAACGATCGACAGGACCCTCATCCGCCGGAATGTACCAGTACGAGCGGCTGGCGGCGTTCCGGGCGAACCGCTGCTACCATGCCGCTCCCATGAACCCCGTCGTCGACCGGATCCGCACGAGGATCGTGCCCGCCACGCTGACCGCGCTCGGCGTCGCGTTCCTGGCCGGCGGCCTCCTGTCGTTCTCCAACCCGGTCACGGCCGATCCCACGGATTCGGCGGCTCCGTCACCGACGCCGGTCGCGGTCGTGGCCACGCCCAGCCCGCTGATCACGCTGCCACCGATCGAATTGGCCCCGCCGGCGTCGGCCAGCCCGCCGATCGCGGGGGTTCCGGCCGACCGCGTCGCGACCCGCGTCCGGATCGCGGCGCTCAAGATCGATCTCCCGATCATCCGTGCCGACGGCGGCTATCCCGCCTGCAACGTCGCGATGTGGTACAACGACCGCCGCCTCGGCCAGCCCGGCGAGGGCAAGGCGACCTACCTGTTCGCCCACGCCCGGACGGGGATGTTCCTGCCGCTCCTCAACCAGTCGAAGCAGCAGAACGGCAAGAAGATGCTCGGCATGGTCGTCGAGCTCTGGACCAACGACGACCAGCGGTTCCTGTACGTCATCACGGACGTCCGCCGACACGTGCCGACGACGAGCGCCTTCAACGCCCCGTTCAACGCCACGACCGAGCAGCTGTGGCTCCAGACGTCCGAAGGCGTCGGGCCGATGCCCAAGCTCCAGATCGTCGCCGAGCCGCTGTCGCAGGAGACGGTCCCGCACGCCGAGGCGAACCCGGTCCCCAAGCCGATCGACTGCCACTAGGTCGGTCGCCGCGGGCGGCCGAGGAAGGGCGCCGCTCGCCGACCCGGCGGTCCTCGCCGGCGCCCACCCGATCCAGCCGGGACCCGTCAGCCGATGATGGACGCAGCTGCCTTGCCGGCCGCCTCGAGTAGACCCGTCGGGAACAGCCCCAGAAGGATCGTCAACGCCGAGGCGGCCGCGAGCCCGCTCCACAGCAACGCTCCGTGGCGGAGCGGGGGAGCATCGGTCGTCGAATCGCGCATGAACATGTAGACGATGACCCGCAGGTAGTAGAACGCGGCCACCGCGGCGTTGAGGACCATCACCACGGCCAGGATGGTCAGCGGCCCACCGGCCTCGACGGCCGACAGGATGATCTCGGTCTTGGCGAAGAAGCCCGCCGTCGGCGGGATCCCGATCAGGGACAGCAGGAAGAGCGTCATCAGCACGCCGAGCAACGGCTCGCGCCGCCCCAGTCCCGAGAACGTGGCCAGGCTGGACGTCACCCCCGTCCGCTTCTGGAGCGCGGCCACCACGGCGAATGCGCCGAGGTTCATGAAGGCGTACGCGACGCCGTAGAACAGCAACGCCTGGATCCCGTCCGAGCGATCGAGCGGATCGCCCGCCCAGGCGGCCAGCCCGACCAGCATGTAGCCGGTGTGCGCGATCGAGCTGTAGGCCAGCATCCGCTTGACGTTGTCCTGGGTCAGCGCGACCAGGTTGCCGAGCGTCATCGTCAGCGTCGCGAGGACGATCATCACCGGCAGCCACCAGTCCGACAGCGGGCCCAGGGCCTCGACGAACAGCCGCAGGATGAGCGCGAAGGCACCGACCTTGGGGCCGACCGACAGGTAGCCGGTGATCGGCGTCGGCGACCCCTGGTAGGCGTCGGGCGTCCAGTAGTGGAACGGGACCGCCGCGATCTTGAAGGCGACGCCGGTCGTCAGGAACGCCAGGCCCATGGCAAGGCCGGGCGACAGCGGCGCGTTGCCGGCGACGATCTCCGCGAGCTGGCCGGCCATGACATCGAGGCGGGTCGACCCCGTGATGCCCCATGCGAACGCCAGGCCGAACAGGAAGATCGCGGAGCTGAACGAGCCGAGGAGGAAGTACTTGATCGCCCCCTCGGTCGAGTACGAGTCGGTCTTGTGGAAGCCGGCCAGCATGTAGCCGGGCAGGACCATCAGCTCCAGGCCGAGGAACAGCAGCAGCAGATCGGCCGACGCGGAGATCAGCATCGCGCCGGTCATCGCGAAGACGAGGATCGCGGCGAACTCGGCGACCGGGAGCCCGCGCGGGACGAGGTAATCCGGCCCGAACACGATCGTCATCGCGATGATCGCGACGAACAGGACGTCCAGGAACGTCGTCAGCGCGTCGACTTTGTACGCGCCACCGAAGGCCGTCCCGGGCGTGTTGCCGACGGCGATCGTCAGCACGGCGGTGATCCCGAGGCCGAACAGCGCGACCCCGACCGCCACCCAGGTCTTGCCGGGCCGGATCAGGTCGACGATCAGGATCGTCGTCGCCGTCAGGATGCCGGCGACGAGCGGGCTGATCGAGGACGAAGTCGTCCCAGGTCAATGGGCGGCCCCACCTTCCGGCTCGAGGGTGGCCGACCGCGGTCGCATGAGCACCCACGCGATGCGACCGATGACGAGGACGAGGAGCAGGAGGAGCAGGCCGACGACGACCGTCGTCGGGATGGCGATCGGTGCGGACGGCTGGACCGCGACCAGGGTGGCGGACACCGTGCTCGGGATCAGGTTGAGGAGGAGGCCCGGCTGGATGCCGAACAGCACGACCAGCGTGCCCAGGGGGACGAGCGTGAGGACCTCGACCGGGGTCATGTCGGTCAGGTGGTCGCCGAGGCCGGCCAGGAAGTCGGACAGCTCGCCGAACACCACCCGGCCGTACATGAACAGCAGGTAGCCCGCGGCGAGGATCATCACGAAGGTGGCGATGGCGGCGGCCGTCGGGTCGAACTCGAACGTACCGACCAGCACGAGGAACTCGCCGACGAACCCGGACAGCCCCGGCAGCCCGGCCGAGGCGAAGACGAAGAACCCGAATACCGCGGCGTAGACGGGGACCCGCCCCGCCAGACCGCCCATCTTCGCGATCGTCCGGTCGTGGGTCCGCTCGTAGATGACGCCGACGAGAAGGAACAGGGCGCCGGTGATCAGGCCGTGGTTGATCATCTGGAGGATCGCGCCCTGGATGCCCTGCTCGGTGAAGACGAAGATCCCGAGCGTGACGAAGCCCATGTGGCTGACCGACGAGTACGCCACCAGGCGCTTCAGGTCGGGTTGGACCATGGCCACGACCGCGCCGTAGATGATGGCGATGAGCGACAGGACGATGATCACCGGGGCGAACGTCTCGGCCGCGTCGGGGTAGAGCGGGACGGCGAACCGGATGAAGCCGTAGGCGCCGAGCTTGAGCAGGATCGCGGCCAGGATGACCGACCCGGCCGTGGGCGCCTCGGTGTGGGCGTCGGGCAGCCAGGTGTGGAACGGGAACATCGGGACCTTGATGGCGAAGGCGAGGAAGAACGCCACGAAGGCGGCCAGCTGGAGCCCGTCGGCGAAGCCGGTCGTCGCGGCATAGTCGCGCAGCTGCTCGAAGTCGAACGCACCGACCCACGAGCCGTCGTGGCCGAGCTGGAACGCGTACGCGGTGGCCAGGATCGCGACCAGCATGAGCAGCGACCCGACGAGCGTGTAGAGGACGAACTTGATCGTGGCGTAGATGCGGTTGGCCCCGCCCCAGATCCCGATGATCAGGTACATCGGGACCAGGACGACCTCCCAGAAGATGTAGAACAGGAAGGTATCGAGCGCGATGAACACGCCGATCATCCCGACCTCGAGGATCAGGAACGAGATCATGTATTCCTTGATCCGGGTCTGGATCGGCTTGAAGCTGGCCAGGATGGAGATCCAGCTCAGCAGCGTCGTCAGCACCACGAGCGCGATCGACAGCCCGTCGGCGCCGACCTTGTACTGGATGCCGAAGACCGGGATCCACTGGTAGGTCTCGACGAACTGGAAGCCGGGCCGGCCCGGCAGGTAGCCGATCAGCAGGAACAGCGACAGCACGAACGTCACGAGCGCGAAACCGAGCGCGATCGGCCGCGCCGAGGACGCCGGCGCGATCGCGACCGCGATGGCCCCGATCAGCGGCAGGAACGCCACGAGCGACAGGATCGGGAACGTGCCGACGTCCACCTCAGCCCCGCGCCAGCAGCAGGTATGAGCCGGCCATCACGATCAGCCCGATGGCGATGCCGAGCGCGTAGTTCTGGACCCGGCCCGTCTGGATCTGGCGAAGGCCGCGGCCGGCGTCGATCGTGCCGGTCCCGATGGCGTTGACCGTGCCGTCGACGACCTCCCGGTCGAACCACCAGATCGCGTTCGCGATGCGGCCGCCGATGACCATGAACAGCAGGTGGTACAGGTCGTCGAACCACCACTTGTTGAGCGACGCGCGGTAGAGGAACGGAGCCCGGGCGGTCAGCTCGCGGACGCGCTCCGGGCGAGCGGGCATCTTGAGCGGGCCGAGCCCGACGCCGAACAGCCGCCAGGCGAGCACCAGCCCGATCGTCGCGACGGTGACGCTGACGATGATCAAGACGCCGTCGATGCCGAACAGGTTGTACGCCGGCTCGGCCACCTCCCCGTGAAGGATCTGCTCGCCTTCCTCGAACACCGGTGCGAGCCACTCGGTGATGCGGCTGGCACCCAGCGGCAGGCCGAGATAGAGGCCGAGGAAGATCGACGGGATGGCGAGCAGGATGAGCGGGATGGTCATCACCGGCGGGGACTCATGGATCCGGTCCCAGATCTCCTTCGGTCCGCGGAAGACGCCCCAGAACGTCATGCCCATGAGCCGGAACATGTAGAACGCGGTCAGCCCGGCCACGAACAGCCCGACCGCCCAGACCCATTGATACCCGAGCTTGAGCGACTCGCCGAGGATCTCGTCCTTCGAGAAGAAGCCGGCCAGGGGCGGGATGCCCGAGATCGCCAGCGAGCCGATGAGCATCGTGATGTACGTGATCCGGATCTTCGTCGACAGCCCGCCCATCCGCCGCATGTCCTGCTCCTCGTGGACGGCGTGGATGACCGAGCCCGAGCCGAGGAACAGCAGGCCCTTGAAGAAGCCATGGGTCATCAGGTGGAAGATCGCCGCGGTCCACGCCCCGACGCCGAACGCCGCGAACATGTAGCCGAGCTGGCTGAGGGTCGAGTAGGCGAGCACGCGCTTGATGTCGGTCTGGGTCATCGCGATCGAGGCCGCCAGGATGGCGGTGAACGTCCCGATCGCGGCGACGATCACCAGCGCCGACGGCGCGTAGGCGAAGATCGGATTGACGCGGGCGACGAGGTAGACGCCGGCGTTGACCATCGTCGCGGCGTGGATCAGGGCCGACACCGGTGTCGGGCCCTCCATCGCGTCCGGCAGCCAGACGTGCAGCGGGAACTGGGCGCTCTTGCCCATCGCCCCGGCGAACACGAGCAGGGCGATCGCCATCACGACCGCGGGTTCGACCTCGCCGATCTTCTCGAGGACCGTCCGGATGTCGAGCGTCCCGAGCGTGACGAAGATGAGCATGATCCCGAGCGCGAACCCGACGTCGCCGACGCGGTTGACGATGAACGCCTTCTTGGCCGCCAGCGCGGCGCTTCGCTTCCGGTACCAGAAGCCGATCAGCAGGTAGCTGCACAGGCCGACCAGCTCCCAGGCGACGAACACGACCAGGAAGTTGCTGGCAAGGACGAGCAGCAGCATGCTGAACATGAAGAGGTTGAGATAGGCGAAGAAGCGCCACAGGCCCGGGTCATGGCTCATGTAGCCGATCGAGTAGACATGGACCAGCAGCCCGATCGTCGTGACCACGATCAGCAGGCAGGCGGTCAGCGCGTCGACGACGAAGCCGACCTCGACCACGAAGTCGCCGGCGGCGATCCAGGTGAAGAGGTGGACCTCGTAGCCGTGGACCGTCTCCGACCCGGGCAGCAGCGGCGCGGTCTGGGTCAGGACCTGGTAGCACAGGCCCATGGCGATGACCCATACCACGAAGATCGCCGCGACCGGCACCAGCGACGCCCGCTTCCCGAGTCGCCGCCCGACCAGCGCCGTGAAGGCGAACCCCGCCATCGGCAGGTACACCAGCCACGGGATCATCAATTCGAGGGAGCTCATTGCCTCATCGCGTCGTACTCGTCGACGAGAGGGGTTCTCCTGTTGCGGTAGATGGCGATCACGATGGCGAGCCCGACGGTCGCCTCGGCCGCGGCGACGGCCATGACCATCAGCGCGATGACCGAGCCCTGGGCGGCTGCCGATGCCGCCGTCCCGAACGCGCCGAACGCCACGATCGCGAGGTTGACGCCGTTGAGCATCAGCTCGATGGACATCAGCATGCTGATCGCGTTCCGGCGGGCCAGGAACCCGAACGAGCCGATCGCGAACAGGATCCCGGACAGGATGAGATAGGTGTCGAGCGAGTCGCTCACGGTGGCCCGCCCGGCTCGCGCTTGGCCAGGTAGACGCCGCCGATCACCGCCGCTAGCAGCAGAACGCTGACGATCTCGAACGGCAGGACGTACTCGTCGAACAGGACCCTGGACATCGTGTCGGTGGCGAGGCGGACACGATCGGTGGCCTCGCTCCAGTCGGTCGCCGCGATCGACAGCGCGACCACGACCGCGATGATCACCGAGGCGATGGCGGCCGGGATCGCCTGGGTCTGGAAGACCAGCCGGGCCGGCGCGTCCTTGGTCTGCGTCAGCATGATCGCGAACAGGATCAGGACGCTGATCGCGCCGATGTAGACGATGACCTGCGCGGCGGCAAGGAGCGGGGCGCCGAGGATCACGTAGATGCCGGCAAGGGCGCCGAAGCAGACGATCATCGCCAGGCCGCACCGAATGATGTCGCGCATCGTCACGACGAGCAGCCCGGCCCCGATCATCACCGCGGCAAAGACCCACAGGAGCGCGTCGGTCCAGGTCTGGCCGAGGAACAGCAGCATGAGCGCGGCGATGCCGGTGACGATCCCGAGCACCGCCAGGCCCAGGACGATCCCGACGATATGTCGGAGCACGGCGCCGGCCTACTCGTGCGGGCCGGGCACGAGGGCCGTGCCGGCGTGGCCGTGGCCGTGGCCGTTGCCGTGACCGTCACCCCCGGCGATCCCCTTGACGGTCGGCGGGAGCATCGGCAGCAGCCGACCGGCGTCGATCGTCCGTCCCTCGGCGGTCGCCCGCGCCATCCAGTCGCGCTCGCGACGGATGTACGTGACCTCGGTCTCGCGCCCGACCGCGGCGATCGCCATCAGGTCGATCATCGGCTCTTCGCGGCTGGTGTGCGACAGCTCGAAGTCGCCGCCGTCGCGCAGCGCGTCGTAGGGGCAGGCATCGACGCAGATCCCGCACAGGATGCAGCGGCTCTCGTCGACCTCGTACTTCTGGAGGATCCGCGGCTTCGGCATCAACGCGCCGGTCGGGCACGTCTCGGCGCAGCGGCCGCACGACACGCACGGAGTGTCGTTGAGGCTCATGTCGAGCGGGGTCGTCACGAGGGTGTCGAAGCCGATCCGCATGAAGTCGTAGCAGGCGGCGCCGACGACCTCCGAGCAGACCTGGGCGCAGCGGCCGCAGTCGATGCAGCGCGACGGCTCGCGGAGGATGAACGCGTGGGAATCGTCGCGGATGTAGTCGTGGTTGACCCCGGTGAAGCGGTTCTCGGTCACGCTCCGGTAGCCCGCGCCCTGGTGGTATTGCGGCTCGAGCGTCTGCAGCGTCGTGCCGTACTCGATGCCGAGACGACGCAGGTCGCAGAAGCCGATCGCCTCGCACGTGCACTGGAGGCAGCGGGTCAATTCGGCGACAGCAGCCTCGGGCGTATAGGGCAGCTCGTACTCGATGTAGCTGTGGTTGCGCTCGTGCGCCTCGAGCGGCGTCATCCGGTAGCGTGGCGTCTTCTGCTCGCCCGTGAACGGCACGATCGACAGGAACTCCGGCTGCGGCTCGGCCAGCGTCTGGCGCGTCCGGATGGCCGACAGGTCGAGGCCCTTCATGTACGCGTCGACGGCGTACGCCGCGCGCCGCCCCTCCGCGACGGCCTGCACCACGGTCGCCGCCCCGATCCGCACGTCGCCCGTGCCGAACACCCCGGGCCGCCCGGTCTCGAATGTGACCGCATCCGCCTTGAGCCGCGAGTTCTTGGTCTTCTCGGGCCCGTCGTTGCCGGGCGTCCCGAGCCAGTCGAGCTCCGGACCCTGGCCGATCGCCAGGAGGACGCGGTCGCACGGGATCGTGAACTCCGTGCCGGGCGATGGCTCCGGGCGGCGCCGGCCCGAGGCGTCCGGAGCCCCGAGCGCCATCCGGATGAACTCGACGCCGGTGACGGCACCCTTCTTGTCGGTGACGACCCGGACGGGTCCCGCCTGGAAGATGGCGGTCACGCCCTCCTCGATGGCCTCGTGGACCTCGTTGGACGCCGGCATGTCCTTCATGTCGCGGCGATAGACGAGCGTGACCTCGGCGGCTCCCTGGCGGACCGACGTCCGCGAGCAGTCCATCGAGGTGAACCCGCCGCCGATGACGACGACGCGCTTGCCGGCGTGACCGGGATACGGCAGCCCGAGGGTCGCGGTCCGCAGGTACTCGAGTCCGTCGAGCACCTCCGCCGCGTCCTCGCCGGGGATGCCGAGCTTGTTGGTGTCGTAGCAGCCGATCGCCACGACGACGGAGTCGAAGCCGCGAAGCATCAGGTCGTCGAGCGAGAAGTCCGTGCCGAGCCCCGCGTTGCAGACGATCTTGCCGCCAAGCCGCGTCACCGACTCGTACTCGGCCTCGAGGACCTCGACCTTCGGCAAGCGGTACTGCGGGATGCCGTAGCGGAGCATCCCGCCGGGCGCCGGATCGCGCTCGAAGACGGTCACGTCGTGGCCGGCGAGCAGGAGGTAGAACGCGGCGGCCATGCCGGTCGGCCCCGAGCCGATCACCGCCGCCGTCCGCCCGGTCGGCGCCTGCCGCTCGTACGGCAGAGGCGGGTCCTCGCCCTCGTCGAGCATCGCCTTGAGGACCTGGTCGCCCGCGTAGCGGTGGCTGTCGCGGATGGCGATCGCCTCGTCCACCTCGTCGCGCCGGCAGTGCTCCTCGCACGGCGCCGGGCAGACCCGGCCCAGCACGCTCGGGAACGGGATCGTGCGCTTGAAGATCCGGGTGCTCTCGCGCCAGTCGGCTTCCGCGTTGGCCTTCAGGAAGCCGGGGATGTCGATGTGGCTCGGGCACTTGTTCTGGCACGGCGGCAGGCAGTAGGCGTTGTGGTCCGAGAAGATCAGCTCGAGGTTGGTCCGGCGCAGCCGGCGGACCTCCTCGGTCTGGGTCTGGACCTTCATCCCGTCCTCGCACGAGCGCGAGCACGAGATCGGCGGATACTCCTCGCCCTCGACCTCCACGACGCACATCCGGCACGCGCCGAAGCCCGGCAGCTTGGGCTCGTAGCAGAGGGTCGGGATCTCGATGCCGTTGTCGCGGCAGACCTCGAGGATCGTCTGGCCCTCGAAGCCTTCGACGACCCGTCCGTCGACCTCGATCCGGATCCGGGGCGAGACCTGAGGGCGCTGTGGCGACTGCGTGTCGAGGAGCCGCTCGGCGAGCAGCTCGGGCTCGGCGGCTGGGCGGCTGTCTGGGCGCGTCAGGAGGTCAGCCATTCGACGTCGGTCGCCTCATCGGGTCGCACCGGCCGCCACCGCGATCGGATGGCAGACGCCGGCCGGGCAGGCGCTGTGGAGGATGTGCTCGTCCAGCTCGGGACGGAAGTATCGCATCCCGCTCGACAGCGGGAGGGTCGCCAGGCGCTCGTGGTCGCACAGCGCGGAGGCGACGATGTCGGCCGACAGGTCCTCGAGCAGGATCGGGTCGGTCGGTCGCGGCCGGCCGTCGACGACCCGGTCGGCGATCTCGACGAGACGCCGCGTCCCGATCCGGCACGGGATCGTCTTGCCGCAGGCCTCGTCGGCGCAGAAGCGCGTCAGCAGGCGGGCGAGGTCGACGACGCATGCCCGGTCGTCGGCGACGACGATCGACCCGGATCCGACGTGGGCGCCGGCCGTGCGCAGCGTCTCGAACGCGTACGGCGTGTCGAGGAGGTCGGGCGGGAGGAGGCCGCCGGACGGGCCGCCGATGAGGATCGCCTTGATCGCCCGACCGGCCGGCAAGCGCCGACCAAGACCCACGATCTCGCGCAATGGCGTCCCGAGGGGCACTTCGGCGATGCCCTGGCCGGCGGGCGTGCGGAGCTGGACGAGGATCGTGCCGGGGCTCTCGGGCGAGCCGATCGCGGTGAATGCCTCGGCCCCGTTGCGGACGATCCACGGCAGGGCGGCCACGGTCTGCACGTTGTGGACGACGGTCGGCATGTCGAACAGGCCGCGCTCGGCCGGGTACGGCGGCCGCTGCTCGGGCTGGCCGCGCTTGCCCTCGAGCGCCTTGAGGAGGACGGTCTCCTCGCCGAGCATGTAGGCGCCCTGGACCGGTCGCACGGAGAGGACGATGTCGTGTCCCGAGCCGAGGACGTCATAGCCGACGAAGCCGCCGTCCTCGGCGGCACCGATGGCCGTCCGGAGCACCCGGATCGTCTCCGTCGCCTCGGCGCGGACGGCGACGATGACCTCGCTCGCGCCGATGGCGAACGCGGTGATCGCGGCACCCTCGATGACGGCGAACGGGTCGTGCTCGAGGAGGAACCGGTCCGTGCCCGTGGCCGGGTCGGCGCCGTAGCCGTTGACCACCACGTAGCGGCGCGGGGCGTCGGTCGCTGCGGCCAGCCGCCACTTGTCGGCTGCGAGGAAGCCGGCCCCGCCGCGGCCGCGCAGCCCCGAGCTCGCGATGAGCGCCGTCGTCGCGGTGCCGCCGACGTTGCGGATCACCCGGCGGAGGCCGTCGAAGGCGCCGACGCTGACCGCCGCGTCGAGGTCGGTGGGGTCGGGCGCACTGGCGTGGCCGAGCAGGATCTTCGGCCAGGCGCTCGGCGTCTTCAGCAGGTCGGTCATGGCGTCAGGCCTGACGTCATGCTTGCGCCGCCCGGTCGGCACCACGTGGCCGACGGCGGCCGGAACCCGACAGCGAGGCATCGAGCGCGGCCAGGTAGCTCGACTCGGGCGGACGGTGCGCGTCGACGGCTGTCGCCTGCGCGGTCGCCTCCGCCGGCTCGAAGCGGAGATGCGCGTAGTAGCTGGCGGTGCCATAGATCATCGCGTACCACGCGCCCGTGGTCTGGCTGATGCGCTTGAGCGCGGCGACCGGGAGGTAGCCGTAGGCGGCCTGCGTCTCTTCGAGGATCTGGAGCATGTCCGCGGGGTCGTGGTCGTGGTCCTCGAGGATGGCGTCGACCGCGGCGATGTCGATCGCGGCGAACGGCTGGTAGGCGGGATCGGGGACCGGCCGGCCCGAGCGCCGCAGCGCCAATTCCTCGCGCCGCTCGCCATAGGTCTCGGGCGCGCCCCAGTGGACGTGGAAGCGGCCGCGCGTGTCGATGCCTCCCATATCGATGCACTCGATCGGGCAGGCCTGTGCGCACTGGAAGCAGGTCTCGCACTTGAGCGTGCCCCACTCGTCGTACAGCAGCTGCAGCCGGCCGCGGAACTTGTGCGGGACGTCGCGCCGGTCCTCGGGGTACTTGACCGTGACCTTGGGCTCGAAAAAGCGGCGGAGCGTGACCGCCATCCCCTTTGCCAGGCCGAGACCGGGAACGAGGCTCATGGGATCGGCCTGACGGTGTCGATGATCACGATCGCCGCCGCGGTCACGAACACGTTCAGGAGCGCTGCCGGCAGCATCCACTTCCAGGCGAAGTCCATGAGCTGGTCGATCCGGACTCGGGGCAACGTGCCGCGCATCCAGACGAGGACGAAGACGAAGGTGTAGGTCTTGAGCAGGAACCAGGCCAGGCCCGCGACCCAGTCGAGCCCGATGAAGGCTACGGCGCCGATGGCGGCGATGACGAACAGGTTCGCGAGCACGAAGCCGCCGAGCAGTGCCTGCCACGTCTTGATCCGCGAGCTCGCGATCCAGATCGGGGCGGCGAACAGCAGCGTCAGGATGAGCGGCACCACCGCGACGAGGATCAGCAGGCCGATGCCCAGCTGACCTGGGTTCAGCTCCAGCGTGACCGGCCAGGGCCACGGGAACGGCGCGTTCCAGCCGCCGAGGTAGAGCGTCACGAGGAGGGCCGCGATGATGAACACGTTGACGAACTCGGCGAAGTAGAAGAACCCGAACCGCATTCCCGAGTACTCCGTCGCATAACCGGCGACGATCTCCGAGTCCGCCTCGGTGAGGTCGAAAGGCGTCCGGTTGGCCTCTGCGGTCGCGGCGATGAAGAAGATGAGCGCGCCGAGCGGTTGCTGGAAGATGTACCAGTCGGTGAACCAGCCCTTCTGGTTCTCTGCGATCTGGTTGAGGCTCATCGTGCCGGCCAGCAGGATCAGCCCGACGACCGACAGCGTCAGCGGGATCTCGTAGCTGATGACCTGCGCTGCGGCTCGCAGGCCCCCGAGCAGCGAGTACTTGTTGTAGCTCGCCCAGCCCGCCATCAGCATGCCCACCACCGACAATCCGCCGATGGCGAAGAAGTACAGCAGACCGAGGTTGAAGTCCTGGCCGAACAGGCCCGGTGCGAACGGGATGACGAGCAACGTCATGACGCTCGCGAGGTAGACGACGACCGGAGCCCACGTGAACACGATCCGGTCCGCCCCGGTGGGCGTGAAGTCTTCCTTCATGAGCATCTTCAATCCGTGGACCACGGAGATGAGCGAGCCGAACGGTCCTACCCGATCCGGCCCGACCCGCAGGTTCATGAAGGCGATGCCCTTGAGCTCCATGTAGCCGACCAGGAACGCCGTCGGGATCGTCATCAGGAGGACGACCGTGGCCGCCACCGCGAAGCGAACGATCGGCAGGTTGTCGGCAAGGATGTCGACGACGGTCGGACCGAGCAGCACGATCGCCGCGACCGCGACCACCGTCATCACGATCAGCAGCGGCACGACGGTGAAGAGGACCTTGCCCGGCAAGGTCAACCGGCTCCAGGACTTGGAGACGACCGTCATTTGTCGACCCCGCCCATGATCGGGTCGAGCGACGCCATGATCGCCATCGTGTCGGCGACGAGATGGCCCGGCATCATCAGCCCGACCGACTGCAGGTGGATGAACGATGGGTCGTGGATCCGCATCCGGAACGGCTGATCGGTCCCATCGCTGATCACGTAGTTGGAGAGCTGGCCGCGGGGACCTTCCACGGCCGCGTATGCCCGGCCCGGCCGCGGTCGCAGCAGCCGTGGCAGCTTGGCCATGACCGGCCCGTCGGGCATGTTGTTGAGGCACTGGTCGATGATCCGCAGGCTCTGCTTGATCTCGTCCATGCGCAGCAGATAGCGCGCCAGGCAGTCGCCCTCGGAGCGAGTCGGGATGTCGAACTCGAGCTCCGGGAAGACGCTGTACGGATGCGCCCGGCGCATGTCGAACGGCACCCCGGTGGCTCGCAGGTTCGGGCCGGTCATGACCATCCGCAGCGCCGTCGCCGTGTCGATCCTGCCGAGGCCGCGCATCCGGCGGACGAAGATCTCGTTCTCGTTGAGGAGTGCGTTGCCGGCCTCGATCTGCTCGGTCGCCTTCGACATCCAGTCGCCGAGACGGCTCATGAACTCGTGGTTGAGGTCGCCGTTCACGCCACCGATCCGGAAGTAGTTGAACAGCATCCGCTGGCCGGTCAGCGCCGAGAGCATGTCGACGATCTCGTCGCGCTCGATGAACGACCAGAGGATCGGCGTCAGGCCACCGAGGTCGAGGGCCATCCAGCCCAGGAACAGCGCATGGCTGGCGATCCGGTTGAGCTCCGACGACAGGACCCGGATGTATTCCGCCCGTCGCGGGACCTCCACGTCCATGAGCTTCTCGAAGGCGAGGACCGGCGCCCACTCGTTGAACAGCGAGCTGACGTACTCGAGCGGGTCCGTGTAGCAGATGGCCTGGTGGTAGTCGGCGTTCTCGCACAGCTTCTCGACGCCGCGATGGAGGTAGCCGAGGACCGGGTCGAGGTCGACGACCTTCTCACCGTCGAGCTTGAGCACGACCCGCAAGACGCCGTGGGTCGACGGATGCTGGGGGCCCATGTTGATGAACATCTCGCCGTCGCCGAGCGTGTAGAACTCGGCTTCGCGCTCGGTGCGCGGTGGGTAGGGCGGGACCGGCTCGAACACGCCGAGGTCGCGGTCGAGCATGACCCGGGGATCGTCGGTGGACGGGCGGCTGCTCGTCGTCATGGCAAGCCGGCCACTCTCAGGCCGGGGTCCGGCGGACGAGCGCCGTCGTCGGGGGATTGCTGGGGGCGTGGGCTTGCTCCATCGGCCGCACACCGGCGCCCGGCGATCGGGCCGCGTCATCGGGCAGGAAGAAGTCCTTGCGCAGGGGGAAGCTCTGGTAGTCGGGCGGCATGTAGATCCGCCGCAGGTCCCGGTTTCCCTCGAACGTGATGCCGAACATGTCGTACGCCTCGCGCTCCATCCACTCGGCGCCCTTCCAGAGGAACGTGACCGAGGGGACGCGCGGGTCGTCGCGCGACAGCCCGTCGGCCGTGACGCGCAGCCAGTCGGGCGTGGTGTCGCTCCAGAGGTGGTAGACGACCTGCATGACCTTGCCCGTATCGACGCCGGCGAGGTCGCTGAGGAACTGGAACCGGAATGCCGACTCGTCGTGGAGCGCGGTGATCACGGCGACGACGTCGCCCGCGCCGATCCGGATCTCGGTCTCGTCGTGGCGCTGCCGGATCGGACCCGTCAGGCGGTCGCCGAACCGGCCCTCGAGACGCGCCTTGAACTGGCGGTCCACGCCTAGACTTCCTCGGGTACGGTCGGGCCGATCGCCCGGTCCGGCCAGTGGCCGCGCTGGTCCTTGATCAGCTGCTGGAGCTTCATCATCCCGTAGATGAGGCCCTCCGGACGCGGTGGACAGCCGGGCACGTAGACGTCGACCGGCATCACGCGGTCGATGCCCTCGACCGTGGCGTAGCTCCGCTTGTAGCGACCGCCCGAGCAGGTGCAATCGCCCATCGCCACGCACCATTTCGGCTCGGGCATCTGCTCCCAGAGCCGGACGAGCGGGCCGGCCATCTTCGTCGTCAGCGTGCCGGCGACGATCAGGACGTCCGCCTGCCGCGGGGAGGCACGGAACGGGAACATGCCCCAGCGGTCCATGTCGTTCTTGGACGTCGCCGTCGACATCATCTCGATGGCGCAGCAGGCGAGGCCGGACAGCAGCGGCCACAGGCTGTTCATCCGGATCAGGTCGAGGACGTAGTCGGCCTTGGTCGGGATGACCTCGAGGACGCCACCCCAGCGGGCGTCGTCGCGACGCCCCAGACCGCTCGCCTCGAACTCGCGGAGGTGGGTGATGTCGGTCGGGCGGCCGCCGTCGTAGGCCTCCGGATCGGCCGACTGCCAGAGCGTGTTGGGAACGACGATCGGGGAGGCGACGGCGTCGTCCGATGGCCGCGTCGCGGGCAGGTCCGACGGGGCGGACGCGTCGGGCCGAGTCCCACGAGTGCGGCGCCCGGTACGCGTCACCGCCACGTCAAGGCTCCCTTCCGCCAGGCGTACGCGAGGCCGACCAGGAGGATGAGGATGAACACGACCATGCTCACCAGCCCACCGAGCAGCAGGTCGCGGAAGGCGATCGCCCACAGGTAGATGAAGATCACCTCGATGTCGAAGGCGACGAACAGCAGGGCGTAGATGTAGAACGACAGGCCGAAGCGACCATGGGTGTCGCCGAAGGTGTCGATGCCGGACTCGTAGGGCAGGCCCTTGTGCTCGTCGCCGCGGTGCCGGTGGGAGATGAGCCAGGCCGCACCGATGGTCAGGAACACGAACGAGACGCCCGCGAAGGCGAACCCGACGACGTACCAGATGCCGGTCAACCGATCTCCCTTCGAGCGGCACGCGCTGGAGGCCGGCGCCGCATTCCCGTCGATCGTCATTGAGGCGCAGACGCACCCGGACAGGCGGAACTGCCCTGTCGGCATTCTATCAGCGGGGAAGGGTGCGGGCGGCGGGCGGGGAGCCCGGCCGGAGGAGGTGGGGAGTGACGCGCGCCGAGCGCGCGTGCAGGTTCGCGCGTCACTCCCGATAGGTCGTGCCCGACCCGGTTGCATCGTGCGCGGACGGCGTCGGGCGCGGCAATAGGTACATCGCCCTACTCCGGTGCGGTGCGGATTGGTGTGGTTCGGTGCAGTCGCAGGAAGGTTCAGTCGATCCGGGTCGAGCCAGGCCGGACCGCCACGACCGGCAGCGCCGCCTCGAACGCATCCACGAGCGACCTGGCGAACGTGGCGGTCAGGTGGTGGTGATCGCGGTAGGCGAGCATCGACCCGACGACCGGTGGACATGGATCGGTCGGGCACACCGCCGCGGACAGGTCGATGAGCGTCGCGCCCGTCAGGCGGGCCGCCTCGGCCTCCCGGCGCCGGTACCGCCACCCGTACGCCGCAGACCGGGTGGTCGTGCATCGCTCGATCGCCGCGCGGTTCCTGGCCAGGCACGCCGGCACGTCGTAGTCCGAGCGCGGGGTGTCGACGATGACAGCAACCGCGCCGGGAATGCGCTCGATCAGGCGGGCCATCGCGGCCCCCTGCCGTTCCGGGTTGTCGTCACTGTCCACGACAACCGGCAGCTCCTGGTCCGCGGCGACGATCACGAGGTCGGGGCGGAGATCGATGAGGCGATCGATGACGCGTTCGCGCCACGCCTCGCACTCGGTGTATTCGCGCTTGAGGAGCGGCGACCAGATGCGCATGTCGACGAACACGCAGCTGAACTTCGTGAACGGGACGAGCCGCCATCCCCGCTGCCGGGCAAGCGGCTCGAGCGCCGGGAACCACTGGGCCGCGTGCGAATCGCCCACGAGGGCGACCGTGACCGAGCCGTCCTTGTCGCCATACACGCACTTCGGGGGCTTCGATCCCGCCAGGGACAGCCCGCACCCGTCGTCACGGAGCGGGTCGCCATCGTCGCGAGCCTGACGGAGGGATGGCGTCAGGTCACGAGGCACAGGCCCGTCGATCCGTGGCTGCGCGGACGGCGCGGACGAGGGCTGCGTCGACCCGGTCGGGCTCGACGGGGAGACATTCGCACCGGCCACGGTCGGCGAAGCGATGGGTTCTCCGGGCTCCGTCGGCGACAGGCTCGGTCTCGAAGGCCGAGGCGGATCGGCGGCGTCCGTGGCGGCATCGACGGTAGCCGCGGCCGCGACTTCCCGGTCGGCGATCACTCCGATCGCCGTCGATCCGATCACGAGGCTCATCGCGGCGGCGCCCGCGAGTGCCAGGCCTCGCCGCCGACCATGTGGAACCAGGCGACCGCGACGGAATGGCTCCTCTACCACGGCCCAGGTGAGCGCGGCCAGCGCAACAGCGATCACTGCGAGCCCGGCCCGGGCCGCGACGTCGCCTCCGGGCGGGCCCCCATCGGCGACGGCCATCCCGAGTGCCACGGGTCCAAGGATCAGGACGGGCCAGTGCCACAGGTACAGCGAGTACGAGATCCGGCCGAGCCATCGAAGCGGCGCCCTGGCGAGCAGGATCCACCCGGGCGATCCGACGACCCCACCGGAGGCGATCAGGGCGACTGCGGCGAGCGTGGGCAACAACGAGGCCAAGCCGGGATAGGGCGTTGACGGCCCGATCGCGAGGAGACTCGCCCCCACCAGTGCCGCTCCCAGCCAGCCCGTCGCGGCCGCAACCGCGACTGGCATTCGACCGACCAGGGGAAGGCCGAGCGCGAGCAGCCCGCCCGCTGCCAGCTGCCAGGCTCGCGTCGGCAGCGAGAAGTACGCCCAGGGGCCCGCGATCTCGGTCATCGCAGCGCACGCGACGAACGAGGCGACGAAGGCCGCGGTCGCGAGCGATGCCATCGCGAGTCGCGGACGCCCAAGGCGGGCGACGGTCAACAGCAGGATCGGCCAGACGAGGTAGAACTGCTCCTCGACCGCCAGCGACCAGAAGTGGAGCATCGGCGAGGCATCGACGGGCGCGAAGTAGTCGGTGGCATCGACGGCGAAGCGCATGTTCGCGAGCGACAGGCCGGCCGCCAGGCCATCATCGGCGATCCGCCGAAGGTCCAGCGGCGACATGAAGAGTTGCGCCGCCAGAAGAGTCGTGGCCAGCACGAGCACCGCGGCCGGCAGGATGCGCCGAGCCCGGCGTGCGTAGAACGCGCCAAGACCGATCCGTCCCGTCCGTTCCCGTTCCTGTGCCAGTAGTCCCGTGATCAGGAAGCCCGACAGGACGAAGAACACGTCGACGCCCACGAACCCGGCCTCCGCGCCCGGGATCCGGACGTGGCAGAGGAGGACGAGCAGGATCGCGACCCCGCGCAGGCCCTCGAGGTCGGGCCGGTACGATGATTCGACCGTTCGCGACGACGTCATCGAACGGTCTCGTTCCCGATCGCTGCGCGGCACCGCGAGAGTTTCGGATCGATTCTCCGCATGTGTTCCCGCATGGCTGGTATGGCGTTCCCTTTGCGCGAACGGTTCCCGTTTGCTCCTCCGTCCTCGACCGACCGACCGGTCCTGCACGTACGCACGCGGTGCCTGATAGATGCCGGCCGCACGTCCGAGGTTGGCAGGGGGTTGTCTCTGGCGCGTTTATGCCGGCGACCAAACCCGCGGCCCATCGGCGGCATCTGGACACCCGACAGCGATCGACCAACGGCGTCGCGACGAGCGGCCGCTACGATCGATCGCCCGAGAGGTGGACGTGGAAGCGCTGACGACAGCAGCAGACTCGGCGCAGTCGGCCGACGACGCGCTCGTCCGGCGCGCGCGGGCCGGGGACGCGGCGGCGTTCGAGGTCCTCCTCGATACGCGGATCGATCGCTGCTACCGGCTGGCCTGGTCGATCCTGTCCAACGACGCCGATGCGGCCGACGCGACCCAGGACGCTCTCGTGAACGCCTGGCGCCAGCTTCCCCGCCTGCGTGACACCGCGGCGTTCGACGGCTGGCTGAACCGGATCGTGGCCAACGCCGCGCTGATGGCACGCCGCCACCGCGTCCGGCTTCGCGAGGTATCCGTTCGTCCGGCCAACCCGGGTCACGATGCCGTCCCCGCCGAACCGGCCCAGGACCCACGGGCTCGCACGGCGATGGATGAGTTCGTCGTCAACGACGCGATCGCGCGCGCATTCGACCGCCTGCGGCCGCAGGACCGGCTGATCCTCGTCCTCCACCACGTGGAGGAGCGGCCGCTCGCCGAGATCGCGCGGTCCCTCGGGATCCCGGTCGGGACCGCCAAGTGGCGATTGCATGCCGCCCGCAAGTCACTCGAGAAGGCGATGGAGGCCGAGGCATGAAGACGCCACGACCGACCGACAGTCAGATCTCCCGCGCATTGCGCTCACGCCTTCCCGCACGACCCGATGCGGCCCTGCGGGAACGGATCCTTGACGAGATCGCGGGCACGACGCAGCAGCGCCCGTTGCCCTCGCTCGTCGGCCGGGCGATCACCCTGGGCGGACTGCACGAAGGAACCGGACGCGGCCTGACGCGCCGTTGGACGTTGGTCCTCGTCGCGGCGGCGGTCGTCGTGCTGATCGCCTCGGCCATCTTCGTCGGCAGCCGCCGCCCCTCCCTGCTCGCGATCGTGCCGTCGCCGTCGATACCGCCGTCCCCGTCAGTCGCAGCATCGGCATCGGCGACACCGAGGCCGACATCGTCGTCGACCGCCGTGCCGACCGCCGAGGTCTCACCCCCGGCAGTCGCTCAGGGCCTCCACCTCACCTGGACGAAGGTCGCCATCCAACAGCGCCACCCGGAGCTCGCCTGGATCGGCGATCGCTTCGCCCTCGTCGACAACGAATCCGGCGCGGTCTTCACGTCCGTCGACGGCTTCACATGGAACGCGCTGCAACCCGGCGATCCCAACCCGGGATACGCCGAGCTGCTGAGCGGACAGCGCGCGACCTGGCAAAGCGACGTCGTCGGCTGGTGGAACCCGGAGGACAGGCCGGGAGGGGACATCGCTGGCGCGCCCCCGATCACCGCGAAGGACATCATCCGAATCGCCCGACAGCCGGCGCCCCCCGTCGACACGAGCCCCTTCAAGGGCCGGATCGAGTCGATCGGCATCGGGCCGGCCGGGATCGTTGCCGAGGTCCACTCCGACCTCGACTGGGATCACTGGGTCACCAAGAAGCTGGGTGCCAAATCAAACAACGCGTGGGTCAGGCACCTGAAGAGTGTCGATTACCGGGATGGGATCCTCCAGATCAAGCTGGACAACGGCCCGGGCCTGAAGGTCGTGTGGGCGGCCGACGGCCGCGCCCCCGGGGACTACCAGGACAAGGGCTTCGCGTGGTACAGCCCCGATGGCCAACAGTGGACGGCGATCCCCCCTGTGCGCCCACCGCTGTCGGAGGACGATCCCACGTTCCCCATGGGCGGCTTTGGCGGCGTCGTGGGCGTGTCGGACGGCTTCATCGCACAGGGCGATGCGGTTGAAAGCAAGCCGTGCCCCTCGCCGGACGGCTGCGAAGGGATGTGGCATTCACCGGACGGACTGACCTGGCGCCACATCGCCAACGTCCCGTATGGCTCGGATGCGTTGGTGCCGTGGATGGGCGGAGCGCTCATCACCGACGGGATGAGACGCTTCGACACGTGGACCTCGCAGGGCCGCGGCACGCTGCCGATGGCGGCGGAGGTTCCGGCGCCGTCGAAGGACACGTACGCGGGCGTCAACGTTGGACCGCTGGGCCTGATCTCGGTCAGGTTCGACGACCGCAAGATCCTCTTCACGCGGGACGGCGTGGCCTGGACGCTCGATCCGATGCCGGCGGACCTGCCGGAGGGCGAATTCGCCGTCGGCGAGCAGTCCGTCCTCATGCTGAGTAACCGAGCAGGTGCCGCTCCGTCCCTCTGGCTCGGTCGCGTCGAGCCGTGACGGATCCCGGCGAGAGATCGAGGGTCGCCTGCCAGCTGCATGGCTCGCGCCCTTGACCAGCTGACGAACAGCCGCACCCAGCGGGTCATCACCGCCCTGGCAGCCCGTCCCTGGTTCAGGTCGCCCAGAAACGACCGGACATGGAGGAGATCGAGATGCATGCACTCGTCAGGACCCTGGCCGTCGCCATGGGAGTGATTGCCGTCGCGCTGACCTGCATCGCTTGCGGAGCATCAGCAAACACGGCCAGCGAAGCCGCCGTCGCCCGAACATCGGCGCCCACGCCGACAGCCGTGCCGTCCGCGACGGCCGTCCCCGCGCGATCGCACTCGCCCGGCGCGGTGCTGCAGGTCATCACCGGCGACTACGGCGCGCTCGAGCCCGGCCGCCGCTATGCCCTCCCGAGCCGAGGGACCAACCCGGAGGTCTCGTTCTCCGTCCCATCCGGCTGGACGGGCAACGACACCCTGGCGGCGAAGGACTACGGGGAGTCCGGCCCGGAGGGACCGGTCTGGTTCTCCCAGCCCTTCGACCACGGGTTCAGGAACCCGTGCACCGATCACATGCCCGTCGCTCCGGCCGCGGGATCTGGGCCCGCCGGGCTCCTCGCCGTCATCGCGGGTCAACCGGGCATCAAGGCAGAGCCGATCACGGACGTGACCGTGGGCGGCCACGCCGGGAAGTCCGTCGAATACACCGTCACCACGGATCCCGCGACCTGCGGGAACCACCAGGACGATTTCTGGATCTGGGGCACGTGCCCGGTGGTCGCGCTCGGATGCGAGAACCTGACCGGAGACCGGCGGTACGGGGTCGGGCT
The DNA here is from genome assembly GCA_963842695.1 of uncultured Chloroflexia bacterium. GTDB lineage: Bacteria > Chloroflexota > Limnocylindria > Limnocylindrales > CSP1-4 > SPCO01. Next base: position 147,570 of record CAWJHK010000005.1, read on the forward strand.
GGGTTCCCACGAGCGGGCCTACGCGATCGACGTCGACGGCACGATCTACACGTTCTTCACGAAGGAGCCGGTCAGCCTCACGGCCGCCGATCGCGCCGAGCTCCAGCAGGTCATCGACTCGATCGAGTTCGAACCCGCGGGCTGACCGTCGCCTCGCGCGGGCTACCGCGAACCGTTGGCGGCTATCGGCCGAGCCGATACCCGAGACCGGCGAGCGGCGGCCCGTCCGGCCAGCCACGCCCGAAGACCATGACCCGGAAGCGGCCCATCGCGGCCGGGTCGAGGAGACGGACCAGGGCGGAGCGGACCGCGAGGTAGTCCTCCATCGTCGTGGCCGGGATCGGCCTGGATCGCGTGGAGGAGGTCCTCCGTGCCGAGCCCGACCAGGAGCTCGGCCTGGGTCGTGGTTCCGAGGTGGGTCAGGCCGGCGGCCGCCGCGGCTCGCTCGACCGCGGTCACGTCGACGTGGGCGGTGAGGTCCTGGCGCCCGACGTGGGCGTATGGATCGTCGTGGACCCGGTGCCGGAGATAGGCGCGGAGCGTGCCGTCGCGACGCCGGATCGGGTCGTACAGCTCGGCGGCGGGATAGCCGTAGTCGATGACGAGGAGGACCCCGCGACCGAGGCCGGCCGTCGCGTCGCGGACCCACGCGTCGACCGCGAGGCAGATCTCGGCGCGCTGCCCGTCGGCGAGGGTGACACCGTCGTCGGCAAGGCGGGCCGCCAACGCGGGCGTCGACGGATCTGCCTCGACATCGACGAACCGGTCGTCGCGTGATCCGACCATGACCTCGCGGAGCGACGCCCGCTCGCTGGACGACCCGATGCACCGGGAGGGCGTCGAGGACTTCGTTGGCCAGGACGAATGCGTCGACCGGTCGGTCCGGCGAGGAGGGCGGCGCACCGAGACTCGCACCGTGGCCGGCCGCATCGAGCCCCGCCGCGATCGCCTCGAGGCGGCGCGGCTCCACCTCGATCGGCTCGTAGCGGATCACCGCCTTCAGGTCGGGCCGCTCTGCGGCGAGAGCCGTCGAGGATGGCGGTCGCGAGCGTCCCCGTCCCGGCCCCGAGCTCGCGGAGCAGAACGGATCCGGGCGCCCGAGCCGGTCCCACGCATCGGCCACGGCGCGCGACAGCGCGGCCCCGAAGATCGGGTGGGCCTCGGGCGCGGTCAGGAAGTCACCTTCGCGGCCGGGTCGAGCGGCTTCGGCACGGTAGTAGCCGCCGTCCGGGTCGTAGAGCGCGAGGTCCATGAAGCGGGCGAAGGTCATCGGGCCGTCGCGGGCGATCTCCTCGTGGATCCGGGTCACGAGACCGGCATCCTCGCCGACGGCCTCGAGGTCCGGTGCCGGGTCGCGACGGAGGCCCGGGGTCACCTCCATCGGCGAGTCGCGCGCCTGTCCGCGGACGACCAGCCGGACACCCGGCCCGACGAGGGTGTGCCCGCCGAGCAGGACCGGGATCGACGCCGCCGACGCCGACGCGGTCAGGTCCCGGAGCCATGGGTCCGTGATCCGGTCCGCGAGGAGCAGGTCCGAGGCGTATCGGTCCTCGGCGACCGGCCAGCCCGACTCGTCCGCGCCCAGGCGATGCGCGAGGAGCACGCGCGTGTCCACGATCGCGGCATCGCAGAGGCGGGCGAGGTGCGCGCCCAGAGACCCGGGCCCGTCCCGGTCGAGCAGGGCGCCGACCACCGAGGCGGGCGCTCGCTGACCGTGGCCGCTGGTGCGCAGGCCCCGCTCCTCCACGAAGGCACGGGTCCGCGCGGCGGTCGACCGCTCCAGCCACGCGAGTGTCGCGGCGGACGTGCGACCGGCGACCAGGAGCTCGGCTCGAGCGTCGCCGGCCACGCGCCGGATGCCTTCGATGGCAGCCGAGACTCGCTCCAGGCCGATGCCGCCGGCGCCGGCCATGCCGGCCACGTTGCCACCACCGGTCAGGACGACGTCGAGCGGGCCGTCGATGTCGATCGCAAGCCGCCACCGCCCACGCAGGTCGCGAACTTCGTACCCGGCCACCTCGTCGAGCCAGCGCGGCAGCGCGTTGTCGGCCGGCAGGTCCGGGAGATCGGCGAGAACCTCGGATGCCCTGGCGATCGCGACGACGTCGGCGGAGTACCGGTTGTTGGCCAGGGCGAGTCGGTCGGTGGAGCCGGCGACGGCCACGAGGTCGCGCCGGTCGCGATCGGTCGCCAGCGGGATCGCGCCCGACCCGAGGACGACGAGCCCGGCCGGTGCGATCGGCACGGACCAGCCGGCGAAGCCGCGCCCCGAACGACATCGTGTCGGGCGGCCCGCTCACGATCCGGACGTCGGTCGCGCCGGCCGCGGCGAATCGTTCGCAATGTCGCGTCGCGACTCGCGCGCGCGCCTGGGCTACGAAGCGCACCAACGGACCGGCGTCGGGAGCCGGCTCCGGGTGCATGATTCGGACCGAGACCGCCGACATGGCCCGGAGTCTAGCCGCGGTCGACGAGGTACCCGTGACGGACCGACGCGTTCGAAGCTACATCGGCCTCGGCGCCAACGTCGGCGACGCGGAGTCGACGCTCGCCGAGGCCGTGGCCGCCCTGGCTGCGCTGCCGGGAAGCCGGCTTCGTGGCGTCTCCCGTCTCTACGCGACCGCGCCCGTCGGCGTGACCGATCAGCCCGAGTTCCGCAACGCGGTCGTCGCGCTCGACGTCCCGGGTGGGTCGGACGCCGGAGACCGGCGCCGTCGATCTCCTGGCCAGGCTCAAGGATCTCGAGCGCGAGTTCGGTCGACGACGCCGTCGGCGCTGGGGCCCGCGCGAGCTCGATCTCGACCTGCTGGTGTTCGGTCGGGCGCGGATCGCCGTCGAGCGCCCGGTGGCCGCCCGCTCCCAGGACGCGGATACGGACCCGGCGAAGGCGGCGCGCCTCCTGGAGGTCCCGCACCCCGCCGCGTCCACTCGCCTGTTCGTCCTTGCGCCGCTGGCCGACCTGGCCCCGGGCCTCGTGCCACCCGGCTGGGGAGAGACGGTCGAGACCGCCCGTCGCCGGCAGGCCGACCTCGAAGGGCCGGACGCCGTCCGCGCGATCGGAACCTGGGACGCCGGCCGGCGGACCTGGCGACCGGATCCGGATCAGCCCAGGTAGCGCACCGGCAGCGCCGTCTCGACGACGTCGCCGCCCGGTCCTCGTTCGACCCGGTACGCGCCGGCGTCCGGGCGGGAGGTGACGACCTCGGCCAGCTCCGTCCCGCGGAAGACGAGCGCTGCGCCGTCGTCGGCCGCATAGCCCGCCGGCAGGACGCCCTCCCCGACCAGCCGCTGGTAATGCGGTCGTCGCGTCGGGTCGCCGTCGTAGTGCGGTGCATGGCTGCCCGGCAGCAGCCCGAGCCCGTCCGACAGCGCAGCCAGCCCGGGCCCGAACGAGTCCGTCGTCCCGGATTCGAACCAGCACAGCGATCCCGCCGACAGGCCGGTCAGCACGATCCCGCCCTCCCAGGCCCGTCGGAGCACACGGTCGACGCCGTGGACCCGCCAGATCGCGAGCATGTTCGCGGTATTGCCGCCGCCGACGTAGACGACGTCCTGGTCGAGCAGGAATGCGTCGACGTCGTCCACGATCCGATCGAACAGCCCGAGATGGCTGGCTTCCGCCCTGCGGGCGAAAGCGGCATAGAAATTGGCGAGGTAGGTCGGCGCGTCGCCGCTGGCCGTCGCCACGAAGCACACCCGCGGCCGGATTGCCCGCCTGTTGACACGGCCCAGCTCGAGGACGAAGTCGTCGAGCAACGGGTTGTCCGGCTCCATCGAGAAGCCACCGCCGCCCATCGCGACGATGGTCCGTTCGGTCACTGCGAGGCGACGCGGAAGCCGATGTGCTTGTCGCCGTAGGTCGGCGGATCCTCGTAGTGGCGGTAGGCCGACCGGGCGACGAACTCGTTGCTGCCCCACCAGCCGCCCTTCTCGACCTTGATCGTGCCGGTCGCCGGTCCGGTCGGGTCCTTGGCCGGGCTCGTCTTGTAGTACGCCGGATCGAGCCAGTCGGCGACCCACTCCATCGCATTCCCGGCCATGTCCAGGGCGCCGACCCAGCTGGCCCCGGTCGGGTAGCTGCCGACTGGCGTCGGCCCGAGGCTGTCGACGACATTCGCCAGTTTGGCGTCGAACGAGTCGCCCCACGGATACACGGTCGACTCGGCCCCACGGGCGGCGAACTCCCACTCCGCCTCCGTCGGGAGCCTCCCGCCGCGCCAGGCGGCATATGCCTCGGCCTCGTACCAGGTCAGGCACATCCGTGGATGCTCGGGCACGTCGCCAAGGCACGGCAGGGGCAGGCGGATCGCGTTCGCGCGCGCGAGCAACCTCCAGCCCGCCTCCGACCAGAAGGCCCGGTTCGTGTACCCGCCGGCGTCGACGAATGCCTTGAAGGCGGCGTTGGTGACCTCGTCTCGATCGATCCAGTAGCCGTGCGTGAGCGTGACCTTGTGCGCAGGCGCCTCGGCATCGAGCGCGGGCACGACCCAGTCGGGCGGTCCGGCGGCCTTGAGCTTCGCGATCGCCGCCGGGCTGGTGCCCATCGTGAAGGTGCCGGCCGGGACCCAGACCTGGGTGATCCCGGCCGCATCGATCCGCGTCTGGCCCGCGGTCTGGCCGTCGGACGGGAGGGGCGTCGGGACGAGCGAGGCCGCCGCTGACGGAGCCGTGGTGACGGCGGCGCTTGGCGACGTGGCGGCAACCGATGGGGCAGTCAGGCTCGCGCCAGTCGCCGCGGCGGACGTCCCGCCGGCCGGCGACGTCGCCGCGCCACTGCAGGCGGCGAGGGCCAGGGCGATCGAGCCGGTCAGGACGGCGGCGGCCGCGCTGATCCGGGCCCCGCGGTGCTCGTGCATCGCGTGATGCTACCCTCGACCCCCCTGACCGCCAAGACCGACTCGCGGAGACCGTGCGATGACGAAGATCGGATACGCGGCGATGCTCGAGCAGTTCCACCCGACCGAGCTGCTCGACTACTGCGCGGCCGCCGAGGACGCCGGCTTCGATGCCGGCTTCATGGTCAGCGAGCACTTCCACCCGTGGACCCCGCAACAGGGCCAGAGCGCCTTTGCGTGGGCGTTCATGGGCGCCCTCGGCGGGCGAACGAGCCTGCCGTTCGGGTCTGCCGTCACCTGCCCCGGCTTCCGCTACCACCCCGCCGTGATCGCCCACGCCGCGGCGACCCTCGGCGCGATGTACCCCGGCCGCTTCTGGCTCGGCCTCGGGGCTGGCGAAGCCCTCAACGAGCACATCATCGGAGGCGAGTGGCCGGAGATCGGCGTGCGCAGCTCGATGCTGTTCGAGGCCATCCAGGTCATCAAGCAGCTGTTCACCGGCGAGGTCGTGCGCCACCGCGGCGAGCACTTCAAGCTCGAGAGCGCCCGGTTGTACACGCTCCCGGAGGTGCCCGTGCCGATCTACGTCGCGACCGCCGGACCCGTCAACGCCCGGCGGACCGGCAAGTACGCCGACGGGATGATCACGGTCGGAGCGGCCGACGAGAAGATCAAGCGCCTCTGGGAGAACTGCGACGCGGGCTCGGCCGAGTCGGGGAAGCCCACCCCGCCCAAGCTGCTGCAGGTCCATGTCAGCTGGGCGGCGACCGACGAGGAGGCCGCCGACAACGCCATCCGCGAGTGGCCCAACGGCGGGATGCCCTTCCCCAAGCAGGACATCAAGAACCCGGAGGACTTCGCCGCCATGGCCAGGATGGTCGGGATCGACGACTTCACCAACCGGGTCCTCATCTCCAGCGACGTTGCGAAGCACACCGAGCAGATCCAGAGCTACGTCGACATGGGCTTCGACGAGATCCACCTCCATAACGTCGGGCGCAACCAGGCGGAGTTCATCGACACCTTCGGGCGCGAGGTCCTGCCGAACCTGCGACTCGGCTGACCGCCGGCCGTCGAGCGTAACCCGTGGACGAGGCCGAGGCGCTCGCACGCGACGAGGCCGACGCGCTGTCCGCGCTTCGCGACCGCTTCCTGATCCCGGACGGACCTGCCGGGCCCGACGGTCCGCCGGCGATCTACCTCGCCGGCCAGTCCCTCGGGCTCCAGCCGCGGTCGACGCGCGCCATCGTCGACGCCGAGCTCGAGCGCTGGGCGCGGCTGGGCGTCGAAGCCTGGTTCCAGGGCGATCGTCCGTGGTTCACCTACGACGACTCGCTGCGCGAACCGATGGCCCGGATCGTCGGGGCACGTCCGACCGAGGTGGCGATCCTCAACACCCTGACGATCGACCTGCACCTGCTCCTCACCTCGTTCTTCCGCCCGGCGGGGCGCCGCCGGCGGATCCTCGCCGACGGCCCGCTCTTCCCGTCCGACCGGTACGCGCTGGCGAGCCACCTGGCGGGCCGAGGGCTCGAACCGGTGACCGACCTCATCGTCGTCGGCCCGCGCGACGGTGAGTCGACGGTTCGACCCGACGACCTCGAAGGCGCGATCGCGGAGCACGGACCCGAGCTGGCCACCGTCCTCCTCGGCGGGGTCAACTTCGCGACCGGCCAGGCCTTCGAGATCGAGCGGCTCACGGCGGCCGCGAGTGCGGCCGGCGCGACCGTGCTGTGGGATCTCGCGCACGCTGCCGGGAACGTCGAGCTGGCGTTGCACGACTGGAACGTCGATGCCGCCGCGTGGTGCACCTACAAGTACCTCAACGGCGGGCCGGGTGCGATCGCGGCGATCTTCGTCCACGAGCGCCATCACAACGACCCGGCCATTCCGCGCCTGGCCGGCTGGTGGGGCGTCGACCCGGCCGACGACCGGTTCGCGATGGACGGACCGTTCCGGTCGGCCCGGGGCGCCGCCGGCTGGAAGGCGTCGACCAGCCCCATCCTGTCGCTCGTCCCGCTCGCCGCGTCGCTGGCGATCTTCGACGAGGTCGGCATGCCGGCCCTGCGCCGGCGATCGATCGCTCTGACCGCGTACCTGGAGGGCCTCCTCGAGCCGCTGCCGGTCGAAATCATCACCCCGCGGGATCCGGCCGCCCGCGGTGCGCAGCTGTCGCTTCGGTTCGACTCGGCAGAAGGGGCGGGCGTGGTCCTCGATCGTCTGGCGGCCGGCGGTGTCATCGCCGACTTCCGCGAGCCCGACATCATCCGCCTGGCGCCGATCCCGCTGTACAACACGTATCACGAGGTCTGGCGCGCGGTCGACGTCCTGCGGCGCGCGTCGGCCTAGAGGCGGACCCTCGGCGGGGAATCGCGGTCGAACATGTGGACCGTGTCGACGAAGCGGACCTGCTTGGCCTGGTAGGCCATCACCAGTGAATGGGTTCTCGCCCCGCCGCCGAAGAAGCGGACACCCTCGAGGAGGTCACCTGCCGTCACGCCGGTGGCGGCGAACACGAGATTCTCGCCGGGTGCGAGGTCCTCCGTCCGGTACACGCGGTCCTCGTCGCCGTGCCCCATCTTCGCGCCCCGCTCGCGCTCGTCGTCGTTGCGATAGCGGAAGCGGGCCTGGATCTCGCCACCGAGGCAGCGCAACGCGGCCGCGGTGATGACGCCCTCGGGTGCGCCGCCGGTGCCCATGACCGCGTGCACGCCGGTGCCCGACACGGCGCAGGCGATCGCGGCCGAGAGGTCGCCGTCGCCGATGAGCTTGATCCGGGCCCCGGCGTCGCGGACCTCGGCGATCAGCGCGTCGTGCCGCGGCCGCTCGAGGATGACGACCGTGATGTCGTTGACCCGCCGGCCGAGGGCGTCGGCGATGCGGCGCAGGTTCTCGCTGGGGGTCGCCCGGATGTCCACCTTGCCGGCGGCCACCGGCCCGACGCAGATCTTCTCCATGTAGGTGTCGGGAGCGTGGGTCAGGCCGCCCGCCTCGGACGCTGCGAGGACGGTGATGGCCCCAGCCTGACCGTGGGCGACGAGGTTGGTGCCTTCGAGGGGATCGACCGCGATGTCGACACGCGGGACATCGCTGTCGGCGCCGTCCTTGCCGACCCGCTCGCCGATGTACAGCATCGGCGCCTCGTCACGCTCTCCCTCGCCGATGACGATCCGTCCGGCGAAGTCGATCTCGTCCATCGTCCGGCGCATGGCCTCGGTCGCCGCGGCGTCGGCGGCGTCGCGCTCGCCACGGCCCATGAACCGGGCCGAATCGATCGCCGCCGCCTCGGTCACGCGGATCATCTCGAGCGCGAGGAGCTGCTCCATCGATGGCTCCGGTCAGTGCCGGAAGTGACGCCGTCCGGTGAAGACCATGGCCATGTGATGGCGGTCGGCCACTTCGATCGCCATCTCGTCCCGGATCGAGCCGCCGGGCTGGATGATCGCGGTGACGCCCGCGCCGGCCGCCGCCTGGATCCCGTCCGGGAAGGGGAAGTAGGCATCCGACGCCATGACGGCCAGCTTGGCCCGGTCGCCGGCTCGCCGGACCGCGATCTCGACCGACACCTGCCGGCTGGCCTGGCCCGCCCCGATGCCGACCGTCGCACCGTTGCGGGCGAGGACGATCGCGTTCGACCGGACGTGCCGCACGGCGCGCCAGGCGAACAGCAGGTCGGTCAGCTCCTCGAGCGTCGGACGTCGCTGGGTGACGACCTGGAGCCGCCCGCGGTCGAGCCCGAGATCGTCGACGCTCTCGACCAGGAGGCCGCCGGCGACCCGCTTGAAGTCGAGGCTGGCGATCCCGTAGTCGCGCATCCCCTCGATCGGGTCGGGCGGGATGGCCAGCAGCTCCAGCCCCGGCTTGCCGCGAAGGATCCCGATCGCCGACTGGCTGAACCCGGGCGCCACGACCGCCTCGTAGGAGTTCGCCGCGATCTCGCGCGCCGTCGCCCCGTCGAGCTCGCGGTTGACGCCGACGATCCCGCCGAACGACGCCACGGGGTCGGTCTCGAGGGCGTGGCGGTAGGCCTCGACCAGCTCGTCGTGCGAGGCCAGTCCGACCGGATCGGTGTGCTTGACGATCGCCACGGTCGGGGTCGTGTAGTCCCGGGCGATCCGGTACGCCGCGTCGAGGTCGAGCAGGTTGTTGAACGACGGCATGTCGCCCTGGAGCCGCGACGCGTCAGCGAGCGTTCCGCTGCGGTGCGTCGTCTCGCGGTAGAACGCCGCGTGCTGGTGCGGGTTCTCCCCGTAGCGCAGGTCGTCGACCTTCTCGAGGACCAGCGCGAGGTGGCGCGGGAAGGTGTTGCCCGAGACCTGGTTGAGATAGGCGGCGATCTCGGCGTGGTAGGCGGCGACGGTGCTGAACGCCTCGGCCGCGAACTTCGCCCGCGACTCCGGGCTGACCGTCCCCAGCTCGCGCAGCTCGGCGATCGCCTGCGGGTAGTGGGCGGGGTCGGCGATCGCCGCCACTCCGGCCGCGTTCCTGGCGGCCGCGCCGAGGAGCGCCGCGCCGCCGACGTCGATCATCTCGATCGCCTCGTCGAGGCCGACGACCTTGACCCCGATCGACGGGGCGAACGGCTTGACGTTGACGACGACGATGTCGATCAGGCCGATCCCCTGCTCCTTGAGCTCCTCGAGCTGGGCGGGGACGTCGCGGCGGGCGAGGATGCCGGCGTAGACCGCGTGGTGGAACGTCTTGACCTGGCCGCCGACGTTGGGCTCGCCCTGGGTCAGCTCCGCGACCGACGTGACCTCGACGCCCTCGCCGGCGAGGTAGTCGCGCGTTCCATCGGTGGCGAAGATCTCGATCCCGAGATCACGGAATTCCCGTGCGAGCGCGACGATGCCTTCGCGGTTCGCCACCGACAGCAGGGCTCGCAACCGGGGCTTCCTCCATTCCCGTGGTCTTGCGATGCGTCAGCGAGGCGGGTCAGGGCGTCCCCGCGGTCGCGACGGCGCCGCACCAGTTCGGCCGAGTATACCGCCTGTCATGGCATACTCCGGACGCCGATCCACACCTGAATCCGAGGCTCCCACGTGACGCTGGCACCCTGGGAATACCTGTTCAAGTCGTTCAACAGCACGAACTTCCCCGACATCTTCCATCCGACCTGGATCGCCGCCGCGGTCCTCCTGGTCGTGCTGGCGGTCCTCTACTACGTCCGCACCCGGGCGCTCCGCCGTCACGCGCCCTATCTCGACATGTGGGAATGGCTGTGGTGGGCGGGCCTGATCACGTTCAGCCTGCTGATCATCGAATTGCTGTTCGTCTTCAGCTTCTTCCTCGTCCTGGCCACGGAGGTCATCGGGCTGGCCACGCTCGTCTGGATCCGGTTCATCCGCTTCCCGCCGTTCCTGGCGCGCCTACGAGACCAGGCTGGCCAAGGAGCGCTTCTACAAGAAGACGAAGTTCGCCGAGCCCGAGGCGACGATCAAGCGACGGACCGGCGGCGCCCGCCGCCAGGGGCGACAGCGGCGTCGTCGCTGACCCGCGGCCCGAGGTCACCGCGATGCCGATCGAGATCCGCCGCTTCGGCGTCGGCAACCGCCGACCCGACGGTCCGCCCGGCACGGTCGGCCTGACCGGCCAGGTGCTCCACTCCGACGGCCGCGGCACGGTGTCCGAGCTGGCCTTCGCCCGCAACGCCCGGATCGAGCCACACACGAACCCGAACACGACGTATCTCATCGTCATCGAAGGCGGCGGCTGGGTCGGCGTGGGCGAGGAATACACGAGGATCGCCGCGGGCGAGGCCGCGGTCTGGCCGGCCGACATCCCCCACGCGGCGTGGACCGAGCATTCCGAGATGCGTGCCATCGTGGTCGAGTTCGCCGGTGCCGACGATCAGGCGACCGTCGCCGGACGCGCCAGGGGGACGGACGAGCTGCCGGTCGGCCGGGGTATCGGCCGGCTGGCGCCGCGGACCGAGCAGCGGTCCGATCCGGACCCCGACGCGGGCGAGCCCGCCTGAGACGAGGACGCGGGCGGCCCGGCTCCTCCACCGGACCGCCCACGTGGTCAGGGTTCAGCGACTGAGGTCGGCCATCCGGTCCACCAGCCTGAGGAATTCGTGCACCTGGTCCGTGGCGGGGAGGTCCTCGGCGACGCGATGCGCCACGCGAGCGACATCGCGGATGTCTGTGCCGGCGGCCCTCTCCGACCCGCGGAGCGATTCGGCAGCGGCGGCGACGATCGCGTCGAACCGGAAGGTCGCATCGGTCTGGTCGAACGCTCCCGCGACGTCGCGCGCGTCGATCGGGCGGTCGAGCTTCGACTCGCGCTGCGCGTCGGGCTCGGTCCAGCGCAGGCTCACGGTCCCGAGCTGTCCCGTCCCCGTCGCGTCCTCGCGGAGCGTCAGCGCGTAGAGGGCGGTGACCGCGTGCCCGGCGCCGATCGCCCCGGCGTCGACGCCCGGGTCCCGGAACTGGTCGTCTGGGATCGCCCGGTTCGAGTAGCCGATGAGCCGATAGGATTCCACCGCGTCCGCATCGAAGCGGACCTGGACCTTGGCATCGAGGGCGACGGTCTGCAGCGTGGACACGAGGTCCTCGACGAACAGGCGGCGGGCGTCGTCGACGGTGTTGACGTAGGCATAGAAGCCGTCGCCCTGGTCGGCGAGCTGCTCGAGCAGGGCGTCGTTGTAGTTGCCCATCCCGACCCCGACCGAGACCAGCTCGATGCCGGCGGCCGCGTCGTCGCGGATCTGGCGGAGGATGCCGTCGGCGTCGGTCAGCCCGACGTTGGCGACGCCGTCGGAGGCGAGGACGATGCGGTCGATGCCGCCGTCTCCCAGGAGCGTCTCGCGGGCCAGCCCGTAGCCGAGCCGGAGCCCTTCCTCGACGTTGGTCGAGCCGCCCGGATGCAGGTCGTCGATCGCGCGGAGGATCCGCTCCTCGTCGGTGGCGCGTGTCGGCGGCAGGACCACCCGGGCGCTGTCGTTGAACGCGACCACGGCGATCGAGTCACCGCGACCAAGCCCGAGCACCAGCTTGCGGAGCGAGTCCTTGACCAGCTCGAGCCGGCCCTCCCGCTCCATCGAGCCCGAGGTGTCGATGACGAAGGTCAACGCCGTGTCGGGCCTCGCGCGGTTCGTCACCTCGCGGGCCTTGATCCCGATCCGGAGCAGGACCTCGCCCTGGCCGCCGAACGGCGTCGACGCGCCGTCGACGTGGACCGCGAACGTGCCCTGCGACGGCGCCTCGTAGCCCTGGTCGAAAGCGTTGACCCATTCCTCGACCCGGATGCTGGCCGGGTCCGGCAGGTTGCCGTCCTCGACGAACCGCTGGGCGATGGTGTACGAGGCGGTGTCGACGTCCATCGCGAACGTCGAGACGCGGTCCTCGTCGGTGTCGGTGACGGGGTTGGTTCCCGGGTCATCGAACGTCACCCCGTCGTACGGGCTCGGGGCGGGCTGGTAGGGCGGCGACGTCGGCTGGTGGTGGCCGGGATCCGGGGGTTGGACGTAGCCTCCGCTGCTCGAGGTGGCCGAGCTGCCGCAGGCCGTCGCAACCAGGGCGACCGCAGCCACGGACAGGAGTCGCTTGCGCATGGCGCAACCTCCCTGCAGGGAGCCCGGGGAGGACTCCCGGCCGAATGGGCGGGGCCGGCACAGCGGACCCGCAGGTCCCGGATCGACGCCACGAGGTGCGCCGTCGGGCCGCCCCGTAGACGCCGGTGGAGCCGCCGCGGTTCCTGACGCGAGGTCGTCGTCAGACGCGCGCGAGCACTGCCCCGAGCTGGCTCAGGATCCGGGCGGTGGCGCCCCAGACGTTGAGGCCGTCGATGTCGTATGCGCCGTAGCGGAGCGGCCAGTCGCCGATCGTGCGTTCCACGATGACGATCGGGGCGTCCGGCAGGAAGCGCGCGATCGCCGGTTCGAGGATGCTGGCGACCTCGTCGGGCGACGCCAGGAGCTCGGGACGCCGGGCCGCCAGCGCAACGATCGGGTGGACCTCGAAATCGCTGACCGGGATCCAGAACCGCTCGAGCTTGCCAACCACCTCGACCCCGGCGGCGACCGGGTCAAGCGCGATCTCCTCGGCCGCCTCGCGCAAAGCGGTGGCAGCGATGTCGCGGTCCTCCGGCTCGGCCTTGCCGCCCGGGAAGCTGACCTCGCCGCTGTGATGGCCATCGCGTGTGGCACGTTCGGTCAGGACCACCCGCGCGGAGCCATCGGAATCCGGGTAGATCAGCACCAGGACACCGGCCGGGCGCCCGGCACGGCCCGGAGGCGGGACGCGGGGCGGCCGGAGCCCGCTGCCGTCGAGGAAGACCGGCATGAGCACCTCGGCCGGGACCGGCAGCGGGTCGGGCAGGCTGGCCAGGCGCCGGGCGACCAGCTCGAACTGCACCCGCGTCGCTGCCGGGCTAGTTGAGCAGGTCGCCGCTGCCGACCGGCGGGGGCGGCGCGGGCTCGGCCGTTCGCCGCGCTCGCGCATCCCGCTTCGGGCCGCCCTCGCTGACCACGGTCGCGCCGCCCGCCGTGAAGACGAGCGTGGCGTTGACCAGGTCCGCGTCTGCCGTCACCCGGTCGCCCGGCTTGAACTCGCCGGCCACGATCGCCCGTGCCAGTGGGTTCTCGACGAGTCGCTGGATCGTGCGCTTGAGCGGCCGAGCGCCGAATGCCGGATCGGTGCCTTCGCGGACGATGAGCGCCCGGGCCGACGGGGTAAGCTCGAGCTCGATCTCGGCACCCACCAGCCGCTGCTCGAGGTCGCGGATCAGCAGCTCGACGATCCGCTCGAGGTCGGAATCGGTCAGCGCGTGGAACACGATGACCTCGTCGACCCGGTTGAGGAACTCGGGCCGGAACGCCTGCCCGAGGAGACCGGTGACCTCGCGCTTCATCTCTTCGTACGCGGCGTCGCCGGCACGGCCACCGGTCGCCGCGATGGCGCTGCTGCCGATGTTGCTGGTCATGATGATGACCGTGTTCTTGAAGTTGACCGTCCGGCCCTGGCTGTCGGTCAGTCGGCCATCATCGAGGACCTGAAGCAGCACGTTGAAGACGTCCGGGTGGGCCTTCTCGATCTCGTCGAGGAGCACGACCTGGTACGGCCGCCGGCGGACGGCCTCGGTCAGCTGCCCGCCCTCGTCGTAGCCGACGTAGCCGGGCGGCGCGCCGATCAGCCGCGACACCGCGAACTTCTCCATGTACTCGCTCATGTCGATCCGGACGATGGCGTTCTCGTCGTCGAACAGGAACTCGGCCAGCGCCCGTGCCAGCTCGGTCTTGCCGACGCCGGTCGGACCGAGGAACAGGAACGAACCGATCGGCCGGCGCGGGTCCTTCAGCCCGGCACGCGCGCGGCGGACCGCGTCGGACACCGCCTGGATCGCCTCGTCCTGACCGACGACGCGGTCGTGGAGCCGCTCCTCCATGTGGATGAGCTTGTTCGTCTCGCCCTCGAGGAGGCGGTTGACCGGGATGCCCGTCCAGGACGCCACGATCCCGGCGATGTCGTCCGCGGTGACCTCCTCCTTGAGCAGCGAGCCCGGGCCCTGCAGCGCAGCGAGCGCCGTCTCCTGCTCGGCCATCCGGTCGGTCAGCTCCTTCAGGGTGCCGTACTTGAGCTCCGCGGCGGTCGCATAGTCGGCCTCGCGCTCGGCCTGCTCGATCCGCGTCGTCAGGCCCTCGAGCTCGGACTTCGTCGCGCGGATCGCGGCGATCGCGGCCTTCTCGGCCTCCCAGCGCTGCTTGAGCGCGCCGGCCTGCTCCTCGATGTCGGCCAGCTCCTTCTCGAGGGCCTCGAGGCGCGCTTTCGACGCGTCGTCGGATTCCTTGCGCAGGGCCTCGCGCTCGATCTCGAGCTGGATGCGCCGTCGCTCGAGCTCGTCGATCTCGATCGGCATCGAGTCGATCTCCATGCGGAGCCGGGACGCCGCCTCGTCGACGAGGTCGATCGCCTTGTCGGGCAGGAACCGCTCGGTGATGTAGCGATCGGACAGGGTGGCCGCCGCGACGAGCGCCGAATCGGTGATCCGCACGCCGTGGTGCACCTCGTAGCGCTCGCGCAGCCCGCGCAGGATCGAGATCGTCTCCTCGACCGTCGGCTGGTCGACGAGGACCGGCTGGAAGCGCCGCTCGAGCGCGGCGTCCTTCTCGATGTGCTTGCGGTACTCGTCGAGGGTGGTCGCACCGATGGTGTGCAGCTCGCCCCGGGCGAGCATCGGCTTGAGCAGGTTGGAGGCGTCCATGGCGCCCTCGGCGGCACCGGCCCCGACGACCGTGTGCAGCTCGTCGATGAACAGGATGACCTGGCCCTCGGAGTCCTTGATCTCCTTGAGCACGGCTTTCAGGCGCTCCTCGAACTCGCCGCGGAACTTGGCCCCGGCGATGATGGCGCCGAGATCGAGCGCGACGACACGCCGGTCCTTGAGGCCCTCGGGAACGTCGCCGCGGACGATCCGCTGGGCCAGGCCCTCGGCGATGGCCGTCTTGCCGACGCCCGGCTCGCCGATCAGCACCGGGTTGTTCTTGGTGCGCCGGGAGAGGACCTGGACCACCCGACGGATCTCGTCATCGCGGCCGATGACGGGGTCGAGCTTGCCGGCGCGGGCCTCGGCGGTCAGGTCGCGACCGTACTTCTCGAGGGCGGCGTAGGTCCCTTCGGGGTTGGGGGAGGTCACCCGCTGGCCGCCGCGAACGCTCTGGAGCGCCTGGAGGATGGCTTCGCGTCCGGCGGCATGCTTCTCCAGGAGGCCCTGTCCATCGCCACCGGCCTCGGCGACGGCCAGGAGCAGGTGCTCGGTCGAGGTGTAGTCGTCGCCGAGCCGGCGCGCCTCGGCCTCCGCCCCCTCGATCACGCGCCGGGCACGAGGATCCATGGACAGCGAGCCGCCGTGGATCCGGGCGCGCCTGGCAAGGATCGCCGCCAGCTCCCCGCGGAAGCCGGGCAGGTCGACGCCGAGCCGGCGCAGGG
The DNA here is from genome assembly GCA_963842695.1 of uncultured Chloroflexia bacterium. Classification (GTDB taxonomy): domain Bacteria; phylum Chloroflexota; class Limnocylindria; order Limnocylindrales; family CSP1-4; genus SPCO01. The sequence goes on from CAWJHK010000005.1 coordinate 163,333, forward strand.
TCTCGGCGGGGATGCCGTCGTCCGGCTCGACGAGCGCCGACAGGATGTGCTCCGCGTCGAGGATCGGGCTGTCGAGCCGCTGGGCGGTGGCCTGGGCCTCGATGATGGCCTCCTGGGCCTTCTGGGTGAAACGATCGAGCTGCATCGCGGTGGTCTCGCTACTTGGTCGCCGCGGGTCGCCGCGGGTCGGGTTGGTGGACGAGGTCGAGGAAGTCGCGCGCGGCGGCTCTCGCCTCGTCGGACAGGTTGGTCGGCAGGACGACCCGGGCCTTGACGTACAGGTCGCCGTGGCCGGTCGCCTTGAAGCGCGGCATGCCCTGGCCCGACAGCCGGAACATGCGTCCCGGCTGCGTGCCGGGCGGGATGGTCAGCAGGACGCGGCCCTTGAGCGTCTCGACCGGGACCTCGGCGCCGACGAGCGCTTCGTCCAGCGTGAGCGGAAGGTCGCGCTCGAGATCGGCACCGCGGCGGGTGAACGTCGGGTCGGGCAGGACGCGGATCACGACGATCAGGTCGCCGCCACCGGGGCCGCGCTTGCTGAGCTTGATCCGGGTGCCGGTGTCGGCCCCGGCCGGGATGGTGATCTCGAGGCGCTTGCCCTCGACCTCGACCAGGCGGGTCGTTCCGTGGTACGCCTCGGCCAGGGTGATGTCCGCCTGTGCCTCGTGCCTGGGCGGGGGGACCGGCCGTGACCTCGGCGGGTTGGCCGTGCCGGCCGTCCGGCCGTCGATGCCCATACCGCCGAGGATGTCCTCGAAGCCGAGGCCACCGGTCGGGCGCGAGCCGCGACCGCCGGTCGACGGCGAGCCTGGCCCGCCAGCGTCCTCACCGAAGAACATCCGGAAGAAGTCGCTGAACTCACCGGCGTCGGCCGTGTGGAACTCGTAGCGGACGTTGGTGCCGCCCTGCCCGCCGAACCCGGCGAACCCACCGAACGGCGAGCCGCCGCCACCCGCGGCGCCCGCCTGGCGGGCCCGGCTGATCGCCTCCCAGTTGGCACCCAGCTCGTCGTACTGCTTGCGCTTGGCCGGATCGCTGAGGACCTCGTTGGCCTCGTTGATCTCCTTGAACTTCCGGTCGGCTTCGGTGTCCCCGGGCTTGGTATCGGGGTGGTGCTGGCGGGCGAGCTTGCGGAAGGCCTTCTTGACGTCAGCCTGCGACGCGGTCTTGGGGACACCCAAGACCGCGTAGTAGTCCTTGTAGTCAAGCCCGGTCGTTCCGGGCGCGCCCGCCAACGTTGCGTCTCGCTAGGACCCGCGGACCACGACCGGTGGCTGGTCCGACGGTGGGAAGTTGCTGCGGCGGACGGTGGGCTGCTTCTCGGGCTCGGGGTCGAGCTCGTCAGTTCCCTTGACGACCTTCGGCGGCTCGACGGCAAGCGCCTTCGGCTTGCGCCGAAGGGCTGCCTCGAGGACCTGGTCCATGGTGTCCACCAGGATCAGCTTGATCGACTTGCGGATCTCCTCGGGGATGTCGCGCAGGTCCTTCTCGTTCTTCCTCGGGAGGATGACGATCTTGGCCCCCGACAGGTGGGCGGCCAGGATCTTGCTCTTGAGCCCGCCGATCGGCAGGACCCGGCCACGGAGCGTGATCTCGCCCGTCATCGCCACGTCCTTGCGGACGGGGATGCCGGTGAGGGCGGACACGATCGCGGTCGCCATCGTGATCCCGGCAGACGGCCCGTCCTTGGGGATCGCGCCGGCTGGGACGTGGATGTGGAGCGTGTTGGTCTCGAAGACCTCGCGCTTGATGCCGAGCTCACGGGCGTGCGCCCGTGTCCACGACAGGCCGGCGCGAGCGGACTCCCGCATGACCTCGCCGAGCTGGCCGGTCAGGATGAAGTCCTCCTTGCCCTCCATGCGGGTCACCTCGATGGCGACGACGTCGCCACCGACCTCGGTCACGACCAGGCCGGTCGCGGCACCCGTCTGGTCCTCGGCCTCGAGCTCGCCGTACTCGAACCGCTGCGGCCCGAGCAGGTCGGCCAGCTTCTTCGGGTCGATCACGGTCTTGCGCTTGCGTCCCTCGGCGACCTGCCGGGCGACCTTGCGCATGACGTTGGCCAGCTCGCGCTCGAGGTTCCGGACGCCGGCCTCGTGGGTGTACGAGCGGACCAGCTCGGTCATCGCGTCGTCGGTGATCTCGATGTGCTTGGCCTGCAGGCCGTGGTTCTTCATCTGCTTGGGGACGAGGAACCGCTTGCCGATCTCGATCTTCTCCTGCTCGGTGTAGCCGGGCAGGTGGACGATCTCCATCCGGTCACGGAGGGCCGGCGGGATCGGGTCGAGCAGGTTGGCGGTCGCCACGAAGAGCACCTTCGACAGGTCGAACGGCACCTCGAGGTAGTTGTCCTGGAAGGTGTTGTTCTGCTCCGGGTCGAGGACCTCGAGCAGCGCCGAGCTCGGATCGCCACGGAAGTCCATGCCGATCTTGTCGACCTCGTCGAGCATGAACACCGGGTTGTTCGATCCCGCCGTCTTGATGCTCTGGATGATCCGGCCGGGCAGCGCGCCGATGTAGGTCCGGCGGTGGCCGCGGATCTCCGCCTCGTCGTGGATGCCGCCGAGGCTCATCCGCACGAACTTGCGGTTCATCGCCCGGGCGATGCTCTTGCCGAGCGACGTCTTGCCCACGCCGGGCGGGCCGACGAAGGCGAGGATCGGGCTGCGGATCTCGTCGGCGAGCGTGCGCACCGACAGGTATTCGAGGATCCGTTCCTTGATCTTCTCGAGGCCGTAGTGGTCCTCATCGAGGATGCGGGCGGCCTCCTTGATGTCGAGGTTGTCGTCCGTGGCGACGTTCCACGGCAGCCCGATCAGCCAGTCGACGTAGGTCCGGATGACCCCGACCTCGGGCGACGCGGAGGGGATCCGGCTCATCCGGTCGACCTCCTTGATCGCGCGGGCCTTGATCTCGTCCGGCATGCCGGCGGCCTCGACCTTCTCGCGCAGCTCGTTGATCTCGGCCTGCTGCGGGTCGTCCTCGCCCAGCTCGCGCTGGATGGCCTTGAGCTGCTCGCGGAGGATGTATTCGCGCTGGGTCTTGTCCATCTCGGACTTGACCTCGGACTGGATCCGACCCTTCAGCTCGAGGATCTCGATCTGGTGCGCGAGGAAGTTCGAGACGAGCTTGAGCCGCTCGATGACGTCGACCGTCTCGAGCAGCTCCTGGCGCTGCTCGGTCGACATGTCCGGGGAGTAGGCGACCATGTCGGCCAGCAAGCCGGGCTCGCTGATGTTGCGGGCCGCCACGGCCGCCTCCGGCGGGACCGGGGCGCCGTTCGCGACGTACTGCTCGATCTGCGCCTGGACCGTGCGCATGAGCGCCTGGACCTCGAGGCCGTCCGGGCTCTCGTCGGGCAGCTCCTCGACCGAGGCGCGGAGGTATGGCTCGGTCGCGGTGAAGCCGTTGACGCGGAGGCGGCCCTGGCCCTGGACGATGGCACGAACGGTGCCGTCCTGGAGCTGGACGACCTGCGCGATCTTGGCGAGCGTGCCGATCGGGTAGAGCTCGCCGGGGTCCTCGATGTCCTCCTGCTCGGCGACCCGCTGGGTCACGAGCGCGATGGGACCGCCGTCGGCGACGGCGGCATTCAGGGCGGCGACGCTCTTCTCGCGGCCGACCTGGAGCGGGACGATCATCTCCGGAAAGATGACGGTCTCCCGCAGGGCGACCAGCGGCAGCTCGCGTGTGCCGGTGGTCGGGTTGGGCTGCTCTTCGACCGGGGTGGACGGTCGCTTGGCCATCAGAATCTCCTAGGTGTGCTGTGCTGATGTTGGCTCGCCGGCGGAGGCGTCGGTCGCCTCGCCGTCGGTGCCTTCTGCGTAGAGGGCTTCGAGGATCCGAGCGCCGAGGCGCTCCTCGAGCTCGAACAGGATCCGGATGCCGGCGAGGTTGACGCCGCGCTCCCGGGTGAGGTGGCGGATCCACGTGAGCCGCCGGATGTCGTTCTCGCTGTAGAGACGGATGTTCGACGGCGTCCGGGCCGGGCAGAGCAGGCCCTCGTCCTCGTAGATGCGGAGGGTCCGCGGGTGCGCGCTCACGAGGGTCGCGGCCACGCTGATCACGTAGACGGGTCGCTCGGGATCGCGCTCCAGTCGGCCGGCTGCCATCGGATCAGGCGTGGGATCGGCCGTCCGCGGGGCCGTTTCCGGGGGTCGCGGTCGGTTGGGTCGTGGCGTCGCCATGGGTCGTCGGAGCGGTGGTGTTCTCGGGTGGTTTGGTGAACATGAGGCATCCTAGAACCCTGACAATGGCATTGTCAAGAGTGTTGCCTGCGGGCGCCAATCTCCGCGCACGAGCGGACGGCCCGCCGATGCCCTCCGGGCCCGCTCAGCGAGCCTCGCCGATCGCCTCCGGCTCGCCGATCAGCTGACCGTGGAGGACGTCCTGGCACTCCTGCTTGCCGATCGCGATGACCTTGTCGCCCTCGAGCATCACGGTGTCCGGCCGGAGCGGCGTCGCCACGCCATCGCGGATGACCGCGAACAGCGAACAGCCGTCGGGGATCGACAGGTCCTTGGGCGCCCGGCCGATGGCCGGCGACCCAGACTGGAGGTGCGCCTCGATGAGCTCGAGCTCGCCCTCGCCGAGGGTCGCCAGGTGCAGCAGCTCGTGGACGGGGATGTCCTGCTCGATCGAGCCGAGGATCATCCGCGTCGGGCTGATCAGCTCGTCGACCCCGAGGTGCCGGAACAGCGCCTCGTTCTTCGGGTTGTTGACGCGGGCGATCGTGCGGGGCACGTCGAAGTGATGCTTGGCCATCTGGCAGATCACGAGGTTGTCCTCGTCGTCGCCGGTGACGGCCGCGACCACGTCGGCCCGGTTCGATCCCGCCTCGGCGAGGTACTTGCCCTCGCAGCCGTCGTGGGCGATGACGATCGAGCCGATCTCGTCGGCGATCTGCCGGGCGCGGTCCGGGTCCTTCTCCATGACCGCGACTTCATGGCCGGCCTCGATGAGCTCCTTGGCGAGGTAGTAGCCGACCTTACCGCCCCCGACGACGAGTACGAACACGGGTCAGACCTCCTGGGTCGCGGTCGGGCCGGTCGGGCTCGACATCTGTGGTCCGGGCTGGCCGCTACCGGGCGGCTGGCCGGCCGTCGCGGGCTGGGAGGCCGGCACCGCCTCGCCGGCGCCACCGCCCGACGCGGGCAGGCCGTGGTGGTCGTCGTGCGCCCCGCCGTGGTGCCCGGTCGGAGCGAGCATCCCGGGCAGGCCAGCCTTCGGAAGACCGATGTAGCCGTCGACGGCGTCCATCATCAACCCGGTCCGGCACAGCGTGGCGATGCCGAGCTCGGCGTATGCCGTGGCCCGCACCGGATCGTTGATCTTGGCGATGACACGCTTCACGCCGAGCGCCTCGTTGGCCAGCTGGGCGGCCATCACGTTCCGGTTGTCGCCCTCGGTCAGGGCCAGGAACACATCGGCGCCCTCGGCGCCGGCACGGCGCAGGACGTCCTCGTCGGTGCCGTCGCCGCGGATCGCCGAGCCATGAAAGCCGGACGAGAGACGCTCGAAGGACCGGGTCGAGCTGTCGAGCACGGTGACGTCGTGACCGGCTCGGTCGTAGGTATCGGCGAGGGCTGCGCCGACCCGGCCACAGCCCACGATGATGATCTTCACGATGTCTCCTCGGCGATCGGGTCGCGGACGACCCAGACCGAACATGGTGCGTTCTGGAGGATGTACGGGATGGTTCGGCCCATGGCGAACTCCCCACCAAATCGCTTGCGATAGGGCAGCCCGACGACGAGCAGGTCGGCGTCGCGCTCGATGGTCTCGTCCACGATGGCGGCACCGACGTCCCGCGCCTGGAGCAGGACCGGCTCGAGCGTCATCTTGTGGTCCTCCGCCACGGCTTCCGCCGCATCGAGCACGCGCTGGACCTCCTCGGATCGTCCGGCGATGTCGGCGTCGAGTGGCAGCGTCCAGTCGATCTCGACGACATGGATCGCCACGAGCTCGGCCTTGATGTTGCGCGCCACCTCGGCGACGAGGGCGACGATCCGCTCGTCGCTCGGACCCCCGTTCAGCGCGATGACGGCGCGCCGGAACGGCGGGGCGGTGGAATCTGACATGGCTCGTCACGATACCACCGGGGCATGCGACGGTCGTCGCTCACGGCCTGGCCGGGGGTTCGGCGGGCGGCGGCCTGCCGGCTTCGTCGTCCCCGCGGTCGCGCGCCCCCTCGAACAGGGCCGCATCCTCGCGCCGATACGGGACATTGACGACCACCGTGTGCGGACGCCCCAGGAGCACGGTCCGCAGTCGCTTGGCCGACTGGTTGTAGAGGATGCGCTCCCACCAGCTGCGGGCCACGTACTCGGGGATGACGACGAAGGTGATCGGCGCGGCCTTGCCCGGCGGCCAGGCCGCATCCAGCACGTCGAGGTAGGCGAGCAGCGGCCCGACGAGCGCGCGGTACGGCGACTCCACGACGACCAGTGGGACGCCCGGCACCTGCCGTTCGAACGCCTCGCGGACCTCGCCGGCACTCGCCAGATCGTCGGTGATGTACACGGCCCGGACATCGTCATCGATCGAGCGGGCGACGTTGATCGCCTGGACGACGGCCCGGTTGAGGCCCGGGATCGGCACGATGACGCGTTCCTCGCGGTGCGGCGGCGGCACGACCAGGTCCGCGTCCACCGCGAGCTGCCGCGAAGAGCGGGCGTATTGCGTGTGGATGAAGAGCATCATCCCGACGAGAAGCGGGACGAGGATCACGACGAGGTAGGCGCCGGCTTCGAACTTCTCCGTCACGACGATCGCGAGGACGATCGCGGTCAGGAAGCCACCGAAGGCGTTCACTCCGAGCCGCCAGCGCCAACCGGGTTCACGAACCGTTCGCCAGTGCCGGACCATCCCGACCTGGCTGAGCGTGAAGCACAGGAACACCCCGACCGAATACAGCGGGATCAACGCGTGCGTGTCGCCGCCGAATGCCCAGAGCAGTCCGAATGCGACGGCAGCCAGCAGGACGATGCCCCACGAGTAGGCCAGGCGGTCGCCGCGGAACGAGAACTGGCGCGGCATGTACCCGTCCTCGGCCAGGATCGCGGCCAGGCGCGGGAAGGCGTTGAAGCTCGTGTTCGCGGCGAGGAACAGGATCAGGGCGGTGCTGACGGCGAATGTCACGAACAGCACCGAGCCCTTGCCGAAGGTCGCCTCAGCTGCGAGCGCCACGATCGAGGCCCCGCCCGGGTTCGTCGGCACCAGCCCGTACTCGACCGCAACGAGCGTCAGCCCGACGAAAAGGATGCCGAGCAACACGGCCATCGCTGTCATCGTGTTGGCGGCGTTCTTCGATTCGGGCGGCTTGAACGCGGGCACGCCGTTGGCGATCGCCTCGACGCCGGTCAATGCGACCGAACCGCCGGCGAACGCCTTGAGCACGAGCAGGATCGTGACTGCTTCGAGCGGCTGGGGGAACGGCTCCGCGTCCGGCTGCGGCGGCGACACGACCGTTCCGCCGATGATGTTGACCAGGCCGATCGACACGATCCCGAGGGCGAGCGCGACGAACAGATAGGTCGGGACGGCGAAGATGTTTCCCGACTCGCGCAGGCCGCGCAGGTTGGCGATCGTGATCAACGATATCGAGACGAAGGCGATCTCGATCCGGACGTCATACGCGGCCGGGATGACCGACTGGATCTGCGCGATCGCCGCGGCCGTCGACACGGACACGGTCATGACGTAGTCGATGAGCAGCGACGCCGCGGCGATCAGCCCGAAGATCGGCGCGAGGTTCGTCTTGGCGACGATGTACGCGCCGCCGCCGCCGGGATACGCCCGGCAGACCTGGCGGTAGGACACGGACACGACCGCAAGCAGGACCGTGATCGCGATCGCGACCTGGAGCGACAGGAACAGCGCGCTCGCGCCGGCGACCAGCAGGACCCGGAGGATCTCCTCGGTCGCGTAGGCGGACGAGCTGATCGCATCCGAGCTGAAGATCGCAAGGGCCTTCGTCTTGGACAGCCGCTCGCCGATCTCCTCTTCGGTGGACAGCGGGCGACCGAACACCACCGCCCGGGCCCTCGCCATGAACCGGCCCGTCGGGGTGAGGGCGACGTTGGCCGCGGGCTTGGCGACGAGCTGGCCCGGACCCATGTAGCGGAAGTACGGCGCATGCGGCCGTTCGATGCGGACCCGCCGATCCGCCGGCTTGCGACCGTGCAGCGGCCGCCTTCCTCCGATCACAACGACTCCGTGTGGTTGCTGGGCAGGCGGTCAGTGGCCGCGTCGATAGGGTACGTCCGCGATGACCGTGTGCTCGCGACCGACGAGCGCCGCCTTCAGCCGCTTGGCCGTCTGGTTGTACAGCATGCGGTCCCACCAGTGGCGGGCGACGTACTCGGGCAGGACCACGATCGTCATCGGCGCCTCCTTGTCGGGCGGCCACGCCTGGTCGAGGATGTCGAGGTAGGCGACGACGGGTGAGATCACGGCCCGGTACGGCGATTCGACGATGACGAGCGGCACGTCGGGCAGCTGGCGCTGCCACCGTGCTCGGACGGCCTCGGCGTCCTCGAGGTTGTCGGTCACGTAGACAGCGCGGACGTCACGCGTCAGGGCCCGGCCGAAGTTGACCGCCTGCACGACGGCCCGGTTGATGCCGTTGACCGGGATGATCACCCGCTGCTCGCGATGCGGTCCGGGCAGGACGCCTTCGTCGCGGACCGCCAGCTCGGCCTGCTGCTGGTCGTACTGGCGGTGGATGAAGGACATCATCGCCACCAGGATCGGGATCAGGACGAGGATGAGCCAGGCGCCGTCGAAGAACTTCACCCCGGTGACGATGACCGCCACGATCCCCGTCAGCGTGGCTCCGAAGGCATTGATCGCCAGCCTCCGCCGCCATCCCGGCGATCGCTCGCGGAGCCAGTGCCGGATCATCCCGGTCTGGCTGATCGTGAAGTCGATGAACACGCCGACCGCATACAGCGGGATGAGGGCGTGGGTCGATCCGCCGAAATAGATGATCAAGGCCGCCGCGAGCGTGGCCAGCGCGATGATCCCGTAGGAGAAGGCCAGCCGATCGCCGCGGAGCGCGAACTGGCGCGGCATGTATCCGTCGCCGGCCAGGATGGCCAGCAGGCGCGGGAACGCGTTGAAGCTGGTGTTCGCGGCCAGGAAGAGCAGCAGCGCCGTGAACGCCTGGAACAGGTAGAAGAGGATGCCGTCGCCGTACACGGTCCTGGCGACCTGGGCGATGACGGTCTGCTTCTCCGGGAACTCGATCGGGAGGATCGCGTAGTTGACGGCCAGGAACGTGATCCCGATGAACAGCGTCGCCAGCAGCGCGGCCATGACCGCGAGGGTCGTCGCCGCGTTCTTCGCCTCGGGCGGCTTGAAGGCCGGCACGCCGGTCGCGATGGCCTCGGTGCCGGTCAGCGCAACGGCGCCCGCGGCGAACGCGCGTAACAAGAGCAGGGCGGTGACCGGCTGGAGCACGTCGGTCGTCTGCTGCGCCAACACCGGGCCGTAGGTCGCGCCTTCGCCGAGGACGACGATCCGGAACGTCCCGATCCCGATCATCAGGAGCGCCGAGCCGACGAACAGGTAGGTCGGCGCGGCGAAGATGTTGCCCGCCTCGCGCAGGCCACGGAGGTTCGCGATGGCGATCAGCGTGATCGCGGCGACGCCGATCAGCACCCGTTCGGGGTACAGGGACGGGACGGCGGAGACGATCTGCTCGACGGCCGATGACGTGGACACGGCGACGGTCATGACGTAGTCGATCAGCAGGGCCGACGCCGCGACCAGGCTGACCGTGCGGCCGATGTTCCGGCGCGAGACGGTGTACGAGCCGCCTCCCGTCGGGTACGCGATGCAGATCTGCCGGTACGAGATGGCGACCGCGACCAGCAGGATGGAGATCGCGATGCTCACCTCGAGGCCGAGTGCCAGCGCCGCCGCACCGCCCAGGATCAGGACGCGGAGGATCTCCTCGGTCGCGTAGGCCGATGAGCTGATCGCGTCCGAGCTGAAGATCGCCAGCGCCTTCGTCTTCGACAGGCGTTCGCCGAGCTCCTCCTCGCTGGCGAGCACGCGGCCGAACAGGACGCCCCTGAGCGATGCGAATGCTCGGCCGCTCGCGGTCGTCGGTGCGCTGGCAGCCTCCTTGGCGGTCAGCTGGCCCGGGCCCGTGTAGCGGAAGTACGGCGAATGCGGGCGCTCGAGGCGGACGCGGCGGTCGCCGAGCTTGCGGCCCTGGAGGGGGCGCCGACCGCCGATCACGGTCGCGTGTCAGGCGCCAACGAGCAACCGATCGGCCAGCCTCGCCGGCAGTCCGGCGGCAGTCATCGCCGTGCGGACCGCCTCGATGTCGTACGCGATCCGCCCCCAGGTCGCGGTCCCGGCGTCGGGATCGAGGACGAGATAGCTGGCCCGCGGGTCGCCGTCCCGCGGCTGGCCGACGCTGCCCGGGTTCAGCAGCATGCGGCCCTCGCCGAGGGCGACCGTGTTGCCTGCTCGCGGCATCAGCGTCCGCATCCGGCCGTCGACCTCGGTGAAGACGACCGGGACGTGGGTGTGACCGTGAAGGCCGTGGGCCGTCCCGATCGCGGACAGCCCGGCACGGGCGATCGTCGGGGTCGTGACGTATTCCCAGATCGGGTCGCGCGGGCTGCCGTGCACGAGGGTGAAGTCCGCGTCGACGTGACGGAGGGGAAGCGCCGCGAGCCACTCGCGGGTCTCGGTCGAGATCGCCTCACGAGTCCATTCCATCGCGGCCCGTGCCTCGGGGTTGAACCAGTCGATCTCGGAGCCGCCGACGGCGGCCGCATCGTGGTTGCCGCGCACGCCGACCGCGCCGACCCCGGCCAGCCGGGACACCACGCCGTCCGGGTCCGGCCCGTAGCCGACCACGTCGCCGAGATGCCAGACCGCGTCAACGGCACCGATCGCGGCGAGGACCGCATCGAGCGCGACGAGGTTGGCATGGATGTCCGACAGGACCGCGATCCGCACGTGCCCGAATCTAGCAGCGCGCTCCTCACCACGGCCGCCGTCGCCGCGCGGACGGATCGCGGGGGTACCCGGCGGGTGTCGCGCCGCGGGCTGTTACGACGACCAGCCGGTGGCCGTCGAGCCCCGTCACGGCGACGCGAAGCGACTCGATCGAGCCGCCGCCCATCGCGGCCAGCGCGCGTTGCGCGGCGGCGGTCTCGTCGACGAGGTCGCCGCGCTTCCATGCGACCAGGATCCCGCCCGGTGCCAGCAGCGGGAGGCCGAGCTCGACCAGATCGGCCAGCGTGCCGACCGCCCGGGCCGTGACCGCCGGCCAGCGGCCGCGGTGGCGGGGATCCGATGCGAGCGCCTCGGCCCGGACCGCGGCGGCCTCGACCGCGGGCGCGAGACCGGTCGCCGCGGCCACGGTCTCCAGGAACCGGGCCTTCTTGGCGATCGGCTCGAGCAGCAGGGCTCGCTGGGCGGGCAGGGCTGCGGCCAGCGGGATGCCCGGGTAGCCGCCGCCCGAGCCGAGGTCCACGAACCGGTCGACCCGGTGATCGCGGAGCACGGCGACGGCGCTGAGGCTGTCGACGACGTGGGCCAGCGCGACCTCGGCGGGGTCACGGATCGCGGTGAGGTTGATGGCCGTCGTCCAGCCAAGCAACAGGCGGGCGTGGCCCGCGATGGCGTTCAGCGCGTCCGGCGGCACGTCCAGTCCCAGCTCGGTCAGCCCCGCCTCGAGGGCGCGCCTGTACGAGACGGGGAGCTCCGGGGTGTCCTCGACGCGCGTCGGGAGCGGCTCGCGCGATCGGTCCACGACACGCCTCCTGTGCTCGCGTGCCGTCCCTCCGCGCGGCGCCGCTCCCGGCGTCGACATCGTTTCGCACCATGGGCTGCGGGTCGGTCTTCCGCGATCCGTCCGGTTCGTGGCCGGGTCTCCCCGAGCCCCTCGCGGACCGCGTTACCCTTGCGTCGGCCCCAGTGCGGATGCCGGACGATAAAAGTCCCGGAGGCGCGAGTCAACGGGGTTTTCCACGAACCCGCGAGATGCTCCGCGATTCGTGGATAACCCGGGAAGATCTCAGGCCGAACGCGCCCCGCCGCGGACGGGCCGCCCGAGCGTCCGCCGCACCACGTCGATCACCTCGTCGACGTATTCGTCGGCCTTGCCCTGCTCTGCGGCCGTCCGGACGCAGCCACCGACGTGGTCCTCGAGAACGAGGATCGACAACGCGTCGACGGCCGCCCGAAGCGCCGCGGTCTGCTGGAGGATGTCGACGCAGTACTCCTCCCGCTCGATCATCCGGGCGATGCCACGCACCTGGCCCTCCATCCGCGACAGCCGCCGGACGAGCTGGGCCTTGTCCTTGGAATAGGCGTGGCGGAAGTGGCTCGGATCGGGAGGCGCGGCCGTGCGTCGATCGGTCGGGCTCATCGGTGGCGTCCTTCTCCCCCGCGACGCCGGCGGCGTCGCTCCGCACCATGATACCCCCTAGGGGTATCGCTCGCCCTCCGATGCCGATCTGGCCCAGGTCCGCTAGACTGGCGGCCGATGGATCGCGATCGTCCCCGACCGCTCCCGAACGGCGCAGCGTGCACCGCCTGCGGAGCGAACGTCCCGAGTGGACGGATCCGGATCCTCGCCCACCGTGACGACGTCGCGTTCGTCGAGCTCGACTGCCCCAGCTGCGACAGCACCACGCTCGGCCTGCTGATCGGCGCCGTCGACGCGGGCGGCGAGTCCATCCTCGATCTCGCCGCGGACGGGCCCGCCGACGACGCTCCCCGAGGGTTCTCCGCGCGGCCGATCACCGACGCCGACGTCGAGGCCATCCACCGCGACCTTGCGGAGTGGCAGGGCGATCTCGTCGGCTGGCTCGAAGCCCTCGATCGCGGCGATCGGCGTGGATCGGTGGTCGACGGATGACGACACCCTTCGCGCACGCCAGCGAGGCGGAGATGTCGCGCATCCTGGATTTCTACGCGGTCCGCTGGGAGTACGAGCCGCACACCTTCCCGATCCTGTGGAACCTCGACGGCGCCGTGGTCGAGAGCTTCGCCCCGGACTTCTACCTGCCCGACCTCGACCTGTACCTCGAGATGACGACGCTCCGCCAGAAGCTGGTCCGCAAGAAGAACCGCAAGCTGCGCCGGCTGCGGGAGCTGTACCCCGAGCTCAACGTCAAGCTGTTCTATGCGCGCGACTTCCGGGCGCTCATGCTCAAGTACGGCAAGCTGGCCCTCTTCGACGGCCTGTCCGGCTCGTCCGGCCAGGTCCCCGCGCCACATGGGCTGGCGCTGGTTTCCGAGGTCGCGACCGAGATCACGATGTCGGAGGCTGCGGCCGAGACGATCGGGACCGCGATCGTCGTCGCCACCGAGCCGGTCGTCGCCGACCCGGGCGCGATCCCGGCACCCGCCGCGATCGGGGCCCGCGGGATGACCACTGCCGGGCCTGCCTGCGCGGACGGCGGCCCGCCGACGGCGATCGAGCGGGGCCGGTCCCGCTGACCGACCGGTGGCCGGCTGATGCAACGGGTCGACGACCTGCACGCCGACGTCGGCGAGATCCTGCTCAAGGAGGACGAGATCGCGGCCAAGGTGCGCGAGCTCGGTGCCCGGATCAGCGCGGACTACATGGGACAGCAGCTGACGCTCGTGTCCGTGCTCAAGGGCTCCTTGCCGTTCATGGCCGACCTCATGCGTGCCATCGATATCCCCGTCCGCATCGACCTCATGGAGGTCAGCTCCTACGGCGGGACCGCGACCGAGTCATCCGGTCTCGTCCGGATCCTCAAGGACCTGTCGGCGAGCATCGCCGACGAGCACGTCCTGATCGTCGAGGACATCATCGACACCGGGCTGACCCTCAACTACCTGATCCGCTACCTGCGTGGCAAGGCGCCCGCATCGCTCAGGATCTGCACCCTGCTGGACAAGCCGGCCCGGCGGCTCGTCGAGATCCCGGTCGACTACACCGGCTTCACCATTCCGGACCAGTTCGTGGTCGGCTACGGGCTCGACTACGGGGAGCTGTACCGGAACCTGCGCTACGTCGGCGTCCTGCGGCCGGAGGTCTACACCGAGGCCGCCAACGGGTGACGATGCATCGCCGGCCGCTGGGCCGGGGTCGGACGCTCGCCGCGATCTCCGGGCCACTGATGGTCATCGGCTGCGTGCTGCCGTGGTGGAAGGTCGGTGGCACGCCGGGCATCACCGAGGTGGCCGGCAACGGGCTGGACGGCAGCGGGATCCTCGTCTTCCTCGTCGGGCTGGCGACGATGGCCCTGGTGGCGCTGCCGTATGCCGCCGGCGACCGGCCGCTCGGGCTCGACCGTCCGCTGTCGTTCGCGATCCTCGCCGTGGCCGGCTGGATCGGGTTCCTGTGGGCCGTCATCCAGCTCGCCCTGCGAGGGGCGTTCGAGATCCGGGCTCCGGCCGAGGTGTTCACCAACAGCCCCGGGCTGTGGATCGCGGCGCTCGGCCTGATCGTGCTGTCGCGGGCGACCTGGACGATGTCGCGCGAGTCCGTCTTCCGCTGACGCCGCCTCAGGGCAGGGCGCGGATCATCCCGCCGTCGATCGGCACGATCGCGCCGGTGACGTAGGACGCAGCCGGCGACAGGAGGAAGGCCGCCACCCGCCCGAGCTCGAGCGGATCCCCGTAGCGACCGAGCGGGATCCGGCCGATGTTCTCGCGCTCGATCTCGTCGATCGGGCGGCCCGTCGTCCGTGCTCGCGAACCGTCGACCTCGGCGATCCGGTCCGTGGCCAGGCGCCCAGGGGCGAGGCCGTTGATCCGGATCGGGGCGATCTCGGCCACGAGCGACTTGATGAGGCCGACGAGGCCCGGCCGGATGAGGTTCGAGGTCGTCAGCCCCGGGACCGGCTCGCGGACCGTGCTCGACAGGACGACCAGGATGGCCGGGTCGCGGCCCTCGCGCAGGTGCGGCAGCGCTGCGCGCAGCATGCGGATCGCGCTCCACAGGGTGCCGTCGATGGCGACCTGCCAGGCCGCTTCGTCGAGGGCCTCGAAATCGCCCGGTGGCGGTCCACCCGAGTTGACCACGAGCAGGTCGAGGCCGCCCAGCGCCGCCACGACCGCGTCGACGGCACCGGCCGGCCCCGCCGGGTCGGCGAGATCGGCCGGGACGGCCAGGGCATCGAGACGGGCGGCCGCCTCGTCGAGCTTCGAACCGCGGCGGCCGACGATCCCGACCGCCGCACCCTCGGCGCGCAGCGTCGAGGCGATCGCGCCGCCCAGCCCGCCGCTGCCGCCACCGACGAGCGCACGGGAGCCGCTCAGTCCGAGGTCCATCGCCAGATGGTAGCGCCGGCCGCGGTCGCTGGGCGGGTCAGTGCGTCCCGTTCGACGATGGGGTCTGGCCGGCGGGCGCCGGTGCCTCCCGCTCGTCGATGACGATCTCGATGTCGCGGACGATCGGCCCCGGGTCGAAGCGCAGGTGGAGCCGGTACCGGCCGGTCGGCCAGGACTCGCGCGGCGTCCTGCCGCTGCCGTCGTCCATCGCGATCACGGCGAAGTGGGTGGGCCACGGCGAGGGCAGCCGGAGGACGGGGTACGCGATCGACGTCCCGTCGGGCTCCAGCCGGGCGAGCGTCGCGCCGATGCGATAGCCGAGCGGCGTGTTGACGCCGACCATCGCCAGGTGGCTGCTGGCCGTGATCGTGATCGCGCTGGGCCAGGTCGGCTCGTCGGCGACCTGCCGGGTCGGCGTCGCTCGCGGGCTCGGTCGTGCCGTCGGCGAGGCGCTCGGCGCGCCCGATTCGACCGCCGCGGGCGGCGGCTCCGGGATGCCGCTGTCGACGCGCATCGCGAACCCGAACGACACGAGATAGCCTGCCGGCCAGAGTTCCCAGTCGGGTGCCGGCTCGTAGACGCCGAACACCTCGGGGTTGTAGTGGGCGATCACGTCGGCCGATGGCGACGGCGATCCGCCCGGCCCGGGCGACGTGCTGGCGATCGTCGCGGCCGGCGGGGCCGGTCCGGACCACGGCTTGAGGATCGCGACCACGATGCCGACCACGATCACGGCGATGACCTTCGCGCTGGTTCCCTGCAGCGGCGAGGACGGACCGGGGACCTTCGTCAGATCTCTCATCGGGTCGTTCCTCAGGTCGGGCGGGTCAATCGCCTCCGAGGTAGGCCGCACGGACGGCCGGGTTCTTGGCCAGCGAGGCGGCGTCGTCGGCGAGCACGATCTCGCCGGTCTGCAGGATATACCCGCGATTCGCGATGGCCAGCGCCTGGAGGGCGTTCTGTTCGACCAGCAGAACGGTCGTGCCCTGCTCGTTGATCGTCTTGATGATGTCGAAGATCTGCTCGACCAGGATCGGCGCGAGGCCCATCGACGGCTCGTCGAGGAGAAGGACGCGCGGCGCGGACATCAGGGCCCGCCCGATCGCGACCATCTGCTGCTCGCCGCCGGACAGCGTCCCGGCCCGCTGGTGCTCGCGCTCCTTGAGCCGCGGAAAGAGCCCGTACACGCGCTCGAAGTCGGCCGCGATCGATACCTTGTCGTTCCGTGAGAAGGCACCCATCTCGAGGTTCTCGTGGACCGACATGCGGCTGAACAGGCGACGGCCCTCGGGCGACTGGCAGACGCCCAGCTCGACGATCTCGTGCGGCGGCTTGCGGTCGATCCGCTGGCCGCGGAGGGTGATCTCGCCGGAGCGCGGGATGAGCTGTCCGCAGATCGTCCGGAGCGTCGTCGACTTGCCCGCGCCGTTCGCGCCGATGAGGGTGACGATCTCGCCCTCCTCGACCTCGAAGGTGACGCCGCGCAGGGCATGGATCGCGCCGTAGTAGGTGTGGACGTCCGTGAGCTCGAGCAGGGCCACCGGTCAGGCCTCCGCCGCGCCGCGACCGAGATAGGCCTCGATGACCTTCGGGTCTGCGCGGACCTCGGCCGGGCTGCCCTCGGCGATGACCTCGCCGTGGTCGAGGACCGTGATCCGGTCGCTGATGCCCATGACGACCCGCATGTCGTGCTCGATCAGGAGCACGGTCAGCCCGAGCTCCGCGCGCAGCTTGCGGATGAAGTCGGTCATCTCGCGGGTCTCGCTGGCGTTCATGCCGGCGGTCGGCTCGTCGAGCAGGAGCAGCTTCGGGCGCGTGCCGAGCGCCCGGGCGATCTCCAGCCTGCGCTGGTCGCCATAGGGCAGGTTGCGCGCCCATGTGTGCGGCCGCTCCTCGAGACCGACGAGCTCGAGCAGCCGCATCGCCTCGTCGATCGTCGCCTGCTCCTCGTTGAGCATCGAGGGTGACCGCAGGATCGCGTCCCACCAATGGCTCTTGAGGTGGACGTGGATCCCCGCCCGCACGTTGTCGAGGGCGGACATCGTGCCGAACAGCCGGATGTTCTGGAACGTGCGGCCGATGCCCATGGCGGTGACTTCGTGCGGCTTGAGCGACCTCAGCCTGGAGCCCTTGAGGTACACGATCGCCTGGCCGTCGAACGAGATCTCGCCGGCGGTCGGCGTGTAGGCCCCGGTGATCATGTTGAAGAAGGTCGTCTTGCCGGCGCCGTTCGGGCCGATGAGCGACACGATCGACGTCCGGGGGATGTCGAAGTCGACGCTGTTCACCGCCAGCAGGCCGCCGAAGCGTTTCGTCACGCCGCGGGCCCGGATCAGCAGCTGGTCGTCGGGTACGGAGCCGGTCAGCCCGACTGCCATCGTCGAACCGCTCACTCGTCCTCCATCTCGCCGGGCAGCTCGGCCCTGCGGTCCAGCTCGGCCTGCCCGTGCGGCGCGATCTCGACGTTGTCCGTCTCGATCTCGATGCCCAGCTCCGCCTCCGCGTCCTGGAGGCCGGCGATGGTCAGCTCGGCGGCGCGCTGGCGGCTCGGCAGGAAGCCTTCCGGCCGGAACCGCATCATCGCCACGAGGAGGATGCCGAAGATCAGGAAGTTGAACTGCGACGGGTTGGGGAACTCCGGGGCGACCGACGAGAAGCGCTGACCCAGCCAGATAAGGAACGTCTTGTCGATGTAGATCAGCGCGACCGCACCGGCCAGCACGCCCCAGATGTTGCCGATGCCACCGAGGATGACCATGATCAGGACCAGGATCGACGTGGAGAACTGGAAGAAGTCCGACGTGGTGGCGCCGAGGTACGAGGCCTGGAACGCACCGGCGACGCCCGCGAAGCTGGCCCCCAGCGCGAATGCGAGCAGCTTCGTCCGGACGGTGTTGACGCCCATCATCTCGGCGGCCGTCTCGTCCTCGCGGATGGCGCCCCAGGCGCGACCCATCCGCGACCGTTCGAGGTTGCGCGCGACGACGATGGCGATGATCGTGAGCACCATCCCGAAGTAGGGCGCAGCGATGCCCGAGGTGGCGCCGAATCCGATCCCCAGGATCATGAACGGATCGATCGGGTTGATCCCCAGCGGGCCGCCGGTCAGGTTCACGTTCGCGACGCTGACGATCGTGACGCCCGCGATCGAGAAGGTGAAGGTGATCGCGGCCAGGTTCTTGAAGAAGACCGGCACGATCTCGCCGAAGCCGAGGGTCACGATCGCCAGGTAGTCGCCGCGGAGGCGGAGGGTCGGGGCACCGAGCAGCGCCCCGAACGTGGCGGCGATCAGGGCGGCGGCCGGAAGGATGATCCAGAACGGCAGGTGGATGCCGGGGAAGCCGCCCGCCACGTTGGCGAACAGGACGATGCTGAGACTGCCGAAGTGCGGCGAGGCCAGGAACGCCGCGGTGTACGCCCCGATCGCGTAGAAGGCGACGTAGCCGAGGTCGAGCAGCCCGGCGAAGCCGGCCACGATGTTGAGGCCGATCGCCATGATCCCGAAGATCATCATGAACGTGACCTCGGTGTCGCCCGGGGCGGGCAACGGGAACACGTTCCGGCTGAACGGCGCCAGGATCTGCTGGTAGACGATCGGGTACGTGAGGGCCAGCACCGCCAGGATGGTCAGCAGGATCGTCTTCCGCCGCCGGGTGGCGAGCAACCGGGAGTACTTTCCCGGGAAGCTCGAGGCGGAGTCGACCAGGTGGCCGACCCAGCCGCCGATGCCGGCCCCGATCTCCTTCGTGGTCGCGCTCATGCCCGTTCCGCCAGCTGCTGGCCGAGCAGCCCGGTCGGCCTGAAGACGAGGACGGCGATCAGCACGCCGAACACGATCGCGTTCGTCCAGTTGGCCGAGAAGTAGCGGTCACTGAACGCGTTGATGAAGCCGAGCACGATCGCGCCGAGCACGGCGCCCTGGAGATTGCCGATCCCGCCGAGGACGGCCGCGGTGAACGAGTTCAGCCCGAACCGGAAGCCGAGGTTCCACACCGTCGTGTTGTTGTAGAGGATCTGGACGACGCCCGCCGCGCCGGCCAGCGCTCCGGCGATCAGGAAGGTGATCGCGATCGTCCGGTTGACGTCGACGCCCATCAAGCCGGCCGTATCGGGGTCCTGCGCCGTGGCCCGCATCGCCTTGCCCTGCTTCGTCGTCCTGACGAACCACATCAGGACGATGAGCAGCGGGATCGTGACCAGTCCCACGAACAGCTGCTGGATGTTCAGGGTGACCCCGGTCACGCCGAATGCCGAGAACAGGTTGTACGTCCCGAAGATGTTGTCGATGCTCTTGTTGCCCGGACCGGCCAGCAGCAGCGCGACGTTCTGCAGCACGAAGCTCATGCCGATCGCGGAGATGAGGGGTGCCAGCTTCGGCGCGTTGCGCAGCGGCTTGTACGCCACGCGCTCGATGGTGACGTTGAGCGTCGCCGTGCCGATCATGACGACGCCGAGCACGAACAGGACGATGCCGATCTTGAGGAAGACCGGGGTGTCGCCCGTGACGCCGAAGATCGGGCCGATGAGCAGGAAGGCGAACATCGAACCGAGCATGAAGACGTCGCCGTGGGCGAAGTTGATGAGCTCGATGATGCCGTAGACGAGCGTGTAGCCGAGCGCCACGAGGGCGAAGATCAGGCCGTTGGACAGGCCGATGATCTCGGTCTGGAAGAACTGCTCGGGGCCGAACAGGAAGATCCCGACGACCTGGAAGACGAGGAACGCGACGATCGCTCGGACTGCCGAGTTGCCTCTCACGGTGTGTCAGGGCCTCCGAAGAATGTCGATGCTTCGCGGGACCGGGACGTGCGCGGGGCGGGCCGTTCGGCCCGCCCCGCACGCTAACTCAGACTGGATAGGTTGCCGCTATTCCTTGACCGAGGTCAGGAACTGGAACTTCGGCGGCCAGCTCGTCTCGACCATGTACGTGCTGATGGCGCCACCGACGGCGTCGCCACCCGCGTCGAACGTGGTCGTGCCGAGCACGGTCGGCAGGTCCTTGGTGGCCATGACGGCCTTGAGGACCTCGTAGCGGTCGTTCGTGTTGGCCTTCTGCAGGGCCGCGAGGGCGACCGCCGCGGATGCGTTGCCGTAGGCCGTGTAGGTCGCCGGCTGGTTGCCGCCGTGATCGGCCTTGTACTTGTCGAACCATTCCTTGCCGGCACCGGTCAGCTGATCGGGACCGACGCCACCGAAGGTGAGGTCGGTGCCGTTCGCGGCCGCGCCTGCGCCCTCGTACCAGGACTTCTCGAACACGCCGTCACCGGACATGATCAGGATGTCCGGCATGGCGGCCCGGAGGTCCTTCCACAGCTTGCCGGTGTTCTGGCCGGTGATCGAGCCGATGTAGATCATGTCCGCACCGGACGCCTTGATCTTCTGGGCCAGGGCGTTGTAGTCCGTCGCCTTGGCGTCGAAGCCTTCCGACGTCTTGTTCGGGCTGACGACCTCGATGCCGATCTCGTTGGCATGGAGGGCCCACGACTTGGCCAGGCCCGCGCCGTACACCTGCGTGTCGTCGAGGACGTAGGCCTTCTTCTTGCCCTGGGTCTTGGCCCATTCGGCACCGACGCCGCCCTGGATGTCATCGGTCGCGATGACGCGGACATAGCTGCGGTATCCGGCCGGGTAGTACTTGTCCGGCTCGCCCGTGTCGGTCACCTTGGGCACGGCCTTGGTCAGGCCCGGATAGCTGTTGGCCGGGCTGACCATGACCAGGCAGGCCACGTTGAGGATCGGGATCGACAGCTTGGCCGCGCCCGAGTTGTAGGTTCCGATGTAGACCATCGCATCGGGGTCTGCCGCCGCCTTGTTGGCATTGGCCTGCTCGACCGCGCCGTCCCAGTCGCCGTTGTTGGCGGCCGAGGAGTCGTCGAGGTCGAAGTACTTGATCGTGAAGTTGCCGACCTTCTTGCCGTCGAGCGTGTTCTTGATCTGCTCGACGAGCGTGTTGGTCTGCTCCGTGTTGGTGCCCTGCCGCGGCAGGCTCGAGTAGACGTGGATCTCAGAAGAGCTCGTGCCCTTCTTGTTCTTGCAGACCTCCGGCTGGCCTCCAGCCGCGGCGCTGCCGCCTGCGCTCGGGGCGGCCGATCCGCCACTCGAGCTGCACGCTGCGAACGCCAGAACGCTGACGGCCGCGAGCGCACCCACCTTGTGCAGTTTCATGCAATCTCCTCCAAGTCACCGGTCGTTGCCACCTGGCTCGGCCCGATGCCGGGATCCGTCGCGCCGTCTCGCTGCCCCTCGCCGGCCGTCTCGGCGCCCTCCCCGAGCGACGATCGGCGGACGATGGTGCGTGGACGAGTGCGGGGTACGGGTCCAGCAACCGGGCGGCGCACAGGTGGCCGCCGAAGCGATGCCGTATATTAGCGGACGGCGACCTGAATGCAATACCGGTCGGCCGCACCCACGAGCGCGTCGTGGACGACCGCGTCGTCCGCCGCCGGTGAGGGATCGCGGGCCCCGGTATCGCCTCGCTCGAACCCGATCGAGGACCTGGTCGTCGGACCCTGCGAGGTTTGACCCGTCGGCGTGGAATACCTGGTCCGAGCGGCCCGAGTCACGGACATCGATCGCGTCGTCGCATTGAGCGACGCCTCGATCGAGATGGGCCGTGCCGAGAGTCCGCTCGGTGCCGCGGACCTGATGCGCCAGCTGGTCTACCTGCCGCAGGCGAGCGTCGTCGTCGCGGAGACGCAACGAGTCGTGGTCGGTGGTGCGATCCTCGCGCTCCGGCCGTCGGTCCGTGCCGGAGGGTACGTCGGCACGATCGATCTCCTGGTCGTCGACCCGGAGCACGACACGGACCGCGTCACCGAGGCGCTGCTCGAGGAACTGCTCCGGTCCGCAAGCAACAAGGGCTGCTCGATCGTCGAGGCCGATCGTCCCGACGGCTCCGATGCCCTCGCGCGCTGGGAACGGATGGGCTTCGGCGAATCCGGCCCGCGCATCCAACGAACCGTGGCCGCGGCGGGTTCCGCCGCGCGCCGCACGATATGAACATCCCGGTCGAGCTGCGCGATCGCGCCGACCGGGCCCATCCCTGATCAAGGAGTCATTGTGGGAAAGAACGTCGCCGTCTTCGTAGACGTGGCGAACATCTTCTATGCGGCCAAGGCCGCCGGCGTCGACATCGATTACGTCACGCTGCTCAAATCCGCGACAGCCGGTCGCGACCTCGTGCGCGCCTATGCGTACACCGGGCTCGACCCGGACAACGAGAACCAGCGCAACTTCCACGACTTCCTGCGCCGGAGCAACTACAAGGTCGTCAGCAAGGACATCCGCAAGTACGGCGACGGCAAGGTCAAGGCCAACCTCGACATCGAGCTGGTCGTCGACATGATGAAGACGGCCCGGAACCTGGACATCGCGATCGTGGTGTCGGGCGACGGCGACTTCGCGCCGGCCATCCGCGCCGTCCAGGAGCAGGGCGTCCGCGTCGAGGTCATCAGCTTCCGCGGCAACACCAGCTCGGACCTCATCGAGGTGGCCGACCTGTTCACCGACATCGTCCAGCTCGCCCGTGTCGAGAAGGGCACCCGCTCGGGCCGTCGCGTGGCGGACGGCGATGCCGACCTGTCGATGACCGAGGTCCCCGACAAGCAGACCGAAGGGACGGGCGTCGGACGTGGCCGGGGTCGTGGCCGCGGTCGCGGTCGCGACGCGGAGCCGGTCGCGGCCGGTGGCCGGAGCCGGGGTCGCGGTCGGTCCGCCGGCGCCGGCGAGGCCGTTGCCGCGTCGGCCGCGGGTGAGTCCGCCGGCCTGATGGCGCTCCCCGGCGAGCGGCTGTCTCGCGCCGCCGGCACGCTCAGCGAGGCCGATCTGGCCGCCGCCGAGGTGTTCACGCTCGACGAGATCGACGAAGCCGTGCCGGACGGCGCCGAGCTCGGCCGCGAGGACGGCGCCGAGGACGGCGACGAGCCACGGCGCCGGCGACGCCGCGGCGGTCGCGGACGTGGTCGCGGGCGCGGCCGGGCCGAGGACGGCCAGCCGGCCGTCGCCGGATCGGACCGCGAACCCGAGTACGGCGACGCCAACGGCTCACATCCTGTGGCCGCGGACGACGACCTCGACGAGATCCCGACGCCCCGGGCTCCCCGGGCCACGCCGTTCGGCTCGGTCTGGGATTCGCAGCTCGGCACCCCGTCGGCGAGCACCGCCCCGCGGGCGCCGATCCTCGATGACGAGGACTTCGACGAGCCGGAGATCCCCGAGTACCTCATCGCCGAGCAGCGGCGCAACAGTGGTGGTCGAGGCTCCGGTGGTGGCGGTCGCGGTGCCCGTGGCGGTCGGTCGGCCTACCAGTCGGCCATGGACCGCGAGCGATACGGCCGCGGCGGAGGAGGGGGCGGCATCAACCGCTACCCCGACGTGAGCGGACGGACCCGGCAGGCTCCGCCGCGCGAGGAGCGTGGGCGTGGCCGCCAGGAGCGTCCCGCGCCGGTCCCGCGAAGCTCGAATGAGCCGTGGAGCGACGTGCCGCCCGAGCTCGAGGCCCTGCTTCGTGCCCAGGTCGCCCAGAAGCCGGCAGCCTGCCCGGCCGGTCGGCAGCCGTGGGTGTCGCGGACGAGCCCGAGATCCTCGGCCGCGCCGGTCCTCGACGGGGCCGACGCGATGGAGGTGACCGCCTCCGGCGCCGATGCGGCTCCCGCCCCGAAGCGGACGACCCGGAAGACGGCCGCGACGGCGACCAGGGCCCCGGCCAAGCCGCGTGCCCCCCGCAAGACGGCTGCGACCGCTTCGGCCGTGGAGCCGGCCGCGGTCGCGGACGTGGCCGAGGCTCCATCCGGCGCTGCGCCGGCGAAGGCCACCAAGCCACGGGCGACCCGCAAGCCGTCGGCCAAGGCCGCGACCGCCGATGCCGCCGCCGAGGGCGACGCCGGCACGGCGAGCGAAGCCAAGCCGAAGCGGCGAACCACGCGGAAGGCATCGGCCCCGGCCGAGACCGACTGAGGTCCTGCGTGGACCGGCCGCGGACGCGGGGCCAGCCGGCCGCCCTCGCGGCGGTCGACGCCATGGTCCGCGGTCCGGCCCCACAGGCCGTGCTGCTGGTCGGGCCCGACGGCGTCGGCAAGACGACGCTCGCGCTCGACCTTGCGGCCGGGCTGCTGTGCACCGCCGAGCCGGGCGAACGGCCGTGCCGGTCGTGCCGGTCGTGCCGGCTCGTCGAGCATGGCAGCCACCCGGACCTCCACCGGCTTGGCGCCCTCCGGGCCTGGGCGACAGGTCGTCATCGGGGGACCGGACGCCCGCTACCGAGGGGTCCGTGACCTGATCGTGGACCTCGCGCTGATGCCCGTCGAGGGCGGTGCCAGGGTCGCGATCGTCGAGGGCGCGGACCGCATGAACGAGGATGCCCAGTCGGCGCTGCTCAAGACGCTCGAGGAGCCGCCGGCCGGCGTCACGATCGTGCTCTGCGCCGACCGCGAGTGGCGCCTCCTGCCGACCGTGCGTTCGCGCTGCTTCCGCGTCCGCCTCGGGCCGGTCGGCGCACGGGACATCGAGGCGATCCTGGCCGACCACGACGTCGCGGACCCCCCGACAGCGGCGAGGCTCGGTCGCCTTGCGGGCGGCCGTCCGGGTGTCGCCCTTGCCTACGCTCGCGCCCCCGATGCCGTCCTGATCCGCGGCGAGCTGACGCGGAGCCTGCTCGACTTGACCGATGCCCGCCCCGCCGCACGCCTCGCCGCCGCCCGGGCGGCCGTGCCGCGCGCGATCGCGCTGTCCATCGCCCTGGCCGGCTCGGACGCTCCGGACGCGCCGAAGCCATCGCGGCGTCGTGGCGCCGCCGCGGCTCCAGCCCCCTCCCCGGCACCGGCCGAGAACGCCGACGCGGGCACCGACGCCCCGCCTTCGGACGACGTCGACGACACCGGCTCCGGAGGCCGCGCGATCCCACCGTCCGATCGGCGTCGTGGCGTCGAGGTCCTGCTCGGCCTCTGGGCGTCGGTGGCCCGCGACATCGCGCTCGTCGGCAGCGGCGGTGCGCGATCGGTCGCCGACCCGGTCCTCCTGGAAGAGATCACTGCGATCGCCGCCTCCATCGAGCCGGGTGCCGCGGTCGCCTTCCTCGAGCGCCTCGCGAGAGCGGCCGGGCTGCTCGAGGCCAACGTGTCACCGGAGCTCGTCCTCGACTCGCTGGTCCTCGCCTGGCCCCGTCCGGCCCGGGCGGCCTGAGCCCGGCTCCCACCGTGACCGAGGACCCGGCTCGGCGCCGGCTGGATGCGACCGTGACGGGCCGCGTCCAGGGTGTCGGCTTCCGGTATTTCGTGCTCCGCGAAGCACTGGCGCTGGGTCTCGACGGCTGGGTGGCCAACGTGTCCGGCGGTGCCGTCCGCTGCGTCGCCGAGGGTCCGGTCGAGCGCCTCGAGACGCTGCTCGATCGCCTGCGGGAGGGTCCGCCGTCCGCGGTGGTGACGAACGTGAGCGAGGCGTTCATGCCGGGGACCGGGACGCTCGGCACCTTCGCGGTGCGCAGCAGCGACCACGGTGGCGACTGAGCCCTGCATCGAACGGACCGGCCCGGACCGGACGGGTGGGCTATTCCATGTTCGGGCTCCCGGGCCCCATCCTCGACCACGATGGAGCCAAAGTCTGCCGCCGAGGAGCTGCCGGCCCTGTATCGGGCCGTCCTCGACCGCGTCGGCGAGCTGGAGGCGACGGGCCGCCGTGACCTCGGGAACGCGGTCCGTGCCGAGGCGACGCGGATCTACTCGCGCTCCTGGGACGACCGCGCGCGACGCGGCCTGCAGGCTCTCCTCCGGCGGAACACCGACGCGCTGCTCGAGCGCGACTCCATCGGCCGCGGCTTCCGCCGGCGGATCGTCCGTCCCGCCTGACCCGGGACGCTGCCCGGCGTAGGCTAGGTGGGTGCCAGCAGAGACGGTCCGCGACGCGATCGAGCGGGCCACCGCCGCGTATGCCTCGCTCACGGAGCTCGGCGAGGAGATCGACGACGAGTGGTCGTACGTCAACGACCTGGCTGACGCATGGCGAGCACGACTGGACGACGTTGCCGCCGGCCGCGGTGACGAGAGCATCGCCCCGGAGGTCGCGACCGCGGTCGACCGCGCGATGGACGAAGCCGGCCGGATCGTCGACCCGCACCGCGCCATCGACTGGCTGTCGACCTATCCGCAGGTCGTCCTGGCCGCGCTCGGGGAGCGCCCGTGAGGTTCCAGGACGCCGCTCGGGACGCCCGCGCCGTCGTCTACGCGGGCGTCCAGGCCGACCCGCTGGTCGCTCGGGCCGCGACCCTGCTCGCCGATGCGGATGCCGACCAGCGGCTCCTCGCCCGGGCGGTCATGAACGGCGAAACGACCGATCCCGACGGCTGGCGAGCGATGTTCCCGAGCCTCTTCGGACCCGCAGCGGCCGGGCCGGCGGACGCGGAGACCCGCTCACGCTCCGAGGCGATCCTCGAGGCATCGCTGGCCGTGGCCGATCGCGGCGAGCAGGTGAGGAGCCAGGTCCGGGGCGCGATCGTCGAGGAGGTCACGGCAGTGCTGCTTGCTCGGCGGGTCGGGGCCGCGGCGGTCCATCGTGAGCGACGCATCCTGTTCGACGGCGTTCGCGCGGAGATCCACCCGTACGACGTGACGGTCGAGCGCGACGGGGCGGCCGAGGCCTACGACTGCAAGTGGGGCGCGCGCGGCATCAACGCCGACGTCCTCCACCAGCTCGACGACGCCCGGATCCACGCGACCGACGAGGACGAACGGCTTGCGGTCGCCCTGGTGGTGTTCGACGGCGGCCGGTCCTGCGAGGTCCGCTTGGCCGCCCAGACCGCGCCGCACGAAGGGACGCGGCTCGTCAGCATCGAGAGCCTCGACACGCTCGCCGCGCCGGCACCCGCCCGGTGACCGTCCGAAGAGGCTGACACGTGTTCGGCCCCCTACCGCGTCCGGTTCGACGAGGCCGGGCCCGACGGCCGGCTGCGGACGTCCGTGCTGCTCCGCTACGCGCAGGACCTCGCCTGGTTCCACTCGGCGGCCCGTGGCTTCGGGCGGGACTGGTATGCCGAGCACGGCCTGACCTGGCTGGTCCGCACGGCCGCGATCGAGGTCGCCGCGCCGGTCGCGGTCGGCTCGGAGCTGGTCGGCACGACGCGGGTGGTCGGCGCCCGGCGGGTCTGGGCACGCCGGCGGACCGACTTCGTCGACGCGGTCGGGGATCCGGCCGCCACGGTCAACATCGACTGGGTCCTGCTCGATCGCCGCGGTGCGCCGACACGGATCCCGCCCGACTTCGACGCGGTCTTCGGGATGACCCACGAGCCGATCGAGCTCGGCCGGGTCGAGCTGTCCGCCCCGCCCGCGGATGC
Organism: uncultured Chloroflexia bacterium; assembly: GCA_963842695.1. Lineage (GTDB taxonomy): Bacteria > Chloroflexota > Limnocylindria > Limnocylindrales > CSP1-4 > SPCO01. Next base: position 190,937 of record CAWJHK010000005.1, read on the forward strand.
AGCGCGGACGGCGATCCGCGTCCGACCCCAGGAGCTCGACCCGATGGATCACGTCAACAACGCGGTCTACGCCGACTGGCTCGACGAGGCGGTGATCGCATCGGGCGGCGCCGAGGCCGTCCGATCGGTGCCCCGGACGGCGCGGCTCGAGTACGCCCGCGCGGCGGAGGCGGGTGCGACGGTGGACACGGTCGCCTGGCGCGAGGAAGACGGCTCCTGGGCGTTCCGGCTCGCCGACCAGGAGGGAGCCGATCTGCTCCGTGCGCGGCTCACCCCGGCGGCGGGTACCGCGGCGCGCTGAGCGATCGGCGCCCGGATCAGAGCCAGCTGTTGTCGTGGCGGCGGTAGAAGTCGGCCAGCTCGTCCTTGCCCGGGCGACCGCTGACGGCGAAATTCGGCGAGGCCCTCGAAGTAGCCTTCGCGTGGCGCTCCCGGCGCGAAGTGGAGCAGCATCGACGCGGGCGCCCCGGACTCGTTCCGGAAGCCATGGATGCCACCCGGCGGGACGTGCACGAAATCGCCCGGCCCGGTGTCCAGCCACTCCCTGCCGTCGTAGATCCGGATCGTGCCGGCGAGGACGTAGAAGGACTCCGCGATCGTCCGATGGAAGTGCGGACCTGGGCCGCTGGGCTCGGGACCCATCTCCCAGCGGTACAGGCCGAACAGTCCGCCCGTCGCCGCTCCGGTGGCCAGGTAGTGGACCGTGTTGCCGTTCGCGTAGACGAGGTCAGGCGCGGAGTCGGCCGGACGGTAGGTCGCGCTCGGCTCGCCGTCCTGGGCGTGGTATCGAGCATCCGGGTAGGTCACGCCGGTCCTCCTCTGCTTCGTGCGTCGAGCCTACGCGGTCCGGACGGCATGTCGTTGTAGCGCTTCGCGACCGTCGCGCCGAGAACCGCTTCACGGCTCCAGTCGTACCTTGTGTCGACGACGCCTCGATGCGTTTCGCCCCAACCACCGTGTCCCGCCGCGATCCACCTCGTCGCTTCGAACCGATTCGTCGCCGCGGGCGCTGCCAACGGGAGGATCACGATGCTCCGCCGACCCCTCGCCCTGGCCGTTGCCACGACCCTTGCCGTGCTGATCACCGCCGGCCCCGCGGCCGCCGCATCGCCATTCCCGACGCGGATCACGCTGCCCGCGGGCTGGATGCCCGAGGGCATCACGGCCGGACCCGGCACCACGATCTACGTCGGCTCCCTCGCCGGTGGCGGCGTGTGGGCCGGCGATGTCCGGACCGGCAACGGCGACGTGCTCGTCCCCGCCTGGGGCGGAGCAGCGACCGGGGTCGAGTACGAGGCCGACGCGAACCGGCTGTGGGTCGCCGGCGGGCCGACCGGCACGGTTCGCGTCTATGACGCCTCGAGCGGCGACCTGCTGCGGGCCTACTCGTTCGCGCCGGCGGGGTTCCTCAACGACCTCGTCGTGACCGACGACGCCGTCTACGTCACGGACTCGTTCAACAGCTGGCTCGACGTCGTACCGCTCGGACCCGACGACGCCCTGCCCGACGTGTCCGACGTCACGACCCTCCCGCTCGACGGCATCACCTTCGAGCCCGGCCAGTTCAATGCCAACGGGATCGTCGCCGCACGAGGCTGGCTGCTGCTGGTCGACTCGTTCACGGGCGGCCTGTTCCGTGTCGATCCGGCGACCGGCGACGCGATCGAGCTGTCGACGGGCGGGATCAGCGTCGCGAACGGAGACGGCCTCGAGCTGCGGGGCAGCACGCTGTACGTCGTCCGCAACGCCAACCAGCTGGTCGAGGCCTTCCGGCTCGGCGCGAACCTGATCTCGGCGACGCCCCTCGACGACGGCGGGCTCACGGCGTTCGACGACCTGAGCGTGCCCACGACCGCTGCCTTCCAGGCGGGTTCCCTGTGGGTCGTCAACGCCCGGTTCGGGATCCCCACGTCCGAATACTGGGTCACGCGAGTGTCGGCTCGGCCCTGAGCTGTGCTGTCACCCCGCTGCAAGTCACGGACCGATCGCGTCCGGCGCGCTCGTCCGACCGGCTCGCCTAGCGTGACCGACGATGGCGGCGTAGGCCGTGCGCACGCATGGCCTCGACCGCCGATCGCACAGGAGTCTCGATCATGTGCCTGACCTGCGGCTGCATGGACGCCCATCTCGAGATGGGCGAGTCCAACATCACCTTTGAGGACATCAAGCGAGCGGCCGACGAGAACGGCCGATCCGTCGCCGAGACGCTCGACATCTTCGAGCGGACGCAGGCGAAGGACAAGGACGACCATCCCCGCGAGTACGACGTCCCGGCGGCGACCCGGTCCTGAGCCGGCTTCAGATCAGCAGGAAGACGCCGAGGGCGATCAGCCAGGCCGACCACGCCAGGTAGGCGATCGGCACGATCGTCCCCGCGACCGTCCAGCCGTCGCGCTCGTTCGGGCCGACGAACTCGAGGGTGCCGACGAGCAGGGCCGCGCCGATCGGGACGCCGACGATCCCGAGCCACGAGGGCAGGACGGCGGTCGTCAGGATCGATGCCGCCACCAGCAGCGTCCAGATCCCCGTGAAGAGATACCCGAGGTGCTCGCCGATCGCGACGCCGAACAGCCGGTGGAGCGTGGCGAAGACGACCTCGATCGTCTCGCGGGTGGCGGTGTCGCCCGGGTCGCTGGCGACGTAGCGCCGCGCCAGCTCCGGAACCGCGAAGGGCCAGCGGGCCAGCCCCAGCGCCTGGACGAGCGCGGCCGTAGCGCCGATGACGATCGACAGCGCGGTGAGCGCCGGGGCCGCATCGAGCGCGAGGGCCAGGAGCACGACCAGCGGAAGCATGGCCACCGCGGCCGCCAGCAGGGCCTCCCAGCGGAGCAGCAGTCCTGATCCGCCGGCGGCGAACCGCGCCAGGATCTCGGCCGGCTCCCGGCGGAGGATGGCCGGGTACTCGAACGCCCGGCCGAGCTCGAGGAACGCGGCGTTGAAGGCGACGGGCACCACGATCAGGAGGATCCCGGCGGCGAGCTCGACGGACACGTTCGCAGTATGCCGAGACGGACCGGCCGATACCGACCGAGCGACCCTGGCCGGTCTTACCCGCCCAAGTCGCCCATCGGGCTGGCCAGCTGGAAGTAGTTGTCATCCGGGTCTGCCAGGGTCGCGATCCAGCTGTCTGGAGCACCTTCGAAGGTGTACGGCTCGCGAACGACGATCGCTCCCGCCGCCTTGAGCCGCTCGAACTCGCCCTTGACGTCCGGCGTCTCGATGTTCCAGATGATCCGGCCCGGCTCGGGGTTACGGCCGTGGACCTGGTCGTGCGGGCCGACGGTCACTGCGCCACTGCCGATCATCCAGCCGACGTAGCCGTTGTCGTCCCAGGCGGGAGTGCCGAAGAGCTTTGTGTAGTAGTCGCCGAGCCGCTTGGGATCCTCGGACCCGATCAGGATGTTGTTGAAGTTCACGTGGGCCTCCTTCCGGGCGCGTCCAGGGACCACGTATTGTCCCGCACCCGGGTGTCACGCGCGGCCGGCGTCCTCAGCCCTCGATGGCCGAGGTCAGGCGCTCGATGCCGTAGTCGAATGCGAGATCGACGTCGCCACCGAGACGGAACGCACCGGCCAGCTCCATCATCAGGAACCCGTTCGCCCAGGCGACGATCGTCCGCGCGGCGTCGAGCCTCCGCTCCTGGCCGGCCACCCGCCCGACCACCTGCAGCAGGGCCTCGCTGGCCCGAGCGTTCAGCTCGGGATCGACGCGCATGTCGGCCGGCAGGTTGGCGTAGAGGAGGCCGTACGACGCCGGGTTGGCCAGGGCGAACGTGCGGTAGGCCTCGGCGATCGCCCGCAGGTCGCGCCGCGGATCGCCGGTCGTGGCGGCGGTGTCCAGCGTCGCCGCCAGCTCGCGGGCGATGTCGTCGGCGATCAGCCGGATCAGGCCGCTCCGCCCGCGGACACGCTTGTAGAGCGACGGAGCGCGGACACCGACCGCGGCGGCAACGCGTTGCATCGTCAGGCCGTCGAGGCCATCGGACTCGAGGATGGCCCGCCCGGCGTCGACGATCGCATCGACCGAGGTGCGCGATGGGGTCGGCAAGTGGCTTCTCCGCGATGGCTATTGACAATAGCGATGATGGCTATGTACAGTAGCCATCACGACAGCACTGTACCGCATCGGAGACATAGATGGCAATCGCGAATATCGCCCTTCACTTCGTCGTCGAGCTGATCGGCTTCGCGGCCGTCGGCTACTGGGGATCGCAGGTCGCCGATGGTCCCGCGCGGATCGTCCTGGCCATCGCCGCGCCCTTGGTGATGATCGTGGTCTGGGCCGTCGTCCTGGCGCCGAAGGCACGCAGCCCACTCACCCAGCCGCAGCGGGACGTCATCGGGACCGGGCTGCTCCTCGGGTCGGCCGCGGCACTGGCGGCGGCGGCCCAGCCTGTCGCGGGGCTGGTGTTCGGTGGCATGGTGATCGTCAGCTGGATCCTGCTCGTCGTCGGCGGGTCGGACGCCCGCAACACCATCGAAGCCGCGGCGACCGGACGTCGCCAGGAAGCCGGACCGCGATGAAGCTTGCCAACTCCCTTCACCGGCTGGGCTCGTCCAGCCTCGTCAACAGCTATCTCGTCGAGGACGGCGGCCTCGTCACGATCGTCGATACAGGCGTATCCGGCCTGTGGAAGGACCTGCAGGTCGAGCTCGCGGCGATGGGCCGGTCGCTTGACGACGTCCGCGGCGTCGTGCTGACCCACGGCGACACCGACCACATCGGCTACGCCGAACGTCTCCGCCGCGAACGGGGCGTCCCCATCTTCGTCCACGAGCTCGACGTTGCGCGGGCCCGCGGCGAGGTCAGCAAGCCGAGCACGGGCTGGGGCCCGATCAGGATCCGCCCGCTCCTCGGGTTCCTGGTCTACAGCGGGCGGCGCGGCGGGCTTCGCACCACGTCCGTCACCGAGGTCGTCACGTTCCGCGACGGCGAGACGCTCGACCTGCCCGGTCGGCCGCGGATCGTCCACCTGCCCGGTCACACGCCCGGAAGCTCGGCGATCCACGTGCCGGCGGTCGATGCGGTCTTCGTCGGCGACGCGATGACGACCCGCAGCGTGCTGACCGGGGAGATGGGACCGCATCTGGCGCCGTTCACCCTCGATCCTGCGCAGGCCGCCGGATCGCTGGCCGCGCTCGAAGGGGTCGACGCGACCTGGGTCCTGCCGGGTCATGGCGACGCATGGTCGGGCGGAGCGAAGGCCGCCGTCGAGGAGATCCGGCGCAGCCTCTGATCGCTAGACGCGGATGTGGTGGTCGATCCAGAGCGGGCCGAAGGCGAAGCCCTTGGGGACCTTCGCCAGAACAGGACCCGCGGGGGTGCCGGGGATTGCGAGCGAGTCGCTCCTGACGACGCGTTGCTTCGTCTTCCTGCCCAAGGCGTCCATCAGCGGCTGATCCGGGATCGACGGCCACGGCTCGTTCTGCGTCGAGAGCATGGCCGTCACCCTGCCGGTCCTCATCGCCTCGAGCGCCGACTTCGGCGTCGCGTTCTCGCTGCCGTGGTGGGCGACCTTGTAGAAGGTGAGGTCGCCGAGGATGTCGCCCGAGTCGGCGAGGTCCAGCCATGACTTCCAGCCGCCGTACTGCGAGTCGCCGGCGAACAGCAGGGCCTTCGCCGCGGTAGCGGAAGACGGCGACGATGCTGAGGTTGTTGATCGCCCGATCGAGGGCGAAGGCGAGCGATTCCGGCGACAGCTCGACCGCGCGCACGAGCGCGACGCGCTGGGCCTCCGTCAGGCGTGGACCGCCCTCCTCCGGCTGCCTGAGGATCCGCGAACGGATAGAGGGCGCCGTGCGACCATCTGGCCGCCGGCCGTCGCCGCAGGTAGCGCTCGGCCTTCGGCGGGTCCATCCGGCGCAGGAAGGCCTCGTCGCGCGTCGGCCCGAGGACGTCGACGGTCAGGCCGGTGATGCCGCCCGGCGTCCTCGCGCACCTGCCCGGCCTCGAGGTACTCGACCTCGGCGCCGGCGCCGAGGCCGGCCGCGCAGGTTGGCCAGCGCCGGCTCGTTCCGCTTGGCCGCCGTGTTCGACAGGATGTCGATGACGTCGCGGCTCGGCTGCCCGCGCCGCGAACTGGAGCTCGAGCGCGGTCCGGCACCGTTGCGAGACGCGCCCGCAGCCCGCGAGCGACCGGATCGGCCCGGTTCTCGCTCCACGGCAGCCAGACCTCGCCGATGGTGAAGCGGCTGAACGCGGTCCGCGCCGCGCAGGAAGCCGGCGATGTGGTCCTCGTGCGCGTGCGAGGCGATGACCACGGCCAGGCGCGCCACCGGTCTCGGTCTCGAGGTCGTCGAGGACGCGATCGAGCGTCCCGATGTCGCCGCGGCATGGACCCCGCAGTCGACCAGGACGTGATGCGGGCCCGGGAAGGTCACGAGGAAGCAGTCGCCGAAGCCGACGCGGTACATCCGCACGCGGATCTCCGCACGTCCGCGGCGTGCTGCGCGGTCGCCGGCCGGCCATCGTCAGAGCCCCCGGTGCAGGCTGGCCAGGCTGGCGCGCGGCCAGGACGCGCGCCGCGATAGCCGTCGCGGCCGCCTCGGCCAGACTGTCGTCGAGGTAGTCGCGCTGGCGGGCCAGCCGGTCCTCGCTGTCGATGCCGCTTGCCGATGACGTACTTCAGCTCGCCGTTGCCGTCGAGGACGACGGTGCGAGCCGCCGCGGAACGTGAACGTCGGCGACCGTCCTTGTCGGCGGGATCGAGCGGGACGTCGCGCTGCTGGACGATCTGGACCTTGAACTCGGTCCGCGACGTCCCGGACCGGTCGAGCTGCTGCGAGGTCGAGGCCTGGACACTGTTGATGTTGATCGGCAGCGTCGGGTCGAGGCCCAGCAGGTCGCGCTCGCGCTGGCCGAACTCGCGCAGCCGCATCGCGTTTCGGCTGGGCGATCCTCGCGTCGTCGATCGGATCGGCGACGAGGCCCTCGACCGCCGGTCGCTCCGGCGGCGCGGATCCCAGCGCAGCGCCTCCTCGGTCATCGACCAGGCGCTGGCCGGGTAGATCCCGCGCGCCCGGAAGCCGTCGATGAACGCCGCCCGGAAGCCGAGCGGGTCGTCCGGCGCGCGTTCGTAGTCGGCCGTCACGAGGGCGCGCAGGTAGTCGCCGAACTCGATGTCGACCGGCGGACAGAAGTCGAGCGCCCGGGCGGCGATCGAGCTGACCCGCGTCGCCGTGTCGGTCGCCTCGCGCGCCAGCCGCGTCGCCAGGTCCGGATGGATGTCGCCGGACGCGCGTGATCGCGCCGCTGGCCGCGGCCGATCCGCAGCAGGTCGGCGACCCGCCGCAGGTAGACCGAGAAGAACGCATCGAAGATGGCGGCGACGAGGATCGCGCCACGATCGTGCGCCTCGAGCGCCGTCCGCAGCTCGGCCGGGTCCGGCTGGCGGCCGAGCGCCGAGCGCAGCGCCGCCCGGTTGCCGAGCGACTCGCCGAACTGGAGCGCCAGGTCGACCAGCGGGTTGCGCTCGCGACCGCTCGGCGCGAGACCCGGCCCGGCGTCGTCGGTCGGCGTGGCGTCCGGGTTCAGCAGGTCGCGCTGGATCAGGCCGCCCGTCCGCTGGATCGTGTCGAGCAGCGCGTCGGCGTAGCGTGAAGTGCCCGAGCAGCGCGATGACGTCGGCGATCGCCTCGTGGAAGGCCGGTGCGTCCGGCACCGGTCCGCTCCAGGAAGTACGGCTGGACGCTGTCGAGCAGGGCGTGCGTCGTCTCGTGGGCGACGATGTCCGCCGACAGGCAGGTGTAGACGATCTGGCCGGGCAGGTTGCGCCCGGGGTCGAGTCGCCGGCTGGCCCCGAAGTAGCCGAACAGCAGCCCGCGCAGGTGCCGGTCGTAGTAGGCGTTCGGCTCCTGCATCGCGTGCGGGTAGATCGCGCAGCCGATCGCCCAGCGTGCCGGTCGTCCTGCGACCCGACCCACGGCCAGCGGATCGGCCGCCCGAGCGCAGTCTCGAAGCGCTCGATCGTCGACATCGCGACCGCGTAGACCATCTGCTGGTGGAACCGCGGGTCGACGTCGGACGGGTCGAGCCGCCGCGCTCGAGGATCTCGGGCCTGTCGAGGTCGACCGACGGTGTAGTAGCGATCGTTCGACGCGTCGAAGTCGACGACCGCGACCTGCCGGCCGATCGGACCGGGCTCGAGCGGCTCGTACGGCAGCGACAGCGTCAGCCGGTTGCCGGTCGCGTTGCCGCTGCTCGGGTCGAACGCGAAGGTCTTGAGGATCCGGCGATCGGGCTGCCGCCACGTCCGAGTCGATGTCGGGCAGGCGCCCGGCGCGCTGGCCCGTTCGATCGCCGACGTCGCACCTGCCGCGTGCCGCGACCGGCCAGCGCAGGCCGTCCTCGGTCAGCGACGTGACGCCGTCGGGCACGATCCCGCGCGCCCGGAAGCTGGCGATGAGCGCCTCGCGATAGCCGAGCTCGTCGACGGCCACCGCGTCGCTGTCCGAGGTGATCAGCGCCCGCAGGTAGTCGCCCAGCTGGAAGTCGTCGGTCGGCCAGGCGTCGAGCGCCCGGATGCAGATCGTCATGGAAGTGCTGGCGGTCTTGGTCGCCTCGGCGGCCATCCGCAGCGCGAGGTCGGGCGAGACCGACCGGGCTGGCTCGCGGTCACGCCGCCGATCCGGCGCAGGTCGGCCGTGCGACGGGCGTAGATCGTGACGAACGCGTCGAAGACCGCGGCGAGCAGGATCTGCGCCGCGCGCGTGCGGCTCCGTCGGTCCGTCGCGAGCGCCGTCGGGATCCGGCTTGCCCATGAGGCCGAGGCGGAGGGCACCGCCCAGCCCGGCCGCCTCGCCGAACTGGCCGCCGATCTCGAGGAGCGGGTTGCTCTCCGCGAACTCGGCCTGGATCGACCGTGCTCGCCGTGCCCGCCTCGAGGTCGGCCGCGAGCTCGCCGGTCGTGGATCCGGCCGCCGGTCCGGATCACGGTGTCGACGACGAGATCGTGGAAGTCGAAGTGCTGGAGCATCGCGACGAGGTCGGCGAAGCCCTCCTGGAACGCCGCTGATGTCGCTCGTTGCAATGGCGCGGTCCTCGGCATGACCGCCTCGACGATCGGGATGGACGACCTCGTGCGCGACGACGTCGTACGAGAGTGCCGTGTAGACGATCTCGCTCGACGGCCCGTTGCCCGGCGCGGCGTCGCCGCGCCGGAAGTAGCCGAACAGCAGCGCGCCGCCGCCCTCGCGCGTGGAAGAAGGCGTTCGGCATCTCGCCCGCGTGGGGGTAGATCCGCAGACGATCCTCGATCCGGTCGCCGGCCGCCGACGGCCCACGGCCAGACCGATCGGCCGGCCGAGCGCCCGCTCGAACGCTCCGATCGTCCGCATCGCGACCGCGTAGACCATCTGCTGGTGCGACTGGAGGTCCATCTCGGACGGCTCGAGGCCGCCGGCCAGCAGGATGTCCGGATCGTCGAGATCGACTCCCGGAGTAGGCCATCGGCGCCTCGACCGGTCGCCGAACTCGAGGTCCGCTCCGAGGTCCTCGTCGATGACCGCGATCTGGCGGCCGATCGGGCCCGGGCTCGAGCGGCTCGTACGGGATGCGGATGCGAGACGACGTTCCGCGGCCCGACGCCGCGCGACGGGTCGATGGCGAAGACCCTCAACGGGCGCTCGCGGTGCTCGGCGACCGAGGCGGTGTCGGCGGCCCGGTCGACGAACTCGCTGGGGTGTCCGGTGATCGGCGAGAGCGCCTGCGGCTGCGGTGTCCTCGCGGCCGCGGTCCGTCGCCGCGAGCCGCTGCCGGACGTGGGCGAACGTCCGATCGTCCGATCTTCCAGGCCTGGCGGACGGACCATGCAACCCCCCTGTGCGCGCCGATCCCACTGTGCAATGGGGTGTCAAGCGTGGGACCGCCTCCGTCTGCCGTACCCTCCACGCGCCGGCCCGGCCGTCGGCGCCCTGCGCAAGGAGGCGATGGATGATCGGAGCCTGGAGCGACTATTCGGACACGTTCCTCGTGCTGGTCGGGACCGGTGCGTTCGCGCTTCTTGGGATCCCGCTGCTTCTTCGGCCCCTCGTCTGGGCTGCCGTGCTCCGGTGGTCGCCGACAGGGGACGACGACATCACCGTGTACTTCGGGAGGTCCCTCGGCGCGGTGGTCTGCGTGTTGTCGGTCTTCGCGATCGTCGCTGCCCGGGACACGACCGTCCAGCCATTCTTCTTCCAGATCACGGCGGCGACCTTTGCGCTGACCGCCGCCGTCCACGTCTGGGGCGCGTTCCGCCGGACCCAGCCCCGGACCGAGACGGCGGAGACGCTCGTGTGGATCGGCCTCTTCGTCGCGACCCTGTTGTGCTATCCGGGCTCGATATCCGTTGCGGCGGCCCGGTGAACCGTCCACCGGCCGGCGCGTGATGGGACTGGAATCGGGTCGGTGTACGATCGAACCGGCCGGCGATCGCGCGAGCACGACCCGCGCGGCGGGCGAGGGAGCGGACCGATGGTGACGACCGAACGCACGAAGCCGGCGAGCCCGGACCGAGCGACGACGGACGGCCGCGACGACATCCTCGAGTCGCGGAACCCGGCCACCGGCGAGCTTCTCGGCGTCGTCCACGTCACTCCACCCGACGCCGTCGAGGGCATCGCCGCGGAGGCGGCAACGGCCGCACGGTCGTGGGCGCGCCGCCCGTTGCGCGAGCGATCGCGGATCGTCGAGCGGGCAGCGCAGGTCATGCTGCGTCGCAGCGAGGAGCTGGCGACCGCCGTGACGCGGGAGACCGGCAAGACGTTGATGGAGGCGACCGCCATCGATGTCGGCGCCGGAGCCATGGTCCTCGCCTGGATCGGCGAGAACGCCCCCCGCTATCTTTCGGCCGAGCGGGTCCCGACGCCGCAGGTGATCCTGAAGCACAAGCGGCACACGATCGTGTACCGGCCGCTTGGCGTGGTGGGCGTCATCTCGGCCTGGAACTATCCGCTGCTCGTGCCGGCGGGTCCCGTCGGCATGGCGCTCGTCGCCGGCAACGCCGTGGTCCTGAAACCGTCCGAGTCCACGCCGCTCGTCGGCGACCTGCTCGCCTCGGTCTTTGCCGAGGCAGGGCTGCCGAACGGCGTCCTGCGCATCGTCCACGGCACGGGAACGACTGGGGCGGCCATCTGCAGCGCGCCGTCGATCGCCAAGGTCTGCTTCACCGGCGGCGTGGCCAATGGCGAGGCCGTCCGACGACTCGCCGGCGAGCACGGCAAGCCGGTCGTGCTGGAGCTCGGTGGCAAGGACCCGGCGATCGTCTGCCACGACGCCGACCTCGATCGCGCAGTGGCGGGCACCTTGTGGGCGGCGACCGCGGGCGCCGGGCAGACCTGCGCAGGCGTCGAGCGGGTCTATGTCGATCGCCGGGTGTATCGGGACTACCTCGATCGGCTGACCAGGGCCGTGGCGGACATCCGGGTCGGCCACCCGATGGATCCGTCGACGCAGCTCGGGCCGCTCATCAGCGACGCGCAATTCGATCGGGTCATGGCGCATGTCGACGAGGCACGCTCGAAGGGAGCCCGGCTGGAGACCGGCGGTCCGGTCGATGTCGATGGCCTGTCGGGCCGGTTCATCGCGCCGATCGTCTTGACCGGGGTCGATCACTCCATGGCGATCATGCGGGACGAGACCTTCGGACCGGTCATCCCCGTCATGCCATTCGAAGACGAGGCCGAAGCCATCGAGCTTGCGAACAATTCGACTTACGGCCTCGGAGCGAGCGTCTGGTCGCGCGACCTGTCGCGGGCGCGCCGGATCGCCCGGCGCCTCGACGCCGGGATGGTCTGGATCAACGATCACGGCTCGTCTGCCGCCGCGGCCCAGGTGCCGTGGGCCGGGATCAAAGGCTCCGGCTTCGGCGTCGTTCACTCGAAGTTCGGGTTGTACGAGATGGTGGAGAAGCGGCTCGTGTCCGAGGATCGCGGGCTGCTGCCCGTCGCCTGGTGGTACCCGTACGACGAGGCGGGCCGGCGCGGGTTCATCGCGCTCCTCCAGACCGTCTACGCGCCGGGCCTGCGCGGCAAGGTTCGGGCCGGCTGGGAGCGCCGGGTCAGCCTGGCGGCGTTCGCCCGTCGGCTGCTGCGCGCCGCGCGCTGACTGCCGGAGAGCCAGGCGACTGGGATCGGGTCCAGCGCGAGCTCTACCCGCAAGCCGCTACGACAGTCACGCCTCGAGGGCGGTCCCGCCCGGATCGGCCATGACTCGGCGTCGCTCGAGGCCGTCGAGGATGAGGTCGAGACCGAATGCGTACTCGAAGTCGTCGTCGCAGCGACCGAGGACGCCGTCGTGACGCGCCGCCAGCGCCAGCTCCGCGATCCGTGGGTAGAGGGGCGCCATCGCGCGGGCCGCTAGCGCCGCGGCCTCGGGGTCCGGGGACCCGTCGCTCGAATCGTCGAACAGGTCCTGGTTGAAGCCGAGGATGCGGCTGCCCAGGGCATGCAGCGCGTGATGGGCCACCTCGAGCGAGAAGCCGCCGTCGAGAAGGATGCCGAGGATCGAATTCGATGTAGGCCAGGGTTGCCGGCCCCGCCAGCGATCGCTCCTCGAGGACGCGCGGGGCCCATGGATGACGGAGCATGACCTGTCGGGCGGCGAGGACCTGCCGGCGCATGGCCGTCTTCCAGTCACCGTCGCGCGAGGCGACATCGATCTCGCCGACGATGGCGTCCATGATGCCGTCGAGGATGTCGTCCTTGTTGCGGACGTGCCGGTAGAGGGCCATCGCGTCGACGCCCAGCTCCTGGCCGAGCTTGCGCATGCTGAGCCCGTCGATGCCATCACGGTCGGCCAGGTCGACGGCTGCGCGGAGCACCCGGTCCTTGGTCAGCGGCGCGCGACGTCCCGTGCGCGCCTCTGGTTCGATCGCCACCCGATCCTCGTTTCGCCTTCGCCCTGATCCTGCCGAAAACCTTGACAGAGTCTACGGTGTAGCGATATGTTTACGGTGTAGTTTACGCCGTAGACGAGGTGGAGAGCATGGATGACCGCACGCTGGCACCGAGCGCACGACCCACGCGCATGCCGCCACGCTGGCTGATCCGGCTGATCTGGACGACGCACCGCGCCATCTATGCGGTCAGCGGGGGACGGCTCGGGCTGCGAACCCCGACCGATACGCGGTGGGGGATGCTCCGCCTGAGAACAGTGGGGCGCCGCTCTGGAAAGGAGCGGCTCGCGATCCTCGGCTACATCGAGGACGGCGCCAACCTGGTGACGCCGGCCATGAACGGCTGGGCCGACCCCGAGCCGGCGTGGCTGCTCAACCTGACGGCTCACCCCGACGCCGTGATCGAGCTGCCGGGCGGGACGCGTCGCGTCCGCGCCAGGATCGCAGCGGGGGACGAGCGATCACGCCTGTGGGCCAGGCTGGTCGCGCTCGGCAGCTCGGCCTACACGGACGCGAACGCCGCGCTCCGGTCGAGGGAGACGGCCATCGTCGTCCTCGAGCCGCGACCCGACACGGCGCCCTGACGCGGCGTTCCGTTCCCGATCCGGCCCGGCAGCGATGATCTCGCGATACAGTCCGGTCGGTGGGTCGGGACCAGGAAGGGGTCTGCGTGCCGCGTCTGCAGAGGAAGTCGTTCGACAAGCCGGATCGCACCCGGGCGCTCGGCCACGGGAACCTGGAGCTCGTGGAACTCGAGGAGGCGACGATCGGCCGGGTCACACTTCCGGCCGGCTGGCGCTGGTCGACCGACGTCCGACCGGTCGTCGGGACGGCCAGCTGCGAGATCCGCCACGTCGCCTATGCCATCAGCGGCGTGCTCCACGTCGTGATGGACGACGGGACGGAGATCGACGTGTCAGCCGGCGATGCGCACGAGATCCCGCCTGGGCATGACGCATGGGTCGTGGGCGATGAGGCCTACGTCGGGGTCGAATGGGCCAGCTCCGGGTTGTACGGCCAGTCGAGCGACGAGCTCGGGGACCGGGCTCTGGCGACGATCCTGTTCACGGACATCGTCGACTCGACGTCCGCCGTCGAGCGGTTGGGCGATGCCGCCTGGCGTCGACTGCTTCTCGAGCACAACGCCCGGCTTCGCACACAGCTGGACCGGTTCCGCGGTCGGGAGGTCGCGACCATCGGCGACGGCTTCCTGGCGATGTTCGACACGCCGGTGCGAGCCGTCCGCTGCGCCGCCGCGATGGGTCCCGCGGTGGCCGACCTCGGGATCAGGATCCGGGCCGGCCTGCACACCGGAGAGATCGAGCTCGTTGCCGGCAATCCCCGGGGCGTCGCGGTCCACGCGGCCGCCCGGATCGCGGCACTGGCCGGCCCCGACGAGGTGCTCGTCTCGGCCACGACCCACGACCTTCTCGAGGGTTCGGGCCTGGCGTTCGAGGATCGCGGCGAGCACGAGCTGAAGGGATTGACGACAGCCCGTCACATCTTCGCCCTGCGGACGAGCAAGGCGGGACCCGTGCCATGACGAGGCCGACCAGCGGCGATGTCTCGAACGATGGTTCTGCCGAGCCGCTGCAGGACGAAGTCGATCGACTGCGGGCCGAAGTAGCGAAGATCGGTCTGTCGCGGAAGCGGCTCGTCGAGGCCGCGGACGCAGACCGGCGCGCGATCGAGCGCGCCCTCCACGATGGCGTTCAGCAGCACCTCGTCGCGCTGGCGGTCGATGTGCGACGCCTGGCCGGGCTGGTCGACGACGATCCGGACGCCGCAAGGGCACTGGTGGACGAGATGGCGCTCGAACGTGCGGGAGGCGCTGGACGAAACGGCCGAGCTCACCCAGAGGTGTATCCGCCACTGTTCGAAGGGCGCGGGTTGCCAGCGCCTTCAGAGTCTGCCGCGGAGCGCGCCGGCGTCACGGTCGAGGTCGATGGCCTGGCAGGTCCGGGGTATCCGCCGCGAGATCATCGCTGCCGTGTACTGGTCCTGTGTCGAGGCGCTCTCGACCTCGTCACCCGGGTCGCAGGCAACGATCAGCGTGCGTGAGGCGGATGGCGGCCTGACCTTCGAGGTGACGGTCGCCGGACAACACCCGGAGGGAGCCTCGACCGATCGCGCGATCCGATCGAGGCCCTCGATGGGAGTCTCAGCGTCGAGGACGGGCAGGACGGCGGAACGCGTGTTCACGGCTGGCTGCCATCGGCGCGCTGACCGGCATCGCTCTCGGCCAGGTACAGGATGACCGCCTTGACGCGCTTGTGGACCGCCGGCTCCCACGTCAGCCCGAGCTTCATGAAGATCGAGTTGATCACCTTCTCGACGGACCGCTCGGTGACGACAAGGTCCTCGGCGATCGACGCGTTGTTCTTGCCCTCCGCCATCTTCCGCAGCACGTCACGTTCGCGGGCGGTGAGCTGGCTGAGCGGAGACGACGCCGAGCGCGCCCGTTCCGCCACCAGACCCTTCGACCACCTTCGGGTCGATCAGCGAGCCTCCTTCGGAGACGGCCCGGATGGCGGCAACCAGCTGGTCGAGGTCATGCACGCGCTCCTTGAGCACGTAGGCGCGACCGGCGCTGCCGGTGTCGAGCAGCGCGAGTGCGTAGCTCGGGTTCGCGTACTGACTGAGGACGACCACGCCGAGGTCCGGGTTCGTCTCCCGCAATCGACGGGCGGCCTGGATCCCCTCGTCCGAGTTGTCCGGCGGCATGCGGATGTCGGTGACCACCACGTCCGGCCGCTCGCGCTCGACGGCCTCGAGCAGCGAGTCGAGGTCGCCGCAGACCGCGGCGACCTCGAAGCCGGGCTCCGCCTCGAGCAGGCGCCGGACGCCTTCACGGACGAGGTAGTGGTCCTCGGCGAGCACGAGGCGGATCGGCATGGGCGGAGAATACGTCGGTGATGTCGGATCCTCCCGCTCGTCCTGATCGTCGATGACAACGACAGGAACCGGAAGCTCGCTCGCGATCTGCTTCGCTCAGCCCGGTTCCGGACGCTCGAGGCCGCGACCGCTGCGGACGGGATCGCGCTCGCGTCCGAGCACCTGCCGGACGTCATCCTGATGGACCTGCGCCTGCCGGATCTCGACGGCGCGGAGGCTGCGCGGAGGCTCCGCGCCGAGCCGCGGACGTCGCGGATACCGGTCGTGGCGGTGACGGCCCTGCGGCTCGATGCAGGCGATGACTGGCTCCTCGATGCCGGCTTCGCCGGCTACATCGTCAAGCCCATCGACATCGACGACGCTTCCCGACCTCGTTCGAGGGTTCTGCGCGCGCGACCCGGACTGACGGCTCCAGTCGACCGACTGCCGGCTCGGCGGGGTGCCAGCATCCCCCGACACATGCAGGCAGGCACGGTTGGCCGCGCGATCGGCGCCCTCGTACGTTCGTCGAAGCGGATGCAGACGCTCCGCCAAGAGCGACGGATGGGAGAACCGATGAAGCGACGAAGATCCATGACCGATTTGTCTTCGCGCTGACCGCCGCGCTGCTCGCCGTCGTGGCGATCGGGGGCGTCGCCCTGGCCACCCCGGCCTCGGGTCTGACCAGCACCACGATCGCGACCGGCACCCTCGATCCAGTCAACTTCCTCGTCAAGAACGGGGACTGGAAGACGCACCTCCGGACCAAGGGCGAGAGCACCTTGACGGTCGTCGAGAACCGCGTCGCGCCCGGTGGCTCGTTCGGCTGGCACAGCCACCCGGGCCCGAGCCTCGTGATCGTCAAGGCCGGAACGCTGACCTTCTACGAGGCGAGCGACCCGAGCTGCACGCCATCCGTCCACAGCGCCGGCGACGCCTACGTCGACGAAGGCACCGATGTGCACGTCGCCCGCAACGAGACGCAGGCCGACGCGGTCGTGATCGTGACCAGGATCATCCCCGACGGCTCGGCGCCACGGATCGACGAGCCCGATCCGGGGACCTGCCCCTTCTGAGCCTCGCATTCGACGCGCCGCGCGGCCACGGCCGGCGGCGCGTCAGGTGCTCGGCGAGATCGAATCGAGGGACTGATCCGCGGCGATACGACGGCCGAACACGACTGGAGTAGGTTCTCGCCGCGCGACCGGTCAGAGAGTAGGGATCCGATGAAGACTCGGCCATTCCCGCTGGCGCTGATCAGCGTCATCGCTCTTCGCCGGTCTGCTTGGCGCTTGTTCGACCGGCAACGGCAGCCCGACCCCGCCCGCCATCCCACGCGTCGGCCTGATGCATGTCGGAACGGACCACGTCCCGCCGTCGCTGAACACGCTCGTCGGGCGTCTGGCTGAGCTGGGCTGGCTCGACGGGTCGCACGGACGAGCTCACGGCAAGGCTTACCGCAGGACGGGCACGTCCAGAGCCCGAAGATCGAGCTGATCTGGCGCAATCTCGAGCCGGGAGCAGGCCAAGGCGCAGGCCGCAGGCATTCGTTCGCGAGCGCGTGGACGTCATCGTCGCCTTCGAGGACAAGTCCATCGGCGCCGCGCAGGCCGCAACAGCGCGAGCCGACAAGTCGGATCCCGGTGGTCTTCCTGCACCCGTCCGATCCGGTTCGCGCAGGGCCTCGTCGAGAGCCTGTCCCACCCGGGCGGGAACCTGACCGGGGTCTTCGGCGCGAGAGATCCGGTCGTCAAGCAGCTCGAGCTCTACCAGCAGATCGTGCCGAGGGCTGCAGCGGCTGCTGACGCTCGTCGACCCGACCGACGCCGGCGACGCCACCCCTTCTGGCGCAGGCAAAGGATGCCGCGGAGCAGCTCGGGCTCGAGCTCGACATCCGGGAAGCGTCCGACGAAGCCGGACATCGAGCGCGCCTTTCACTCGCTCGGCCCCGGAGAGGTCGATGGCGCGTTCCTCCTGTCGCCGAGCCTCCGACTGAACTTCTCGAAGCGTGACGATCGCGCTCGCAACGGAGGCGAACCTGCCGGTGCAGGCCCACCGCAAGGAATGGGTCGAGCAGGGCGCACTCTTCTCGTTGGGCGTCGACGTGGGGCCCGTCGGCGCCGCCGGCGCGCGCTATCGTCGACGCCATCCTCAGGGGCACGCCGCCGGCGGATCTCCCCGTCGAGGAGGTACCCGAGATCGAGTTCGCGATCAGCCTCAAGAGAGCCGCGGAGCTCGGCATCGTGGTGCCGCAGGACGTGATCGACCCGCGCCGACAAGGTCTATCGGTAGGCGACCCCGGACTGGAGCGAATCGAGTGGCTGCGCCCGCACGGCCGCATCACCGCCTGATCTGGAAATACACGCTGGTCGTCGTGGTGCTCGTCACCGCGGCCATCGTCTCCGTCGGCGTCACCGAGTCCTACTTCGCCTACGAGGACAGCAAGCGGGCGGTGACCGGGGTGGAGGCGGACAAGGCGTCGTCCGCCGCCGTGTCCATCGATCAGTTCATCCAGGACATGCTCAGCGACCTCGACACGGTGGCGAGCCGACCGGTCGACCCGACGGAGCGTCTCCAGCAATTCCGCGGACTTCTCGGCGCACCAGAAGCTGCTGAGCACGGCTGACGTACTTCGATGCGAGTGGCCGAGCCTGCGTTCGCGTCTATTCGCTCGATACGGACGCGATCGACACGAAGGTCTGCGGGAGCGATCGCGTCGATCCCGAGGCGTTCAGCCGCGCGAGGACCGGGCAGCCATACTTCGGCACGCGTCACGTTCAACGAGCGCGACAGCAGGCCCCACATGACCATCGCCATCGCCGAGCATGGCCCCGGGCAGGGCGTCATCGAGGCCGACGTCGACCTGAGATCCGTCGTGGACGCGATCGCCAGGGCGAGGATCGGCGCCTGCCGGCTACGCGTACGCCGTCGACGCACAAGGCACGCTCATCGCCCATCCGGACACGAACCTCGTCCTCGCGCCACACGAGCTTCGCCGACGCTCCCGCAGGTGCGAGCCGCGTTGACTGGGGCGGCTACGGCACGCGCGGACGTGGTGACCTCGGGGCGCGATCCCGACGGGGGACGAGGTTCTCAGCGCCTACCAACGGGTCGATCCGCCCGGTTGGTGGGTCTTCGTCGAGGAGCCGCTCAGCGAGGCGTTCGCGCCGATCCAGTCGGCGATCTGGCGAACAGCGCTGCTCCTCGTCGTCTTCCTCCTCCTGGCGATCGCGACGAGCGTGCTGCTGGCCCGCAACCTCGTCAGGCCGATCGAGTCGATCCAGGTCGCCGCAGCGAGGGTCGGCTCCGGTGCCCTCGATCAGCGGATCGAGATCTCGAGCGGTGACGAGCTCGGAGCCCTTGCCGCAGGAATTCAACCGGATGGCTGAACGGCTGGAGGAGTCCCACGCCGGCCTCGAGCAACAGGTCCAGGAGCGGACGCGGGAGCTCACGATCGCCCTTGCCAGGCTGGACGAGCAGACCCGTGAGCTCGAGGCCGCGAGCCGCCACAAGTCGGAGTTCCTGGCCAACATGTCGCACGAGCTGCGGACGCCGCTGAACGCGATCAGCGGTTTCTCGCAGGTCCTGCGGAAGCAGCTGTACGGCGAGATCAACGACAAGCAGGCCGAGTACCTCGACGACATCCTCGCCTCGGCTCGGCATCTCGTGTCCCTGATCGACGACGTCCTCGACCTCTCGAAGGTCGAGGCCGGCCAGATCGAGCTCCAGGTCGCGGCATTCTCCCTGCCCGCGGCGCTCGAGCGCGGCGTCGTGATGGTCCGGGAGCCGAGCGACCAGGGGAGACGTCCGGATCTCGCTGTCATCGGATCCAGGCGTCGACACGGTGATCGGTGACGAGCGCCGAGTCAGGCAGGTGGTCTTCAACCTGCTCTCGAACGCGGTCAAGTTCACGCCGGCTGGCGGCACGGTCGACGTCGCCGCGTCGCGCCTCGACGGCGAGGTGCGGGTTTCCGTCAGCGACAGCGGACCGGGGATCGCCCCGGAAGACCAGGAACGGATCTTCGAGGAGTTCCAGCAGGCGGCGGCGGGCAAGGAGCAGCGCGAGGGGACCGGGCTCGGCCTGGCGCTGTCCAAGCGCCTGGTCGAGCTGCACGGCGGACGTATCTGGGTCGAGAGCGCAGCCCGGGAAGGGAAGCACGGTTCGTGTTCACGCTGCCGGCACCTCCGACGTAGCCGATGGCCGGTGAGCAGATCCTCGTGGTCGAAGACAACGCGAGGAACATGACCCTGCTTCGGGACGTGCTTCGAGCGACCGGGCTATCGGACGCCTCGAGGCAACGACTGGCGGACAGGCGCTGACTGCTGGCGACCGAGCACGGACCGGCGATCGTGTTGATGGACATCCGTCTGCCGGACATGGACGGCACGGAGGCCCTGCGCCGGCTCCGGAGGGACGAGCGGACCGCCTCGATCCCGGTGCTCGCGGTGACAGCGCAGGCGATGAAGGGCGATGACGAGCGGTTCCGTGAGGCTGGTTTCGACGGCTATCTCTCGAAGCCGATCGACATCGACCTGCTCCTGGCGACCGTCGAGGCGCTCTGCGTACGGCAGAGCGGGTGATCGACCCCCCGCGGGCGCTCTCGTCCGGCCGTCGCGGTGTCGAGTGTTAGTCGGTCAGGCCGAGCCGGGCCGCCATCGTGGCTGCCTCGACCCGCCCCGCGACCCCGAACTTGGCGAGGATCCGTGAGACGTGGACGCCGGCTGTGCTCTCGCTGATGAACAGCTCCTCGCCGATCTGGCGGTTCGTTCTCCCGGCCGCGACGAGGCGGAGCACCTCGATCTCGCGGGCCGTGAGGTCGTAGGCCGTCGCGTCACCCGGCGACACCGCCTGCGGGACGTCGCTCGGGCCGTCGCCCAGTGACAACCGAGCCCGCGCCGCCAGACCCTCGATCGCTACGCGCAAGGGTGCCGTGTCCAGCGCCGGCGTCATCTCGCGTGCTCGAGCCAGCAGCATGGCTGCCTCGTCCCGTGAGCCGCGCCCGGCGAGTAGCGCCTCGGCCTGCCGGAAGCGCGCGTAGGCCGCCTCGTAGACCGACGGCCGGGCATCGGCCGCCGCGACCGCCGCGGCCCACGCGGCCGCGTCGGGGACGCCCACGATCCGAGTCGCCTCGGCCTTCGCGAAATGGATGCCGACCCTGACGTGCGTCCGATACGCCGGGGCGAGTGACTCATCATCGAGGCGGTCCGATGCCGACATGAACGTCTCGGCGCGCCGGAGCGCGACATCGACGGCAGGATCATCTCGCGCCGCGCGTGCGCGCTCGACGGCTTCCGCCTCGACGCGCAGCGCCCCCGCGTAGAACCAGGCCAGCGCTGAGCGGTCCTCGGTCTCCTCGAGCGTCGGCATGAACTCGTCTGCGACGGCCCGGGCGGCGTCGATGTCGCGGAGCCAGACCGCGAGATCCATCCGCATCACCGACAACGGTCCGGTGAATTGCGCCTCCGAGGCGCCCGCGAGCTCGCTCGACGCGTGGTCGACGACCCGTCCCGCGGCCTCGAACGACCCTCGCATCGTGTACTGCCGTCCAAGCTGCAGGTTGACGAAGATCCTGCCGTTGCCGCGGCTGATCGGTTCGGCGGCCTCGGTCAGGCGTAGCGCCTCGTCCCACCGTCCCAGCGAGAGCAGCGAATCCACCACGTTCATCTGGAGGAACGACCCATACGACGCGCTGAGCCCGAGCTCCCGCATCCGCTCGACGCCCTCGCTGGCGGCTGCCAGGCTCTCCTCAACGCGATCGACGACATCGAAGACCGATGAGAGGCACGCGTAGCCGCGACCGATGTCGTCGATGCCATGCACCTCCTCCGCGATCGCGAGCGCTCCCCGGATGAGCTCGATGCCGGGTTCGACACCCGTCGGCGACGCATAGATTAGGTCCGTCCCGAGCGTCGTCGCCGAATGTCCTTCGAGCTGGCGCTGGCCGGCGGCCCGGGCGATCGCATACGCCTCCTCGGCGATCGGGAGGGAAGCTTGATAGCGGCCGCCGAGCATCAGCACCTGCGCGTAGCCGGCGAGGACGCGCGCCCGATCGACGGTGGGCGCGTCGGGCACCAGCTCGACGGCGGTTCGGTAGGCGTCGAGCGAGTCGGTGAGCCTGCCCGCCGTCCACAGTGCGCGACCCAGCCGCTCGTAGAGGACCCCGGCGAGGACCACGTCGCCCGCCGACTCGAGGATCGCGATCCCGTCGCGGAGCAACCGGGCGGCCGCCATGAACTCACCCGAGAGCTGACCGGCATGGGCGGCGCGACGGATCAGCTCGACGCGGTCGAGCCCGGTGGCGGCCTCCGGGTCCGGAACGACGTCCCACAGCTCGAGGGCACGCTCGTCCTGGCGGAATGCCTCGACGAAGGCGCTGGCTCGTTCCGCCGCTTCCCCGGCCTTGATCGACGATCCGAGGGCGCGTGGCAGGTCGCGCCCCTCGAACCAGTGATGAGCGATCTCCGCGAGGTGCCCAGCCTCCTCGGCCCCGCGTAGTGCGGGCGTCTTCTCGAGGGCTTCGGCGATCGTGACGTGGAGCTGACGACGCTGGCTCGGCAGGACGGTCTCGGCCGACGCCTCGGCGATCAACGCGTGGCGGAACTCGTACCGCTCCATGACGGAGCTTTCGTCGACGACGAGCAGCTGCGCGGCGACCGCTTCCTCGATGGCTTCGTAGAGCTCCCGCTCGGACAGGTCGGACAGGCGCGCGAGGAGGTCATGGTCGACCTTGCGCCCGACCACGGCCGCGACGCCGAGCAGCCGGACCGTGGGCTCCGACACGTGGGCGAGGCGCGCGGCCAGCACCTCGCGGAGCGTCACCGGCAACCCACGCGACCCGGCTCCGGCGGCGACGAGCTCTTCGGCGAAGAACGGGTTGCCTTCGGATCGCTCGAAGACCGACTCGATCAGTGCAGGACCAGGCGTGTGCCCGAGGATGCTCGCGAGCTGGCGCGCGACCTGCTCCGGCTCCAGCCGGCCCAGCTCGACCCGCTCGACGCCGGGCGCGCGATCCGCCTCGGCCAGCCAGAAGAGGAGCGGATGCCGTCGCGTCAGCTCGTCGCTCCGGAAGGTGACGATCAGGAGCAGGCGTTCAGCCTGGGCATTTCGGACGAGGAAGGCCAGGAGCTCGCGCGTCGAGTCGTCGGCCCAGTGCAGGTCCTCGATCGCAAGGACCACCGGGCCGTCGGTCGAGAGCTGCCGGAGGAGGTCGAGGACGGACTCGTAGATCCGGCTTCGCACCCACTCGGGCCGCAGCTCCGCCCCCGCCGACGCAGCGACCGGCCGATCCGTCAGCAATCCGAGCGACGCGGCGAGCGAGGACAGCGCCTCGCGGGGCACGCCGGCCGTCGATGGTCGACCATCATCGCGGTCACTCTCGTCGAGCTCGCGAACGAGCGGTCGCAGCGCCTCGACGATCGGGGCGAAGGGCAACGACCCCTCGGCGAGCCCGATGCAACCACCGACGAGGACGATCGCGCCTTCCTCGCGCGCCGCCCTGAGCACCTCGGACAGCACACGCGACTTGCCGATGCCGGCCTCGCCGCCAAGCAGCACCGTCCGGGCGCGACCACGGTCCGCGTCGCGCAGTGCCTGTGCGCACAACCCGAGCTCGCGCTCGCGCCCGATCAGCTCGGGACTGACGATCCGACCGGCCACGGCATCGATCATACGGTGCGGCCCGCCGACGTCAGGAAACGCGGCGAACCGGCCGGTAAGGGTGGCGGCCGGTTCGATGGCCCGGGTGGTCGTCAGATGGTCCCCGCGGTCGACCGGCGGCGCAGTCGTGGCAGGTGGAGCCTCGCCTCGATCCGGAAGGAGCGCCCGGGCTGGTCGACCCCGGTCGCTTCCCGGAGCCACCGCTGCGTTTCGGCCTGGCTCAGGCGGTCGGCATGCTTGATCTCGACGAGCTCCGGCATGAGCATCTCGTGCATCGTGTTCATCAGGGTTTCCTCCGTTCTGCGGTGTCGTCTTCTTGTCGACATCGACACTACGAGCGAAAGGGTCCCCGCCACATCTGGCTGTCGGACGAGTGGCGCCGTGCACGACTTTCTTTCAAGGGCTCAGGTCTTTACGCACGCTCGAGCGACGCCTTGCCGCAGGTAAAGGCGGTGAGACATCGGGGATTGCGCCGGCTCCCCTGACTCGACCGCTGACCGAGCTCTCGGCGGCTGCCTGACCGACGGCCCGTTCGCCGGGTATGCGTGGACTCAGGGTCGGCCCGGCGGTCGATCGGGGGACGGCCCCGATGCCATGCCGGCCCTGGGCCGCGATGGTGAGCCCATTGGATCCGCGTGCGCGGATCGCCCCGGGTCAATCCCGCCAGGAGCTTGCCATGAACGACATCATCACCGACCGGAAGGCCCACGCCGGTCGTCCTTCGCGGCTGAATGGGCGCCGCATCGTCCTCCTCGCGATCGCAACGTGCGTGCTCGCGGTCGGCTGCATCACCCCGACAGACCCGCGCCTGGACGATTCCTCGACCGTCGAGGCTCCGGCCCTGGCGGCGGCCGCTCAGACCATCGTCCGCTGAGACAGGGGTCGGTCAGGCCGGCATGGGCTTCGGCTCCCACAGCTCGATCTTCGTCCCTTCCGGGTCGAGGATGTGAGCGAAGCGGCCGTTGGGCTCGTCGGGGAGAACGTTCGCGTCCACGCCGTGCTTCACGCAGCTAGCCAGGATGCCCTCGAGATCGTCGACCGCGAGATTGATCATGAACTCCCGGGTCGACGGCGCGAAATAGGTGGTGTCGGCCGCGAACGGCGTGAACACGGTGCCGGCGCCCGGATGGGCGGCCATCGCCTCGGGCCTGAAGACGACGCCGCCCCAGTCCTGCACGTCGAGGCCGATCACGTCGCGATACCAGATGGCGAGGGCGCCCGGGTCGTTCGCCTTGAAGAACACGCCACCGATCCCGAGAACCCTGGCCATCTCGATTCCCTCCTTCTGGACCGAACTCACTCGAGCCGGCGCTACGCCGCGGCAGGCGGTCCGAACCACGTGGCAAGGGCGTCAGTCAGCCCCAGCCCGGTCAGCTCCCCCACCCAGGCCACATATCCGTCGGGCCGGATCAACATGGCGGTGGGAGCAGGGACCGCTCCGAGGGCCGGAAGCTCCCACGCATCATCGTACGTGGCGTCGATCAGCTGGACGCGACCTGCCCATGGACCGAGGTCGACGCCGCCTGGTTCCCCCAGGTTGAGAAGCACCGGCCGCGCCTGGTGGAGCAGGGTGAAGACCCGGAGCGGACCGTCGGCGGTGATGAGGTCGAGGTCGGGCATGCGGCGCCCGAGCAGCGGATGCCCCTCGCCCAGGTCGTAGTGGATGTCCAGACCGGACATCCTCGCCGCAAACCGTTTCCGCGGCTCGTCCATGCTCAGCAGCTCGGCCACGATGTCGCGCAGCGCCTCGATGCGATCGTCGGGTCGCATGAGCACGACTTGCGCCATCGTGTCACGGAGGGCGCGGGCAGCGACCGGGTGGCGCTCGGCATGGTAGGTGTCCAGCAGGCGTTCCGGGGAGGTCCGGTCGACCACCTGCGCCAGCTTCCATCCCAGGTTCACCGCATCCTGCACACCCATGTTCAGGCCCTGCCCGCCGACCGGGGAATGCACGTGCGCCGCGTCGCCCGCAAGCAGGACGCGTCCCGCGCGGTAGGTCGCGGCCTGACGCGTCATGTCGGTGAACCGCGTGATCCAGGTGGGGCTGTGGATCCCGTAGTCGGTTCCGTAGACGGCGATGAGGCCCTCGCTGATATCGCGCAGGGTGGGTTCGGTCGTACCGACGTGCGGCTCGGTGAGCATGACTCCGACCGTCCCCCCGGGCTTGTAGACCACCTCGCCGTCCCTGACCTCGTAGGCCACCTTGCCGATCGCGTGCCGGCCTGACGGAGTGTTGCGGATGCCCAGCTCCGGGCTCCTCGGTCGTCTCGACCTCGGCCAGCAGGGCGCTCGTCGTCGGATCCCAGCCGGGGAACTCGATGCCGGCTGCCTTGCGGACCAGACTGCGTCCGCCGTCGCACCCGACGAGATACTCGGCCCGCAGCGACTGGCCGTCGGCCAGCGCGACGTCGACGCCGGTGTCGTCCTGCGCGAAGCCCGTCACTTCGCGTCCGCGATAGAACGTCACCGCCAGCTCGCCGACCCAGCCGGCCAGGATCCGCTCGATGTGGTTCTGCCACAGCCCGAGCCCGTAGGGATGACGAGTGGGGAAGTCGCTGATGTCCAAACGGACGCCGGCGAACCCTGCCACCTGCGCCTTCTGTCCTTCCGCGAGGAACCGATCCGCGATCCCGCGCTGATCGAGCACCTCGATCGTGCGCGCCTGCAGACCGCCCGCGCGCGAGCCGGGGAGGTCCTGGTTGGCTCGCCGCTCGACGATGGCGACATCGACGCCCGCCAACGCCAGCTCACCGGCCAGCATCAGGCCGGTCGGACCTCCGCCGACGATCACCACCGCATGCTCGGTCATCGCCACACTCCGTCTGGACGCCATACATGTTCGCAGAAGGGCTTCGGATTGACAACAAAAGTTGTCAAGGCTACCGTCTCCACATGCTCGACATCCAGGTCATCGATGATCCGGCGGCGGCGACGGTGGCCCTGGAGCCGATGCGAAGCCGACTCCTCTCCGAGCTGGCCGAGCCCGCCTCGGCGGCGACGTTGGCCACGCGGGTCGGCTTGCCTCGGCAGAAGGTCAACTACCACCTGCACGCGCTGGAGGCGCACGGGCTGGTGCGGCTGGCCCAGGAACGCAAGTGGGGCGGGCTGACGGAACGGCTGCTCGTCGCGACGGCCGCTTCCTACGTCGTGTCGCCGAGCGCCATGGGCCCGGTCGCCGTCGATCCGGATCGGGAAGTCGATCGGCTGTCCGCGAGCTATCTCATCGCCCTGGGCGCTCGGGTCATCCGCGAGGTGGGCGACCTCGTTCGTCGTGCGAAGGAGGCGGACAAACGCCTGGCGACCCTGGCGGTGGATACCGAGGTTCGCTTCCGGTCGGCGACGGACCGGGCGGCGTTCAGCACCGAGCTCACCGAAGCCATCGCGACACTCGTGTCGAAGTATCACGACGAGTCCGCCCCCGGCGGCCGCGCGCATCGCCTGGTCGTCGTGGCGCACCCGCTCCCGCAGAAGACCGAGCCGAAGGAGCCATCATGAGCGTGAAGATGGAAGCGTCCGGACGCCGTTCCATCCAGGTCGAAGTCGAGGTCCCCGGCACGCCGGAGGAAGTCTGGCAGGCCATCGCCACCGGGCCGGGCATCTCGTCCTGGTTCGCGCCGGCGGAGTTCGAGGAGCGCGACGGGAAGCCCGTCGCGCTGACGGTGAACCTCGGCCCGGGCATGGAGGCCCGCTCCGTGGTGACGGCCTGGGATCGCGCCGCGGATGTTCGCCAGCGAGGGAGACGGCTGGTTCCCAGGCTCGCCGCCGGTCGCGACCGAGTGGAGCGTCGAAGCGCGGGCGGGCGGTGTCTGCGTCGTCCGTGTGGTGCAAAGCCTCTTCGCCAGCACGGACGACTGGGACGACCAGCTGATCGGCACCGAATCGGGCATGCCCGGCGCCTTCCACGTCCTGCACCTCTACCTCACGCACTTCCGGGGCCAGCGCTCCGCATTCATGAATTTCCTGGCTCCGGCGGCGAGAACGCCAGCAGACGCCTGGGCGGCGCTGACCGCGGCCGTGGGGTTCGACGCGTTGGGCGACGGGCAGGCGTGGGTCGCCCCGGCAGGCGTTCCGGCGCTGGGCGGCATCGTTGAGGACGGCGGCCAGGATCCGCCCGGCGCGCTGCTTCGGCTCGACCGGCCGGGGCCAGGCATCGCCGCCCTGTTCACCATGGACCTGGGCGAGTCGGTCATGGCGGCGTTCAACTTCTACCTCTACGGCGATCAGGCGGCCGCGACCGTCGCCCGTGAGAGGCCGCTGTGGCAGGCCTGGATCGAGGAACACTTCCCGATGCCGGCGGAGATCAGCCAGTGAGGAAGCTCAAGGTCGTGAGGAATCGAAGATGACGTCGCCTGACAACGGAAAACGGACCACCGAGCGCACGCGCGAAAGGCAGCGTCGTCGCGACGCTGCCGGTTGCCATGACCGGCAGGGCAAGCCCCGCGAAGGCGGCGGTCGGCGACAAGCCGGTCTTTGCCTACATCAGCAGCTTGCCGCAGCCGCAACGTTCGATCGCCGAACGCGTTGATGCCCTGGCGGCGCAGACGCTGCCGACCCTGCAGCGCAGCGTGAAATGGGGCATGGCGTGGTACGGCGTCGGCGACGGTTGGTGCTTCTCGTGCGGCGGCTTCGCCGGCCACGTCAAGCTCACATTCGGGCGCGGCACGTCACTCACGCCCGTACCGCCCGTGACGCCGATCGGGATGGGCAAGGACTCGCGCGGCGTGGACCTCGAATCAGTGGACGATATCGACGAGCTCCAAGTCGCGTCATGGATGAAACAGGCCACGGCGATCCCCGGTTTCGGAGGGAAGAAACGATGACCTCCGCCGAGGCCAGCGATCGGGACCCGATGAACGCCCCCGCCTCGATCACCATCACGCCAGTCCGCGTGGCCGACCTGCTCGCCGAGGGCGAACGGATGCCGGTCTATGTGCACGTCATCGACCATCCCGGTGGGCGCGTCTTGGTCGACACCGGCATGACCGAGCTGCACCCGGCCGTGGCCGACATGGATCCGCGCCTCAGCCCACTGAGCAAGCAGGACTTCGACCTCGCCGGCATCGACATCGTCGTCAATACGCACCTGCACTTCGACCACTGCGGCGGCAACCACCTCTTCGCCGGCAGGCCGATCTACGTCCAGCGCCGGGAGCTCGACGACGCGCGGAGCCAGGACGACTACACCATCCGTGAGTGGGTCGACGCGCCCGGCGTGCGGTACGTGCCGGTCGATGGCGAGCTCGAGCTGCTTCCCGGACTCCGACTCGTCCCGGCGCCGGGCCACACCCGCGGCACCCAGGTGGTCGTCGTCGAGGATGGCGGGCGTCCGGTCGTCATCTGCGGTGACGTCGCGGTCTGGTCCGGCGAGCTCGACGAGCCGCACACCGAGGGCCAGTTGCTGGTGGTCGCGCTCGATCCCGAGCTGGTCTGGCTCGCGCACCAGGACGAGCCGTGGCGACCCCGCACCGTGTAAGGCATCACGCCGACGCCGCTCGCCACGCTCGCGAGGCCGTCAGCGGGAGCGGGTAGCTTCCACGCTCAAGCGCCAGCCGTGGGGCGCGGGCGACGCCCGTCCGAACATCTTATGCAGCAATGCTCTGGAAGTTCAGGTTCGGATGCGATATCGGAGATGCACGACACCGTTTTCGAATTCGGCGCTCATCGAGGAGCTCGAGGTCGATGCGCTCGCCACCGGGCAGGGCGGGCTTGCCTCCACCGACGACCACGGGCCAGACGAACAGCTGGTATTCGTCAACCAGCCCGGCCTTGATAGCCTGCGCCGCGAGGTGCGCGCCCCCCACGGTCAGATCACTTGTAGCCGAGGCCTTCATCTCGCGTACCGAGGCAGGGTCGAAGCGATGTTCGAGCCGGGTCTTCGCGGTTGGCACCACGGCCAGGTTCGTGGAGTAGACGACCTTGTTCGCCGCTTGCCACGCGGTCGCGAAGTCGGCCGTGAGGTGGGACTGCGCGGCGAGGGCGGCGTTGGTTTCCCAGGGGGTCATCGTTTCGTACAGGCGCCGCCCATAGAGGAACGTGCCCACGGAACGCAGGAGGTCGGTGTAGGACGCGAACAACTCGTCGTCGAGCGGGCCCAGGTCGAAGGAGCCGCGTTCGTCCTCGATGTAGCCGTCAAGAGACAGGTTCGTCAGGTAGATCAGCTTGGCCATGCCGCTACACCTCGACCATCGGCTCCAACCCAGCCTGAGCGCGAACCCACATGGCGTCCAGCTTGGTGAACGCCTCAAGCCCCCTTCACTGGGGCCCGCCAGGTGTTCGGGGAGCCAGTGGCGGATCTCGATGGGCGTTGGCGCGCCCGACAGGTGTTGGACGCGCGATTTCAACCTACACCATCCCGATCGAGGGGCGCGACGAGTGGCTGGCCGCTGCTAGGCGGCTGGCATGAGGGACGGGTACCAGCGCGGGGTGCTTCCGCCGCAGGCGACGCGGCGCCAGATGGACGTGCTTGCCGCCTACGTCGCCGCCGGCGGGTCGGTCCACGACGCGGCCGAACTCGTGGGTATCAGGCCCAGCACCGTCAAGCGGCACCTCGCCGACCTACGAGCGCGGTCGGGACTGACGACCGAGCAGCTGATCTATTCGGGCCGCGCCCTTGGTTGGCTCGTCGTCCCGAGCCTGGAGCCAGCGTGATCTCTTGAATGCAGGCTGAGCCCCCGCGCGCGACCCCGAGTGCCCATCGCTCGCTCAAGCCGGACTATGCGCCAACCACTCTCGCTCCGCAGTCAGGCCGTGCCGATGGGATCGGCACGGTCGGGCGACGCCCGGAGGCTGTCCAGACCGGCGAGGATCAGATCGAGACCGAAGTCGAACTCGCTGGCGAAGTCGTAGCCGGCCTTGCCCACGTGCTCGGCAACGGACTCGGCGAGGTAGGGATAGTCGTCAGCGGGGAACTGGCTGAAATCTCGATCGCCAACTTGTCGACCTGGTCCGTGCTTTCGAAGGGCAGGGTCTGCTCTTGCAGCGCGAAGCCGAAGATGAAGCTGTCGAGCAGGGTGAAGGCGTGAACGGCCATCGCGACGGAGAAGCCAGCCTGCCGCAACGCCCGTATCACCATGTCGTGGTATCGCATGTTGCCCGGGCCTGGATGGACGCGGGACTGGATCACCCCCAGCGCCCAGCGGTGACGCGCGAGCACTTCGCGGATCGAGTTGGCTTGCTGACGCATCGCCCCTTTCCAGTCTGACCCTCCGGCGGTGACGTCGATCTCCTCGTACATCACGTCGACCATCGCGTCGAGCAGATCGTCCTTGTTCGCGAAGTGGTTGTAGAGCGCCATGGGGTATACCCCCAGCTCCTGGGCGACGTTCCGCATGCTGAGCGACTCGATTCCGCCTTCATCAGCGAGCTTGATGGCCGTTCGGAGCACTCGCTGCCGGCTGAGTGGGACTCGTCGTCTGGTCCTCGATCGTTGCTTGACAAACATTGGCATCCCTCTCGGCACCTGGGTCTTGACGTATGTACGCTGTACATCTAATGTACGCCGTATTGGCGATGTACGCCGTACATTAGCAGGAGACCACCATGAAGGCAATCGTTCAACCAACCTATGGCTCACCCGATGACCTGCAGACTGCGCGACATCGACCAGCCCACGATCGGCGACCACGACGTGCTGGTGCGCGTGCATGCCGCGTCGGTCAACACCGCCGACCGGCTCATCCTGCGCGGCCGCCCCTATCTGATGCGCGCCGCGGGCTCCGGACTCGGCTTTAGCCCGCGTCGACCCCAGTTCGCCGTCGCGGGCACGGACCTCGCCGGTCGTGTGGCGGCGGTAGGCAGTTTGGTGACCGCCTTCCGCCCCGGCGACGAGGTGTACGGGAGCGTCCCCGGCGCGATCGCGGAGTACGTCGCGGCGCCGGACACCGCCCTGGCGGCCAAGCCGTCGAGCCTCAGCTTCCAACAGGCCGCCGCGATGCCGCTGGCCGCGCTCACCGCACTCCAGGGGCTTCGCGATGCCGGACAGGTCCAGCCCGGGCAGCGGGTTCTGATCAATGGGGCCTCGGGCGGCGTCGGCACCTATGCGGTGCAGATCGCCAAGGTCCTGGGCGCCGAGGTGACCGCGGTGACCAGCGGCCCGAACGTCGAGATGGTTCGATCACTCGGCGCCGACCACGTCATCGACTACACCAGCGAGGACTTCACGGAGTCAGCCAGTCGGTATGACGTCATCCTGGACCTTGTGGGCAACCACTCACTGTCGGCTCGACGACGCGCGCTGACCGCGACGGGCACGCTGTTGCTGTCATACGTCGGTACCAACCGCTGGGTGGGGCCGATCGGTCACATCCTGGCTGCCGTGGTGCTGACGCGGTTCACGAGCCACAGGATCGTCTCGTTCACGACCGCTCCGAGCAGTGCCGACCTGCTCGTCCTTGCGCAGCTGACAGACGACGGAAAGATCGTGCCGGTCATCGACCGGACCTACCGCCTCGACCAAGCAGCCGAGGCGATCCGCTACCTGGAACTCGGACGTGCCCGGGGCAAGGTCATCATCAGCATCAGCGACCGCGGCGCGCTGGCCGCGCTGACGCGGGCGAGTGTGGCGTCGTGACGGCGCCAGCGATGCCAGTGGGGCCGTACGCGGCTCGTCTGACCATTGACTACCCCGAACGCCTTGATCGGGTTACGACCTTCTTTCGCCTGATCTGGGTCATACCGATTGCCATCGTGCTCGGAGTGATCACGGGGAGCGGGACCCACATGATGGTCACCGCAGCCGGTGAGCAAATTGTCGGAGCCGGCGGTGGACTGCTCGCTGGCTTGGCTTTCGCCACGGCGCTGATGATCGTCATCCGCATGCGCTACCCGCGCTGGTGGTTCGACTTCGCACGGGAGCTGACCCGCTTCGGCGCCCGCGTCGGTGCCTACGTGGCCCTGCTCACGGACCGATATCCGTCCACTGTCGAGGAGCAATCGGTGCACCTCGAGATCGAGTATCCAGAGGTCGATCGCGACCTGAACCGCTGGCTTCCACTGGTCAAGTGGTTCCTGGCGATCCCCCATTACGTCGCGCTGATCGTCCTGATCATCGGAGCGGCCCTCGCCATCGTGATCGCCTGGTTCGCGATCCTCATGACCGGGCGTTATCCCCAGCCGCTCTTCAACTACGTGGTCGGCGTCGGGCGGTGGAGCCTGCGCGTGAACGCCTACGCGTTCCTGCTCGTGACCGACCGCTATCCCCCCTTCAGCCTGAAAGCAGGGTAGTCATGCGAATCTCCGAGAGCTCTCGCGGCGCAAGCTGCGCACGAGCCTGACCATCACCGGCATCACCATCGGCATCTGGGCACTCGTGGTGTTCAGTTCGCTGGCCAACCAGATCAACGGCCTCGTCGGCATGGGCAGCGAATACTTCGCCGACAAGATCGTCGTCACCGACGGCATGGCCTTCGGCTCGTCGCCGATGCGCCTCGACGACGTCGAGATCATCGCCGGCCTCGACGGCGTCGGTGCCGTCCAGCCCAAGGTCGAGATCCCGTGGGACCCCGATCCCGCTATCGGGTTCGGCGCGCCGGACTTCCTGGTCGGGACCATCCCGGGCGCCGACGCCGGGTTCGAGACGTTCACACTCGAGCTGGCCACGGGACGCCAGCTCATCGCCGAGGACACCGGCAACGTCGTGGTCCTGGGGTCGACCATCGCCCGCAAGTACGGCGTCGTCGCCGGCGGGACGGTCGACATCCGAGGCGAGTCCTTCGAGGTCCTTGGGACCCTGCAACCCACCCTCAGCTCGCCCGACACGAACGGCTTCATCCCGCTCTCGACGGCCCAGGCGCTGTACCTGGGCGACCTGCCCCCACTCGTCGCCGAGTCGCTCCAGGCGGACGAGCTGGCCAACCAGATCGTCGTCTTCCCCGAAGTCGGTGCCGACCCGACGACGGTGGCCGCGGCGATCGAGGCCGCGGTCGAGAACAGCGCGACCATGACCGGCGCCGAGTTCTCCGAGACGGTCGGCGCCACGACCGTGATCTTCAACGCGATCATCATCGGGGTGGCCGCCATCAGCCTCATCGTGGGCGGCCTGTCGGTGATCAACACGATGGCCATGAGCGTGGCCGAGCGGACCCGCGAGATCGGCATCCGGCGGGCCATCGGCGGCTCCCGGCGACGCATCGTCCGCGAGCTCGTCGCCGAGGCCGGGGTCATCGGGCTGCTGGGCGGCCTGATCGGGCTCGGCCTGGGCGCTGCGGTCGTCGTCCTGGTCAACGAGGCCGGCCGATCGAGCGGCACCGTCCTCTTCGACCTCACCGCACAGACCGCGGCGTTCGCGGTCGGCTTCAGCACGATCCTCGGGATGGTGGCCGGGATCATCCCGGCCTGGACTGCCGCACGGCTCGACCCGGTGTCGGCCCTGCGCTACGAATGACCAACGACCGAACGACGAAGGAGCGAACGATGAACCTGATCGAAGCGACCGACCTGCGCAAGACCTACCGGCTGTCGCGCCGGACCAGCATCGATGCCCTGCAGGGTGTTGACGTCAGCATCGCCGCCGGCGAGATGGTGGCGATCATGGGGCCGTCAGGCTCCGGCAAGAGCACGCTCATGCACCTGCTCGGGCTGCTCCACGCGCCGGATACCGACGACGGCCCGGCCCCGACCCTGCGCATCGATGGGGTCGATGCGACGACCCTCTCGGACGGCGAGCGAACGTCCATCCGGGCTCGATCGATGGGCTTCGTGTTCCAGTCCTTCAACCTGGTCCCGACGCTCACCGCCGAGGAGAACGTGGCCCTCGCCGCCGAGTATGCCGGGACGTCCGGTTCGGCAGCCCGTGTGGCTGCGCGCGCCTCGCTGGCGTCGGTCGGCCTTGCCGAGCGAGCGGGGCACCGGCCGATGGAGTTGTCAGGGGGCGAGCAGCAGCGCGTGGCCATCGCCCGTGCCCTCGTGAACGACCCGAAGCTGATCCTCGGTGATGAGCCGACGGGCAACCTGGATTCATCCCGGGCCGCGGAAGTCCTGGGCCTGCTCCGTCGCTTCAACCGTGAGCGCGGGCAGACCGTGCTCATCGTCACCCACGACCAGGAGGTTGGCGCCGCCTGCGACCGGATCATCCGGATGCGTGACGGGCGGATCATCGCCGACGAGCGCGTGGCGGACGTGCAGGTTGCCGCATGACGGCCGGAACAATGCGCGATCTGATGCACGCCATCTACGACCGGATCACGGTCGCCGGCCCGGTGATCGCGGGTGTCCGGCTGACCCAGGCGGCCTACGCGCACGGATTGGCGCTGGCTCTGCCCGAAAATGTTGAAATGGCGCGCCCGACAGGATTCGAACCTGCGACCTTCGGCTCCGGAGGCCGACGCTCTATCCACTGAGCTACAGGCGCGCGAGGCTCGCATGATACCTCGGCGTCGCCGAGCCCCCGGGGCGGCGGTCAGCCGAAGGTGAAGCAGTACGCCTCCGCGCCGGCCTCGACGAACTCGATCTCGAACCGGCGCGTGGAGATCGGACCCTGCTGGCGGATCAGCTGGTACGTGCGCTGCTCACCGACACTCCCCCTGCCGTCGACGTCGACGTCGTCTCCGTGGGCGGTCCGCGACACCTGGCCGTCGAGGAAGACCCTGAACGGGATGGCGGCCCCTCCCTTCGAAACCGGTCCCATCACGAGGTTGACGTCGCGCGCGTGGAACTGGATGGCGAGGCGGGCTCCCGGCTCGTTGGACTGCGCGGCGTGCCCGGCCACGGTCCACGCCCCCGTCAACGCCCACTGGTTGAGGGGCAGCCTGGCGGGTGCCGTGTAGACCTGGGGCGCATCGAGACGTGCGACGTCCGACTGCGCAAAGCCATTGCCCTGCCGGTAACCGACGTATGTCTCGGGCGACTGGACCACGGCCCAGTCGGCGGGAACCTCCAGGCCATGTGGCTCGACCATGACGAGGTCCTGGTCGACACCCTCCGCTCCGGCGTCGAGCAGGAGCTGCTGGATGGCCATCTCGATCGCCGGGTACTCCCCCTCCCCGAAGTGATGGTGGCGGATCCGCCCGTCGACGTCGGCGATGTACGCCGCCGGCCAGAAGTGGTTCGCGAATGCCCGCCAGACGGCGTAGTCGCTGTCGATCGCAACCGGGTAGCGGACGTCGAAGGTGCGAACAGCGGCGGTCACGTTGTCCAGGTCGTGCTCGAATCCGAACTCCGGCGTGTGAACGCCGACGACCGTGAGACCGGCGTCTGCGTACTTCGCGGCCCACGTCCGCACGTAGGGGAGGGTCCGGAGCCAGTTCACGCAGGTGTACGTCCAGAAGTCCACAAGGACGACGCGGCCCCGAAGTGCCTCGGGCGTCAGCGGCTCGGAGTTGAGCCACCCGGTCGCGCCATCGAACGACGCGAGCTGACCTTCGATCGGGAGCGCAATGGCGTCGCCGGCGAGGCGATGGGCGATCGACCGGATCAGGCCGGAGCGGACCGGGGCAGCTTCCGCGTCGCCGGCGGATCCTTCGTCGGCCGGCTGTCCCGTCTGGGCGGTGGTGGACATCGGTGCGCCCTCCTGACGATCGCCAGTGTGCCACGGGCACGAATGAGTTGATATCACCATTGACTTATATAAGTTTCCACTGTATCTTTTAGGCCATGCACGCGTTCGATGTGCTCGGAGACCCGATCAGGCGGCGGATCCTGGAGCTGCTCGCGGACGGCCAGCTGACCTCGGGCGCGATCGCGGCCGTCGTCCAGGCCGAGTTCGGGATCTCGCAGCCGGCCGTGTCCCAGCACCTCAAGGTGCTTCGCGACAACGGCTTCGCGACGGTCCAACCCGAGGGAGCGCGGCGTCTTTACGCGGTCGACTCCGCCCCGCTGCGCGAGATCGACGACTGGCTCGAGCATTTCCGACGGTTCTGGGACCAGCGGCTCGACTCGCTGGCGACGGAGCTGGCGCGCGGAAAACGGGAACGCCGGCTCCGAACCGCCACCAGCGATAGCCCGCAAGGAGGCCACCTGATGATCGACATGGTCAACGAGATCGAGGCCGTCCACCGCGCCGTGGCCGCGCGACACGTCGCGGCCGGCGACGCCCGGTCGCTCCTGCTCCGCCGGACCTTCGATGCTCCGATCGACGACGTCTGGGACGCCCTGACCAACCCCGAGCGGATCGGTCGGTGGTTCTTGCCGGTCACGGGCGACTACCGCGTCGGCGGGCGCTACCAGTTCGAGGGCAACGCCGGTGGCCAGATCGTGTCCTGCGCGCGACCGCACCTGCTCCACGTCACCTGGGGCTACGCCGAGATGGGCGGCGACGCCGCCGCGTCCGACCTCGAGGTCCGCCTCTCGCCGGCGGGGGACGAGGCGACAGTCCTCGAGCTCGAGCACACGGCCGTCGTCCCGGACGAGATGTGGTCCGAGTACGGGCCGGGTGCCGTCGGCGTGGGCTGGGACCAGGGGCTGCTCGGGTTGGCGATCCACCTGCGTGACGGCGCCCCGCTGGATCCGGTCGCCTGGCCGCTCTCGGCGGATGGCCGCGAGTTCCTGACGAAGAGCAGCGAGGGATGGGGTGCCGCGAACCGCGCCGCCGGCGCCGACGAGGACACGGTCGCGCGCGGGGTCGCGAACACCATCACCTTCTACGTGCCGGCACCCGACGCGACGGATTGAGCACCGCCTACGAGGTCACGCCTTGAGCAGGTCCTTCATCTGCCGGGCGATGAAGCCTGCCGCGCCCTTCGGGTTCACGCGGTAGAGCAGATCCATCATCTTCGCGTCCCGGCCGACCAGCACGCGGTAGGCGTTCTTCTCCATGCCGTCGAGGATGGTCTCGGCGGCCTTCGCCGACGAGGTCGTCCGTCGCATCTGCTTCTCCGCGTCCGCCGGTGACACGGGGATGTCGACGCCGGAGTTCGTGGTGATGTTCGTCGCCACGGCCCCCGGGAACACGACCGTGACGTGAACTCGCGTGCCGCGGCACTCGGCGATCAGGCCCTCGGTCAGGAGCTTGACGGCAGCCTTGGAGGCGCCATAGATCGTCTGTCCGGGCACGGGCAGGAAGCCGCCCATGCTCGACGTGTTGACGATGTGGCCCTCAGGGCGGGCGAGCAGGACCGGCAGGAACGCCTGCGTCAGGTAGAGGGTTCCCCACCAGTTCACGTTGAACACCCGGTCGATTGCGGCGTCGTCGAGGTCCTTGAGTCGCACGAACGGCTGGATGATGCCGGCGCAATGGATGAGGCCGTCGACGGCGCCGTGTCGTGCGGCGACGTCCGCGGGCAGGGCCTCGACGGCCGCCTTGTCCGTGATGTTCACCACGTGGGTGGTGAGCCGTTCGCCCGCCGCCGCAAGCGACGCGGTTTCGTCGAGCGTTGTCGGGTTGAGGTCGACCGCCGCCACTCGCGCTCCGCGGCTGAGCGCCTCGAGGGCAACCGCACGGCCGATGCCGCTGCCGGCCCCCGTGACCACCAGGACTTTGTCCGCCGCTTTCATCGCAATCCTCACTGAACGTGGTGAGCCGCATTTCGAGGCCAGGTTGTCCTACAGATCCTGGCGACCCACCTGCTCAAGGCTACCGATGGATGCTCGCAGCGATCACCGTCGCGACGCCCTGTCAGCGCAGTCCGAACCTCCCTGGAGTCAGGTCCTTCGGCCCTGTTCCGGCGCCGCAACGCGGGCGACGATCACGGTCGAGGAGTCGGTCGGCGCCTGGCTGCAGAGCCTGGCGCCGACTTGATGACCGGATCGAAGGAGTCAACTCATCGCCTCGAGCTCGCTCGCTGGGTCTGCGGGACCGCGGATCGTGAAGCCGGAGCTTCACTTCGCGGGCAGGCTCTGCGTCGCGTTCCTGATCCTGCTCGGACTGGGCGCGATCGCCGGTGGCATCGCATTGCTGATGCAGCCCGACGGCAGCGTCATGCACTTCGACGTGGGATTGCTCGCTGGCAGCCCCTTCGACGACTTCACCATCCCGGGTCTTATCCTCGGCGGCCTGTTTGGCATCGGCTCGCTAATCGCTGCCGGCATGGGGATCGCTCGCCATCGCCTGGCCCCGTTCATTGCGTTTGCGATCGGCTTCGGCCAGATGATCTGGATCGTCGTCGAGCTCGCGATCATCGGCGAGGTGAGCTTCCTGCATCCGACGTTCTTCGTCGTCGGCCTGATCATCGCCGGCACCGCAGTCGCATGGGGATGGCCAACGTTCCGGGCGTGGCGCGAGGCTCGGTGATCCACGGTTCCTAGGGACGGGCCTCTCCTGGGTCAGGCCCGCTCGACACGGCCGAGCGCCGCCAGCGCATCTGCCGAGGGGATCACGTAGTACGCCCCGGTGATCGCTCGGGTGACGCTGGTGAGCCGGTCGGGCGGCTCGCCGTCGAGCCCGATCATGCTGCGGAGCATCGCCTCCAGCACCTGCTGGTCACGGCTGAAGCCGACGAAGATCGTCCCGTGTCGGGCGAGCGTGCCGTACGCGATGTTCCGGCGGAAGATCCTGCCGAAGCGATCCTGGTCGGTGCGAGCCACATGCGACGTCGGAGGCCGCGGATCGAGCTCGAGGCTGTCAGCCTTCCGGCGGCCGATGATCGCCTCCTGCGTCGCAACGGGCAGCTGCTCCCAGCCCATCGCGTCGTGCTCCCACTGCTGCAGGAGCAGCACAGACCCACCTTCACCGGGGGAACCGGACGGGATGATCGCGACCTCGGTCGCCTCGACGAGGGTCGGGTTCTCCGTGCCGTCGATGAACCCGGTGAGGTCGAGGTCCCGGTGGTACGGCCAGCCGACGATCTCGTTGGCGAGCGTCGCTTTGGACCCAAGCGCGGCCGTGATCCCGCGGGTCAGATCGAAGATGACGTCGTACGCGGCCCCGGTGAGCCAGACCACCACATCGTGCTGCGTGGCCGGTAGGACGTAGCCGCCGGCACCGATCAGCGGCGCATCGAACCCGTGGACGCCGGCCGGCGCCATGGCCGGCGCGACGGTCTCCCACAGCTCGGGTCGGAAGCCGGCGACGAGGTTGACCCCGCCGATGGTCGTCCGCGGCTCGCGCAGCGCGGCCACCAGGTCGACGGCCGAGCCGGCCTCGCCTGGCGCGACAAGGTCGAACTCGAGGTACGCATGCGATGCGGTCCCGAGGGCGAAGATCCCGGTCTGTGGTGCAGCCACGGTCACTAGCGTACTTCGCGAGGCCCGCCGATCACGGGATCCGGCGAGATGCCGAGGACAAAAAGGGAATGGTTGACGGCCGTCCAACGTCAGTAGGGTTGAATACGGCCGTCCGGTCGGATGACGTTTGAGGAGACCGTGGATCAGCGCAATCTCGTGGAACGAGCGAGCCGGGGCGACAAGGACGCCTTCGGGCTGCTGGTCGTCGCGTCCATCGCCCACCTGGAATCGGTCGGCCGCCTGATCCTGCGCGACCAGGAGCTCGCGCGCGACGCCGTCCAGGAAGCCTACCTGCGGGCCTGGCGCGACCTTCCGGGCCTGCGCGATCCCGACCGCTTCGATGCCTGGCTCCACCGCCTGATCGTCAATGCCTGCCTCGACGTTCTCCGTCGCCGGAAGCGGCGGGTGATCGAGGTGGAGCTGTCACCGGTGGACTCGCCCAGCGGCGGCGATGAGATCCGGGGGGTCGTCGATCGCGACCAGCTCGAGCGATGCTTCCAGCGACTCAGGCCCGAGTCGCGCTCCGTCCTCGTCCTCCACTACTACGTCGGCCTTTCCACCGGGGCGATCGCCGACACGCTCGGGATCCCGCTGGGGACCGCCCAGTCCCGTCTCCATCGGTCCCGAAACGAGCTCCGTGCCGCGATCTCTGCCGACGATCGGGCAGCGGCCACGATCCAGGAACGGGGGCAGCCGGCATGAGCCTTATCGACCCCATGGACCGCGACCTCCCGATCTGGTTCCACGAGACAGCTCGTCCGAGGCTGCCCGACTACACCGACGACGTGATCCGGCAGGCCACGGCAATCCGGCAGCGACCCCGTTGGACGTTCCTCGAACGTTGGCTGCCCGTAGCCGTCACGCTCGACCGGGTGCCCGTGGCCCCGCTGCCGTGGCGGACGATCGGGCTGCTGGTCGCCCTCGGGCTCCTCGTGCTGACCGCCGTCGTGGCCGTCGGCAGCCGGCCGAGGCTTCCCGAGCCATTCGGCCGGGCGGCGAACGGCCTGGTGGCCTACGGCTGGGGAGGCGACATCTTCACGGTCGACCCCGGGACCGGTGCGCGACGGGCGATCGTCAGCGGGCCGACCTATGACCACAATCCCCGCTTCTCGCTGGACGGGACCCACCTCGTCTTCCTTCGGGATGCGGGGAACTATCGATCCTGGCTGGTCATCGTGGACAAGGACGGCCACGACTCCATCGTTGCCGCGATCGACCCTCCGATCGAGATCGACACCGATGGGATCTCGTGGTCACCGGATGGCCGGACGATCGCGCTCGTCGTGAACGCTCCCAAGCCGCCGTCGGTCTACCTCGTCGACGCTGCCACGGGGAATGCCACCGCCCCGGACATCGAGCACGGCTTCATGGAGGTCTACTGGCGCCCGCCCGATGGGCGGCAGCTGATGTTCTATGGCGGGCCCGAGGACGATCCGGGCCTTTTCGTGCTTTCGGTCAAGGACGGGGCCGTGGAGCGCCTGCCGACGCCCGGCGGCCATCACGATGAGCTTCGGCCGCTCGGATGGACCCCGGATGGCAGCCGCTTCCTCTTCCACGACAACGGCTATTCGACGCACGTCGTCGATGCGACGACCGGACAGGACACGATCGTCCCCGCGGGCAACGGACACCTGTCCAACGACGGGACCCGGATGGTCGGGCTCGACGGAGACGGCCAGGTCGAGTGGCTCTGTGTGGCGCTCATCAGCGGTGGGCCATGCGACCGCCTCGGGGGGGGCAGCCTGGTACCGAGCGGGGGCGACCACGAGAGCCTGCACTGGTCGCCGGATGACACCAGGATCATCACCCGGCCTGAGGATCATGGGAGATCCCCGTCGATCGTCGACTCCCTCGGAGCGAGCCTCCGTCAGCCGTCCTGGATCGCAGACGGCGCCGAATCCTGGCAGCGCCTGGCACCGTGAGCTGATCGACCACTGCCTATTCGATCGACGGCGCAATCAAGTCCCCGCCCCAGGGAAATAACGAACCATCGAGATGGCGTAGCGGTCCGTTAGCCCGAGTCTGGTGTCATCGGCATTTGACACGAAGACCGAAGGACGGGGACCGAGATGGCAGAGTTCGAGATGAGGTTCTGGGCAGAGGAGCGGCTACGCGAGCAGCAGGAGGCGGCGGCGACCCGGCGGCTCCTGCGGGCGATCCGGAACGAGCCGCGACCGGCTCGCTCGTGGCGGGCACGTTTGGCCGTTGCGCTGACCGGTCGGCCGGCCCGACGGGCCGAGGCTTCCTGACGATGCTGACGGCGGTCGCCAGGAAGCACGACGCCGTCGCACCCGGTGGGGACGGCAGGGATGGGCCGATAATCGACGGCATGGCCGCCCGCGTCTCGAGCCCCGTCCTGATCGGCCGCTCGGTCGAGGTCGAGCGGCTCCAGGCCGGCCTCGAGCTCGCCCGGGCGGGCCGGAGCAGCGCCACCCTCGTCGCGGGCGAAGCCGGTGTCGGCAAGACGCGGCTGGTCTCGGATTTCACGGCGGCCGCCGGACGTGACGGCGCGGTCGTCTTGCTCGGCGGCTGCATCGACCTCGGCGAAGGGGCCTCGCCCTATGCGCCCGTGGTGGAGGCCCTGCGCGGGCTCGCCCGGCGCGCCGACTCCCGAGGAGCTGGAGACGATCCTCGGTCAGGGACGCTCGGAGCTGGCACGGCTCGTCCCGGACCTGGGTCCGTCACCGGAGGCAGCTTCCGCCGCCGACGGGTCCGGATCGGGCATGAACATCCTGTCGGCCCAGGGCCGCCTGTTCGAGCTCCTTCTCGGCGTGCTCGAACGCCTGGCGGCCCGCTCCCCCGTCCTGTTCGTCGTCGAGGACCT
Organism: uncultured Chloroflexia bacterium; assembly: GCA_963842695.1. Taxonomy (GTDB): domain Bacteria; phylum Chloroflexota; class Limnocylindria; order Limnocylindrales; family CSP1-4; genus SPCO01. Next base: position 233,261 of record CAWJHK010000005.1, read on the forward strand.
GCACTGGTCGGACCGTTCGACGCGCGACCTGCTCGGCTTTCTCGTGCGGAACCTGCGGGAGACCGGGGTGATGCTGGTCCTCACCTACCGCTCCGACGAGCTGCATCGCCGCCACCCGCTCCTGCCGTTCCTCGCCGAGCTTGAGCGCACCGGTCGGGTCGAGCGCCTGGAGCTCAAGCCGTTCGACCGTCGCGAGTCGGAGGAGCAGCTCCGGGCGATTGCCGGCCACGACCTGGACGCCGCGCTCCTGGAATCGATCCACGCGCGGTCCGGCGGCAACGCGTTCTTCGCCGAGGAGCTCCTCGTCGCCGCTGGGGCCGACGGCCACGCGGAGCTGCCGGCGACCCTGCGGGACGTGCTGCTGGCCCGCATCGCCGACCTCGCCGAGCCGACCCAGGAGTTCCTTCGCGTGGCGTCCGCCGCCGGCCAGCGCGTCGATCCGGCGCTCCTCGCGGAGGCGGCCGCGATGGACGAGACCGCCCTCTACGACGCGCTCCGTGAATGCGTCGGTCGCCAGGTGCTCGTGCCCGATCCGACCGCGGGAACCGAGCGCTACGCCTTTCGCCATGCGTTGCTCCAGGAGGCCGTCTACGACGACCTGCTGCCGGGCGAGCGGACCCGTCTCCACTCGGCCTTCGCCCGGACGCTCGAGGCACGGTCCGCGGGCGACTCGTCCCATGCCGCCGAGCTCGCCTATCACTGGTTCGCCGCCCACGACCTCCCGCGCGCGCTCGAGTCCGCCGTCGCGGCCGCGATCATGGCGGAGTCTCGCTACGCGTTTCCCGAGGCCCTCGCCCAGTACGAGCTGGCACTCGACCTGTGGGACAGGGTCCCCGATGCCGAGGCCCTGGCGGGTCGCGACCGCGTCGCCCTCCTGGCGGCTGCGGCCGGGGTCGCGCGCTACCACGAGCCGGCTCGCGGGGTGACCCAGATCCAGGCCGCGCTCCGGCTGGTCGATGAGGCGGCGGATCCGATCCGCGCAGGTCTGCTCAACGAACGCCTGGGACGCTACGCCTGGGTCTCCGGTCGGGGCGATATCGCAATGGACGGCTACCGGACGGCGATGCGTCTCATCCCGGCCGAGCCGGCGACCGATGCGCGGGCTCGGGCCGTCGCCGGGCTCGCCCAGATCCTGATGCTCGGCGGGCGGTTCGCGGAATCGAAGGCGCTGGCCGAAGAGGCGCTCGCCCTCGCCCGGGCGGTCGGAGCCCGGGATCTCGAGGGCCACGCCCTCGACACCTGCGCCGTGGATACGGCCGTCCTCGGCTCGATCGAGCCGGCGCTCGTGGACCTCAAGCGCTCGCTGGCGATCGCCGAGGAGGTCGGCAACGTCGACGACATCGGCCGCGCATACGCCAACTGGACGTGGATCCTCGACGTCGCCGGCCGACTCGAGGAGGCCGTCGAGGTCTCTGAGCTCGGGGTCACCGTGACTCACCGGCTGGGCCTGATGCGGTTCTTCGGGACGCACCTGCTGTGCAGCGCCGCCGACTACCTGTTTCGGCTCGGGCGCTGGGAGGAGAGCGAGGACGCCCTCCGTCGCGCCACCGACGTCGGGCCGCTCGGCATCAACGAGATCCTCGAGCAGGAGCTCATGGGCCGCCTGGCGATGGTCCGCGGTCGGTTCGACGAGGCCGCCGCACACCTGCGCGCCGCTGGCGTCGCTCGCCGAGCGCGCGGTCGATATCCAGTTCGTCGTCCCGGTGCGATCGTCCTTGGCGGAGCTCGCGATCTGGCGGGGCCGTCCAGCCGAGGCCGCCGACCAGCTGGGCACGGCGATCCGCGCCTTCGACTTCACGCCCGAGGTGAAGATCAGCGAGATGTATGCCCTCGGCATCCGGGCCCACGCCGACATCGCCGAGGTCGCGCGCACCCGTCGGGCTACCGAGGCCGAACAGTCCGCCGTGACCGATGGTGATGCGCTGCTGGAGGCGTTCCGGGCGCGCCACGCCGAGTGCGTGTCCGACCGCCCCGACTTCGTGCCGCTGTCCGAGGTCTGGCTGCGGCTCTGCGAGGCGGAGGCCACGCGGCTGCATCGGACCCCGGATCCGGAGGGATGGTCGGGGGCCGCAGACGCCTGGGACCGGCTGCATCGCCCGTATCCGGCCGCGTACGCACGCTGGCGCGAGGCCGAGGCACGGCTGGCGGCGCGCGGCGACCGATCCCGGGCAGCCGAGGCGCTCCGGATCGCGCTCGATACGGCGACCCGCCTCGGCGCCGAGCCGCTCCGCCACGAGATCACGTCACTCGCGGCGCGGGCTCGGCTCGATCTCGAGTCGGAACGTGCCCGCGATGAACCCGATGCTGTGGCGGTCGACACGGCCGCGGAGCTCGGGCTCACGGCCCGCGAGCGCGAGGTCCTCGGCCTCGTCGCATTGGGCCGGACGAACCGACAGATCGCCGGCGAGCTGTTCATCAGTGAGAACACGGCCGGGGTCCACGTCTCGAACATCCTGGGCAAGCTCGGGGTGGCGGGCCGCGGCGAAGCTGCGGCGATGGCGTACCGGCTGGGGCTGGTGGAGGCAGCCGAACCGGCCTGAGCACGCCACGCCAGGGTCGAGACACCGGTCGCGACCCGATCTCGTCAGGATCCAGCCGTGCCCCCGCCGGCGACGAGCGTGCCGTGCATGTCGGGATGCACGTCACATCGGAACGTATACGAGCCCGCGGCGAGGACCGGGACGGTGTACGTCCGCATCCCCGATCCGCCGAAGATCTCGCCGGCGAACACGGACGCCCCGGCGGCGTCGAGGATCGCGACGTTGTGCGGAGATGCGTCGCGGTTGTCGAACACCAGCGCGGTCGCGACACCCGCGGGCAGGTCCAGGCGCGCGCGGTCGAAGTGCTGATCCTGGGCGACGATTACGGCGCCACCGGGCGGCGCGGTCGGCGGCGGAGCCAGTGAGCCGGTGCTCGTCGAGCAGGCCGTGACCGATACCGCCGCCGCCAGCCCGGCCGCGGCGATCGACCGCACGTGCCATCGGCGAGCGCCGCTCCGGCCGGTCATCGACCCGCCCTCGCCGCGATGGCCCGCCACGCAGACGTTGCGAGCGCGCGACCGCGGCGGATGACGCCGGCGGGTCCGCCGTCCTCGAGCCACAGGTCGATGAGCAGGAAGACGACGAGCACACTCTCGACGCCCTTGTCGATATACGCGAGCGGGAACCGGGCCCCGAAGGCGATCCAGCCCGCGATCGTCGCCGCTGTGAATCCGAGAAGGCCGAGCCTGACCAGCCATCGGATCCCGGCCAGGCGACCGGGCAGAACGAGGGCGATCGCGAAGGTCGCGTAGCCGATCGCGTTCAAGGTGAAGAGCGGTCCGCCGAGCGACGCGTGGACCGCCGCGGTCGTCAGGGTCAGGAAGACGACGCCGCCACGGAGGACGGCGCGGAGCGGCTCGGCCGTCTGGCGAGTCGTCCGAGTGATCGCGTGCATGGTGCGACCTCCGATCAACGCTGTTACTTGCTACCGTCGACTAGCACGTACCAGCATGGATCCGAAAGAGGCTACTGTCAAGTAGCATGATTCGGCACGGATCGGCTGGGCGTCGATCGAGGGGCGCTATCAGGCGGACGAAAAAGCCGAGGCCGGCTCCCGAAGGAGCCGGCCTCGTAGCTGTCCCGGTGAAGGAGTCCGCCAAGGCGGACGCTTCTGCCACGCGTCAAGGGCATCTATCACGTCGGCTGCACCGACTACCCTGACCCTACCTACCCATGACCTTGCCGCTGGGGCAGCGCTGACTGAGCAGCCCTCACATCCTACCCCGAAGATGGTCTTTTTCCAAGGGTTTTGACACGTTGCTCGGTGTAAATTCCTTAACCTTCAGGGGCTTCGATGGTCACCGAGCGCATCGCCACGGGGTCGTCGGGAAGGTCGTTGGAGTTGCGTGGCGCGCCCACGATCTCGTCGACGACGTCCATCCCGCGGGTGACCTGTCCGAACAGCGTGTAGTTCTTCGGGAGCTTCCCGGTGAGGTCCTGGTGGCAGATGAAGAACTGCGAGCCGTTGGTGTTCGGGCCGGCATTCGCCATGGCCAGCGACCCCCGGACGTAGTCGCCCTTGACCGGCTCGTCCTCGAACTTGTAGCCGGGTCCGCCGCGGCCGACCGAGCCCCGCTCCAGTGACGACTTCTTGCCGTACTGGCCGTCGCCGCCCTGGGCGACGAAGCCGGGGATGACCCGGTGGAAGATGACGTCGTCGTAGTAGCCGTCATTGGCGAGCTTGATGAAGTTCGCCGTGGCCTTCGGGGCGCTCTCGTCGAAGAGCTCGACCTCGATGTCGCCGAGGTCGGTGGCGATGGTGGCGCGGGTCATGGGCGTCTCCTCTGCGTGCGCGATGTCAGGGGTTGGCGACGGTCGCGGTCGTGATCGGGATCGGATTCGTTGGCAGCTCGACGCCGCCGGAGGCGACGAAGATCGCGTCGGCGGTCTCCATCCCGGACGTGACATTGCCGATGATCTGGTACGTGTTGGCCGATTTGAGGACGTCGCCGTCCTTGTCGTCGAGGACGATGAAGAACTGCGAGCCGACGCTGTTGGGCTGGCTCGACCGCGCCATCGCGACCGTGCCCCGCTTGTACGGCGTGGTGACCGGCTCGTCCTGGATCGTGTAGCCCGGGCCGCCGGTTCCGACCTTCTGCGCGTCGAAGGCGCCGACCTTGCCGTACTGCCCGTCGCCGCCCTGGATCACGAACGGCGTGCCGTCCTGGAGCGTCGGGGTCCGATGGAAGACAGTCCCGTCGTACCAGCCGCACGACGCCAGCGCGACGAAGTTGCCCGCGGCGATGGGCGAGAGGGAGCCCTCGACCTTGATGACGATGGGTCCCTTGGGCGTCGTCAGGGTGACGGTTCGGGTCTGGCCGGCCGGCAGCGCCTCGGGCTGGCTGGTCGGACAGGTGCCCGCGGCGGCCGATCCGCCGGGGGCGACGCGAGCCGCTCGCAGCGGGCGCCCCCGAGGCGGCTGGGCTCGCGGAGGCCGCGGTCGAGCCGCCCGGCGACGCCGATGCCGGCGGCGGGCGATGTCGCGGGTGAAGCCGACGCGGCCGGCTTGCCGCCGATCGCCGCCCGGACGGTTGACCAGGATCAGCCCGACGACGACGACGACCACGACCGCTGCGCCGAGCAGCAGGCTGCTCCCCGGGAAGCTGGACGTGATGGTCGGGCGCCCGGTCGGCTTCGTTGGTTCAGGCACGGTGCCTCCAGATCATGCTGCTCAGGCGGCGGCCGCCACGGCCGCCGGGTAGTCGATGGCCCCGGACAGGAGTGCCTGCCCGAGGATGACGCCGGCCACACCGGCGTCGCGCAGGCGGCGGACGGCGTCCAGGTCGTGGACGCCACCGGCCACCAGGATCTCGGCATCGTACGACCGAACGAGCTCGCGGGTGCGATCGAGGTCCGGCTCGATGCCGCCGTGGCTCAGGACGAGCCGGTTGACGCCGGCCGCGAGGAGCTCGCCGATCAGCGCGTCGACGGTCGGTGGGACGGCACGCTGCCAGCGGAACGCCGCGAGGCGCTCGGGACGCGGGTCGAGCCCGACGGCCAGCCAGTCGCCGGCGACCGCGAGACACGCCCGGAGCTCGTCGGGGCGGTCGGCGATCGCCGTCGTCAGCACGACCCGGGTCGCCCCGGCGGCGAACGCGAGCCTGATCGCATCGGCCGTGTCGACGCCGCCCGCCACCTGGAGCGGGACGGCGACTCGGGAGGCGATCGCTCCGACCGCGTCGAGATTGGCCGGCGCCCCGGTCCGAGCCCCGTCGAAGTCGACGAGGTGGACGGTCCGCGCCCCCAGCTCGACGAAATGCTCGGCGATCCGCTCGGGCCGGTCGGTCGGGGCACCGATCCCGGCGCTGGCACCCGGCCAGTAGACGATCCGCGAGCGGCCGCCCTCGAGGTCGATGGCGGGGATGACCTGCACGACGCCTAGCCGGCCGCGGCCAGCAGCCGTCGATGGAAGCTGATCGGCAGCGAGCCATTGCGGAGCAGCGTGTCGTGGAACCGCTTCAGGCTGAACGACGACCCGAGCCGCCGCTGCTCATCCGCCCGCAGTCCCAGCAGCAGCGTCCGTCCGAGCAGGTACGAGAGCGGGTAGGTCGGCCGGTAGGTGTACCACTGGACCTCGGCCGCGGCATTCGGGCGCTCGAAACGGGTGTGATCGACAAGGAAGTCGGCCGCCTCCTCGACCGACAGCTCGCCGCGGTGCATCCGGACGTCGAGGATGATCCGGCAGGCACGCCAGATCGCGTCGGTGTGCATGACGAGGCGGAAGCGCGGCGCGGCGTCGAAGCCTTGCTCCCGCATCAGCAGCTCCGAGTACATGCCCCAGCCCTCCACGAACTCCGGGGCGTCGGTGAGGAGCCGGGTCAGCGAGCCGTTGCGGCGCGCGACATCGAGCTGGAGGTGGTGCCCCGGGTACGCCTCGTGGATGCTGGTGTTGCTGATCGACGCGTAGTTGTGCTCGCGCATCGCGTTCGGATCGTGATCGACCGACGGGGTGACGATGTAGATCCCCTTCGGATCGCGATCGAACGTGGCCGGCTCGAAGTAGGCCGCGAACGGGACGACGTTGCGGAGGTACTCCGGGGTCGCGACGACGTCGATCCGCTCGTCATCCGGGACGGTCATCAGGTCCCGCTCGATGATGTGCTGCCGGGATCGGAGCATCGCATCGCGGTAGGCCTCGAGCGCGTCGTCGAAGTCCCCCGGCTGGTCGGCCTTGACCGATGCGATGACGGCGTTCTCGTCGGCATCGGGATCGAGCTCCTTCGCGGCCGCGGCCCGGCCGGCATGCTCCTCGGCCAGGCGTTGCCAGCCCAGCTCGAGGATCGCGTCCGAATCGAGCCCGTCGAACGCTCGCAGGCCGACCATCGCGTCATGGCGCTCGCGTCCGATCGCCCAGTCGTCGGTCCCGCCATCGAGCGTCGATTCGATCCAGCTCCCGTACAGCTCGACGGCGACCTTGGCGGCATCGCTCGCCCGCTCGAGGCGGCGCTGCTCGGCGGCGGGCAGCGTCCCGGTCCCGGCCGCCACCAGCTCGTCGAAGAACGCCGGCAGCTCCGTCGCCGTGTCGAGCTCGATCCGCTGCCACCGCCGCACCTGCGGGACGGTCGCGCGGCTCTTCGACTCCTCGAGGTACGTCGCGATCAATTCCAGCCGGCCGGCGATCGCCGCCAGCCGGTCGGCCAGCGGGGCGTGGTCGCGAGCGAACAGCAGGAAGAGGCCATCGCCGATCGTGTCGAGCGCCAGCGAGCGGCGCTCCCAGATCCGCAGCACGTCCGCGTCGAAGACCGCCCGCTTGACGTTGTGGATCTCGAGGTCGCGCTCGAAGCGCGCCGTGTCGGACAGCTCGGCCGGGTCGACCGCCTCGATCTCGGCGAGGTGTGCCCGATCGGCATCGAGCTCGGCCAGCACCGCGTCCCGGCCGCCGTCTCCCAGGACGTCGTCCCGGTCGTGGATCCCGATCGCGGTGGCGAACACGGGGTTGTCGCGGACCAGCCGGACGAACCGCGCCTCGACCAGGTCGTACAGGCGGTCGTCGAGCGGTCCCGGCTCGTCCACCGGGGCGGGACGCGGGAGCGGCGAAGCGGTCCGGGGATCGAGCACTCGTGGGAACCTCCGACGTGCCGTGGCGTACTTAGCCCAAGCGTCGGGCCTGGTGCGGTGGTCCGGCGCGTGGCCGGGGTCAGGCGGGGGCGCTCACCGGTCCCGCCGGCACGGCCGTGCGGCTCGTCTCGGCGAGTGCCGCCCGCGTGGCGACGATGGTGGTGTCGATGTCCGCCGAGGTCACCCCGTAGTGCGTCACGGCCCGCACCTGTCCGTGGGGATATTCCACCATCTCGACGTCCCGCGCTCGGAGCGCGGCCAGGAATTCGCCGCGATCGCGCTCGACGCGGAACAGCACGAAGTTGGTGCGCACGCGCTCGGGGTCGAGCGGCCCGTCGCCCGGCTGTGCCGTCCCGCCGGCCGCGACGATCCCGTCCATGCCGGCCAGCCCTTCGGCCAGGCGGCGGGCATTGGCGTGGTCCTCGGCGAGGCGATCGATCATCCCGTCCGGCCCGTCGGCCAGGGCGACGAGACCGGCCGCGGCGAGGATCCCGGCCTGGCGCATCCCACCACCGACCATCTTCCGAGCCCGGCGTGCCCGCCAGATGAAATCCCGCCGCCCGACCACGAGCGAGCCGACCGGACAGCCGAGGCCCTTCGACAGGCAGAACGTCAGGGAGTCGGCGGGATCGGACAGGTCGGTCGCCCGGACGCCCTGGGCGACCACCGCGTTCCAGAACCGGGCGCCATCGACGTGGAGCGGGACGCCGTGTGCGTGGGCGATCTCGGCCACCCGCCGGGTGTAGTCGGCGCCCAGCGGCTGGCCCATCGAGTGGGCGTGGGTGTTCTCGATGGTGACGAGGCCGCTGATCGGCTCGTGCGGGTCGTTCGGGTCGCGGAACGCGGCGTCGATCGCGTCGGGATCGACCGTGCCGTCGGGCCGGTCGTCGAGCGCCCGGATGCTCGTGCCGACGATGACCGCGTGCCCGGCCGCCTCGTCGATGACGAGGTGGTGCTCCCGGCCGGCGATGGTCTCCTGGCCGCGTGCGAGGTGGGCCATCTGGGCGACGAGGTTGCCCATCGTGCCCGACGCGACGAAGAGGCCGGCCTCCTTGCCGAGCAGCCCGGCGGCCCGCTCTTCGAGCGCGATGACCGTCGGATCGTCACCGAAGACGTCGTCGCCGACCTCCGCGTCGGCCATCGCTCGACGCATCGCCGGGGACGGTTTGGTGACCGTGTCGCTGCGCAGATCGATGCGGGCCATGGGCCGGCAAGTATAGGCCGGGACCCGGCGACAACCCGAGGCTCCTCTGGTATGCTCCGCCCTCGCCGCAACTGGACCCGTGGTGTAGCGGCCCAACATGCCAGCCTGTCACGCTGGAGATCGCCGGTTCGAATCCGGTCGGGTCCGCCATCGATCGCATTCCCCGACGCCCCGTCCGCCCGCCCGGACGGGGCGTACCTCTGTCCGGGAAGGGGTCGCGCGGAGCCTTTACCCGGGCCGTTATGGCCTGCCGCGAGTCGGGTATTGCGTGCCCCGGTACGTCCTGATACGGTCCGTTCATGACCGAGCGCTACGCCGGCGCCGACCTCGGTCCGGCAGACGAAGATCCCGAATACGATCGGGATCTGGAAGCGGATTTCGGACGTCGACCCAGAAGACGAGACGGACGACGTCAAGAGAGGGTCAATCCCGGACGACGTGGGCGACACCGATCGGGCCGAGGTGCCCGAAGAAGGTGATGACTGATGCCGTCAGCATCCGGGTTGAACCACGATCAACGCATTCGGTGCCGTGATCGTGTCGTCCAGGCGGCCAGGCTGGCTGCCGCCCATGAGCTGGAAATCCACTACACGCAAGGATCCAAACGCTGGCAGGGCATCAGGAAGGAGCGCAACGCCGCGCGTGGCGGAGTTTCCGAACTTTGCGGACTGTTCGTCCTTCGTGACCTGGTGCCTGTGGAACGGGTTGTTCTTGCGTTATGGCCTGCCGGATACCGTGAACGGTCAGGACTGGAAGGCTGGTTTCACCGGCACGTTGCTCGACCACGGCAGGCGCATCCTGGAGCCAGGCAAAGCGCTGCGGGGTGACCTCGTCTTCTATGACGATCCTACGCACGTGACGATCATCGTGGCCCGAGTGAATGGAAAGCCGAGGGTGATCAGCCACGGCAGCGAGGTGGGTCCGCTAAATCGCGAGTTCGACTACCGACCGGTCATTCAGATCCGGCGCTACATCTAGCGACGAAGAGCCTGCCGCCGTGCGGACGACCGCGGGCTAGATGATGCCGGCGAAGAGGTCGGTCTCTGGCAGGTCCGTCTCGACTCGCGATTCGCGCAGGATGAAGGTCTCCTCGGCGCCCAGCTCCCGCCAGCCCTCGACGCCGAGGAGCATGAACGGGTTCTCGGGGCCGATCTGCGTGACGTGCTCGCGGAGGGCAGCCCACTTCGCGTCGAGCGCGTCGGCGATGTCGATGCGAGTCGTGATGGCCTCGTCGGGGACCAGCATCTTCGCGGTGAACGCCTCGAACTCGGCGATCTGCTCCGGCGTGGCGTCCTCGGGCGGCTCCCACCAGCTCCGCTGGCCGCGCTCCTTCATCCGCTCGGCCATCAGGCGGCGCGCCGAGGCGGCGATGGCCTGCTCGTAGAGCTTTGCCGGTGACCACGTCTCGACATCGGTCCCGTCGAGCTGCTCGGGGTACCAGGCGGGGTCGCCCGCCCGGTCGAATGCCCGCACCGCGACGTCGTGGGTGCGGATGTGGTCGGGATGGCCGTACCCGCCGAAGTCGTTGTAGGTCGTGACGACATCGGGCCGGTAGCGCCGGATGAGCCAGGTGAGGCGCCCGGCGGCTTCGTCGAGGTCGGCCTTCCAGAAGCTTCGAGGGTCATGGTTGCCGTCCGTGCCCATCATCCCGGAATCGCGGAAGCCGAGGTTCTCCCACTCGGTCACGCCGAGGGCGCCCATGGCCCGTTCGAGCTCGCCGGCGCGGATCTCGCCGAGGCGGCGATGGTTGTCGTCGGTGTCCATGTCGGTGACGACGATCTCGCCGAGCTCGCCCCGCGTGCACGTGACGAGGACGACGCGGCGGCCGGCCGCCACCGCTCGGGCCATCGTCCCGCCGGTCCCGATCGTCTCGTCGTCGGGGTGGGCATGGACGGTCATCAGGGTCGGGCGGTGGGGCGTGGCGTCATCGGTCATGGTCGGGATGCTAGCGCAGCCGGGGCTCGCAGGCCGCTGGCGGTCGGGTCGCACCGCTACCATCGGCCTGATGCCCGATCCGACCGTTCCGGGGCCGCTGGCGGGGATTCGCGTCGTCGACTGCTCGACCGTCCTCGCCGGGCCGTACTGCACGATGCTGCTCGGCGACCTCGGCGCCGACGTGGTCAAGGTCGAGCCACCGGGGGGCGACGCCACGCGTGGCTGGGGTCCGCCGTGGGTCGGCGGGGCAGAGGACGGCGACGAGCGGACCGCGACGTACTTCCTGGCCGTCAACCGCAACAAGCGGGCGCTGCGGCTGGATCTCAAGCACGCCGACGGGGCGGAGGTCCTCCGGCGCCTGCTGGCGGCCGGCGACGTCGTCGTCGAGAACTTCCGGGTCGGAGGGTTCGCCCGCCTCGGCTTCGACGACGACGAGCTCCGGCGACTGAACCCGCGGCTCGTCCATCTCGCGATCTCGGGGTACGGACCGACGGGTCCGGCATCCGGCCGGCCCGGCTACGACTTCGTCATCCAGGCCGTGAGCGGGCTCATGTCGATCACCGGCGCGCCCGACGCCGATGGCGGCGAGCCGACCAAGGTCGGCGTCGCGATCAGCGATGTCGTGACCGGGATGCTGGGTGCCGTCAGCGTCCTCGCCGCCCTGCTTGCCCGGGAGCGGAGCGGGTCGCCGGCGACCGGGTCGGGGCAGCGGATCGACGTGTCGCTCCTCGGTGCGACCCTGGCGAGCCTCGTCAACCAGGCCCAGAACGCCTTTGCCATCGGGGAGTCGCCCGGCCGGCTCGGCAACGCCCACCCGAACATCGTCCCGTACGAGACGTTCGCCACAGCCGACGGGGCGCTCGCGGTCGCGGTCGGCTCCGAGCGCCAGTGGGCCAGCCTGTGCGAGGCGCTCGGGATCGGGGGCCTCGGGCGCGATCCCCGGTTCGCCACGAACGGGAGCCGGGTCGAGCGGCGGGAGGAGCTTCGCCCGCTGCTGGCCGCGAGCTTTGCCACACGGACGACCGCCGAATGGCTGGGCGCGCTCGACGCGGCCGAGGTCCCCGCCGGCGCGATCAACGACATCGCGGCGGCGTTCGCGACCCCCGAGGCTGCCGCGCTGGGGATGCGCGTCGAGGTCGAGCACCCGGCCTGGGGCGTCATCTCGCAGGTCGGCGTGCCGTTCGCCCTGTCGGCCACGCCCGCTGCGATCCGGACGCCGCCGCCCACGCTCGGCCAGGACACCGACGCGATCCTCGCCGAGCTCGGTTACGCGGCCGGCGACATCCGACGGCTGCGCGACAGCGGGGTCGTGTAGCGCGAGCGTTCGTCACCACGCGGAGGCGTTCTCGAGTGCCTACTTTCGAGCTTCGGCGGCCGTCCTCCGCGCTGATGCCAATGGATGGCATCAAGCCAGGGATCCCGGGATTTGGTGGTGGCGCTCGGCTCCGCGCTGATGCCAATGGGCTGCATCACGCCAGGATCCCGCGGGCACTGGCGCAGGCTTCGCCGCTCGCGGTATGCCGTCCACGCGCATCAGACCGGAGAGGCATCTCCGGATGCCCGAAATCAGGCATCAGCTCGCCGCGGCTCAGAGCTCCTGACGGCGGAACGACCAGATCGAAGCCGCGAGCGCGACGACGACGATCGCGAGCGTGCCGGCGACCGGCGCAAGCACGTCGGCCGCGTCGACCGGCACCCCGGCCGCCAGGGCCACGGCCGGCCCGGCCAGGCCGCCCGGCAGGTACCGGCCGACCGTCGGGATCGCGGCGGCGATCGACAGGACCAGCAGGGCCACGAAGCCGATCCCGGCCGCCGCACCGGTAGACCCGGTGATCGTGCTCCCGGCGAAGGTCAGGGCCGCCCAGGCGATCAGCCCGAGCCAGCCCAGCAGCCCGAGCGCGACCCAGCCGGCGAGCGGCAGGGGTTCGAACAGGATCGCGGTGTAGAACCACCCGACGGCGACCGCGAGGAGCACGCCGGTTCCGAGGACCGCGGCGATCGCCGCGATCTTGGCGCCGAGGAACGCCTCGCGCGAGCTGGTCTTCGACAGGACGAACGCGGCCGTACCTCGCTCGCGTTCGGTCGACACCGCTCCCATCGCCACGACGATCGCTGCGATCGCGCCGAACTGCGCCAGGTTCTTCCACAGCTGGTCCGCGGCATCCGCCGCCACGGGTGTCGGGATCGGGATCTGCGGCAGCTGGTCGCCGGCGGCCGCCTCGATGATCTCGGGCAGGAACTTGGCGAGCAGGGGCGATGTCAGCCCGACGAGCAGGAAGAGCCCGGCCACGATCGGCAGCCGCAGCGTCCGCCACGACTCGAGCAGCTCCTTGCGCAGCAGGACCGAAAGCCCGTTCACGCGGCAGCCGTCCCACCGGGGTCGCGGCCCACGAGCCGCAGGAAGACGTCCTCCAGCGACGGCCGGACCCGCTCGAAGGCCGCCAGCCGGACGCCGGCCGCGACGACGAGCGGGAGCAGGCCGGCCGAGGCGGCCCCCTCGTCGGTCACCGACACGACGATCCGTGCACCGTCTGCCCGGACGCCGTCGATCCACGGCGTCTCCCGGAGGCGGGCAGCGAGCCTGTCGAGCTCCGCCTCCTGCCCGGGCTCGGGCTCGAGGCGGTAGAGCGGCAGGGCGTACCGGGCGAGCAGCTCTTCGAGCGGCCCCTCAGTCACGAGCCGGCCTCGGTCGATGATCCCGACGCGATCGCAGATCCGCTCGATGTCGGCCAGGACGTGGGTCGAGAAGAGGACCGTGGCGGTGGCTCGGAGCTGCTCGATGAGCACGAGGAGGTCGCGGCGACCCTCCGGATCGAGGGAGCTGACGGGCTCGTCGAGCACGAGCAGCCGGGGGCGGGCGACGAGGGCCTGGGCGATGCCGATCCGCTGCCGCATCCCGCCCGAGTAGCCGCCGATCCGGCGTCCAGCCGCCTCGGTCAGGCCGACGAGCTCGAGCGTCTCGGTCGCCCGGAGGCGGGCCTCGGCCGGCGCGAGCTCCTGGAGGCGGCCGGCGAGCTCCACCAGCTCGCGGCCGGTCATCCAGCCGTAGTAGCGCGGATCCTGGTCGAGCACGCCGATCGACCGTCGCGTGGCAAGACCACGTTCCGTGGTCGGCGAGACCGTGACGCCGTCGATCGTCACGACGCCGTCGGTCGGCCGTGCCAGGCCGGTGATCAGTCGCAGCGTCGTCGTCTTGCCCGCGCCGTTCGGCCCGAGCAGCCCGAACACGGAACCCGCGGGGACGTCCAGGTCGAGCCGATCGACCGCCAGCACACCACGCTCGCCACCGAAGCGCTTGGTCAGCCCGCGACAGGCGACCGCCGCCGGTGCCTGCTCGCTCACTCCTCCTCCCGCCCGACGGTCAGGTACAGGATCGGCCCGAGCAGGCTGATGAACACGATGAGCAGGCCCCACATCAGCTTGCTGTCGCCGCGGACCCGCCGCTCGGGACGGAGGAGATCTCGCAGCGCGATGACGATCAGGACGATCTCGATCACCACGATCGGCAGGACGAGCAGCAGGATCTGCGTGTCGGTCATCGGTCTGTCGACATCGTCATGTGTCCACCCGACTTCGGTCGTCCGTCCGTGGCCCGTCCGGCGGTCTCGATCCTAGTCTGGTCGTCAGAGCACCACTGCGCAGGGTGGAGCGCCACCTGGGAGACCATGCACCATGTTCAACCCGAATGATCCGAGGTCGGTCGTCATCTGGTACGACCCGGCCACGTCGACTCCGATCCGGACCAGGAGCACCCGTCGCAGCCCGCGGCGCGTCCTTCCCAACATCGTCCGGCTCATCCCCGGATTGACCAGGCTTCCGATCGGCTACTCGCCGCGCTGACTGAAAGGCCCGCCGCAGTGTGGGCATCGACCGCGCCACTGCGCATGGTCGAGCACCAAGGAGACCATGCACCATGTTCAACCCGAATGACCAGATGCTCGTGCCGCTGGTGGCGATCCGGTCGACCTTCGTCCCGTCCGAGCCGTCCACGCCGACCCTGACCCGGAGCACCCGCCGGAGCGTCCGCCGCGTCCGTCCCAACATCGTCCGGCTCATCCCCGGACTGACCAGGCTTCCGATCGGCTACTCGCCGCGCTGACTGAGGGCCCGCGAGGGCCAGGCGTCGACCGACCCGGCCGTGCAGACCTGCACGCGTCCGGGTCGTTCGGCGTTCGGCCGCTGCTAGACTCGCCCGGCGAACGCTCGGCGAGTGCCGCCGACGCAGCAGGAGGCTCTCCACCATGACCGACGACCGCGAGCGCTGGGCGCTGATCCTCGGCGGCTCGTCCGGGATGGGCGAGGCGACCGCGCTCACGCTGGCAAAGGCCGGCTACAACATCTGCGGCATCCACCTCGACTTCCGGGCGGCGCTCGCCCACGTCGAGGAGGTCAAGGCGGGCATCGAGGCGGCTGGGGTCCAGGCGCTCTACATCAACATGAACGCCGCCGACGACGAGAAGCGCGCGGCGGCCCTCGCCACGCTCGCTGAACGGTTCGACCGGTCGCGCGCGGCGGGTCGCGAGCCGTACGTCCGGGTCGTGATGCACTCGCTCGCGTTCGGCTCGCTCGTCCCCTTCCTGACCGACGACCCAAAGGCCGGGGTGGACCGCAAGAAGATGGAGATGACCCAGGACGTGATGGCCAACAGCCTCGTCTACTGGGTCCAGGACCTGTGGCGCGGTGGGTTCCTCGGCAAGGGCTCGAAGATCTACGCGATGACGTCCGAGGGCTCGACCCGGGTGGTCCCGTCGTACGGCGTCGTCTCATCGGCCAAAGCGGCGCTCGAGTCGCATATCCGGCAGTTGGCGATGGAGCTCGCCCGGCACGGGACCGGCGCGACGGCCAACTGCATCCGGGCGGGGGTGACGGTGACGCCGGCGCTGCTCAAGATCCCGGAGTCGCAGACCATGATCGACATCACCATGAAGCGGAACCCGACCGGCCGGATGACCACGCCACAGGACGTCGCCAACGCCATCCTGGCGCTGTCGGGCGAGGGCACCGACTTCATCAACGGCGACATCATCAGCGTCGACGGCGGCGAGTTCGTCACCGGTTCGTAGGGCCGAGAGCGATCGATGAGCGGTCGGGTCGTCGTCGTCGGTTCGGTCAACATCGACCTGGTCGTCGCGGTCGAGCGGCTGCCCGGCCGTGGCGAGACGGTCGTCGGCGGGCGGTTCGCCCGGCATCACGGTGGGAAGGGTGGCAACCAGGCGATCGCCGCGGCACGGCTCGGTGCTCGGACGTCCTTCATCGGCGCGGTCGGGGACGATGCGTTCGGTGGCGAGGCGCGATCTGCCCTCGAAGCCGGTGGTGTCGACGTCGAGGGCCTGATCACGCTCCCCGGCCAGGCGACCGGCGTGGCACTGATCGTGGTCGATGAACGCGGTGAGAACAGCATCGCCGTCGCGGGAGGCGCCAACGCCGCCCTGACGTCGGTGCAGGTCCGTGCGGCCGTCAAGCGGCTGGCGCTGACCGCGGAGGACGTCGTCCTCGTGGGCCACGAGATCCGGACCGGCGCCACGCACGAGGCGCTGCGCCTCGCCCGGCTGGCCGGTGCGACGGCCATCCTGAACCCGGCCCCCGTCGGCGAGCTCGGCCGCGAGACGCTCGACCTGGCCGACGTGCTGACCCCGAACGAGGTCGAGCTCGAGGCGCTCGCCGGACCAGGATCGGCGTCGGCCGGGGCGCGACGGCTGCTCGGCACCGACCCCGGTCGCCGGGCGGTCCTCGTCAGCCTTGGCCGCCGGGGCGCCCTGCTGCTGGTCGGACGACAGGCTCGTTCCATCCCGGCGCCCAGGGTCACCGCGGTCGATTCGGTCGGTGCCGGGGATGCGCTCAACGGCGCGCTGGCGGCTGGCCTTGCGACGGGCCTCGACCTTGCCGAGGCAGCCCGGCGGGCGGTCGTGGCCGCCACGCTGGCCGTGACGCGAAGGGGTGCGCGCGAAGGCATGCCGACGGCCGCCGAGCTCGAGAACGCGTCGGCCCGAAAGAGTCGCTAGGCCGCCGGGTCGATCACTTGCCCGACGCTCCCGTGGTCACGTGGGTCGCCGGGGCGACCCGGGTCGACACCGTCCTCGTGACCCTGGGGAGCGCCACGCGCTGCGGCAGGGCCTTGGCGGCCCCCGTCACGGTCGAGACGCTGCCGGCCAGCGTGTCGAGCGATGTCTCCAGCGCATCGAGCCGCCGGGCGATCTGATCGTATCGAGCGGCGGCGTCCCGGTACGTACCGGCGGTCGTGTCGAGCGCGCCCTGGAGGCTGTCCAGGCCGGCGGACAGGGACGTCGTCGCCGCGGCGAGCGGTGCCCGTGCCGTCGATGAGCGCTTCGTCGGAGCCGGCCTGCATCGCGGTGACGCCGGCGAGGGTGGCCGCGTAGATGCCCGCCGACGCACCGGCGAGCACCGCGAGATGGATGGGACGGCGGGGCTCAGTCGTCACCCTGCCCCTCCCGCTCGCCACCATCCGCAGGCACCGACGCGGTCCGTGTCGTGTGCGTCGTGCTCGCGACGGCTTGACTGGTGGCCGCCTTCCGGATCGACCGCTCGAGTGCCGCCAGCTTCGCCTTCGCTGCCCCGAGGTCCGTCTCGAGCTGCGCGGCGCGCGCGGTATCGGCGGTGATCGTCGCTTCGGCCGCCGCCAGCGCGGCGGACAGCTCAGCGGCATGGGTCTCGAGCGCCGCGACCTTGTCCAAGACGTCAGCGGAGCGTGCGGATCCATCGATCAGGCCGGCCTGCAAAGCCTCGACCGACACCGGGGTGGCCACCAGGGGCGCCGCCGCGGCGGTCCAGGCTGAGGCCGCCCGGATCGCCCCGAAGCCGATGACGAGCGACAGGCCGACCACGACGACGGTCAGACCGCGACGGGCGAACGGGCCGAGGTTTCTCATTCGGTGACCTCCGATCTGCTGGTGGCGAAGCTGGGTCGGCTGGTCCGGGATACCCAGTAGCGGTAGGTGCCCGCGACGACGACCGTGAGTCCGCAGGCCACGTACAGGGGCTGAAGGGGGGCGGCATCGGTCCCGGCAAGGATCCCGTGGAGCCAGACCATCGCCCAGACGAACAGCGCCAGGCGGTGGATCGAGAGCCACATCCCCGACGGCAGGAGCCGGGTGTAGCGAGCCGTGATCGCGGTGAGCAGGAACGCGTAGAGGGCGATCGTCCCGAGCGCCACGGCCGGGCTTCGGTACGACGACAGGCCGGGTACGAGGGCGCCACCGAGCCCGACGCCGGCGTAGGGATCGAGCACGAGGCTCACCACGTGGACGACCAGGAAGGCGGTGACGAAGACCCACAGGTGCTCGTGCCACGAGAAGATCCGCTTCGAGAGCTTCCAGGTCGACTTGTTCGTCGGATGGCTGAGGACCAGTCCGAGCGCGACCTGGAACGTGAGGAGGAGGAAGGCGGCGATCCCGGTCGCCCGGGCCGCCAGCCAGATCCGCACCGCCGCCTGTCGTTCCGACGTGGCCGGGACGATCTGGTCGGTGGCGGCGAGGAGGATCAGGACGAGGACCGCGCCGAAGACGATCGCGGCTCGCGCCGAGAGGCGGAACGGGCCGGACGGCCGGCGCGGCGCGGCGGCGGTGGCTGGTCGGATGGACATGCACGCTCCCGCTGGCAGTGGGACGCCTGATCTATCGAGGCAAGCGGCCGCGAAAAGGTTTCAGGCTTCACGAGCCGACCGTCGAAGGCCGGTCGGCCCTTCTCCTTCGGGACCTGCGGCCCTGTGGCCGGGCGCGAGGTCCGGGCGATGCTCGGGAAGGCCCTCGAGCACGAGGGTTCCGTGCGTACGCCCGCGGAACGCGGCGACATCAAGGAGCATCCCGTGAGCAGCAGGACCGACACGCCGAGCCCCCAGACCCGCCGCGAGCGTCGAGCCGCCGAGCGGGCCAGCGGCGTCCGCCCCCCGCGGAGCTCGTCGCGCTCCCGCGACCGGAACCGGTCTCCGATGCTGTGGATCACGGGCATCGTCGGGTTGGTTGCGGTCATCCTGGTCGGCGGCCTCGTCCTCCTCCAGGGAACCGGGCCGGCCCCCGTCGACGCCGCCGGCCTGCGGACCCCCGCCTCGCTCGCGCCGGTGGCGCTTGCCGACGGACGTTCGCTCGGCAAGGCCGATGCGCCGGTCACGCTCGAGCTGTGGTCCGACTTCCAGTGCCCGTCCTGCGGCCAGTTCGCCGAGACGGTCGAGCCGTCGCTGATCCGCGACTACGTGACCCCGGGGAAGCTCCGGATCGTCCACCACGACGCGGCGTTCCAGGGCGCACGGACCGGCGCCGCGTATGACGAGTCGGTCGAAGCCGCCGCCGGAGCGCGGTGCGCAGCCGATCAGGGCCTCTACTGGCCGTTCCACGACTGGCTGTTCGCCAACCAGGACGGTGAGAACAAGGGCGCATTCGCGGACGCGAGACTGCGTGCCATCGCCACGTCCGCGGGTGTCGACGTCGTCGCATGGGATGCGTGCCGGGCGACCGGGGAGCAGCGATCGGCCGTCCGGGCCGAGACCCAGCAAGGCGCCGCCAGCGGAGTCGACGCCACCCCGACCATGATGCTCAATGGCGAGAAGATCGTCGGACTCCATTCGGCGGCCGAGCTCGGCGTCAAGATCGAGGCCGCCGCCGGTGCCGCGGGCAGCTAGATGCTGACGATCGGCGGGCTGGGCCGGCACGGCGCGGCGATGACCGTCCTTGCCGCCATCGGACTCGCCATCGGGGCGTACCTCCTGGCAGCCAGGGTGATCGGGGAGGCTCCCGCCTGCGGTCCCATCAAGGGCTGCGATACCGTCGCCGCGAGCGAATATGCGACCGTGCTCGGCGTCCCGGTGGCGCTGTTCGGTGTCGCGTTCTCGTTGGCGCTGGTCGCGTCGGCGGCGCTGTGGTGGAGGCGAGGCGATCGGCGTGCGCTGTACGCGACCTACGGCCTCGGCCTGCTCGGGGTCGCGACCGTCGCGTACCTGACATACCTCGAGCTCTTCGTCATCGAGGCGATCTGCATCTGGTGCGTGTCGTACGGCGTGACGATCGTCGCCGGCTGGCTGCTTGCCGCCGTGGCGCTCAGGAGCGGGTCGGACTAGTCAGGCGACGGTCCCGGCGAAGACCGAGAAGGCGTAGATCGCGACGACCCCGCCGAGCGTGGCGAGCACCACCCAGCGCGAGCGGTCGCGAGCGGTGCGCCTCGGGCAGGAGCTCGGCCGCGCCGACGTACAGGAAGAACCCGGCGAACACGGCGAGGAGGAGGCCGAGCACCTGGTCGGGGATCGTGACGATCAGCCCCAGCGCGACGCCGAGGACCGGGGCGATCGCGACCACAGCGACCCAGCGCATGGCCACGTCGCGCGGGACGCGGCTGGCCGCCAGCAGGCTGACGACCGAGATCCCGTCGCTGAGCCGGTGGACGACGACCACCACCGCGATGACCAGCCCGAGCCCGCCGCCGACGGCCAGGCCGGTCGCCAGCGCGACACCGTCGAGGAAGCTGTGGATGCTCATCCCGGTGGCTCCGACGAGGCCGACGTGGCGATGCGCGGCCTCGCCGTGGTCGAGCTCGGCGGCGCGCTTCATGGCCGACGTGGACGGTGGTCAGCTTCTCGACGACGTAGAAGGCGAGGAAGCCGACTGCGGTCGCGACCATGACCTCGTCCACCGAGCCGACGAGGTCGACCGCCTCGGGGATGAGGTCGAAGAACGCGGCCCCGATCCGGATGCCGGCGCCGAGCGCGATGATCAGTCCGACGTGGCGAGTGGCGCGCAGGGCGATCGACCCCGCCGAGGAAGGCCGACAGGAACGCCGCGGCGGAGACGAGGACGGCCGCGCCGGCCATCAGTTGTCCGATCGTCCGGGCCAGGCAGGCCGGGCACAGCCCGAACAGCTCGAGGCGGTGGGCGTCGATGCGGTAGCCGGTCTGGCGCATGACGTCGGCGACGACCGGAGCGCAGACCTGCGTCGTCGATCTCGGTCGACCGGCCGCACCCGAAGCAGATCGCGTGATGGTGATGGGCCGGCTCGCAGCCGACGTAGGCATGCTCGCCGGACGGCAGGTCCAGGCGCTCCACGACACCCAGCTCGGCGAGCACCTCGAGGGTGCGGAAGACGGTGGCTCGGCCGATCGCCGAGGCTGCGGCGCTGCGCCGCCGCGAACGAGCTCGGCCGCGGTGAAGTGGCCTTCCTGGTCCGCGATGAGCCCGGCCAGTGACCGGCGGGGCTCGGTCAGCGCGATAGCCAGCGCGGTCCAGGGCGAGGACGATCGGCTGCGGTCTGACACCCGCCGATGCTACCACGCGTTGAGACGCAGTCTCAACTGGATGACCCAGCCGCAGGCGTGCGGCTACTTCAGCGGATCGCCGTCGCCGGCCTTGACCAGGCCGAGCGCGCCGCGCCCGACGAAGTTGAAGGCGTGGGTGACGATCGGGTACAGGCCGTCCTCGGCCGTCGTGAACTCGACGATGGCGCCCTGCGCCGGGACGAGGTCGACGGCCTGGGAGCCGTAGTGACCGGGGTTGTCCGTTCGTCAGCGCGGATGCCTTCCTTCGTCACGGTGTTGAAGATCGTGCCGACGATGTGGAACGAGCTGTCGATGTTCGGGCCGGCGTCGAGGACGAAGATGCGAACGCGTCTTGCCGGTCCCGACCTGGAGCGGGTGGTCCTTGTACTGGTCCTTGACGCCGTTGAAGACGACGAAGTCCGGGGCCGGATTGCCCGGCCGCGGCCTTGGTCAGGTCGACCGGCTGGCCCTGGGGTCCGAGATACCACTCGCTCTGCACGAGCGCGAACTCATGGTCGACCGGCGCGAAGCCACCCTTCGGCTCGACGATGACCATGCCGTACATGCCGTTGGCGATGTGGTGGAGCGCCGGCGCGGTGCCGCAGTGGTACATCCACACGCCGGCGTAGTCGGCCTTCCACTCGTACAGCTTCTCCTCGCCCGGGTTGATCGAGGTCATCTCGTCGTTCCAGGCGACCTGGCTGGCGTGGAAGTCGACGCTGTGCGGCAGCTTGTTGGTGGCCGGGTTCTTGAGGTGGATCCGGATCGTGTCGCCGAGGTGCACGCGGATGACCGGCCCCGGCACGGTGCCGTTGAACGTCCAGACGGCCTGCACGAAGCCGCCGTCCGGCGTCTCGCCGACCGTCATCAGCTTCTCCTCGACGACGAGGTCGATGTCGTGGGTCGTGCCCGTCGAGGACCTTGGGCGCGGTCGCATCGTACCGGCGTGTACTTCGGCGCCGCCGGATCGGGCAGCGACGGTCCCGGTGTCGGGCGCCGGGCCGCCGTGGCTAGTCGCCGCCGGCCGTGGCGCCGCCCTTGACCGTGATGCTCCCCTGTCATGCCCGCCGCCGCGTGGCCCGGGATCGAGCACAGGAAGGTCGAGACCGGCCGCCGGGACGTCGACCTCGACGGTCGCCGACTTCCCGGCTCGACCGGTCCCGGTCGTGGTCCCGTCGGGGAACGTGAGGTCGTGGGGCATGGCGCCGGTGTTCTTGAGCGTGACCGCGTACTGCCCGGCTGCATCGACCTCGAATCTGGTCGGCTTGAACCCGAGGTCGAAGGCGGTGATCTCGAGGCGACCCGGCGACAGCCGCGCCGTGACTTCGCATGGCGACGGTCGGGCGGTCGGTGACCGGAGCCGCCGGCGGCGATCGCCGAGGGGCGCGCCGGCGTCGGCCGGCGGGAACGTCCAGGTCTGCGCAGTCGCCGTCGAACAGGCAGCCAGCGGATGCCGCTAGCACCAGGAAGACAAGCGGTAGGAGTGATCGATCTGCGCATGCCGAAACCTCTGATCGTCGCCCCGGAAAGACATACCGCCGAGGTACGTGAATAATCGAGGCTCCGGCGAGGAGCCGACGAGGGCCGAATGGCCTGTCGATGCGGGACTCGTGGCCGGACCGGCTG
Source organism: uncultured Chloroflexia bacterium (assembly GCA_963842695.1). Classification (GTDB taxonomy): domain Bacteria; phylum Chloroflexota; class Limnocylindria; order Limnocylindrales; family CSP1-4; genus SPCO01. The sequence continues at coordinate 255,879 of CAWJHK010000005.1, forward strand.
ACCGCCGGCCGCACAGCGGTGGCCGTCAGTCGAGCGCGCCGCCGTCCACGTCGGCCAGGGAGACCGTGGCGAGGCGCTCGGGCATCGCCCGACGCGCCTCGGTGAACGCGTCGTGGACCGCGCACCGTCCGTCGAATCCGCACGGCCCGCCGCGCAGGACGCAGGTCGGATGCTCCGGCTCGGAGCTCGACCGCGGCGATCACGTCGAGCAAGGAGATGGCCGCCGCCGGCCGGGCCAGCCGGTACCCGCCGGTCCGTCCGGTCCGCCCCTCGACCAGGCCGGCCGCCACCAGGTCGGCCATGACCTGCGGCAGGAACCGTCCCGGGATGTCCATCGCGACGCTGATCCGGGACACGCTCAGCCAGTCGTCGTCCCGGTCGGTCGGCAAGCGCGAGCATCGCCCGGACGGCGTAGTCTCCGCGGCGGGTCAGGCTCAGTCGCACGGTCAGCCGCCGGGCCCGGACGCGGCGTAGCCGGTCAGCTCGACGTAGCCCTCGCCGCCGAGCGGCCGTCCGGCGCGCGTCGCCTGGACGACCTGCGATCCCTCCCAGTAGACGACCCCGGTCGTCGCTCGCGTGTCGAGCTCCTGGGCGGCGACCGTCGGTCGCAGCTCGATGGTCAGGTCGTCGCCGGGGATCCGCACGGTCCAGCCGGCCGGGTAGTCGGCGCCGGTCGCCGGGCTCGTCCAGCGATCGGTCACGGTCACCTCGAACGCGTCGCGGTCGAGGTGGCGGACCGTTCCGTCGGGCGCGACGACGGTGCCGTAGACGAGCGGATCGGTGCCGTCGGCGTCGCGGACGAGCGACAGGGTCAGGTCGGTGCCGTCGTCGAGGTTGACCGCGAACCAGTCCCAGCCGCCGCCGCCGACCGAGATGAAGTCGCCCCACTGGTGGTCGAACCAGGCCGTGCCCTCGACGGCCAGCGGCCGTGCCGTCGATCGTCACGGTGCCGGTCGCGGTCATCGCGGTGCGCGAGTAGTAGTAGGACCCGCCTGCCGGCCCGAAGTCGATCCAGCCGTCGTCGTCGTGCAGCGCCGCGGGCTTGGTCGCCGCCAGCCGCAGGTCGAGGCCGACGCCGGCCGGCGATGGCGTCCTGCTCGCCTCCGCGGGTGACAGGGCCGCTGCGAGCCGGTCCGTGCCGTCGGAGCCGGTCATCGACCAGGCCGGTCCCGTCGGGCCCGCGGGTGACGTCGGGTCCAGGCCCGCGATGGACAGGTCGAAGCCGGCGGGAGCCCGAGTCGGCCGCCGGCGACCGGTCGACCTGGGCGCCGATCTCCTGCCGCTGGGCGTAGACGAACCGGTCGCCGCCCTCGTCGGTGATCGCGAGGTGCGACACCCACGACACCGGGAAGCGGCCGCGCTCGGCCCGGAAGATCACGAACTCGAAGCCGAAGCGGGCACCGTCCGCGGCGCGCAGGTGGCCGGTGTAGTACCACCACTCGGTCAGGCGGTCGTGCGGGGCGTCGTCGCGTGGCAGGACCACGGGGACGGGGTCGGCCGGCCGGGTCGGCGCCGCGGTCGGGCACGGTCACGGACGGACGCGGCGGCGCGGGTTGGCCAGGATCGGGGGCCGGCGGCGGCGCCGGAGCACGCGGCCACGACGAAGGCAAGGGCCGCGATCGCCGGTGCCAGCGCGGGGCGACGCGACTCATCGGACCGCCGCCTCGATCTCGGCCTCGGACGCCGGCAGCCGGCCGGCCACGAGGCGCTCGAGCCAGGCCGGCATCCACCAGTTCCAGCGGCCGAGCAGCCGCATCGTGGCCGGGACGAGCAGGGCCCGGACGACCGTGGCGTCGAGCGCGACCGCGATCGCCATCCCGACCCCGAGCGCCTTGATCAGCACGATGTCGGCGAACGCGAACGAGCCGGCGACGACCACGACGATGAGCGCCGCCGACGTCACGATCCGTCCGCTCCGCTCCATGCCGCCCGCGACCGCCTCGACGTTGTCGTCGGTCCGGTCCCAGACCTCCTTCATCCGGGTCAGCAGGAAGACCTCGTAGTCCATCGACAGCCCGAACAGGACGCAGAACAGGATGACCGGCTGGGTCGTCTCGACGAACCCGAGCGGCTGGAAGCCGAGCGGCGCCGACAGGTTGCCGTCCTGGAAGATCCAGACCAGGGCCCCGAAGCTGGCCACGATCGACAGCGTGTTCATGACCAGCGCCTTGGCCGGCAGGACGACCGAGCGGAGGAGCACGAACAGGACGAGGTAGGTCGACACGATGATGAACAGCGCCGTCCGCGGGAAGTCGGCCCGGACCCGGTCGACGACGTCGGCGACGTCCGCGGCGCCGCCCCCGACGAGGACCGTCACCCCGGCCGGTGGCGCGAGCGCTGCCGCCGGGGCGCGCAGGTCGGCGACGAGCGCCCGGCCCTCGTCGCGGTTCGGGCCGTACGGCGTCGTGAGGGTGAACGCGGTCAGGTCGCCGCGCGTCGTCGCGGCGAGCGCGGTCTGGACGTAGCGGTCGCGCGGTCCGTTCGGGTCGCGCGTAGAGGAGCGTGTACTGGGCGAGCGTCAGGCGCGGATCGACGTCGACGAGGCTGTCGACGCGGGCGATCCGCGGGTCGGCCGCGAGCCGGCGCGAGTAGTCGTAGAGCGCGGCGAGGTTGTCGGGCGCCGTCGCCGGGCCCGGTCGTCCGGATCGCGAGGACGATCGGCGCGAACTCGCCCTCGCCGAACTCGGCCGAGCCGGTCGAAGGCGGCGCGCGACGGGACGCCCGGCGGCAGGATCGACGCATCGGGGGCGTTGAACCGGACGTGCAGGAACGGCGAGCCGAGGAGGAGCAGGAACGCGAGCGTCGGGACGAGCACGGCGACCGGGTGGCGCATGACCCGGCGCGCCAGGCGCGACCACGCCCCGTCGGTCGTCGCGGAGACCGCCACGCGCCGGACGGCGAAGCGATCGATCCGCGAGCCGAGGACGTCAGGATCGCCGGCAGCAGCGTCAGCGCCGAGGCGACGGCGAGCCCGACGACGATCGCGCCCGGCGATCCCGACCGAGCGCAGGATCATGAACTCGAAGAGCACGAGGCCGAGCAGGCCGAGCAGCACCGTCAGGCCGCAGAAGAAGACGGCGCGGCCGGCGGTCGCGACGGTCACCCGGACCGCGTCGCCCACCCGGTCGGGGCCGTCCGGGCGGAGCGCCAGCTCCTCGCGGAACCGGCTCGTCATCAGCAGCGAGTAGTCGACGCCGAGGCCGAGCCCGAGGAGCGTCGCGAGGTTGAGCACGAAGATGCTCATCGGCACGATCGACGGCGACGACGAAGATCGCCGGCCAGCGCCACGACGACCGCCGCCCCGCCGACCGCCAGCGGCACGCCGGCCGCGACGAGCGACCCGAACACGAAGACGAGCGCCAGCGCGGCGAGCGGCAGCGAGATCAGCTCGCTCCGCTGCAGGTCCGACTCCGACACGGGCTGGACGTCGCCGTAGAACGCCGGTCCGCCGGCGAGCGTCGACGTCGACTCCGGGCGCGGGTCGGAGGCGATCGCGCAGGATCGGCAACGCGTCGGGGGAGTCGTCGGGCGGCAGGTCGAGGAACACGATGTCGTAGGCCGTGTGGCCGTCGGCCGACACCTGGCCGGGCGCGAGCGTGTGCGACACGACCCGCGCGACGTGTGGTGCCGAGGGCACGTCGCGGACGGCGTCGGCGGCTGCCGCCTCGAAGGCGGGCGTGCCCGCCTCGAGGGTCGGGCTGGTGAAGACGACGACGAGGGCCGACGGCGGCACGCCGAGCTCGCGCTCGAGGAGCGCCTTGGCCCGAGCCGATTCGAGGTCGTCGAGGATGAAGCCGCCCGCGCTCAGGACGCCCGGCACGCGGGGCGCGAACGGCAGCGCCACGAGCAGCAGGGCCGCCCATGCGCCGACCACCCACCGGGCGCGGCGCACCACGAATCGACCGAGTCGATCGAATGGGGTCACGGTGGTGGTACGCCTCGGTCGCGGGATGGGATGGCGGGCGGTGGCATCGTACCCGCGGACGCCCGATCCGGCCGCTCGGCCGTCTGCTAGCATCGCGCCCGTGCAGCTCTTCCTCGTCGCCTTCCAGCAGCCGATCCCGTTCGGGATCTCCGCGGGCGTCGTGATCCTGATGATCGTGATCATGCTGCGATCGGCGATGTCCGCCGAGGGCGGCTCGAAGTGGGTCACGGCGGATCACCAACCCGAACGGGAAGTTCCTGTTCACGTTCCTGTTCATCGCCTGGGCGGTCTTCTTCGGGGTCGGGCTCCAGCTCGTCCCGCACACCGGCGCCAACTCGCCGTACGGCGCGATCGGGCTGATCGCCCTGTTCAGCGGCTTCTTCATCATGATGGGCTTCCTCTGGGCGGTCATCGGGGAATAGCCCCGGCCGGCAGGATGCCGTGACCGCCCGCCCATCGATCGTCGTCGTCGGAGCCGGCGCGCTCGGCTTGGCGACGGCCTACCACCTGACCGAGCGCGGCGTCACCGACGTCACCGTCATCGAGCGCGGCCGGGTCGCCGGCGCGTCGTCGGGTCTGTCGGTCGGGATCATCGAGACGCAGTACCTCGACCCGCTCGCCATCGCGATCCGCGTCGAGAGCATGCGCACCTTCGCGGCCCTCGAGCGCGCGGGCGCCCTCGAGATCATGCGCAACGGCTACCTCCGCCTCGGTCATCGCGACGCCGACCTCGAGGCGTTCGAGCGCAGCGTCGAGATCCAGCACGAGCTCGGCGTGACCGACTGCCGCGTCCTCGATCGGGACGGGCTCCGACGGCTCGTCCCGGACATGTCCTGCGACGACCTTGCCGGCGGACTGTTCGGCCCGAGCGACGGCTACATCGACGGCCATCGCTACTGCGAGGCGCTCGCCGACGTGGTCACGGCTCGCGGCGGACGGGTCCTGCAGGACACGGAGCTCGTCGGCTGCGATCCCCGTCCGGGCGAACGGCATCGCCTGCGGACGACCCAGGGCGACATCGACTGCGACATCGTCGTCAACGCCGCCGGCGGGTGGGCCGGGCAGGTCGGCGACATCCTGGGCGCCCCGGTCGCGATCCTCCCGCAGCGGCACCAGGCGCTGATGGCACGGCTCGCGGCACCGCTGACGTACGTGATGCCGTCGGTCATGGACTACCTCCCCGACGTCCGGCGGGTTCGGCGCCTACTTCCGCGACGACGGACCCGGCCGGCTCGTCGCCGGGCTCCACACCGAGGAGGTCATCCACGACCTCGTCGATCCCGACGAGGTCGGTCGCGATCCCGGCAACGACTACGTCGAGCTCGTCGCGGAGCGGCTCGCGCACCGGCTGCCGGGGCTGGCCGACATGCGCCTGGGCGACGTCTGGGCCGGCATCTACCCGATGCGACCGGACGGCCAGCCGGTCGTCGGGCCCCACCCGGGACACGAGTCGGTCGTCACCGTCGCCGGCGCCGGCGGATCGGGACTCCAGTCGTCGCCGGCGCTCGGCCGGATCGCCGCGGACTGGATCCTCGACGGCACGCCGACCGCCATCCCCGCGTCGGCCGTGCTCCGGCCCACGCTGAGTCGACTCGGCGGTGCGCCCGCGCACCATCGGGTTGACCCGGTGTCCGCGGCGCGGCCAGACTGACCGTCTGCCCGATGCCCCGTCGTTGCCCCCGACGGCGCCGCGGCACTGGAGGAACGCCCGTGACTCGACGTCTCGCCGCCTCCCTCGTCATCCTCAGCCTCCTCGCCTCGACGGCGGCGATCGCACCGGCGGCGACGTCGCCGCGTGCGATCCGTTCACGACGCCAGCCGGTCTACGACCAGGGTGTCCCGACGTCGAGCGACGTCCCGAGCATCGGCTTCGCGCTCGGGAGCAGGAGGTCTCGGTCGCGCAGAGCAACACGTACCTCGAGGCGGTCGATGCCGACAGCGATCGCGTCGTCCACGACGTCGCCGCGACGTCGGTCGACGGGCGCCCGCTCGACTACGCGATCGTCGGGACGCCGGACCGCGTGACCGCGACGGGGCTCCCGGCGATCCGCGACAGCCTCAAGGTCCTGCGCGACCCGCAGCGCGAGACGTCACCGGCCGCGCTCGACGACGACCCCGGCCGTCCTGTGGGTCTCGGCCAACGTCCACGGCAACGAGGAGAGCGGCGCCGACGCGGCGCTCCACGTCCTGTACGAGCTCGCCAACCGGAGCGACTGCGTCGTCTCGGACATCCTCGCCAACGCGATCGTCGTGATCCTGCCGATCCAGAACCCGGACGGTCGCGAGGCGGGGACGCGGCGGAACCTGTACGGCTTCGACATGAACCGCGACTGGTTCGCCCGGACCCAGCCGGAGACCGACGGCAAGCTCGAGGTCGTCCGGCAGTACCCGCCGATGCTCTACATCGACGCCCACGAGTTCGGGCTGCCGAACTACTTCTTCCCGCCGAACGCGGATCCCGAGTACCACGAGATCCCCGACACGGCCCACGACTGGATCAACGGGCTGTACAGCCCGGCGATCGCGAGCCAGTTCGACCGCGAGAAGATCAAGTTCTTCCACGGCGCGCCGTACGACTTCTTCGCCATCGTGTTCGGCGACACCGTCCCGACGACCGGCTACCACGCCGCCGGGATGACCTTCGAGAAGGAGAGCTCCGACGCGATCTCCGTCCGCGAGCACGAGCACTTCACCTCGATGTGGGCATCGATCGCGGCCGGCGCCGCGGCGCGCTCGTCCGTCCTGGCCGACTGGCACGCGTCGTACGTCGAGGCGTACGACGAGGGCGTCGCCGGCGAGCTCGAGCCGAACGCCGTCTTCGAGCCAAGCACGACCTCTACCAGCCGGTCCCCGACGTCACGGTCCGCCACTACTTCCTGCGCAACGACCCGAATCGCGCCGCCGAGCTCCAGCTGCTCGTCCGCCGCCTCCAGCGGATGGACGTCACGGTCAACAGCTGACCGCCGACCTGCCGCTGGACTCGTTCCACCCATACGGCGACCCGAGCGAGGCGACGACGCTCCCGACCGGGACCTACTGGATCCCGATGGCACAGGCCCAGAAGCACTGGATCCAGGCGATGCTCAACGAGGACTCGTGGATCCCGTTCGAGGTCACCTACGACGTCACCGCCTGGAGCAACCCGCTGCTCATGAACCTGGACGGCGGCTGGACGGCGAAGACGGTCGACCCGGCCGCGATCGAGGTGCCTGCTCAGGACGCCCGGCACCGCCGGCCAAGCCGGCCGACGTTCCCTCGATCGGCCTGTTCGAGATCCCCAACAGCACGCGCGGCTTCGAGGCCGCCGGGCAGGCACGCTACCTGTTCGACAAGGTGTGGGGCCTCGACTACACCAACGTCACGGCCGCCGACATCACCGCCGGACTGGCCGGCATCGACGTCCTGGTCATCCCCGACGGCTACGCGAACTACGGGGTCCAGGCGCTCGGCGCCAAGGGCAAGCGCGCCCTCCGTGACTGGGTCAATGCCGGTGGCCGGCTCGTGGCCTGGCAGGGCGGCGTCGAGGTCGCGGTCAAGGCCGGCGTCTCGACGGTCAAGCTGGCGAGCTCGCATACGGACGCGCCCGGGACGCTGATCCGCGTGTCGCTCGACGACTCGAGCCCGCTCGCCGCCGGGATCGGCGATCGGGACTGGGTCATGTACCAGGACGACCGCACGATGCAGCCGGGACTCGGGACGTCGGTCGCGACGTTCCCGGCGGCCGGCAACCCGACTACGCGACGTCCGGGCTCACGATCGGGGTCGACGGGCTCGCCGGCACGTCGGCGCTCGTCGACGAGGGCGTCGGGGACGGCCGCGCGATCCTGTTCTCGATCGATCCGAACTTCCGGGCATGGACGCAGGGCACGCAGCGGCTGCTCTGGAACGCGATCTCGGGCCGGATCCGGCCGGCGCGGGCTCGCTCCGGCGGCCGGCTCGAGGGAGCGGGCCGCGGCGGAGAAGGCTGCGGCCGACGCCGTCGCCACGGTGCCGGACCTCGGCTCGGCGATCCGGATCCGTGTCGCGGCAGCGGACGCGGCGGCGACCGCCAAGATCCTCCAGCGCCACGGCGGGAGGTCGTCCGCAGGACCTCGGCGCCGACACGCTCTTCCTGGTGGCCAACCGGGACGACCTGTCGTCCGAGGAGCATCCGTCGTTCGCGCTGATCGTCCGCGACCTGGACAAGGCCGGGCTGGACCTGAGGGCGGCCAGCCTGCCGTAGCGGGGCTGTGCCGCGCGTGCCACGCGTGCGCGGCCTGCCCTGACCATCGGCCACTGGACCGTCGATCGAAGGCCGCGCTACCATAGCTCCGACTTGCAGACTGCATAGACTTCTATGCAGCCCTGCGTCGGGACGACGAGCTCGGAGGCACGTCGGTTGGACGCCCAGGAGATCAAGACCGCGGTCGCCCACCAGGATGCCGCGCGGGCGGCGGCCGAGGCGCCGTTCGTCAACCTCGCCGACCCGGCCCGGGCGCTCGGCCCCGACGGGAACCCGGCGGTCAGCCGCCGTGCGCCCCTCTGGGAGGACGTCCCCGACGCCCAGTGGAACGACTGGCGCTGGCAGCTGAGCCACCGCGTCAACGACCTCGACGAGATCGAGCAGATCCTCGACCTGACGCACGAGGAGCGCGAGGGCCTGTCCGTCCCGGACAAGTTCCGGGTCGACATCACGCCGTACTTCATGAGCCTGATCGACCCGGACGATCCCGACGACCCGATCCGCCTCCAGGTCATCCCGACCGCCCGCGAGCACGAGGCCTTCACCGGGATGATGGACGACTCGCTCGCCGAGGACCGCCACTCCCCGGTTCCGGGCCTCGTCCACCGCTACCCGGACCGCGTCCTGATGCTGGTCACGACCCAGTGCGCGAGCTACTGCCGCTACTGCACGCGGTCGCGGATCGTCGGCGACCCGACCCAGAACTTCAACCGCCGCGACCACGAGGCGCAGCTCGAGTACCTGCGCCGGACGCCGCAGGTCCGCGACGTCCTCATCTCGGGCGGCGACGGCCTGACGCTCGCGCCGAAGCTGTTCGAATAGATCCTGCGCGGCCTGCGCGAGATCCCGCACATCGAGATCATCCGGATCGGGAGCCGCGTGCCGGTCTTCCTGCCGCAGCGGATCGACGACGAGCTGTGCGAGATGCTCGAGAAGTACCACCCGCTCTGGATCAACCTCCACTTCAACCACCCGAACGAGATCACGCCCGAGGTCAGCCGCGCGGTCGACAAGCTGACGAAGGCCGGCCTCCCGGTCGGCAACCAGAGCGTGCTGCTGGCCGGCGTCAACGACTGCGTCCACATCCAGCGCGCCCTCGTCCACAAGCTCGTCGCCAACCGGATCCGGCCGTACTACCTCTACCAGTGCGACCTGGTCGAGGGCTCCGGCCACTTCCGGACGCCGGTCGGCAAGGGCCTCGAGATCATGGAGGGCCTGCGCGGCCACACCTCGGGCTACGCGGTGCCGACCTACGTCATCGACGCGCCCGGTGGCGGCGGCAAGATCCCGGTCATGCCGAACTACCTGATCTCGTACAGCGACCACAAGGTCGTGCTCCGCAACTACGAGGGCTACATCACGACCTACGAGGAGCCCGAGACCTACCAGAAGCACGATCAGGCGAGCTGCGCGTACTGCCAGCACGAGCGCCCGGAGCCCGGCCAGTCGGGCGTCCTCGGCCTGCTCGAGGGCGAGCGGATGTGGATCGAGCCACGCGGCTTCGAGGAGATCCACAGCCGCGGCAACACCGAGGCGCACCGGCTCCAGGACCCGTCGAAGTGGGTGCCGTTCGGCGTCGGGGCGATCGAGGGCCAGTCGTCGGCGCGCTGCCCGTCCTCGAGGCGGGCGACGTCGGCGGCAACGGCACTGCGGACCCGGAGTACGGCCCGGGCGAGGAGCCGCGCCCGCGCGAGGGCGAGCCGACCGCGTCGGCCCACGGGGAGCTGCTCTAGGGCTCGGTGCGCCGGGCTCGCAGGCAGATCCGGCAGGGAGCGTCGGGCACCGACTCGCGTGCGCTGAGGTCCTCGAGCGCCCACATCGGCCCGGTCCGATAGCCGCATTCCGTCTCCAGCGACGGCCCTGCCCAATCCACCCGCCAGACCGCGTCGCCGGTGAACACGTGCCAGCGCGCGGTCGCCCAGCCGATCTGCGGGAACCAGCGCCGGATCCAGGCTCCGGCGGGCGGCCATGTCCTCGATTCCGACTGTGGCAAAGATGTCTCACTTCGTGGTCGGGTCGCGGATCGGTCCGTCTGACCGTCACCCGTGACGCGTCGGCACATCGTGGCGGCCGCTCGTTGCGTTCCGGTCGGCGCATCGGTCAAGGTTCCGCCACCTTTTCGCCACCGAGGCCGGCGCGCGGCGGCGTGCGGTCAGCTCGTTCGGCCGGCGTAGCGGGCGTAGTAGTCCGCGTCGTCTTCGCCCGCGCCGGCGCCGGCCGCGAAGCGGTCGGGGTCGAACATCGCCAGCCGAGGTTCGGTGACCCCGGTGACGAACCGCTCGGCGAGCAGCTCGCCCAGATACGGGGCGAGCAGCATCCCGCGGCCGCTCCAGCCGTTGGCCTGCCACCAGCCGTCGAGCTGCCGGGTCGGACCGACGAGCGGCTGGTGGTCCGGTGAGACGTCGTACATGCCGGCCCATTGCCGGATGACGGCGACATCGGCCAGCGCCGGGGCCTTGCGCGTCATCAGCGCCGCGGTGCGCCGGAGGAAGTCCCACGAGGAGGCCTGGTTCACACCCGCCGGCTCGTCAGGGTCGACCACGCCCATCACGATCTCGCCCCGGAGCGTCTGGTTGAACCAGCCTTCGGTCGGGCGGTAGAAGGTGACGGCGGCCTCGATCGTGCGGCGCAGCGGCGCGGTGACGAGGACCTCGCGACGGAGCGGGCGGTTGGGCGCGTCGACGCCGGCCATCGCGTTCAGCTCGGTCGACCAGCCGTCGGTGGCGTTCAGGACGGACCGCGTCGCGATCCGGCCGTGGTCCGTGTCGACGGCCTCGACACGACCGGCACGCCGGACGATCGCGCGGACCGTCGTGCCCGGCATCACCCGGACGGGGCTGCGGGCGAGGTGCTCGAGATGGGCCCAGACCACGGCGTCGTGGTGGACGATCGCGTCGTCATGCAGCACGGCGCCCGCGACCGGCTCGCCGCCTCCTAGGATCGGCAGGCGGCGCAGCGTCTCGTCGGGCGACAGGAACCGGCTGTCGACGCCGATCCGGTGGTGCATCTCGACGATCGAGCGCATGCGCTCCACCTCGTCGGGCGTGTACAGCACCCAGGCGTAGCCCACCCGATAGAACAGGACGTTGAAGCCGAGCTCCTCGCCCATCCGGTCGTACTTGGCCTGGCAGGCAAGCGCGACGTGGGTCAGCTCCTCGGTCAGCTGCATGGCCCGGATGCGCGCGACGTTCCGCCCGGTCGCGCCGCCGCCCGGATAGCCGCGATCGAGCACGACCACGTCCGTGACGCCGCGGGCGGCCAGCTCGCGGGCGAACGCGAGACCGGCGATGCCCGCGCCGACGATGACGACCTCGGCGCTGGCCGGCGGCTCGCCGCGGTCGAGCAGGGAGCGGTGGCCGGTCCGGGTCGGGCTCACCGGCCTGGGTCCCCTGTGTCCGACTGCGTCCCGACGAGGTCGCCGAGTCGAACGGGCCGCAGGGGCGGTCTTGCCGTCGGGATGGCGAGTGGATGGCCCGCGTCTGCGCCGTCGACCAAACACGCGAACGACTGGAGGCACTGCTTGCCCTGGCACGGACCGGTCAATGCGCCGGTGCGCCGCTTGATCAGCTCGGGGTCGTCGTATCCGGCCTCCTGCTCGGCGCGGATCTCCCAGGCTCGAACGTCCTCGCAGAAGCAGACCAGCGCTCCCCGGGCGATCGCGGCGGCCGGAACGGCCGGACCAGCGGCGGCCGGCGCGTGGTCGACCGGGTCGGGGTGCTTCGCCGGCTCGTGGCGAACGCGATGGCCGGTCGCGATCGCGTCCCGCCGTCCGGCCCGCGCCCCGAGCCGCTTCGGCGCCTCGTCCGTCGCTCACCGGCCGGCCCGCGGCGGACCCGACGACGAAGAGGGTAGGGACGCTCGTCCGCCCGTTGCCGTCGACGACCGGGACGAGGGCTTCGCGGTGTCGCTCCACGCTGGCCCCAGCGGCCAGGACGAGGTCCAGGTTCGGGCTGCGATCCCCGAACACGACGACGTCGGCCGCGATGTGCTGTCGTCTGCCGTCGATCCGCAGGTCGGCGCCGGCGACGCCGCTCGAGCCATGGATGGCCACCAGCGATCCGGTCGGAACCGGTCCGTGGAGCTCGGTGACCCCGGCGCCGGACAGGAGCTCGGCGGCCGTGCCCAGCTCCGGCCCCGATCCGACCAGGAGCGCCCGGTCCCCGGGCAGGACGCCATGGCGTGCGACGAGGCCGATGACCGTCCGCGCCGCGATCACTCCCGGGCGGTCGGCCCCCGGCACCAACGGAACCCGGTCGTACGAGCCGGTCGCCGCGACCACCGTCCGGGCGGCGATCTCGAGGTGAGCCTCCGGCCCGATCGCCATGACCACACCGTCGTACCAGCCGACGGCGGCGGTGCCGACCCGGATGTCGACCCCGGCCGCCCGAGCCCGAAGGTCCAGGTCCTCCAGGCTGCCTGCCGCGTCGTCGCTCCCGCGCTCCGTTCGCCAGTCCGCGCCGATCGCCCGTTCCGCCTCGACCAGGACGACGCGCGCGCCCGCCTCGGCCGCGGCGGCGCCCGCCAGCAGCCCGGCCCGTCCGCCACCCACGACGAGCACGTCGGTCTCGATCGAGCGCGTCTGGCGTGCCATGAGCCCGGGTCGACCGCCACCGGCCGCGTCGCCCGCAGGCACGTGGAGGCGTCCACGCCCGCCGAACCAGCGCAGCACGTCGAGGTACCGCTTCCGCAACCGTCTCGGCCGGAGGAACCGGTGGTGATAGAAGGTCGGCGGGATCCAGCGCGAGAAGAGACCGACGAACGACAGCAGATCGTGCTCGACCGAGGGCAGCGCATGCTCGCCCCGGGCGGTGAGCCCGGCACGGACCGGCACCCGGCACGACCGGACGCTCGGCACGCCGTCGACCTCGCACTCGCACCAGCCGCACTGGCCGGTCGAGCACATCAGCCCGCGCGGCCGGTGGAAGCGGAAGCTCCGCGACAGGATCGGCCGCCCGGCCGCCAGCAGGCTGACCGCGAGGGGCTCGCCGTCGACGCCTTCGATCTCGTGCCCGTCGAACGTGAAGGTGACGAGGGGTCCGGGCGCCGACGTTCCCGGCGCGCCCCGGACCCGGCGGGCCGTCACCTCAGCGGATGTGGAAGGTCGGCGAGCTGTCGATGCAGACCCGCTTGGACTCCAGGTACGCCTCGAGCCCTTCCATCCCGAGCTCGCGACCGACGCCGCTCTGCTTGACGCCCCCGAACGGGCTCTCTGCCAGGCGAACGTAATGGGTGTTGACCCAGACGTCGCCGACCCGCAGCCGCCGGGCCACGCGGATGGCCCGGTCCAGGTCGGACGTCCAGACCGCGCTCCCGAGCCCGAAGTCGTTGTCGTTGGCGAGGGCGAGGGCCTCCGCCTCGGTGTCGAACGGGATGACCGACAGGACCGGCCCGAAGATCTCCTCGCGGGCGATCGCCATCGACGGCGCGACCTCGTCGAAGATCGTCGGCGCCATCCAGAAGCCGGTCGCCCAGTCCCCGTCCAGCTGCTCACCGCCGATGACGAGGCGCGCACCCTCGGACCGGCCGCGCTGGACGTACCCGAGGACCTTGTCGAGCTGGCGCCGCGAGACCATCGGACCGAGCTGGGTGGCGTCGTCGAGCGGCGAGCCGACGCGGAGCCCATCGGCGCGCTCGACGAGCCCGTCGATGAAGCGGTCGTGGATCGACCGCTCGAGGAGGAGGCGCGATCCTGCCGTGCAGGACTGCCCGGCGTACAGGAAGATCCCGACCGCTACCGCGTCCATCGCCTTGTCGAGGTTCGCGTCCGGGAAGACGATGACCGGCGCCTTGCCGCCCGCCTCGATCGAGACGCGCTTGAACGTCCGGGCGCCGAGCTCCATCAGCCGCCGCCCGGTGTCGCTGCCCCCGGTGAAGCTGATCTTGTCGACCCGCGGGTCGGTCGCCAGCGCCTCGCCGACGACCTCACCGGCACCGACGATCCCGTTCGCGACGCCGCGCGGCAGGGCCTCGATCCGGTCGAGCAGGCCGAAGATCGCCATCGAGGACGCCGGGGCGTCGCTGGCCGGCTTGAGGACGAACGTGCAGCCGGTCGCGATCGCCGCCCCGATCTTGCGCAGCGGCAGGTCGACCGGGTCGTTCCACGGCGTGATCAGCGCGCAGACGCCGACCGGCTCCTTGAGGATGAAGTTGAGCAGGTGGCTCGGCGCCGATGCGGTGACCTCGCCGCGGATCATCCGGGCGGCGCTCGCGTAGAACTGGATCCGGTCGATCGCGGGCTCGATCTCCCGCTCGCGGACGTAGCGGATCGGCTTGCCCATCTCGGTCGCCACCAGCCGCGCGAGCGGCTCGGCTTCCTCGCGGATCAGGCGTGCCAGCTCGAGCAGGATGGCGGCGCGCTCGCGCCCGGACGTGGCGGGCCAGGCACCGTCGTCGAAGGCCGTCCGGGCTGCCCCGATCGCCGCGTCCACGTCCTCGGCGCCCGACGTGGGCGCGACCGCGACCAGCTCGCCGGTCGCCGGATCCCGGCTCTCGAACGTCGCACCGGATGCCGCGGGACGCCAGCCGCCGTCCACGTAGTTCTCGACGGCGATCACCGCCTGGGCCGTGTCGGTCATGCGATCTCCCGGATGGTGTCGACGGTCACGTCGAGCGCGGCCTCGAGGAGGTCGTCCTCGATGGTCAGCGGCGGACAGAGCTTGATGACGTTCTCGGCATGGCCGCCACCACCGAGCACCACGCCGCGCTCGAAGGCGGCGCGGCGGACGCGCTGCGTCCGTCCGGGGTCGGGTGTTCGCGACGCCCGATCGACGACGAGCTCGATGCCGACGAACAGGCCGAGGCCGCGGATCTCGCCGACCCGTGGGTCGTCGCCGAGCGCGGCGCGCAGCCGCTCGAGCGCCTGCGTCCCGAGGGCCGCCGACCGCTCGGCCAGCCGTTCCTCGCGCAGGACCCGGATCGCGGCCGATCCCGCGGCGAGGTTCACCGCGTCACCCATGAACGTCGAGGTATGCGTGCCGGGCGGCCAGTGGCTCATCGCCGCCTCGCGACCGACCACCGCCGACAGCGCCAGGCCGCCGCCGATCCCCTTGCCGACCGTCATGAGGTCGGGCACGACACCCCAGTGTTCGCCGGCCCAGGTCCGGCCCGTCCGGCCGAAGCCGCTCTGGATCTCGTCGAACACGAGGACGATGCCGTGCCGGTCGCACAGGTCGCGCAGGCCGGCCAGGAACCCGTCGGGCGGGATGACGACCCCGCCGTTGCCCTGGACGGGCTCGACCACGATCGCGGCGACCGCGCCGACGCCCGACGCGGGGTCCTCCAGCGCATGGCGGACCAGCGCCAGGGCCCCCTCCCCGGCCGCCTCAGCCGGGCCGACCGGCCAGCGATAGGCGTACGGGTACGGCAGGAAGTGCGCATCGGCTTCGATGCCGACGGTCTCGCGGAACCTCGCCTTGCCGCCGAGCCCGATCACCCCGCTGCCGCGGCCGAAGTAGCCGCCCGAGAAGGCGATGACCTCGCGCCGTCCGGTCAGGGTCCGGGCCAGGCGGATCGCGATGTCGTTGGCATCGGAGCCGCTCATGCCGAGCAGCACGCGGTCGAGCCCGGCCGGCGCGATCTCGACGAGCGCCTCCTCGAAGGCGACCCGGGCCTCGCTCATCGACGCCGACGAGACGTGGCTCACGCGGCCGACCTGGTCGCGGACGGCCGCGACGACGGCCGGGTGGGCGTGCCCGATCGTGGCCGCCGCGAAGCTGCCGGCCAGGTCGACGAACCGGTTGCCGTCCGGGTCGGTGAGGATCGAGCCGGTCGCCGAGTCGACGACCAGCGGCGGCTCGGCGCCGCCGGTCCGGGGTCCGGCCCCTTCGACGGCCCGCATCCGCTCGAGGACGCGCGCGGCCCGCGGTCCCGGGTAGGGCGTCGTGACGGACGGTCCGGGTGTCGGGGACGCGTCGGCAACGGGGCCGGCGCCATCCGGAGTCTCGGCCCCGGCAGCTGTCGCGGTCCCGGGCGCCACCTCGCCGGCGCTTGTCACGAGGGCACCTCGTAGACGTGCCGGCCGCCGACGACCACCGCGGTGCCATCGAACTCGATCGTCGGCTCCATGACCAGCCCGTCGAGGTGGACGTCGCATTCGACCGCGCCGCCGTACTCGTTGGCAGAGTCGCCGAGCGCGACGTGGACGGTGCCGAGCGCCTTCTTTGCTTCGGTGATCTCGTCGCCGATCCGGGCCGCAGGGTTGAGCCCGATCCCGATCTCGCCGATGTTGTCGGCGTCGACGACGGTGGCGACGATGTCGCGCAGGCGCGCCGCGGACGGCCCGCCCTCGATGGTCGTCGCCCGTCCGCCGCGGACCGTGATGCGGACCGGCTCGTCGAGCGCCCCCAGGTCCGACGCCACCCGTTCCCAGACGACGATGCCCTCCGAGGTCCCCTCGATCGGCGGCAACGAGACCTCCCCGCCGGGCAGCGCCGACACCTCGCCAGGGTTGCGACAGATGCCGGTCAGCCACGCCATCGGCTCACGCCCCGCCACCGTCGCTCGCAGATCCGTGCCGGCCGGGGAGGTCACCCGGACCTCGCGGGTCCGCCGCCACAGGGCCGCCAGGGCCTCCGCCCGGCGCCGGATCTCGAAGAAGTCGGCGGTCATCGCCCCGGTCCGCCATGCTTCGGCGCGGTACGGGGCGTTGAACACGCCGCGCGCCCCCGCTCGCTGCGCCGCCGCCTTGGCCGTCGTGTGGTAGAGGGACGTGCTGGCGGCGCACAGCACGACATCGGCGGCGGCCATCGCGGCCGCGGCGGGAGCCGGTGGCTCGGACCCGCTCCGCGCGCGCGGCGGGAAGGTGACGACGACCGGGTCGGCCCCCGCGTCCCGGGTCGCCCGGGCGAGCTCCGCGGCGATCTCGGGATCGGTCCGGTCGTCGACGACGATGGCGAACCGCTCGCCCGGCCGGATGGCGAGGTAGTCGCGGACGACCCGGCCGGCGATGTCGGCCACCGTGACCTCGCCGACGATCACGGGCCGCTCTCGACCGCGCCCCGGTCGGCCAGGTGCCAGCGGCGCCGGACCTCCTCCGCCTCCGCCGGGTCGTGCTGCTCGTGGCGCTGGTAGAGGCCGACCCGGCTGATCGAGTACTTCCCGTGGCGATGGAGGTCGGCGAGCGTCTCGGCGGCTTTCAGCGCGAGCAGGTTGGGGTTGAGGATCGGAAGCTCGCGGTGCCGGCCGGTGGTCATGATCTCGCGCTCGAGACAGCCGCCGATGATCGTGCAGCCGAGGATGACCACCTCGGCCTGGTCCTCGCGCAGCGCGGTCAGGCAGGCCGCCGCCGCGTCGTCGGCCACGGCCGTCGTGTCCTCGATCATGTCCGTGACGTACCAGTCGATGAACCGGACGCCGCGGCAGTTGCCGGCGCCGTGGATCCGGACCATGTCCTCCAGCCACGGCCGGGCCTTGGCATGATCCGTCACGACCGTGAACGAGTGGCCGAAGTACGAGGCGTGGTTCATCGCCGCCTCGAGCGGCCCGACGACCGGGATGTCGACCAGCTCCCTGGCGACGCGGACGCCCGGGTCGTAGCAGCAACCGACGACGACCGCGTCGTAGCCGCGCTCCTCGAGCCGGCGGACCTCGTCGAAGATCGCCAGCTGCATGAGGTGCATCGGGTAGTAGTAGTCGATGTTGGCGGGCACGCCCTCGAGGTGGATGACGTCGACCGCCGTGCCTCGCGCGGCGTATGGGACGAGCGTCTCCTCGATGATCGCGTCGAACGACGCCGTGCCGAACGGATTGATGAACGCGATGCGCCGGTCGACCTCGCCGTCGCCGTCCCTGGTCACCATGTGCTCCCTGCCTCGACCGGCGTGAGCGTCGGCCGGTCGAACCGGAACGGCTCCGGATCGATGACCGGCGGACCACCGCAGATGAGATCCGCGACGAGACGGCCGGTGGTCGGCCCCGCCCCGTTGCCGAACACGTGGCCCGACGCGAAGACGACGTCGCCGAAGCCGGGCAGCCGGTCGATGATCGGCAGGCTGTCCGAGGTCAGGGGCAGCACGCCGGCCCACGCGCGCGCGAACCGCGCCGCGGCCAGCTCGGGCAGGGCCTCGGCCATCCCCTGGGCGACGAGCGACACGCCGGCGAGATCCGGCTGCCAGTCGTAGCCCGAGTAGTCCATGGCGATTCCCAGCAGGTACGAGCCGTCCGCCTTCTGGCAGGCGGACTCGAGCAACGCGAGCCCGAGGCGTTCCTCCAGCTCCGTCTCGAACGGCTCCGACCGATAGGTCGAAAGCTCGCGGAAGATCGCGTACTGCTTGACGGCGGCCGGCCCGTAGAGCACGACGTCGAGGCGCGGCTCCATCGGCTCGGTCTGGACGATCTGGAGGCGCATCGGACCGATCGGCACCTCCACTCCGAGCTGCGCAGCGAGAGACGGGCTCCAGGCGCCGGCCGCCAGCACGACGTGCCCGGCCGAGATCGGCCCGTTGTCGGTCTCGACCCGGGTCACACGCCGGCCGTCGGTCTCGATCGTCCGAGCCGACGTGCCCTCCATGACCTGGGCGCCGGACCGCCTGGCTGCCTCGCCGAATGCCCGGACATAGGCCGTCGGGTCGACCTGGGCGTCCAGCTCGCAGTACGTCGCACCGATGACCGTCTCCGGCAGGATCGGGGCCATGGCGCGGGCCTCGAAGCCGTCGAGAAGCCGCATCGGGACGCCATCCGCCGTTCGGCGCTCCACGAACTCGCGCATGACGACGGCCTGCGCTTCGGTGTTGAAGTAGATCAGTCCGCCGTTGGTCTGGAGCCCGAAGTCGGTTCCGAGCTCCTCGGGCAGACCCGCGAGGCCGTTTCGCGTCGCCATCACCAGCGAAAGCTCCGGACCGGCACGGCGGGTGTGGAGCCAGATGTAGCCGAGGTTTCGACCCGTCGCCCCGTAGGCGAGCCGCTCGGCCTCGAGCAGGATCACCGACGCCCCGCGGCCGGCCAGGTGATACGCGGAAGCGGCGCCGACGATCCCGCCACCGATCACCAGGACGTCTGTCGTGAGCGCCACGTGCACCTCGCCGAAGGAGTTTCAGGACGGACGCTACCAGCCATCGCAAGCCGTCCGTTATGGTGACAACCACCAAAACGCAGCGGCAAACCCTGGTGGCAGGCCATAATCCCATTGCGGTCGAAGCCGCTATCATTCCCCCGACCCCGGGGATTCAGCCCGCTCGGCAGGACGCTGTTGCCATCGACACGATGATCCAGCGCGCGACCAGCGTTCCCATCCGCGCGCCGTCCCGTCCCGCCCGGACCGACGATGCCCTCGACGACGCCCTGCAACGCATCGCGGCGCGCGCGACGGCGGCCTGTGGCGCGGCGGCTGCGGCCGGCACCCTCGTCGATCATCGGATCGAGCGGATCCAGGGGGATCCTGCCGCCATCGCGCCGTTCACGGGCGCCTTCGGGGACGCCGTCGGCGATCCGCCCGACGGCCCCTTCAGCCCCTCGCCGGTCGAACCAGGCGGCTGGACGGCCTTCCGGTATCAGCTTGGGGATCGCCGCGCGGCCGGCTTGTTGGTCACAGCCGAGGGGCTGGATCCCCTCGTTTCGGCCCGACTCGAGGTCCTCGCCCTCGATGCCGTGCGGGCCGCCCTTCTCCACGAGGAGCGCGTGCGAACCGGGCAGCTCGATCGGTTGCTGGCGACCGCTCGTCAGGTCGCCGAATCACTCGAGCTCGAGACCGTCCTGTCGTCGATCGTCCGCGATGCGTCGACGCTGCTCGGCGCCGACAGCGGCGACATGCTGCTGTGGGACCGCGAACAGGACGTGTTGCGGGTCGTCGCTGTCTCGAACTTCCCGCCGGAGATGCTCGGCTTCGAGCTGAGGTTCGGCGAGGGAGTGTCGACCCAGGCCATCCTTGCCGGCCGGACGATCGAGGTCCCCGACTATCGGACCTACGAGCACCGTGCGCCGGCGCTCGATGCGTACGACTTCGGGGCGGTCCTGTGCGCGCCGCTGGTGGTCCGTGGGGTCGGCATCGGCGCGATCAATCTCCATGCCCGAGCCGGGCGGCGCGGCTTCCCCGCCGGCGCCGCCGATCTGCTCGCCGCGTTCGCCGGGCACGCAGCGATCGCGATCGACCATGCCCGCCGTTACGAGAACGAGGTCCGGCTCGGACGGGCGCTTGCCGAGACCAACCGCGAGCTCTCTCGATCGCTGACCGTCCAGCAGCACCTCGCCGAGCAGGTCCTCCTCGGTGCAGGGCTCGGCGGCATCGCCGGCGTGCTGGCCGAGCATCTCGGGCGTGAGGTCGCGATCCTGGACGACCTCCATCGACTGATCGCCGGGGCGGCGCCGGATGCCGGTGACGGGTGGCGCGAGCTCCTTGCCGAGAGTGAGCCGTCCAACCGCGCGGGCCGGTCCGGCCGGGAGGCATTCGCGATCGCCATCCGCGTCGGCAGCGACGTCGTCGGCCACCTGCTCCTGTCGTCCGATGCAGACCTGGGTCCGATCGACCGGGCGCTGGTCGACGTTGCGACGACGGGTGTGGCGCTCGAGTTCGCCAGGGAGCGCGCCGCGGCCGAGGTCGAAGAGCGTCTCCGTGGCGAGGCGGTCATCGACCTCCTCACCGGCTCGTACTCCAGCGACGAGGCGATCGGCGCTCGCGCGGCACGGCTCGGCCATGACCTCGGATTGCCGCACGACCTGATCGTGATCGACGTCGCATCCGCGGTCGAGCCGCCACCGGGCGACGGCGACGCGGACCGGCTGCGGCGAGCGTTCCAGGCCACGCGCGATCGCCTGGCGCAGCGGACTCCGCGGAGCCTGGCCGCGCAGCACCTCGGGTCGATCGTGGTCCTGGCCGGCGTCCCGGTGCGCGGCGATGCCGATCCCCGGTCGCTGGCGAATGAGCTCCGGACCGCACTCGAGGCGGCGATCGGGCCGGGCTGCATCACGATCGCGATCGGGGAACGGTGCGAGCGACCTGCGGCCTACGGTCCGGCATTCCGTCAGGCCCGGGACGTCGTCGACCTCATGATCGGGCTGGGTCGCGGCGGCGCCGTCGTCGCGGCGCACGAGCTCGGGACGTACTGGCTGTTGCTCCGCGCCAGCACGCGGAGCGACCTCGAGGCCTTCGCGACACGCACACTGGATCCTCTCGTGCGGCATGACCGGGCGCACTCCGGCGAGCTGGTGGCGACGCTGCGCGCCTACCTCGAGGAGGATCGCGTCCAGCGCCGGGTCGCGGCCCGCTGCTTCATCCACGTGAACACGGTCGTCTACCGGGTTCGCCGGATCGAGGAGCTGCTCGGCGTCGACCTGGACGATCCGGCGACCGTCTTCGACCTGACGCTCGCGCTCCGGATCAACGACCTGCTGGCCGGTCCCGTCGGGGGCACGACACCCGACGCGCGCCGTACGTGAGCATGGCGGTCGTCAGCCGGCCGTGAACGCGGCGTGACGGAGCCCCTGCCGATCGGAGACCCGCAGCAGGAGGCCGAGGAGCACACCGTCCTGGTACTGACTGCCGGGGTTGAAGCCGTGGGTGCTCCCGATCCTGTATCGGCCCCGACCTTCATGGATGTGGCCGTGGAGCGCGATCGTCGGTTGGCGCTCCGCGATGATGTCGCGGATCGTGGAGCTGCCGACCGGCACCATCGTCGGCTCACCGGCTCCGTCGTACTGGATCCTGAGCTGGTCGTCCAGCCGCGGCGCGCGATCGATGCCGGTGTCGTGCGGCGGCATGTGGAGGTTCCAGATCGTGGTCCCACCGGCCGGTAGCGTGGCGACCGCGTCCCGCACCAGGCCCCCGAGAACGTCGTCGTCCACCTCGCGCGGGGTGTTCCAGGGCGTCGGCGTCGACTCGCCGCGGGATGCCATCCAGATCCCGGGTGCAAGCTCGGTCGCCGCACCCTGCACGTCCCGTAGCGCCTTCGCGCCGGCGAGGACCCCGTCGATCTCGGGCGGATCGTCGTTGCCGGCCATGACGTAGGCCTGGATCCGCCGGTCCGCCAGCCGCTCGTCGGCGAGTGCCACCCATTCCTCGAGCGCCTCCAGCTTCAACCGGCGAAAGACTGCCCGCTCGCGATCGATCGATGCCCGGATGTCGGCGACCTCGTCAGGGGATGTCAGGAAGCCATAGGCGCCCTCGCGCCGGGCCTCGCGGATGAGCCCGTCGACCTCTCGCCGCGTCTCGAGTCGGTGCTCGCGCTCCTTCCAGGTGGCCGTCCAGGCCTGACCGTCGCCGGCGGCCGGGTAGATCGGGAGCAGGACCTTCGCCCGTCAGGTCGCCCCCGATGACGAGGACGTCGGCCCCGTAGAAGCCGGCGGCGTTCAGCCACTTCCGGAAGCAGACGTCCGAGCCGTGGATGTCGGCGACGTAGAAGATCGTCAGTTCGGCCATCGGATCCGGGCGGGCGTCGGCGAAGCCGGCGCCCGGGTCACTCCGGCGGGATCTCGCGGAAGGCTGCGTCGATCGGCACACCCTGGCGGCGTCGATATTCGCGTGCCGCGATGAAGATGCCGAGCGGGATGATGAACTGAAGTGCGGTCGTGGCCAGCTGCTCGGGCGTGTTCAGGTACAGCAGGTCGTTCGTCAGCATGAAGTACAGCCCGACCGTGAAGTAGAACAGCCCGAAGACGCCGCAGATGCTCATGACCGGGATCCCCGCGACCCGCCAGTTGACGGCGCTCGCCTCGAACAGCGCACGTGTCCTCGCCAGGTATGGGAAGAGCACGCCGCACAGGGACACCAGCCAGAACACGAAGTAGTACGCCAGCGCCGGCGTCAGGAACTTGAAGACGCCGATGTGATACAGGACGAGGAAGACCTCGGCGATGACCGCGACGACGATGATCGCCACCCACGGCGAGTTGTACTTCGGGTGCACCTCGCTCAGCTTCTCGGGGACGATCCGATCGAACGACCAGGCGAACATCGCCCGGGTCGCGATGAGCTGGGCCGAGGGGAGCCACAGGTAGCTCCACAGCACGAGCCCGGCCCCGACCAGCAGGAAGACAACGATGTTGTCGATCAGGACGCCCGCGTACAGCATGAACACGGGATAGGCCTCCACCGTGGTGTCGGCCGGCGGGTTGTAGCTCAGCCAGGCGAGCGCCTGGTTGAACGGCACGGTCACGGGACCCGCGAGCGCGAGGAACAGGACGAACGCGATCCCGGCGTACAGCAGCATGCCGCCGACCGTGGCGCGAAGCTGGGTCTTCGTCGGCGTCCGGACCTCGCCGCCCATGTAGGTCGACGCCCAGGCGATGAGCCAGATGATCGGGATGATGCCGAGCGTGTCGGTGAGGGTGATGCCTGTCGGCATGCCACCCTGTGCCGCGAGATCGAGCGTCTGCTGGTAGCCCGGGATGCCCGCGGCGGCGGCGTACTTGTCGAAGCCCGTCTGGAAGGCCACCTGCGAAGCCGTGAAGAAGATGATCAGGAGCAGGATCCCCGTCACCGCGCCGATTACCCAGTTGATGTCCTGGAACCGGAGATAGGCACGGAGCCCACGGATGTTGAGGGCCGCCATGAGGACGATGAAGACCGTGCCGAAGAGGAACCACGTCGTGGGCTCGCTGGCCCAGGCGCCGATGTCGGCGATCGTCTGGTTGCCGCTGGCGAGGCCGTAGGAGCTGAACAACGGCCCGAGCACGAACTGGGCGATCCAATAGCCGCCGATGCCGACCCAGAACGCCTGGCTCATGGCAGCGGCGAAGCTGGCCATGAACCCGATCGCCGGATGGAAGGTGCGGGACAGGAAGACGTACTCGCTGCCGGTCCGCGGCATGATCGACGCGAACATCCCATACAGGAGGTTGAACGGCAGGGCCAGGGCCGCTGCGATCGGGATCGCGACCAGCAGGTTGCTCTGGGGGAAGACCGCCGGGAACGTCCAGTACGTGAACATGATGTAGACGACGCCGACATTCGCGACGTTGAGGAGCAGCATCCGCCAGGGCGATCCGATGCGGACGAGACCAGAGGACTCCCGGCTGAACAACTGCACGGGCGCCGTGGTCGCGGTTGGCGTCGCGACGGCCTCGCTCATCGTCGTCCTCCGACCGGGCCCGCAGACGCCGGCGAGTCGGATCCCGGGGGAAGGACCCAGAGGACATCGCCGGCGGTGCGGACCCGCTGGTGGCGGACGCTACTCAGGGCTCCTCGCGCCGACAATGGGGCTCGCCACCAAATCGGGCCTCGTGCGCTTGTTGCCTGCCAACGAGGCCGTCGCCCGGCCTCACAGGACGGCCACCACGCGTTCGAGCAATCGGCCTCCGATGCCCGATCCGACCGTAGACTTCGGGGCGTGACGAAGAAGAAGGGACAACCGATCGGCCAGACGATCGGCGGGATCATCGTCGGCTTCGACCAACAGATCTTCCGGACGACGCCGCCGGTCAACGAGCTCGTCGCGAAGGGGTCGCCCCTGAAGCCGGTGGCAGCCGCCGGCGGAGGGACGATGACGGTCGGGCTACCCGGCGATGCGATCGCTCCGGACGGGCAGGGCGGGCGCCTCGACCTCGCAGCCCCGGGGGTCGAGGCCGTCGTGGACCTCGCCGCGGGAGGCCGCATCGCGTCGTTCCGCGTCGACGGACACGAGCTGCTCAGGACCGAAGGCGATGGCGCGATCCAGTGGGGCTCGTTCCCCATGGCGCCGTACGCGGGGCGGATCCGCGACGCCCGGTTCACGTTCGACGGCCGGGCGAACCGGCTCCCGGCGACCTTGCCGCCGCACGCCATCCACGGCACCGTGCTCGACCGGTCGTGGCGGGTCGAGACGGACGGCTCGATCGCTACGGACCTCGGGCCCGACTGGCCGTTCGCGGGCCGCGCGGTCCAGCGCTTCGAGCTGACGTCCGACACGCTGACGTGCCGTCTCGAGGTCCGCGCCGACGAGGCGATGCCGGCCTCGATCGGCTGGCATCCGTGGTTCCGCCGCCGGCTCGAAGGCCTGCCCGGTGAGCTCGAGCTCGAGCTGGAGGCCGGAGCGATGTACGTCCGCGACGCCGCCGGGATCGCCACCGTGCAGCGGGTCGTTCCGCCGCCCGGTCCATGGGACGACTGCTTCACCGACCTCACGCGCCCGCCGCTCCTGCGTTGGCCGGGCTTCCTCGAGCTGGCCGTCGAGTCCGACTGTCCCGACTGGGTCGTCTACACGGTCCCGGAGGACGCCGTCTGCATCGAGCCGCAGACCGCTCCGCCCGACGCGCTCAACCGCGATGCATTCGTGGTCCGGCCCGAGCGGCCGCTGGTCGCGACGATGACCTGGCGCTGGCGGCGGGTCGCGGGCTGAGCGTCAGCCGCCCGGCGTCGTCAGGGCGGTGACGAGCGACAGACCGCGGGCCAGCTGCGGGTCGGCGAGCTTCGCGATCTCGGCCGGCGTCATCTTGGCGATGGCCTCGGGGTCGATCGGGGCCGCGTCGCTGGCGCGTTCCACGACCACGTCGGGGGTGATCCCTTCGTGCCAGATCCGCCGTCCCTGGGGGGTCAGCCACTCGACGGTGCCGACGCGAAGGGCGGAGCCGTCCGACAGAGGGAACTCGCCGAGGACCGTCCCGGTCCCGTACGTCTTGGTCCCGACGATCTGGGCTCGCGCTGCATCCTGGATCGCGCCGGTGACGATCTCGGCCGAGCTGGCCGTGCCGCCGTCGACGAGGACGACGAGCGGCAGGTCGGTCGCAAGACCGCCCGCGGTGACCTCGTTCCGCGTCTCGTGGCCGTCGGCGGCGCGCTCGATGAAGACGACGCCGTCCTTGAGGAACTGGCTGGCAACGGCCTCGGCCTCGTTGACGTAGCCGCCCGGGTTGCCGCGAAGGTCGAGCAGGATCCGATCCGCTCCGGCCTTCTTCACCTCGCCGAGGACCGCCTTGAGGTTGTCCGCGGCGCCGGCCGAGAACTGGTCGAGGCGAACGAGCGCGGTCTTCGTCCCGGGGACGAGCGTCCATGAGACCGGCGCGACGGCGACATCGGAGCGGACCATGGAGACGTCGCGGGTCGGCGCCTTGGCACCGGTCTTGACGGTCACCGTCACGTTCGACCCGGCTTCGCCGCGGACCCAGTCGACGATCTCGTCGATCCGCTTGCCGGTGGTGGACTTGCCGTCGACGGCGACGATCTCGTCGCCGACCAGCAGACCGGCCTTCTCTGCCGGGCTGTCCTTGAAGACGCCGATGATGAGCGGCAGCCCGTCATCGGCCGTATCGATCCGGACGCCGATGCCGACGTACTTGCCGGACAGGTCGTTCGAGCGCGTCGCGCGCTCCTCGGGCGTCATGAACGAGGTGTGGCCGGTGTCGCCGACGGCCTCGGTCATCCCGTTGATCGCGCCGTAGATCAGGTCGCGATCGTTGAGCTCCGAGGCTCCGACGTACTTGGTGTGGAGGGTGTCCCATGCCTCGCGGATGAGGCCGAAGTCGGTCTGGCCGGAGGTGGGGGCCGGGGTCGTCGTCCCGTCGCCGCCCAAAGCAGGCAGCGCCAGACGGCCGACCCCGATCCCGACGCTGAACGTCAGCACGAGCGCGAACGCGATGGCCGCACGACGGATCGCCGTTCCGCGTCCACGGCCGGCCGCCGGTGAGCCCGAGGCCAGGGAGGGACCGGTCGCGACGGAGGTCGCGTCCGGTGGCTCGGGATCGATGGTCGGTTCGGTCGGGATCGGCTCGGTATCCATCGTGGGCATCAGGCTCGTGTCGTGAGGACGCTCGGGACGGACCACACCTGCGCGGCCGTCCACCGAACGCTCTGTCCGGTAGGTCGCAGCATGACGGAACCGTGTGGGAATGCGATATCGGGACGGTGAAGGTTCGTTCGCAACCGCGCCGGATCGGGCTGGACCGCCTTCCGGCCGTGCGATAGACTCGCTAATCCCTAGTGAACTAGTCGGAGATGACCGACCGTTGACCGACGTCCAGCAGGCGACCATCGGGCTCGGAGCGCTGAGGGCGGCGCCGGCGGGCCTGCCCGATCCTTCCGTCACGCCCCCGGTGATCGCCGAGGCCGGCGATCCGTTCACCGCGGTCCGGGTCATCGACCTGCTCGCCCGCCTCGAGCGCGGCACGCCGATCCGCCTGTCGGACGTCGCCGACCGGCTGAACGCCACCTACCTCGACTGGCTGTTCACGGTTCCGGTCGTCGCTGACGTTGCCCTCCAGCTCCAGTCGAACTGGATGACCGACTACCGCAACAGCTCCGGCATCGTGGTCGCCGACGGCCTGTCGGGACCGACCGTCACGATCGAGGACACGTCGCGGGTCGATCCGTGGATCGTCCGCCAGGCGCTGCGCGAGGCCGCCCGGTGTACCGAGCGGCTGTCCGAGTTCAGCCGGCTCGATCGCCCGACAGGCGACGGCTGAACACACGGAGCCGCGAACCTCGATCCGGACCCTGCACCAGCGATCAAGCCCGGACACACCCGCAAGGAGGACCACAACCATGAGCTCCAACGGCTACGCCACCGAGAACGCCCTCGTCGACAGCGAGTGGGCGCTTGCCCACCTCGACGATCCGAACGTCCGGTTCGTCGAGGTCGACGTCGACACGACGGCCTTCGAGCAGAGCCATATCCCCGGCGCCGTCGGCTGGAACTGGACCAGTCAGCTATCCGACGGGATCCGCCGCGACATCGCCGGTCGCGAGGACTTCGGCAAGCTCCTGTCGGAGTCGGGCATCGGCCCCGACACCACGATCGTGCTGTACGGCGACAACAACAACTGGTTCGCCGCGTGGGCCTACTGGCAGCTCAAGCTGTACGGTCACGGCGACATCCGGATCCTCAACGGCGGGCGCAAGTACTGGCTCGACAACGGGCTGGCGCTGAGCGTCGACGAGGCGTCGTACCCGGCGACCGGCTATCAGCTGCCCGAGCCGGACTTCAGCCTGCGAGCGTTCCGCGACGACATCCTGTCGAACCTCGGCAACTCGGCGATCTCGCTCGTCGACGTCCGGTCGCCGGCCGAGTACAACGGCGAGATCATCGCTCCCCCCGGCATGAGCGAGACCGCGCAGCGCGCAGGTCACATCCCGGGCGCCGCGTCGATCCCCTGGGCGCAGACCGTCCGCGAGGACGGCACCTTCAAGAGCGCCGAGGAGCTCGCCACCCTCTACGAGGCGAAGGGCGTGACGCCGGACAAGGACGTCATTGCCTATTGCCGGATCGGGGAGCGTTCCAGCCACAGCTGGTTCGTCCTCCACGAGCTGCTGGGCTACAACCGTGTCCGGAACTACGATGGATCGTGGACGGAATACGGCAGCCTGATCGGGGTGCCGATCGAGAAGCCCGCCCCGGTCCCTGCCGGCTGACCCTGGGGCACCGCCACTGAACGCGCCCGGCCGGGCGCCACGCCACCGATCGTCCGATCAGGTGGGCCGTGGCTCCCGGCCGTTTCGCGCCATGATCTCGACCAGGCGGTCGTGGGGCAGCGCGTGGGCGGTGATCCCGTCACGCCCGACCATGGTCGTCGCCGCCACGAGGGCGTTGACGATCGCCTCCTCGGTCGCCTCGATGGCACCGTCGAACAGGGCGTCGATGACCCTGTCGCCGGCCGCCCGGACGTCGTAGGTGAGGGGCGATTCCTCGTCGACCTCGGGCGGCAGGCGATTGCCAGTGGCGAAGGCGACGAACAGGTCGCCGCTCGTGTGGCCCCCGGTGCCGCCCGCCCGGGCGATGCCAAGCCCCGCCCGCTGGGCTAGCCGCTCGCACTGATGCGGCAGGAGCGGCGCATCGGTGGCGATCACCACGATGATCGAGCCTGAGCCGGCCGTCCGGGCCGGACCGGCCGGTCGATGGGCCGCGGTGTATGGGCTGGGGATCTCGTCTTCCCCGATCTCTGCCCCGACCGCGACGCCGTCCACGCGCAGCCAGGCGCGCTTCCCGTAGTTGGCCTGGACCAGGACGCCGACCGTGTGGCCACCGAGCTCCGCCGGGATGACCCGCGATGCCGTGCCGATCCCGCCCTTGAACCCGTGGCAGACCGAGCCCGTGCCGCCGCCGACGCCGCCCTCGACGACCGGGCCGCCGGCTGCCGAGGCCAGGGCCGCACTGACATGCTCCGGTCGGACGTGGAAGCCGTTCATGTCGTTGAGGAGGCCGTCGTACGTCTCGCCGACGACCGGCAGCGACCAGGCGTCGGCCGCCGGACCGCCGGCTTCGACCGCGGCGGCGACGAGCGCGTCGCGGACGACGCCCACGCTGTGCGTGTTGGTGATCGCGATCGGCGTGGTCAGGAGCCCGGACTCACGGACCCACTCGAGCCCGGTCAGCTCGCCGTTGCCGTTGAGCCGGTGGCAACCCGCGAAGACCGGTTCGTGCTCGCGTCCGGGGCCGCGCGGGACGACGACCGTGACACCGGTCCGGATGGGCCCCCGGCCGGTGACCAGCGGGCCGTCCCCGTCGATCAACGTGGTGTGACCCACCCGGACGCCCGCGATGTCGGTGATCGCGTTGGCGGGACCCGGCCGCCCGAACCCGATGGAGATCCCCAGGTCTCGCGTTCTCATCCGGGGATGCTAGTCGAGCCGGCGAGCGGCCACGCGCCGGCCCGGCCGTATCATCGCCGCGTGATCCCGACCGGCCGGTCCCACGCCACGCCCAGCCTGCGGCGCCTGCCCGTGCGCGTTGCCACTGCGCGCCCGATCGACGTCGCCGAGTCGTTCCGCGACCTCCCCGGCCTGGTCCTGTTCGAGAGCGCCCGGCCGGGTCGCAACGCTCGCTGGTCCTACCTGACCGCCGACCCGATCGCCGTCCTGGAGGGGCCCGCGGCCGGTCCCGACCCGTTCGCCGTCGCCCGCCGGCTGGTATCCCGGCTCGACGGCGCGCCGGGGTCCAGGCTCGACGCCAGGCCCGGCCCCTCCCGGTCCGATCCGACAGCCGATCCGCCGCCGTTCCTCGGCGGCCTCGTCGGGTTCCTCGGCTACGACCTGGGTGGCACCTTCGAGCGTCTGCCGGCCATCGCGCCGGCCGACCAGGACCTGCCGCCGCTCCGACTCGCGCTCCACGACTGGGTCGTCGCCTGGGACCGGCGGAGCGGCGATGCCTGGCTCGGCGGTCGGGCACTCGACGGCGACGCTCGTGGGCTTGCCGAACGACTGGATCGCGTCCACGCGCGGCTGACCGACCCCTCGCCGAACCCTCCGCTCTCCGGCCCGGCCGCCGGCGCGCCGTTCCGGTTCCGATCGAGCCTCGACCGATCGGCCTACGAGGCCGGCGTCGAGCGCATCCGCGAGCACATCGCCCGGGGCGATCTGTACCAGGCGAACCTGACCCGCCGGCTCGAGACGCCGTTCGACGGCGACCCATGGGAGCTGTATCGGAGGCTCCGGACCGGGGATCCGTCGCTCTTCTCGGCCTATCTCGACCTGGGCCCGGGCCAGCTCACCGGCCGGCCACGCGCGCTGCTGTCCGCGTCGCCCGAGCCGTTCCTCGCGGTCGACCGTCGCGGACTGGTGTCGAGCGATCCGATCAAGGGCACCCGGCCACGCGGCCGTGACGCGGCGACCGACCGCGCTCTCGCGCGCGAGCTCCTGTCGAGCGCGAAGGACCGTGCCGAGAACGTGATGATCGTCGACGTGCTGCGCAACGACCTGGGCCGCGTCTGCCGGCCGGGCAGCGTCCGGGTGCCGCGGCTATGCCGCCTTGAACGGACCGCGACCGTGCAGCACCTGGTCTCGACGGTGACCGGCGACCTCGAGGACGGCCGCGACGCGTTCGACCTGCTTGCGGCCGCGTTCCCGGGAGGCTCGATCACGGGTGCCCCGAAGATCCGCGCCATGGAGATCCTCGAGGGGCTCGAGCCGGTGCGTCGCGGCCCGTACACCGGTGCCATCGGCTGGATCGGGCCGGATGGAGCGATGCAGACGAGCATCGCGATCCGGACCTTCGTCGCCGACGGCCGGCGGCTGACGCTCCACGTCGGTGGCGGGATCACCTGGAAGAGCGACCCAACCGAAGAGTGGCAGGAGACGGTGAGCAAGGCCCGCGGTCCGCTCGGGGCACTGGGGGCGACCGAGGCCGGTCCCGACGAGCCCGACACGCCGGCGCCGGCATGACCGACCCGGCCCGAGCCACCCCCGGCACGACGCCGCGCCATGTCTGGGTGGACGGCCGTCTGCAGCGGGCCGATGAGCTGCACCTTTCCGTGTTCGACCGCGGCTTCCAGCTCGGTGACGGGATCTTCGAGACGCTTCGGGCCCGGGGCTCGCACCCGACCGAGCTGGCGGAGCACGTCGCTCGCCTGCGCCGATCGGCGGCCGGTCTCGACATCCCGCTCCCCGACGACATCGAGCCGCGGCTTGCGGTCGGGATCGCGGAGCTGCTGGCGGCCGAGGGCCTGGACGGGCCTGCCGGGGATGCCTCGATCCGCGTCACGGTGTCACGCGGCCCGTTCCACGGCCGGGGCCTGCTGCCACCCGACGAGGTGGTCGAGCCGACGATCGCCATCCAGGCGTGGCCGGTCGTCCCACCGCCGGCGAGCCACCTCGAGCAGGGCCTCCATCTCGTCGCCTCGGCCGTGCGACGCGATCCGGCCAATCCATTGGCCGCGCTCAAGACCACGTCGCGGGCGGACTACGTCTTCGCGCGGCTCGAGGCCCGCCGCGCCGGCGGCGACGACGGCCTGTTCCTGACCGTCGACGGCCACCTGTCCGAGGGCACCACCGCGAACATCTTCCTCGTGCGACGTGCGGCCGGCGGCAACGCCACCGAGCTGGCGACGCCGTCACTCGACTGCGCGATCCTCCCGGGCACGACCCGATCGTGGCTCCTGGCCTGGGCCGCCCGTGCCGGGCTTCGACCGGTCGAGGGCCGGCTTACCCGCGACGACCTCGCGGGGGCGGACGAGGCGTTCCTGTCGTCGAGCGTCGCCGGGATATTGCCGGTGACCCGGTTCGACGGGACGCCCATCGGCGACGGGCGGCCGGGGCCGTGGACGCGCCGCGCACGAGCCGACCGTGAGGCGATGATCGCCGCCGGTTCTGTGGCCGCGACGAGCCCCGCGGAAGCCGTGGCCGACGTGACGATCGCCTCGACCGCCGAGCCTTCGCGATGAGGCGGGACGAGCTGATCGCCGGGACCCGGCAGCTGGTCGACGAGGGTGAGCGGCTTCGTGCCGCGCCGTCCCTCGCCTCGCTCCAGGTCTGGCTCCAGCGCTCGGACGACCTGCTCGCAACGGCGTGGGGCAGCATGGATCGCTACCACCTCGCATGGTTGATGGTCGGCAAGCCGAAGGCCGTCGTCCGTGGCCGTCCGATGACCCCCGACGAGGAGGCTGCCTACGTCCGCGAGGTGGCCGAACAGAAGACAGCCGCACTGCGGATGAGCCTGGACGCGGTGGAGCGGCAGGGGATGCCGTTCGTCGGCGAGACCGGCGGTGTGGGTCCCGGCGGCTTGCCCGGCGAGCCGGCGGAGCCGGAGACTGCCGCGGAACGTGCGCCCGACGCGGCCCGGGCGGGCCGCTCCGTCGATCGCCCTCCGGATCGGGCCGGGCTTCCGGCGGATCCCGCCCTGGCCGAGCGCCTGGCCGAGGCTCGCCGCCGTGCTGCCGCTCACCTGGACCACGACGCGCCCCGCGCCCCGCGACCGGATCGGATGCAGCGATGACCGCGACCGTCCCGGCGGTCGGTGGCGCGCGCACGGTCCCCGAGCCCGACCCGGTCGCCCGCGACTACATCCTGCTGGGACTCCGCCTCGACCAGCACATCCCCGGGCTGGTCGACGGCTACTTCGGGCCGGCCTCGCTCAAGGCCACGGTCGACATGGAGCAGCTCCGGCCACCGGCCCGCTTGCGCGAGGATGCCGCCGGACTTCGCGCGCGCCTTCCCAGTGAGGTGACCGAGCCCGACCGGCGGTCATGGCTCGATGCCCAGCTGGTCGCGCTCGAGACGCAAGCAGCAGCCCTCGCCGGCGATCCGCTGCCGTACCTCGATCATGTCGCGCGGTGCTTCTCGTACGCCCCGCCACGCTGGCCCGACGACGTGTTCGAGGCCGCGGCTGCGACCGTCGACCGGCTGCTCCCGGGCGACGGGCCGCTCGCCGACCGGCTGGCCGACTGGGACGCCCGGCTCGAGATCCCCACCGAGCGGCTTTCATCGGTCGTCGGCTGGCTGGTGGATCGGTTCCGGGCGACCGCGGCGGACTGCTTCGGGCTCCCTGAAGGCGAGGACCTGCGGATCTCGCTCGTCACCGGACAGCCTTGGGTTGCCTACAACTGGTACGACGGGGGCCGGCGATCGCGGATCGATGTCAACACGGATCTGCCCGTCAGGGCATCGAGCCTGCCGCAGACAGTCGCCCACGAGGCGTACCCGGGCCACCACCTCGAGCACGCCTGGCGGGAAGCCGACATGGTCGACGGTCTGGGCCGCCTGGAGGGCTCGATCATCCTCGTCAACACCCCGGAATGCCTCATCTCCGAGGGTCTTTCGGACCTTGGGTACCGGTTCGCGGTCGAGCCCGGCGAGCGCGTCGATCTGCTCACCGAGCTCTTCGATCGCGCCGGGCTGGCCCTGGCCGCCGATCCAGGAGCCGCGCGCGAAGCGGCCGAGTTGATCAACGCCATCGACGAGCCGCGCAGCGAGTTGCAGGCGATCGGAGGGAACGCCGCGATGTTGCGCCACGCCGATGGCGCAGACCACGACGAGGTGCTGTCCTATCTCGTGGATGTCGGACGCTATAGCCCGGAACGCGCCGCCAAGCGACTCGAGTTCATCGAGGATCCCCTGTGGCGGACCTACATCTTCGTGTACGCCGAGGGCGAGGCTCTGCTCAGCCGCTGGGTGGACGCGGTGCCGGCCCCGGACCGGGCATCGCGGTTCGCGCGGCTGCTGCACGAGCAGCTGACGCCGGCCGCGGTCACAGCTCCCGGCTGAACACGACCCGGTCGTCACCCTCGGCGTCGTAGTCGGGGTAGGCAGGGGTCCCGTACAGGTTCTGGGTTCCAGCGCCGGCGGCGGGCTCGAAGCCCATCGCCCGGTGGAAGCGGACGGACCCCTGGTTGCCCGGCCACGTGACGGCCGACACGCGGCGGATGCCGCGGCCCCGCATGTCGTCGAAGAACCGCTCATACAGGGCGCGGCCGAGGCCCGACCGCCGGTGGTTGGGGCTCGTGCCGACCATGTGGATGTACGCCTCGCCGGGGCGGTCCGGGCTGACGAACCCGACCAGGAACCCGACCACGCGTCCATCGTCGTCCTCGGCGACCCACGACGTCCCGCTGAAATGCTGGAGCCACAGTCGAGGAAGCAGCTGGTGCAACGTACGACCGCCCCACCACTCGTCGACCTGCGCGACGACCACGGGATGGTCCGCCTCGATGGGGCGTCGCAGCCGGATCTCGCCGGCATCGCCGCTCATCGCGCGACGATCCAGGCGGTGACGGCCGCGACCGCGAACTGCAGCGGGACCAGCGGGCCGAACACCTCGCCGAGGTAGTCGAGGAGCGGCAGCACGCCGCCTTCGATGCGGGCGTTCTGCCACAGCCCGACCTGGCCGGCGAGGACGGAGACCGTCGCGATCGCGAGTGCGAGCGCCACACGACGCGGCGGCACGATCCGGTCGCCCGCCCCGAACCGGAGCGCCAGGGCGACGCCCCAGCCGATGGCAGCTGCCGCGACGAGAAGGCCGGCGGTCAAGGTCAACAGCCCGCCCAGGACGACGATGGCAACGGCTCCGGCGACGGCGACCGCGACCGCAAGCGCCACTCCCCGGGCGACCGAGGCGGACGGATCGGGGGCGGTCCGGGCGGCCTCGGCTCGGACCTCGGCCTCCCGGTAGCGGTCGGACGGAGGATGCGCCAGTCGTCGTTCGCCCGGCGTCGGGCCTGGATCTGGCGGCGGGCCTGGGTCGGACACCCGGTCATCCTATCCGCGACCCGCCGTCGCGGGCATGGCACCGGCCCACTCCGCACGCTAGACTCGGCCCCGTGAGTCACCCCAGCCTGGGCCTCCCACCGATCGACGCGCGGGCGTGTCCATCCCGAGCAGGCGGCGCGGATCCGCGCCCACGCCGAGCGCCTGGGCGCTCGTGCGCTCCGTGTCGCGATGGACGCGGACCCGACGATCGAGCAGCGCTACGACGAGACGGGGCTGCGACAGCTCCTCCTCGACGCGACGTTGCTCGCCGAACGCGTCGCCATGGCCGTCGAGACCGACCAGCCGGGCCTCGCTCGCGAGTATGCCGAGTGGACGACGTCGGTCTACCGCCGGCGCAGGATGCCGATGGACGACCTGATCGGGCTGTGCGAGGGGCTCCGCGGCGCGATGCCCATCGCGCTGGCGTCGGCGGACCTGCCGCTCGCGGATCCGGCCCTCGACCAGGCGATCGCCACCTACCGCTGGCATCGGCGGATCGCCGGTGACGCCCGCCGCCGCAACTGGTTCCTGCAGCTCCTCTACAAGGGCGGCTGACCGTGACGATCAAGTGGGTCCAGCAGGACCCGCTGGTGCTCAACGGCGAGCCGTTCTGCTACGGCTCGCGGCTGACGGTCCGCCAGCTCCTCGAGCTGCGCTCGAACGGCTATGACCTCACCCGCATCCTGACCGACCACCCCGAGCTGCGCGTGCTCGGCATCGCCGCCGCGTACGTCTACGCCGCCGGCGATCGGGCACGCTACGCCGACTTCTTCGAGAAGGACGGGTCGCTCACCGGCCCGGGCTACACCGAAGCCGAGGCCGCCGGACTGCCGGCCCAGTACCGCGTGCCCGGGATCGTCGTCAAGCCGCCACGTCGCGCCGCCTGACCCGATTCCCGGCCATCTCCGGGCCTGATGCTAGGATTGAGCGGTCATGACCGATCAGACCGCCTCTCCTCCGGCCCCCGCGGCCGACGAGGCTGCCTTCGATCCCGCGCGGCGAGCGACCGAGCTCGCCATCCTCGATGCCCTGCGGTCCGTGGTCGACCCGGAGATCGGCATGAACGTCGTCGAGCTCGCCCTGATCAAGCAGATCCTGCTGGGGCCCGACTCGACCGAGATCAAGATGATCCTGACCACCCCGTTCTGCCCCTACGCCGGATCGATGATCGCGCAGGTCAAGGAACAGGCCGAGTCGGTCGTCGAGCACGACGTGAAAGTGACCCTGCTGGCCGAGCGCTGGGATCCGCGCGACGCCGGCCTCATGTGGTGAGCCCGGGATCCCAGGAGGGCATCGATCGATGAGCCAGAACCAGTTCCCGGGTCAGTACCGGGCACCCTCGACATCGGCCGCTCCGGCCGCGCCGGCCGCGCCGACGACCCCGCTCGCACCGGGCGTGACGACATCGCCGGCGACGCTCGGCGTCCAGCCCGACGCCCGCCTCGCAACGGCGTTCCTGACCCAGGCGTTCGTCTGGATGTTCGCCGGGCTGCTGGTGACCGCCGGCGTCGCCTCGATCGTCCAGGCCAACCCCCGCCTCCTGGAGTTCGCGGGCGACAACCTGTTCATCCTGTTCATCCTCCAGCTCGGGATCGTCCTCGGGATCACGGCGGCGATCAACCGGATCAGCGCCACCGCGGCGCTCGGGCTGTTCTTCGCGTACGCCGCGTCGCTCGGGCTGACGATCGGGCTGATCGTCGCGAGCTACACGACGGGATCCGTCGTCACCGCGTTCCTGAGCGCTTCGGCGATGTTCGGCGCGGCGGCGGTCTACGGGCACGTCACCAAGCGATCGCTGGCCGCGCTCGGCGGGATCCTGTTCATGGCCC
This sequence comes from uncultured Chloroflexia bacterium, assembly GCA_963842695.1. GTDB lineage: Bacteria > Chloroflexota > Limnocylindria > Limnocylindrales > CSP1-4 > SPCO01. Next base: position 292,646 of record CAWJHK010000005.1, read on the forward strand.
TGATCGGCCTGGTCGTGGCGATGGTCCTCAACCTGTTCCTGCAGAGCACCACGGTGACCTGGCTGATCTCGATCGTCGGCGTGCTGTTGTTCACCGCGCTGACCGCCTACGACGTCCAGCGGATCCAGTCCGGCGCCATCGCCGCCCAGACGGGATCCATGGAGAAGGCGGCCGTGATCGGCGCCCTGACCCTGTATCTCGACTTCATCAACCTGTTCCTGTTCCTCCTCCGCCTGCTCGGCGGCCGCAACTAGCCCGAGGAGGCCGGCGCGCCGAGCGCCGCCACCGAATCGACGACCACGTCGGCGAGCGGCGCCAGGTCCGCCGACCGGCCGACGCCGGTCAGCACGCCGATCACCAGCCCGGCACCGGCTGCGCGTGCCATCCGCAGGTCGGCCGGTGAGTCGCCGACGACCGCCGTTCGCCGCGGCTCGACGCCGAGCGTGGCGCACAGGGCGAGGACCATGTCCGGTGCCGGCTTGACCGCGACCCCGTCGTCGGCGCACACGAGCGCGTCGATCGCCGTCGTGACCCCGAGCGCGTCGAGCGTCCGTTGCGTCGGCGCCCGGTCATCGCTGGTGGCCACCGCGACCCGCCGGCCGCCCTCGCGGAGGCGGCCGAACAGCGCCGGCAGGTCGGCCAGCGGATGGGCGAGACCGACCGGGTCCGGGGCGTGCCACGTCACCTCGAGCGCGCGCTCCGCCTCCGCATCGGTCAGGCCGCCCGCGACCAGCACGTCCGCCGTCCGCTCGCGGAGCCGGGCCATCGGCGTGGCCGCCAGTCCACCGCCCGGACGCACGATCCGCTCGACCGGGTCGTAGCCGAGCATCTCGAACAGCGGAGCCCCGATCGCCCGCCCGGTCATCGCCGCCAGGGAGGCAGCCAGCGCCTCGGTCCACCCGCTCCACATCGGCCCGAAGTCGATGATCGTGCCGTCCTTGTCGAGGACGACGAGGTCGATCCCCTCGAGTGAGACGGTCACACGGCCGCGGCGGCCTCCACGGCCGCGGCTGCATCCTGCGCGGCTCCGATCACGAAACAGGCTTCCGGCGGGAAGGAGACGGTGACGACCTCGCCAATGTCCGGCAGCCGCAGGTGCGGCTCGTTGAACTTGTCGACCGCCACGACCGGCGGCGGCTCACCCTCGACGTCCGGGCCGAGGCGCAGGCGGATGCGCACGATCGAGCCCAGGAAGTTGATGTCCTCGACGGTGCCTCGGAGGCGGTTCGACTCGGGCCCGCCCTCGCCGAGCGCCATGCCCTCGGGCCGCAGCGCGAGCGTGACTCGGCCGTTCGTCGGGATCTCGGTCGTGACCCGGCTGGCACGAACCTCCTGGCCGACGATCGACAGTCGTCCGGAGCTGCCGTCCACCACGCCGGCGGTGACGAGGTTGAGCGTCCCGACGAACGACGCCACGAACGCCGTGCTCGGGAAGTTGTAGATCTCGGCGGGCGTCCCGATCTGCTCGATCCGGCCTTCGCTCATGACGACGACCCGGTCGGACAGCGACAGCGCCTCCTCCTGGTCGTGGGTGACGTACACGCTGGTGATCCCGAGCTGCCGCTGGATCGCCCGGATCTCCTTTCGAAGCGAGATCCGGATCTTGGCGTCGAGGGCGGACAGGGGCTCGTCGAGGAGGAGGACCTGGGGCTCGATGGCGAGGGCGCGGGCCAGCGCGACCCGCTGCTGCTGGCCGCCGGACAGCTGCCACGGGTAGCGGTCGCCGCGACCCTCGAGATGGATGAGCTCGAGCAGCTCCCCGACACGCCGGGCGATGTCCGCCTTCGGGCGCTTGCGGACCCGTAACCCGTAGCCGATGTTGCCGGCGACGGTCATGTTCGGGAACAGCGCGTACGACTGGAACACCATCCCGACGTTGCGCTCGTTGGCCGGTGTGTAGGTGAGGTCGCGCCCGTCGACCGTGATCTTCCCGGCCGTCGGCTTCTCGAACCCCGCGATCATCCGCAGCGTCGTCGTCTTGCCACAGCCAGACGGCCCGAGGAACGACACGAACTCGCCCTTGTCGGCACCGAGGTTGAAGTCCTGGACGGCGAAGACGTCGCCGAAGGCTTTCTGGACGCCGGTCAGCTCGAGGAATGCCATCTGCTGTCTCGTCTCCCCTACCGGGTGCCGGTGACGGTGACCCTGGTTCGTGACCCGCGGCCGACGATCGCGATCAGGCCCATGGCGATCCAGGTCAGCCCGAAGCTGACGAGCGCGACGGCGGACTGCTGGTACGGGAAGTTGCTGCCGAGCAGCGACAGGTACGGGGCGAACGCCGGCCGTGCCAGGAAGTTGGCCATCGTGAACTCGCCGATGACGATGGCGAGGGTGAGGAACGCTCCGGACAGGAGAGCCACCCGAAGGTTCGGCAGGATCACGTCGAAGATGATCCGGAACCAGCCCGCGCCGAGGCTCTGCGACGCCTCGGTCAGCGCCCGGATGTCCATCGTCCGCAGGCCCACGTCGACGGCCCGGTACATGTACGGCATCGACAGGATCACGTAGGCGAACACGAGCAGCGCCGTGCTCCCGATGTCGGTGTAGGTGAACGGGAGCGGCGGGTGGCTGTAGGTCGAGATCAGACCGAAGACGAGCACGATCGGCGGGATGACGAACGGCATCAGGGTCACGAACTCGACGAACGGCCGCGCCCGAGGCATCCGGAGGCGGACCCAGTAGGCGGTCGGGACCAGCAGGCCGATGCTCAGGAAGATCGTCAGGACCCCGACGACGAACGAGTAGCCGAGGCTCGTGAAGAACTGTGAGTCGGACAGGATCGACGTGTACGCGTTGAGGAACGGCCGGTCGCGCAACGAGAAGAGGAGCGTCCCGACCAGCGGCAGGAGGAAGTAGGCCACCCCGGCGAGGAAGACGAACCACCAGATGAACCGCCACGGGGAACGCGGCTCGCGACGCTGAGCGGTCTCCGCGGTGGTGACAGTGGGTCGCGCCTCCGTCGCCGTCGTCATCGCTGCCACCGCTCGGCGCGCCGCTGCAGGAAGGTATAGGCGATCAGCGTGATCGCCAGGATCCCGACCATGCCCATCGCCAGGGCGTAGCCGAGGCCGACGTTGTGCAGCACGTCACCGGTCAGCTGGTCGCCGATGAGGATCGTCACGATGTTGATGAACCCGCCGGTCAGCTGGTAGGCCGTCGCCTGTGCGCCGAACGCGTTGCCGAAGAGGAGGATCATCGTGCCGAGGATCGTCGGCAGCAGGATCGGCCCGGCGACGTGGAGCCAGAACTGGGTGCCGGTCGCGCCCATGTTCTCGGCCGCCTCCCGCCACTCCTTCTTCAGGCCGTCGATCGCGGGCGCGATGATGAGGATCATCAGCGGCAGCTGGAAGTAGAAGTACACGATCTCGAGGCCGAGCTTGGTGTACAGCGAGAACCCGTGCTCGTAGGGGTTGAAGCCCAGCCCGGAGAAGATCGTCGTGAGGAAGCCGGCCCTGCCGAGCGTGAAGATGAACGCGAGGGCGAGCGGGATCCCGGCGAAGTTCGAGGCGACGCCGGAGAACGTCATCAGGCTGGAGCGGAACGGACGGGGCAGGCCTCCGGAGATGACGGCATACGCCATCAGGAAGCCGAACAGGCCACCGGCCAGGGCCGTGACCAGGCTGATCTCGATGCTCGTCCGGTAGGCATCGAGCGTGATCGGCGTCGTCAGGTCGCCGTAGTTCTGGAACGTGAAGTTGCCGGCCGAGTCCTGGAAGCTGCCGATCACGAGATAGAGCGTCGGGATCAGCAGGAAGAGCGTGGTGAAGAGGACGAACGGCACGAGGCCGAACCAGGTGAACCGGAAACGTCGCGGCCCAGGACGCGCCGTCGGCGCGCCCTGGGCCTGGATCGCTGGTGCGGTGCCGGCCACGATCGGCTCGGTCGGTCCGGCCGAGGAGCTCGGCCCTACTTGACGGTGACGCCGACGGTGGTCGGCCAGCCGGTGGCGACCCCGTTGGTCGCCGCCGTGATCTGCGCGAGCGTCGGCAGGACGGCCCCCACCGAGTCCGGAACCTTGGCATCGATGTCGGCCGGGATCTTGCCGGCCTTCTTCATGGCGTCATAGCGGATCGGCACGCAGTAGCCCTTCAGCCAGATGAGCTGGCCCTCGTCGGAGTACAGGAACTCCTGCCACAGCCGCGCGGCGTTCGGGTGCGGCGCGTAGGCGCTGACCCCCTGGATGTACATGCCGCCGAACTTGACCTCGGTCGGGACCGCGACCTCGACAGGTGGATTGCCCTTGAGCGAGTCCTTGTCGCCGAGGCCGTTGTACGACCACGTGATGCGGATCGGGGTCTCGCCGGAAGCGACGGTCGAGGTCTTGGCGATGACCGGGACGAAGTTGCCCGCGTCGTTGAGCTTCTTGAAGTAGTCGAGGCCCTGCTGGACGCTGTCGAGCGAGCCGCCGTTGGCGAGCGAGGCCGCCCACACGCCGGACATCGCCTGGTTCGATTGCGTCGGGTTGCCGGAGAGGGCGACCTGGCCCTTGTACATCGGGTCGAGCAGGTCCTTGAAGGACTTCGGGACGGTCTTCACGACCGAGGTGTTGGTCTCGAAGGCCATGACCCCGAAGTAGTCGCCGTACCAGTTGCCCTCGGCATCCTTGGCCGAGTCCGGGATGTCCGCCCACGTCGCCACCTTGTACGGGGTGACGAGCTTCTCGGCCGGGCCGGGCGTCTGGCCGGATGCCGCCGCGGTGGGCTCCTTGCCGGTGATCTGGGGGGCGAAGCCGAGACCGACGTCGATGACGTCCGGTGCCTGCGGGCCCGGGTTGGTCTTGTTGGCCTTGATCGCGTCGACTTCCTGGGCCGAGCTGCCGTCGGGGTTCAGCTCGTTGATCTTGATCCCGTACTTCGACGCGAACGTGGTCAGCGCCTCACCGTAGTTGCACCAGCCATGGGGCAGGGCGATCGTGGTGAGGTTGCCTTCCTTCTTGGCGTTCGCGATGAGCGTGTCCATGTTGCCCGCCGACGGTCCGCCGGACGGGGCGCCCGATGACGAACAGGCGGTCAGGAGCAGGCCGCCGACCGCGATCAGGGCGGTGAAGCGGGCCAGTGCGCGATGATCAGACAACGTCGATCCTCCATCCTCGATTGACCGGAGACCCGATGCGAGCGACGGGCCGGAGCCTTCCTCCTCCCGGATGATCGACCCCTCCTCGGGTCACAAGCGCCCACGTTCGGCCGCGACTCTCCCGTCGGTCTCCGTGTGCATTGGACCCTCCGCGCCCCCGGGCGTCAAGAGGATCGAGCCGAAATGTTAACGCGCCATGTGCGCCGGATTTCACCTGACGCGCGTGGTCGTCCGCCGGTGTGACAGCCCCCTATACTCGCTGACCAACGGGCGCGCACCCCCGACGCTGCCCGCCTGGAGGACGGTCGATGGCCGGTGAGACCGGCGATCCCGGCGACCTGCGGACGCTGGCGGACCCGCTGGCCGAATCGTTGCGCGTGATCGAGCTCGCGGACGAGCGCGGCCTGCTCGTCCGGTTGATGGGCGGGATGGCGATCCGGGCCCACGCGCCGGACTGGCCGGCAAGGACGAGGCGGGTCGAGGTCGACCTCGACTTCGCGACGCGCGGCAAGGACCGCGGCGCGTTCTACGACCTCCTCGCCACCGAGGGCTACACCGCCGACAAGCGGCACAACGCGCTGTTCGGCGGCAAGCAGGCGTACTTCGTCGACGTGCCGCGCAAGCGCCCGGTCGACGTCCTCGTCGACAGCCTCGAGATGTGCCACCGCTTCGAGTTCGGCGACCGGCTCGCGATGTCCACCCCGACGCTGCCGCTGGCCGAGCTCCTCCTGTCGAAGCTGCAGGTCGTCAGGATCAACCGCAAGGACGTGCTCGACGCGCTCGTCCTGCTGGCGGAGCACCCGCTCGGGCAGAACGACGGGGCGCTCGACTCGCGCTACGGCCTCGGCGCCATCAACGTGCCGCGCATCCTGTCGTTCACCTCGAACGACTGGGGCTGGTGGCGGACGGTCACCGGCAACCTCGACAAGCTCGAGCAGTACCTGGCGACCGACCTCACGCCGGACGACCTCGACCTCAACAACGGCCGCGCCGTGCTGTTCGAGCCGGGCGCCCAGATCACCGCCCTCCGCGCGGCGATCGACGAGGCGCCGAAGTCGACCCGCTGGAAGCTCCGGGCGCGGGTCGGCGAGCGGAGCACCTGGTACAACGAGCCCGAGGAGATGGGACACAACTGATGCGCGTCTTCTTCGCGACGGACATCCACGGGTCGGAGGTCTGCTGGCGGAAGTTCCTGAACGCCGGCAAGTTCCACAAGGCCGACGTCCTGATCATGGGCGGCGACATGACGGGCAAGGCGATGGTCCCGATCGTCGCCAATGGCTCGACCTGGGAGCTCGAGCTGCAGGGCCAGAAGCACATGCTGGCGACCGAGGACGAGGTCCGGGCGATGGAGAAGCGCATCTCCGACCGGGGCTACTACCCGGTCCGCCTGACGCGCGACGAGGTCGACGCCTGGTCCGCCGACTCGACCCTGGTCGACACGCGGTTCAAGGCGGAGATGCTCGGGAACGTCGAGCGCTGGATGGCGCTCGGCGACGAGCGGCTGGCCGGGACCGGGATCCGCTGCGTCGTGTCGCCAGCCAACGACGACATGTTCGAGATCGACCCGATCATCGAGGGCGCGGAGCATCTCGAGCTCGGCGAGGCGAACCTGATCGACCTCGACGGGTTCACGCTCATCTCGACCGGCTGGGCCAACACGACGCCGTGGAACACGTTCCGCGAGCTGCCCGAGCCTGAGCTGCGCGAGCGGATCGACGGGCTCGTCGCCCAGGCGCCCGACCCGAAGCGCGCCATCTTCAACTTCCACGCCCCGCCGTACGGCTCGAACCTCGACAACGCACCGAAGCTCGACGAGAACCTCAACTACGTCTCGGGCGGCCAGGCGCTGATCCCGGTCGGCTCGAAGGCCGTCCGTGAAGCGATCCTGGCCTACGGCCCGCCGCTGTCCCTGCATGGTCACATCCATGAGGGGAAAGGCGCGGTCAAGCTCGGCAGGACCCTCTCCGTCAACCCCGGCAGCGCCTACGAGGACGGCGTCCTGCAGGCTGCCATCGTCGACCTCGACGCCAAGAAAGGCGAGGTGAAGCGCTATCTGCTGATCAACGGCTGACGATCCACACGGTTCTCGGGGGAGAGGAGGAAGGCATGGCATCCGGTACCGGCGCGGCTCCGACGCTGTTCCTCAGGAATGCGACGGGTCTCGTCAAGGGTTGGTCCGGCTTCGACGCGTTCACCTACTCGTTCATGTCGGTGAACCTGGTCACGCTGGGGATGTTCTACAGCCTGGCCGTGTTCGCCTACGTCCCCGGCGCGAACCCCATCCTTTCGATCGTCCTGGCGGCGATCGCCATGACATTCCTTGCAGTGGCCTATGCCGGCCTGATCGCGGCGATGCCACGGGCCGGCGGCGACTACGTCTGGCAGACGCGGGTCCTCGACGGCATCCCCGGCACGGTCACCGGTGCCGTGGTCGGCGGCATCGGCGGCTATCTCGTCATGCAGGCGGTCCAGCCAGATCAGGCAACGCTCGCGCTCGTGGCCGGCGCCATCGGCCTCGTCATCGGCGCGGGGATCGGCTGGCTCAAGGGCGGCATCGGCTTCGTGCTGGCGGCCACCGGCTGGTGGTTCATCCTCGCGATGTGGGCGCCGATCTACGGCGCGATCCTCAACATCGAGTTCTTCCAGCCGCTGGCGGCGCTGGTCAAGTCCGCGGACGGCCTGTCGTTCCTGGGTTCCGAGAACGGCATCCTGTTCGTATCGATCGTCACGATCGTCCTCACCTCGCTTCTGGTGGCGCTCGGGATGGCCGGCTACGCCCGGATCCAGAAGTGGTGCCTGTATGCAGGGCTGATCGGCCTCGGGATCATGTTCGTGCTCATGCTCATCAACGGCCAGCCCGAGTTCAAGACGGCCTTCGACCGGGCGAACGAATCGATGTTCGGCATCCAGGGCGCCTACGACAAGACGCTGGCCGACGCGGCCGTCAACGACTCCTGGGTCGCTGGCCTCGCCCCGGCCGACCTCGGCGGCAACCTGTCCGACACGCTCCTCGCGACCCTGGCGATGATCCCATTCATGCTCTTCTGGATCCTGTACCCGAACTGGGGCTCGACGCTCTACGGCGAGGTCCGCGGCTCGGGTGATTTCCGCAAGGTCCTCAACGGCATGCTCGGCGGGATCTGGGTGACCGCCGCGCTGGCCCTCGCGTTCGTGCTGCTCGCGGCGAGGACGTTCGGCTGGGACTTCTTCACCGCCACCAACGCGAATTTCATCAACTTCTTCTACGGCTACACGACGACCGATCCCACGGTCCCCATCTGGAGCTATCCGCCGCTCCTCGCCTCGTACCTGATCGACAACTCGATCTTCCAGATCGGGATGGTCGTCCTGTTCGGGGCGTGGTTCCTCGGCTGGTCCGGGACGCTGTTCCTGTCGTCGACGCGGATGATCTTCGCGGCAGCGTTCGACCGGGTCCTGCCCGACCACGCCGCCCAGGTGTCCGAGCGACGGGCGGTCCCGGTGATGGCCCTGCTCTACATCATGATCCCGGCCATCGTGGTCAGCGTCATCTACTCCTATTCGTCCGACTTCCGTGCGTTGACCCTCGATGCCACCCTTGTCATCGCGGTCACGTTCCTGGAAGTGCCGTCGCGGCGACCCTCCTGCCGTGGTTCAAGCCGCAGATCTTCGAGAACTCGGCGGTCGCCAACCTCAAGGTCGTCGTCAGCGGCGCCGGGCTGATCACCGCGATCATCCTGGGCTGGACGATCTACCTGTGGCTGTCCGACCCTCTGTACGGCATCGGCACCGCCAACACCGACTCGATCAAGTTCCTGGGCGTCGTCTACGGCGCGGCCGCGATCCTCTACATCGTGGCGCGTGTCGTCCGACGATCCCAGGGCGTCGATCTCGACGCCATCCACTCCGAGATCCCGGCCGAATAGTCCGGGTCGTCCTCTCGACCTCGAAGCGCCCCGGTCCCCGGGGCGCTTCTCGATTCAGCCGCCGATCGGCTCGGCCGGCCGGTGGCCGTACGTCGGTCGCGCGCCACCCGGCTCGGCCGCCCAGGCAGTGGCGTTGGCGATGAGCGTTCGGACGTTAGCGTCGAAGTAGGTCGGGTGCGTCTCGTGTCCGGGTCGCAGGTAGACGACCCGGCCGCGCCCGCGCCGGAAGGTGCAGACGCTGCGGAAGACCTCGCCACCGGCGAACCAGCTGATCATCACCAGCTCGTCAGGAGGCGGGATGTCGAAGTGCTCGCCGTACATCTCCTCGGCGTCGAGAACGAACGAATTGCCCAGACCGGCGGCGATCGGGTGCGACGGGTCGACGACCCACAGGCGCTCCGGGCGGCCGTCCTCGCGCCACTTGAGGTCGCATGAGGTCCCCATCAATCGCTTGAAGATGCGCGAGAAGTGGCCCGAGTGGAGGACGATCAGGCCCATCCCGTCGAGCACCCGCGCCTGCACGCGATCGACGACCGCGTCGGCCACCTCGTCGTGCGCGGCATGGCCCCACCAGGTCAGCACATCCGTCGTGTCGAGGACCTCGTGGGTGAGCCCGTGGTCGGGCTCGTCGAGCGTGGCGGTCCGGACCTCGAAGCCGGTTCGCTCGCGCAGCCCGGCGGCGATCGCCACGTGGATCCCGTCGGGATAGACCGCCGCGACCGCTGCGTCCGAACGCTCCTGGCGGAACTCGCTCCAGACGGTGACCCGGACCGTCATGACGTCGTCGCCGGCCGGACGACGGCACCGCCGGCATCCGACGACGCGCGGATCGCATCCCACAGGCGGGCCATGCGCAGGCCGACCTCGGGCGGGCTCGGGTTCGGCTCGTCGCCGCGGCGGACCGACAGGAACTGCTCCCAGACGGTCCGTGTCGGCACCGACCGCACCCGCGTCAGTCGAGCGGCGCCATGACGCTGGAGCTCGAGTCGCTCGCCCCAGATCCCGGTTCGCAGGGTCGCCTGTTCGCAGAAGACGCGCAGGTCCGAACCCCACGACGGGATCGCCCGGCCGCACCCGTTCATCGTCACCAGCGCTCCCGACGCAAGGCGCGCCATGACCGTGGCCCGGACGTCGACCGGCGAGCCGTCGTCCTCCAGCCAGGCGGCGACGTCCGCGACGTCCTCGCCGGCCAGGTCGGCGACGGTGTTGAGCATGTGGGCGCCCGTGTCGAACAGGAACCCGCCGCCCGACAGCTCGGGCCGCTGGCGCCACGTGCCGGCAGTGTTGGTCTGCCAGTCCTGCCACACGACCGCGGAGATGTTGAGGATCGAGCCGATGTCGCCGCTCGCGATCATCCGGCGTGCGGTCCGGATCTGCGGCGAGAGGCTGCCGGGGAAGGCAACGACCAGGAGGCGGCCGGTCCGATCGCGTGTAGCGATGAGGGCCTCCGCCTCTGCGGCGTCCATCACCATCGGCTTCTCGAGCAGGACGTCGAGTCCGGCTTCGAGGCAGGCCGTCGCCTGCTCGAGGTGGAAGGCGTGGGGCGTGACGATGAAGACGACGTCCATGCTCGACCCGAACCGCTCGATGAAGCGGTCCCAGACCGGTTCGTTCGGCGGCACCTTCAGGCCGCGGGACGTGAACTCGATCGCGGCGGCCTCGACCGCACCCGCCGATGGCTCACACATCGCGACGACGGTCGTGTCGTCACGACCCAGCATGGTCGTCAGGTGCACGCGCCCCATCGACCCCGCGCCGGCGATCCCCACGCGAACCCGCTCGGCAGTCGCCACGCACCGAATCTAGCGCGTGGCAACCGACGAGGTGAGGATCAGGCGGTGGCCTTGACGATCCAGCCCGGCTGCGGGTCGCCGAACTTCGAGACGAGGTAGTCGCGCGACGCCTCGACGGCCTTGCGCGGTCCGGCAAGCGTCCGCCTTGAGCCGGAAGTCGTCCTTGAGGATCTCGCCGGCGACCATGACCGTCTTCACGTTCGACACGTCAGCGGCACAGACGACGGCGCCGACGGGATCGATGACCGGCGCCACGTTCACGGCGGACCCGTCGATGATGACGATGTCGGCCTGCTTGCCGACGGTCAGCGAGCCGGTCCGATCGGCGATCCCCGCGACCTTGGCCCCGCCGAGCGTCGCCCATTCCAGGACCTGGCGCGAGGTGATGAGCCCGGGCGAGGCCTCGAGGCCGTCGAGGTTCGCGTCCCACGCCTCCTGATGCTTCCGTCCGCGCTCGGAGCCGAAGATCGAGCGCATCTGGGTGAATTGGTCCGACGGGGCGGTCGTCGCCACGTCGGAGGACAGGCCGATCGGGAGGTTGTGTTCGAGGGCGGTCACCGCTGGCGCCCAGCCGTGACCCATCTGCACCTCGATCTGCGGGGCGAACGAGACGTTCCCACCGGAGTCGCGGGCGAGCGCCCACTCCTCGGGCGTGAAATGCGACGCGTGGACGTAGGTCGTGTTCGGGTACAGCAGGTCCATGTCGCGAAGCATGGTGACCTGCATCTTCGTGTAGCCGAACCGGTCCATCGCGACGTGGACGGTGATGTTGAGTCCCAGCTCCTTGGCGAGCTCCCAGTCATGGCGGACGACGTCCGGCTTGCAGAAGTTGGGCCCGCGGGTCGCGAGCGCCATCGTGATCCGGCCCTCGTCGGAGTTGAAGTACTGCTTCCGGATCCGGCGGGCGTCGGGGCCGTCCGAGGTCAGGACGCTGCCCGCGTAGTCCGGCCCGAACCACCAGTCCACGAGCGATGTGTTGCCGAACCCATACGCGTAGACCGACCGGATCTTCGACTCCTGCAGACCGCGGATCCCGGCGTCAGCGTGCTCCGGCGTGTTGATGATGTGCGACCAGTCGACGAGCGTGGTGATACCCGCATTGATGCACTCGAGCGAGCCCCACAGGTTGCCTGCGTAGACATCGTCCGGCCGGTAGTGCGGCGCGAACTTGTCGAGGATCGACCCGAAGTAGGTGATCAGCGCGAAGTCGGGCGCGCTGGTCCGGATCGACGTCTCCCAGGTGTGGCGGTGCGTGTCGATGAAGCCCGGGATGACGATGTCGCCGCTCGCATCGATCGTGCGGGCACCATCCGCGGACAGCCCGTGCCCGATGGCGGCGATCTTGCCGTCCTCGATCAGCACGTCGGCATCGGGCATCTCGCCGAGTGCCGGGTCCTGGGTGAGGACGATCCCACCCTTGATGAGCATGCGGTCGGTCATCGATCGTTCCTTCGTGTCAGTGGCTGTGTCCGCTCACGGTGTCGCTTCGCGATCGCTGTGGTCTTCGCCTCTTCCTCACGGCCGATCGGTCATCGCCGGCCCTCCTGACGCAGGAGCCGCGCGAGGCCGGCGAAGTCGGCGTGCTCGCCGACCGACCGTGCGGCCGCGCGGGTCGATTCGAGGTTGACCGCGGCCTGGGGCATTGGCGTGTCCGACGCCGCGGCCAACCGCGCGATCAGCTGCAGGTCCTTTGTTGCAAGCGCCAGCGAGAAGGCCACCGGCGTGGTCTCGGGGTCGACGAACGCTGCTCGCTTGTAGGCGACGAACGGCGCTCCGGCGGCACTGGCGGCAAGCACGTCGTACGCCAGCCCGCGGTCGATGCCGTTGTTCTCGGCCAGGACCAGGCCCTCGGCGACAGCGCCGTTCAGCCCGTAGATCAGGGTGTTGACCGCGAGCTTCATGGCCGCCCCGGTTCCCAGCTCGCCCATGTGGAAGATCCGCTTGCCGAGCCGGTCGAGGATGGGTCGGGCCCGTTCGAGGTCGGCCGCCTCGCCGCCCGCCATGATCGTGAGCTCACCCGCCATCGTCGATCCGACACTCCCCGACACCGGGGCATCGAGGACGCCGGCGCCGCGGGCCCGCACGGCCGGGGCGATCGCCCGGATCGTGTCGGGCAGGACCGTGCTCATGTCGACCGCCACCGCGTGGCGTCCGATGCCGGCCGGGACGCCATCCGGGCCGTCGTACAACGCCCGGACCGCCGCATCGTCGGCGACCATCGAGATGACCACGTCGGCGCCGGCGGCGGCATCGGCCGGTGTGGCCGCGACGCGCGCGCCGATCCGCCCGGCAACCTCGCGGCAGCGGTCCATGGACCGGTTGTAGACCACGACCGGGACGCCCTGCCCGGCCAGGCGTTCGGCCATCGCCGAGCCCATCCGGCCGGTGCCGAGGACCGCCGCGGTCACCTCACTCATCGACCGACCGCGTCATGCGGCGTCCGCCAGGCGCCGACGGATGGTCTCCACGATCCGGTCGACCGAGGGCAGCGCCAGGTCCTCGAGCGCTGCCGCCGACGGCAGCGGGATGTGCGGGGTCGTGATCCGGACGATCGGGGCGTCCAGGCTGTAGAAGCCCTCGTCGGCCACGATCGACGCGATCTCCGCGCCCCAGCCGCACAGCCGTGGGTTCTCCTCGACGGTGAACAGCCTGCTCGTCTTCTTGACCGAGGTCAGGATCGCCGCCGTATCGAGCGGAACGAGCGACCGCAGGTCGATGACTTCGGCATCGACGCCGTCCTCGGCCGCCAGCCGCTCGGCAGCCTCGAGCGCGCGCGGGACCATCGCGGCGAGGGCGACGATCGTGGTGTCCCCGCCGCTGCGGGCGACCCGGGCCGTGCCGAGGGTGTCGACGAGCTCGCCGTCGGGCACCTCGCCCTTGACCGCGAACAGGGCCTTGTGCTCGCAGACGATGACCGGATCGGGGTCGCGGACTGCGGCCGCCATCAGCCCGACCATGTCGGCCGGAGTCGATGGCGCGACCACCTTCAGGCCGGGGATCGCCATCGCCCAGTTCTCGACGCTCTGGCTGTGCTGCGCCCCGAACCGTAGGCCGGCGCCGTTGGCAGTCCGGAGCACGAGCGGCAGCGACACCTGGCCGTCGGTCATGTAGCGGGTCTTGGCGATCTGGTTGGCGACCATGTCCCAGGTCACGGCGAAGAAGTCGGAGAACATCAGCTCGGCGATCGGTCGCAGACCGGTCATCGCGGCACCCATCGCGGCCCCGACGATGGCCTGCTCGCTGATCGGGGTGTCGCGGACGCGCTCGGGACCGAACTCGTCGAACAGGCCCTCGGTCAGCTTGAACACCCCGCCGGCCGCCCCGACATCCTCACCGATGAGCACGACCATCGGGTCGCGGCGCATCTCCTGGGCGATGCCGGCGGCCACCGCTTGTCGATATGTCAACTCAGTCATCTACTGCCTCGTGACGCTCCGAGGTCCGAGGCGGACGCCCTGCGACGCTATCGGCCCGAGGATCTAGTTCCGCCATGCGGAGCCTCCGTCGGTCCAGACCTGCGTCTCCAGCACGGCCTGGTCCGGTTCGGGCGCGGCACGCGCCTCCACCTCCGCCGCCGCCACAGCGTCGTGGGTCTCCATCTCGATCGCGTCGAGCTCCGCGGCCGCGACCCCCTCTGCCTCCAGCTTCGATCGGAAGGCGGGGATCGGGTCGCGTGCCTTCCATGCGGTGACCTCGTCGTCCGGCCGGTATTTGCCGGGATCCGCCCGCGAGTGGCCGCCGTGGCGGTACGTCAGAGCCTCGATCAGTGACGGCCCGCCGCTGGCCCGCGCGACGTCGATCGCAGTGCGGGCCGTCCGATGCACGGCCTCGACGTCGTTGCCGTCGACGACGATCGATTCGAGCCCGTAGGCAGCCGCCCGGTCGGCCGCCGGGTGGTCGACCGCGGTCACCGCCCGGATCGGCGTGTACTCCATGTACTGGTTGTTCTCGCAGACGAACACCACCGGCGCCTTCCAGACCACGGCCATGTTGAGCGCCTCGTGGAATGCCCCGATGTTCGTCGCCCCGTCGCCGAAGAAGCAGACCGCGACCTGCCCGGAGCCGCGGTACTGGGCCGACCAGGCTGCCCCGAGGGCGATCGGGAGGTGCGCCCCGACGATCGCGTATGAGCCCATCACCCCGTGCTCGACGCTGGTCAGGTGCATCGACCCGCCCTTCCCGCCAAGCAGGCCCGTCGCCCGCCCGAACAGCTCGGCGAAGATCGGCGCCATCGGCACGCCCCGGGCGAGCGTGTGGTTGTGCCCGCGGTATGTGCAGAACGTGTAGTCGTCGTCCCGCATCGCTGCCGCGACCCCGGCCGCCACCGCCTCCTGGCCGACGCCGAGATGGGTCGTGCCGCGGACCAGTCCCTCGAAGAAGAGCTCCTGGGCGCGGACCTCGAACTGCCGGCACTCGACCATCGTCCGGAACATCCGGAGGCGGGTCTCGCGGTCGATCTCGGGGACGGTCGTCACCATTGGCCGGCTCCTAGTACGCGTTGGCCACAAACAGCTCGGCCGACGGGAAGCGCGTGATCACCTGCGGGCCGTCCGCGGTGACCACGACCTCCTCCTCGATCCGGGCTGCCGAGTAGCCGTCCTTTGCCGGACAGTAGGTCTCGAGGGCGATGACCATGCCCTCCTTGATCTCAACCGGGTGCTCGAGTGAGTTGAGGCGGCTGATGATCGGTCGCTCGTGGAGGAACAGCCCGACGCTATGGCCGAACTGGAGGCCGAAGCACTCCATCTCGTTGGCGAAGCCGAACTCCTCCGCCTTCGGCCAGACGCTCGCCACCTGGTCGGTGCCGACGCCGGGCTTCATCAGCTCGATCGATGCGTCGATCCAGCCGCGCGCCCGCTTGTAGGCGTCGCGCTGCGCGTCCGTGCCCTTGCCGACGACGAACGTCCGGTAGTAGCAGGTCTTGTAGCCGACGAACGTCTGGATGATGTCGAAGAAGGCCTGGTCGCCCGGCCGGATGATCCGGTCGGAGAAGACGTGCGGGTGGGGGCTGCAGCGCTCGCCGGACACCGCGTTGATGTTGTCGACGTGCTCCGAGCCCAGGTCGAACAGGAACTTCGTGACGTTGGCGACGAGCTCGGACTCGCGAACGCCCGGCTTGAGCTGCTCGGAGATCAGCTGGTACGCGCCATCGACCATGGCGCAGGCCGTGTTGAGCAGGATGATCTCGTCCCTCGACTTGACCTCTCGGGCATCGAGCATGACCTGCTGGGCGTCGCGGACGGTCAGCCCTTCGGCCTCGAGCGCGGCGATCATCGGCGGCTCAACGAGGTCGACGCCGAGCGGCATGTCGATGGCGCCTTCGGCGCGCAGGATCTCGCAGATCTCGCGCGCGGCGCGACGGAAGAGGCCGGCGTCCGGGGCGACGGCGCCGCGCAGGCCGATCATCCCGGCGTGGACGTTCTCCGGGCGCATCCACGGGCAGTTCAGCCGATGGTGCTTAGCGGCCGACCCGAAGTCCCAGATGTGCGGATCGCCGCCGCGCGACAACAGGGCGTAGCGCGTCATCTTGTCGCGGGCCCACTCGCCGATGTGGGTGCTGGTGACGTAGCGGATGTTGTTGAAGTCGAACAACAGGACGGCGCCGACGTCTGAGGCGTCGAGGGCCGCGCGCGCCCGTCCGAGGCGGTAGGTCCGGAGCCGGTCGACGTTCCAGCGCTCCTCCCAGTCGACATTCATCGAGCCGGGCGAAGCGAAGGCGGTCGTCATCGCGGATACCCCTGTCATGGTCGCTGCCGGGGCGTGCCGTCGGAAGGCGCTGTTCACCCATGCTACACATCGACGGGACCCACGCAAGCGCGGGCTGTGCAGTGGGTCTTGACAGCCGCAGGGCCGCCTCCGCACGCTTGGGACTACGCGCCGGTCGCATCCACCCTGCTAGCGAGCCGTCAGCGATGCACTCCGTCGGACACGTCGACTGGTCGTTCATCGACCGACCCTCGCCGCCCAGCGCGATCTCGATGGGGCTGTCCCGTCAGCGGATCGTCGGACCTGACCAGGGGGCGGTCCACACCGATCTCGCCGCCTGCGGCCTGGACCCGGGCGGCTGGCTGGCCCCCCACGTCCACGCGTTCGAGGAGGCGCTCTACGTGCTCGACGGGGAGCTCCTGATCGACCTCGGCGAATCGACCTACGACCTCCGACCCGGCGACTTCACGCTGATGCCGACCGGTCTGCGCCATGGCCTGGGGAACGTCGGCGGCCAACCGGCGCGGTTCCTGTCGCTCAGCTCACCGCAGCGCCTCGATCCGCGCAGTGACCGGCGCGACACGTTCTTCGATGCGCCGCAGGATCTCGCCGCAATGGCGGCCGCCGCAGTCCGCCCGCCGTTCGGCGATCCGACGCTGCGACTGGTCGGCCATTACGAGGGCACACCGCCACAGCTCGATGCGCTCCGGGTGGCCGACGACCCGCGGACTCGCGAGCCGGCCGGGATGGATATCGCGGTCCTCGCCTACAGCGGGATCTCGGTGAAGATGCTCGTCGACCGGGCCTTCGGGGCCGATCACGTCACGATGTTCACCGTCGACTACGAGCCGGGCGGGGCCGCGCAGGCGCACGACCACCCGTTCGAGGAGGCGTACTACTTCGTCTCCGGCGTCGTCGAGGCCGAGCTGGACGGTGAGCGCCACACGCTGCGCGCGGGCGACATCGTGTTCGCCTGCGTCGGATCGGTCCACGGCTTCTGGAACGTCGGCACGGAGCGGGTGCGGTGGATCGAGACCCAAGCGCCGCAACCGCCCGCCCGGCACGCCTATCGATGGTGGCCGACCTGGGAGCGATACGGCCGGGAGCACGCCGAGGGACGGAGGTAGGAGGATGTCGGACGCCGGTTGCGTGGTCGTCGTCGGTGGCACAGCTGGCATTGGCCGGGAGCTGGCCCGCTACTACGCCGGCACCGGGCGGGAGACGGTCCTGACCGGCCGGGGCGCCGCCCGGGCCGAGGCGGTGGCCGCCGAGATCGGGGGCACGGCCCGCGGCATCGGGCTGGATCTCGCCCGCCCGAAGACGATCCGCGAGGCGCTGTCATCGGTCGGCCCCGTCCGCTACCTCGCGATCGTCGCGATCCAGCGCGACGACAACACGATCCGTGATTTCAACATCGACCGGGCCCTCGTGCTCGTCACCCTCAAGCTGGTCGGGTTCGCGGAGGTCGTCCACGTCCTCCTCGACCGGCTGTCGCCGAACAGCTCGATCGTGCTGTTCGGCGGCCAGGCCAAGGATCGTCCGTACCCCGGCTCAACGACGGTGTCCACCGTGAACGGCGGGATCGCCGGCCTGGCCCGCACCCTCGCGTGGGAGCTCGCGCCCATCCGCGTCAACGCGATCCATCCCGGGATCACCGGCGACAGCCCGTACTGGGAGGGCAAGCCGCCGGCGATCCTCGAGGGACATCGCTCGAAGACCATCACGCGCAAGCTGGCCACGATGGACGACATCGTCGACGGGACGCGGTTCCTGCTCGAGAACTCGTCGGTCGATGGGATCGACCTGGTGGTCGACAACGGCCGGTTGATGTTCTGAGCCGGGCAGGATGAGCACCACGAAGCCGCCGGCGGAGCCGTCAGCCGGCCCCGACTACCCGCGGATGGGCGAGCGACTCCGCGCGGCCCGTGCCGCCCGCGCGCTCAGCCTCAGGGAGCTGGCCGGTCGACTCGGCGTCTCACCGAGCCTGATCTCGCAGATCGAGACCGGGCGGTCGAGCCCATCGGTCAGCACCCTGTACGCGATCGCCGCGGAGCTCGACGTCTCGCTTGACGACCTCCTGTTCAACGACCGTCGTCCGTCGGAGGGGCCGGCGCCACGTCCCGGGCCCGGGACGACCGACTCGCCGGTCCCGGTCGAGCCGGTGCAGCGCGCTGCGACGCGCCATCGGATCCGCCTCGCGTCGGGTGTCCAGTGGGATCGGCTCACCACGACATCGGAGCCGGGGATCGAGTTCCTCCACGTGACATACGAGGTCGGCGGGGCGTCGAGCGCCCCGGATTCATTCCAGCGCCACCAGGGCCACGAATGGGGATACGTGCTGAGCGGGCGACTGCAGGTCACCATCGGCTTCGAGGAATACGTGCTCGAGCCCGGGGACGCGATCTCGATCAACTCATCGGTCCCGCACCGCCTGGCGACGATCGGCGACGAGCCGGTCGAGGCCATCTGGTTCGTCCTGGGCCGCGCCCAGTTCGATTCCCGGGCGATGATCGAGGAGCACCGCGGCGGGGGCGGCTGACGGCGGACAGCGGTCGGCGGCGCCTCAGCCGGCCTGGCGCAGGTTGCCCGAGATGCGCGCCGCCGCCGTCACGACGTGGTCGGCCAATGCCGGCTCCGCGCCGGCGGCCGGGAAGCGGTACGACGGCCCGTGGAGGTGGATCGCGGCCACGACCTCGCCCGACGCGTCGGCGACGGGTGCGGCGACCGACGAGATGCCCTCGTCGAACTCCTCGAGCGCCCAGGTGTATCCGTCGCGACGGATCGCCCGCATCCGATCGAGGAGCGCATCCGCGCTGACGAGCGTCCGCGGCGTGAATGCCTCCATCGGCCGGCCGAGGTAGCGCTGGACGAAGGTGGGTGCCGTATAGGCGAGCAGGACCTGGCCGGACGACACGGCGTGGAGCGGGATCCGCGATCCGGTCCAGTCACGGACCGAAACCGGGTTGGGGCTGCTGACCTGCTCGATGTAGTGGGCGCTGTCCCCCTCGCGGACGCTCAGGCCGGCCGCCTCACCGGTCGTCTCGGCGAGCTCGGCCAGCGACGGCCGGGCGAGGGCGGCCAGCGAACGCGCCGGCCGGATCCGCGCGGCGAGCGTGACGAGCCGCGGTCCGAGGCGGTACGACGTGTCGCCCGGGACCTGCTCGACCACGCCTTCGCGGACCAGCGAGGCGAGCAACCGGGCGGCCGTCGACTTCGGCAGGTCGGCACGGTCGGCCACCTCGGTGACCCCGATCGGGCCGTCGGCCAGCGCGCCGAGCACGGCGAAGGCTCGCTCGATGGACTGGACTCTCGACATCGCGCCCCTTTTCGGCTAGATTCCGCGCAGCGAGTTCCATGATACGGCACAGTTCCACATCGTGGAACCCTCGAACCCAGGAGACGACGTCATGAGCCAGGACGACTACGCGGAGATCGATCTCGCGGCGCTGTCCGACGACGAGCTCACGGAGCAGATGCACAACGATCTCTACGACGGCATGGCCGCGGAGATCGTCGAGGGCACGAACATCCTGCTCGGGCGCGGCTGGACGGCCACCAAGGTCCTCGACGACGCGCTCGTTGCCGGCATGAAGATCGTCGGCATCGACTTCCGCGACGGCATCCTGTTCGTACCGGAGGTCCTCCTCGCCGCCAACGCGATGAAGGCCGGCATGGCGATCCTCCGCCCGCTCCTGGCCGAGACCGGCGCCGAGCCGGTCGGCAAGGTGGTCATCGGGACGGTCAAGGGCGACATCCACGACATCGGCAAGAACCTCGTCGGGATGATGCTCGAAGGGGCCGGCTTCGAGGTGTTCGACCTCGGCATCAACACCGACGCCGAAAAGTTCATCGCCGCGCTCGAGGAGCACAAGCCGGACATCCTCGGGATGTCGGCGCTGCTGACGACGACGATGCCGTACATGAAGGTCGTCATCCAGACCCTGCGCGACCGCGGCATCCGCGACGACTACATCGTGCTGGTCGGCGGCGCGCCGCTCAACGAGGAGTTCGGGGCCGCGGTCGGGGCCGATGCCTACTGCCGCGACGCCGGTGTCGCAGCCGAGACAGCGCGCCGGCTCATCGACGAGCGCCGCGCCAGTGCCGCCTGAAACCTCGGGCCGATGGTGTCGCGGGACTCCGCCTCGGGCCTCGGTGAGGTACGCGGCGGGACCGCGGTGAGCATTCCCGCCATCCCGCCGAAGCTCGTCATCGTCGGCTGCGGGGCGCTCGCGCGCGAGCTGCTGGCCCTGACCCGCGGCATCCCCGGCGTGCGCGTCGAAGCCGTTGACGCACGTCTCCACATGCGACCCCAGCTGATCGCCGACGCCGTCGCCGCCAAGGTCGACAAGGTCCGCGCCCGTTACGGCCGCGACGTCCGCATCTTCGTGGCCTATGCCGACTGCGGCACGGCCGGGACGCTCGACGCGTATCTCGCCCGTGAGGGCCTCGACCGGATCGAAGGCGCCCACTGCTTCGAGTTCTACGCCGGAGCGGCGGCCTACGAGGCCCTCCAGGAAGAGGAGGTCGGGACGTTCTACCTGACCGACTTCCTGGCCCGCCAGTTCGACTCGATCATCTGGGCCGGTCTCGGCCTCGACCGGCACCCCGAGCTGCTGCCCGACTACTTCGGGGCGTACCGCCGCCTCGTCTACCTCGCCCAGAGCGACGACCCCGACCTCACCGACCGAGCGCGGGCCGCAGCCGACCGTCTCGGCCTCGCCTTCGAGCGACGGGCGAGCGGGTTCGGTGACCTCACCGCCTCCATCGAGCACGCCATCGCAGGAGCCGCCTGAATGCCGCCGATGCTGTCGATCATCTGGTGGCGGGACATCCCCGCCCAGGTCGTCGCCAAGGACGCCCGCCGCTCGAGCAAGGTCGTTCTCCACCCGCGCTTCCAGGTCGCGATCGACAAGGCGGCCAACCGCGCCGGCAAGCGCGAGTACAACGCCTACATCGGCGAATGGCGCAAGACGCAGCGACCGTGCGGACCGGACCTCGAATCGGAGGTCCGGACCGAGTCGGAGCGCCTCGAGGCCGAGTACGGCAAGCACCATCTCGCCGAGCTCATCCAGCAGGGTGGCGTCGCCGACGGCCCCGTGCTGCCGCCCGCCACCACATCGGAGATCTCCCCGTCATGACCGACACCGTCATCAGCTCCGCCTCGCGCGAGGTCGCCATCGGCTTCGAGCGGCCGTTCGTGATCATCGGCGAGCGGATCAACCCGACCGGCCGCAAGGCCCTTGCCGAGGAGATGAAGGGTGGCGATTTCAGCCGGGTCGAGCGGGACGTGCTCGCCCAGGTCGAGGCCGGCGCGCACATGCTCGACGTCAACGCGGGGATCCCGCTGGCGGACGAGCCGGCGATCCTGGCCCGGACCATCCAGCTCGTCCAGAGCCTGACGGACCTGCCGCTGTCGATCGACTCGTCCATCGTCGAGGCGCTCGAGGCCGGGCTGGCCGTCTACCAGGGAAAGCCCCTGCTCAACTCGGTGACCGGCGAGGAGGAGCGCCTGGAGCGCGTCCTGCCGCTCGTCCGCAAGTACGGCGCGGCGGTGGTCGCCATCAGCAACGACGACACCGGGATCAGCATGGATCCGGACGTCCGGTTCGAGGTTGCCAGGCGGATCGTCGAGCGAGCGGCCGACCACGGCATCCCGCGCTCGGACATCGTCGTCGACCCCCTGGTCATGCCGATCGGCGCCCTCGCCCAGGCCGGCCAGCAGGTGTTCCAGCTCGTCCGCCGGCTGCGCGAGGAGCTCAAGGTCAACACCACCTGCGGCGCCTCGAACGTCAGCTTCGGCCTCCCGAACCGGGAAGGGATCAACGCGGCATTCCTGCCGATGGCCATCGCCGCCGGGATGACCTCGGCGATCACCAACCCGTTGATGCCGGAGGTCAAGGCCTGCGTCATGGCCGCCGACGTCCTGATGGGCCACGATCCGGATTGCGCCCGCTGGATCGGTGCGCACCGGGTCCCGACCCCGGAAGGCGAGGTCGGGCGCCGTCGAGTCAACCGCCGCGCGGTCGCGGTCGTCTAGCCGGCTCCCCGTGGCGGACGACGCGCTCGTCATCTTCACGCCGTCGGGCCGGCGCGGGCGGTTCGCGACCGGGACGACCGTCCTCGATGCGGCCCGCTCGCTGGGTGTCGACATCGACTCGGTCTGCGGTGGGCGCGGCATCTGCGGCCGCTGCCAGGTGACGCAGGGTCTCGGCGAGTTCCCCAAGCACGGGATCACGTCGCAGCCCGGGAACCTGTCGGCGTTCGCCGCCCTGGAGTCGACCTACCGCGAGGAGAAGGGCCTGGCGCCCGACCGCCGGCTGTCGTGCACGGCGACCGTCTGCGGCGACGTCCTCATCGACGTCCCACCCGAGAGCCAGGTCCACCGCCAGGTCGTCCGCAAGGGCCTCGACGTCCGCAGCTTCACGGTCGACCCGGTCGTCCGCCTCCACTACGTCGAGGTCACGCCGCCGGAGCTGGCATCGCCGACCGGCGACCTCGCCCGGCTGTTCGAGGCCCTGGAGCGAGAGTGGGCGTTGACCGGGCTGCAGGCCGACCTCGACGTGGTCCGCGCGCTCCAGCCGGCGCTGACCGCGGGTTCGTACGGCGTGACCGTCGCGGTCCACGGCGGGCGGGACGTCATCGGCATCTGGCCGGGCCTCCACGAGACGGCCTACGGCGTCGCGATCGATGTCGGCTCGACGACCATCGCCGGCCACCTGGCCAACCTCGCCGACGGCGCGGTCCTCGCCAGCAACGGCGTCATGAACCCCCAGATCCGGTTCGGCGAGGACCTGATGAGCCGCGTCTCGTACGCGATGATGCATCCCGAGGGTGCCGGCGAGATGACGGCGGCCGTCCGGAAGGCGCTCGACGGGCTGATCGCCACGCTCGCGATGAAGGCCGGGATCAAGCGGGTCGAGATCCTCGAGCTGGCGATCGTCGGCAACCCGATCATGCATCACCTGCTGCTCGGCATCGACCCGACGCCGCTCGGCGGTGCGCCCTTCGCGCTGGCGACGGACCGAGCCATCCGGACGACGGCCGCCGCCCTCGGGTTGCGGGCCCATCCCGGTGCTCGCGTCTACGTCCTTCCCTGCATCGCCGGTCACGTCGGCGCTGACACGGCCGGGGTGATCCTCGCCGAGGAGCCGCACGAGGCCGAGGCGATGACCCTCGTCGTCGACGTCGGGACCAATGCCGAGATCGTGCTCGGGGACCGGCGCCGGCTGCTGGCGGCATCGAGCCCGACCGGCCCGGCCTTCGAGGGGGCCCAGATCTCCGGCGGGCAGCGCGCCGCGCCGGGTGCGATCGAGCGGGTCCGCATCGACCGCGAGACCCTCGAACCGCGGTTCCGGGTCATCGGCGTCGAGCCGTGGTCCGACGAGCCGGGCTTCGCCGAGGGCGTCGCCGAGACCGGCATCAGTGGGATCTGCGGCTCCGGCATCATCGAGGTCGTCGCCGAGCTGTTCCTCGCCGGCGTCGTGACCGAGGACGGCGTCATCGACGGCTCGCTGATCGCCCGCACGCCGCGGGTCGTGCCCGACGGGCGGACGTTCGGCTACGTGCTCAACGAGGGGGGCGGAACGGGCCAAGGGGGCGACAGCGCCGCCGGCCCGCGGATCACGATCACCCAGAACGACGTCCGGGCCATCCAGCTGGCCAAGGCCGCGCTCTATGCCGGCGTCCGGCTGCTGATGGACAAGCTGGAGATCGAGGCGGTCGACGAGATCCGGCTGGCCGGTGCCTTCGGCAGCCAGATCGACCCGATCCACGCGATGATCCTCGGCCTCGTGCCCGATTGCGACCCGGCACATGTCCGGTCGGCGGGCAACGCGGCGGGGACCGGGGCGCTCATTGCGTTGCTTTCCGGCGCGGCGCGGGAGGAGATCGAAGGCGTCGTCCGCCGGGTCGAGAAGATCGAGACCGCGGTCGAGCCCCGCTTCCAGCAGCACTTCGTCGAGGCGATGGCCTTCCCGCACAAGACCGCGGCGTTCCCGAACCTTGCCGGGGTCGTGGCACTTCCCGAGCGCGGGGTGCGGACCGGGCCCGCCGGTGACGGACGCGGCGAGCGACGCCGGCGACGGCCCGTGCCGGTCGCGACGAGCGAGGACGCCTGATGGACGAAGCGCCGCGGCGCCGGAGCGGCGGCCGTGCAGCTCGCCAGGCCACCCGCCTCGCCGCCCATGCCGAGCACGTGCCCTTCCTGACCCGGAAGCTGGCGCCGTTCGAGGTCCTCGACGAGGAGGGGCTGGCCCTCATCGAGGAGAACGCCGACACGATCCTCCAGGAGGTCGGTCTCGAGTTCCGGGGCGATGAGGATGCCCTCCGGCTGCTCCACGAGGCCGGCGCCGACGTCGATGGCGTCCGCGTCAGGTTCCCGCGCGGCATGTGCCGCTCGATCGTCCAGGCGAGCGCCCCGCGGCAGTTCACCCAGTACGCACGCAACCCGGCCCGCAACGTCGAGATCGGCGGCCTGCACACCGTGTTCGCGCCGAACTACGGGTCGCCGTTCGTCCGCGACCTGGACAATGGGCGCCGCTACGGCACGCTCGAGGACTTCCGCAACCTGGTCAAGCTGACCTATGCCTCGCCGCACCTCCACCACTCGGGCGGCACGGTCTGCGAGCCGGTCGACGTCCCCGTCAACAAGCGGCACCTCGACATGGTCTACTCCCACATCCGCTACAGCGACAAGCCGTTCATGGGCTCGGTCACGGCGCCGGAGCGGGCACGCGACACGGTCGAGCTGGCTCGGCTCACGTTCGGGGCGGACTACCTCGAAGACCACACCGTCATCCTCAGCCTGATCAACGCCAACTCGCCGCTCGTCTGGGACAGCGTGATGCTCGGCGCCGCCAGGGCGTACGCCGAGGCGAACCAGGCCACGCTCCTGACGCCGTTCATCCTGGCCGGCGCGATGGCCCCGGTCACCGCGGCCGGGGTCTGCGCCCAGACCCTCGCCGAGGCGCTCGGCGGCATGACCTTCGTCCAGCTCGTCCGGCCGGGCGCGCCGGTCGTCCTCGGCTCGTTCGCCAGCTCGATGTCGATGCAGTCGGGGGCGCCGACGTTCGGGACACCCGAGCCGGCGCTCGTCCTGTATGTCATGGCTGCCCTGGCCCGTCGCCTCGGGGTGCCGTTCCGCTCGGGCGGCTCGCTGTGCGCCTCGAAGGTCGCCGATGCGCAGGCGGCCTATGAGTCCGCCGCCACGCTCCAGCCGACGGTGCTCGGTGGCGTCAACTTCGTCCTCCACGCGGCCGGCTGGCTCGAGGGCGGGCTGACGGTCGGCTACGAGAAGTTCGTCCTCGACGCGGATCAGTGCGGGATGATGGCCGTCTTCGTCAACGGGGTCGACCTGTCCGAGAACGGCCAGGCGCTCGACGCGATCCGCGGCAACCAGCCCGGGACGCACTTCCTCGGCTCGGCCCACACCCTGGCCAACTTCGAGACCGCCTTCTACCGCTCCGAGACCGCCGACAACAACAGCTTCGAGCAGTGGCAGGAGGACGGCTCGCTCGACGCGGCCCAGCGCGCGAACCGCATCTGGAAGCGGATGCTCGCCGACTACGAGGCCCCGCCCATCGACGCTGCCGTCGACGAATCTTTGCTCGACTTCATCGCCCGGCGAAAGGCGTCGATGCCGGACTCGGAGGTCTAGAGCGGTGCTCTTCCGCCGTCGCACGTCGCTGACGCCTGCCCGCGCCGCGGCGCTGACGAGCGTCCTGCGCGCGCCGACGATGGAGCTCGTGCCCCTCAAGAATGCGCTCGACCAGGCGGCGTTCCTGCCACCCGGCGCGACGGTCTCGGTGACGGCGTCGCCGGCCAAGGGCATCGAGGCCACGGTCGCGCTGTGCGAGGCGCTCCAGGTTGTCGGCTTCCGGGCGGTTCCCCACCTTTCCGCCCGGATGATCCGCGACCGCGCCCACCTGTCGGAGCTCGTCGCCTGGCTCGAGGGCGCCGGGGTCGATCGCGCGTTCGTGGTCGGTGGCGACGCCAAGGAGCCCGGCGACTACCCGGACGGCCTCGCGCTGCTGCGGGCGATGGCCGACATCGGTCACCCGCTGGCAGAGATCGGGATCCCCGCCTATCCGCAGGGCCACGCGTTCATCGCCGACGCGCCACTCCTCGACGCACTGCGGGCGAAGGCCGCCTTTGCCAGCTACATGACCACCCAGCTGTGCTTCGACCCGGGCTCGATCGCGACCTGGCTCAAGGCCCGGCGGGCCGAGGGCATCACCCTCCCGGTCCACCTGGGCGTGCCGGGCGTCGCCGAGCCGCAGCGACTGCTGGCCATCAGCGCGCGCATCGGCGTGGCCGACACGCATCGCTTCCTGGTCAAGAACACGCGGTTCATCGCACGCCTGATCCGCTCCGGCGGCTTCTATCGGCCCGACGGCCTGCTCGAGGGGCTGGCTCCGGTCGTGGCCGACCAGGCCAATGGGATCGTCGACGTGCACCTCTACACGTTCAACGCCGTCGACGTCACCGAACGGTGGCGAGCCCAGTACCTGGACCGGTTGCAGGTGAACGCCGCGGCCTGACCGGCCGGCGAGTCCGCGAGCGCCTTGCCGCACCGTGGCGCGTCAGGCACTATGGCCGCACAACAGAAGAGCGTCTTTATCAAGAGTGGCGGAGGGACCGGCCCGTTGAAGCCACGACAACCTACCGGCGTCGCGCCGGCAAGGTGCCAATTCCGGGCAGGTCCGCCTGCACGATAAGGGACCCTCGAGACCCTTCCGTGCAGGAAGGGTCTTCCCATGTTCCGGTCCATTGCCACGGCCAGCGAAAGGATGCCGCCCCGGACGATGAATGAGCCCATGCCGACCGACCCGCCGCCGACGCCCATAAGCACTTTGCCCGGCGGCCTGCCCCGGGACCGCTTCCGCAGTCGCCTGGCCGCCCGTCCGCTGCTCGTCGACGGCGGGATGGGGACGTTGCTGTTCAGCCGTGGCGTGCCGCAGCGGGCCTGCCTGGAAGAGCTCGTGGTGAGCCGCCCGGACATGGTCGCGGCCGCCCACCGGGAGTACCTCGAGGCGGGCGCGGAGCTGATCGAGACCCTGTCGTTCGGCGCCAACCGCCATCGACTCGCCACTTGGGGCCTGGAGGGACAGGTCGGTGCGCTCAATCGGCAGGCGGCACGGCTCGCCCGTGAGGCTCGCGAGGTCAGCGGACGCGATGCCCTGGTCGGCGGCTCCATCGGCCCACTCGGTCCGCCGGCACGCGGCGGCTCGGTCATCGGGGAGGTGGCAGCGCGAGCCGAGTTCCGCGAGCAGATCGAGGGACTCCTCGAGGGTGGCATCGACCTCCTGGTCCTCGAGACGTTCTCGGATCTCGCGCAGCTCGTCCTCGCGGTCGAGGAGGCTCGTCGCTCGTCCGACCTGCCCGTGATCGCCTCTCTGACATTCGGCGAGGAGCCCGTGCTCGCCGACGGCAGCAGCCCGGACACCGCAGTGGAGGCCCTGGCTCGGGCAGGCGCGGACGCGGTCGGCGTCAACTGCGGTGCGGGTCCGGCGGCATGCCTCGACGCGATCGAGGCGATGGGCCTTCCCGCCGATGGCGGACCGGCACGTTCGATCATGCCCAACGCCGGGTTGTCGCAGCGTCTCGAGGGACGCTTCGTCTACGCGGCCGGCGCCGGGTACTTCGGCGACGTGACGCCGCGGCTGGTCGCGGCCGGTGCGCGCATCGTCGGTGGGTGTTGCGGCACCACGCCCGATCACATCGCCGCGATGCGGGCGGCGCTCGACGCCCCGGCTGCGACCGACACCGGTACCCGACGTCCTCTCGGCACACGTCCGACGGCGTCCGTGGTCGAACGAAGCGCCGCGACCGACGCGACCAGTGCGACGGGCGTGACCGCCGATGCGCCACCACCGACACGCCTCGCCACGCTGCTCGCCGACGGACGGTTCGTCGTGTCGGTCGAGATCGACCCGCCGCGCAGCATCCGCATCGAGCGGACGATCGAAGCCGCGCGACTCCTGCGTGACGCCGGCGTCGATGTCGTCAACGTGTCCGACTCGGCGATGGCCAAGGTCAGGATGAGCGCCCTGTCGGTCGCGTTCGGGATCCAGCACGATCTCGACCTCGAGTGCCTCGTCCATTGCACGACCCGCGACCGGAACCTGATGGCGCTCGAGTCCGAGCTGCTCGGGGCCCATGCGCTGGGAGTGCGAAACATCATCGCGTTGACCGGGGACCCGCCGCGCATCGGCGACTACCCGACGGGCACCGGCGTCTGGGACGTCGATTCGATCGGCCTGATCGACATCCTGACCCGGCTCAATCTCGCGGAGGATCCGTCGGGCCGGTCGATCGGTCAGCGGGCCGGCTTCACGATCGCGTGCGCGCTCGACTCGACCGCCGCCGACTCGGCGACCGAATGGGACCGGCTGGAGCGGAAGCTCGAGGCCGGCGCGCACCTGGTGATGACCCAGCCCCTGTACTCGATCGAGCAGGTCGAGGCGATGCTCGCCGAGGCGCGCCGGCGGTTCGGTCCGGGTGGCATCCCGGTGCCGATCCTCCTCGGCGTCCTCCCGCTCGTCTCGTCGCGCCACGCCGAGTTCCTCCATAACGAGGTGCCGGGGATCACCATCCCGGACGAGGCTCGTGCGGCAATGCGGGCGGCCGGCGAGCGCGCGTCGGAGATCGGCATCGAGATGGCCGACCGGCTGCTCGCGGCCACCGAAGGCGAGGTCGCCGGGACGTACGTCATGCCGAGCTTCGGCCGCTACGAGCAGTGCGCGGAGCTCGTCCGCCGGATCCGGGCCCGACATCCGGCCGAGCCCGTGGCCGCGGGATCGGACGGCGCGGCAGCCACCGCGGCCCGGGTGGCGCCATGACCACGACTGCCGCCGCCCCGCGTCGGATCGACGCGCACGGGACCTCGCCGTTCGATCGGGCCTCGCGCCTGGCCGTGCTCCCCGGCCTGCTTCGCGAACGGATCCTTGTCCTCGACGGAGCCATGGGCACGATGCTCCAGACCCACCGGTTCACCGAGGCCGACTTCCGCGGCGACCGATTCGGCGACCACCCGATCGACCTTCGCGGCAACAGCGATGTGCTGTGCCTGACCCAGCCCGCGGCCGTCGCCGCGATCCACGCCGGCTACCTCGAGGCCGGCGCGGACGTCGTCACCACGAACTCGTTCACGGCCACCCGGATCGCCCAGGCCGAGTACGGGTTCGACCCCGCGATCGTCCGGGACCTCAACGTCGCCGCCGCGCGCCTCGCGCGCGAGGCCGCCGACGCCGCCGAACGAGCCGAGCCCGATCGACCCCGGTTCGTCGCGGGGTCGCTCGGTCCGACCAACCGGACGGCGTCGATGAGCTCGGACGTCGGCGATCCGGCGGCCCGCAGCGTCACCTGGGAGGAGCTCGAGGTCGCCTATCGGGAATCGGCCGCCGGGCTGATCGAGGGTGGAGCCGACATCCTCCTCGTCGAGACGATCTTCGACACGCTCAACGCCAAGGCCGCGATCGCCGGGGTCCAGTCCTTGTTCGACGACCTCGGCGAACGCGTCCCGTTGATCATCTCGGGGACCATCGTCGATGCCTCCGGCCGGACGCTGTCCGGTCAGACCGTGGAGGCCTTCTGGTACAGCATCCGCCATGCCGACCCCCTGATCGTCGGACTCAACTGCGCGCTCGGGCCCAGACAGCTGCGGGAGCATCTCGACGTCCTGTCGCGGGTGGCCGACCGTCCGGTGTCGGCCTACCCGAATGCCGGCCTGCCGAACGACCTGGGCGGGTACGACGAGACCCCGGAGCAGATGGCCGAGGCGCTGGGCGAGTGGGCCAGGCACGGCCTGCTCAACGTGGCCGGGAGCTGCTGCGGGTCGACCCCGGCCCACGTCGCCGCCATCGCCGCCGCGGTCGCGGGGATGCCGCCACGCGCGATCCCCGAGCCGAACGGGCTCACCCGGCTCTCGGGGCTGGAGGGGCTGGTCATCCCGCCACCGGGCAACGCGTTCGTCAACGTCGGCGAGCGTACGAACGTGACCGGCTCACGGAAGTTCGCCCGTCTCGTCGCCGATGGCCGCGAGGACGAAGCGGTCGACATCGCCCGCGAGCAGGTCTCCAACGGCGCGCAGCTGATCGACGTGAACATGGACGAGGCGATGCTCGACGGTCCCGCTGCGATGACCCGGTTCCTCCGGCGCATCGCGGCCGAGCCGGACATCGCGACCGTGCCGGTGATGGTCGACAGCTCCAAGTGGTCGGTCATCGAGGCCGGTCTCCAGCAGCTCCAGGGCAAGGGCGTGGTCAACTCGATCTCGCTCAAGGAGGGCGAGGCGGAGTTCCTGCGCCAGGCCCGCCTGTGCCGGCGGTATGGAGCGGCCGTGGTCGTGATGGCCTTCGACGAGCAGGGCCAGGCGGAGTCGGTCGAGCGACGCGTCGCCGTCCTTCGCCGGGCCTACGACCTGCTGACCGGCGTCGTCGGCTTCGGGGCGGAGGACATCATCCTCGACGCCAACATCTTCGCGATCGCGACCGGGATGGAGGAGCACAACGCGTACGCCGTCTCGTTCATCGAGGCGGTCGGGCGCCTGAAGACGGAGTTCCCCGGAGCGCGGACCTCGGGCGGCGTGTCCAACGTGTCGTTCGCCTTCCGCGGCAACGACCGCGTCCGCGAGGCGATCCATTCGGTGTTCCTGTATCACGCCATCAGGGCCGGCCTCGACATGGCGATCGTCAATGCCGGTGTCCTGCCGATCTACGACGACATCGAGCCCGAGCTTCGTGATGCGGTCGAGGACGTCGTCCTCAATCGGCGGCCCGACGGGACCGAGCGGCTGCTCGCGCTCGCCGCGCGATACGGCGGGGAGGGCGGCATGCAACGGGCAGGCGAGGATCTCGCCTGGCGCGAGCGACCGGTCGACGAGCGCCTGACCCATGCGCTCGTCGAGGGGATCGACACGTTCATCGTCGAGGACACCGAGGAGGCCAGGCTCGTTGCCGCCCGGCCGCTCGACGTGATCGAGGGCCCGCTGATGGCCGGTATGAACGTCGTCGGCGACCTGTTCGGGGCCGGCCGGATGTTCCTGCCACAGGTCGTCAAGAGCGCCCGGGTCATGAAGAAGGCCGTCGCGGTCCTGATCCCGTATCTCGAAGCCGAGCGGGAGGGGACCGGGCGGCGATCGGGCACGATCGTCACCGCGACCGTCAAGGGCGATGTCCACGACATCGGCAAGAACATCGTCGGCGTCGTGCTCGGCTGCAACGACTACGAGGTCGTCGACCTCGGGGTGATGGTCCCGGCGGCCCGGATCCTCGACAAGGCGATCGAGATCGACGCCGACCTGATCGGACTGTCCGGGCTGATCACGCCGTCGCTCGACGAGATGACCCATGTCGCGGCCGAGATGGAGCGCCAGGGGTTCACCATCCCGCTGCTCATCGGCGGCGCGACGACGTCGCGGACCCACACGGCGGTCAAGATCGCCCCGGCCTATTCGGGCCCGGTCGTCCACGTCCTCGACGCGTCACGTGCCGTGGGTGTCGCGGGCTCGCTCGTGCAGCCGGACCGGCACGACGCGTTCGTGGCCGGCATCCGCGAGGAGTACGAGAAGGTCCGTCAGGACCGGGCCGGGCAGCGGGCGAAGGAGCGCCGGCTGACCCTGGCCGAGGCTCGCGCGAACCACGTCCCGATCGACTGGACGACGGTCGAGCCGCCGCGGCCGACGTTCGTCGGGGTGCGAGCGATCGCAGGCCATCCGCTGGCCGACCTCGCCGGCTACATCGACTGGACGCCGTTCTTCGCCACGTGGGAGCTGCGCGGCGCATATCCGGCCATCCTCGACGACCCGCGGCTCGGCTCGGCCGCACGCGACCTCCATCGCGACGCGCTCGACCTCCTCGACCGGATCGTCCGCGACGACCGGCTCACGGCCAACGCGGTCGTCGGGTTCTGGCCCGCCAACACCGTCGACGCCGACGACATCGTCGTGTGGCGCGACGAGACCAGGAGCGACGCCCTGGCGACCTTCCGGACCCTGCGTCAGCAGATGGCCAAGCCGGATGGGCGCCCGAACGTCGCGCTGGCCGACTTCGTCGCTCCGGCCGAGACCGGCGTATCGGACTTCGTCGGGGCGTTCGCGGTCACGACGGGTCATGGCCTTGACGAGATGGTCGCCGAGTTCGAGGCCGCCAACGACGACTACTCGTCGATCCTGGCGAAGGCCCTCGCCGACCGGCTGGCGGAGGCCTTCGCCGAGCGCCTCCACGAGATGGTTCGTCGCGAGCTGTGGGGCTACGCACGCGACGAGGCGCTGTCGAACCCGGACCTCATCGCAGAGCGCTACCAGGGCATCCGGCCCGCGCCCGGCTACCCGGCCTGCCCGGACCACACGGAGAAGGGGACGCTGTTCGAGCTCCTCGACGCGGAACGCAACGCCGGGATCCGGCTGACCGAATCGTTCGCCATGTGGCCGGGCGCCGCGGTGTCCGGGTATTACCTGTGGAACCCCGCGAGCCACTACTTCGGGGTCGGCCGGATCGGTCGCGACCAGCTGGCCGACTACGCCACGAGGAAGGGCATTCCGCTTGCCGACGCCGAGCGCTGGCTGGCTCCGAACCTCGCCGACGAGTGATGGCCGAACCGCGCGTGACGCCTGAAGCGTCGACCGACCTGCGCGTCAGGTACTAGCGACCGGGCGAACAATCGACGGCTTGTGACGGGCGCCCGGCACGCGTATGGTCCCGCCACCGACGCTCCCGTCACTCGAGCTGGAGGAACCGATGCCGTCCGAGCCGCAGCAACTGCGCACTCGCCGAGCCCTGCTGACCGCCGCCGCCGGCACCGCGGCGGCCCTTGCCGCAAGCGCCGCCCTGCCGCTGACGGCCGCCGCGGCCGACCCGGACGACGTCGTGAAGGGCGTCGACAACGCCACTACCGCAACGACCTCGGTGACCGATTCCGGAGATGGCAGCACGGCCTTCCAGGCCAACGCCACCGGGACTGGGGCCGGCTTCGGCCTCGAGGGCACGAGCCTGGGTGCCGGCGGTGTCGTCGGCTGGAGCGTGAGCCCCTCCGGTGTCGACCCCGCCGACACGCAGTACACCGGCGTGTTCGGCTTCGCACCGGTCCTGCCGAACCCGGACCTCTATGCGACGGGTGTCTGGGGCGACAGCCCTGACATCGGCGTCCTCGGAACCGGCGGGTACGGCGTCATCGGGTTCGGGGCGACGGGTGTCCGGGGTGAGGCCAACAGCAATCCCGGCACCATCGGCGTCCACGCCTATGCCCCGAGCACGGCGCAGAAGGCGCTCGTGGTCAGCGGCAAGGTGTCGCTCAGTCGCTCGGGACGCAGGACGATGGGCAAGGGCACCGCTTCGACCACGATCTCGCTCGCGGGCGTGACCAGCACGAGCAAGGTGTTCGCGGTGCTGTCGACCAACGAGGGCGGGCGCTGGGTCCGCGCCGTGGTGCCGGCGACGAACTCGTTCGTCATCCGGCTCAACACCGCGCTGACCTCGTCGGCCGTGGTCTCCTGGTTCGTGCTGGACTGAGGCCGACCATGCGACCGAAGGGAAACGGACGACCCAACAGCGGAACCCACGCTCGCGCGAGCGATCTCGCAGGCGAGGCGGCCGAGTCCAAGGTCCGAGCGCTCCACGGCCGCGGCTCCGGGCGGGCGGCCCACGCCGAGAAGATCACCGGGCCGGGCAGGCGTCCTGCAGCGGCAACCCCAGCGCAAGGGGGCCGGCCGGCTCGCGCGCGCGAACGACTGACGCGTTCGTGACGCCCTTGCCGGTGGACCACGACCGGCTTCTCGAGGCGTTCGCGGGGTTCCCGCTACGCCTCGAACCCGTCGCGCGCGCGGCCGCCGGCACTCCGGTCGCTCCGGCCGCGGACGGGGAGTGGGGCCCGGCCGAGGTCGTCCGCCACCTGATCGCCGTCGAGCGCGAGGTCTGGCAGGCGCGGCTCGCCCAGGTCGCCGCCGAGGACGACCCGCAGTGGGGCTGGTCCGAACCCGGTCCCGAGCCCGGTCTCGAAGGCGCCTCGCTCGACGCCATCCTCGCCGCGTTCGCTGCCGCCCGCGCGACGACGATCGCGACGATCGGGGCCCTCGACGAGGCCGGCTGGCAACGCCACGGGACGCACACCAGCTACGGCGTCCTGGACGTCGCCGGGCTCATCCACCTCGCGATGGACCACGACGAGGACCACCTGACGGGCCTCCGCGCTCGGACCTGAGCGACGAGTCGGGCGGCGCAACGAGTCGTCCTCCCGGAACACGGCTCCGATTGACGCTCCATCGCGCCGCCCGTACACTCAATCCCGACGAAATCACTCGGATATCGAGGACGATCCCCCTGAGCGCGACCATCCCGACGCCCCAGCCTGACGCCCCGACCGCGGGCACCCCGTTGCCGACCCAGCACGGCGGGCGCCCGGTCTACCACGGCAGTGGTGCGATCGCCTTCTCGACCAAGGGGGAGTACGGGGTCCGGCTCATGGTCCAGCTGGGCCGCCACGCCGGTCGCGGACCGGCCAGCCTGGCCGAGATCGCCGCCGAGGAGGACCTCCCGCGGGCGTATCTCGAGCAGCTCGTCGTCAGCCTCCGCGAGGCCGGCCTCGTGACCAGCACCCGCGGCGCGCATGGTGGCTACGAGCTTGCCCGTCCGCCCGAGACGATCTCGATGGCCGAGGTGCTCCGTGCCCTCGAAGGTCCGATCGCCCCGATGATCTGCGCCAGCGACGACCCGGAGCATGCGACCGTCTGCGACCGCTCGTCGCGCTGCACCGTCAACCTCCTGTGGGTCCGCGTCCGCGACGCCGTCGCCGGCGCGCTCGACTCGATGACCCTTGCCGACCTCGTGCCTCCGCGCTCGGCCTCGACCAACCCGACCCCCGCCACGATGGAGCCCTGACCGAACCGTGACGACCACCACCGACCAGCAGCTGATCATCCGCGGCCTCCGCGTCTCACCCGTCGCCGCGCCCGACCACGAGATCCTCCAGGGGATCGACCTGACCGTCGGCAAGGGCGAGGTCCACGCGATCATGGGCCCCAACGGCTCGGGCAAGACGACGCTCGCCTATGCGCTGATGGGCCACCCGGCCTACGTCGTCAAGGGCGGCGAGATCCTCTGGAAGGGCCGCGACATCCTCAAGCTGTCGCCCGACAAGCGCGCCCGGCTCGGCCTCTTCCTCGCCTTCCAGTACCCGACCGCGATCCCCGGCCTGAGCGTGGCCAGCTTCATCCGCTCGGCGCTCAACGCCAAGCTCCAGGGCATCGACAAGGACCCCGACGTCGACCCCACGGACCCGATGCGCGGCGGCATCTCCATGCGCGACTTCCGCAACAAGATGCGCGAGAAGATGGCGCTCCTGCGGATGGACGAGGGCTTCGCCAGCCGCTACGTCAACGAGGGCTTCTCGGGCGGTGAGAAGAAGCGCCTCGAGATGCTCCAGATGGCCGTCCTCGAGCCTGAGATGGCGATCCTCGACGAGACCGACTCCGGTCTCGACATCGACGCGCTGCGGATCGTCGCCGAGGGCGTCAACGCGATGCTCAACCCCGAGCTCGGCGTCCTCCTGATCACCCACTACCAGCGCCTGCTCAACTACATCACCCCCGACTACGTCCACGTCCTCGCCCAGGGCCGGATCATCACGTCCGGCGGGAAGGATCTCGCCCTCCGGCTCGAAGACGAGGGTTACGGCCCGGTCATGCGCGAGGCCGGTTTCGAGACCGAGCTGCCCGACGAGGCGCTCCTCGTGCCGCAGGCGCCCGTGGGCGCCGAGCTCGAAGCAGTGGAGGCGGCCCGCTGACCGCGGGCATCCGACGATGACGGCGACGCACGAACCGGTGGTAGCGGCGGCAGCGCGTCCGATCGACCCGGAGGCCATCCGGCGCGACTTCCCGATCCTGTCGCAGGAGATCAACGGCCACCGACTGGTCTATCTCGACTCCGCGTCGTCGAGCCAGAAGCCCGCCGTCGTCATCGACGCCGTGGCCGATTACTACCGCGAGTACAACGCCAACGTCCATCGTGGGATCTACACGATCGGCGAGAAGGCGACCGCCGAGTACGAGCGGGCGCGCGCGCGGGTCGCCCGGTTCATCAACGCCCCGGACAGCCACGAGGTCATCTTCACCCGCAACGCGACCGAAGCGATCAACCTCGTCGCCTACTCGTGGGGCCGGCGCAACATCGGCCGCGGTGACGCCATCGTCCTGACCGAGATGGAGCACCACGCCAACCTCGTCCCGTGGCAGATCCTCGTCCAGGAGAAGGACGGCGATCTCGAGTTCATCCCCATCACCGACGACGGCCGCCTTCGACTCGACGTCTTCGAGGTCCTGCTTCGGCTCCGCCCGAAGCTCGTCGCGTTCACCCATGTCTCGAACACGCTCGGCACGATCAACCCGGTCGCCGAGATGATCGAGATGGCCCACGCCGCGGGGGCACTCGTGCTGATCGACGGCGCGCAGGCGGTGCCGCACGTGCCGGTCGACGTCCAGGCGCTCGGGGCCGACTTCTATGCGTTCTCCGGTCACAAGATGCTCGCCCCGATGGGCTCGGGGGCGCTGTGGGCGCGGCGCGAGCTGCTCGAGGCGATGCCGCCGTTCCTGGCCGGCGGCGAGATGATCCGCGAGGTCCACCTCCGGCGGAGCGACTTCAACGAGATCCCCTGGAAGTTCGAGGCGGGCACGCCAGCCGTCGGCGACGCCATCGGGCTCGGTGTCGCCGCCGAGTACCTCCGCGATCTCGGCATGGACGCCGTCCGCGAGCACGAGCTCGACCTCGTCGCGTACGCGCTCGACACGCTCCCGCGCGAGATCCCCGACATCGCCCTCTACGGCCCGATGGACCCGGCGCTCCGTGGCGGCGTGGTCCCCTTCAACCTGCCGGGCATCCATCCGCACGACGTCGCCCAGGTCCTCGACCGGTTCGGGATCGCCGTCCGGGCCGGCCACCACTGCACGATGCCGCTCCACGAGCGGCTGGACCTCGCCGCGACCGCGCGGGCGAGCTTCAACGTGTACTCGACGCGTGAGGACATCGACGCCCTCGCCACCGGCCTCAGGGAAGTCCAGCGCGTCTTCAACGGCTGAGCGCATGGCCGCTGTCGCAGTGAGCCAGGCATGAGGATCCGAGGCGCCGTCCTTCGCGCCGCGGGCGTCCCGCGACCGTATGCCGAGGGACCGGCGCTCGAGATCGCCGACCTCGACCTCGGCGAGCCGGGCCCCGGCGAGGTCCTCGTCCGGATCGTGGCCGCCGGGCTGTGCCACTCGGACCTGTCGGTCATCGACGGGTCCCGGATCCGGCCGCTGCCGATGCTCCTCGGCCACGAGGCATCCGGCGTGGTCGAGCGGATCGGCCCGGCCGTGACCGACGTCGTGCCGGGCGACCACGTCGTGCTGTCGTACGTGCCGTCATGCGGTCGATGCGTCCCGTGCCAGTCCGGCCGGCCGGCACTGTGCGAGCCGGCGCTGGCCGCCAGCGGCGCCGGAACGCTGCTCGGTGGCGAGCGGCGGCTGACCGTCGCCGACGACGGCGCGCCGATCAACCACCACCTCGGCGTCTCCGCGTTCGCCGATCACGCGGTCGTGTCGCAGGCGTCGCTGGTCAGGATCGACCGCGAGGCGGACCTCGCTACCGCCGCCGTGCTGGGCTGCGCGGTCCTCACGGGTGTCGGCGCCGTCGTCAACACCGCCGCGCCACGCCCCGGCTCGTCGGCGGTCGTCTTCGGGCTCGGTGGTGTGGGCCTGAGCGCGGTCATGGGCGCCCGGCTGGCCGGCTGCCACCCGATCGTCGCCGTCGACATCGTCCCGGCGAAGCTCGAGCTCGCCCTCGAGCTCGGCGCGACGCACACGGTCCGCGGCGACGACCTCGACCTACTGGCGACGATCCGCGAGGCCACCGGTGGCGGCGGTGATACGGTCATCGAGGCGGTCGGGCGGGTGGCGACCCTCGAGCTGGCCTACGGCGCGACCCGTCGCGGCGGCACGACGGTCGCGGCCGGGCTGCCCGCCCCGATCAGCGCCTGTCGATCACGGCGCTCAGCCTGGTCGCGGAGGAGCGCACCTTGAAGGGCTCGTACATGGGCTCGGGCGTGCCGCGCCGCGACGTCCCGCGCCTGCTGGCG
The DNA here is from genome assembly GCA_963842695.1 of uncultured Chloroflexia bacterium. GTDB lineage: Bacteria > Chloroflexota > Limnocylindria > Limnocylindrales > CSP1-4 > SPCO01. The sequence continues at coordinate 331,224 of CAWJHK010000005.1, forward strand.
CTGGCCCGCGACGGCCGGCTGCCGGTGGACCGGCTGATCAGCTCGAGGCTCCCGCTCGACGGGATCAACGCAGGATTCGACCGCCTGGCCGAGGGCTCGGTGGTCCGCCAGCTCCTGGTGTTCGACTGATCTTCGACTGACCCGAGGTGTCGCGACTGCGACCTCTCGATGGCCCACCGCGAAGATTGAGTCGCCCATTCCCTGACGGCACCCGTACCGTGTGAGTGCGCCGGATCAGACCGGCGTGCCATTGGCGGAAGGGCATGGATACCGATCTCGTGATCCGGGCGCAACACGGTGACGAGGAGGCCTTCGCGAGCCTCGCCGTCGCCGCGGGCGACCGGCTCCACGCGGTGGCGCACAGGATCCTGCGCGACATCGAGCTCGCCGAGGATGCGACGCAGCAGGCGCTGCTGACCGTCTGGCGGGACCTTCCCCAGCTCCGCGACCCGGCGCGCTTTGACGCCTGGTCGTACCGGCTCCTCGTGCGCGCCTGCTACGCCGAGGCCCGCCGGACCCGCCACTGGGCGCCCAACCTCCGTCTCCTCCCGGCCGATGAGCCGTCGGCGGCCGATGACTCAGGCTCGGTCGCCGATCGCGACCAGCTCGAGCGCGGCTTCCGGCGGCTGTCCATCGACCACCGCGCGGTCGTGGTGCTGCACCACTACCTCGACATGCCACGCTCGACGAGGTCGCCGAGACCCTCGGAATTCCCGTCGGGACGGTCAGATCCCGTCTACATCATGCGATGCGCGGGTTGCGCGCGGCGCTCGACGCCGACGCCCGGCCCACGTCGCGGGAGGCCGTGCCATGAGCACAGAACGCGACGTCACCCGCATCGTTCGGTCGTGGCTGGAGGAGGGCGTCACCGCGCTCCCGGACCGCGTCCTGGACGCCGTGCTCGACCAAGTCCCCGCGACCTCACAGCGCCGCTCCTGGTGGCCGGCGTGGAGCTCGCGATCGCCGTGGGGCGGTCGTGGCTGGCTCGTTGGGATCACCGTGACCGAGGAGGAGGCGGCGGGCGGGCCCGACGCGACACAGACTCCGGCACCGACGCCGATCCCCGCAGCGACGCCAATATGGGTGCTGGCGGCGGGCAAGTACACGGTGGCACCGTTCACCCAGGTCCGGGGAAGGAGCCGAAACTGCCGCCGATCGACACGATCCGCCTTCGGTCACGCGCAGCGGTGCGGCCGGGCTTCGGCGAGGTGCCTGGCTGCTGAGCGATCCATGCAAGTACATGGACACGGACGTTCCGGTCGGGCCGACCGTTGCCGACTTCGTCAACGCGGTCGCGAACCATCCATTCGACACGACAGCGCCTGTCGAGTCACGACTCGCTGGTCGGAAAGCTTCGACCTTCAGGTTCCGGCGGACATCTCGAGCGGGATCTACGCCCAGGGCCCGGGCCACCGCTGGCATCTGTCGACGTCGATGGCGTGCGCGTGCATGGACAGGACCTGGCGACTGCGCTGAGCTCGGCGCCGCGTTCAGCGCCGGACGCGCGGAGCCCGGCCACGTACCCCCGGCGGATCAGGCTGGTGTGAGCGACTTCCACATCTCGATGGCCCACTGCCAGTCGGCCGGGTCGTCGAACTCGATCCGGATGACGGCCCCGGAGCCGCTGGTCGCCGAGTAGCCGTCCAGGATCCCGATCTCGACGCCGGAGCTCGTGTCCGACGACAAGGTCGCGCGCCCGATGACCCGTTCGGCGTGATGGTCGATCGCGTCGGGCCCCATGTCGCCGGCGAACTGCGCGACGAACGCGTGGGCGCTCATCGCCTCGGAACCGGATCCCGGTCTGCACCGCGGCCAGCGTGATCGCCCGGCCGGTGCCGCCGCCCCACCATTCCTCCTCGGAGCGCTTCTCGGCGAAGGAACCCGGGATGGTCAGGGTCCAGCCCTCGTGGGTGATCGTGACCGGGGCTCGCCGGTAGCCGATGTCGGCCACGATGCCCGGCTCGCGCATCGCCCTGGCGACGACCTGCCGGGCCATCGGATCGGCGATGCCGCGGAGAGCGACGATCTCGGCCCACGCCCGCCACGGATACGTGAGGTCCGGATCGAGCGGATAGGCCCGGGACAGGATTCGATGGACCTCGTCGAGCACGAGGCCCTCCGGCTTGAGCGCCGGCGGTCGCCAGCGGACGTCGAACCACATCAGGCTCAGCGCCCGGTTGAGCATCATCTGCGCATCCGTCGCGTCGGCCCACCAGGGCGTCACGTCGAGGGCGACGCGGGTGTCGCCGATCGCCCGCTCGATCCACGCGTCGTCCCGCGGCCCGAGCGCGGTCGCGATCGCGCCGTCGACGGTGTACTGGACGCCGTCCGGGGTGCCGATGTGGATCGGGGCCGCGCCGCCCGCACGCCGGGCGCGAGCGGTCACGAGCGTCCGGCCCAGCCAGGACAGGTAGTTGCGCTCCGTCGTCGCTCGGTCGGCGAAGGTGACCGCGGCGGCCGCATCCGGCTCGTCGGGGCGATCGGGGTGGACCCGTCCCCACGGAACGGCCAGGTCGTCCTCCATCCGCTCGAGCAGCCGCCCGACGAAGCGGTGATAGCCGGGGCCGATGGCCTCGGTCTCGGCCTCGGCCTCGATGCGGCCGGCGTCCGTGGCGCTGAGCACCAGGTCACGGGCTGCCGGATGGAGCGACGCCGCCAGCCGCGCCTCGCCCTCGGCGGGTGCCGAGACGCCGGACGCTGCGCACGATGTCCGGGTGCGCCGCCAAGAGCCAGGTCTCGGTGTCGGCCAGCAGGCGATCGGCGGTCGGCACGCGCGGGATGAGTCCGCGCCTCGAGGCCTGGCCGACGACGCGTGCGGCGAGCGGGTGGACGAGCTCGGTGACCACTGGATCTCGACGATAGCGCAGCGGAGGTCCGCTGCAGCCAAGCGCTTCGTACCAGCCGAAACGAGCGGGAGTACCCCCGCGCGGCCATATCCGACCTCTATGGTCGGGATTAGACGGACGCGCTACACTCGAATGAGCATGGACGACCTCTACCGCGATTACATCCTCGAGCACTACCGGCGACCCCACAACTTCGGGGTCATCGACGACCCGGACGCGTCGTACGAGGGCGCCAACCCGCTGTGCGGCGACCGGATCACGCTGATGCTCGGCGTGAAGGACGGCGTCGTCGACCGCGTCGCGTTCACCGGCCGCGGCTGCGCGATCAGCCAGGCCAGCGCATCGCTGCTGACGGACGAGATCAAGGGCAAGCCACTCGACGACGTCGCGGCCATCCGCGCGGACGACGTCCTGGACCTGCTCGGGATCGACATCAGCCCCGCGCGTCTCAAGTGCGCGATGCTCAGCCACGACAGCCTCCAGCACGTCCTGACCGATCTCGGAGCGGCGGCTCCCGCCGAGGCGGGGGCATGAGCCCGCTCGAGGGTCGCTGCAGGTGTCTGCCGCCGGCCTGACGCCGGCTCGCCCATCCTCCGCGGCATCTCGCCGCATCCCCGCCGCCCTGGCGCCCTCGTGACGCCAGCCCGTCGACCACCGGAGTCTCCCCAACCCATGTCGAAGTCATATGCGGACCTCCTTCGCGAGGCCCGCGCCCAGATCAAGGAAGTCACCCCACAGCAGGTGGACGCGCTGCCTGCCGGTGCCGCGACCGTCGTCGACGTCCGCGAGGCGTCCGAGTGGGAGCAGGGCCACCTCCCGGGCGCCCGGCACGTGTCGAAGTCGTACATCGAGCAGCAGATCGAGGCCGCCGCGCCGGACCGCGACGCTCCGGTGATCCTCTATTGCGCCGGCGGCGTGCGCTCGCTGTTCGCGGCCCAGACGCTGGCCGGCATGGGCTACACGGACGTCGCCTCGATGTCCGGCGGCTTCCAGGCGTGGAAGGGTGCAGGGCTGTCGTTCGACACGCCGGTCGTCCTGTCGGCCGAGCAGAAGCAGCGCTACAGCCGCCACCTGCTGATCCCGGAGGTCGGCTCGGCGGGCCAGGCCAGGCTGCTCGGCTCCAAGGCGCTGCTGATCGGCGCCGGCGGGCTCGGCTCCCCCGCGGCGCTCTACCTGGCTGCCGCGGGTGTCGGCACGATCGGCATCGTCGACTTCGACATCGTCGACGTCAGCAACCTCCAGCGCCAGATCGTCCACACCACCGACCGCGTGGGTGAGCGGAAGGTCGAGTCCGCCCGGATCGCGATCAACGCCCTCAACCCCGAGGTCAAGGTCGTCGCCCACGAAGAGATGCTCGTCGCCGAGAACGTCGAGCGGATCATCGCCGGCTACGACGTCATCCTCGACGGGACCGACACGTTCGAGACCCGCTACATCCTCAACGACGCGGCGGTCGCGGCCGGCATCCCGGTCGTCCACGCCAGCGTCTTCCGCTTCGAGGGCCAGCTGACCACCTTCGTCCCGTTCGAGGGGCCGTGCTACCGCTGCCTGTACCCGACCCCGCCGCCGCCCGAGCTCGCGCCCGGTTGCTCGGTCGCCGGTGTGCTCGGCGTCGTGCCCGGGATCCTCGGCATGCTCCAGGCCAACGAGGCGCTCAAGGTCCTGATCGGGATCGGCAACACGCTCGCCGGCCGGCTGCTGCTGTTCGATGCGCTCGAGACCGAGTTCACCGAGCTCAAGCTGCGGCGCGACCCGAACTGCCCGGTCTGCTCCGACGCGGCCGTCCAGGCCCGCGCCGAGGGCCGGCCGCTGATGGTCGACGGGGCCGCCGTCGAGGCACCGTTCCTGATGACCATGACCGGACTCGCCGGCAAGGTCTCGCCCGAGGCGCGCGCGTGAGCACGGTCTTCATCCCGGCCGTGCTCCGACCGAACGTGGGCGGCGCCAAGTCGCTCGAGCTCGATGGGGGCTCCATCCGCGACGTGGTGGGGGCGCTCGTCGACCGCCATCCGTCGCTCGGCGGTCAGCTGCTGACGGACGAGGGCGAGCTCAACCGCTTCGTCAACGTCTACGTCAACGGCCAGGACGTCCGCTACCTGGCCGGTCTCGATACGCCCGTCGCCCCGGCCGATGAGGTCCGCCTCCTCCCGGCGATGGCCGGCGGCTGACGCGCATGGGGCACGTCCACGACGAGCTCCCCCGACATGGCGGCCGCTTCGACGACATCCTCGACGCGATCGGCTATACGCCGCTCGTCGCGATCCCGCGCATGTCGCCGAACCCCAACGTCAGGATCCTGGCCAAGCTCGAGATGCTCAACCCGACGGGGTCGGTCAAGGATCGCGCGGCGAAGTACCTGATCGACGACCTCGAGCGGCGCGGGCTGCTCCACGACGACTCGATCATCCTCGAGCCGACGTCGGGCAACACCGGCATCGCGCTGGCGATGATCGGTCGGCGGAAGGGCTACCGCGTCGCGCTGGTCATGCCCGACAACGTCACCAACGAGCGACGCCAGATGGCCGCGCTGTACGGCGCCGAGGTCATCGACTCCCCGGGCGCGCTGGGCTCGAACGGGGCGATCGCGCTGGCCAAGCACCTGGTCAGCAAGGACGAGCGCTTCGTCATGCCGTACCAGTACGGCAACCCGGCCAACCCGCAGGCGCACTACGAGACGACCGGCCCGGAGATCCTCGCCGACTGCCCGGAGATCGACGTGTTCGTGGCGGGTCTCGGGACCGGCGGGACGCTGATGGGTGTGTCGCGCTACCTCCGCGAGCACAAGCCAGGCGTCCGGGTCGTGGCCGCCGAGCCACTCCCCGGCGAGCTGGTCCAGGGCCTGCGCTCGCTCGACGAGGGGTTCGTCCCCGAGATCTTCGACCCGACCTGCATCGATGCGAAGTACCTCGTGTCCAATCGCGACGCGATCGCCGCCCTCCGCGAGCTGGTCTTCCGCGAGGGGATCTTCGCCGGCCCGTCGTGCGGAGCCGTCATGGTCGCCGCGGCGCGGGTCGCCTCCGAGATGACGTCCGGGACGATCGTCGCGCTCCTCCCCGACGGCGGCTGGAAATACCTCTCGGCCGGGACGTTCGCGACGAACCTCGACGAGATGGAAGAGGCCCTCGAAGGCGGCGTGAACTGGTGGTGAGCGAGGCGTGAGGACGGTGGCGGCCACGGCTGGCGATCCGCGTCGGATCGTCGCCGACGGGTACGACGCGATCGCCGAGCGCTACTTCGCGTGGAGCGACGCACGACCCTCGCCGAACAGGCTGAGCTGGCTGTCGCGGGCGGTCGAACGGATCCCGTTCGGCACCGATGTCGTCGACCTGGGATGTGGCGCCGGGGTACCGATGACGCGGGCCCTGGCGGATGGCCGTCGCGTCACCGGGGTGGATATCTCGAGCCGGCAGATCGAGCTCGCTCGAGCAGCGGTACCCGATGCCCGGTTCATCCACGCCGACATGACCGCCCTGGACCTGCCACGAGCGAGCCTCGATGCGGTCACGGCTTTCTACTCGCTGACGCACGTCCCGCGTGAGGACCTGCCCGACCTCCTCGTCGCCATCCTTCGCTGGCTCCGGCCGGGCGGCGTGCTGGTCGCGACGATGGGAGCACAGGATTCACCCGACGACGTTGAAGACGACTGGCTCGGCGCGCCGATGTTCTTCAGCCACTACGGGGCGAAGAAGAACCGCGCGCTGGTGCGACGAGCGGGCTTCGAGATCGAGACCGCGGTCGTCGACGAGGAGCCCGAGGATCGACATGCGGCCCTCTTCCTGTGGGTAATCGCCCGAAAGCCGGCCGAGCCGGGCGCCCATGCCTGACGACCCGAGCCACCACCCGGGACCGCTCGTTGCTTCGATGCCCGAGAACATCCGTGCGGCGATCGTCGAGCAGACCCGCGCCGAGTACCCGAACGAGGCGTGTGGGCTCATCGTCGGCGATCGACCGGCCGCGGACGGCGGTCTTGCCCTCCGCTATCGGCCGATGCGGAACAAGGCGGCTTCGCCGTACCGCTACGAGATCGACCCGACGGAGCTGCTCCACGCGACGATCGAGACGGACGACGCCGACGAGGCGTTTTGGGGGATCGTCCATTCGCACACCCACACCCCCGCCGTCCCGTCACCGACCGACGTCGGCCTCGCCTTCTACCCCGACGCGCTGTACGTACTCGTGTCCCTCGGCGAGGACGAGGCGGACGCGACGACCGGCGAGCCGAGCGTTCGTGCCTGGCGGATCGTCGAGGGGACCGTCCACGAGGTGACCCTCACGGCGTGAGCCCGAGGAGCGGGGCCCTCGCGGCGATCGGCCTCGGCGTCCTCGCCGTGGCCGGCGCGACCCTCATCGGCACGCGGACGGATCTGCTCGAGGCCATCGTCAGCCCCCCACCCGCGATCCGGGCCGCGCTCGTCGGGGCGTCGGCGGCCGTCGCGGTCATCCTCCTCGCGAGCGGGCTCACGCGCCTGTCCGAGGGCACGAGCGACGTCCCGCGCCTGATCCGCGGCGTCCGGCTCGTATTCCTCGCCCTGGCCGCCGGTGCCGCCGGCGCCGCCTGGGCGCTGGCCGATCCGCTGCCGTTGATCATCGCCCTCGTGATCGCCGGCATCGACGTCATCGAGACCTCGTTCCTGCTGGTCGTCGTCGCCCTGGACCGGACCGGCGAGGACTGACCGGGTCAGCTACAGGACAGGCCGTCCTTCGGGGCCTTGAGGTCGAGCAGGTAGGCGTCGACGGCGCGCTGGACGCAGGTGCTCGCTCCGAAGCCGGTGTGACCCTCGCCGTGACGCGTGACCAGGACGCCCGACGAGAGCTCCTTCGCCAGCGAGACGGCCCACGGGTACGGCGTCGCCGGATCGCCCGTCGAACCGACGACCACGATCGGCGGCGCGCCGGCCGCGGTGACCGGGCCGGGTGTCCGCTGCGCCGGGACGGGCCAGAAGGCGCAGGCCAGGTCGTTGTAGGCGGTCAGCTCGGCGAAATGCGGTGCCGAGGCCATCTCGCGCCGGGCCCACGTGCCGTATGTCGCGACGTCCGTGGGGGCCGGGTAGTCGAGGCAGGTGTTGGCGGTGTAGGCGTCCTGCTGGTTCGAGTAGGAGCCATCCGGCTGCCGGCCGCGATACGGGTCGGCGAGCAGCAGCATGAGGGACCCGTCGCCGGCCTCGGCCAGCGACAGGGTCGTCGCCAGGGTCCGCCACGACTGGCGGTTGTACAACGCGCCGAGCACGGCGTACCAGGCGATCCCCGGTCCGACCTTCCGGGCGTCGTGGAGGAAGGTCGCCGGGAGCGGCTTGGCGTCGATCCTGGCCATCAGGGCGTCGAACGCGCGCGCCGGATCGCCGCCGCCGTGGAACTCGCACGGCTTCCTCGCCTTGCAGTCCGCCAGGAAGCTCTTCAACGCCGCCTCGAACCCACTGGCCTGGCCGGCCCGGAAGTCCTCCAGGTCGAGCGCCGGATCGATGGCGCCGTCGAGCACCATCGCGCGGATATGGTCGGGGAAGCGGTCGGCGTACAGCGAACCGATCAGCGTGCCGTACGAGAAGCCAAGGTAGTTGAGGCCCTTGTCGCCGACCGACGCGCGCAGGATGTCGAGGTCCTGCGCCACCGCATCGGTCGACAGGTAGGGCAGGGTGGCGTCATTGCGCTTGGCGCACTCGCCGGCGTAGTCGCGGGCCGAATCGGTCAGCTCCTTGAGCTCGGCCGCGTCGTCGGGCGACGGATCGAGGGCCGCCTGGGGGTCGAGGTTGTCGATGCACCGGATCGCGGTGCTCGAGTTCACGCCGCGCGGGTCGAAGCCGACGATGTCGAAGCGCTTGTGCAGCTCCGCCGGGAAGACCTTGCCGCCGGCACCCTGCCGGACGAAGTCGACGCCGGACGCGCCCGGCCCGCCGGGGTTGACGAACAGGCTGCCGATCCGTGCCGAGCGATCGGCCGCCGGCCACCGCAGGATCGAGACGTTGACGAAGCCTGCGGCCGGCGCCGCGTAGTCCCGCGGAACTCGGATCTGGGCGCAGCCAAACCCCCCACCGCAGTCGCTCCACCGGGCAGCGCTGACGGGACGCGCTGCGGCCGACGCTGCGACCGACGGGGCGGCACTGGCACCACCGCTCGCCGCGGCGGACGCTGGCGGCGCAACCGACGCGGACGAAGGAGGCCCGCTCGGTGATGGCTCGGCCGGCGAGCAGCCGACCACCATCGCGGCGAGCACGACGGCTACGAGTCGGCGCTGGCCGCGAGGACGCCACGTCATCAGGCCGGGAGCATACCCGAGGTGTGCGCGGTGACCCGAGGCTCAGCCGAAGACGCCGATGACCTCCCGGGTCGGTGCCTCGTCCGCCGGGTGGCGTCCGGCTGCCCGGACCCCGGCGCGCACCAACAGCACGGAGCACGGAGCCGACAGCAGGACGTTCCGGGCGACGCTCCCGAGGATCAGGCGCCGCAGCCCCGTCTCGCCCCGCGTCCCGACGACCACGAGGCCGGCACCGTTCGCGCGCGCCGCGGCGACGATCTCGTGCGCAGGGTCGCCGCTCCGGACCTGGACCGAGGCCTCGACACCGGCCTCGCGCATCGCCTCCGCAACCGACTCGCAGGACCCCGATCGCGAGCGTCGTTCCGCTTCGACGGCATCGCCGAAGCGGACCAGAGTCTCGTCGTACAGCGGCGGCGCCATCGCGGCGACGTACGGGAACCCGTCGTCGACGACTCCGACGACGGTCACCGGAAGGCCCTCGAGGACCGGCCAGTCGCAGATGACCTGCGCCGCCGCCCGGGCGTCAGACGATCCGTCGTCGCCGAGCACGATCGGGCCGATCTGGTCGTCGCGGACGACGAGCACGGGGCACGGCGCGTGGTCGACGACCTCGGCCGAGACGGATCCGAGGAGGCGCGATTCCCACGCGCCCAGCCCGCGGTGTCCGACCACGATGAGGTCGGCGCTCATCTCGCCCGCCTGGTCGACGATGGTGCTGGCCGCGCGCCCGCGGAGGAGCACGTGCTCGATCGACAGCTCGGCGCTCGCCGAGCGAACCTCCTGGACCGCCCGCTCGATGGCGTCGCTGTGGAGCCGCAGGATGGCCTGCTCGATCTCCGCGGAATCGGACGGGAGCACCCCCCACGGCATCCCGAGGATGTCGCCGCGCGCCGGCGCGACGCTGAGGATCCGGACGTGGTCATCGGTGGCCCACGGCAGCGATGCCAGCAGACTGGCCGCCCGATCGGCCGGTGCGGACCCATCGACGGCGAGCAGGATGCGCATGCGAGTCACCTCCTGCGCGAGCATCCGGCGGCGGGCGCGCGCCAGCACGTGCCGCGTGACCCGGAATCGGCGGCCGGATGGCCCGACTCAGCCGCGCAGGAGCCGCAGGAGGGAAATCGGCGTCCAGCGGCGTCGTCGGCAGGCCCAGGCGGGCGGCGATCCTGGCCGCCGGCGGAGGCGTCAGGCCGGTGGTCGCGAGCAGGGCATGGCCGGCGGGTGCGAAGACCGCGGCCGGCGGGCCGTCGGCGACGATCTCGCCCGCCCGCATGACCACGATCCGGTTGAAATGCGTGGCCGCGAACTCCATGTCGTGGGTGATCGTCACGACGACGCGGCCGGCGGCGCGGAAGGCTTCGACGATGGTCCCGACCCTCGCGACGCCGTCGGCGTCCTGCCCCGTCGTCGGCTCGTCCAGGACGAGGAGCGCTGGATCCATGGCCAGGATCCCGGCGAGCGCGACCAGCTTGCGGCGTGACAGGTCGAGGTCGTACGGATTGGTGGAGCCCTCGGACCCGAGCCCGACCGCGGCGAGGCTCGACTCGACGAGGCGGGTCACGTCCGTCGCCGGCAGCTTCAGGTTCCGCGGCCCGAACGCGACCTCGCGGGCGACCGACCGCTCGAACAGCTGGTCGTCCGGGTTCTGGAAGACGAAGCCGACCGTCCGGGCGAGCTCCGCCACGGAGCTCCCGTCCGTCGGGACGCCGTCGAGCAGGACGCGACCCTCGTCCGCCCTGAGCAGGCCGTTGAGGTGCTTCACCAGGGTGGTCTTGCCCGATCCGTTCTGACCGAGGATCGCGACGGCCTCGCCTGGTCCGATCGAGAGCGACACGCCGCGGACGGCCTCGACGCCGCCCGGGTAGCGGTGGACGAGCCCTTCGATGGCGACCTGCACGGGCGCCCGGTCGCGACCCGGCGTCCACGGGGCGGCAGGCGCCGCGGTCGCGGCCGGCGGTGGCGCGTGGGGCGACGACGACGCGTCCTCCGGCCCGGGGGCCCGGGCGCGGAGTGCCTCGGCGACGGCGGTCTCATCAAACGCTCGGGCCAGGTCGAGGCCGCCCTCCCTGGCAAGCCGCACGAGCGTCGGCAGGGGAAGCGCCGCGACACGTTCCGCATCGGCAAGCGCGGTGCCCGGGACGTCGAGCGCGACCGGGCGGCCGCCGTCCAGGACGAGACAGCGGTCCGCGCGGCCAAGCACGGTCGGGTCGTGCTCGACGCAGACCACGGCCGCTCCGTCGCGGGCCAGGGCCTCGAGCAGGTCGGCGACGGCGGTGGTGCCGGCGGGATCGAGCTGGGCGGTCGGCTCGTCGAGGATCAGGACGCCGGTCCCCATCGCCACGATGCTGGCGATCGCGACCCGCTGCTGCTCTCCGCCCGACAGGGCGAAGGGCTCTCGCTCGGCCAGATGGGCGATCCCCAGGCGCTCGAGCGTGGCGTCGATGCGCGGATCCATCTCCGCCCGCGGGATGCCGAGGTTCTCGAGCCCGAAGGCGAGCTCCTCACGGACGGTCAGCTTCGATGCCGAGAGCTGGTTGGCCGGCGTCGCGAAGACGATCCCCACCCGGCCGAGCAGGGCGTTCGGCGCAGCCGTGGCGGTGTCGATGCCGTCGATCGCGACGCGACCACCCAGCTTCGCCCGGACGACGCGCGGGATGAACCCGGCGGCCGCCAGCGCCAGCGTCGACTTGCCGGCTCCGGTCCGCCCGGCGACCCCGAGCCGTTCACCACCGCCGACCTCGACCTCGACGCCGTCGACGGCCGCGATCGTGCGCCCCGGGTAGCGCACGGACAGGCTGTCGACGACGAGCGGGGTGGCCGCCATCGGCGACTCGACCGCCACCGTGGCATCGACCTTCACCGCGGTGCCTCGCGTCATCGCCACACGCCGGTCACGGCCACGACGACGACCGCAACGCACAGGACCACGATCGCGAGACGGATCCAGCGGTCGGCCGGCGGGTCCGTCACGATCCGATACGCCGTCCGATCCGAGCGTGCCCCGAACCCGCGCGCCTCGAGGGCGAAGGTCCGCTCGCGCACGTCGACGAGCGACCCGAGCAGGACCGGTCCGATGAGCGGGACGAGCGCCCGGATCCGCCGCCAGAACGAGCCTTCGAGCGACAGGCCACGCGCCTGCTGCGCCTCGAGGATCGAACCGGCCCGGTCCTGCATCCGCGGGACCATCTGGACCGCCGACAGGATGACGAACGAGATCCGATGACTCGCGCCGCGGGCGATCAAAGCCTCGAGCATGTCGTCCGCGAGCGTCGAGAACAGGAAGGCGACCGAGGCGAGGAAGGCCGTGATGACGCGGCCGGCGGAGATCAGCCCGAACGTCAGCCCCTCCCGGCTGATCGACAGTGGCCCGAGGCTGGCCAGCTTGTCCGATGCGCCGGGGAAGAAGAGGCTGTTGACGACGAGGATCGACAGCAGCAACAGTGCCGGGATCCGCATCGCACGGAGCGTCTGGCGGAGCAGGCCGGCCGACCAGACGACGGCCAGGATGATCGCGATGAGGACCGGGAGCACGACTGGTGGCAGGAGGAACGTCGCGAGCAGGACGAGCGCCAGGGCGAGGAGCTTGGTCAGCGGATTCCGGCGGTGGAGCCAGCTCGAGCCCGCGACGTAATAGCCGGTGGTCGCGGGCATCCTCGGCTCAGCCGGCGGCCGAGGCGGCGACGCGACCGGTGCCGTGGATCACTCGACGACCGTCGCCTCGCCGCGGCTGTACATCGTCCTGAGCGACACGGGCAGGGCGCCGAGGATCGCGAACACGATCGTGTAGCTGATGGTCTTGTCCAGGGGGTCGCTGGTGAGTCCCTGCGCGAAGGCCGACTGGAAGACGTTGAGCCCGAGCGTCCGGAACAGCGCGACGAGGGCGTCCGTGCCGCCGCCGGTCACGCCACCGAACACCCCGGCGGCGATGGGCGCCGAGATGGCCGCCGCCACCAGGCCGGTCGTCAGGCCGCCGACCCAGACCGGGAAGAGCCGGGCGTTCTCGCCGCTTCGCGCCCAGGTCAGGACGAGGAAGCCGACGATCGCGGCGAGCACGATCGTGACGATCATCCCGGCCGGGTCCGGGATAGCCAGCCCCGTGAGGTTCCAGCCGAACAGGAACGAGTCCGGCGAGCCGTCGTCCTTGACGCCGTCGACACCCGAGAAGAAGCCCGTCGGGCCGAAGAACAGGCGGAACATGGCGAAGATCAGGATCGCTGCCGAGATCGCGGTCGCGCCGATCATGTACGACCGGATGCTCGGGTCCGGTCCCTTGAAGTCGAACACGGTCCGACCCGTCAGCCAGCCGACGACGACGCCGACAGCGACGCAGCCGATCGCGATCAACACGAACGACGTCTGGTTGGCAAGGAGGGCGTCCGGATCCTTGACGGCAAGGTCCGGGATGCCGATCGTGACCTGGACCACGAGGAACGCCACCGCGGCCGCGAGGATACCGACCGCCAGCGCCAGGAACCCACCGACGCGCACGTCGTCGGACCGCAGCTGGAACACGCCCCGACCGGCCCAGAAGCCGGCCATCAGGCCGATGACCCCGGCGACCGGGGCGAAGAAGGCGGCGACCGGTCCGGCCCCGCCGGGGATCGGCAGGATCGACCAGATGAGGTTGGACAGGATGCCCGTCAGGGCACCGGCCCACGGCCCGGCGAGCGCGCCGACGAGGACGGTCCCGATCGAATCGAGGTAGATCGGCAGCCGGAGGGCGACCGCGATCGAGCCGACCGCGATGTTGATCGCGATGGCCACGGGCATCAGCGTCAGGACGGCCGTCGTGAAGTCCCGTGAGCGCCGGCCGATGACCGCCAGCACGACGACGCCGACGATGAGTGCGACCAGGTACCAGAGCTGGACAGGGGCAATGCAGGGGGTGGTCTGGCCTTCCGCGCAGATCTGCAGCCAGTCCAGGTTCATCCCATCCTCCTCGTCCGTCGCCAGACAGCCGCGAACGCTCGACGGCCGCCCTTAGCGTGACATGTCGGACAGGTCCGCCGCCAGCCCACCGATGCGCTCGATGAGGCGATCCATGAACGCGGGGACGTCCGCGCTGACGGCCACGTCGAGGTTCGGGGTCTTGCCGGTCAGGCGCCGCCGGTCCGCCACGGTCATGCCGGCCGTGATCTCGCCGCGGGTCTCGACGTCGACGAACAGTGCCTCGGTCGTCACGAGCCCTCGGTCGAGGGCGGCGGCGACGGCCAGCGGATCGTGGATGAACGCACCGTAGAACCCGTCGTAGTGGGCGTGGAACTCCATGTAGAAGCGGAGGGCGTCGGCCACGTAGCGCACGACCGGGTTGCTGGCCACCGAGTGCGTTGCCTGCATCGGCTCCTCACCGCGCGCCAGGGCGATCGAATCGTCGGGGGTGCTGCCCGCCCGCCGAGCGAGGCGGACGACGTCGTCGGGCAGGATCCGGGCACGCTCCGTGACGTCAAGGCCGAGCGCCAGCGGCCGGGCGATCGAGGGGTCCGCCTCCCGCGCCGCGGCCCATCCCCGGAACACGATCTGGGCGGCCTCCGGGTCGCAATGGACGTTCCACTCGGTCGTCGGTGTCGTGTTGCCGGAGACGCCGAATGCCCCGCCCATCAGCGCATAGCCGCCGAGGAGGCTGGGTAGGGCCGGCTCGCGCAGGAGCGCGATCGCGAGGTTGGTCAGCGGCCCGAGGGTCACGAGCAGGATCTCGCCCGGCCGCCGCCGGGCCGCGTCGAGGATGACATCGACGGCGTGGCGGTCCGACAGGGGTCTCGATGGCGGCGGCAGCTCGGCGTGACCGAGGCCCAGCGGTCCGTGGGTTTCCGGCGTGGTCTCGAGCGCCCGGACGAGCGGGACCTCCCGACCGAGGGCGACCTCGATGTCGGTCCGGCCGGCCAGCTCCAGGATCGCCCGCGTGTTGATCCCGACCTGCCGGGCATCGACGTTGCCCGCCACGCACGTCGCGGCGACCAGCTCGACGTCAGGCGAGCCGGCCGCATAGAGCAGCGCCAGGCTGTCGTCGATGCCGGTATCGACGTCGAGGATGAGGGGGATCGTGGCCGCCACGACCTCGATGCTAGCCGAGCGCGTCGATCGCGCGCGTGATCCGGTCCAGCTCATCACCTGGCCGCAGCCCGTCGACCGGGATGACGATCGCCCCGATGGAGCCCAGCAGCGGCTCGCGCTGGGCCGCCTGATCGGCCAGGAACGCGGCGGGATCGTCGCCGTAGTCCGGTCGATGCGGACCCGACGCGAACCGCTCGGCCAGGAGGTTCGTGCTTGCGTGGAGCCAGATGACCGCTACACCGGGTCGCGTCATCGCCTCCCGGCTCACCGGATCGTCGATCACGCTGGCAGCGGCGCTGACGACGTTCGGGCCCGGCTCGGCGAGGGCGGACAACAGGTGGGCGTGCTCGCGGGCGTGCATGGCATCGACGCCCTCCAGGTCGCGGAGCTCGCTGACGGTCCGGCCGGTCGCCTCCTCGATGTCGAGGTCGGAGTCATGCCACTCCCAGCCGAGACGCTCCGCGAGCTCCCGGCCGACGGTCGTCTTGCCGGCGCCCATCAGGCCCGTGATCACGATGTGGCGGAAGGCTCCCATCGCGACAGGGTAAGCCCCGTACACTCGGCGGATGGGTGCCCTTCCGCGGATCGAGCCGCCGGCCGTGATCGGCCTTTTGGGCGGCGGCCAGCTGGGCCGGATGCTCGGCATGGCCGCGCGGGCGATGGGCTATCGGATCATCGTGCTCGACCCGGATCCGGATTGCCCTGCCGCGGCCGTGTCGGATCGCGTCGTGGTCGGCCGGTATGACGACGTCGGCGCCGCTCTCCGGCTCGCCGAGCTCTGCGCGGTGGTGACCTACGAGCTTGAGCACGTCGCGGCCGAGGTGGTCGCAGCCATCGAGCCGGTCGTCCCGGTCCGGCCGGGAAGCCGTCCACTGCTCGCCACGCAGGATCGGCTCAGCGAGCGGCGGTTCGTCGAGGGCGTCGGGATCGGCGTCGCGCCGTGGCGCGATGTCCGGGACGTGGCCGAGGCCCGTGCGGCAGCCGAGGAGCTCGGCCTGCCGATCCGGCTCAAGGTGCCGATCGGTGGCTACGACGGTCGCGGTCAGATCCGCGTCCGGACGCTCGACGAGATCGAGGGTGGGTGGGCACGGCTCGGGCGGGAGCCCGGGACGCCGCTGCTCGCGGAGCGCGAGCTGGACTTCGAACTCGAGCTGTCCGTCATCGTCGCCCGGGAACTCGACGGCACCGCGACGACCTTTCCGATCGCCCGGAACCGGCACGACGACGGGATCCTCGTCGAATCGGTCGCCCCGGCGCCGATCGACCCCAGCGTCGCGGACCGGGCGGCGGCGATCGGCTGCGAGCTGGCCCGGGCGATGGACCTGTGCGGCACCCTGACGGCCGAGCTGTTCCTCCTCCACGACGGGAGCCTGGTCGTCAACGAGCTCGCGCCCCGCGTGCATAACTCCGGGCACTGGACGCTCGACGGCGCCGCCACCTCGCAGTTCGAGCAGCACATCCGGGCGATCTGCGGGTCCGGTCTCGGGGCGACCGATGCGACGATGGCATCGGCGACCGTCAACCTGCTCGGGCAGGGTCGGCGGCGTCCCGCGCACCTCCTCGGCGCGACCGAGGCGCTCCGCGACCCCGCCGTGCACCTCCACCTGTACGACAAGCGGACCGTCTTCGAGCGCCGAAAGATGGGCCACCTGACCGCGCTCGGGGGCGACGTCGAATCCGCGCTCGCGACCGCCCGGACCGCCCTCGAGGCGCTGAGCTGGGCGGACGGAGAGACCGAGGAGGACCAGCCATGACCGAGGTGGCCGCCCGGCCCGTCGTCGGCGTCGTCGGTGGCAGCCGCTCCGACTTCCCGACGCTCGAGGCGGCCGTCGCCGTGCTCGACGAGCTCGGGGTGCCGTCCGAGCTGCGGGTCGTGTCCGCGCACCGGACGCCCGACCGCCTGTTCAGCTACGCCGAGGGGGCCGCCGGACGGGGCATCCGGGTGATCGTGGCCGGTGCCGGCGGCGCCGCCCACCTGCCGGGCATGCTCGCCGCCAAGACGGCGCTGCCCGTCATCGGCGTCCCGATCCCGACGCAGCACCTCGGTGGCCTCGATTCGCTGCTCTCGATCGTGCAGATGCCACGTGGGGTCCCGGTCGCGACCGTGGCCATCGGGAATGCCACCAACGCGGGCCTGCTGGCGGCCGCGATCCTCGCCCTGTCGGACGCGGAGCTCGCCGACCGCCTCGCGGACTGGCGCTCCCGCCAGACGCAGGCCGTGCTCGACGACGCCGACTGAGGCGCCGTTCGGCCGTGCGGGCCGGCGCCGGGCCTGCCGTCAGGCCTCGCGGACCCAGGGCGTAACGGCACCGCGGATCCCGACGTCGATGGCCCACAGCGTCGACGTGGCGGTGATGAACAGCTGCCGCCCGTCCGGGCCGCCGAAGGTGCAGTTGCTGGCAGCCTCCGGCAGGAGGATCCGCCCGAGCTCGGCCCCGGACGGGTCGAGGACGTGGATCCCGTCGCCGGCGGATGACCAGACGTTGCCGCCGACGTCGATCCGGAGCCCATCGGCGAACCCCGGGTCCATGACGGCGAAGACCCGCGGCGACGCCAGCCGGCGCCCATCGACCACGTCGAACGCGAGGATGTGGTGGTTGCCCCCGGGGACACGTGCGGCGGATGTATCGGTCACATACAGGATCCGCTCGTCGGGCGAGAAGGCCAGACCGTTCGGGTGGATGAGGTCGTCGCTCACCATCGCGAGCTCGCCGTTGGACGGATCGAAGCGAAAGACGAAGCAGCCACCGAGCTCGGACTCCGCGGCGTAGCCCTCCGAGTCGTCGAGGATGCCGTAGGGCGGATCGGTGAACCAGATCGCGCCGTCGGAGGCGACCACGATGTCGTTGGGCGAGTTGAGCCGACGTCCCTCGTAGCGGTCGACGACGGTCGTCCGCGAGCCGTCGCGCTCGTAGCGGGCGACGCGTCGCGGGCCTTGCTCACAGGCGAGGACCAGGCCCTCGCGATCGAGGGTGTGGCCGTTGGCGAAGTCGGACGGACGGTACTCCTCCCCCTCGCCGTCGGCTGTCGACCAGCGCCGGACGACGTTGCTGCGGACATCGCTCCACAGCACCGCATCCTGGTCCGGCACGTAGACCGGTCCCTCGGCCCAGATCGCCCCGCCGGCCAGGGCGACCAGCTCGGCCCCTGCCGGCACGAGCCGCTCGAACCGTGGGTCGTGGACGACGCGTGGGACTGCCTGGTCCGTCATCGCCCGATGCTAGCGGGGTCGCGGTGGGTGCGGACGCCGTCCGCGCCGTGCGCGCCCGTGGAGTGGCGGGTCAGGTCTCGCGCAGCTCGACCGGGCTGACGGAGACGGAGTGGGTCCGGCCGCCGCGCTCGACGCGGATCTCGAGTCGCCGTCCGATCGCGTCGCCGACCAGCTGGCGCTGGAGGTCACCGACCCCCTCGATCGGCTGGCCGTCGAGCTCGACCACGATGTCGCCGACGCGGAGCCCGGCGCTCGCCGCCGGACCCGGTTCGAGCAGCTGGACGATCTCCAGCCCGCGCTTGCGACCGATCCGCGCGGCGGCCGGCTCGCCGAGCGGTCGTGTCCCCCCGACGATCCCGAGGAACGCACGACGGACCCGGCCGTCGACGATGAGCGCGTCGAGGATCCGGCGGGTGGCGCCATCGATCGGCACGGCCAGCCCGAGCCCGATCCCGGCCACCGCGGTGTTGATCCCGACGACCCGGCCGCGTGAATCGGCGAGCGCTCCGCCGGAGTTGCCCGGGTTGAGCGCGGCGTCGGTCTGGATGACGTTCTCGACCAGGCGGCTGGACCGGCCGTCGCGCGTGGCCAGCGACCGGCCGAGCGCGCTGACGACGCCCGCGGTCACGGTCCCGGCGAACCCGAGGGGGTTGCCCACCGCGACGACCAGCTGCCCGACACGGAGCCGGGCGGCATCGCCGAGCGGCGCCGGATGGGGCTGGCCGCCGCTCGTTCGGATGACCGCGAGATCGGACAGGGGATCGCGACCGACGACCTGGAACTCGGGCTCGGCGCCGTCCACGAACGTGGCGGTACCCCGTTCCGTGCCGGCAACCACATGTGCCGACGTGACGAGGTGGCCGACCGGCTCGATCGCGACAGCCGAACCGGCGCCGCCGGCCGACCAGCCGCCGACCTGGCGGGTGACCCGGAGGCTGGCGACGGACGGGATCAGGCGCTCGGCCGCCGTCGACACGGCGAGCGAGTAGGCGTCGAGCGCCGCGTCGTCGTCAGCCTCGAAGGTGTCGTCGAGCCCGGGATCGACCTCGGGGCGCGGCAGCTCGGCGAGCACGGACCTACGCCTCGCCGGTGGCCGTCGTGGCGCCACCGACCTGGACGGTCCGCTCGTCCGTGCCGCGGACGAGCTTGACCTCGAACGGGAACTCGAGCGCGGCGAGCGCGGCCTGGAGCTCGTCGGCGTCCGTCACGGCCCGGCCTCCGGCCTCGACGATCAGGTCGCCGGACTGGATCCCGGCGGCCGCGGCTGGGCTGTCCTCCTCGACGCCACGGACCAGCACGCCGTCACGCTCCGGGAGCCCGACCGACCGCCGCATCCGGCGGGCGACATGGGACGGGGCGACGGCCACGCCGAGCCGCTGGCGCTTCGGCGACTCGCCACGGCCGAGCGCATCGATCCGGTCGCGCAGCGCCTGGTCTGCCGGGAGGGCCAGGTAGAAGCCCTCGCCGATCCGGTTCGTGTTGATCCCGACGAGCTTGCCCGACACATCGAGCAGGGCGCCGCCCGACGAGCCGGGCGCCAGGGGAGCGGTGTGCTCGACGCTGCCCTCGATCCGCCGTCCACCCGGGCCGCGGAAGGCGCGCGCGACGGCGGAGACGAGGCCGAACGTGACCCGAGTGCCGCCACCATGGCTGGCTCCCGCCCCGAACACAGCGGTTCCGACGGTGAGGTCGGCTCCGTCGCCCCAGTCGACGGGGGTGGCCCCGGCCGTGTCGACGTCGATGACCGTCAGGTCCCCGTCGCCGTCATAGCCTGAAACCGTGCCGACGACCCGGCGACCGTCGGCGAACGTGACGGTCACCTCGTCGCCACGCAGGTTGTGGGCATTGGTCAAGACCTTGCCGGCGCCGATGACGACCCCGGATCCGCGGGTCCCGCGACCGATCCCGACGATGGACGGGCCGACGCGGTCGCTCACCGCGGTGACCGCCGACTGAAGCTCTTCGATGACGCTCATGGGTTGTTGCTCCGTTGCTTCGCGCTGATAGACTTGTGACTTGCAATCTACTACTGACAACGAGCCGTGACAAGCCCCGATCTCGCACCTACCATCGCCGCCATGCCCGAGGCTCGGTCCGACCACGTCCCGTCACCCCTCGAGGCGGCGCTGTCCCGCGTCGGCGACCGCTGGAGCCTGCTCGTCGTGGAGGCCCTGCTCGACGGTCCCCGCCGCTTCAACGAGCTGGCCGACGCGATCCCGGCGATCGCGGCGAACATCCTGACCGACCGCCTTCGCCGGCTCGAGCGCGAGCGCGTCGTCGTGGCCACGCCGTACCAGCATCGGCCGACTCGGATGTCCTACGCCCTGACCGCCAACGGCCGTGACCTCGCGTCGGCGCTCCGGCTGCTCGCGGACTGGGGTGCCCGCGGCGCCGCGGACGTCGACCCGATCCGCCACGGGGCGTGTGGCACGCCGCTCGAGACGCGCTGGTTCTGCCCGACCTGCGAGATCGCGGTCGACGACCGGGACGTCGGCGAGACGACGACCGTCTGAGAACCCGGCGCCGCGGGTCGTTTGGGTCCCGGCCGCTACACTCGGATCGTGGACGACGAGCGCTGGGAGCCCGGGATGCCCGTGCTCGACCGCCAGGCGGTCGGGGCATCGACGCTGCCACCGAGCCTCCGCGGGTTGCCGCCCCGGTCGGTGCCCGAGGTGGCCCCCACCCCGCTCCAGCACCACTACGTCCTGCTCAGCATCCCCGTGCTCATCGCCGGCACGATCGCCATCACCGCGCTGGAGCTGGGCATCTCGCCGGCCAGCCCGCTCGTCAAGCTGTGCATCCTGGTCGGCGCGCCGCTCCTCGTGGTCACGACCGCGGATGCGGTCGTGCGGATCTGGCGATCGGCCTGGGCGTGGATGCCCGTCGATCGGACCAAGGGCGTGTTCCGGCTGGCCTGGGTGGCCGTCAGCCTGATCGGCCTCGGCGCGATCGTGGCCGCCGCAGCGATCGCCCTGCTGGCCTGGTGAGCGACCGCACGTGACGGACGACGCCTTCCCGCGCGGTCCCGACGGCCGATCGACCGACGTCCCGTCCGGCCGCGGCGTCCCGCCGTGGCTGGCCGCCACGCTCAACTTCTGCTCCCGCTGCGGGTCGCCGCTGCGGTTCGGCCTGGTGGACGGCGAGGATCGCGAGCGACTGGCCTGTGCCGAGTGCGGCCACGTCGCCTACGTCAACCCGCGGCTCGTTGTCACCACCCTGCCGATCACGCCGGCCGGGGAGCTCGTGCTCATCCGCCGAGGGATCGAGCCCGGCAAGGGCAGCTGGGCCCAGCCCGGCGGGTTCCTCGAGGTCGACGAGACGGTCAACCAGGCCGCCGTCCGCGAGACGTTCGAGGAGACCGGACTCGTCGTCGAGCCGGGCGAGATCGTCGGGCTCTACACGCGGCTCGAGGCGTCGGTCGTGACGATCGCCTTCGAGGCGCGGATCGTCGGCGGCACGGCCGGCCCGACGGCCGAGGCGACCGAGGTCGTGGCGTTCGCGCCCGAGGACATCCCCTGGCCGGGGATCGCGTTCAAGACGACGATGTGGGCGCTCCACGACTGGCTCGCGCGCCGGCACCCCGAGCTGGCGCGGCCCGCGATCAGCTCAGGTCGATAAAGACGTTCTTCGTCTCGGTGTAGAGGTCCAGGGCGGCCATCCCGAGCTCGCGGCCGATGCCCGACTGCTTGTAGCCACCGAACGGCGCCTCGGTGTGGACCGAGCTGTTGGAGTTCACGCTGATCACGCCGGCCTGCACGCCGCGGGCCGTGCGCAGCGCCCGGCCGATGTCTCGGCTCCAGATCGAAGCCGACAGCCCGTACGGCGTGGCGTTGGCGAGGCGGACAGCCTCCTCCTCGTCGTCGAACGGGATGACCGACACGACCGGACCGAAGATCTCCTCGCGCGCGATGCGCATGTCGTTGCCGACGCCGTCGAAGACCGTCGGCATCAGGTATGCGCCGCCGGCGAGGGCAGGGTCCTCCGGGGCCTCCCCGCCGACGACGAGCGTTGCCCCCTCCGCCAGCCCGATCTCGATGTACTCGCGGACCCGCTCCAGCTGCTTCGCGCTGACGAGGGTCCCGACCTCGGTCGCATCGTCGGCCGGGTCGCCGACCTTGACGTTCCGTGTCGCCGCCGCGAACAGCTCGACGACCCGCTCGTGCGCCGAGCGCTCCACGAGGATCCGGCTCCGGGCGCAGCAGTCCTGGCCGGCATTGTCGAATACCGAGTACGGCGACTCGCGGGCGAACTTCTCGAGGTCGGCGTCGGCGAAGACGACGTTGGGGCTCTTGCCGCCGAGCTCGAGCGACACCTTCTTCACCGTGGACGAGGCGAGCCGCATGATCTCCTGGCCCGTCGTCGTCTCGCCGGTGAAGGCGATCTTGCCGATGCCCGGGTGGGCCGCCATGGCCGCTCCGGCGGAGCCACCGGGCCCGGTGACCACGTTGAGGACGCCGGGCGGGATGCCCGCCTCGAGTGCCAGCTCGCCGAGCCGGATCGCGGTCAACGGGGAGTAGCTGGCCGGCTTGAGGATCGCGGTGTTACCCGCTGCCAGCGCCGGGGCGACCTTCCAGGAGGCCATCAGCAGGGGGAAGTTCCACGGGACGATGAGGCCAACGACGCCGATCGGCTCGCGGAGCGTCAGATCCAGACCGGGCTTCGAAACCGGGATGGTCTGGCCGAAGACCTTGTTGGCGGCACCGGCGTAGTAGTCGAGCACGAGGCTGACGCCGGTGATCTCGCCACGGGCGCTGGTGATCGGCTTGCCGACATTGCGGGTTTCGAGCTGGGCCAGCTCCTCCGTGTTCGACTTGACGAGGGCGGCGAACTTCGCCAGCGACCGGCCGCGCTTGCCGGCGGCCCAGGTCGCCCAGCCCTTGCGGTCCTCGAACGCCTTCCGGGCAGCCTCGACGGCACGGTCGACGTCGGCCGGTCCGCCCAGCGGCGCTGTCGCGATGACGGCGCCGGTCGCCGGGTTGACGACATCGAAGGTCTGGCCGTCGGCGGCATCGACGGAGTCGCCGCCGATGACCATCTGGACCGCGGTCGCGGCCGCGGACGGGGTCAGGGGAGTGGTCATGTCGGGTGAGCTCCGGGCTTCGATCGTGGGGATCGCCGCGTGGGCGTCAGGGCTTCGGATGATACGCCGCGGCCGGCTGGCGCCCTTGCCGAAGCCCCGTCGCGAGCGCCTAGCCCGGCTGGTCCGACTCCGGCTCGACGGACGTCGCCGGCGGCTTCGTCGCGACCCGGCTCCCCTCGGAGGCGACGATCGCCGTGCCGACGATCCCGGCGTCGTTGCGGAGCTGGGCCGGCACAATCTGGCACTGGACCGTCAGCCGCGGGATGAACTTGTCGGAGTTCTTGCTGACACCGCCGCCGATGATCATCAGGTTCGGCCACATCAGCTGGTGGATCCGATCCAGGTGCTCGTCGAGGTCCTGCGCCCAGGCCTTCCACGACAGCCCCCGTTTGACCCGGGCAGCTGCCGCCGATCGCCGTTCGGCGGCACGACCGCGGATCTCCATCTGCCCGAACTCCGTGTTCGGGACGAGCACCCCGTCGACGAACACGCCCGACCCGACGCCTGTGCCCAGCGTCAGGAAGATGACGACACCCGGCTTGTCGCGACCGACGCCGAAGCGCATCTCGGCGATCCCCGCGGCGTCCGCGTCGTTGATGATCGAGACAGGCCGTCCGAGGTTCCGCCCGAGCTGCTCGACGACCGGGAAGTCGATCCAGGCGTGGTCGATGTTCGCCGCCGACTTCAGGGTGCCGTCGATGGTCACGCCGGGCAGCCCGATGCCGACCGGCGTGGCGTCACCGAGCCCGCTCGACTTGGCCAGCCGCTTGACGAGCCTCGCGATCGATGCGGTGCACGCCTCGGGCGTCGACGGGTTCGGGGTCGGGACGCGGAGCCGGTCGGACCGGAAGCGGCCGGCTTCGACGTCGACGACGGCCGCCTTGATGCCACTCCCACCGACGTCGACGCCGATGGCGATCCGGCTGCTGGCCATGTCCGTCGCGTCCTCCGTCATCGTGTCTCCGATCGGACTCAGAAGTAGTTGACGGTGATCCCGCCGTCGACGACGAGCGACGCCCCGTTCGTCCAGCGCGACTCGTCGGAGGCGAGGTAGACCGCCACGTGCACGATCTCCTCCGGCTTGCCGAAGCGACCGGTCGGGTTGCGGGCCAGGCGGAGCTGCTTGGCCGCCTCGTCCTTGACCAGCCAGTCCATCAGCAGCGGCGTCTCGACGGGTCCCGGGCAGATCGCGTTGGTCCGGATGCCCTTCGGCCCGAACTGGACGGCCAGGCTGCGGGTGAGCGACAGGACGGCGCCCTTCGAGGCGGTGTAGGCGTCCTGGGGCACGGAGCACCCGAGCAGCGCGACGAAGCTTGCGATGTTGATGATCGAGCCACCGCCGGCCTCGACCATGGCCGGGATGGCGTACTTGCAGCCGAGGAAGACGCCGCGGACGTTGACGGCCATGACCGCGTCCCAGGTCTCGACGTCCGTGTCGGTCACGGAGTGGTCCGCCTCGGGCATCACGCCGGCGTTGTTGTAGAGGCAGTCGAGACGCCCGTAGGTCGCGATCGCGTGGTCGATCATCGCCCGGGCGTCGGCCTCCTGCGAGACGTCGGCGCGGACGAACGTCGCCTCGCCGCCGGCGCCACGGACGAGGTCGACCGTCTCCCGGCCGGCGGCGTCGCCATACTCTGCGACGACCACCCGCGCGCCTTCCGCGGCGAACAGCTGGGCCGCCACCCGGCCCATCCCGCCACCGGCCCCGGTGATGATCGCAACCTTGTCCTGCAGTCGCATCCGCTCGTCGCTCCCTCTCGTGTCGTCAGCCGTCAGAGTAGCGCGGTGCAGTGCACGTCAAGATGGGTGGCAGCACGTCATGACGGAGTCGAGGAGCGGAACGGATGACCGGGATGGATGACCTCGCGGGCGAGCTGATCCAGGCGGTCAACGACGACGACGTTGGTCGCGTCACGGAGC
The DNA here is from genome assembly GCA_963842695.1 of uncultured Chloroflexia bacterium. Lineage (GTDB taxonomy): Bacteria > Chloroflexota > Limnocylindria > Limnocylindrales > CSP1-4 > SPCO01. The sequence goes on from CAWJHK010000005.1 coordinate 356,582, forward strand.
TGCTGACGGCCGATCCCGGCCTCGCCGCCGCCCGCGACCGCGACGGCGTATCGGCGATCATGCTGTCGCGGTATCGCTTCGACCGGGACCACCACGGACGCACTGCTGGCCGCGGATCCCGACCTCGATGTGTTCGAGGCGACGGCGCTCGGCTACATCGACCGCCTGCGCGAGCGGCTGACCGAGGACCCGGCGCGCGCGACGGCCTTCTCGACCGACGGCTTCACGGCCCTCCATCTTGCCGCGTTCTTCGGCAAGGTCGAGGCGGCCCGTGCCCTGATCGACGCAGGCGCCGACGTCGGAGCCGTGTCACGCAACGAGATGCGCGTGCAGCCGCTTCACAGCGCGGCGGCCGGCCGACACCTCGAGCTCTGCCGCCTCCTGATCGCGGCCGGTGCGGATGTCGACGCGACCCAGCGAGGCGACTTCACACCGCTCCATGCGGCCGCCCAGCACGGCGACGTGGAGCTCGTCGAGCTGCTGCTGTCGGCGGGCGCCGATCCGGCCCAGGCTCGCGACAGCGGCGAGACACCGGCCGACACGGCCGAGGCCGAGGGACACGTCGACGTCGCCCGTCGCCTGCGCGAGGTCGCCGCACAGCGCGCCGGTCAGGGCTGAGACGCCAGACGGCGTCGGGTTCGGGTCCGCGCCCGGTCAGCCTCGCTCGAGGTAGCGCTCGCGCTCCCAGGCGTGGACGACCGAGTCGTACGTCTCCTGCTCGACGCGGGCCGCGTTGAGGTAGTGGTCGACCACGTCCTGGCCGAAGATCTCGACGGCCGCCTCGGAGCGCTCGAGCTCGCGCGATCGCCTCGTACAGCGCTCGCGGCATGCGCTTGACGCCCTTCGCCAGGTAGCCGTTGCCCTTGAACTCGGGGTCGAGCGGCAGCTCGTGCTCGATGCCGTAGAGCCCCGCGCCGATCATCGCGGCGTAGGTCAGGTAGGCGTTCATGTCGCCGCCCGGGAAGCGGTCCTCGACATGCAGCGTCGGGCCGCGCCCGACCAGCCGGAAGCCGGTCGTCCGGTTGTCCCGGCCCCAGACGACATTGACCGGCGCCCAGGACAGGGAGGCATAGCGCTTGTACGAGTTGATGAACGGGGCGATGAACACGGCCAGCTCGCGCGACAGCGCCATCATCCCGGCCATGAAGTGCTGGCCGAGCTGGGACAGCCCGTACGGCCCGTCCGGCTCGCCGGACCCTGCGGTCATCAGCGGCAGGTCCCGCTTCACGTCCCACAGGCTCATGTGGAGGTGGCCGGACGACCCAGTCCAGCGATGGTCCGGCTTGGCCATGAACGTGATGCCCCACCCGTTGAGGTAGGCGATCTCCTTGGCGCCGTGCTTGAACACGACGCTGCGGTCGGCCGACTCGAGGACGTGATCGTAGCGGATGTTGACCTCGTGCTGGCCGTTGGCTGCCTCGCCCTTGCTGAACTCGATCGGCACGTTGGCCGCGGTCATCTGGTTGCGCAGGAGTCGGTGCAGGGGCTCGGCCTTGGTCGCCTGGAGGAGGTTGTAGTCCTCGTTGTAGTGCCCGAAGGGGCGGGGGACCGGCCAGCCTGTCTCCGCCAGCCCTTCCCATGTGTCGCGAAGCACGTAGAACTCGAACTCGGACCCAGCCTTCAGGGCGAAGCCCGCCGCCTTGGCGCGCTCGACCTGCCGTTTGAGGATGGTGCGTGGGGCGACCGGGATCTCCTGGCCGGTCTCCTCGTCGACGACGTCGGCCAGGACGAGCGCCGTCCCGGGGAGCCACGGGAGGATGCGCAGCTGGTCCCAGACCGGCTCGGCGATCCAGTCACCGTAGCCCGTCTCCCAGTTCATCAGCCGGAAGCCCTGCGGCGTGCTCATCTCCATGTCGGTGCCGAGCAGGTAGGTGCAGAAGTGGGCGCCGTGCGACACGACACCGTCGAGGAAGGCCTGGCCCTGGACGCGCTTGCCCATCAGCCGGCCCTGCATGTCGGTGATGGCGATCACCAGGGTGTCGACCGTGCCGTCGCGCACCATCCCCTCGAGCTCGACCTGCCGGGGGTGCTTCGTCGCGTGCCCGTCGTCGTGGTCCGTCATCGGGCCCCTCTTGTGTTCGTCGCCGGTGCGGCCGGGCTCAGTAGAGCATCGTCGTCCCGCTGGGGAAGACGAACTCGAACGTCGCCGCCGGCAGGGGGGCGTCGGGCGTCAGCTCGGTGACCTCCGCGTCGCGCGTCACGACGCCACCGATCGTCTCGACCAGCCGCAGGATCACGCCCGTCTCGCGGTCGACCGCCAGCGAGATATGGAAATCGGGGCGATCGCCGACCATCTCGGTGGCCCTCGGGTGGTCGCATTCGATCAACACGGCTTCCCGTCCGGCCACGGTCCCCTCCCCGGCGACGAACGTGCGGCCGGTCGACAGCACGTTCTGGCAGTACCCGGCGGGATGGACGAACGTGTCGGGGAGCGTCTCCATCGGCAGCGCCGTCAGCGGCTCGTAGACGCGCGACGGGCCCGGGAAGTCGGGATCACCGAGTCCGCGCGGCCGGTTGCGGATCGGCCGCTGCGTGCCCAGCCGGTGCACGCTGGCGTACGTCCGGACCAGCTCGCCGTCGGAGATCCACAGCTCGTAGTCGGCCTTGATCGTCGTCCCGCCGTGCGTCGTCATGACCCTGGCGTCGCCCGGGTGGCGGACGATCGCCTCCATCACGGTCAGGTCCTCGCCGCGCGTCGTCTGCGCGCGCTCCTCGAGGCGCAGCCGGAGGGTGGCGAACCGCAGCTCGGCATCGCGCATGAAGTCGAACAGGTCCTCGACGCTCGGGATGCCCGCCGGGAGCGTGGCCACCTCGGGCAGCCGCCGTCCGTCCGGGCGGACGGGGACGAGCGCGGCACGGTCCCAGAGATGGGTGTCGGTCATCGGCCGGATTGTAGCCGCGGGGTCCGGCGACCGCGCGCCGGTCGATCGCTTGACATCGGCAACAGGGTCGCGTATATATCGTGAGGCGATATAGCATATGACGATATATCGGCACCCGAGCCAGGAGGGATCAGAGATGTCGTCCATCCGTCGAACCACGGCCATCGTGGCCGCCCCCTTGCTTGTCTTCGCCATCGCGACCACGGTGGCCGCAGGCGGGACGCCGGCACCGCAGGCCCACGGCACGTTCGTCGACACCACGGGTGCCGAGATCGGCTCGTTGCAGCTGACCCAGGACCGGCACGGGGACGTGCACGTGAACGTGCACGTCAAGGGCCTCGCCGCCGGCCTGCACGGCATCCACATCCACGCCGTCGGGTCGTGCTCGCCCACGTTCGCCGCGGCCGGCGGGCACTACAACCCGCTCGCTCACCAGCACGGGCTGGACAACCCGAGCGGTCCGCACGCCGGCGATCTGCCGAACCTCACGGTCAACGACGACGGCGTGGGTCACCTCAACGCAACGACCGACCGGGTGACGCTGTCGGATGGCGCGGCCACCCTGTTCGACGCTGACGGCAGCGCATTCATCATCCATGCCAACCCCGACGACCAGGTGACCGACGTGGGCAACGGCGGGAGCGGTGCCCGGATCGCGTGCGCCGTCGTCGTCGGCGACTGACCGAGGGCGTATCGTGGACGACTCGGAGGTGCCCTCCTCGTGACCGACGGATTCACCGAGCTCGGACGGTTCGCGGAGCCGTCGCTGTACATCCTCCTTTCCCTTGCCGACGGGCCTAAGCACGGCTACGCGATCATGGCCGACGTCGAGGGCGTCTCGGGGGTCCCGCTCGGGCCCGGGACCCTGTACGGAGCGCTCGCGCGGCTCGAGCAGCGAGGGCTGATCGAACCGCTCGAGCCGGTCGACCGTCGTCGTCCATACCGCCTGACGGCGCTCGGGGCGACCACCCTCGAGGCACAGCTGGCCGGGCTCGCGGGGTTCGCGCGAACCGGCCTTGAGCGGATCCGGGAGGCGTCGCGATGATCCGGCTGGTCGACCTCTACCCGCGGACGTGGCGGAGCCGGTACGAGGATGAGTTCCTCGCCCTCTTGGCCGATCGCCCGCCGGATCTGTCCGATCGTCTCGACATCGTCCGCGGCGCCCTCGACGCCCGGGTACATCCACCGGCCGAGCCATCGCCCCTCCCCGAGCCGCCGGTCGGGCGCGGCCCGTGGCCGGTCCGCGCCGGCTGGCTGACGCTTGCCGGCGGGGTCCTGTGGTTCGTGGCCATGATCGTCGCCGTCAGCGGACCGATCGTGGTCGATGAGCACGGCACCTATCGGGATGTCAGCGCGGGCCTGCCGCTTCCTCTTCGTGGCCGTGATGCTCCTCGGCGTCGGTCTGCTCGCGCTCGCGATCCAGCTGCCGGAGCCGTCGGACAAGATGCGGATGGTGGCCGGCGTCAGCTGCTTCGCCGGTCTGCTGTGGTCGATCGCGCCATGGATGATGTGGTTCGGCCTGATCGCGTTCGGCGGCCTCGCGATCGTCGGGATCGCGGCATGGCGGGCGGGCCTCTGGTCCCTGGCCGCGCTCGCCACGCTCATCGTTGGGGTGACGATCCCGTGGGCCACGATCCTGGCCGTCGCGTCGGGGGCGCTGTCGCGGAACGCGAACCCCGACCTCCAGTTCCTGGTCCTCGGTCTCCTGGGCACCGCCTGGGCCGTGGTCGGGACCTCGCTCCTGCGCTTGCCCCGCGCCGCACGTCCGCTCGCCGACCCGCAGCCGGAGTGATCCATGCCGGGCCGGATCCCGCCCTCCGCGGTCCAGCCGGCCAGTCCGGCCGTGCTCCGCGCGTGGCGGGCGGACCAGCAGCTGGGCCTCTCGCGGCGGAACCTCCTTCGCCGCGGGCTCGCCGCCGGGGTCGGCCTGCTGGCGGTGGAGTGGCTCGCGGGGACCCTGGGGTTCGCCTGGTCGGCGGTGGCGGGCGTCTCGCCGCGCGTCCGCGTGGGGACCTTCGCCGACCTCCTCGCCGCGAACCCGGGCCTGCCCATTCGTGACGGGTTCCCGGCATACGTCCCGGCGGCCCGTGCGTTCGTCATCGTGGTCGACCCGGGGAAGGGTGGCTGGCAGGCTGGAAGCGACCCGACCGGCGATGGCACGGCTCTCAACCTCCGTGCCTTGTCGCAGGTCTGCCCGCATCTCGGTTGCCGCCCGAACCCCTGTATCGAGGACTTCTGGTTCCACTGTCCGTGCCACCAATCCCGCTACGACCGGCTGGGCATCAAGGCCGCAGGTGAGCGGTACGGGCCGGCACCGCGCGGCATGGACCGGTACGCCATCGAGGTCGACGCCACCGGGGTCCTGACGATCGACACCGGGACGATCACCCTCGGGCCCCTCCCGGTCGCTCTCGGCCAGCCTGGGATCATCCCTCAGCGCGTCGAGGGTGGCTGCGCATGAGGACGGCATCCCTGGTCCGGCTGTACCCGCCGTGGTGGCGTGCCCGCTACGGCGAGGAGATGGACGCCCTGCTGGAGGCCCGCTCCCCGGGCCAGCGCGACCTGGTCGACCTGGCCCGCGGCGCCCTCGACGCGTGGCTCCATCCGTCCTCGCCGTCGTGGCTCCCGGCTGCAGCCGCGCTCGCGGGCGGAGGACTGTGGACGGTGGTTGCGGCCGCGACCCTGACGCAGCCGAGCCCGCTCGACTGGCCCGGCTATCTGATCGACCTGGTCCCCGTCGCGCTGGTCGCCGCGATCGCGCTGTCGGTGGCGGCGCTCGGCTGCGCGCTCCGCATGGGTGACCGCGGCGGTCCGACGGTCGGACTCGCCGTGGGCACCGTCGTCCTTGGCTCGGTCGCCTGGGTCGCCGCGCTCGCAGGCACGATCGCCGGTGCGGCGGATCCCGTGACGCTGGCCGCGACCCAGACCGTGGCGATGCTCGGCGCGACCGCGATCGGGCTCCTCCTGATCCGGGCGGGCGACGAGATCGTCGGCGGCCTGCTGCTCGTCGGGTCGGTGGCGATGCTGATCCCGTGGACGGGCGGCTGGCTTGCGTTCGGCGCAACGTGGACCTGCATCGGCATCTACCTGGTCGCCGAGCGGGTGACGCGCGCCCGCGACGACTACAGCCCGTCGTGACGGCTGCGCCGACGCGGGCCATGCAGACCGCCGCGGTCTAGCCTCCGGCCGGACCCCCGCCCAGGCCGGGCTCGGTCATCGCCGCCGGATCGAGCAGCCGGTCGAGCTCTTCGGCATCGAGGCCGCGTTCGAGCGCCAGGTCGCGGATCGTCCGGCCCGTGCGGTGCGCTTCCTTGGCCAGCCTCGCCGCCTCGTCGTAGCCGATCACCGGGGCCAGCGCCGTGGCCAACATCAGTCCCTGCTCGACGAGCGCCGGCCCGCGCTCGGTGGCGGTCATGCCGTCGATGCAGCGCTCGCTGAAGTTGGCCGTCGCGGCGGCCAGCAGCTCGATCGACTCGAGCAGGGCCGTCGCCGTCACCGGCAGCATCACGTTGAGCTCGAGCAGGCTGCCGGTCTGGCCGAACGCGATCGTGGTGTCGTTGCCGACCACGCGGGCGACGACCATCGTCAGGCTCTCGACGATGACCGGGTTCACCTTGCCGGGCATGATGCTCGACCCCGGCTGCGTCTCGGGCAGCGCGACCTCGGCCAGCCCGGCCCGTGGCCCCATCCCCATGAGGCGGACGTCCGAGGCGATCTTCCAGAGGCTCAGGGCGATCGTCCGGATCGCGCCATGGGCCGCGATCGCGGCGTCGATGGTCGACTGGGCGTGGAAGTGGTTGGGGGCTTCGCGGACCGTGAGACCGGTCAGCGAGGACAGCCGCGCACAGGTCCGGAACGCGTACTCCGGGTGGGCGTTGATCCCCGTCCCGACGGCGGTCCCGCCGAGCGGCACGGCCAGCAGCTCGGCCTGAGCCGCCTTCGCGCGGCGCAGCGATTCCTCGACCTGCCCGGCGTAGCCACGGAACTCTTGTCCGAGTCGGATCGGGGTCGCATCCTGGAGGTGGGTCCGACCGGTCTTGACCACCGGCCAGAACGCCTGCTCCTTGGCGACCAGCGCGGTGTGGAGCCGCTCCAGGGCCGGCAGGAGGTCGGTCTCGATCGCCAGCGCGGCCGACAGTTGGAGCGCGGTCGGGATCGTGTCATTCGAGCTCTGGCAGCGGTTGACGTCGTCGTTGGGATGGACCGACCGGCCCTCGCCGAGACGGCGCGCGGCCAGGTGGGCGACGACCTCGTTCATGTTCGTGTTGGTCGACGTCCCGGAGCCGGTCTGGTAGACGTCGATCGGGAACTGGTCGTCGTGCGCGCCCTCGGCGACGTCGCGCGCCGCCTCGGCGATCGCGGACGCCACGGCAGGGTCGAGCAGGCCGAGCTCGCCGTTGGTCTCCGCGGCGGCCCGCTTGATCAGGGCCAGCGCGTGGAGGAAGCGGGGCGGGAGGCCGCGGCCCGAGATCGGGAAGTTGAGGACGGCCCGCTGGGTCGAGGCGCCATACAGCGCCTCGGCCGGGACCTCCATCTCGCCCATCGAATCGCGCTCCACGCGGGTCGCCGGTCGCGGCGCCGTGTCGGTCATGCCCGGATTGTAGGGGTCCCGGGGGAGGTGCCCTAGACTCCGCGCATGCGCAGCACGGCGACGACACCGATCGGCTCGGACGAGTTCCGGAGGGTCATGGGCCGGTTCGTGACCGGGGTGACGGTCGTCTCGACGTTCGACGGAGGCCGGCCGGTCGGGATCACGGTCAACGCCCTCAGCTCGGTGTCGCTCGATCCGCCCCTGGTCATGGTCGCGCTCGACCGCCGGCGCTTCCTGACGCCGATCGTGCGGGCTGCGGGTCGCTACGCCGTCAACGTCCTGTCCGAGGACCAGCAGGCGCTGTCGGACTGCTTCGCCGGGGCACCCGTCGAGCCCGGCCGCCTCGATTTCTGCGGCGCCGCATGGCACGCCGGGGCGACCGGCCTGCCGCTGATCGACGGCGCGATCGCGACCCTCGAATGCACGCTCGTCGAGACGTTCTCGGCCGGCGACCACGACCTGTTCATCGGCGAGGTCGACGTCCTCGGCAGCGAGCCCGAGCACTCGATGCCGCTGCTGTACTACCGCCGCCGCTACCTGCGGATCGAGCGAGCGGCGACCGCCGAGGTCGAGGGCAAGCCCGAGGGCTAGCATCGGCTCATGCCCCAGGAGCTGGAGCGCACCGCCGATCCGACCACCGACCTGGCGCCGGGCAGCGACCACGTGGCCGATGCCCGGTTCGTGCCGACCGCGGAAGCGGACCGGGCGACCGGCGCGGTCGTCGTCGTCGACGTGCTCCGCGCGTTCAGCACGGCCGCCTACGCGCTGGCGGCCGGCGCCCGCCACGTCTACCTCGTCCGCGGCGTGGACGAGGCGCTCGCCTTCAAGGCGGCGGTGCCGGGCTCGCTGGCGATGGGCGAGGAGCACGGCCGCCGCCCGCCCGGCTTCGACTTCGCCAACTCGCCGACCGAGCTGGCCGACGCCGACGTCGACGGCCGGGTGATCGTCCAGCGGACCTCGGCCGGGACCCAGGGTGTCGTGGCTGCAGCTGCAGCGACCCGACTGTGGTGCGCTGCGCTGGTCACCGCGTCGGCGACCGCCCGGGCCGTCGCCGCGTCCGGCCTGGGTGCCCCGACCTACGTCATCACCGGCTGGTCCTCGTCCGCCCGGGATCCGGCGCGGACGACCTCGCCACCGCCGAGCTGATCGAACGGGCGCGTCGCGGGCAGCCGCTCGGGGCCGCGGAGACGGCAGGCTACGTCGCCACGTCCGAGGAGGCAGCCCGCACGCTGGCCATCGGCGAGGGCCACGTCCACCCCGACGACATCCCGCGGTCGGTCGCAGTCGACGCGTTCGACTTCGCCATGGAGGTCATGCGCACCCCGCTCGGGCTGCGACTCGACCGGTCCGCGGCGGGGTAGCATCGCGGCGATGCCATCGATCGCCGCCAACGGCCTCGACATCGGCTACGACGCGATCGGCGCAGGCCCGCCGCTCGTCCTCCTCCACGGTGCGGCGACACCCGGCCGGCAGACGTACGACGCGCTGATCCCCCGTCTCGCGGGTGGATTCCGGCTCCTCCTTCCCGACGCCCGCGGTCACGGCCGGACGCGCTGGGACGTCGCCGCCGGGTTCCGGGCCGAATGGCTCGTGGACGATGCGCTGGCCTTCGTCGATGCGATGGGTCTCGACACGTTCCATCTCGCCGGCTACTCGATGGGCGGGATGACCGCGCTCTCCCTCGTGTCGCGGGCGCCGGCGCGGATCCGGACGCTCGTCGCGATCAGCATCAGCCCGGAGCGGGAGCCACGTGCCAGCGTCGTGCGCCGGCTCCTCGACCCCGACCGTGTCGCCCGCGACGACCCAGCCTGGGCCGCCAGCCTCGCCCGGACCCACGACAAGACCCAGGGGAGCGGTGCCTGGCGGCCGTTGCTCGCCGCGATCGCCGCGGACGTGGCCACCCAGCCCCTCGTGGCGCCGGGCGACCTGCGCGCGATCGACGCACCGACCCTGATCGCCTGCGGCGACCGGGACCCGCTCGTGCCCGTCGGGCAGGCCGCGGCGCTGTCGCGGGCCGTGAGCGACGGGCGGTTGCTCGTCGTCCCGGGCAGCGGCCACGACGTCGTCCACGAAGGCGCCGATCTCGTCGGCGCCGCGCTGACGGCCTTCTATCGTTCGACCGAGCCGACCGCGCGGGAGCGCGCGGACACCCTCACGGAGGTACCCCGATGACCACCATGCTCGCGCTCTTCCGCCGCCCCGAGGGCGGGCCCGATGCCCAGGCGACCTTCGAGCGGCGGTACGCCCAGGAGCACCTGCCGCTCATCGCCGCGACGCCCGGCCTTCGCGGCGTCCGGGTGCGGCGCGTGGCGCAGACCCTCCTCGGCGACCGGGAGCTCCTGCTCGTCACGGCGATGGAGTTCGACGACCCGGCATCGCTCGAGCAGGCCCTCGCCAGCGACGAGATGCGGGCGGCCGGGCGCAACCTCCGGGACATCGCGCCGGGACTGGCGACGCTTCTTGTGCTGGAGGACGTGCCGGAGCTGGACGCCGCCGCTTCCCCGCTCGTGGATACTGTCGACACACTCGTCGAGGAGCGCCCGTGACCGAGACCCCGCCGTCGAACGAGCCTGCGCCCGACACGCGATCCGAGGGAGGTGCCGCCCTGATCCGGGTGGCGTTCCCCGCCCCGGCTCCGGCCGCCCTGGCACCGGCGGCCACGCTGGCGCACGTCGCGCTCGTCACGCTCGACCGGCCCGAGGCGCTCAATGCGCTCAGCTTCGACCTGCTCGACCAGCTCGTGGAGGCCCTGGAGGCCCTCGATCGCGACCCTGCCTGTCGGGCCGCGGTCATCACCGGGTCCGGCGACCGGGCGTTCGCCGCCGGGGCCGACATCCGGGAGCTCGCCCCGCAGACGTCGGCCACCCTGACCGCGGGCCGGCGGTTCGACGTGTGGGATCGCCTGGCGGAGGTCGGCCTGCCCCTCATCGCCGCCGTCCGCGGCGTCGCCCTGGGCGGCGGCTGCGAGCTGGCGATGGCCTGCGACATGATCGTCGCGGCCGAGGACGCCGGCTTCGGCCAGCCGGAGATCCGGCTCGGGGTCATGCCGGGTGCGGGCGGGACGCAACGGCTGACCCGGGCGATCGGCAAGGCCCGGGCGATGGAGCTGATCCTCACCGGGCGGACGATGAGCGCGAGCGACGCGGCCGCCGTCGGGCTGGTGACCACGGTCGTCCCGTCCGAGGCGACCGTCGACGCGGCGCTCGAGCTGGCGGAGCGGATCGCCGCGATGCCGCCGCTCGCGGTCCGTGCCGCGAAGGCGGCCGTGCTCGATGCCGCGGACCGGCCGCTGGCCGCCGGGCTCGCCCGCGAGCGCGAGACGTTCTTCGGGCTCTTCGACACCCAGGACCAGGCCGAAGGGATGGCCGCCTTCACCGAGAAACGCCCGCCCGTCTGGTCGGGACGCTGACGAGCGCGCAAGGAGGACGGCATGGAGCAGGACACCAACGGCGGCAGCAACGTCGGTCGCGACATCGCGCGGGACCTGGGCGACGAGCCGCCGCCGGCGATCCGTGACAGCGCGCCCGATTACCTCGCCCCGATCGATGCCGATTCACCCGTGAGCGGCCATCAGCCGGGGCCGCCCGTGCCCACGTCGTCGCCGGCCGAGGCGCCCGAGCAGGACTGGACCGTCGCGCGCGACCTGCTCTACCCGGCGTTCCGGCCCGTCGGCACCCAGGGACTGCAGATCGAGTCATTCGATCGCGAGAGCCTCGCTGCCAACGCCACCCAGAGCCACACGCAGCCGCTGCTCGACATCGGACCGGCCGAGCTGCCCGTCGTCTACACGCTCGATGCCGGCGCGTACGACATCGTCGTCAACGGCGACCACCTCATGTCGTGGGGCGTCGAGCCGTCGGACGTCCAGGATGCCGCGTTGCGCAACCTCGCCGCCTGGTCGGCCACCGCACCGTGGACCGACGAGGTCTCGGGCGAGCGCCGGCTGATCAGCTCCGATACGGGAAACGGCTGGGACGCCGTCCGGATCCTGCTGCCGGAGGTCGTCGCCCACCTGACGGCCGAGCTGGGACCGGCCGGCAGGATCCTCGTCGGCCTCCCGGAGCGCCACCTGATGACGGCCGCCTCGCTCCGCCCGGACGACGACGATTTCGCGACGTTGTTCGCCGACTTCATCATCGAGCAGTCCGGTGGCTCCGACGAGCCGATCGACCGTCGCGTCTTCGAGCTGGTCGACGGCCGACTCGTCGAGTTCGCCGGGGTCCAGCACGTCGGTTGATGGCGTCCGAGCCGGGCGCCGGTGATCGTTCGCCCCTGCGCGTCGAGGTCGCCGATTCGATCGCCACGCTCACCCTCGACCGGCCCGATGCGCTCAACGCGCTGACGGCGGCGCTCAAGCGGGACCTGCTGGCGGCGCTCCGCCGCATCGGTCGCGATCGGTCGGTCCGTGCGGTCGTGTTGACGGGCGCCGGCCGCGCGTTCTGTGCCGGCCAGGACCTCAAGGAGCGTCTCGCGCCGGACGCTCCGCCGCTGTCGGTCCTCCTGCGCGAGGAGTACAACCCGATCATCCGGGCGATGCGCTCGCTCGACCAGCCGATCGTCGGCGCGATCAACGGTGTCGCGGCCGGGGCCGGGGCGTCGCTCGCGTTCGCCTGCGACGTGCGGGTCGCGGCCGAGGAGGCCAGCTTCGCCCTCGCCTTCGGCCGGATCGGGCTCGTGCCGGATAGCGGCGCCACCTGGATGCTGCCCCGCCTCGTCGGCCCGGCGAAGGCGGCGGAGATGGCGCTCCTCGGGACGCCGCTGTCGGCCGCCGACGCGGAACGGTTCGGGCTCGTCGCGCGGGTGGTCCCGGCGGATGCGCTGGCCGGCGAGGCGCGGTCGGTCGCCACGCGGCTTGCCGCGCTCGCCCCGATCGCCCTCGCCCAGACGAAGCGCGCGCTCGAGCGGGCCTGGTCGCTCGACCTCGACGCGGCCCTCGAGGAGGAGGCCTGGCGGCAGGGGATCGCCGGCGGGACCGCGGACCACGCGGAGGGACTCGCGGCGTTCGTCGACAAGCGCCCACCGACCTTCCGGGGAGAGTGACCGGGACTCGCCGTCGATGCGATCTCACCGGGTCGGTGAGTGATTCGCGTGACGCGGACGCCATACCGTAGTGAGCGCGGCGACGAGCGTCGCGCACCAGTCGAGGCGAACCGTGGACCAGCGAGGTCTCGTCGAGCGGGCCAGGGGAGGCGATCATGACGCCTTCACCGCGCTCGTCGACATGACCATCGCGCGGCTGGACACCGCGGCACGCCTCATCGTCCGGGACCCCGACCTTGCGCGGGACGCGGTCCAGGACGCGTACTTCCGAGCCTGGCGGGATCTTCCGGGCCTGCGCGACCCGGATCGCTTCGACGCCTGGCTCCATCGCTTGACCGTCAACGCGTGTCTCGACCTCTATCGCCGGCGGAAGCGCCGCGTGATCGAGGTCGAGCTCACGCCGATCGACGTCCCGGGGGCGGCCGACATGGCCGCGGACGTCGCCGATCGCGACATGCTCGACCTGGCGCTTCGGCGTCTCGACGCCGGGCATCGAGCGGTCGTCGTCCTGCACTACTTCCTCGGGATGCCACTGCCCGACGTCGCGGCAGCACTGGGCATCCCGGAGGGCACCGCCCGATCCCGCCTGCACTACGCGCTGGCCGCGATGCGCAAGTCGGTGCTCGGGAGCCCGTCGCCGACGGGACAGGTCACGGAAGGGGCGCCGGCATGACCGCCGATCAGCGTTTCGAACGGGATCTGCCCGACCTCCTGGCGCAGCTGGCGCCGGGCCCGACCCCCGATTATCGAGATCACGTCGTCCAGCAGACCGCCCGCATGCGGCAGCGGCCTGGGTGGACGTTCCCGGAAAGGTGGCTTCCCATGTCTGCCGTCACGTCACGGATGGCCGCGTTGCCACGGGTTCCCGTGCGCTTCGCGCCGATGGTGGCGCTGATCCTCCTCGTCCTGGCGCTCGTCGCGGTCGCCGCGATCGGCTCACGGCCGAGGGGGCCCGCACCGTTCGGTCACGCCGAGAACGGCCTCGTCGCCTACGCGGCCGGCGGTCACATCTACACCCTCGACCCGGCGACCGGCGCGGCGACAGCGCTCACGGCCGATCCCGGGACCGACTCGGCCCCGGTCTTCTCACGGAACGGCGAACGGATCCTGTTCCAACGCGCCTTGAACGGCTCGAGCTCGCTGGTCACCGTGCGCCCCGACGGCAGCGACCCGATCGCGGTGACGCCGGTGGCGTGGTCCGAGATCGCGACCTACGAATATCTCGCCGGACGGCCGCCAGATCGCGTACGCGTTCGGACCGGATGACCAGCACGAGCTCTGGCTGGTCAACACGGACGGCTCGGGTAATCATCAGGTCGCACCCGGCATGACCATCTCGGGCGCCGTCTTTCGACCGCCGGAAGGCGCCGAGCTGATCGTCTCCGGGAAGCCGATCGGCGGGAACGATCCCGGGATCTACGCCGTCGACGTCAAGACCGGGACTCCGCGCACGATCGTCGAACCGGCGCCGGGCATCGGCCGGGATTTCGTCCGCCTCTCGCCGGACGGGAAGCGGATCGCCTATTCGGCGGCGACCACGGTCTTTCCGGCACCCAACAGCTACCAGGTACACGTGGTCGGGATCGACGGCAGGCACGACATGACCCTCCCGATGCCCGCAACGGCCACATTCCAGGACGCGCCGGAGTGGTCCAACGACGGCACCCGCATCGCCATCGTTCGCGGGTATGCCGCGCACGACGAGGACATGGCACTCGCCGTCCTGCCGGCCGACGGGTCGAGCCCGGGGATCGAGACCGATCACGGCTTGATCGATTGCTGCAACACGGTGATGGAGTGGTCACCCGACGATACGTCGATCCTGGTCGAGCCATTCGATGGGGATCAGAACCCGGTTCAACAGCTCATCTGGGATCCATCCACCGGCGCGACACACCCGAGCGGTTGGCCCGCCATCGGTCGGCCGGAGTGGCAGCGCCGCTGACCAGCCACGTTGTCCTGGCCCGCCGTCGTCTTGACGGCGGGCCCTTCCCGCCGTAACCTGCCTGCCTAACGATCGTTAGTTAGGCGAGGCTCCGAATCGATGGTGGAAACGACCCGCCGCCGCGAGATCGAGGACGCGGCCAGCACGCTGTTCCGCGAACGCGGCTACTCGGGCACGAGCGTCCGCGACATCGCGCGCGCGGTCGACATCCAGGGCGCCAGCCTGTACGCCCATGTCTCATCGAAGCAGGACGTCCTGTGGTCGATCGTCGAGCGCATGGCCGCGCGCTTCGAGGCTGCCGCCGATATCGTCGAGGCCGCGGACCCGGGAGCCGTCGTCTTCGGCCCGGGCGTCCAGCTCATCTCGCTCGTCCGGGCCCACGTCGGGGTGCTCACCGACGACATCGAGCGGGCAGGCGTATTCGTCCACGAGTGGCGGGCACTCGATCCCGGCCGGCGCGAGGCGATGGCCCACCGGCGCGATGCCTACGAGGCCCGATTCCGGGCGACGATCATGATCGGCATCGAGACCGGCGCGTTCGCCGACGTCGATCCGGCCCTCACCGCCACGTACATCCTGACCGCGCTCAACGGCCTCGTCGGCTGGTACGACCCGAAGGGCCGCTTGCCGGCCCGGGCGATCGCCGACGCGTACGCCGACCTGTCGGTCCGGGCGGTCCAGCCATCCGGAGTCCGGCCGTGACCGATCCGCTCGCCCTCGAACCGATCCTCGGGCCACTCGAGCGAGCACGACCGGCCTTCAACGACGACCTGCCGCACGACGAGCGGTTCGCCCTGTTCGAGGAGCACGTCATCGCCGGGCGCAAGGTCGAGGCGACCGACTGGATGCCCGACGAGTACCGGACCGCCGTGCTCCGCTTCGTCGAGATGCACGCCAACAGCGAGCTGATGGGCGTTCTCCCCGAGCGGGAATGGCTGATGCGTGCCCCGACCCTCCGGCGCAAGCTGGCACTGACCGCCAAGGTCCAGGACGAGGTCGGCCACGCCCAGCTGCTGTACCGCGTCGCCGAGGACCTCGGCAAGCCGCGCGAGGCGATGTTCGACGACCTGCTGGCCGGCAAGACGAAGTTCCACAACGTGTTCCACTACCCGACCGTCGGCTGGGCCGACGTGGGGATGATCGCCTGGCTGGTCGACGCCGCCGCGATCGTTGCGCAGCAGGCGTTGCGCGACTCGAGCTACGCGCCGTACGCCCGGACGATGCGCAAGATCTGCTGGGAGGAATTGGTCCACATCATGCACGGCCGCGATGTCGTGGTCACGATGGTCACGGGGACGCCGGCGCAGCGCGCCGCGATCCAGGACGCGCTGGATCGTTGGTGGGGCCCGCTGATGCAGATGCACGGGCCGCGCTCGCCCCGCGACAAGGACCGCGACCTCCACTGGCGGATCAAGGCCAAGACGTCGGAGGAGCTCCGCCAGGAGTTCCTGACGATCTACGTGCCGCGCATCCGCGAGCTCGGGCTGGTCATCCCCGACCCGGAGCTGCGGTTCGACGAGGATGCCGGGGAGTGGCGCTACACGGAGCCGGACTGGGACGAGCTGCGCAGGGTCGTGACCAACCACGGGCCGATGTCCCAGGCCCGCCTCGAGTTCCGCCGGCTGGTGCGCGAGGAGACACGCTGGGTCCGCGAATCGATCCTCGGTGTCACCGCGGCCGAAACCTCGGACCGATGGCTAGCGTAGCGTCGCCTCGGTCCTCCGAGGGTCCCGTATTGGAACCATGGGAAGTCTTCCGGCAGGAGAAGGACGGCGACCCCATGCGCCACGGCGGCAGCGTGATGGCGCCCGATGCCGAGCTGGCCGTTCACTACGCCCGCGAGCTCTACGGCCGGCGCCAGGAGAGCGTCCGGCTGTGGGTGGTTCGTCGGTCGGACATCCTCGACCTCGACGATCCGGATCTGCTCCAGCCACCGCTCGACCGCTCGTTCAAGAAGCCCGGTGGCTACGTGATGCGCGACAAGCTCGCGGCGGCCCGCGAGGCGGCCGGTCAGCCGAAGCCGAAGGCCCGGTCGGGATGAGCGTCGCGTCACCGCCTGTCGCCGGCCTCGCCCTCGCCGAGCTGCTCCGCTCGTTGGCCGACGACGAGCTCGTCATCGGCTTCTCCGATTCGGAATGGACCGGGATCGCGCCGCTCCTCGAGGAGGACGTCGCGATGAGCTCCCTCGCGCAGGACGAGCTCGGCCACGCCGCGGCGCTCTACGGTCTTCTCGGCGAGCTGACCGGCACGGACCCGGACGCCATCGCCTACGATCGCCGGCCCGCCGACTACCGGCATTGCCGTCTGCTCGACCACGGCCGCGGCGACTGGGCGATGACGATCGCCCGCCGTTACCTGTACGACACGTCCGACACGGTCCGCCTCGAGGCACTGGCCGGCGGGTCGTGGATGCCCCTGTCCGGCCTCGTCGCAAAGCTCATCCGCGAGGAGCGCTACCACCGGATGCATGCCTCGGCCTGGCTCGACCGGCTGGCGCGGGACGACGGCGAGGGCGCGCGACCGGCTGCTGGCTGCCCTGGCCGAGCTGGCTCCGGACGCGGCCACGGTGTTCGCCCCGCTTCCGGACGAAGCTGCCCTGATCGAGGGCGGCGTCCTCGATGCGCCGATGTCCGAGCTCGAAGGCCGCTGGCGCGCCTCGATCGAGCCCGTCTTCGCCGCTCTCGACCTGCCGATGCCGCCGCCGGCGGGGGATCCGGACCGCGCCCGCCTCGACCATGGCCCGGCGTTCGACTGGCTGTGGAGCGAGTTCAACGCCGTGCGCCGGACCGAGCCGGGAGCGACGTGGTGAGCGAGGCTGGGATCCAGGTCGGCATCGCGCGCGCCCGGTCGGGCGCGGCGGGCGGTCTCCTTCAGGCCGTCGACGCAGCGGCCGTCCACGCCCTGCTCGCCGAGGTGCCCGACCCCGAGCTGCCGATGCTGTCCGTGGTCGACCTCGGGATCGTCCATCGAGTCGACGTCGGCTCCGGCGACGGCCCGATCCGGATCGAGATCCTGCCGACCTTCGTCGGCTGCCCGGCGTTGGAGATCATCAAGACGTCCATCGCCGAGCGCGTCGGCACCCTCGGGCGGCCGGTCGAGGTGGTGGCCACGTTCGCGGAGCCGTGGACCTCGGACCGGATCAGCCCGGACGGTCGCCGGGCCCTCACCGCGGCCGGGATCGCCCCGCCGGACGGCCGTGCGGCCCCGGCCCCGATCGCCCTCGAACCGCGGGTCCCGTGCCCGCACTGCGGGTCGCGGGAGACCGTCCTCGAGAACGCGTTCGGTCCGACCCAGTGCCGGACGATCCGGTTCTGCCGGGCCTGCCGGCAGCCGTTCGAATCGATCAAGCCGGTCTGACCCATGGCCGGCGAGATCGGCGTCATCGGCGTGGTCGGGGCCGGGACGATGGGCGCGGGCATCGCCCAGCTGGCGATCGAGGCCGGTCATCGCGTCCTCCTCCACGATGTCGACGCCGCCGCGATCGAGCGCGGACGGTCCAGGATCCGGGCCGGTCTCGCGCGCCGCGCCGGTCGTCTCGACCTGGATCCCGACTCCGCCGACGAGTGGGTCGCCGGACGCCTCGCCCTGCTCCGCGACGCCGTGTCGCTGGCCGACGCTGCGACCGGAACGGAGCTCGTCATCGAGGCAGTCCTCGAGGATCTCGCGGCGAAGCGAGCGATCTTCGACGTCCTCGACGCGGCAGCGCCCGAGACGACCCTGCTGGCGACCAACACGAGCGCCCTGTCGGTCGCGGACATCGGCGCGGCCACGCGTCGACCGGCGCTCGTCCTCGGACTCCACTTCTTCAACCCGGCACCGGTGATGCCGCTGGTGGAGATCGTCGGAGCGGCGGCGACTGGCCCGGCCACGATGGAGCGCGCCACGGCCATCGTCACGGCGTGGGGGAAGGTGCCGGTCCGCTGTGCCGACACGCCCGGCTTCATCGTCAACCGCGTCAATCGACCGTTCACCCTGGAGGCGCTGGCGATCCTCGAGAGCGGGCTCGGGTCCGTGAGCGGCATCGACGCGGCCGTGCGGGCGGCGGGCTACCCGATGGGCCCGTTCGAGCTCATGGACCTGATCGGCCTCGACGTCAATCTGGCGGCGGCGTTCGGCGTCTTCGAGGGCATGCGCGCCAGGCGAGACGGGCTCGTGGACCGGTTCCGGCCGTCGCTGATCCAGGAGCGCCTCGTCGCCACCGGCCGGCTCGGGCGCAAGACCGGCGGCGGGTTCTATGCCTACGACGCGGACGGGCCGGCCGTCGGCGAGGCGCGCGACATCGGCCAGCTGACCCGTGCGGTCGAGCCGCTGCCCGCCGCGACCGTGGCCGATCGGATCACGCTGGCCATCGTCAACGAGGCGTACCGGGCGCTCGGTGAGGGCGTCGCGTCGGCCGCGGACATCGACCTCGCCATGCGGCTCGGCGCGGGCCACCCGATGGGCCCGTTCGAGCGCACCGCCGCGTTGGGTGGTCCGGGCGCGGTGCTTGCCGCCCTCGAGAGCCTCGCGCCCGGCGGTTCGAGGTTCGTACCTGCGCCGGCCCTCCTGGAGGGGGCCGCAGCGATCTGACCGGGGCTCGGTTGCGGCCAACGTCCGTACAATCGCTCTCGTGACCCGTCCCACCGACCGCCCGACCCGTGACGCCTGGATCGTGGAGGCCGTCCGCACCCCGATCGGCCGCTACGGCGGTGCGCTTGCGAGCGTCCGACCGGACGACCTGGCGGCGGCCGTCCTGCGCGCGGTCGTCGACCGCTCCGGGATCGATCCGTCGATCGTCGAGGACGTGATCCTCGGTTGCGCCAACCAGGCCGGCGAGGACAACCGGGACGTGGCGAGGATGGCGCTTCTGCTCGCGGACTTCCCGGTCGAGGTCGGCGGGCTGACCGTCAACCGGCTGTGCGGCTCCGGGCTCCAGGCCATCAACTCGGCGGCCCACGCCATCGCCGTCGGCGACGGGGACGTGTTCATCGCCGGCGGCGTCGAATCGATGACGCGAGCGCCCTATGTCCAGCTCAAGGCCGAATTCGGCGTTCGATCGCGGCCCGCGCGAGCTGGCCGACACGACGCTCGGCTGGCGGTTCGTCAACCCGCGGCTGGCCGAACGGCACTACCCGTACTCCATGGGGGAGACGGCCGAGAACGTGGCCGAGCGCTGGGGCGTCTCGCGCGAGCGCCAGGACGCCTTCGCCCTCGAGAGCCAGCAGCGTGCGGTCGCCGCCATCGAGGCCGGCCGGTTCGATGGCCAGCTCGTCCCGGTGAGCGTGCCGCAGCGCAAGGGCGAGACGCTCGTCGTCGATCGCGACGAGCACCCGCGCGCGGACACGACGCTCGAGGCGCTTGGCCGCCTCAAGCCGGCGTTCAAGAGCCGACGGCGGCACGGTCACGGCCGGCAACAGCTCGGGCATCAACGACGGCGCGGCGGCGGTCCTGCTGGTCGAGGCGGCGCGTGCCCGCGAGCTCGGGCTCCGCCCGCTCGCGCGGGTCGTGGCGACGGCGGTGGCCGGGGTCGACCCGGCCGTGATGGGCGTCGGGCCGGTGCCGGCGACACGGAAGGCCCTCGAGCGGGCCGGGATCGAGGTCGGCGACCTCGACCTCATCGAGCTCAACGAGGCGTTCGCGTCGCAGTCCCTCGTCTGCATCGACGAGCTCGGTTTCGACCCCGCCAGGGTCAATGTCAACGGCGGGGCCATCGCTCTCGGCCATCCGCTCGGGATGAGCGGCGGTCGCCTGGTCACGATGCTCGTCCACGAGCTGTGCCGGACCGGCGGCCGCTACGGTCTGGCCACGATGTGCATCGGCGTGGGTCAGGGGATCGCGACCGTCGTCGAGCGGATCGAGGACTGATCCGGGAGCTTGATCGGGTTCTAGGGCCCCGGTGACGGGCCGACCTTCGTGGCCGTGGGTGCGCCCAGCCGCGCGATCGCGGACCCAAGGGCGGGAGCCAGCGACCGCGAGAACGTTGCCGTCAGGTGACTGTGGTCGCGGTACACGATCCGGTCGTTGACGACGACCGGGCAGGCGCCATCGCCGACGCAGATGCGGGTCGTGAGGTCGATCAGGGAAGCCCCGGTGGCCTTGGCCGCGATCGCCTCGACGGCACCGAGTCGTTCCGTGAAGGCCGTCCTGCGTGGGATGGCGCACGCATCGACGTCGTCCTGGTTCGAGGACAGGCAGGCCGGCACGTCGCGAGCCGCGTTCGGCGTGTCGACGATGATCGCCGACGTCCCGGGGATCCGGGCGAGCATGCGACCGATGGCGGCGCCCTTGGCGGCGATCGTGCCGTCGCCGTCGCGCATCTCGTGGATGGCCAGCCTGCTCATCGAGACCAGGGTCAGGTCCGGCTTGAGGGCGTTCAGCCGGACGAGCACGGCCTCGTTGAAGTCGGCGCACTCGCGGTACTCCCGCTTCAGCGCGACGTTGCGGATCGGCATGTCGATGAACGGGCAGGCGACCTTGACGAAGGTGACGATGCGCCAGCCCTCGTGCCTGGCAAGCCGCTCGAGCGCCGGGAACCACTGCGCGGCGTGCGAGTCGCCGACGAGCGCGACGGTGTACGTCGAATGCTGGTCGCCATAGACGCACGCGGCCGGCTTCGTCACCGGCTCGAAGGCGAGGCAGCCGTCGGCGCGGAGGCGCTCCTCGTCGGAGCGCGCGTCCGCCAATGCGGGCCTCACGCGACTGGACAGTGCGCCGGTATTGACGACGTCGAGCGGCTGCGCGGTCACGGGCGTCGGTCGCGGCGCCGGTGATCCGGTCGGCTTCGATGTCGGCCGGGTGGTCGGGTGAGTCGTCGGGGTCGGGAGGGCCGTCTCATCTGGCCACGGTTCGTCGACGACCTCGGTCGGCGCCGGCGTGGCGTCGGGAGTGGCGATCGCCTGGACCGGCGCGAGCCCGAGCGACGGGCCTGCCGCGACGACCACGACCGCGAACATGGCAGCCAGTCCCAGCGACACCGTGCGCCCGGGGCGGACCGTCAGGCTCGGCAGCCCGGTGCGGAACGGTGTCTCGATCAGCGCCCAGCAGAGGATCGCGGCGACGATCGACGCTCCGACCAGCCCGACGCTCCCGATCTCGTCGACCGGGCCGCCGACGGCCATCGGCGCCAGGACGAGGATCGGCCAGTGCACGAGGTAGAGGGAGTAGCTGATCCTGCCCAGGAACCGGACCGGCGGGAGCGACAGCAGCTTCCCGGGGCCGAGCGCGCGCGACCCGCCGGCCACGATGCCGACCGTTCCGAGGACGGGCAGGAGCGCCGCCACGCCGGGATAGGCGAGGCTCGAGTCGAAGGCCACCGTCGCCAGTCCGACGGCAACAAGGCCGAGCCAGCCGGCAAGGCCGACGACGCGACCGGGGATCCGCGCCAGGGCGCCGGCGCTGACCGCGAGCAGGCCACCGAGACCGAGCTCCCAGGCCCGCGTCGGGAGCGAATAGAACGCCCAGTTGGCGGCGATGTCGGTGACCACGATGTTGGCCGCGAGCGACGCCGCCACGATGACGACGAGGACGATCCCGACACGGCGCCGGGCGTGGGCGCCGCGGGCGACCAGCAGGATCGCGGCGGGCCACAGGAGGTAGAACTGCTCTTCGACCCCGAGGCTCCAGAAATGCAGGAACGGCGATGGGTCGGTCACGCTCGAGAAGTAGTCGCCGGCCGCGAGGGCGAAGCGGATGTTGCCGAACGACAGGGCCGCGACGGCGCCGTCGAGGCCGACGGCCGCCCGATCGAGTGGCGCCACGAGCACGAAGGAGACGCCGAGCGTCACGACGAGGACGACGAGGGCCGCCGGGAGCAGGCGCCGGGCTCGACGTGCGTAGAACTGGAGCAGCCCGATCCGCCCGTTTCGCTCGTGCTCGCGCAACAGGAGCCCGGTGATCAGGAAGCCGCTGATGACGAAGAAGGCGTCGACGCCGACGAACCCGCCGGGCATCCCGGCGAGGCCGGCGTGGAACAGCACGACGACGAGGACGGCCAGGCCCCGCAGGCCTTCGATGTCGGGGCGAAATCCGTCGTGGGTGTTGGACGTGGCGGGTGTGGGCACGAATATGTCACTCGAGCTATCGGTCAGCGGTCAGTTCCGCCGGCCGCGTTGGAGACGCGCGGGCGAATTTCGTGTGACAGATGCAGAACTCCCACAGACCATCGGGCGAAGTTCGAGCCCGCGGAATGGACAGCGATGGCCGGACCGGATCGACGTTCGTGGCCCGTCGGGATCGACGTTCGTCGGTCCTCACGACTCGGGCATCGCCGATCCGCGACCGGCGCTACACTGCCAAACCGGGACGAACGACGCTGGGAGAGCGCTTGGTGCAACGGCCCGACCCGCGTACACGCGGACGACGGATGCGAGTCGCGATCCTACTGACCCTGTCGATCGGCGTGCTGGCCGTGGCCGCGTTGTCGCCATCTGCGACCCCCTGGGCCTCCTTGCATGCGTACGCGAACGGCCAGGCCTTCGTCGCGGACCAGGCACCGAACGTCGCGAGCGCGGACCCCGTCGCGGCGAACCCGCTCCCGTCGTCTGGCCCGCCATCGCCGGCCCCGGATGCTCCCCAGCTCCGATCCGACCTCGGTCGCGCCGTTGTCGCCGTACGTGATCCAGCCCCGAAGGTCACCGTTCGTCGCGCCGCCGGCGCCAAGGCGGTCTTCCTGGGCGACTCCTACACGACCGGGATGAACGGCGCGGGGATCGGCCGCCGCGGATGGCCGGCGATCGTGGCTCGGACCCTCGGCTGGCGGATGGCCAACCTGGCCGTGGCGGGGACCGGCTTCATGAATCCCGGGTGGACGAACCAGCCGGTCGGCACCCGCGTGGCTGCGGCGATCCGGCAGAAGCCCGACGTCGTCGTCATCGCCGCGGGCCACAACGACTCACGATGGTCGGCCGCAACGACCGCCCGAGCGGCCGACGCCGTGCTCGACCGACTGCATCGCGCCCTCCCCGAAGCCGTGCTCGTGGTCGTCGCGCCGATCTGGTCGAATGGAACGCCGCCGACCCGTTGCCTCGACCTTCGCGACCATCTTCGGCGGACAGCGCGCTCGATCCACGCGATCTTCGTCGACCCGCTCGCGGATCGGTGGTTCTCCGGGACACGCCAGCGATTGATCGGACCCGACGGCATCCACCCGACGGATTCGGGCCACCGCTTCATCGCCGACCGGATCCTCGAGGCGATCGCCGCGACGTAGGCGGCTCCACCGCACGGGATCAGCCCCGGGGACGTCGTCCTCGCCGCCTTACACGCGAGCGGCTCGATGCCGCGCCCGAAGGGCACGCGCAATGGTCGCTTTGGCACTTGTTCCTGCCGGCCGCGCGATGCCTCATTGAGCGTGGCGCAATGTTGGAGCAGCGGGAGGTTCGCCGTGATGCCAAGGATCGTGGTCGCCCTTGTGCTGATCGCTCACGGGATCGGGCACAGCATGGGCCTCATGCAGATGTTCAAGGTCGCAACGGTCAACCCGGGCTGGAATGGCGACTCGTGGATCCTGACCGGTGTCGGCGGCCAGGGCCTGGCCATGGCCGTGGGCACCGTTCTCTGGACGCTCGCCATCGTCGGCTTCGTGGCGCTGGGCGCCGTCGTCATGGGCTGGCTGCCGGAGGCCTGGTGGCAGCCGCTGGCCATCGCTTCGTCGCTCGCGTCGCTGGCCGGCCTTGCCTTCTTCCCCGTCGCGTTCCCGGTCTTCAGCTCCATCGGCGCCTTTGTCGTCGACATGGCGGTCCTCGCGGCCGTCCTCTGGTACGGCTGGGTCCCGAGCGACCTGACGGCCTGAACTCGCGACCTTGCTGACCTGGTACGAGAGTTTCGGCGCGCACGCTTGTCGAAACCCGCGCTCGTGCGTACGATGAGCGGGTACGGGGCGCTCACCGCCCACACGATCGCCTCATCCGTCCCGGAGGACACAGCCCGATGATCGACCAGCAGCCGACGCCGATCGACCCGCAGCCGCCCACGACGACGGTGGTCTCGCTGACCGACGCTGCTGTCTCGAAGCTCCAGGAGCTGACGAAGGAAGAGACGAACCCCGCGATCGGGCTTCGCGTCTACGTCTACTCCGGCGGCTGCTCCGGGTTCCGCTACGGGATGATGCTCGAGGATGCCCCGACGCCCGAGGACCAGGTCCTCGACGCGAGCGGGATCAAGGTCTACGTCGACGGCCAGAGCATCAGCCTCCTCCAGGGATCGCAGATCGACTACGTCGACACGCTCATGGGTGCCGGCTTCACGGTCAACAACCCCAACGCCGTGGCCGCGTGCGGCTGCGGCTCGAGCTTCCGGACGGCCGATGACGGTGGCGCGCCAAAGGGCTGCAGCCACTGACCCAATCCGGCCGGGACGGCCCGGCCGGACCGCCCGGCCCACCGCATCGGACCTGAAGCCGTCGGACCTCCGGCGGCTTCGTCGTTTCCCGCCGGCGCCGCACGCCTCGGGCCCGGCGAGGGCTAGACTCTGGCCGGACGTCGCGCTTCCTGTCCATCCGAACGGAGGGAAGGTCGTTGCAGATCCCGCTGTTCCCGCTGCACACGGTGCTCTGCCCTGGGATCGTCCTGCCCCTCCATGTCTTCGAGGACCGCTACCAGGCCCTGACCCGGCACTGCCTCGAGACCGGTGCGCCGTTCGGAGTGGTGCTGATCCGCGAGGGACGCGAGGTGGGCCGCGGCGGCACGCTGGCGCTCGCGGCTGTCGGTGCGCTCGTCGAGATCCGCGAGGCGGGCCGCTACCCCGATGGGCGCTACGACCTGCTGGCCGCCGCGACCGGACGATTCGCGATCGACGCGGTCGACTCCGGAGCGCCAGCCGTACCTGGTCGCCGACGTCACTCCGCTCGAGGACGAGGTCGGCGACGAGGCGCGCGCCGAGCGACTGGCGGCGTCCGCGATCCGGCGGTTCGTCCGCTATCTCGAGCTGCTCCGCGCCCGCGAGGGCGAGACGAGCGAGGTCCTCGACATCCGGGTCGAGGTCGACAGCGTTCCGGCCGAGGATGCCGAGGACGAGATCGTCATCGACGACGTGCCCCTCGACGACCTGATCGACGACGAGGCCCCCGACGACGACGCATCCGACCGCCCGATCGCCGCGATGAGCGCGATCCTCCGAGTCGCCGGCCGAGCCCGCCGCGGCCGCTCGCCGGGATCTGGTCATCCCCGATGACCCGACGGTCCTCTCGCATCTCCTGTCGGGCATCGTCCAGGTCGAGCTGCCACGTCGCCAGGCGCTCCTCGAGGCGCGGACGACCACGGACCGCCTCGAGAGCCTGATCCGCCTGCTCGACCGCGAGCTCCTGCTGCTTGCCGGGCGCCTCCGCCTGTTCGCCCCCGACCCGCGGCTCGCCCGCGGACCCCGGCGAAGCTAGGAGGCACCGGCGGCGGCCGCGGGCCGTCGTCGACCGGCTACTCGCTGAAGCGCTCTTCCTTCCACGGGTCGGCGTCGTTGTTGTAGCCGTAGCGCTCCCAGAAGCCGAGCTGGTCGTGGTCGAGGAACTCGAGGCCGCGGATCCACTTGCTGCTCTTCCAGAAGTAGCGCTTCGGGACGAGGAGGCGGAGCGGGTAGCCGTGCTCGAGCTCGAGCGGCTGCGCCGTCGAACGTGTCGGCCAGCAGGACGTCGTCGTCGTCGAGGATCGCCAGCGGCAGGTTCGCGGTGTAGCCCTGCTCGGCGTGGGAGACGACGTGCGTGGCCGTTCGGCCGGACGCCGGCCATCTCGAGGATCGTCCTGGATCGGGACGCCCTCCCAGGTCGTGTCGAGCTTCGACCAGCGGGTCACGCAGTGGATGTCCGTGTGGACGGTCTTGCGCGGCAGCGCCTTGAGCTGCGTCCACGTCAGGGTGAAGGGCGTGTCGACCTCGCCCCAGACCCGGAAGTCCCAGGTCGTCAGGTCGGTGTGCGGGCACCGATCCGTAGTGGAGGACCGGGAACTTCTCGGTCCTGTACTGCCCGGGCGGGATCCGCACGGCGACGGCCGGATCCTGCTCCCTGGAGCCGAAGAGACGCTCGAACATGGCTGGCTGGGTCCTCGTTGTCTGGCTGCGGCCCGAATGGTCTCACAGGGCGATGACGGTCCCGTGACCATCGTCCGAGTCGCCGTCGCTCGCGCGTACGGTACCCTTCGCCCGTGCTCATCCCCGGAGCCCCAGAACCCACCGCGCGCCCGACGCCACGCCGCGCCTGGTGATCGTGATGCCCGCCTACAACGCCGCCCGGACCCTGGAGCGGACGTACGCGGACATCCCGCACGAGCTGGTCCACCGGATCATCCTCGTCGACGACGTGTCGCGTGACGAGACCGTCGAGGTCGCCCGCAACCTCGGCCTCGACGTGATCATCCACAGCCAGAACCGGGGCTACGGCGGCAACCAGAAGACCTGCTACGACGCGGCCCTCGCGGCCGGCGCCGACATCGTGGTGATGCTTCACCCCGACTACCAGTACGACGCCACCTGCATCCCGGCGCTGATCGCACCGATCGCCGCGGGGACCCACGACCTGATGCTCGGTAGCCGCTTCCTCGGCGACCCGCTGGCCGGCGGCATGCCGCGCTGGAAGTACGTCAGCAACCGGTTCCTGACCGGTGTCGAGAACGTCGCCTTCGGGCTGCACCTGTCCGAATACCACACGGGGCTCCGCGCCTACAGCCGGCGGCTGCTCGAGACGGTCCCGTACGACCTCAACAGCGACGACTTCGTCTTCGACCAGGAGCTCATCGCCCAGGTGGTCGCCGCGGGCCTCCGCGCCCGGATCGGCGAGATCGCGGTGCCGACGCGGTATTTCGAGGAGGCGTCGTCGGTCGGCTTCCGGCGCAGCGTGGTCTACGGCCTCTCGACGCTCCGGGTCGTCGCCCGCTATCTGCTCCACCGCCTCCGCGTCCGGCGTTCCCCGAAGCTCGCCGCGCGCCGTCGCCGATCGGACTGACCGCCCGGCATGCGGATCAGCCGGAACGCCCTCCTTCGGGCCACGATCGGGATCGCGGTCAGCGTCGTCGCCCTGTGGATCCTCGTCCAGTCGGTCGACATCCCGGCCGCCTTCGCGGTCCTGGCCACCGCATCGCCTGCCTGGATCGCGGTGATGCTCGTGACGACGACCGTCGACATCGGCGCCCGCGGTGCCCGCTGGCGCGCCCTCCTCGCCCCGATCGCCCCGCTCCGCTACCGCCGCGTGCTCGGCTACACGTACATCGGCTACCTCGCCAACAACGTCCTGCCGGCGCGACTCGGCGAGCTGTATCGCAGCCACGCCCTGGGTGAAGGCGAGGGGATCAGCCGGACGACGGTGCTCGGCACGGTCGTCGTCGAGCGGGTCGTGGACACGGTCATGGTCGTGGCGATCGCGGCCGTCGCGGTCCTTGTCCTCAGCGTTCGCGGCGTGATGTCGAGCGCGGTGCTGCTCGGCCTCGCATTCGTCTCGCTGGCGGTGATCGCGCTCGGCCTGGGCATCGCGGCGCATCGCCTGCCGGGCGCCGATCGCGCCACCGCGATGATCGCGCGCCGTCCCCGCCTGCACGAGCTCGCGCGACGGCTGCGCGACGGGCTCGCGGTCGCCGGCCGGCCGCGTACGATCGCCACCGCGGTCGTGTTCAGCGCGATCGCGTGGTCGGCCTCGACGGGGACGTTCCTGGCGGCGGGCCAGGCCGTCGGCGTGCAGCTGTCGCTCGCCCAGGCGGCCCTCCTGTGCAGCGGCGTGGCCCTCGTCTCGATCGTGCCGTCCGGGCCGGGCTATGTCGGGACGTTCGAGCTGACGGTGGTCGCCATCGCCGACGGCTTCGGCATCCCGCGCGACTCGGCGTTCGCCCTCGGGCTCCTCGTCCACGTGATGATCCTGGCCACGACGACGGTCGGCGGGGTCGCGGCGATGATCGCCTTCCGTCGCCGCGAAGCGGCGGAGCGACCGGTGAGCGAGGGTGTCGGCGAGCCGGGTGGTGAGCCCACGCCGTGAACGCGGCATTCCCGCACGTCTTCGAGCCGCTCCAGCTCCGTCATCGGACGCTGTCGAGCCGGATCACGTTCGGGGCGCATACCGCCAACATGGCCGAGAACGGGCTGCCGGGCGAGCGGCACATCGGCTACTACCGCGAGCGTGCCCTCGGTGGGGCCGGGATGATCGTCGTCGAGCCGGTGCCGATCCACCCGACCGCCGTGCTGACTCGCGGCAACTTCCGCCCTGACGACGACGCGATCGTCCCGGCGTTCCGGCGGCTGACCGACGCCTGCCGAGCGGCCAACCCGGACGTGGTGATGGTCCACCAGCTGTACGACGTCGGTCAGCACGGCGACGCGGACAATTCCTTTGCCCCGGGCTGGTCGCCGTCCGGCCTGCCCTCGTACCACGACGCGGACGGCAGCCACGCGATGTCCGCGGACGAGATCGAGGAGCTCCTGGCGGGGTTCGTGGCGGCGGCCTGGCGGGCGCAGGAGAGCGGCTTCGACGGGGTCGAGATCTTCGCCGCCTACCACGCCGTCGTCGACCAGTTCTGGACGCCGTGGTCCAACCGGAGGACCGACGAGTGGGGAGGAACCTTCGAGTGCCGGATGCGGTTCTCGGCCGAGCTTCTCCGCCGGATCCGCGAGCGCTGTGGCGACGACTTCATCATCGGGCTGGCGGTCAGCGTCGACCCCGATTCCGAGGCGACGCTGTCGATCGACCAGCTCGCCGAGGTGGTCGCGTGGCACGACGAGCGACGGCTGATGGACTACGTCACGTGCGGCACGGGGTCGTACCTGGGCTTCCATCAGATCATCCCGTCGTCGCTCTACGACCAGCGGCTCGGCGAGCCACACGCCGCCGCCCTCAAGCGGGTCGTCCGCCACGCCCTGGTCCAGGCCGAGAGCCACATCCGGACGCCCGAGGCGGCCGAGGCGGTCCTGGCGGCCGGTCATGCCGACATGGTCAGCATCGTCCGCGGCCAGATCGCGGACCCGCACCTGGTCGCCAAGGCTCGGGCCGGCCGCGCGGACGAAGTCCGGCCGTGCATCTCGTGCAACCAGCTGTGCTGGGGTCGCCGATCGCGCGACTACTGGATCTCGTGCCTGGTCAACCCGTCGGCCGGGCGCGAGTTCGAATGGGGCGGCGATCGCTTCCAGCCGAGCCCGGCGCCCCGGTCCGTGCTCGTGATCGGTGGCGGGCCCGCAGGGCTGGAAACCGCCCGCGTCGCCGCCGAGCGGGGCCACCGCGTGACCCTCGTCGAGCAGGGCCCGCAGCTGGGCGGGCAGTTCCGGCTCGCCGGTCGCCAGCCGTCACGGGGCCAGATCCTCGACCTCCTGGCCTGGTACGGGCGCCGGCTGTCGACGCTCGGGGTGGATGTCCGGCTGGACCGCCCCGCGACCCTCGACACCGTGGTCGAAGCCGGCGCCGATGAGGTCGTCGTCGCCACGGGCTCGCGACCGCCCGGCACGGGGTTCCAGCGAGCGCTGCCGCTCGTCGACCGGCTCCCCGGGGTGGACGCGGACGACGTCCTGTCGATCCAGGACGTCCTGGCCGGCACGCCGGTCCCCGGTCACCGCGTCCTCGTCCTCGACGATCTGGGCGACTGGCGCGGTCTCGGGACAGCCGTCCACCTCGCCGAGGCCGGCCACGACGTCACGATCCTGACCGCCGCGGCGGTCGTCGCCGGTGGCCTGGCCCACAGCGCCGCCGACGCGCCGCTCCGCAAGCGGTTCGCCCGAGCCGGCGGCCGGACGATCACGTCGGCCTGCGTGCTGGGCTGGCACGACGGCGAAGCCGCGGTGGTGTCGACGCTGACGGGCGAGCACACGACCGTCGACGCCGATGCGCTCGTCGTCGCCGAGACCCCGGTCGTCGTCGACGACGTGGCCCGCGCCCTCGCCGCCGGCGACATCCCGTTCCGCGCGATCGGCGACTGCGTTGCTCCGCGCCGGGCGAGCCTGGCGTTCTTCGAGGGCCGCCGGCTCGCACTCCAGCTGTAGGCGCCGGCGACGTCACTCCGCCGCCACCCGCGGCGCATCGCCGTACCATGGTCCGACCGACTCGGCCGCTCGCGGCTGCCGCACCCGAGGAGAGGACATGACCGCCCAGGACGTCGCCCACCCGTCGGTACGACGCGGCCGGGCCGCCCGGCAGACCGAGCGGCTCGCTCGCGCGATGGACACCCTGCCCTACCTGACCCGCCGGCTCGCCCCGGTCGAGGTCATCTCGGCCGAGGGGCTGGAGCAGATCGAGCACAACGCCGACACGCTGCTCGAGCAGGTCGGCATCGAGATCGGCAACTTCCCGGAGGCCCTCGAGATCTTCCGTGGTGCCGGAGCCGACGTGACCGGGACGCGCGTCCGGTTCGAGCGGGGCATGTGCCGGCGGATCATCCAGGCGACCGCGCCGCGGGTCTTCACGCAGCGGGCGCGGAACCCGAAGCGGAGCGTCCAGATCGGCGACCCGTACATGGTGCTCGTGCCGTCCTACGGCTCCCCGTTCATCCACAACCTCGATGACGGACGGCGCTACGCGACGATCGAGGACTTCCGCAACTTCGTGAAGCTGACCTACGTGAACCACACCCTCCACCACGGCGGCGGGACGCTGTGCGAGCCGGTCGACCTGCCGGTCAACAAGCGCCACATCGAGATGGTCTACAGCCACATCCGGTACACCGACAAGGCGTTCATGGGCTCGGTCACCCATCCGAGCCGTGCGCAGGACTCGGTCGACATGGTCAAGGTCGTGTTCGGGGCGGACACCCTCGAGCGTGAGCACGTGATCATGGGGCTGGCCAACGCCAACTCGCCGATGTCGTGGGACTACAACATGCTCGGCTCGGCGAAGGTCTATGCCGAGAACAACCAGATCATGCTGATCACCCCGTTCATCCTCGGCGGGGCGATGGCCCCGGTGACGGTTGCGGCGTCGGCGACACAGACGCTCGCCGAGGCGCTCGCCGGGATGGCGTTCTGCCAGATCGTCCGGCCCGGCGCGCCGGTCATCTTCGGCTCGTTCGCGTCGTCGATGTCGATGCAGACGGGCGCCCCGACGTTCGGGACGCCGGAGCCGCAGCTCGTGCTGTTCGTGCTGGCCGCCCTGGCGCGGCGTCTCGGCGTCCCGTTCCGCAGCGGCGGCAACTTCACGGCCTCCAAGGTGCCCGATTACCAGGCCGCCTACGAGAGCGCCGTCAGCTTCATGGCCACGATGCAGGCCGGCGTCAACTTCAACCTCCACACCGCGGGCTGGCTTGAAGGCGGGCTGGCGATCGGCTACGAGAAGTTCATCCTCGATGCCGACCAGGCATCGATGGCCGGCGCGTTCATCAACGGCGTCGACCTGACCGACAACGGCCTGGCGCTGCAGGCCATGCTCGACGGCGGCCCCGGCCAGCACTTCCTCGGCTCGCCCCACACGCTGGCCAACTTCGAGACGGCATTCTGGCGGTCGGAGCTGTCGAACAACGACTCGTTCGAGCAGTGGGAGCTGGACGGCGGTCTGGACGCCGCGCAACGCGCGAACCGGCGCTGGAAGAAGCAGCTCGCCGAGTACGAGGAGCCCGGTCTCGACGAGGGCGTCCACGAAGCGCTCCGCGACTGGATGGACCGCCGCCGGGCGAGCTTCCCCGACTCGGACGTCTGACCGCCGGACCTCTTCCCGTGACGTCCGGCGACCCGCTGCTCCAGCCGTTCCAGCTGCGGCACCTGACCCTGCGGAACCGGATCATGAGCCCGGCCCACGAGCCGGCCTACGCGGAGGACGGAAAGCCCAAGCTCCGCTACCAGCTCTACCACGAGGAGAAGGCCAAGGGCGGCATCGCTTTGTCGATGTTCGGCGGGTCCACGAACGTCGCGGCCGACTCGCCGGCGGTCTTCGGCCAGCTGTACGCCGGCGACGACGACATCATCCCGTGGCTCCGCCAGCTCGCCGACCGGCTCCATGCCCACGGGACCGCCACGATGATCCAGCTGACCCACATGGGCCGGCGGACCGTGTCCGATGACGGCGACTGGCTCCCGACGATCGCACCGTCGTCGGTTCGCGAGCCGGCTCATCGCAGCTTCCCCAAGGAGATGGACGAGGCCGACATCCGGCGGGTCGTCGCGGCTTTCGGCGAGGCCGCCAGGCGCTGTCGCGAGGGCGGCCTCGACGGCCTCGAGGTGATGGCCTACGGCCACCTCATCGACCAGTTCTGGACGCCGCTCGTCAACCGGCGATCCGACCGCTACGGCGGCTCGCTGGCCAATCGCCTGCGGTTCACGATCGAGGTCCTCGAGGCCATCCGCTCGAAGATCGGCGACGACTTCATCGTCGGTATCCGGATGGCCGGTGGCGAGGACGTCGAGGGCGGGCTTGGCGAGGCGGACGCGCTCGAGATCGCCACGACCCTGGCGCGGACCGGGACGATCGACTTCCTCAACATCGTCCAGGGCTCGATCGCCACCGACGAGCGGATCTCGCACGTCATCCCGGGTCTCGGCACGCCCCTTGGTCCGGCCCTCCAGCTCGCCGGCCGGTTCCGCGAGCGGGTGGACCTGCCGGTCTTCCACGCCCAGCGCATCCCCGATGTCGCGACCGCCCGCTACGCCGTGGCCGAGGGCCTCGTCGACATGGTCGGGATGATGCGGGCTCACATGGCCGACCCGCACATCGTGCTCAAGCTCGAGACGGGCCAGGCGGACCGGATCCGGGCCTGCGTCGGCGCGTCGTTCTGCATCAATCGGATCTACCGCGGGCTCGACGCACTGTGCATCCAGAACCCGGCGACGGGCCGCGAGGCGACGATCCCGCACGTGGTCCCGCCGACGGCCGGGCCGCGCCGCCGGGTCGTGGTCGTGGGTGCCGGTCCGGCCGGTTTGGAGGCGGCACGGGTCGCCGCCGAGCGCGGCCACGACGTCGTCCTGCTCGAGGCCGCCCGCGCGCCGGGCGGCCAGGTCCAGCTCGCTGCGCGCGCCACGCCCAGGCGAGCGGACCTCATCGGCATCGTCGACTGGCTCGTCGCCGAATGCCGGATCCTCGGCGTCGATCTCCGGTGCGACACGGTGGCCGACGCGTCCGACATGACGGCCCTGTCGCCGGACGTCGTGATCGTGGCGACCGGCGGCCGGCCGCGAACCCCGGAGATGTCCGAGGGCAGCGATCTCGTCGTCAGCACCTGGGACCTCATCGGCGGCTCGGTCACGCCGTCACCGGGCGAGATCCTGGTCTACGACGACCACGGCGCGGACGAGGCGCTGTCGTGCGTCGAGCGCCTGGTCGCCGGCGGGGCGAGCGTGGAGATCGTGACACCCGACCGCATGGTCGGGCACGAGGTGATCGGAACGGCGTACCCCGCGTACCTGAAGGCGTTCTACGCGGGCGGGGTGCGAATGACGCCGGACCATCGACTGCGTGCGGTCCGCCGCGGCGCCGACGGTCGCCTCGAGGTCGAGCTGGTCAACGACTACACGGGCGGCACCGTCCTGCGGGTCGCGGACCAGGTCGTCGTCGAGCACGGGACCCTGTCGAATGCCGAGCTGTTCGACGACCTGCGCGAAGGGTCGAGCAACGGGGGTGAGCTGGATCTCGACGCGTTCGTCGCCGGCCGGCCGCAGGACCGGGTCGTCAGCCCCTCGGGCCGGTACCAGCTGTTCCGCATCGGCGACGCGGTGGCGAGCCGGAACATCCACGCCGCGATCTACGACGGCCGCCGGCTCGCGATGGTGCTGTAGGCCAAGTCCCCGGGCGGTTGACACCGTGGCCCGATCAGTCGGAACGACCCTGGCCGACGGTCAGCCGCGGGCGAATGTCTCGAGCAGCATCGCCACGAACTTCGGCGCATCGGCGTCGAAGGCGACGAAGGCGTTCGGCTCCCTGCCGAGCAGGTTCCGTGTGTCCATGACCGTTCGCCCCATCGTGAGCTCGCCGGTGGTCTCGACGTCGATGTGCAGCCGCCGCCCGCCGATCACGGTCGGGTCGACCAGGTACGCGACGCACAGCGCGTCATGCACCGGCGTGCTGTGGGCGACAGCCATCGGCTGGAGCTTGTCGTAGGCGGTGATCCGCTCGCCGATGATCGCCGCGGCCGCCCGGCCCGCCGGCGTGCCCAGGTCGTCGAGCCGCCGGCAGTCGTCCGATGACACCAGCGCGCGATGGGTCGCATCGAGCGGCACGACCACGAGATCGCGCAGGCCCGCCCGGAACACGACACGCGCCGCCTCCGGGTCGACCCAGATGTTGAACTCCGCGGCCGCCGTCGTGTTCCCGACCTGGTGCGCCCCGCCCATGATCACGGTCCGCGGGATCCGCTCGACGATCCGTGGCTCGAGCTTGATGGCCATCGCAACGTTCGTCAGGGGTCCGACCGGCACGAGCGCGATCGGCTCGGTGGCGGCCAGATACGTCTCGATGAGGAACTCCGCGGCCCGGCGAGTCTGCTTCACGGATCGCGGTTTCGGGATCGGCAGCTCGAGCCCGTGGATGGTGCCCCGGCTATCGAGCTCGGCCCTCGGGATCGGAAAGTCGTCCCTGACCAGCGGCGAGGCCGCGCCCTCGTAGACCGGGATGTCGACGCCGAGGAGGTCGAACACGCGCAGCGTGTTGTCGGTGCAGTAGGCGACCGGGATGTTGCCGTTGACGGTGGTCGCGGCGACCAGCTCGAGGTCCGGATGCAGGGCCGCCAGCATCAGGGCGACGGCATCGTCCGTCCCGGTGTCGACGTCAAGGATCAGCTTGGCCGGCATGCCCATCCACGCTGTCCGCGGCCTGCGCTTCGTCCCCCGCGTCCGCCGGCTGCGCCTCGAGGGTCGGCGCTACCGAGGTCAGCGTCACGCCCTCCTCGGCCTGCTCGAGCGCCTTCGTCTGCAGGCGGCGCAGCTCGTCGAGCGGGATGTGGCAGCTCATCAGATGACCCGGCTCGACCTCGGCGAGCGGTGGCTCGACCACCTCGCACAGCCCGGGGATCATCCGGTGACACCGAGTGTTGAAGACGCAGCCCGACGGCGGGTCGGCCGGGCTCGGGATCTCGCCCTCGAGCAGGATCCGCGCCCGGTTCTCGCCATCGAGGTTCGGGACGGCCGACAGGAGGGCTTCGGTGTACGGATGGTTCGGCCCGCGGAAGACCGTCTCGGAGTCCCCGACCTCCATGATCCGGCCGAGATACATGACCGCGATCCGGTCGGCCAGGTAGCGAACCACGCCGAGGTCGTGCGAGATCAGGAGGTAGCTCGTCCGGCTCTTGAGCTGGAGATCCGACAGCAGATTCAGGATGGCGGCCTGGACCGAGACGTCGAGGGCGCTGGTCGGCTCGTCGGCGACGACGATCTTGGGGTCGCCGGCGAACGCCCGCGCGATCGCCAGTCGCTGCTTGAGGCCGCCCGACAGCTGGCGCGGCTTGAGGTCGAGGTGGCGCTGCGTGAGCCGGAGGTCGGAGGCCAGCTTGTCGACGCGCTCGGTGGCCGCCTTGCCCTTGAGACCGGTGAGCTTGGTCACCGAGCGGGACAGGATGCGCCGGGCGGTCCAGCCGCGGTTCAGCGCCGAGTCGGGGTTCTGGAAGACCATCTGGATCGAGCGCTTGTCGTCGGTCGGGCGGCCGGTGGAGAGCGGAGCCAGCTCGTGCTCGTCGAGCTCGATCTTCGCGCCGCTGTCCGGCGCCTCGATGCCGAGGATCGTCTTGGCCATGGTCGACTTGCCCGAGCCCGATTCGCCGACGATCCCGAGCGTCTCGCCGTCGTACAGGTCGAGCCCGACCTTGACGAGGGCGGGCACGTCGTGACCGCTCTGGTGGAACGTCTTGGAGACGTTCGTCAGCGACAGCGCGAGGTCGCCGTGGGTGGCCTCCTGACCCGCGATCGCGGGTGGCTCGTGCAGCTCGCCGAGCCGGTCGACGTGATGGCACAGCGTCCACCGGCCGGGTCCGACCTCGACGACCGGCGGGACGACCGTCCGGCACAGATCGGTCGCCAAAGGACACCGGTCGACGAACACGCAGGTCGGCAGGTCCGTCCCGATCTGCGGCAGGTTGCCGGGGATGGTCGACAGTGCGCGCTGGGACTTGCGGATCCCGTGCCGCGGCAGCGACCGGAGCAGGCCGAGCGTGTAGGGGTGCTTGGGACTCTCGAAGACGGTGGCCGCAGGACCTTCCTCGACGATCCGGCCCGCGTACATCACGCCGACGCGGTCGCACAGGGTCCGGATCACGCCGAGGTTGTGGGCGATCAGCAGGACGGCGGCGTTGGTCTCGGCCTGCAGCGAGCGGACGAGGTCGAGCACGCTCGCCTCGACCGTGGCGTCGAGCCCGGTCGTCGGCTCGTCGAGGATGAGCAGCCGCGGGTCCGAGGCGAGGGCGATGGCGATGACGATGCGCTGCTGCATCCCGCCCGACAGCTGGTACGGGTAGCGCTGGGCGACGCTCTGCGGGTCGGCGATCTGCACTCGCTTGAGGGCCGCCAGCGCGCTCGCCTCCGCCTCTGCCTTGGACTGGCCCAGGACCGTGAACGCCTCCGCGACCTGGGGGCCGACCTTCGTCGTCGGGTTGAGCGCGGCGCCGGGGTCCTGGTAGACCATCGACGCCTCGTGCGTCCGGAACCGGCGGACCTCCTCGTCGTCCATCTTCGTCACGTCGTCGCCACCGACCAGGATCCGGCCGCCCGTGATCACCGCGTTG
Organism: uncultured Chloroflexia bacterium; assembly: GCA_963842695.1. Classification (GTDB taxonomy): domain Bacteria; phylum Chloroflexota; class Limnocylindria; order Limnocylindrales; family CSP1-4; genus SPCO01. Next base: position 393,599 of record CAWJHK010000005.1, read on the forward strand.
CGCGGCAGGTAGCGGACCGCAGCGTAGGCCGTCGTCGACTTGCCACACCCGGACTCGCCGACGAGCCCGTACGACTCCCCTTGGCGGATCTCGAAGCTGACTCCGCGGAGCACGGGCCGGGGGATCCCGCGGACGACGTAGGCGAGCGACAGGTCCTCGACGCGAAGGGCCGAGGCGTCGGCCGCAGCGGCCGCCGCTCCCGCTGTCGCGCCGGGACGGGTAGTCGCGCCGGTCTGCACCGCAGGCGTCTCGGCCGTCATTCGTTCAGGACCGACTGGAGCGAGTCGGCGATCAGGTTGACGGCGATGACCGTGCTCGCGATCGCCAGGGCGGGGAACAGCGTCGGCCACCAGACCCCGGAGATCATGTTGTTGTACTCCTCGGCCACGCTCAGCCCCCAGTCCGGCGACGGCGGCTGGAGCCCGACCCCGAGGAACGACAGGGTGGCGATGGTGAAGATCGCGTACCCGAACCGGACCGTCATCTCGACCACGGTCGGGCCGAGCACGTTCGGGAAGATCTCGCGCGACAGGATGAACGGGCCCGATTCGCCCCGGAGCTTGGCCGCGGTGACGTAGTCCAGCTGTCGCTCGGTCAGCACCGCCGAGCGAACCGTGCGGGCCACGATCGGCGTGAACAGGATGCCCGACGACGAACACGACGACCAGCGGCGAGGTGCCCGAGGACCACGAGCGTGAGCAGGGCGACGAGGACGACGGGCAGCGCCAGGAAGGCCTCGACGAGCCGGCTCAGGACGTCGTCGATCGTGCCGCGGTAGTAGCCCATGACCAGGCCGAGCAGCGTCCCGGCGATGACGCCGAGCAAGGCCGCCAGGGGAGCGATGATCAGGACGTCGCGCGAGCCGACCATCACCCGCGACAGCACGTCGCGGCCGAGCCGGTCGGTGCCCATCAGGTGCTCGGAGCTCGGGCGGCAGATGGCCGCCGAAGAACTGGTTGAACGGGTCGTAGGGGGTGATCCGCTGGCCGAGGATGGCGGTGATGATCCAGCCGAAGATGACGATGTTGCCGATGATGAAGGCCGGTCGCCGGACAGCTGGCCGGAAGGTCTCGCGCCGCGCCTGCGGACCGCTCCGACACGGCCGGGCCGACCACCGGGGCGACGGGCTCGGGCTTGACGTGACGTCCATCAGCGGTCGGCGTCCAGACGGATCCGCGGGTTCATCCAGGCGATCGTCATGTCGGCGGCGAGCGTTGCCAGCATGTAGACGATGCCGATGATGATCGACGCCGGCGGTGAGCATCGGGATGTCCTTGCGCTGGGCGGCGAACAACATCGTCTGGCCCATGCCGTTGTAGTTGAAGATCTTCTCGACCGCGATGATCCCGCCGAACAGGTAGCCGACCTGGACGGCGATGACCGCCACGGTCGGGACGAGTGCGTTGCGCAGGACGTGGCGGCGCATCACCTGGCTGCGTCGTCAGCCCCTTCATGGTCGCGGTCCGCGTGTAGTCGGACTGGAGGACCTCGATGGTGCCTGCCCGCGTCATCCGCGCGATGTAGCCGAAGTACACGATCGCCATCGCCGTCGCCGGCATCAGCAGGTACTTGATCTGGGTCGGGATGTCGGCCCCCGGCGGCGGGGTCGCGAGGACCGGCAACGCCTTGAGCCCGACGCCGACCACGACCACCAGGATCGTCCCGGTGACGAACTCCGGGATCGACGATGAGGTCACGCCGAGCAGCACGATCCCGCGGTCGGCGGCCCGGTCGCGCCGTCGGGCGGCGAACAGCCCGGCGACGATCGCCACCGGGATCGTGAGGAACAGCGCCAGGCCCGCCAGCTTGGCCGAGCGGACCATGGCGTCGAACAGCTGCGGCAGGACCGGGTTGCCGTTCACGTAGGACTCGCCGAAGTTCAGCGTCACCACGCCGACGAGCGTGTCCACGTACTGGACCAGGATCGGCCGGTCGGTGCCGAGCTGCTGGTTGAGGGCGTCGACGCTCTCCTGCGGTGCGAACGGCCCGAGGATCGTCCGCCCGACGTCGTTGGGCAGGACGTTCGAGATGAAGAAGACGATGGTCACCAGCAGCCAGATGGTGATCAGCGATAGGAGCAGGCGGCGCCCGACGAAGCGTGCCATCGGCTACCTCACCCCGGATGCGGAAACCGACGAAGGGCCGACGGGGTGATCATCGGCCCTTCGTTGCCGGGTTCAGGCAGTCTTGCTCGTGGCCGAGAAGAACGCCTGCCCGAGGCCGCTGGCGTACATGCCGGTGAACGTCTTCGAGCTGCCGGCGAGGTAGTTGTAGAAGTACGGGAGGCCGATCGGGGTGTCATCGAGGAGGACGGTCTCGATCTTGTTGCAGGCCGCCTTCTGGGCGTCCACGCCGACGGCCTTCTGGAAGTCCGGGAAGGCCGTGTCGAACGCGGACGAGCCGTACTGGGACGAGTTCCAGATGCCCTTCGACTTCGAGCGCCGCGTTGAGGTAGACGTCCGGCGTCCCGCGGTGGCCGTAGTCGACGATCCCGAGCTCGGCCGCGCCGGAGCACGGCGGATCGGCCGGCTTGGCCGGGCACCACTGGGCGCCGTAGAAGGTGTCGAGGCTCTCGACCGCCACGTTGAGCGTGATCCCGGCCTGGGCAGCCTGGCTCTTGAGCAGCGTCGCGAGGTCGGGGATCTCGAGCAGCTGGCCGGCATGCAGGGTCGCGGTCAGGTTGCTCGACGTTCGGCCTCGGCCAGGAGCGCCTTGGCCTTGGCGATGTCCTGCGTCCGCTGCGGGACCGAGGAGTCGAAGTAGGGGTAGCCCTCCCAGATCGGGTGGTCGTTGCCGAGCTGGGCCTTGCCCTGGAACAGCGTCTGGATCAGCGCCGGCCGGTCGAACGTGTAGGCCGAGCGCCTGGCGGACGCGCTTGTCGGCGAACTGCACCCTTGTCGGTGCGCATCCAGATCTGGCGATGCAGTGCGGCCGGGGCGGCGATCGAGGTTGAAGTTGGGGTCGTCCAGCAGGCTCTTGCCGGACAGGACGTCGAACTGGACGATCGCGTCGACCTGCTGGCCCTGGTAGGCGGTGACCATCGGGCCGGTCGCGTCGAAGAAGATGAACTCGAGGCCGTCGAGCGGCGTCGTGCCGCCCCACCAGTCCGGGTTGCGCTCGAACGTCGCGCCCGTCTGCTGGTTGTAGGTGACGAGCTTCCAGGCACCAGTCCCGGCCGGGACCTTGTCGAGCGTCGTGCCGGCCACGTAGGCCTTCGGCGTGATCAGCGTCTGCGCGTTGAACACGGACACGAGGTACGGGAAGTTGCCGTTCGCGCCGAGCAGGGTGAAGGTCACCGTGTTCGCGTCGGTCGCCGACCGCGCCGCCCGGGCCGAGGACGCCCTTGAGTCCCGAGTTGCCGGCGGCGACCAGGCGCTCCATCGTGGCGACGACGTCGTCGGCGGTGAACGCCGCTGCCGTCGTGCCACTTGACGCCCTGGCGGAGCTTGAACGTCCAGACGGTGCCGTCGGCGTTGGGGGTCCACTCGGTGGCCAGGCCCGGGCCGATGTCGACGAGGTTCTTGTTCGTCAGGGTGGCCAGGAACTCGAACGACTGGGACGTGATGCCGTAGCCGCCGAGGTCCTGCATCGCGACCGGGTCGACCTTCACGGGTCGCTGGATGGCGATCCGGATCTTGCCGCCGGCGACCGCTGAGCCAGCCGCGCTGGGAGCGGCGCTGCCGCCGGTGCCGCGGTGGCGGCCGCCCCGCTGGCCGCAGGCGAGGTGGTCGTGCCGCTGCAGGCCGCGATGACCATGCCGATCGAGCTCATCGACAGCCCGACGATGCCCGCCCGCTGGATGAACTCGCGACGGCTCAGGCGCCCGGCCGCGTAGGCTTCGATGACGTCGAGCTGCAAGGGCACCGCTGTTCGGCGAACCTTGTCCAACTTCGGATAGTCCATCGCTCCAACCTCCGGCAGGCACCTGGGGAAGACGCGCGCTCGCGAGCATTCAGTTCGCGGGTAACCACCAGCCGGCCGCGCTTCCTCCAAGCGGACGACGGTGTGTCGGAACGGTACTGGCGGCCCATCGCACTGTCAACGAACTCGGCCGGAGCGTCTGGGAGATACTCCCGCCGTGCGTATCACCGGCATCCGGCTGGACCGGCTCAGCATCCCGCTCGACCCGCCGTTCGCGGCGGCCTGGGACCCCGAGCCACGCCGCGCCTTCGCCGCCACGATCGTCCGCGTGGAGACCGACGCTGGGGTGGTCGGCGTCGGCTCCGGCGACACGATGGACGGCTTCGAGGCGTTCGAGCACCTGTTCCTCGGGACGGATCCGCTGGCGATCGCCCGTCACGTCCGGACCCTCGAGACGATCGACTTCCATGCCAGCCGCTACTGGCCGCTCGAGGTCGCGCTGTGGGACATCGCCGGCCAGGTCGCGGGGCTGCCGGTGGCGACGCTGCTCGGTGGCGCGACGGACGGCCTGCCGGTCTACGCCTCGTGCGGGATGCTGCTGCCGGCCGACGAGCGGGCCGCCGCCGCACTGCGTCTCCGGGACGAAGGCTTCCGCGCGCTGAAGATCCGGGTCGACCCAAAGCGTCTCGAGGACGGTCTGGCGGCCGTGGCCGCGACCCGCGAGGCGGTCGGCGACACGATGGCGATCATGGTCGATCTCAACCAGGGCTGGCGGATGGCCGGCGACCGCTCCGCCTCGCTCGATCCCGTCGCTGCCCGGGCGATCGCCGTGCGGCTCGCCGAGCTCGGCGTCCTGTGGGTCGAGGAGCCCCTCGCCGGGACCGACCTCCGCGGTCTGGCAGCACTGCGGGGATCGGCGCCGGGGATCCGCATCGCCGGCGGCGAGATGACCCGGACGTTCTCCGAGCTCCTCGCCGCCCTCGAGACGGACGCGTTCGACGTCTACCAGCCGGACGTCGTCCTGGCGGGCGGGATGCTGCGCGGCCGGACGCTCGGCGAGCTCGCCATCGCGCGGAACCGCTGGTACACGCCGCACAGCTGGACCAACGGGATCGGGTTGCTCGCGAACCTCCACGTCGCCGCCGCGGTCGGTGGTGGGCCGTACCTCGAGTACCCGTACGACCCGCCCGGCTGGACGCCCGAGCGGCGCGACTTCATGCTCGCCGACCCGGTCCGGCCCGGCCCGGATGGGATGCTGCGCGTACCGGACGTGGCCGGGCTCGGCGCGACGCTCGACGAGGCCGCGCTCCGCCGCTACGCCGCCTGACCCAGCGCGGCTTCGCCACGATCGAGACGACCCGGTTCGACCTGTTCGGCGCACCGGTCATGGGGGTACACTCCCTCGACGACGGAATCTGGCGCTCCGGGGATGCACCGGACGCAAAAAAGGGGTGGATGCGATGACGGATTCGACGGTGAAGGCGTCGCCCGACGCCACGATGGAGGAAGCCGGCGCGATGGAGCCGAGCCAGGCCGAGATCGATGCCTGGGCCGCGCGCGAGCGGAAGCGTCGCGAGGAGTGGCTGAGGGGCCCGACCGACGAGGAGCGCACCGCATACGCGCAGAGCCTCCGGCAGCGGCGCCTGGCGGAGACGTTCGACGAGGGCGAACGGAAGATCGGCGACGTGGCGCGCATGGGCGTTCGAATGGGCCGCGAGTCCCAGCTCGCCGCCGAGGGCGCGGTGCGCGTCTTCTACCGCTGGACCCGGCGGACGTTCGACGAGCTCGTCGAAGCCGGACGGGAATGGGAAGAGGAGACGAGCCTGCCCGTCCGTCGCCGTCGCGTTCCGCTCGATGACGAGGGTTCCTGATCGACCCGTCGCGGCTCCCGATCCGTCGCTAGCCTCGGCCACTCGGGTCCTCGTCGAGCCCCCGTTTGCCGGGCGGAACCCGGCTGCCGATGATCGAGGCGGCGCTCAGTGAGACTGCTGTTCCGGCATCCCCGCCGGGTCTGGCGCGTCCTCGACGTCTTCTTCCGGTTCTTCATCGCGCCGGCGGTCGGACTTCCGGGCGCCAGCAAGGAGCCCGGCCCGGTCCGGACGCGGCTCGCCTTCGAGCGCCTTGGCGGTGCCTGGATCAAGCTCGGGCAGATGCTCGCGTTGCGCTACGACATCCTCCCGGCGGCGTACTGCGACGAGCTCTTCAAGCTCCTCAACCAGGTCGCGCCATTCCCCTACGAGGACGTCCGTCAGATCATCCGGCAGGAGCTGGGCGCCGAGCCCGAAGTCGTGTTCCGTTCGTTCGCGACTCAATCGTTCGCCGGCGCGTCGATCGGCCAGGTCCACCGCGCAGTCCTCCACAACGGGGACGTGGTGGCGGTCAAGGTCCAGCGGCCGGGCATCCGCACGACGCTCCAGGCCGACATCGACCTGATGTACGGGATGAGCTGGCTGCTCGACTGGGTGCACCTGTTCGGCGTGACCCGTAGCCGGGACGTCATCGACGAGTTCGCCCGCTGGACCGCGGACGAGGTCGACTACATGGTCGAGGCGCGCCAGGCCGTGCTCCTCTGGGAGCACTCCAGGGACGATCGCCACGAACGGATCGCCCGGGTCTACCGCGACTACACGACGTCGCGTGTCCTGACGACCGAGCTCATCGAAGGCATCCCGCTGATCGAGGTCATGATCGCCAAGCGCAGTGGCGATCAGGCCTATCTCGACGCCTTCGAGGCGGCCGGCCACGACCTCGACCGGATCATCCGGCGCCTCGACTGGAACATGCTCAACCAGGTCTTCGTGTTCGGCTACTTCCACGCCGACCTGCACCCGGCCAACCTGTTCGTCCTCCCTGGTGATGCGATCGGCTATGTCGACTTCGGCATCGTCGGCCAGCTGCCCGACCGCGTCCGCGATTCGCTCACCCGCTACAGCTGGCTGCTGTTCCGCGGCGAAGTCGAGGGCGCGGTCCGCGAGCTGATGCGCTGGCTGGCGCCGGGCACGGCGACCGACCAGGCAGCCGCCAGCCGGGCGCTCGTCCGCGTCCACCAGGCGTTCCTGTACGACACGGTCGCCACCCGGACCCGGGTGACCCGGGGTGCCCCGGGCCCGGCCCGGAACCCGACCGACAACCCCTACTCCAAGCTCGCCGTCGACATCCTCCAGACGATCCGCGTCCACGAGCTGTCGATGTCCTCGAGCATCGTCGCCTACCTCAAGATGCAGGTGACCCTCGGGACCCTTCGTCATCAGCTGGCGGCCGAATATGACCTCCCGGAGAACGTCCGCCACTTCGTCCGGCGCCTGGCGCGCCAGCAGGGCCTGGCCTTGCTGGACCCGCGCCGGTCGCTCGACCGGCTCTTCGCCGGTGTGGGCCAGGTCCAGCGCGCCCTCGAGCTCGTGGAGTTCGCCGAGAGCATGCAGCCCGTCGTCCTCGAGGCGACGAACACGGTGTTCGCCTTCCGTGGCCGGATGCGGAGCCTCAAGCGCCGGCTCGTGTCGCTCGGGGTCGCACTGGTGGCGGTCGGCGGCTTCCTGTATGTCGTCCTGGCGTTCCGGGACGAGACGCAGCAGATGCTCCCGCGCGAAGTGCCCTATCCCCTGCTCCATGCTGGATTGCTGGTGCTGCTGGTCATCCTGGTCGTCGGGGTCATCCAGAGCATGCGCGGGATGGGGGACGACATCTAGTGGAGGCGACACGCGCGTGACGGACATGGACACGGTCGCGGGCGAGGGCCTTCGCCGACGACGGAGCGGTGGCCGCGAGGCCCACGCCCGGAGCACCCTGCCCGAGCAGCGACCGTGGGCCCAGCCACGCCTCCGCTACCGACCGGTCGAGGTCGTGTCGGCCGATGAGCTGGAGGCGATCCACGAGGCCTCGCTGCGCGTCCTGGCCGAGATCGGGATGGACTTCCTCGATGCCGACGCACGAGCGGTCCTCGGCGCGGCCGGCGCCCGCGTCGAGGAGGGTAGCCAGCGCGTCCGGTTCGACCCGGCGATGGTGACCGAGACGATCCGGACGGCGCCATCGAGCTTCACGCTCCATGCCCGCAACCCCGCCCACGACATCCAGCTCGGTGGCGACTGGATCGCGTTCGGCACGGTCGGCAGCCCGCCGAACGTGGCGGATCTCGACCGCGGCCGGCGGATCGGCAACCGTGAGGACTACCAGAACCTGCTCCGGCTTGCCCAGAGCCTCAACGCGGTGCACTTCCTGTCGGGCTACCCCGTCGAGCCGGTCGATCTGCACCACGGGGTGCGCCACCTGCACGCCACCCACGACGCCCTGACGCTGATGGACAAGGCGATCCACGCCTACAGCCTGGGCCGCCAGCGGAACGTCGACTGTCTCGAGATGGTCCGCATCGCCCGCGGGGTGGACCAGGCGACGATCGATCGCGAGCCCTCGATCTTCACCGTGGTCAACTCGAGCTCGCCGCTGCGCCTCGACGCCCCGATGCTCCAGGGGATCATGGAGTTCGCAGCCCACAACCAGGTCGTCTGCATCACCCCGTTCACGCTGGCCGGGGCGATGGCACCGGTGACGCTCGCCGGGGCGCTGGCCGAGCAGAACGCCGAGGCGCTGGCGGGCATCGTCCTGACCCAGGTCGTGAACCCGGGTGCGCCGGTCATCTACGGCGGCTTCACCTCGAACGTCGACATGCAGTCGGGCGCCCCGGCATTCGGCACCCCGGAGTACATGCGGACGGCGATGATCGGCGGCCAGCTGGCGCGCCGCTATGGGGTCCCGTACCGCTCGTCCAACGTCTGTGCCGCCAACGCGCTCGATGCGCAGGCCGCCTACGAATCGGTCTTCTCGCTGTGGGGCGCGGTGATGGGCGGCGTCAACCTGCTGATGCACGGGGCGGGATGGATGGAAGGCGGCCTCCACGCCAGCTACGAGAAGATGATCCTCGACGCCGAGCTGCTCGGGATGGTCGAAGCGTTCCTCGACCCGGTCGCGGTCGACCAGGAGAGCCTGGCCTTCTCGGCGATGGAGGAGGTCGGCCCGGGCGGTCATTTCTTCGGCGCCGAGCACACCCAGTCGCGCTACCGGACGGCGTTCCACAAGCCGATGCTCAGCGACTGGCGGAACTACGAGACGTGGGAGGAAGCGGGCTCCCCCGAGCTGCCGTCGAAGGCGAACCGGATCTGGAAGGCGCTGCTCGAGGCCTACCAGCCGCCGCCGATGGACCCGGCGGTCGCCGAGGAGCTCCAGGCGTTCGTCGACAGGCGCGTCGCCGAGGGCGGCGTCCCGACCGACTACTGAGCGGTGTCGCCGGCAGCGACTCGCACCACAAGGGAGCGGCAATGAAGACATCGGCCCAGGTCGTGGTCATCGGGGGTGGGGTGGTCGGCGCCAGCGTGCTCTACCACCTCACCAAGGCCGGCTGGACCGACGTGCTGCTGCTCGAGCGTCGTGAGCTGACGGCCGGCTCGACCTGGCACGCCGCCGGCGGCATGCACACGCTCAACGGCGATCCCAACGTCGCCCGTCTCCAGCAGTACACGATCAAGCTGTACGAGGAGATCCAGCGGGTCTCCGGGCAGGACTGCTCGATCCACCTGCCGGGCGGTCTGATGCTGGCCGACACGGAGGTCCGGATGGACTTCCTGCGGATGGCCGTCGCCCGTGGCCGGTATCTCGGGATGGAGCTCGAGCTGATCTCGGCGCGCGAGGCGCAGGACCTCTTCCCGCTGCTCGACCCGCAGTACTTCGTCGGTGCCCTGTACGACCCGGTCGAGGGCCACGTCGACCCGAGCGGCGTGACGCGGGCATACGTCAAGAGCGCCCAGCTGGCCGGGGCGGAGGTCCGCCAGCACACGCCGGTCGTCGGGCTCGAACAGCGCTCCGACGGGACGTGGGACGTCCGGATCGAGAGCGGCGACGCCATCCACGCGGAGCACGTCGTCAACGCCGGCGGCCTCTGGGCACGCGAGGTCGGCCGGATGGTCGGTCTCGAGCTTCCCGTGCTGGCGATGCAGCACCACTACCTCCTCACCGTCGACATGCCCGAGGTCGCGGAGCACGTCGCCCGGACCGGTCGCGAGATGCCGATGACCCTCGACTTCGGGGGCGAGATCTACCTCCGGCAGGAGGGCGGCGGCACCCTGATCGGGACGTACGAGCAGGACTGCCGGCCGTGGTCGCCACGGGAGACGCCGTGGGACTTCGGGTCCGAGCTGCTCAAGCCCGACCTCGACCGGATCGGGCCCGAGCTCCAGGTCGCGTTCAAGCACTACCCACCGATGGCGACGACGGGCATCCGCCGCGTGGTCAACGGTCCGTTCACGTTCTCGCCGGATGGGAACCCGCTCGTCGGTCCGATCCGCGGCCTGCGCAACTTCTGGGTCGCATGTGGCGTGATGGCCGGGCTGTCGCAGGGTGGTGGCGTCGGGCTGGCGCTGGCGACCTGGATGACGTCCGGCGACCACGGCGACTCGGGGATGGATATCTGGGGCATGGACGTCGCGCGCTACGGCGACTACGCAACGCTCGCCTATACCAACGCCAAGGTCCAGGAGAACTACCGGCGACGCTTCCGGATCACCTTCCCCAACGAGGAGCTGCCGGCCGCCCGGCCGCTCCTGACCACGCCGATCCACGATCGGCTGACGGCCGCCAACGCGGTCTGGGGAGCGTCGTTCGGGCTCGAGCACGCGCTCTGGTTCCAGAAGCCCGGTCTACCGCCGGTCGAGGACGTCACCTTCCGCCGGTCGAACGCGTGGGACCAGGTCGCCGCCGAGGTCGCGGCAGTGCGAGAAAGGGTCGGGCTGACCGAGATCTCGAACTACGCGAAGTACCGGGTCACGGGGCCTGGAGCCGAGTCGTGGCTGTCATCGCTGCTCACCGCGCGCATGCCCGCGCCAGGGCGGATCACGCTGACGGCGATGCTGAACGACGCCGGACGGATCGTCGGCGAGTTCACGGTCGCCCGCCCGGACGAGCGCGACGTCTACGACCTGTTCGGCTCGCTGGCCGCCGAGGTCCACCATTCCCGCTGGTTCCGGCATCACCTGCCGCCCGACGGCAGCGTCCGGTTCGAGGTGCTGGGGCTCGGGCGGACCGGGCTGTCGATCACCGGGCCCCGCGCGCGCGAGGTGCTGGCGGCGATCAGCGACCTCGATCTCTCGACCGATGCGTTCCGGTTCATGGATGCGCGCAACGTCGACATCGGGATGATCCCGGCGCTCGTCGCGCGCATCAACTACTCCGGCGACCTGGGTTATGAGCTGTGGGTCGCGCCCGAATACCAGCGCACGCTGTTCGACCGGCTGATGGCCGCCGGCCAGGAGCACGGCATCCGACTGTTCGGGTTCCGGGCCTTGATGTCGCTGCGTCTCGAGAAGTCGTACGGGACGTGGTTCCGCGAGTACCGGCCGATCTACACGGCGGCGGAGGCCGGCATCACTCGCTACCTCCGGCTCGACCACGATTTCATCGGCCGGTCGGCGCACGAGGCGGAGCTGGCGGACGGCGGCCCGGCCCGCCGCCTCGTCACCCTCGTCGTCGAGCCAGATCCGGACGACCCGGCCGACGTGATCGGCGACGAGCCGATCTGGCACGGTGGCGAGGTCATCGGCTGGGTGACCTCCGGGGGCTACGGCCACCATGTCGGCGAGTCGATCGCACTCGGCTACGTGCCGACCGCGCTGGCCGATCCGGACGGTCCGGGCCGTGACGGGTTCGAGATCGAGATCATCGGCCGGCGCCGTCCGGCGCGGCTCCAGCCCGAGCCGTTGTTCGATCCCCAGGGCTCCCGGATGCGCCAGTGACCGAGGCGACCACGTCGGTCGAGGCCGTGAGGCCCGGCCGGATCGTCGTCGACGGCCGGCCGGTCGCGTTCGAGCCGGGCGACTCGGTCGCGGTGGCGGTCATCCGCGCCGGGGACGCGCCGGGCCGCGGCGGCACCCTGTGCCTGGCCGGTGACTGCGGCAACTGCCTTGCCACGGTCGACGGCGTGGCGTACGTCCGGACGTGCCAGGTCGCCGCGCGTCCCGGCGTCGCCGTCGCGCGCCACCCCGCCGACGGCCTGCCGCCACTGCCCGTGATCGCGCGGCCGGATCTCGGGGCATCGCCCACCGGCCCGGAGGTGACGGTCCGTCGGGCGGAGGTCGACGTGGCGGTGATCGGCGGTGGCTCCGCGGGGCTCGCCGCAGCCGACGAGGCGCGCCGCGCCGGCCGGGATGTCCTGGTCCTCGACGCCGGCGCGGGCGACGAGGTCGTCGCCGTCTACGCCGGGCCGACGGTCATTGCCCGGACCCGCGCCGGGATGCTGCACGTCCATGCCCACGAGGTCGTCGTCGCGACCGGCACCGCCGAGATCCAGCCGGTCTGTCCGGGCAACGACCTGGCGGGCCTGCTGACGGCACGGGCCGCCGGGCTGCTCCACGCTGCCGGGGTCGAGCTCGGCACGGCGGTCCTCGTCGGTGACGGACCGGGATCCGGTAGGCGTGACCGCAGCCACCGCGCCAGGTCGGCTGGTCCGGTTCGACGGTTCGAACGGCCGCGTCACGTCGGTCGTCACGGAGGATCCGGCCACCGGCGCCGAGACGACGACAGCGGCCGACACGGTGATCCTCTCGCTCGGCGCGGCGCCACGCGACGTGCTGGCGCGGATGGCCGGTGGCGACGCCGTCCGGGTCGTCGGCACGGCGGCCGAGGAGGGCGCGTTGCCGCCCGCGCCGGCGTCGGGCGTCGTGTGCCGCTGCATGGACGCTACCGTCGAGGACCTGGCGGGAGCCTGGGACCGGGGTTTCACCGAGCTGGAGCTCCTCAAGCGCTCCAGCCGCGCCGGTCTCGGCCCGTGCCAGGGCGGGGCCTGCCTGCCGCACGTCCGCGCCTGGATCGCGGCGAAGACCGGCGGCGCCGCGCCCGAGCCGTTCACCGCCCGCCCCGCGGCCCGCCAGATCACGCTCGCAGAGGCCGGGGCCGACGGGTACGTCGACGCATTCCGGCGCACGCCGCTCCACGACGAGCACCTCGCACTCGGAGCGCGGATGGACCGCTTCGGTGGCTGGTGGCGGCCGTGGCACTACGGCGACGCAGTGGCCGAGTACTGGTCGGTCCGCGAGGGCGTGTCCATCGGTGACGTGAGCACGCTCGGCAAGCTCGTCGTGTCCGGCCCCGACGTCGTCGAGGCCCTCGAGCGGCTGTACCCCTGTCACGTCGCGGATATCAAACCCGGCCGCTCGCGCTACGCCCTGCTGCTCAACGAGCGCGGCCACGTCATGGACGACGGCATGATCCTGCGCGAGGCGGAGACCCGCTTCGCCCTGTCGTTCACGTCGGGCGGCGCCGCGAACGCCGAGATGTGGGTCCGCGACTGGATCGACACGTGGGGGCTGCGCGTCCACGTCCTCGACCGGACGATGTCGCTGGCCGCGATCAACGTCACCGGCCCGCTCGCCGGGACGCTGCTGCAGCGGGCCGGCCTGGCGGATCCGCCGCGGTTCCTCGGTCACGTGCACGCCGACATCGCCGGCGTCCCCTGCCACGTCATGCGCCTGTCGTTCACGGGCGAGGCCGCGTTCGAGCTCCACCACCCGATCGATCGGTCGGTGGAGCTGTGGCGGGCGCTGCTCGATCTCGGCGATGACCTCGGCATCCGGCCGCACGGTCTCCAGGCGCTGTTCGGCCTCCGGCTGGAGAAGGGCCACGTCATCGTCGGGATGGACACCGAGCTCGATACCACGCCCCGTCGTCTCGGCATGGACTGGGCGGTCCGGATGGAGAAGCCCCGGTTCATCGGCCGGGCGTCGCTCGAGCGCACGGCGAAGCTGGACGACCACCGCCGCTGGGTGGGCTTCAGCATGGACGGCCCGGCCCCGACCGAGGGTGCCCCGATCCGGGCGGCCGGCGAGATCGTCGGGAACGTCACGGGGAGCTGGGACTCGCCGCTCTTGGGGCGGGCGCTGATGCTCGGGTGGCTCCGCCGCACGCCCTTCCCCGACCGCGTCGAGATCGACGGCCGCGAGGCCGTGGTCACGCCGACGCCGTTCTACGACCCGGAGGGCCATCGTGCCCGTGCTTGAGCCGCTCCACGGGATCCGGCTCGTTGCCGGCCCGGCGGCGATCGACGCCGCTCACTGGGCCGGCGACGGCGTCGTGATCATCCGCATCGCCCCGGACGACGCGTTCGGCATCCACGCCATCGCCGTCACGGCCGGCGACGCCGACGCGATCATCGAGCACGAATCCGGGTTCGCTGGCGGGTGGCTCCCGGTCGACGAGATCGCCCAGCACGTCGAGTGGCCGCTGCCGATCGACCGCCCGGCCCTCGCCCAGGGCAACGTGGCCGGCGTCCCGGCGAAGGTCTGGCTGCCGGACCGCCACCGGATGGCCCTGCTGGTCGTCGCGACCGCCAACGCCCACGATCTGGCGAGCCGGCTGCGATGAACGAGTACGTGGAGAGCCTGCCGCCCATCCGCTGGCACGAGCCGAAGGACCGCTACGACGTCGTCATCATCGGCGGCGGTGGGCACGGCCTGTCAACGGCCTACTACCTCGCGACCCGGCACGGCATCACCGACGTCGCGGTGCTCGAGGCCGACTACATCGCCTCGGGCAACACGGGCCGGAACACGACGATCATCCGCGCCAACTACGGCATCCCGGAGGCGGTCCGGTTCTACCAGCACTCGCTGGAGATGTACCAGGCGCTCGAGGCCGAGACGGGCGCTGCGATCCTCCACCAGACGAAGGGCATCTTCTGGATCGCCCACACGGAGATGGCGATGCGCACCGAGCGCGCGCGCTGCCAGATGAACACGGCCTGCGGCGCGCGCACTGTCATGGTCACCCCGGGCGAGCTCAAGGAGCTCGTCCCCCAGGTCGACCTGACCGGCGGCGGCCGCTACCCGGTGCTCGGCGCCTCGCACCATCTCGAGGCCGCGACGGCGCGCCACGACCGCGTGGCCTGGGCATATGCCGCCGGGGCCACGGCCAGGGGCGTGCATGTCGTCCAGCACACCCCGGTGACCGGGCTCGTGCGCGACGGCGACCGCGTCGTCGGGGTCGAGACGCCGCGGGGCCCGATCGCGGCCGGCATCGTGCTGTCCGCCGTCGGCGGCCGGGTGACCGCGATGGCGGCGCATGCCCGGGTCCGGCTGCCGGTCCGGACGCATCCGCTCCACGCATTCGTCACCAACGACTACGCCCAGGGCTTCGGTCCGATCCTCGCCAGCACGGAGCTCGCCTGCTACGTGTCGCAGACCGAGCGCGGCCAGATGCTGATCGGCGCCGAGTTCGATTCGCAGCCGTCGTACTCGCGGCAGTCGTCGTTCGCGGCGCTGCGGAGCTACTCGTACAAGATCACGCGGCTCCTGCCGTTCCTGCGCGACCTGCGGATCCTGCGGACGTGGGCCGGGATCTGCGACATCTCGGCCGACTTCTCGCCGATCATGGGTGCGACCGGGGTCGACGGCTTCCTCGTCACGACGGGCTGGGGGACGTGGGGCTTCAAGGCCATCCCGGCGGGCGGGGAGGGGATGGCCGAGCTGATCGCCACCGGCCGGCCGCCCGCGCTGATCGCGCCGTTCGGGCTCGACCGCTTCCGCCGCGACCACGTGCTGGCCGACCAGGGATCGGCAGGGACGCGCTGATGCTGTGGCTTGCCGTGCCCTCGCTGCGGTCCACGGCCGATCGAGGAGTTCACCTTCGGTGGCGAGCGGCGGCCGGTCCCGGACTGGATCACCGATCCCGACGAGCGCGACTTCGACGAGGTCTGGGTGTTCGCCAACCCGGACGGCCCGACCACCGAGCGCTGGTTCCACTCGGCCGGCTGCCGCCGCTGGCTGACCGTCCGTCGCGACACGTCCACCGACACGGTCCTCGAGGTGGTGCCGTGACGGCCCTCGCCGACCGCCAGTTCGAGATGAGCCTGCGCAACCGGGTCGTGTTCGGTGTCGGCGCATCGGCGCGGCTCCCCGAGCTTGTCGCCACAGCCGGCGGCTCGCGCGCATTCGTGGTGACCGATCCGGGCGTCCGGCGGGCCGGGATCGTCGAGCCGGTCCTCGACACGCTCGCGGCTGCCGGCGTGGCGACGGCGGTCTTCGACGGGGTCGAGCCGAACCCGGCGGCCGCGACGGTCGAGCGTGGCGCGACCGACCTCCGCGACTTCGGCCTTGCCGGCACGGTCGTCGTGGCGATCGGGGGCGGATCCGCGATGGACGCGGCCAAGGCGATCGATCTCCGCGCCGCCAACGATCGGCCGGTCTGGGAGCTCGAGTACGACGGGCCCGATCTGACCCCCGGCCTGCCGATCGTGGCGATCCCGACGACGGCCGGGACCGGCGCCGAGGCGCACAGCTTCGCGGTCATCACCCACGAGGAGATCGGGCGGAAGGACTACATCGGTCATCCGTCGCTGCT
Organism: uncultured Chloroflexia bacterium; assembly: GCA_963842695.1. Lineage (GTDB taxonomy): Bacteria > Chloroflexota > Limnocylindria > Limnocylindrales > CSP1-4 > SPCO01. The sequence continues at coordinate 409,832 of CAWJHK010000005.1, forward strand.
CCCGGTCACGACGATCCTCGATCCCGGCCTGACCGTCGGTCTTCCACCGGCCGTCACGGCGGCCACCGGCATCGATGCGATGACCCACTCGCTCGAATCGCTCCTGTCGCGAAACCCGAACCCGTTCGCCGAGGCGATGGCCCTCGGCGTGATCCGGACGGTCGGCGCATGGTTGCGTCGGGCCGTGGGGGACGGCTCCGACATGGAGGCGCGCTCGCAGCTGCTGGTCGCCTCGCACCTGGCTGGCGTCGGACAGGCGAGCGGGACCGGGGTCGGGCTCGTCCATGCCCTCGGCCATGCCATCGGGACGCGCGGCAGGGTGGCGCACGGGACGGCGCTCGCCGCGGTCCTGCCGGAGGTCCTCGGCTTCTACCTTGGCGCGCGGGATCGCGAGCTGGCGCTCGTCGGCATCGCGCTCGGTGTCGCCTCCGGTGCCGAATCGGAGACGACGGCCGCCGCGGTCGCGATCGGCGCGATCGACAAGCTGCTCCGCGACGTCGGGCAGCGACCCTCGCTGCGATCGCTCGGCTTCGACAATGCGCAGCTCGACACGGTCGCCCAGGACGCCCTCGACGACGCGGCCATCCGCAACTCGCCACGGCTCCCCAGCCTCGAGGAAGCTCGGGCGATCCTGGAGGCCGTGGCTGGCTGACCGGGACCGTGCGACCTCTCCAAAAGCCGAGGTCCTACCATCCGCCGACCGAGGGCGGGGGTCCGAGGTCTCCTCGAGCGACCTGGCCGTGCGTGAGGGTCGATGGTGGCATCCGCCTCGCCGCTCTGGCCTTCGCCCGCCTGTGCCCGGCCGTCCCCGTCATCCCCATCCGTTCCGTCCGAGATAGATCGGACGCGCCAGTTCCCAGCGTCCTTCTGATGCAGCCGTCCTCACGGCCGCAGCACTCATCGTCGATGCGGGCCGCAGACAGAGAGATGGGTACGGCATGAGCGTCGAGGAGGTCGAGCGGGCGATGACGGGGGACCACGACGCCTTCGCTGCGCTCATCGGCGCGTCCGCGAACCGTCTGTCGACGGCCTGCTTCAGGCCGCCCCGACCAGCGGTACGACCTCACCGATGAACCGCTCGAGCGTCTCGACGTCGTACGGTGCGGGCTGCTCCGAGATCACTGTCCGAAAGCCGAGCTCGACGTAGGGCCGCAAGCGCTCGGCGATCTGCTCGGGCGTCCCGTTCCAGAACGTGATGTCGTCCTCGACCCGGGACATGGGCGTCCGGTTGTGGGCCATCGCCTCGCGCCAGACCCGGACCGCCTCCGCCTCGGAGTCGCGGATCGTCACCTTGGTGCCGAGCGTGAGCTCGATGTCGGCGATGTCGCGGCCGACCGCCTCGCAATGGCCGCGGAGCACATCGAGCTTGTGGGCCATCGTCTCGACTGTCCCCATCGCGTTCCACATGTCGGCGTAGCGGGCGACGGTCCGCAGGGTCTTCTTCTCGCCGCTGCCGCCGATCATGATCGGCAGCCGGTCCTGGAGCGGGCGCGGCGCGTGGCGCAGGTCGTCGAACTGGTAGTGGGCGCCGGGCGCCGACGTCACCGACTCGCCGTCGAGCAGGGCGCGGATCGCCCCGGCCGACTCGTCGAGCCAGTCGAGCCGCTGGCCGAAGCCGGTCCCGAACTCGATGCCGTGGGCCTGGTGCTCGGGCTCCATCCATGCGCCGCCGAGCCCGACGATCGCCCTGCCGTCGCTGGTGTGGTCGAGCGTCGCCGCCATCTTCGCGACGAGACCCGGATTGCGGAACGTGTTCGCCCCGACCAGCAGGCCGAGCCGCGTCCGCTCCGTCTCGCGCGACCAGGCCGACAGCAGCGACCAGCCCTCGAAGATCGGCTGGTACGGATCGCCGAAGATCGCGTAGACGTGGTCCCACGTCCACAGGTGCGCGTAGCCCAGGCGGTCGACGCGCTTCGCGGCGTCGAGCATCTCGGGCCAGCCGGCAGCCTGCGACCAGAGCAGGATCCCGAGCTTGAGGTCGGTCATCGGTGGGCCTCCGCGGATGCGAGCCCCGAGTCTAGGCCTCCGTCACGACCCGGGCTCAGGCCAGGTCGAGCTCGCGGTCGATGGCGCGGAGGATGAACCGGGCGGCCTCGGCGCTCTTGCCACCGAGCTTCTCGCCCTCGTCCTGCTCGAGCGCCACCGCAAGGTCGCCGAGGTATTGATCCATCGACGGGGTGCGGACCAGGTCGCCGGCGGCGAACGCCGCATCGAGTCGATCGACCACGGCCCGGGCGTTGTCGACGGTGTGTCCCCTGGCCCCGATCAGCTCGCGAACCTCGGCTCGCGCCGCATCGGCGTCCGGACCCTCGGTCGTCACCGCCACCGGCCGATGGTGCGCCGAAGGCGATCCGACGATGCCGCGCCGACCGGCTCCGGCGCCACGGCCCGGTTGCCGTCCGTAGATTCGCCGGATCCTGCCTCGGTCGTCATGGTCGGGCCGGCCGCGGCGCGACGGGCGCGCCAGTCCGACTCGATGATGCTCATCGCCAGCTCGTCCCACCAGCGGCCGTCGCGCCAGATCGATTCGCGCGACCGCCCTTCGACCATGAACCCGCAGCGTCGGTAGGCGCGGATCGCCCGCTCGTTGAACTCGAAGACGTTGAGCGCGATGCGGTGGAGCCCGAGGGTCTCGAACGCGTGGTCGACCATGAGCCGCGTCGCCTCGGTGCCGTAGCCGCGACCCCAGGCGTCCGATTCGCCGATCGTGATGTGGTAGAGCGCCGAGCCGTTCTCGCCGTCGAGCTGGCTGAAGGCACAGGTCCCGACGAGCCGGTCGGTGGCGCGTTCATGGACGGCCATGGCGAGGGCATCGGGTCCGACGACCCGCGCCACGAAGAAGCGCTCGATCTCCTCGGGGCGCATCGGGGTGGCCTGGTAGCGCGCCAGCCGCGCGATCTCCGGGTCGGCGTACCAGCGCAGGAAGGCGTGGACGTTCTCCGGCACGTGCCGCCGGAGGACCACGTCGGCCCCGACGATGGTCGCCGGGAACCATGCTTTCTGCGCCATCGCGGGCACGGTATACCATCGACCCATGCGTCGCTGGAGCGAGCTCGCCGAGCGCCTCGCGGCGACCACTCGGACCTCCGAGAAGACCTCCCTGCTGGCCGAGTACCTGCGCGGCCTGACGCCCGAGGAGCTGCCGATCGCCGCGGTCTTCCTGACCGGCCGGCCGTTCGCGGAGGCGGACCAGCGGGCCGCAGGTCTCGGCTGGTCGGCCATCGCGACGACCGTCACGAAGCTCGGCGGCGTCCCGCGAGCGGCGCTGGCGGAGGCATACGACCGCTCATCGGATCTCGGCATCGCGGTCTTCGACGTCCTGACGGCGGCCGGCCACGACCCGGCCCCGAAGCTCAGCCCGACCCTCCCCGACGTGGCGGCCGCCTTCGCCGAGATCGAGGCGGCATCCGGGCCGGCCCGCAAGTCGGCGATCCTGCTCGCCCTTCTCGAGCGCGCGGATCCGCTGACCGCCAAGTACATCGTCAAGGTCCTCGGCGGGGACCTGCGCATCGGGCTGCGCGAGGGCCTCGTGGAGGCGGCCATCGCCAAGGCCTTCGAGCGCGACCTCGACGACGTCAAGTGGGCCGGGATGCTCGTCGGCGACGTCGGCCAGCTCGCCGGCACTGGCGCGCGACGACGGCCTCGCCGATGCGTCGCTGGCACTGTTCCACCCGCTCAAGTTCATGCTCGCCTCGCCGGCGGAGGACGCGGTCGAGATCGTCAACCGGCTCGGCCCCGAGGTCTGGGTCGAGGACAAGTACGACGGCATCCGCGCCCAGCTCCACAAGTCCGGGTCGGAGGTGCGGATCTACTCGCGCGACCTGCACGACGTCAGCAGCGGCTACCCGGAGATCGTCCGCGCCGGCCAGATGCTGCCCTGGGACGGGATCCTCGACGGCGAGATCCTGGGCTGGCGCGACGGGACGGTGCTGCCGTTCATCGCCCTCCAGTCGCGTCTCGGCCGGAAGGCGCCGTCGGAGGCGATCCAGGCCCAGGTGCCCGTCATCTACGTCGCCTTCGACGTCCTGGCGCTCGGACCCGGCGATGGGCGGCCGGTCGAGCCCTTGCTGCGGCTGCCGCTGACGGAACGGCGGGCGACGCTCGACGCGCTCGACCTCGCCCCGCCACACGACGGCGACCGCTTCGCCCGCTCGCACCTGGTCGCGGCGACCGACGCCGACGCCCTCGAAGCCGCGTTCATCGATGCGCGGGCCCGGCGGAACGAGGGACTCATGGTCAAGGACCCCGACAGCCGCTACGCCCCGGGCCGGCGCGGCCTCGGCTGGCTGAAGATGAAGAAGGCCCTCGCCACCATCGACTGCGTGGTCGTCGGCGTCGAGGTCGGCCACGGCAAGCGTCATGGCGTGCTGTCCGACTACACCTTCGCGGTGCGCGACACCGCCACCGACAAGCTGGTCAACATCGGCAAGGCGTACAGCGGCCTGACCGACGCCGAGATCGCCGAGATGACGCGCTGGTTCGAGGCCCACACGATCGCCCGCTTCGGGCGTTACCACCAGGTCGAGCCGACCGTCGTCGTCGAGATCGCCTTCGACGTGATCGTCCGGTCGAACCGCCACGGGTCGGGCTTCTCGCTGCGCTTCCCGCGGATCGTCCGCCTGCGGCCGGACAAGACCGTCGACGAGATCGACACGGTCGACAGCGTGACCGCGCTGTACGAGGGCCTCCAGCAGGGGGCGGAGCACCTCGTCACGGCAGGGGCGCGCGGCTGATCGATCGGCGACCGGGCCACCTGGCCCGCCCCGGTCGCCGTCAGCGGTCGACCGGCAGGTCCATCCGGTTGCCCCATTCGGCCCAGCCGCCGTCGTACACCGCGACGTCCTCGTGGCCGAGCAGGGTGAGCACGAACGCGAGCTTGGAGGCGGCGACGCCGGATCCGTCATAGCAGACCATCCGGCGGCCGCGCGTCACGTTCGGCGTGGTGGAGGAGGTCGCGCAGCTCGGCGCCGTCGCGAAGCCGCTGGCCGCCGGGCTGGCTGGTCGCGCCGACCGGCACATTGACCGCGCCCGGGATGTGACCGAGGCGCTTCGTGTTGCCCTCGAGGCCCCGGTATTCGGCCGGGGCGCGGGCGTCGAGCAAGCGCGACGTCCGGTGAGCCGAGCAGGCCGCGAACGTCCGACGTCGTCAGCCGCGTGCGGTTCGGGCCGCGAACCGTGAACCCGGCCGGCGGCGGCGAGGTGCGGGCATTCGACATCGCGCGTCCTTCCGCGACCCACTCCGGGATAGCCGCCGTCGAGCACGCGGACCGACTCGAGGCCGTACGCCCGCAGGCTCCACCACGCCCGTCGCCGCGAACAGGCCCTGGGTGTCGTCGTAGACCACGACCGTGGCGTCGTCGGCGATCCCGCACCGCGTGGCGACCGCCGCGATCCGGTCCGGGCTTGCGAGCAGGATGCGTCTCGCCCGCTTCGCCGTCGTCGACCAGATCGGCCCGCCAGTCGACGAGCGCGGCGCCCGGGATGTGTCCGGCGGCATGGACGGCCGGGGCGCTGCCGTCGGGCCGCCAGCGGACGTCGAGGATGCGGACCCCGTTCCGCTCGAAGATTCTCGGCCAGCCATTCGGTGGTGGCCAGGATCTCCGGACGGGCCAGGCCGCTCATGGCCGGTATCATACGGCCGTGGTCGTCCCCTTCCTGCCGGACCCGGAGAAGCTGGCGGCGGTTCGCGAGGCCATCCCGGCGCTTGTCGGCGGGCATCTACCTCAACACCGGATCCGTCGGGCCGCTGCCTGCCGAGACGGCCGCGGCGATGGCCGAGATGGAGGCCTACGAGCGTGACGTCGGGCGGGCGCATCCCGACTACTTCGACGAGTTCCTGGCGCGGATGGCCGAGGCGCGCGCGGGGGTCTCGGCGGTCCTTGGCACGGACGTCGCCGCCGTCGGGCTGACCCACTCCACGACCGACGCGATGAACGCCGCGACGCTCCTGCCGCGACTGGCGGCGCGGTGGCCGCGCGGTCTCGACCGCCGCACGAGCACCCCGGCGGCGTGGGGCCGCTGTACGCGCTCCGGGACCGGCTCGGCGTCGATCTCGCGCTGGTCGAGGCGGGCGACGACGGCGACGACGAGCGGACGCTGCGCGGCGTTCGACGCGGCGATCACGGCCGACACGCGGCTCGTCTCGATCTCGCACGTGCTGTGGACGACCGGGGCGCGTCCTGCCGGTCGCGGCGATCGCCGAGCTGGCCCACGCTCGCGGCGCGCTCATCGTCGTCGACGGCGCCCAGGCGGCGGGCGCGATCGACTTCCGCCTCGACGACCTCGGGGCCGACCTGTACGCGGTGCCCGCCCAGAAATGGCTGCTCGGTCCGGAGGGGATGGGTGCGCTCGTGGTCGACCCGGCCCGGGTCGGGACGCTGACGCCGTCGCTGGCAGGCTGGTTCAGCTTCGAGCACGTCGACGGCCAGGGCGAGGCGGCGTGGTGGCCCGACGCCCGTCGGTTCGAGTGCGTCCGGCTTCCACCGGCCCTCGGTCGTCGGGATGGCCCGCTCGATCGGCTGGCTGTCGATGTACGTCGGCCTCGACTTCATCCGTCGCCGCGGGCCGGCGCTGGCGGCCGGTCTGGCCGGTCGGCTTCGCGAGATCCCCGGCGTCGAGATCCTCACACCCGCGGACCGGATGGCCACGCTCGTGACCTTCCGGATCGCGCGGCTGGCCGGCACAGCTCGCCCTCGACGAGCTCGGCGGGCGCGTCTTCGCGATCGCCCGGACGATCCCGAGCATCGACGCCGTCCGGTTCAGCGTCGGCTTCTTCAACACCGAGGACGAGCTCGAGCGCCTGGCCGAGGTCGTCGAGCTCATCGCGTCGCACACGCCCGAGACGATCCCGCAGCGCCGGCTGCTGACGATGCTGGGCGACGCGTGACCGACCGTCGCGATCCGGCCGCGATCCCGCCCCGACGCTCGTGGGCCGAGGTCCGCTGGCGCCAGTTCCGGGGTGCACCGCGGCCGGTCGTCCGGGCCGTGGCGGCCAGCCTGAGCGTCGCCATCGCGCTGGCGGTCGCGTACCTCGCCTACGACGTCGCCCTCAGCCGCGGCGCCGACCTGCCCGGCGGTGACCTGCGACCTGCTGGCCGTCACGGTCTACGTCGTTGCCGGTCCTGGTCATCGGCAGCCTGGTCACGTACCTCGTCGTCCCGCAGCCGACCGGCTCCGGATCGACGGTCACGGCGCAACGGCTGGAGCGCCGCCCTCGGGTTCTTCGCCGCCGTCCCGATCGCCTACCTCGTGCTGGTGGTCGCGGTCCAGGTGGTCAAGCCGCTCCTCGCCTGAGGCGGCCCGGCGCCGATCCCGCCCCGTTGCACCCCGGAGGTGCCGCCGCGCACCACTTCTCGATGGGGTTGCAATCGGCGTGACATCCGTACCATTCCGCGATACGCTCTTTTGGCATCATCTCGACTGACCCGACTCATCCGGGTGCTCGCACTCATCCCGAGGATCGCGCGTGTCCATCGACGAACAGCACGTCGCGCTCCCGAAGCTGTACGGCGCCCCGGCCTACGCGCGGCCGCCCAGCTATGCCGACGATCTCGAGCGCCCGTTCGACCCCGACGAGCTGCCGATCGAGGCCGCCCGGACGGACGAGGAGCACGAGTTCGGTCGACGCTGCCACCCGAGGTGTTCGCCCCGGGCGGCATCGATCTGCGCCGGCAGGCGAACGGCGAGACGTCGACCGGCGCGGAGCTGCGACCGCGGACGTTCAGCCTGCGTCGGCTCTTCGGGGGCAGCTGATCGCGGATCCCTCGCGGCCGCGGTGTAGCATCGCGGCGGGGGAGTAGCTCAATCGGTCAGAGCGGCGGGCTTATATCCCGCTGGTTCCAGGTTCGAGTCCTGGCTCCCCTACCACCCGAGCCTCACCGAGCGGCCACCGCGTCGCCGCCCGACCGGTTCCGCGTGCCCACCGCACCGCACAAGACCGTCCCGGTTGCCGGTGGCAGGACGCACCACCGCCGAGCCGGGCGCCACCGGACGGCGTCTCGCACCCGGACCCCCGTACCATTGCCCGCGCCCTCCCGCGCGGACATCCTCGACCTCGATACGGGGGATGCCCGGGATCCCCGGGGTCTGGAGGCTGATCTTGGCTGAAACGGCACGACGGATGACAGCGCCGGGAGCGCGCACGTGGTTCGGCGCGCTCGCGACGGCCATGGTCCTGCTCGTCCTGCTCGTGGTCCCGCTGTCCGCCGTGCGGGCCGCACCAGGCTGTCCGGCGTGACCGTGTCGCCGCGGAGCGGGACCCCGTCGACGATCATCAAGGTCACCGTCATCTACCAGAACGCGAACGGATCGCGCGCCGAGCAGCGTCTCCGTGTTGTTCGGGTCGACGACCGACCTCATGACGCGCTGACGCCGGCGGATCGTGGGGCAAGGGCGTCACGTTCCGCTGGTCCGGCAAGCTGCCGGTCGGGAGACTACCCGGTCGTCATCACGGCCAAGGCCAAGAACGCCGGTGACGCGACGCTCGCCGCCGGGTCCGTCACGATCTCGGCGCCGGCCCGGAGCCGACCCCCAAGCCGACGCCGAAGCCCAGCCGACGCCCACACCGACGCTCCGCGACGCCGAAGCCAGGTCGCTCCCGACGCCGCCACCGACACGGGAGCCGCGACCCGGCATCATCCTGCCGACCACCTTCTACCGCGTCGACGGACGCCGTTCCCGACGCCAACCCGCTCCTGCCCGACCACCCATTCGACGACCTCGGGGCGGCCGGTCGTCGTCGTCCCGAGGCCCGGCGGACCCGGCTCGCCTCGGGGCGGCCCGATGGACCCGGCTCAACGGCGGCACCGGTGGTGGCGGCCTCAGCGATGGCTCGACCGGCCCGGGCGGCGGGTCCGTCCGGTCCGGCCCCACGCGGGCCGCGGCCCGCTCGCCGGCATCCTCGCCATGGTCGGCTTCCCGGGCGACCTCGTTCCCGGCCCTCGCGCTCGCCCCGACGCTCGTGACCACGACCACGGTGGTCGGCGCGGCGGCCATGGCGCTCGGCCTCTTCGGTCGCCGCCGACGCGATGACGATCTTCCCGACGAGGTGCTGTCCGCCGCGGCCGCGACCGGCGTCGCGGTGGCGGCCTACGACGCCATGGGCGAGGGACAGGGCGGGGTGGCGAGCCGCACCGGACGAGATCGACCTGGAGATGCTCCTGCCGCGCTGGCGCCGCCCGTCGCTGCTCCAGGCACGCAAGGCCGATCCGATCCGCGACACCGTCCGGCTCCGCGTCTGACCTTCGACGAGGGGCTCGTCGGCCCGCTCGCCGGTCGCGAGCGGCGGGTCATCCGCTACCGCGTCGTGCGCCTGCTCGACTCGCCCGACGAGCTGCGCGGCGCCGAGATCGGCTATCTCGACCAGGGCGACGAGGTCCAGCTGCTCGAGAAGTACGGCGCGTACTGGCTCGTCGTCGCACCGGACGGCCAGCAGGGCTGGCTCCACAAGATGACGCTCGGCGACGTCGTCGAGTCCGAGGGCCAGACCGCCGACCGGCCGACCGCGTCGATGCCGACCGCCGCCGACAGCTGGACGATGGCCGAGTCCGACGTCGACAGCGACGTGCTCGAGGCCTACCTCGAGTCGCGCCGGCGCAGCGCCTGACGCACCGGCTCGTTGCGCAGCACGAGGATGTGCTGGTGGACGATGTTCGGCACGAAGGCATGGGGATAGCCGTACGGCCGTAGCCGGGTCCCGGCCTGGTACCAGATCAGGTCTCCCTTCGGCACCAGCCCGACGGCCGCGGCGCGCGCGGCGAGGTCCGAGCCGGTGAACACGTAGCGGCCGTCCTGGTAGGCGTCGCGGACGATGACCACGGCGTAGCGACCGTCGCGAAGCACGCGCGCGAGCTCGGCGAACACGTCGCCCATCCGCTCGAGGAAGGCCGCGTAGTCGGGGGCGTTGGCCAGGTCGAGGTCGGAGTCGGTCACCATCGCGTAGTCGGTCCGCCGGTTGGCGTGCGTCTCGGCGAGCACGCCGCCGGCCATCGTCATCGGCAGCTGCAGGTTGTACGGCGGGTCGGTCGCGACGAGGTCGACCGATCGATCCGGCAGGCGTCGGCAGGATCGCCAGCGCGTCGCCGACGCGCAGCTCGACACCCGCTGGATCGAAGCCGCGCGGCCCGCCCGGGTCGGCCGCGCCGAGGTCGGCGAGCTCGGGGCCGAGCCCGTCGCGCTCGGACGCGAGGTCGCGGACGACCGACTCGAACACGGTCGCCCACCGCGGCTCGAGCTCGATGCCGAGCGCCCGGCGCGGGCCGCGCGCGATGGCCGCCCCGAGCAGCGTGCCGCCGACCCCGGCGAACGGGTCGAGCACGAGCTCGCCGGTCCGGCTGAAGAACTCGATCAGGCGGGCCATCAGCCGCGGCGGCTTGTTCGCGCCGTGGGCCTTGCGCGCGGCGTGGCCGAGCTCGGATGGGTAGGCCGTGGTCATCAGCGACTTGGTGAAGTACAGCCATTCCTCGCCGGGCAGCTCGTTGAGCGTGTTGGCGGGATGCGGCCGGCGCCGGGCGTCGGTCATGCCGGTCCAGCCTAGCCGACGCGGGCCCGTAGAATGCCGTCATGCCCGCCACGTACACGAGCGCGCGGTTCGTGGGGCGCGACGAGGCCTTCGCGCAGCCTTGCCGCCGCGCTCGACGACGCGGCCCATGGCCGGACGCGCACGGTCCTGCTCGACGGGACGGCCGGGGTCGGCGTGACCCGCTTCCTCGACGAGGCGATCGACCGGATCGCGGCCCTGCGCGAGCCGCTGACCGTCCTGCGGGCCGCCGCGTGGCCGGCCCACGTCGACGAGCCGTACGGCCCGATCGTCCGGGCGATCGGCCCGACCTTGCGCGACCTGCCGGACGATGGCTTGCCGGGGTGCTCGGGCCGGCCACCTCCGACGTCGTCCGCCTGCTCCCCGATCTCGGGCCGCGGCTCGAGGCCCTCGGCGATCGCGCCGGGCACCGGCGGAACGACCGCCCCGGAGCGACGCCAGGCGCGGACGCTCGAGGGCATCCTCGGCGCTGCTCGGCCGGCTCGGCGAGCGGCAGCCGGTCGTGCTCGTCGTCGAGGACCTCCACCTCGCCGACGCCGCCACCCGCGCCCTGGTCACGTTCCTGGCCCGGATCGCCCGCGGAGCAGCGCCTCGCGATCGTCGGCACGCACCAGTCGGACGTCGTCGCTCGCGACGACCCGTGGACCGCCGACCTCGCGGCGATCGATGGCCGGCCCGCGCCCGCCGACCGCGGCTTGTCATCCCGCCGCTCGATCGGGACGAGCTGGCGGCCCTGATCGAGGGGATCGAGGGCGAACGGGCATCGGCCAGCCTGCTGCTGCTCGTCGCCGAGCGGTCGGGCGGGCTGCCGCTCGTCGCCGAGGAGCTGCTGGCCGCCCGACGCGAGCTGCCGAGCGCGTCGCTGACCGGCTCGTTCGACGAGCTGGTGGTCGCGCCGCATGGCGATCCGCTCGCGCGAATGCCGGCGGGTCGCTCCGCCTGGTCGCGCTCGCCGAGCGGCCGCTGTCGGCCGAGCAGCTCGCGGGCGTCGGCCGCCGCCTTCGAGGTCGACACGAACCGGCCCGCGCCGCGCTCCGTGACCGGGCCCGCACTCGGAGCGGGGTCCTCGACGCCGACCTGTGGGCCGGACGCTCCGAGGCGCTCGCCAACGGGTTCGTCGTCGAGACGCGACGGCGACGCGATCACGTTCCGTCATCGGCTCGATCGGGAGGGCCGTCGCGCGCGACCTGCTGCCGGTCGCCCGGACGCGTCACCACGCGGCCCTCGCGGCCAGCCTCGACGGTCCGCCGTCGGCGGTCGCCTGGCACTGGCTGAGCGCCTACGACCCGGTCGCGCGCCCGGGTCGCCTCGATCGAGGCGGCCGACGTTCGCCGCCGCGCGTCACGCCGCGGCCGACGAGCTGGCCGCGCTCGAGCTGGCCCTCGCGCTGCCCGGTGGGCCGCGGGCGCGAGCACGTCGCGCCGTCGCGCGCCGACGTCCCGATCGGGTCGAGCTCCAGGTCCGCGCCTCGGAGGCGGCCTTCGCCGTCGGGCCGGATCTCGCGTGCGACGGCCTACCTCGAATCGGCGATCGGCGCGCTCGACGCCCGGCGCGACCGGGTCCGGCTCGGGCCTGCTCTACGAGCGTCTGGCCCAGGTCCGCCGCGCCGCCGGCGACCCGGCCGGGGCGATGCACGCGGCCCGCCGTGCGGTCGAGCTCGTCCCGCGCGAGCCGAGCCCCGAGCGGGCGACCGTGCTGGCCAGTCTCGCCCAGCTGAAGATGCTCGACGGCATCTTCTCGGAGGCGCAGCGCCTCGCCCGCGACGCGATCAAGGTCGCCCGCGCCTGCGATCCGGTCGCGCGCAGCCAGGAGATCCATGCCACGACGACGCTCGCGGTCGCCGCTCGCGTGGGGCAGCGACCCGGCCGGCGCCATCGAGCTGCTGCGCGAGGCCGAGGTCGCCGCGCGCGAGCTCGACGACCCGGACGCGCTGTTCCGGATCCGCGCCAACCTGACGACCGTGCTCGACCTGGTCGGCCGGCGGACCGAGGCCGTCGAGGTCGCGTACGACGGCATCGAGGACGCCCGCCGCGCCGGTCTCGAGGCCGTCTACGGCAACTTCCTCGCCGGCAACGTCGCCGACTCGCTGTTCCTGCTCGGCCGCTGGCCCGAGGCCGAGCGGCTCTGCAGCGAGCGGGCGATGAGCTGGCTGCCGGTCGGCGTCGTCTACCTGGCCGGCGTCCTGCAGCTCGCGATCGTCGAGATCGAGACCGACGCGGGCGAGGCGCGCCACCCGCCTGCTCGGCCAGACGATCCTCGAGTTCGACGCCGTGCGCGAGCCGCAGCTGGCCGGTCCGTACTACCTGGCGGCCGCCTCGTTCGCGCTGTGGCGCGGCGACATCGCCGACGCGAGCCGATCGGTCGATCGCGGCTGGGCGATGCGTCCGCGCGACACGAGGAATGGGTGCTCGTCGCGCGCATGGCCGCGATGGTCGCCCAGGTCGACGCCGCGACCGCGACCGAGGCCCGCGAGCAGCGCCAGCTCGCCCCGCTGGCCGCGGCCCGCCAGCGGACGACCGAGGTGCTCGCCACGGCCGCGGCGCTGGTCCGTCGCCTCCGGCGCCCCGGCGACGGCCGGCTCGCGCCGCGTGGCCGAGGCCTCGCTGGCGACGGCGCGGGCGTTCCAGCGCCGGCTCGAGGGTGACGACGACGCCGCGGTCTGGCCGTCGCGTCGCGAAGGAATGGGAGGCGCTCGAGGCACCGTACGACGTGGCCCTCGCCCGCTGGCGCCAGGCCGAGGCGATCCTCGCCTCCGGCACGGGCGCGACGGGCCGGGCGGACGCCGCGAGCCGCTCCTGGAGGCCGCCGAGCTCGGCGTGTCGCTCGGGCGCCAAGCCGCTGCTGCGCGAGCTCCGCGAGCTGGCCGGCCGCGCCCGGATCGTGCTCCCGCCCGAGGTCGACGCGCCGCTCGGCCGACGGGCTGGTCGCCGACACCGTCGGCGCCTCGACGGCGCGACGGCGGCGATGGACTGGCGACCGCACGAACGGCCGGTCCGACCTCGTCCGCACGATCGCCGGCGACCAGCCGACAGCCGGCACGCCGGCCGGACACGTTCGGGCTGAGCGGTCGCGAGCGCGAGGTCCTCGCGCTCGTCGCCCAGGGCCGGACCAACCGCGAGATCGGGGAGCGGCTGTTCATCAGCCAGAAGACGGTCGGCGTCCACGTCGGGCAACATCCTGGCCAAGCTCGAGGTGTCGGGCCGGGTCGAGGCCGCCGCGGTGGCGATCCGGCTGGGTCTGACCGAGCGGCGCTGAGCGGCCGACCGGCCCGGCCGGAGAAACCGCGAGACCCGGAGGGAGGTCTCCGGGTCTCGATCGGGATCGCGGAACACCTCGTCGGAATAAGGCCCGACGGGGCGCGATAAAGGGGAGTGCTAGGTCACATGCCACTTCAGGCCGGCGGCCAGGCTCAGCGCGATGGCCACGAGCGGCCCGACGGTGACGGCGATGCGCCAGGTTCGAGCGGCGAGGTCCTTGATCATTCTGGCAGGCTCCGGATACGGGGGATGACGCGGTCCGACCCCTGGGAGGTGGACGGCGAGACTACGGCCCGGACCACCGTTCCGACAACCGGCCCGATAGTACGGGGTGGTCCTGGTCCTCCAGTACCGGTCACCGCTCCGAACCGCCTCGGACCGGCCTGCACCACCCTCGGGACAGGACGCGTGGCCGCGCGGTAGATTCGTCGCGCACGACCCCGCGGCCATGCCGCGGCCCCACGAAAGGTCCCAAGCCAGATGCGTCCTGTGCGCCACGCTGTCCGTCGCCGTCCTGTCCGTGTTGCTGCTGGCCGCCTGCACGACGGCGCAAGCCGGGCTGGACCTATCAGCCGGCTCCGTCGACGCCGCCGGCCGCCACCGCGTCGGGTCGGCCGGGCCGGGCGGATCGGCGCAGCCGAGCGGGTCGGCGAACCCGAACGTGGTCCAGATCAGCGCGCAGGGCATCAAGTTCGAGCAGACGACCGTCACCGCGCCGGCCGACACGCCGTTCCAGATCGTGTTCGAGAACAAGGATCCGGGGACGCCGCACAACGTCGCGCTCCAAGGGCGGCGCCAGCGGGGCCGAGATGTTCAAGGGCGACGGTGTTCAACGGCGTCGAGACGCGCGACGTACGACGTGCCCGCCCTCGACGCCGGGACGTACGCGTTCGTGTGCACCGTCCATCCGACGATGATCGGGACGCTCACCGCCCAGTGACCGGGCGGCACCCATGACGCCGACGGGCGAGCAGATCTGCTACGTCGACGCGTACGCCCGCTCGGTCGAGGCACGCGTCGCGGCCGTGGAGACCGGCGAGGCCACCGTCGTGGTGCTCGACCGCACCGTGTTCTACCCGGGCGGCGGCGGCCAGCCGTCCGACCGCGGGCTGCTGCTGCGCACGTCGGACGGCCGGACCTGGACGGTCCGCGCAGCGCGCAAGGTCGACGGCGAGATCGTCCACGAGCTCGAGCCGGACGATGGCGACCCGCCGGCGCGTCGGTGACGTGGTCCGGGTCGACCTCGACTGGGCGCGTCGCCTCGCGCTGATGCGGACCCACACCGCGCTGCACGCCCTGTGCGGCGTCGTCTGGCGCGATTACGGCGCGCTTGTCACCGGCGGCAACATGGAACCGGGAGCCGGCCGGATGGACTTCGAGTTCGAGCGGATGTCGGGCGACCTCGTCGACGCCATCGAGGCGACGCGTCAACGCCGAGCTGGCCGCGGCGCGCGACGTCCGGGTGGCCGTCCTGCCCCGCGACGAGGCGTTCGCCATCCCGGACCTCATCCGGACCAAGGTCAACCTGCTGCCCGAGGGGATCGAGGAGATCCGCACGATCGAGATCGTCGGGCTCGACCTCCAGGCCGACGGCGGGACGCACGTCGCCAACACGCGCGAGGTCGGCGCGATCAGGGTCGACCGGCTACGAGAGCAAGGGCCGCATCAACAAGCGGATCCGGATCGAGCTCGACGCTCCAGGCTGATCGTCGCTCGCCCCCGAGGGCGCACTCCGGCCCGCCGGGATCGGGACGAGACGGCACTTCCATGGCGGCCTCGGGCGGGACGACGCTGGGGCTGCTCGGTCGCGCGGTCCGGGCGCCTGTGCCGCGCGTGAACCGGCCTGCAGTCCCGATGGGAGGTGCGGCATGACGGCCAGGGTGCTCGTTGTCTACGGCTCGAAGTACGGCTCGACGGCAGGCATCGCCGATGTCATCGGCACGACCCTCCGTCGAGCACGGCCTCGAGGCGGAGGTCCGATCCGCGAAGGGCGTCGACGGCATCGACGGATACGACGCCGTGGTCGTCGGCGGCGGCGTCTACGCCGGCCGCTGGCACGGCGACGCCGTTGCCTTCCTGAAGCGATACGAGAGCCTGCTGGAATGGGTGCCGACCTGGCTGTTCAGCAGCGGACCGACGGGAGGCGACCCGAAGGCCGAGGCACGGATGGCAGCGACACTGAGGGAGCAGCCCGGGCCGCCCGGCAACATCGCCGGGATCGCACGGCGGCTCGGTCCTCGCGATCACCGGACCTTCGCGGGTCGGGTCACGGACGACATGGGCGGCATCTTCGCGCGCTGGATCCCGAAAGGCGACTGGCGCGACTTCGACGCCGTCCGCGCATGGGCGACGGACGATCGCGGGTTCGCTGCCGGTGGCCGTCGGCTGAGCCGCCGCCGACGAGAGCAGCGCGGCGGCGACGCGAGCGAGACAAGGACGTGACGCGGGTCGCTCGCGTGGATACGCTGCCGACATGGCCCGATCGCCCGACGAACCGACGCCCGGCCATCGCAGCCGCCGAAGCCGCCGGCGTCCCGTTCCGGATCGTCCGCACCGCTCCGGCGGGCAGCGCCGAGGAGAGCGCCGCGTTCCAGGGCATCCCGCGTCGAGGCCCTCCTGCGGACGATCGTCGTCCGGCGTGGTGAGGACGACTACGTGTTCGTGCTCGTACCCGCCGGGCGCCGGTTCGACTGGCCCAAGGTCCGTGCCCATCTCGGTGTGTCGCGGCTGTCCCTGCCGGACGCGGACGAGGCCCACGCCGCGACCGGCTACGTGCGCGAGACGATCACCCCGTTCGGCTCGTCGCGCGCGTGGCCGGTGATCCTCGACGCGTCGCGGCCGGCCTGCCGATCGTGGCGATCGGTGGCGGTGCGCCCGGTGTCAACCTCCACCTGGCCCCGGCCGACCTCGTCTCCGCGCTGGATGCGACCGTCGTCGACGTCACCGCCTGAGCGACGCGCCGCCGCCGGCGCGACCGGCGGTCTGGCCACGGCCCGGCACATATGGCACGATCGGCCGCGATGCCGCCCATCCGCGTCCCGCTGGTCTCGGCCCTCGCGACCCCGCTCATCCGCCGCGTCGCGTGGCACATCCGACGGATGGGCGGCCAGCTCGACCGCCGGTTCTTCGTCTCGCTCGACGAGCGCATCCTGGCGTCATCGTCGTGATCGCCGCGTCGCTGGTCACCTGCTCGAGAAGCCGCTGACGTTCGAGATCGCTGTTCGACTCGTTCAACTGGGGGCTCGCCACGGTCCTCGGCCAGGGCGACTCGGCGTTCGTGACGTCACCCGGCGGTCGGGTGGTCAGCTGGCTGCTGATCGTGTTCGGGGTCGCGATGCTGGCATTGATCACCGGTGCGCTCGTCGCGCTGGTCGTCGATTTCGTGCTCAAGGAGGGTCAGGGATTGGGGTCCGCCGGGCATCAAGGAGCACATCGTCGTGTGCGGCTGGAACAGCACCGCGCGCGACCTGATCGACGAGCTCAAGGGCGACGACTACCAGCAGAAGGTCGTCGTGCTGACGCAGGCCGACAAGAACCCGGCCGGCGCCGGCGTCTACTTCGTCCGCGGCGACACGACCGACGCCGAGGACCTGGCCCGGGCCGGCATCGCCGACGCCTCGGCCGCGCTCGTCTTCCCGTCCGATCCGAGCGACGACGCAGACATGCACTCGATCCTGACGATCATGGCCATCAAGGCCGTCGCGCCGAACGTCCACACCGTCGCCGAGGTCAACAACCCGCGGCACGAGCCGCATTTCCTGCGGGCCGAGGTCGACGAGCTGCTCGTCACCTCCAAGATCGCCTCGCACCTGCTGGCCCGGTCGGCGCTCTACCCCGGGCTCTCGCGGCATCGTGACGGACATCGTGTCCGGCGGCGAAGGGCTCCGAGCTGTACCGGGTCATCCTGCCCGACGCCTACCTCGGGCTCAGCATCGACCAGATCGCGGCCCGCCTGCGCAACGAGCACCGGGCGACGCTGTTGTCGGTCAACCGCGGCGGGCGCACGTACGTCAACCCGCCCGCCGACTTCGTCCTCGAGTCCGGGGACGATGCGGTCGTGGTCGCCGAGTCGCTGGGCGAGCTGGCCCCACTCGAGCCGCACGACCGGTTCTCGGTCGCCGAAGACCGCCGCGGTCGTGCTCGCGCGCGCGTCGGCCTGACGCCGACGGCCCCGCTACAGCGCCTTGACCGCCGCCGTCAGCGCGGCCAGGCCGTCCTTCGCGTCGGCGAACAGCATCCCGGTCTTCGGGTCGGTGTACAGCTCGTTGTCGATGCCGGCGTAGCCGCGACCCATCGAGCGCTTGATGACCACGATCGACTTGGCGTGGTCGACGTCGAGGATCGGCATCCCCGACACGGGCGAGCCGGGCCGCCGGGCGGCCGGGTTCGTGACGTCGTTCGCGCCGATGACGAGGGCGACGTCGCACCGGTCGAACTCCGGGTTGATGTCGTCCATCTCCTTGAGCTGGGGGTAGGGGACGTTGGCCTCGGCGAGGAGCACGTTCATGTGCCCCGGCATCCGGCCGGCGACCGGGTGGATCGCGTACTTGACGTCCACCCCGCGCGCCTCGAGCAGCTCGGCCAGCTCGCGCACCGCGTGCTGGGCCTGGGCGACCGCGAGCCCGTAGCCCGGGACGATGATCACGTGCTGGGCGTAGGCGAGCTGGATGCGCCGACGTCGTCGGCGCCGATCTCGCGGACCGTGCCGCCGGCGCCGCCGACGGCCGCCTGGGTGCCCTCGCCGCCGCCGAACCCGCCGATCATGATGTTCATCACGCGAGCGGTTCATGGCGTCGGCCATGAGCTTGGTCAGGATCGCGCCCGAGGCGCCGACCAGGGCGCCGGCGATGATGAGGACCGGGTTGTCGAGGACGAAGCCGGCCATCGCGACCGCCGTGCCGGTGAACGAGTTCAGGAGGCTGATGACGACCGGCATGTCGGCGCCGCCGATCGGCAGCGTCATCGTCACGCCGAAGATGAGCGCGGCGAGCAGGATGAGCGCCCATGACCGGGACGCTCAGGTTGCCGGCCCACAGGTAGACCGCGCCGAGGACGACGATCGCGCGCGAGGACGGCCGTCACGATCCGGCCGCCCGGGATCATGACCGGGCGTGACGGCGTGATCGCGCAGGCCCATCAGCTTGCCCGACGCGATGAGCGAGCCGGTGAACGTGATCGAGCCGATGACGATGTCGAGGACGGTCGCGACGTTGACCTGGAGCGACGGGGCGGCCCGGAGGCCGAGGTAGTCGTCGATCGCGATGAGCGCCGCCGCGCCGCCGCCGACCGCGTTGAACAGCGACACCAGCTGCGGCATCGCGGTCATCTTCACGGTCCGGGCGGTGTACAGGCCGGCGCCGCCGCCGATCAGCACGCCGAGCCCGATGATGATCCAGGTCGTGCGCGCTGATCCCGTCGCCGTCGAGCTGCTGGGCCAGGATCAGGACCGCGGTCGCGCCGATCGCCAGGACCATGCCCGCCGGCCGACACGAGGTTGCCGTTGCGGGCCGTCGCCGGCGAGTTCATCCGCATGAGGCCGATGACGAAGCACGCCGGCGCCGAGCGAGCCAGGCGAGCCGGACGATGGTCTCGATGATGCCGAGCGTCGGTCACGCGCCTGGCCTCCGGCTCCGCGACCGGCTTCGGCCGGCGACCGGCTTCTTGCGGAACATCTGGAGCATCCGGTCGGTGACGACGTAGCCGCCGACGACGTTCATCGCCGCGAACGCGCAGGCGATGAGCGACAGGACCTGGCTGGGCGAGGTCGTCGGCCGTCGGCGGCGATGAGCATCGCCGCCGACGAGGACGATCCCGTGGATCGAGTTGGCGCCCGACATCAGCGGCGTGTGGAGGGTCGCCGGGACCTTGCTGATGACCGCGAAGCCGACGAGGATCGCCAGGACGAAGACGGTCAGCGCGTTGAGCAGGGTTTCGACCTCGGGCGTCATGCCGCGCCTCCGGGCCGGCCGCTGGGGCCGGCTCGAGCAGCTTCTTGACGGCGTCGGACAGCATCGCCCCGTCCGTGGCTGATCACGGTCGCCTTGGTCACCTCGTCCTCGAAGTCGAGGTTGAGCGCGCCGTCCTTGACCATCCCGAGCAGGAGCGCCGAGATGTTGCGGGCGTAGAACGCCGAGGCGCCGGCCGGCATCGACGCCGGCAGGTTCTCGGGGGCGATGATCGTCACGCCGCTCGGCGTCTGCGACGGTCTGGCCGGCGACGCTCAGCTCGCAGTTGCCACCGAGCGCGGAGGCCGCCATGTCGACGATGACCGAGCCCGACCCATCCGCTCGACGGCGTCGGCGGTGACGAGGACCGGCGGCTTGCGGCCGGGCACCTGGGCCGTCGTGATGACGACGTCCATGCCGCCGATGACCTCGTTGAGCTCGGCCTGCTGGGCCGCCCGCTCCTCGGCGGTCAGCTCGCGGGCGTAGCCGCCGGCGCCGGTCGCGTCGATCGTGGTCTTGAGCTTGACGAACTGGGCGCCGAGGCTCTCGGCCTGCTCGCGCGTCTCGGGCCGGACGTCGTAGGCCTTGACCACGGCGCCGAGGCGCCGCGCGGTGCCGATCGCCTGGAGCCCGGCGACGCCGATCCCGAGGATCAGCACGTTGGCCGGCTTGGCCGTGCCGGCGGCGGTCGTCAGGAGCGGGAAGTAGCGGCCGTATGCGTTGGCCGCGATGAGCACGGCCTTGTAGCCGCCGACGTTCGCCTGCGACGACAGCGCGTCCATCGTCTGCGCCCGGGACAGCGTCCGCGGGATCGCATCGAGGCTGATCGCCGTCACGCCGCGCTCGGCGAGGTCCTTCGCCGTCTTCGGGTCGATCAGCGGGGCGAGCAGGCCGAGCACGCGCCTGGCCCTTGCGGAGCCGTCCGACCTCCTTGCTCGACGGCTTGGCGACGCGGAGGATCACGTCGGCCTCGCTTGTACAGCTCGTCGGTCGACACGATCGTCGCGCCGGCGTCCTCGTAGGCGCAGTCCGGGATCGCCGCGCCTGCGCCGGCGTCGCGCTCGACGAGCACGTCGAGCCCGGCCGCCGTCAGCTTGCCGAGCGCCTCGGGTACCAGGGCGACGCGCCGCTCTCCGGGCGCGGTCTCCTTGGCGACACCGACCTTCATGGGCACCACCTTGACTCGGGTTCGGGACGGGCCGCGGATGGGGCCGATCCGCGGGGACACTGGGGTCGCCCGACAGGATACCGCCTGCGCGCCCAGGGCGGGTGGCGCGGCCCGATCGACCGGCGTCAGCTCGCCGCGCGGTCGATCCGGACGATGAGCATCGACGCGTCGCCACCGTCGGGGTCGACGCGATGACCTCGCCGTCGTGCGGGATCGTGCCGTCCCAGCGCACGTAGTCGCCGGGGCCGACCTCGACGACGTGGTCGCCCTGGCGGAGCCGGAAGCGGCCGCGCAGGACGACGTGGTGCTCGTCGCCGGCGTGGCTGTGCGCACCGACTCGAGTCGCCGACCTTCGCCGCCGTGATCTCGATGATCGAAATGTCGCGGGCTGCTCGGCCGTCGACGTGCTCGACGCGGCCGAGGTCGGACTCGCTCGGACCGGCCGGTCGCCGCTCGGACGACGAGCGGGGCGGGTATCTCGCCGATGAAGAACCAGGCGATCGGCACGTCGAGCGCGTGCGCCGATCGCGGCCAGGCAGGCCAGCGACGGGGACGCCTTGTCGTTCTCGATCTGGGACAGGTAGCCGACGTTCAGGCCCGGTTCGCTCGGCGACGTTGGCAAGGGTCAGCCGCGCTCGGTCCGCCAGCGCCGGACCTGTGCCGCCGACGGCGCGGTCGGCGCCGCTCTTCGATGGTCATGTTTGCTCCTCCGAAAACAGATATTGACAACGGCCATAATGCGTGCGTATGTTTGTACCTACAACAAAGTCTGCTTGATGAGAGCAAACTCGTCAAGGTCCATCAGGAGGATCCAGCCATGGACATCGCAATCATCGGCGCCGGCAACGTCGGCCGCTCGCTCGCCACCGCCTTCACCCGCGCTGGACACTCGGTCACGATCGCGTCGCGCGATCCCGAGGACGCCGGGACGGTCGCGCGCCGCCACCGGTCCCGCGCCGCAGGCACTCGAACGCGGTCGCCGCGGTCGGCCGACGTCGTCGTCCTGCGCCGCTCCGTTCTCGAGCGCGCCTGACGATCGCCGCCGAGATCCGCGAGGCTCGCAGCAGGCAAGATCGTCGTCGACGTCTCCAACCGGATGAGCTTCGGCGCCGACGGGCCCGGCCATCGACACCACGTCGTCGAATGCCGAGGAGCTCGCCGCGCTGCTGCCCGACGCGCCACGTGGTCAAGGCCTTCAACACGTTGTTCGCGTCGAACCAGGGCGATCCCGATCGTCCGAGGGCGTCGCAGCTCGACGGCTACGTCGCCGCCGACGACGCCGACGGCCAAGGCGACCATCCTCGAGCTCGTCGAGTCGATCGGGCTCGACCCGGTCGACGTCGGCCCGCTCGTCCGGGCCCGGCAGCTCGAGGGCACTGGCCTTCCTGAACATCGCCCTCAACGCCACCCACGACGGCACGCTGGCAGTCGGGCTGGAAGCTCGTCGGCGCGACCGGCGACGCTGCCGGTCGCCGCATGACGGCCGCCGCTCCGATGGCCGACACTGTCGCCATGAGCATCCCCGTCGCCCGACTCAACCATGCCGTCCTGTTCGTCCGCGACGCCGAGCGCGGCGGCCGAGTTCTACGGCCGCGTCTTCGGCTTCGAGGTCGTCGCCAACGAGTTCGGCGGCAAGGCCGTGTTCATGCGGTCGGCCGGCGGCGACAACCACCACGACCTCGGGCTGTTCACGGTCGGACCCGAGGCGCCGCGGGCGCCGCGCGGCTCGGTCGGGCTGTACCACCTCGCCTGGGAGGTGCCGACGATCGAGGACCTCGCCGACGCGGCCCGCGTCCTGTCCGAGGCCGGCGCGCTCGGCGGCGCGATCCGACCACGGCGTCTCGAAGTCGCTCTACGGGTCGGATCCGGACGGCAACGAGTTCGAGATCATGTGGCGCGTCCCGCGCGAGTGCGTGGGGCGACTACGAGGAGCACGGCGCGGTGATGCCGCTCGACATCGACGCCGAGGTCAGGCGCTGGGGCTCCGGCGCGGCCTGACCTGGCGCGCCCTCGGGCGCCGGTTGACGAGCCGGGCGATCATGCCGCCCATGGAGCTGACCCACATCCTCGTCGTCGCCGACGATCGAGCGGGCCCGAACGTTCTACTGCGACGTGCTGGCGCCGAGGTCTACCGCGAATACGGCGGGACCTCGTGCGTCCTCGCGCCGTTCGGGACGTGGCTGCTGCTCGTGACCGGCGGCGGCCCCACCGCCGACAAGCCGACGGTCACGTTCGCCACCCCGGCCGACCCGGACGTCGTCAGCCACTCGATGACGATCCGGGTCGACGACTGCCGGCCGACGTACGCGCGAGTCTCGGCGCGAGGCGCCACGTTCCTGACGCCGCCCGTCGAGTCCGACTGGGAGGTCCGCGCGTTCTTCCGCGACCCCGACGGCCACCTGCTCGAGATCAGCGAGGCGAAGTCGCGCTCGTGACGTCGGCGACGGAGATCTGCGGCCGCCGCGACGTCAGTCCGACGCCGCCAGGCAGAACGCGAGCGCCATGGCCCGATCGCCGGCGACCAATGGCAGCTCGTATTGACCAGCCGGCCATGGGGCGCGATCGCGGCGCACGATGTAGCTGACCCCGGCGTCGCCCGCGGGGACGACGATCCGTGTCGCGTCGGCGAGCGACACGGGCTCGGACCCGTCCCACCACCACGCCCGCACGGAACGGTCGATCGGCACGTCCGACGGGTTGGTCAGCGCGACGAACAACGCCCCGCCGTACAGCGGCGCGAGATTGCTGCAGGCGGCTCGCGGACCCGTTGCGACCCGCTCGACGGTGGGCGAGGCCGGCCACGGCGCGACGGCCGTCCAGTCCGCCGACGTCTCGCCGTCATACCGCGGTTCGACGCCCGCGACACCGACGCCCCACGTCCCGGAATGGGCGGCCAGCGAACCGACGACCAGCGGCCCCGGCGTCGAGAGGACCCGGGAAGGGCCACGGCCGGTCGGACGACCGTCTCCGGCGCAGGCGCCACGATCGCCGGCGCCACGACCGCGGGCATGACCGGTGTCGCCGTGACGATGGCCCAGGGCTTGAGGACGACGACACCCACCAGGAGCGACGCCACGAGGAAGAAGACGATCGGGCGGCGGCCGGCCGAGCGCTCGATCGTCACCGGCCGGAGCTCGTATCCGGCGCTCATCACGCCGCCGTCGATGCCACCGCCATGCCGGGCCGGTCGACCACGACTTCCAGGAGAGCCTCGCGTCCGGAGATCTCGTTCTCCGCGTCGGGCCGCTTCGCCCAACGGCAGCGCCGCCGCCTCCCAGGCCGTCCGACTGACCAGCAGCTCGCCGGGGCCCGCCACGGAGCCGAGCCGAGCGGCGACGTTGACGGTGTCGCCGAGCGCGGTGAAGTCGAGCTTCTCGTCGTCGAGGACGCCGACGAAGGCGGTGCCGGTCCTGGACGCCCACGCCGACCCGGACGCCCTTCGTGGTGAGCTCGGACCGCTCGGTCTCCTCGAAGCAGCTCCTGGCCGGCCGTGATCGCCCGTGCCGCGTGACCCTCGCCGGCGACCACCGGGATGAACAGGGCCACGATCCCGTCGCCGAGGAACTTGTCGACGACCCTGCGTTCCGCGGA
>CAWJHK010000006.1:0-502460 GCA_963842695.1 uncultured Chloroflexia bacterium
CACCACGGTCGCCACCGGTGGCGCGGGCGGCAACGCCACCGCGATGGGCACCAACGGCACCGACGGCACCGCCGACGCCCCGGCCGGGGGCGCCGGCGGCGACGCGACCGCGACTGCGGGCAGCGGTGGCGCCGGTGGCCGCACCCTGATCAACGGGCGCTCCGGCACCGCCACCGCCGGGACGCCCGGCACGGCGACCGCGACCGGCGGCCGCGGCGGCAACGCGTACGCCGGGACGGCCACCGGCACCCTCGATCAGGCCGGCAGCACCGTGGTCGCCACCGGCGCGGCGGGCGGGCGCGGCGGCAACGCCACCGCGACCGGCAACCCCTCCTCCACGGCGACCGCCGGCGCGGGCGGCACCGGACAGAACGCGGCCGCCACCGGCATCGACGGCGCCGACGGCACCGCCGCCCACCCCGACGCCACCGACGGGCAGAACGCCACCGCCACCGGCGGCGCCGGCGGCACCGGGGGCACCGCCACCGTCAACGGCGCGGTCGCCGGGCACGGCAGCAGCGGCGCCACCGGCACCGAGACCGCCGTCGCCGGCAACGGCGGCACCGGCTACAGCACCACCGTCATCGGCACCGCGGGCACCGCCGGCACCCCGAGCAACCACGACGGGACCGCCGGTGGCGACGCCACCGCGGTCGGCGGCAACGGCGGCAACGGCGGTCTGGCCACCACCACCCACCCCGGCGGCACCACCACCCAGGGCACCGGCGGCGCCGGCGGCAACGCCACCGCCCTCGCCGGGTCCGGCGGCGCCGGCTACAGCATCACCGACGACCGCAGCGGCACCCCCGCGAACTGTCTGTCCTGCACCATCGGCGAGACCGGCGGCGCCGGCGGCGCCGGCGGCAACGCCACCGCCACGGCCGGGCAGGGCGGGCGCGCCGCGGGCGGGACGGGCGCCCAGGCCGCGAACGGCCAGGCCCTCGCCACCGCCGGTACCGGCGGCGCAGGCGGCGACGCCACCGTGCTCGGGTCCCGCGGCCCCGACGGCACCCTCGAGCACCCCGCCATCGGCGGGGTCAACACCACCGCCACCGGCGGGGCCGGTGTCAACGGCGGCACCGCGACCACCAGCCCCGGCGGCACCGCGAATCCCGGCGCCGGCGGCGTCGGCGGGAAGGCCGTCGCCACCGGCGGCGACGGCGGCAACGGCTATTCCGACACCCTCGGCACCTACCACCCCGACAGCAACACCGTCACGGCCACCGGCGGCGACGTCAACGGCGGCGACGCCACCGCCACCGGCGGCCAGGGCGGACTCTCCGGTGACGGAGCCACCCGCGCCGGCCAGGGCACGGCCACCGCCACCCCGGGCAAGGGCGGCAACGGCGGCGATGCCACCGCCCACGGTGCCACCGGCAGCAACGGAGTCGACGGCACCAACGGTGTCAACGGCACGACCGTCGCTACGGGCTTCGACGCCTACGGGGACCCGCTCGCCAACGGTGGGGCCGGCCTGCCCGGCGGAACCGGTGGAGCGGGCAGAACGCGGTGGCCACCGCCGGCAACGGCGGCGCCGGCGGCGCCGCCACCGCCAACGGCATCACCACGGGCACGGGCGCCACCGGAACCGGCGGCACCGGCACCGCCACCGGCGGTGCCGGCGGCACCGGCGGTGCCGGCGGCACCGGCGGAGCCGGCGGACCGGGCAGCTTCGCGGGCACCGCGCCGGTGTACCCGGGAGCTGGTGGAGCTGGTGGCGCAGGGGGCTCAGGGGGCGCAGGGGCTCGGCAAACACCACGGCCGGCACCGGCTCGGTCGGCGGGACCGCCACCGCTACCGCCGGCGACGGCGGCGCTGCCGGAAACGGTGGCGCCGGCGGCGCCGGCTACTACTTCCGCGGTGCCGAGGTCGGACCCAACGGTGGAGCAGGCGGCGCCGGAGGGAACGGCGGCCAAGGTGGGGCAGCAACGGCCGACGCCGGCAATGACCACGCGGGCGCGATCGCCGGCTCGGGCGGGACCGGCGGCAACGGCGGCAACGGCGGCGCCGGGGCCGCCGGGGCCTACGCGGGCGGTACGAGCGGCTCCGGTGGCAGCGGAGGCAGCGGCGGTGACGGTGGCACCGCGACCACCACCAACCGCGGGTCGAGCCAGGGTGGCGACGGCGGCAACGGAGGAGACGGCGCCCGGGGCGGAACCGGCGGCAGCGGGCGCATCGGCGACGCCCCGGCGACGAACGGTGCCGCCGGCAACGGGGGCGACGGGGGCGACGGCGGCAACGGCGGAACCCCCGGTCACGACGGCGCCGACGGATGAGGAGGCCACGGGACGCCCCGTCGGCGTGACCCGTCAGCTCTTGCGGATGTCCACCGTCACGTTCATGCCGGGGATGAGGTCGAGGCCCTGCATGTCGTCGATCGAGACCCGCACCGGGATGACCTGCGTGACCTTCTGGAAGTTGCCCCGGAGTGACTGCGGGAACGGCGAGAACACCGCCGCCGCACCGCCCTGGATTTCCTCGACGCTGCCGTGGAAGGTCCGCCCCGGATAGGCGTCCACCGTGAAGTCCACGGGGCGACCGACCTGGACGTCGTCGATGTCGGTCTCGTCGACCCGCGCGGTGACGTACACGTTCGCCGGGTCGTAGGCGATCGCGAGCTGCGCGCCCGCGGTCACGTAGGCGCCCTCGGTCGTGTCGGAGTTCGCGATGGTCCCCGCGGCCGGGCGCCCGGATCGGGAGCTGCGGCTGCACGTACGCGCCCTGCTCCTGGACCCGGCCCACGAGCTGTTGGCGCTGCAGCACGCTGCCGTGGTGCCCCGCCAGCCGATCAGCGTCCCGCTCACCGGCGCGACGATCGGGATCTGCGTCCCGTCGACCTGCGCGTTGTCCGTGGAGACGACCTTGCTCGAGTTCACGAAGTAGTTGATCGCGAACGCCGCGGCCGCGAGCAGCGCGAGGACGCCGATGACGACCAGCGCGATCTTGGTCGAGCGCTTCAGCCCGCGGCGCTTCGTCGTCCCGCCCTCGGCCGGGGTGCCGTCGGCGGGGGTCGCGTCGTCGACCGCCGTGGCCCCGTCGGGGTTCTCCGGGCGCTCACGACGATCCGCCGAGGAGGACCTGCTGACCCTCGGCGAGCCCGCCGGTGATCTCGGTCCGGTCCGCGCCGACGAGACCGTCGTCACCGGTGTCGGTGTCTGCCTGCCGTCGGAGGTCACGACGACGACCGTGGCCCGGTCACCCTCTCGGTGCAAGGCGGCGTTGGGCACGCTGATCTTCCCGTTGGACACGCCGGTGACCACCGAGGCCCGCGCGGACTGCCCGTCGTGGATGCGTGGGTCGTCGGGTGGCAGCGCGATCGTCACGTAGTACTCGACACTGCCCCCGATCGCCGTCGACGACGGGGCGACCGAGAGGACCGTGCCGTCGAAGGTGCGGTCGGGGATCGCGTCGAGCGAGACGATCGCGTGCTGCTGCGGGGCGACGTTGGCCGCGTCGACCTCCTGGAACGGCGCGACGACCGCGAACCGGGCCAGGTTCTGCAGCACCAGGAACTGGGTGCCGCCGGGCGGGTGGGCGACGCCGCGCCGGCGGCCGCCGCGGCCCCGCCCGCGGCCTGTGCCGCCCCGGGGATCGGCGCGTCGGCGCCGGGCGCGAACGGGGTGGTCGACGGACGAGCGGCGCGACGTACTCGCCGACCCCGCCGTTCAGAGCCGACACCGTCCCCGCGCCGGGGCCCGCAGGGTGGTGTTGTCGAGGGCCTTCTGCGCGTTCGCGACCCCGGTGCGGGCGCCGTCGACCGCGGCGGCCGCCGCGTCGAGGCTGTTGGGCCGGTCGGCGCTGGCCGAGTCGAGGCCGTTCTGGGCGCTCACCTGACCCTGGCGGGCACTGGCCACCTGGAGGTTGCCCGAGGCGGCGTCGACGGTGCGCTTCTGCTGGGCCTGCGCCAGGCTCTGCTGGGCCATCTGCACGCCCTGCTGGGCCTGCGCGGCGTTGTACCTGTCGACGATGAGGGAGTTGCAGGCGTTGGCGTTCGCCGCCGGATAGGCGCCCTGACAGGCGGCGCTGTCCGCCGCGACGACCGCCTGGGCCTGCGTCGCGCGCCGCGCCTGGCCGACCGCGGACCGCGCGGCGCTGATGGCCGCGTCGTCGGCCGCGAGCGTGGCGCTCGCCTGGCGCCGGGTGGCCGAGACGACCGAGGCGGCGGCGTCGACCGAGTTCTGCGCCCCGTCGACCTGGGTGCCGTCCTTGACCCGGGCGTAGTTCGCCTCCTGGGCGGCGAGCTGGGACTGCGCCTGCTTGAGGGCCTGGCGGGCGTTGAAGTCGTCGATCGTGGCGAGGATCTGCCCCGGCGTCACCTGGTCGCCGACCGAGACGCGCACGGAGGTCAGCTGGCCACCCGTCGAGAACCCGAGGTTGGTGGCTCCGAGGGCGGAGACCGACCCGTTCGACTCCACCCCGGTGCTGACGGCAGCGCGTTCGACCCGCGCGGTCTTCGGCGGGCCGGCGGCGCCGCCGCCCCACAGGCGCCAGCACTCAGCGCAACCACCACCGCCGAAATCGCAACCGTGATCCTCCCGATGGAGCAGCGTGATCGGGGCGCGGCGAGGCGTGGTCGCATGCGGTCTCCGTCCGGGTCCGTGGCGAGACGTCGACCCGACGGATCAGCTGCTCCACCAGGCACGACGCAGTTCACGACGAGGGCCCCACGGCGCCGACAACGGCTCCGACCCCACGACCCGGGCAGGTTAACCCCAGCACGCAGCGTTATTCGGACTTCCATCCCGCCATCAATACCCGGCGTGATGGCTACTGGTGCGGTTCGCTCAATCGGCCCAGTGCCATCGCGCCGTCCGCTGCTCCTGATGCACCAGGGCCGTCCGGGTCGAGCCCGCGTGGGTCAGGCACCCGTCCACCACCGCGGCGAGCCCCGCTACACCGACCACCGGGCCTGGATGCTGCCGGCCCCGCGCCCCGGGCCCGCCGAGTGGACCCTCACGGTTCCGACGGCAGCCGTGCGGGTCCAGTCGGCGCTGACGGCCGATAGCAGTACCGCCCAGTGGACCCTCACGGTTCCCACGGCAGCCGTGCGGGTCCACTCGGCGCTGACGGCCGGCGACGCCCGAACCCGACGGGCGCCCGATGCACCAGCACCACGAACCCGTCCCCACCCGTCCCCGCGGCCAGCGCGAGCGCCGCCGACGGGTCGTCGAGCCCGACCGTACGGACCTCGATCGCGCTGAGATCGAGCGCTCCGCCCCGCACCGAGTTCCAGACCCGCAGCAGTGTCCCGTGGGTGAACATCCACGACCCGCGCAGCGTGAGCCGGCGGCGCATGAGGTCGCCGTAGGGCAGCGCGAGATCCTCACGCACCCCGCCGACCAGCACCATCGACCCGCCCGGGCGCAGCGCGTCGTAGCCGGCGAGGGTGGGCTCGGATGACCCGGTGGCGCCGAGCGCGTCGAGCACGACGTCGACCTCGCCGTCCGCGGTGATCGCGGCCGCCGTGCCCGCGCGGTCGGTCAGGGGCACGGGACGCACACGGGGGTCGAGCGCGGCGAGCCGGGCGAGGGCGGTCTCGTTGCGGCCGACCGCCACCACCCGGGACGCGCCGCGGGCGAGGGCGAAGGCGTACCCCCGCACCTCCGAGCTGACCGGTGGCGCCGAGGACGGCGACCGCGTCGCCCGCCGTCATCTCCGTCCGGTCGAGGCCCTGGGCGGCGATGGCGAACCAGCCGAGCAGCGCGAGCCGTTCCGGCGCCCGCCGGGTCCGCCCCGGCAGCCGGACGAGTGCCTCCTTGGGGGGCGACGACCTTCTCGGCGAACGTCCCGTCGCGCCAGCGGTCCCGCATCGCGGTCACCGTCGGGGTGACCGCGCCCCGCCCGCCGATCCCGGTCCAGCCGACGAGGATTTCCTGCGGGTCGGCGGCGTCGCCCTGAACCGAGCAGCCCGACGTGGGCGACGACGTCACCCGGGGCGAGCCCGAGGACGTCCTCGGCGACGGCGAGCACGCGCCCGACGCCACCCATGCCCAGCACCAGCGGCGTCGGCACGAGGCCGCGCGGTCCGGCGGCGACGACGTCCGTGTAGGCGGGGACGTGGACCGCGAGGAGCTCCAGCAGCACGCCGCCGGCGCGGATCTCGGGCTCCTCGAGCTCGGCGAGCCGCACGCCGTCGCCGGGGCGTTCCAGTGTCCATGCACGCATGGGCCCAGTCTCGGCGCCGTGAGCCTGGTATCCAGCGGGCGCTCATCCTGGTATCAGTGGTACCCGTGACGACCGCCGAGCTCGGCGCGTTCCTGCGCAGCCGCCGCGAACGGATCTCCCCGCCGAGGTGGGCCTCCCCACCGGGTGGGCGGCGGCGCACGCCGGGCCTGCGCCGCGAGGAGCTCGCGCTCCTCTCCGGGGTGAGCACGAGCTGGTACACCTTCCTCGAGCAGGGGCGCGACGTGCAGCCGTCCGCGCAGGTCCTGGACGCGCTCGCCGGGGCGCTCTCGCTCACCGGGGACGAGCGCGACCACCTCATGCGCCTGGGCGGACTGGCGCCGGCCCCGCCCTCCCCGGACCCGGAACCGGTCGACCCGGGGTCGCGGACCTCGTCGACGCGCTCGGCGAGCGTCCCGCCTACGTCACGGCGGCGAGCTTCGACGTCCTCGCGATCAACGACGCGGCCCGCGAGCTGTTCCTCGGGATGACCGGCGGGACCGCGACGACGGGATCGCCGGGGAACGTCGCGCTGTGGATGTTCACCGACGCCCGGGCCGGCGAGGTGCTGGTGGACCGGCAGGAGGTGGCCCGCGGGGTCCTCGCCCGGCTGCGCGCCGCCACCGCCCGCCACCCCGACGACGCCCGGGTCGCGGCGGTCGTCGAGACCCTGCGCCGGGAGTCGGACGAGGCCGCCGCGTGGTGGTCGCGCCAGGACGTCCGCGACGACCGCTCGGGACGCAAGCGGATCCGCCACCCGCGGCTCGGCGAGGTCACGGTGACGCACACGGTGCTGCACCCGGCGGAACGGCCGGATCTCACGCTGGTCGTGTAGGCAGGTGCGCTTCGCGCTCGTCGCGAGCACTCAGTGCGGCTTATAGCCGCAGGTAGTGCTCACGAACCGAAGGCGCCTACAGGAGGACCAGCATCACGGCCATCGCCAGGCTCATGCCGGCCTGACCGACGAGCTGCACGGGGCCGTGCGCGAGGACCGCGACCGGACGCGGGACCGCGGGCGCGGCCACCGCCACGCCGGAGCCCGTCTCGCCGGAGCCCGTCTCGTCCGGGGCCCCGACGACGGGTGCGCCGGCCGCCGTCGTCGTGCCCGCGGCGGCCGCGCGACGGGACCCTCGGACGACGACCACGACGGTCGCGACCGCGTGGACGACGAGGTAGAGCGCGAGCAGCGCGGCGATGAAGAGCAGGGTGGGCGAGGCGCTGCCGTGCGCGGCATGGTCCGCATGCCCGGCGGCCGGCATCGGCTCCATCCCCGGCATCGGCTCCATCCCCGGCATCCCGTCCATCGCGGGCATCGGAGCGGCCGGGGTCGGGGCAACGCCGGGGGCCATCGCCAGGTACATCACGACCATCGCCGCGTCGACCAGGAGCAGGTGCACCGGGTGCGCGGTGCAGCGGTCGACCCCGACGGCCGACCCAGCGGCTCACCGCGCCGGCGGGCCACCACGAGCACCGTGAGCCAGGCCGCCCCCGCGAGGCCGAAGACCACCGCGCCGACGGCGGGCGGGACCAGACCCGCCGTCGCGGGCGTCGCCATGAGGACCATCGCGACGCCCATGACGACGTGGTTCGCCTCCGCGGCGGCCACCCCGCGCCCGCGGCCGGGGCCGTGTGCGCTCAGGGACAGCGCGGAGCGCCGTCGTCAGCACGAAGACGGTCGCCACCGCCATACCGAACCAGCCGTCGACCATCGGCGAGGCCTCCTGGGGAGCGTCGGGAGCACAGCCGTCGACGACCGTACGAGGTCCGACCCGCGAACCCGGACGAGCTGAGGGGTCCGCGCCGTTCTCTCATCTTCGCATCCCGGCGACGGCCCGGACCCTCCTCGATCGGCCCGGTGGGCACCCGACGGCCTCGGCGGGGACACTGTCTACGACAGGCCGTCGTGGGTCGACGGCCCCGTGAGCGGAGGGTCGGCAGGCGATGGACGACGCCGTCATCACCGAGGCGGCGCTGGCCGCCCGCGACGGTGACCGCGCGGCGGCAGCCCGGTTCGTGGAGCTGACCCAGCAGCAGGTGTGGCGGCTGCTCGTCGACCTCGCCGACCACGGGGTCGCCGCCGACCTGACCCAGGAGACCTACGAGCGGGCGTTCGGCGCGCTGCGACGGTTCCGCGCCGAGTCACCGGCGCGACCCTGGCTGCTCGCGATCGCCCGCCGCGTGGCCGCCGATCACCCGCGCCGCCGCGCCCGCCGTCCGGTCGGGCCCGCCCCGATCCAGGACGGCGACGAGCCGCTCGGCACGGCCCGGCCCGGCGACGTCGCGGAGGGGATCGCGCTGCGGCTGGCCGTGGACGCGCTGCCCGCCGAGCGGCGCGAGGCGTTCGTCCTGACCCAGATGCTCGGTCTCGGCTACGCCGAGGCGGCGCTCGTCGCGGGCTGCCCGATCGGCACCGTCCGCTCCCGCGTGGCCCGTGCCCGGGCCGACCTCGTCGAGGCCCTGGGCGGCGGCGTCCGGCACCCCCAGGCCGTCGAGACCCCGGAGGCGGAGGCCGGTGACCGATGACCCGTGACCGGATCGGACGGCCGCCGCGAGACGACGGGAACTCCGGCGGACCCGCGGGCGACCTGCCCCCCATGGGGTCCCTGGACTGCGCCACCTGCCGTGAGGAGCTCTCGGCCGACCTCGACGGCGAGGGCGATCCCGCCCGCCGTGCGGATGCGCGCGCCCACCTCGAGGCCTGCGCGGACTGCACGAGGTGGCGCGAACAGGCCGCCGTCGTCACCCGCCTCACCCGCACCGCCCCCGCCGAGGCCGGCCCCGACCTCGTCGCCGCCGTGCTGCCCGCCGCCCGCGCCCGCCCCGGTGGCGCCTCGGCGCCCGGGTGGCCCTCACCGTCGTCGGGGCGGGCCAGATCGTGCTCGGGGTGCTCGCGCTTCTCGGCGCGACCGGTCACGGCACCGGCTCGGCGATGCTCGGCGGCGCGGACATGGCGCACCTGGTGTCACGAGACCGCGGCGTGGAACCTGGCGCTCGGGCAGCGTTCGTCGCGGGCGCCTGGTGGACCCGCCACCTCTCGGGCCGCTCCCGGTCCTCGGCGCGTTCATCGTCGTGCTCGGGGTGCTCAGCGGCCTCGACCTCGCGGCCGGGCGGGTCGAGCCCGACCGGGTCGCGACGCACGCGCTGCTGCTCGTCGGGTTCGCGCTCACCGTCCTCGTCGCGCGCTCCGGCCCCGCGCGAGGACCGGGCCCCGCCCCGTGCGCGCCGCGGACACCGGGTGGCGCTGCACCGAGCTCGCCCGGACGGGGTCGGGGCCCGCCCCGGCCCGGCGCGGCGACCTCGGCCCGGTGGCCCGCGACCGCTCCGGCGGACCCGCGCGCCGGGACGCCGCGTGAGCACCGCCGCGCCCCCGACGGACCGTCCGCGCCCCCGGCCCGGCCCGGCCCCGCACGGCCGTGCGCCTCGGGGTCGGCGCCGTGGCGACGGTCCTCGCCGTCATCGTGGTCGTGCTCGTCGTCGGGCGTGGGTGACGCGCCCTACCGCGCCCTCGGGGTGAGCGCGCCGTCCGAGGGCCTGCGGGTCGTGGTGCCCCTGCTGCGGGCGGTCGTGGTGCTGGCGGCCGGGCTGACCCTCGGGAGCCTCGTCGCCGCGACGGTCGTGCTGCCCGGACGGACCGGCGCGCGGGGGCTGTCCGCCGACGGGTACGCGGCGGTGCGCCGTGCCGGGGCGGCGGCCGCGGTGTGGGCGCTGCTTCGCGTCGGCGGCGGTGCCGCTCACGGTCGTCGTGGGTACCGGCGGGGACTCCCGGGTGCTGAGCACTCCGGACGCCTTCCTCGCCTCGGTCGGTGCCCTCGAGGAACCCGCGGGCTTCCTGGTCGCGGCCGTCGCCGCAGCCGTCACCGCGGTGATGTGCCGGGTGACGTTCTCCTGGCGCACGGCGGCGGGGGCGCTGGTCCCGGCGCTGCTGGCCGTCGTCGCGCCCGTCGCCACCGGTCACGTCGCGAGCGTCGGCGGGGGTCACGACATCGCCACCGACGCCGCGGTCCTCGCCGCGGTCGCCCTCGCCACCTGGCTGGGACCCGCTGTCGCCCTCGCCCGTCATCGCGCCCTGGCCCGTCCCGACGGCGACGTCGTCGCGGGGCGGGCCCGGTGGGTCGCGCTGGTGGCGGCGCCGGTCGCGCTCGCCGGGCTCGTCGTCGTCGACGTCTGGCTGGTCCGCGACGGCTGGGCGACGCTCTACGGCGGGCTCGCCGTCGCCGCGCTCGTGCTGGTCGCCGCCGCCGCCGCGCCGCTGGTGGCACCCCACCTGCCCGTGGGATGGACCGTCACCGCGCTGGGCCTCGCCGCAGTCGTCGCGGGCCTGACGGCGAGCGGGCTGCCCCCGGGCCTGCTGCGCCCGGCCACGGCGCAGGAGACCCTGCTCGGCTTCGACCTGCCCGGCCCGCCGGACGTCCTCGGGCTGCTCGGTCCCGGCCGGGTGAACGTGCTGGCCGACGTGGCGTGCGTCGTGCTCGCGGGCGGCTACGTCGCGGGCGTGCTGCGCCTGCGCCGCCGCGGGGACGCCTGGCCGCCGGGGCGGACCGCGGCGTGGATCGGTGGCTGCGCGCTGCTCGCGTGGACCACGACGAGCGGCTTCGGCGAGTACGCGATGGCGATGTTCAGCGTGCACATGGGCAGCCACATGCTGCTCTCGATGCTCGTGCCGATCCTGCTCGTGCTGGGCGGCCCGGTGACGCTGGCGCTGCGCGCGCTCCCGCCGTCCCGGCCGGGCGACGACGGCGGTCCCGGCCTCGACGGGCCGCGGGAATGGCTGCTCTCGCTGATCGCCTCACCGGTGTCGCGGGTGCTGACCCAGCCCGTGGTCTCCCTGGTCCTGTTCGTCGGCTCCTTCTACGCGCTCTACCTCTCGTCGATCTTCGACGCCGCGCTGCCCTACCACTGGGCCCACCAGCTCATGAACCTGCACTTCGTGGTCGTCGGCTCCCTCTTCTTCTGGCCGATCATCGGAGTGGACCGCGCGCCGCGACCGCTCCCGCACGTGGCGCGCCTGGCCCTGCTGCTCGCCTCGATGCCCTTCCACGCGTTCTTCGGGGTGGCCCTGCTCGGGAGGGACACCGTGATCGGGGCGCGCTTCTTCGGCGACCTCGCGCTGCCGTGGGTGCCCGACCTGCTCGCCGACCAGAGCCTCGGCGGCGGGATCGCGTGGGCCGCGGGCGAGCTGCCGCTGCTCGCGGTGGTCATCGCCCTGCTGGTGCAGTGGTCGCGTCACGACGACCGCGAGGGCGCCCGTCACGACCGCCACGCCGACCGCGACGGCGACGCCGACCTGGCCGCCTACAACGCGATGCTCGCCGACCTGGCCCGCCGTCGGGCCTGAGCGGGCCCCGCCGGACCGGCGCCCGCCGGCCTGACCGGATACTCGTCCGCCGCACGTCCCCCGTCCGGGTCCGAACGGCCCTGCGGGCTGCCGCTGGGCGCCGGGTGGCCGACCGCACCCCGCAGGACACGCTCCCGTCGGGCGCCCCGACGCGTTGGAACCGACGAGGTCACCACCGACGTCGGAGGCACCCATGGGCAAGCGCTCGGCCGTGAAGCGCAGCAGCGGCATCGGGTCCCGCACTCCCCTGATCGTCGGCATCCTCGTCGTCGGCGTCCTCGCGATCGTCATCGGCAGCACGCTGTTCGGCCAGGACGACGACGCGGACGCGACCGGTGGCTCGTCGACCGCGGGCCCGATCCCGATCACACGCGCCGCGGTGCAGTTCCCCGCGAAGGTCGACAAGGGAGTCGTCGTCGTCGGCCCGGCGGGGAAGAAGGCCCCGCCCCACACGCTCGACGTCTACGAGGACGCCCTGTGCCCCGCGTGCCAGGCCCTCGAGTCCCGGGGCGGCGCGCGGCTGGCGAAGGCGGCGGCGGACGGCACGATGCGCATCCGCTACCACCTCCTCAACATGCTCGACCAGCGTTCGCAGCCGGAGGGCTACTCGACGCTGGGCGGCAACGCGATGATGTGCGGCGCCGAGAACGGGATCTTCCCGACCTGCACGTCAGCCTGTACACCGCGCAGCCCGAGGAGGGCGCCGCGGGCTGGACCACCGACCAGATCGTCGATCTCGGCAAGCGCCTCGGCGCGGGTCCTGGGTTCGAGCCCTGCGTGCGCGGCGGGGCGCACGCGAAGGACATCGCGACGAACTTCGGCCAGGCCGCCCACGACCCGAAGCTGGTGCGCCAGGGCGCGGGCGGCTTCGGCACCCCGACGATGGTGCTGGACGGATTCCTGCTCCAGCCCGGCGACATGCGGCTCGACAAGCTGGTGTCCGCCACCCCCTGACCCCTCGCGCGTCGGTGGGCGGGCCGCGAGACTGGGCTGTCCGACGCCGGGACGCCCGATCACCGGGACGCCCGGCCCGAGGAGGGCGCCACGATGCTCACCGCCGAGCACGTGGAGTCGTTGATCCGTCGCTACTTCGACGGGTGCAACGACGCCGACGTCGCGGGCATGGTCGCCTGCTTCACCCCGGACGCGGTGCACTACTTCCCGCCGGGGATGTACTGGCGGGGCCTGGCGCGGGGCGGACACGATCGCGGCGAACTGGGCCCACCGGGTCGCGACACTGGGCTCGGCCTGGACGATCGACCGCCTGCTCACCGACCCGGCGAGCGCCCAGGCCGTGACCGAGTGGAGCCACTTCAAGACCGTCTCGGGCGCGATCCTGCGCGGCGACGAGTGGTACGTCTTCGACCGCGACTCCGGGCTGATCGCCGAGATCCGTGCCTACTACGCCTCCCCCGTCGACCCCTCGCGCCAGGAGCTCGCCCTCGACGGCTTCGACTACGCGGGCCGCGGCTATCCGCTGACCTGCCCGGTCCCGCGCCCGCACCCGACGCAGCTGGGCGGCCCCGCCGCCACCCCCGCCCCCGATCCCGAGCGAGGGGACCCTTCGGTCGACTAGACCGGCGGTGGGGACCCCTCGACGGAACCGCTCGAGCTCAGGACTGCGGCCGGAACCGGCGCAGGCGCAGGCTGTTGCCGACGACGAAGATGCTCGACAGCCCCATCGCGGCGCCCGCGATCATGGGGTTGAGCAGCCCGGAGGCGGCCAGCGGCAGGGCGGCGACGTTGTAGACGAACGCCCAGAACAGGTTCCCGCGGATCGTCGAGAGCGTCCGGCGGGCCAGGCGCAGTGCGTCGGTGACGCCGCGCAGGTCGTCGCCGACGAGCGTGAGGTCCCCGGCGTCCACGGCCAGCGCCGAGCCGCCGCCCATCGCGAGGCCCAGGTCGGCGCGGGCGAGCGCGGCCGCGTCGTTGACGCCGTCGCCGACCATCGCGACGACCTTGCCCTCCTCGCGCAGCCGGTCGACGACGTCGGCCTTCTCGGTGGGCAGCACCTCGGCGATGACGTCCTCGGCGGCGATCCCGACCTCGGCGGCCACCGCGTGCGCCGCGGCGGCGTTGTCCCCGGTCAGCAGCACCGGGCGCAGTCTCATCGCCCGCATCCGCGAGACCGCCTCGGCGGAGGTGGGACGCACGGTGTCGGCGACGGCGAGCACGGCCCGGGCGGTCAGCCGGCCGTCGTCGCCGGCCCAGGCCAGCACGACGGCGGTGGCGCCCGCGGCCTCGGCGTCGCGGTGGGCTCGGTCGAGCTCGGCGGGCAGCGCGGCGCCGTCCGACTCGACGAGACGCCGGCGCCCGACGACGGCCGCGGTCCCGTCGACCGTGCCGCGCACGCCCAGTCCGTCGACGACCTCGAGGTCCGCCACCGTTCCCGCCCCGGAGCCCTGAGCCCCCGCCACGAGCGCCCGGGCCACCGGGTGGTCGACGTCGGTCTCGAGCGCCACGACCCGCCGCCACACGGACGCGTCGTCGACACCCTCGGCGAGGTGCACCGACCGCAGGCCCATCCGTCCCGTCGTCACCGTGCCGGTCTTGTCGAGCACGACGGTGTCGACCCGCTGGTGGTCTCGAGGACCTGCGGACCACGCAGCAGGATGCCCAGCTTGCGTCCGCGGCCGGCGGCGACGGCGAGCGCGGTCGGTGTGGCGAGCCCGAGCGCGCACGGGCAGGCCACGACCAGCACGGCCATGGCGGCATGGAGTAGCCTTTCTCCGAAAGTCCTCGCGTCGCCACCAACTAAGTCGATGAGATAGAGGTGTCGAAACCTCGGCCCCTCGAAGCGCTCAACATAACCTGTAGGACGGGTTGTGATGAACCAGGAAG
Organism: uncultured Chloroflexia bacterium; assembly: GCA_963842695.1. Lineage (GTDB taxonomy): Bacteria > Chloroflexota > Limnocylindria > Limnocylindrales > CSP1-4 > SPCO01. Next base: position 14,339 of record CAWJHK010000006.1, read on the forward strand.
AGGTCCGCATCGATATCGTCCGACGAGGCCAAGAAGGCTTCGACCTCATCGCGAAGCTGCCGCCGTGTGTGGGCGTCAGGTACCTCGTCCAGGCCGTCGAGGATAACGAGCGATGGCCATAGAGCCAGCCAACGTCGAAATTCCGCGACTGGGACTTCTTGTCCAGTTTTCCTGCTTAATTCTTCGGCAATCCAACTCAGCAGTGGGATCCGTTGCTCCTCAGATAGCATCTCCGAATACTTCGCGAGGTCGACTCGCACGGGCCAGCGTCGATTGGCGGGCCAGGCAAGTTTATTGCGAGCAAGCGATTCTTCTAAGGCGGATATAACGCCGCGCAGCGTCGGCGACACATGCATGTCGCGAGCCAAAGCCCCCCGGTATATCTGGGCCAGGTATTGTCCGATTGTAGACTTGCCCTTGCCTGGTCCACCGACGAGAACGGCAACAGATTGATGTTCCACATCAGCTGAGCGTTGGCGAAAGTTCCTATTCCCTAGGTCCAGAAGGGAGGCGAAGGCCTCGGATCGTGCGCTCTCCTCCACTACTGGGACGTCAATGACGACGTCATGCAACCCAATTCGCTCGTCGCCGGTGGCGCCAGCTTGGCCGAGTCGGATCCATTGTTCAGCCGATAGCGAACGAATGATCTCTTGGCGTATGGGGTCTGCTATGTCGAACGAGCCCAGTTTAGCCGTCCCCGGTTACCTATCAGGAAAGAATGTCCCCTGGGTAAGCAAGCCTGGGAATGCCGATCTCACATCCTGCGCGTTGTCGAGCATGGTCGACATCTGGTCCGCATGCCAAACGGACCAGTGCTCGATCTGAATCCCTGCCTTTGCCAGACTCGATTCCTGATCGAAGAGGTTCTTGAGGAACGCTTCTAACTTATCGAGGCCGCCTTTGATTGGCACCGCCGACAGTCTGACGTTCGTCGCAAGGATGATGTTGTCAGGGAAGTATGTCCGGGTGCCTCTCATTCTGGCGTCGATCCAAGCTCTTCGATCTCTCGCGCTACGCGCTGCATAAGAGCCGACTCCAGATTGTCTTGGGGACTGCGCGCCGGGCCGGTCCGGTATTTCGCTTGAAGGACTGTGCGCCCGGACCAGGATTCGTGTCCTCGTCGCCCTAGATGCGCCGCACCCCAAGTGATGTTTCCTTCAAATGTGGCCTCGCGGCCACCATCCGGCCCATCTCCAAAAACACTTGCGGGCATGCCAACTTCCCTATAGGCCAGCGCACACGCGAGTTGTTCAAACGCCCGCGGGCCCAAGAATTGAAGGTTGTAGTCCGGCATGACCCCAGGATGCACCAGCGGGTCCGAGCGCGCACGTGGTCACACGGCGCGATCCCTGGTGGCGTGAGCGCGATACCCGCGCTTCCGCCGTTAGACGACTCAGGTCACGGCAATGCGACCCCGAAGTCCTCCTTGAGGCGGAAGCCAGGCGCCCCGACTCCAATGACGTGGTCTCGGGAAGCTTCGCCCTGCCGCTCAGGGTTGCATCGGCTGTGGCGGCCGGTCATACATCGCCCAAGCGTCGGAATCTGGGCTGCGCGCCCTCGAAACGGACGCGTTCGGGCTGCCGGGCCGCGCCCTAGAGGCCACCACATTGCGCCGCCTGTGGGCACAACGCAACGTCCGCTCATGCCGCTGTCCGGGCTCGGCTCTGGGCCGTTGTGCAGGCATGCCGTCGACCAGCCTGCTCCAAGGAACGGGACCAAGAGACCTTCCCGTCTACCTAGTCGTGATGGCTGCCTTAGTGATGGTTAGCCTTCGGTTTCGGCACTCGCTGGCGCGGCTGGCCGAGTTCGGTCTTCTCGGCAGTCGTGACGGCCAGGTGCCACCTTGTCTTGACCGCAGTCCAGTAGCGGACGTAGCGGCACTTGCCGTGGCTCGGCAGCCAGTGCGTTGGATCCTGGTCGCCCTTGGACTCGTTGTCGTGGCTGTCGACCGCGACCAGGGTCCTCGCGTCATTCAGATCGTTGTAGTAGCGGACCCTCGTGGCCTTGTTCCAGCGCCAGGCGCCCGAGATCCACACGTTCTGTACGGGGACGGTGTGGTCGATCTGCAGCTTGCTGGCCAACTTGTACGTGGTCGCGTTGTAGTACGAGAACCACTTGCCGGTCGCGATCGTGCAGTTCGGGTTCTGAGTGGTGGGCTTCAACGATTCGGCCTTGAGCACGACCGCGCGCGTATCGCACCCTCCGCCTTGACTGATCCAGTCACCGAACTGTCCTCTCCCGGTCGTAGTCGCCTGCGTGAGAATGCTTCGCCACCTCGAGGTGCCTGATCGCGGCGCGGACCCGCACGTGAATGGTGCCGGCAGATGCCGACGACGGCAGCGCGAAGGCGACCAGCGCCGTTGCCAGAGCAGCCAGAATTCCGAGGCGGAAGACTGAACGCCCGCTCACGTCTCGCAGGCCGTCCCGTCCTTGTCCCGGTCGAGGTCGGCGCGGTTGGCCCAATACACCTTGCGTGCCTTGGGACCGTAGGCAGGCTTGCTGTAGCCGTCCCGGACCTGCTTTTGGGCTGCCTTGGGGCCCTTGGCCACGCCGTGCTTCCACACCTTGTGTAGCGCGGTGCAGTTGTCGAAGTGCCGGCCCGCGGCTGCGTCTGCCTGGACAGACGTGCCTGCTACAACTCCCAGCGGAAGCATGGTGAAGGCTGCAGCGGCGATCATCGCTCGCTTCATGGCCACGGACGCTACCCCTCCCAGCGGCACCCATCTGATACTTGAACGCGTTGGCCGTAACCTGCCATCACACTCCCAGGGCGTATCTGCTCGCGCGGCGTTTGCCCCCATGTCCGTAGCCGGAGGCCGAGGTAGTCGCTCGAATCCGACCGATCGAACACTTGTTCGATACCGTGACTCATGGCTGGAGGAATGCGGCGTCGCGGCGAGCGCCTCTCGCTACACGAGCGTATCCACGGAACGCCTCCGCCGACCGAGCCGGAAAACACGCCGACACGAGCGAGGCCGGTGACCATCCGCCATTGCTGGGTGACCGACCGGCACGGTCGACTCCCGGGGCTCTTGCTCGAGTGGCGACGGACGGCGTCGGGGTGGCAGCGGGTGGTTCGACCGCTACCCGAGGGTGTCGACTGGATAGTGGTTGAGGAGTGGCTAGACGCTCGGCACCTCGAGCCGACCACCGGGATCCTCTAGACGAGGCGAACTCACCTAGCCTGACGCGCGGACCGGTTCCGACCCTATCCACAGGGGCGCGTTGGCTTCCGACGCGTCCGGCCGTTCCGAACTAGCCTGAGTTTGCAGGGAGGCTCGGGATGTTGGAGGAATGCAGTGGGTGCTCAGGAGGTCGGATCGACCATCGAGGTAGCAGGGTCGGGAGCGCGAGGAGAGGACCTGGCTGAGCTGCCTCTGCTGATTCCGATTCCCCGCGTGGCAAAGCTGCTAGGGATCAGCCGCTCAGCCGCCTACCGTTGCGCGGCGTCTGGAGACCTGCCCACGACTCATCTCGGTGGGCGCGTGTACGTCGTGACGTCCCGGCTGCAGGAGCTGTTGTCGGCATGAGTGGCAACGTGTCGCGTCGCCGGTCGGGCGAGTGGGAGTTCCGGTTCGAAGCCGGCGAGGACCCGCTCACGGGACGGCGTCGCCGGATGACCAAGTCGGGCTTCGCGACCAGGCGCGAAGCACAGCAGGCGATGCGACGCGCGATCGCTGCCCACGAAGCGGGCCGTTCGGTACGTCGAGACCGCCGCACCGTACGGAGTTTCCTCGAGGAATGGCACGCCTCAGTGCAGCACCAGCTTCGCGCGACGACGTGGGTCAACTATCGCCACTACATGAACGGCTACGTGTTCCCGATGATCGGCGACACCCCGCTGCAGGATCTGTCGCCGGTGAGACTCAACCTCCTCTATGGGCACCTGCTAGAGAAGGGCCGGGTGAAGGGTCCCGGCGGGCTGGCTCCCAAGACCGTTCGCAACCTCCACGTGATGTTGCATCGGGCGTTGGGCGACGCCGTTCGCTGGGATCTCGTGCCCCGTAACGCCGCTGAGGACGCCTCTCCCCCACGGGTGAGCCGGAAGCGACCGTCCATCTGGACGCCCACTCAACTCGGTCAGTTCGTCGAGCAGGTAGGTGACGACAGGTACTTCGCGCTTTGGCTCCTGGTCGTGACCACGGGCTTTCGCCGAGGTGAGCTCGCTGGTCTCCGTCGCCACGACATCGACCTGGAGCACGGCACCGTCACGCCGAGCAGGCCGCGGGTCGTGGTGGACGGTCGGGCACAGGACTCGGAGACCAAGACGCTCGCGGGCGAGCGCACCCTGGCCCTGGATCCGACGACGTGGGACGCGATCCGGGACTACGTCAAGGTTTGGGACCAGGAGCGCGAGCTCCTCGGGCAGGACACTCAGCTCTCTGTTCGTCTGGCCGAGTGGAGACCCGATCCATCCGGACACGATCACGGCGCTCTTCCATAAGCACTGCGCCAGGGCGGGGCTCCCCCGCATCCGGCTGCACGACGTGCGCCACTCCTACGCGACCGCAGCCCTCAAGGCCGGCGTGTCACCGAAGGTCATCAGCGAGCGGCTCGGACACTCGGCCGTCGCCTTCACCCTCCAGACCTACACCCACGTCATCCCCGGAATGGACCAGGACGCTGCCAACGCTGTCGCGCAGCTGATCATGGGCGCAGACTCGAACGCTGGCGGCAGCATATCCGGCAGCATCGCGTCCCTGACCGGGGTCCAACAAGGCGAAGGGCCCCCTGACTCTGCGCATCTGCGCAGGTCAGCGGACCCTTCTTCTGGTAGCGGGGGCAGGATTTGAACCTGCGACCTCTGGGTTATGAGCCCAGCGAGCTACCGAACTGCTCCACCCCGCGTCGCTGACGGCTACTTTACGGGAGCCGCGGCGCCGCTCCAAATCCGCTACTGGAGCAGGTTGAGGGCCTTGGCGACCTCGGCGCGGGCCTTGTGGTTGAGGCGTGCCCACTCGGCGCCCTTGCCGTCGGCGAAGGCCTGGTCGGCCGCGTCGAAGTCGCGCTGCGCCTTCTCCAACAGCGCGTGCGCCCTCTGCTCCGCGCTCTGGTCGGACTTGTGGTTGCCCTTCCCGTCGCCGTTCTGGTCGCCGTTCTGGTCGCCGGTGTTGTCGCCGCTGGTGTCGGGCGGCGGCGTGGTGCCGACCATGTCGGTGATGGCGTTGACCAAGGTGTCGCCGATCCCGACCTGCCCGCCGAACGACACCATCACGTAGCGCAAGGTCCGGTACGACGAGCTCGAGGCGCCCTCCCGCGTGGCGTACACCGGGACGGCGTACATCATGCCGCCGGGCAGCGGCACGGAGACGACGTTGCCGTACGACGGGCTGGCGTCGCCGAGCCGGAAGGACTGCGTCTTGCTGGTGATCCGCGGGTCGTTGATCAGCTGGCCGTAGGCCTGTGCCGGTCCCGGCACGTTCTCGCTGCGCGGTCGCTCGACCGTGATCTTGCCGTAGCCCGGTGTCGTGGGATCGGAGTCGGCCGTGACGAAGCCCGCGAGGTTGGTCTTGTTGTTCGGCACGTAGCTCGACGTCAACGACCAGGTCAGCTTGCCGGTCTCGGGATCGGGGACGAACATCCGGATCGGCGCCTGGTTCTCGTCCTTGCGGACGGCGTCCGGGGAGACCTGCCACTGCTGCTGGGCCTGGAAGAAGTCGTTCGAGTCGGTGACGTGGTACCGCGCGTACTGGAACCGCTGCACCTTGAACATGTCCTCGGGGTAGCGCAGGTGCGCCAGCAGGTCACTCGGGATCTGGTCTCGTGGGAGCACGGTGTTCGGGAACGCGCTCTCCCACGCCTTCAGGATCGGGTCGGTGTCGTCCCAGGCGTAGAGCTTCACCGCGCCGGTGTACGCGTCCACCGTGGCCTTGACCGCGTTGCGCATGTAGTTGATCTGGTCGGTCGGCAGCGTCCGCACCCCCGGCGGCCGGCCGACGACGTCGCTGGTCATGTCGGAGAACGAGTCGCGCTCGGACTGCGGGTACTGGTCGGTCGTGGTGTAGCCGTCGACCACCCACTGGATCTGCCCGCCGACGACCACGGGGTACGGGTCGCTGTCGAGCGTGAGCCACGGCGCGACCTTCTCGACCCGTTCGACGGGATCGCGGTAGTACAGCACCTTGCTGTGCGCCCCGACCCGGGAGGAGAGCAGGAAGTTCGCGTCGCCGAACTTGATGCCGTACATCAGCTTGTGGAAGAACCCGCCGACACCCACCCCGCCGGAGCCGGCGTACGTCGTCCGGCTCTGCACCCCCGTCGGGGTCATGTCGACCTCACCGTCGGACGCGCCCGGCGCGTTGCCCACGATCGAGTAGCCCGGACTGCCCTCACCGGTCTGCCCGAAGTAGATCTGCTGCTGGAACGGTCCGGTCGCCTGCTCCAGCGAGTCCTGTCCGGCGTCCTGACCCTGCGCCCACTCGATCGACTGGCTCTCCTCCTGGTTGTCGGCCGGGCGCTGGTTGGCGAACGCCGCGATGAGACCGCTGCCGTGGGTGTAGACGGTGTGCAGGTTGGACCAGTTCTGGTCGCTGGCGTTGATGCCGTTCTGGTCGAGCTCACGGGCGCCGAGGACCACCGACCGGTCCTGGCCGTCGACCACGTAGTGGTCGACGTCGAGCACCGGCGGCACCGTGTAGTAGCCGTACACCGCCTGGATCTGCTCGAACGCCTGAGAGATCTGGCTGGGGTCCACGACCGGGACCGACTGGGTCTGGTCGATCAGGTCCTGCACGCTCTCGGCGGTCGCGGGTGCCCGCTGCTGCCGGGTCAGCGTGATCTGGTTCAGGCCGTACGCCGCCGTGGTCGCCTTGATGTTGGCGTCGATGTACGGCGCCTCCTTGTCCGGCTTGTTGGGGTTGACCTGGACGTTCTGCACGAACGCCGGCCAGATCAGGCCGAGCATGATCGAGGTGACCACCAGCAGCGAGATGCCGACCCCAGGGAGCAGCCAGATCCGACGCCACGCGGTGACGAAGAACAGCAGCGCGCAGATCAGTGCGACGCCGATCAGGATGTTGCGGGCCGGCAGCACCGCGTGCTCGTCGGTGTAGCTCATGCCCGTCACCACCGGGCTCGAGCCGGTGACCAGGTCGAACCGGTCGAGGTAGTAGCCGACGGCCTTGGCCAGGAGCGCCAGCCCGCCGAGCACGGAGAGCTGGACGGTGGCGGTCGTGGTCATCCGGTCGGTGGCGGCCTGGAGGCGGATGCCGCCGTACAGGTAGTGCACGACGATCGCACTCATGGCGGACAGCACCAGCACCGCGATCACGAAGCCGACCACGAAGTGCAGCCACGGCAGCGTGAAGACGTAGAAGCCGACGTCCTTGTGGAAGTAGGGGTCGGTGGTGTGGAAGGACTCGCGGTTGGTCCACAGCAGGAACGTGCGCCACTTGCCGTTGGCGGCCACGCCTCCGAACAGCCCGATCACCGAGGCCACCGCGACCAGCATCAGGGTGCGGATCGGCGCCACGGCGTCCCGGTAGCGGTCCAGGCCCGTCTGCTCCGGTGAGTCCGGTCGGCTGAAGGGCCGGGCGCGATAGGCGATCACCATGTTCACCGCGACGCCGCCGGCCATCAGGAGACCGAACCCGAAGAACAACCCGATCCGGGTCCAGAGCATCTTGTCGTAGACGCCGGAGTAGCCGACGGAGCCGTACCAGAGCCGGTCGGTGTAGATGGACGCGAACAGCGTCACCAGGAAGAACGCGACGATCACGCCGAGAACGGTGAACAGCAGGATCCGCGCCCGCCGCGAGCGGCGGGGGCGGAAGTCCTCGAACTCCTCCTCGAGCGGGTCGCTCATGGCCGCAGCTCCTCGTCCAGGGTCGACCGCACCAGGTCGACCAGTGCGGGCACGAGGTCGGGCCCGGTCAGCACCGCGTCGTCGGCGTCGTGGGCGCGCATCCGCAGGGCGCAGTACGACGCGCCGGTGCGCGTGGCCGCGGCCACGATCCGCACCTCCTGCCGGTCGGGGTGCCCCGAGGCGAACGTCGCCGCACGGGCCGGCTCGTCGGGCAGCTCGGACTCGACCTCGGGCGGCAGCACCACGCGCTCGACCACGGCGGCACAGCCGACCACGGTCTCCGGCCAGATGATGGCGGCCAGCTGCTCCTCGAGCGCGCTCGAAGGGGCCATGCCGTCCTGCTCGATCGGGGTCATCACGGTGTCTCCGAGGCTGTCGGCCAGCTGCGGCTCACGCTCGCGGAGCCGGGCGGTCTCGACCAGCGCGAACAGGCCGAGCCGGCTGGTCCCAACCGGCCTCCGCGGCGTGCCGCTCGATCTCCAGCACCGCCGACGCGAGGCCCTCGTCGGCGGCGCCGGGACTCATGGCGTCGGCGCTCATGCGGCCGGCCTGTCGGCAGCGGTGCACTGGGCAACGGGGCGTCGTGGTCCTTGCCCCAGGCCTCGAGCTCGGAGATCGCGTCCTTCAGCGTGGCCGCCTTCGCCAGCCGCATCGATCCGTGGTCGGCGGTCATGGCATCGGGACAGTTGGCGGGTGGGACCAGGAACAGCTGGGCACCGGCCTGGCGCGCTCCGGCGATCTTCTGCTGGATGCCGCCGATCTCACCGACGTGGCCGGCACCGTCGATGGTCCCGGTGCCGGCGACCGTGCCGCCCGAGGTCAGCGAGCCCGGCGTCAGCCTGTCGTAGATGGACAGCGCGAACATCAGGCCGGCGCTCGGGCCCCCGATGGCGTCGCTGATGTTGACCGAGACCTTGAAGGGGAAGGTGTAGCCGATCCCGAGCGTGACGCCGATCAACCGGTGGCCGTCCTTGTCGACCGGGGTCACCTGCCGTGTCAGCGTGCGGCCCTTGCGCTCGACGGTGATCGGGACCGCCTTCCCGGCGGGAACGGCCGCGATCAGCTTGGCCAGCTGGGTCGCCGCGGTCACCGGCTTGCCGTCGAACCGGCGTACGACGTCGCGCGGCTTCAGCTTCCCCTCGGACGGCATGCCCGGCGTCACGGCCAGCACCTCGAGCGCGGGGTGCACCTCGTACCCGAACTCGCGCAGTGCCGCAGCGATCGCCGAGTCCTGGGAGCGGATCATCTCGACCTGCCCCTCCTCGGCGTCCTGCTGCTGCGAGCCGCCGCCGCCGTACTGGACGGAGAAGGGGTAGATGGCGTCGTCCCGGGCGATGCCCCACGTGTACATCAGGGTCCACAGGTCCAGCTTCGCGTCGCGCTGGGTGAGCGCGCCACTGTCGTCATGCGCAGCTGACCGTCGTCGTGGTAGGCGCGGTGGCCCTCGACACTGATGATCGGCTTGCCACCGCTGTCACCCTGAGGACGATGCCACGGCCGAGCCACCCAAGTTCAAGCTCCGCCGCTACACGGACTTCCAGGGCGGGGCCAAGTCCTGGAACTGCCAGCGCCGGATCGTCGCCCGGGTCGAAGCCAGACCCGATGGGGTCGACACTCGCTACATCGTCACCAACCTGACCGACCGCCGGGCGCAGCGGCTCTACGAGCGAAAATACTGCCAGAGAGGCGGATGGAGAACCTGCTGAAGAGCTTCACCTGGCGTCCGATCGGACTTCCTGCACGAGAGCCTGCGCCAACCAGGTCCGGCTCTTTCTGCATGGCGCCGCCTATTGGCTGCTCTGGACCTTCCAGAGCCTCATGCCGAAGCGGTCGCCCTGGCGCCAGTTCGACACCCTCCGCAACAGGCTGATCAAGCTCGTCACCGAGGTCACCGAAACGGCCGATCGCATTCGGATCGCCCTGGCCCCGGTGTTCCCGGTCGAGGATATCCTCACCGTCGTCTCGACGCGCCTCGCCCGGTTCGTCACCTGAGCGCTGGGCCGTGTGCCCACACCCAGGAACCCGTCCCCGCAACCCCAAACCCGCCGCCCCCTCTCGCCATCGAGATCAGGCTACGCGGCAATCAGATAATCTAAGATTGAATTACCAATAGAAGATAACCCTTCATCCGCTTCGCTGGCGAATAATCCGGGCTAAAGATCGAGTGCAAGATAGACTGTACCTGGTACGGGATTGTCGTAGTATGGCGCCGTGGACTGGAACCCGAGCGATGCATAGAGCTGCTGGGCGGCCTGCATCGAGGCTAAGGTGTCGAGCAAAATCCTGGAATAGCCGGCCTCCGTGGCGTAGGCGATAATGCTTTGTGCAAGGCGGCGGCCGAGATCCTGGCCGCGGGCCTCGGGGCGAACATAGAGACGCTTGATCTCACAGGCGTCGGTTTCCGGCATTGGCCGCAACGCCTGACACAGCCCACAGGCTGTTCGGCACCATTACGGGCGACCAGAATTATGCCGGCCGGCGAGGTATATTTGCCTGGAAGATCCGCCAACTCGGCATCGACATCCTGAAAGGATAAGTCGATACCAAGGCTTTCTATGTATTCCATGAAGAGCTGTCGCACGGTATCAATATCGTCCGGCAGGCGGGCGGGCGAGATGCAGATCGACATTTTCCGATCCTTGAGTTCAAGAAAGTAATCATATCTTCCGGCTCGGGAGCGCTTGACGATGGCCGCCACAGCATAATAGCCGGCGGTGGAGACCCGGCACGCGGATTTTTGATCCGGCCCGAGGCAGGGGCATCCGCAGTATCCATCGCCCGAACGATACCGCCCCATCAGCGGAAGGACACGGCTGCCCTACAAGCCGGGCGATGAACGGCTCGGGATGAATCTGGCAATTTCATGAAATTCAGGCTTGTCCATACCGACCGCCGGGCCTTCGCCTTACGGGTTCGGTGGTCCCGCCCCCGGCAGAGCGCTCTTCTCGGATGCGCGCGACCGAAGGTCCGTCTCGCGCAGCATCCGCCGTAGAACCTCGTCACCGATGGTGTCCTCTTCGCGCAGACGCAACAGGGCGATGCGTTCGGCATCGAAGCCATTGGCGGTGTGGTTCGCTCCGCGTTGGCGCCAACAGTCCCAATGACTTGCCATCACGCGGGCTGCCGAAGAAATTTACGCACGGCTGAAAGTCGGCGTTGAAGAGGGATACCCTGCGGCGAAGTCGGCGCCCGTCCGTAAGCTGCGTTCCACCCTATGACGACAACGCCCGCTGCGCGATCTCCCCGACCAGATCCGGCAAAACCTCGAATGCATAAGGTATGCACAGGCGTTCCAGCCGGGTGTGGTAATCGCGGCCCCACGGCCCCGCATTGACGATGGGGATGTTCCCCAGGGCCGGACCGTCGGGCCAGACGATCCCGGTTCCCCAGGGTGGCGTATTCGCCGCGATGACCGGTACGGCTCCCGCGTCCGCCTGTCCCAGGAAACTCATGTCCGAAATGCCGGGGAAGTAGCGCCACAGCCGGATGGTCGTGCCATGGCGTGCCGCTACCGCCACCGCCGCTTCCTCGCAGGCCACCTCAAGCCGACGCGCGTCCGCATCGTCCCCCAGGCTGGTCGCCAGATACGGCATGGACGCGAACCCCAGGACGATCGCGGGACCGGACCGCCCGCTGAGTTCCCAGGCGCGCTCGGTGATGATCCGGCTCTGTTCCGGCAGATCCAGGCCCCGTGCCTCCGCTTCCCGAGCCACGGCCGCCAGGGCTTCGGCCGCCGCCGGTCCCCGTCCCGCCACTTCCCGGCGCAGGGCTTCGAACGTCAGTACCGGTACCCGGTCCAACTCCGCGCCGAAACGGCTGCCGAGCCGCTCCATGAACCCGCGCGCCGCCCGGTCCGCAAGTTGCTCGACCGTAGCCAGCACTTCGGCCGGTCCGCGCCGCTGGGTCATGACGTTCCAGTACATCCAGACCCGCTCGGGCGTCGTTACGTTGTAGCCCTGCTTGGTGTCCTTCATGCCGAGCACCAGGAGCCCGTTCTCGAGCGGGAAGTACGGGATCAGGCCGATCCCCAGCCGCTCGCAGGCCGGGATCAGCTCGCGCTCCGCCTCCCGGTCGAGGAGCGAGTAGCGGTTCTGCGCGGTGACGAACCGCGCGAGCTCACGCTCCGTCGAGACCTGGTCGGCCTCCTCGACCTGCGCCGCCGAGAAGTTCGAGGAGCCGATGAAGCGCACCTTCCCGCCATGGACGAGCTCGTCCATCGCGCCGAGCGTCTCCTCGATCGGCGTCACGCCGTCGGGCCGGTGGTACTGGTAGAGGTCGACGTACTCGACGCCGAGCCGGCTGGAGCGAGCCGTCGATCGCCTGCCGGACGTAGTCGGGGTGACCGCGCGCGATGGAGTTGTCGTCCCGGCCTCTCCCCCACCCGAACTTCGTCGCGATCACCGCCTGCTCGCGCCGCCCGGCGAGCGCGCGACCGAGGAACACCTCGCTCTCGCCGTTGCCGTAGCTCTCGGCCGTGTCGAAGAGCGTGATCCCCGAGTCGAGCGCCGCGTCGACCACAGAGCGGGCGCCGGCCTCGTCGAGCCGCGAGCCGAAGTTGTTGCAGCCGACGCCGACCACGGAGACGACGAGACCCGGGACGACGGTGCGTTCGCGCACGCGGTGAAGCTAGCGCTTGCGCGCTACGACGTGGAAGAGGTGCCACTGCTTCAGCTTCCCGATCGCCGTCCTCGACTCGCCCTCGAACTCCTGGAGCCGCTCGACCTCGAACGGCTCGAGCAGCGCCTCGACCTCGGCGCGCGTGTGGACGACGATCCCCGTCCTCGCCCACTCGTCGCGCACGCCGAAGAGCTGACCCGCGAAGCGCCCGCCCGGCACGAGCGATCCGACAATGCGGTCCCACACCGCGGCAAATCGGTCGGGCGGGGAGAACGGCAGGGCGAAGCTGGCGTTCAGGAGGTCGCACGACGGCCACTCGGCCTCCTCGTACCGCGCGACACGGGTGTCGAGCCGGGCCAGGTCGGTGCCGACGTGCTCGAGCAGCCGGTCGATCGCCTCCTGCTCGCGGTCGATCGCGAGCACCCGCCAGCCCCGCCGTAGCAGCTCGGCGGTGTCGCGACCCGTGCCGGCGCCGATGTCGACGGCGAAGACCGGGCTCTGCGAACCGGTCGGCCGCGTCGACGAGCGTCTCTCGCGGCTCGAAGCCGGCGAGCCGGAAGTAGCGGCCCCACGGATGCCAGGTCTCACCGAGGACGCGGAGCCAGTTGCCGTGCGTGACGAGGGCGAGCGAGTCGTCGTCGTGACCTGCGGAGCGCAGCGCATCGACGAGCCGCGGCAGGCCGGCCGCCCCGCCGAGCTCGTCCGGCACGTCCGCTCCTTCGAAGTCCGACCCGAACGCGACGTGTTCGACCCCGATCCTCGAGGCCACGTAGTCGATGTGGCGGACGATCAGCGTCGATCGGAACATCGGTCGCGGCGAGGCCGTCCTCGCGCAGGAAGAGCGTCGCGAAGTTGATCCCGACGACGCCGCCCGACTCGCCGATCGCGTCGAGCTGGCGGTCGGTGAGGTTCCTCGACGACGCGCAGAGCGAATGGACGTTCGAGTGCGTCGCGACGACGGGTGCCTGAGTCAGCCGCGCGACGTCCCAGAACCCGGCCTCGTTCAGGTGGGAGACGTCGATCACGATCCCGAGCAGGTTGCAGGCGTGGACGAGGTCGCGGCCCGGCGCGGTCAGGCCGCCGCCGGTGTCGCCCGTCGACGGGAACCGAAACGGCACCCCCTCACCGAACGCGTTCGGCCTCGACCAGACGATCCCGACCGAACGCAGCCCGCGGTCGTACCAGTCCTCGATGTCCGAGAGGTCGGCCGCGATCGGCTCCGCTCCCTCGAAATGGACGATCGCGTTGACCCGCCCCGGCCGGATGTCCTCGACGCGCCTGACGATCTCGACGTCGAGCCCCTCGAGGGCTGCGAGCTGCCCCGCGACGTCCCCGACGGCCTTCTCGTGGGGGACCGGCTCCTCGAGCGGCAGCGAGTACGGCGCGTCGTCCGGTAGCGCGAAGGGCCCTCCAACCGCCGAGAGCGCGAAGAGACCGCCCGCGAACCCGTTCTCCCGCGCGGCCGCGAGGTCGATGTGCGCGGGCTCCTGCCCGAGCCACACCCGAAGCGCTAGGTCGTTGTGGCCGTCGATGATCACGGGCGGCATCGTACGGACCCGCTAGCCTCGCTCCGTGGCCGACGAGCACGAGCACCACCATCATCATCACCACGACCACGACCACGCTCATGACCACGACCACGACCACGACGAGAACGTCCCCGACATGAGCGAGTGGGTGTCGAGCACGCAGAAGTCCACCTGCCCTGCGTGCGGCGCCGCGGGCGCGCTCACGCTCGGCGGCGGGATCTTCTGCCCGACCTGCGGCGCGGTGTCGACCAACCCGGGCTACGCCTCGGCAAACCCGGACTAACACTCCCCAGTGGTGGCCTTCGGCTCCGAGGCGAGGAGCCAGTACTTCCCGAGCGGCCGGACGCGCCAGCCCGCCGTCCCTGAACGCGCCGGCGGCATAGCGGTTCGTGCCGGTCGTGATCACCACGAAGAAGAGGCCGTTGATCACGGCCTCGTGCACGGCACCCGTCACCGGGAGGAATTCGACGTGGTGGCGCAGCCGCGGGCCGAAGAGAAGATATGCGGGCTCGTCCAACCCCAGCACGGCGCCGACGCAGGCGCGCGGGGGGACGAGGCGGTCGAAAGCGGTCAGCGCGGCGGCTGCCTCGGGGTCCTGGGCGACCTCGAGCCCCCTGGGCCTGCGTGAAGCTCCAGGGTCGGAGGTGGAAGGGCTTCGACTGGACGTGGAGGATCGTCACCGCTGCGACGAGCACCGCCACGACGGAGAAAGCCGCGCCGACCAACCGGCTCCGAAAGAGGACGGCGAGCAGGGGCGCGGCGAGCACGACCGGCACGAGCAGGAAGCGCGTCAGGAACTCGTTCCACCTCGCCTGCAGCACGAGCAGCGTGACGAAGACCGGAACCGCGGCGGCGACCACCAGCACCTCGACCCTCGCCCACCGCCTGGCGTAGGCGAGCGACGCCGAGCACCGGCAAGCCGAGGACGAGCGCGCCCCGAGCGGCCCGAAGGCCGAGAAGTCCTCGTTCACCCTCCGGGTCAGCGGCCCCACCACGCCGCCCGGCCCGCGGACTGGGATACCCCCACCGTCGCGCCAGCCAGGCGATCGCCCCACCCGCCCAGACCACCATGATCGCGGCCGCGAATGGGGCCGCGACTCCGACGGCCTCGCCCGGCGCGGCAGCCGCCCGGCCGCGCCGACGGCCACGCAGCGACCACGCCCACGACGACGGCCACGACCGCACACCGCGCGCCCGATCGTCCGGTCGGACAGCGCCGAGAGGTCCATCGTCTCGTAGAGGAGGTAGAGCGCCGTCACCGCGCTGCCCGGCCATGAGGGCGAGGCCGTGTTCTCGACGCGCCCGCCGCCGTAGCCCGAGAAGGTGACCGGTATGCGCCTCGTTGAGGTAGTAGCCCCACATCCCGACCGCGGCGAACGCCGACCACGCCGACGACCGCAGGCACGAGCACGCGGCGGCCGCGCAGCACGGCGAGCGCGAGGAGCACGGGCAGCAGAAGCGCGGTCGTGAGCTTCGCCCCGATGCCGAACGCGACCGATACGCCGGCGAGCCCGCCTCCAGCGGAGCCTCCCCGAGGAGAAGGCACGCCGCGACGACCGGGAAGGAGGCGGCGACGAGGTCGTTCTGCGCCGTCGTCGCCTCGAGCGCGACCAGCGACAGCGTCGCGAGCAGGAGCGAGGCGCAGGCGGCCGCTCGGATCTCGAAGCCGAGCCGCCGGGCGAGCCCGTAGACCGCGACCAGGATCGCGAGCTGGGCGAGGAACTGCGGCAGCGCGTAGAGCGCCCCGCCGCCCGTGGCGGCGAAGCCGAACAGCTGCTCCTGCTCGGCGAGCGGCTGGAACTCGTTGATGCGGTCGGTGGGCGCGTTCGGCACCCAGAAGTAGCCGCCGTGCTGCCGCCCATGCCGCCGCCCGGACGAGGTGGTAGGTCAGCGAGTCCCATGTGAGTCGGCGGCACCGCGAGCCCGAGCACGAGCTCGTAGCCGAGCAGCACGACCACCGCCGCGGCGAAGAGCACCGTCTCGAGACGGGCCGTGTAGCGCCTCGGAGGCGCAACTCGCGCCGCGCCGAGCGGGAGGCCCGGCCGGCCCCGCAGCAGCCAGACGCCCACCGCGGTCGCCAGGACGACGAGCTCGGCGGCGGCGAGCCCGTTCCGGGTCACCGCGCGAAACGGCGAGAGCGCCAGGACGACGCCGACCGTCGCGGCCACGAGGGCGAGATAGGCGACCAGGAGGGTCGAGGCGAGGCTCGGCACCCGCGCGCTCGCCGCGAGCAGCAACGCCGCCACGACGGGCGTGAGAACGACGAGCGTCGCGATCACGCCGTTCCTAGAGCAAGTCGTCGATGCAGGCGAAGAACCAGACGAACGACATCGTGACGAGCCCGAGATCGGCGGCGGCGGTCGCGTAGGAGTCGATCCCGAGGACGGCGAGGTTGGCCATGAGCGCGGCGAGTGTCGCGAGCCAGACGAGGGCGGCTGTCCGCCGGATCCGTTGGCTGAACCACGGGTCGTATTCGACCATCGGGACGAACTGCGGTGCCTCGACTGGCGCCGCGCGGGCGACCGCGACGGGCTCGACGGCCACGAGACGCTCAGGTGGGCGGAGCCGCTCGGCGACCCGCTCTGCCCGGCGCGCCCGCAACTTGTGCCCGCGGGCCCGGTGCGCCACGCTCTGCGTCTCGGCAGCGTGGAGGATCGAGCCGACGATCAGCGCGCGGTAGTGCTCCCGGAACGGGTCCTCGACGAGCTCGGGGACGCGTAGCTCGACCACGCGCCTGTGTTCTCGCGCTCGCGCGCGAACCCTGCCGAGCTACGTTGCCGGAAAGGAGACGAAACCTTGGCGTGCGAGCGACGAGAGGCTCGAGGCCATGACGCCGGAGTCCGAGAGCGTGTAGAGCGTCTGGCCGATGACGATCGCGCGCTGGATCTGCGGCGAGTAGCCGTTGACAGCGTCCTGGGCGATCTGCGCGAGCGCGCCGATGCCGCTCGATCGGGAGAGGTGGAACGCGACGGCGCCGCTGAAGGGCTGCGTGCTCGCAGACGTCCCGCAGGGTGCCGCGAAGCAGTTGATCACGGAGGTCTGCATCGGCAGCACCGCGAGGCCGGTGGGCGGCCAGAAGAGGAACGCGTGGTGGTCGTAGGTCGCCTGCGTCGAGGAGCCGGCCCCGAGCGAGGCCTTCGAGAGCAGCTTCGGGTGCGCGGCGTCGGCGACGTCGAAGAGCTCGACCTGAGCTCCGCTCGGCTCGTTCGTGTCGTTCGAGACGTCGACGCCGACGCCGAGCAGCAGCCCGTCGCCGACCGGGTGCAGGTAGGCCGAGTAGCCCTCGAGCTCGAGCTCGCCGGCCACCTTCGGGGCGGTCGGGTGTCGAGAGGTCGATCGTGTAGAGCGGGTCGACCTGCCGGAAGGTGACCACGTAGCCCGTGTCGTCGACGAATCGCACCGAGTAGATCTGCTCGCCCTGGCCGAGGCCCGAGACCTGCCCGACCGGCGCCAGCACCCCGCCCTTCGGCTGGAGGACGGTGACGTAGCTCTGACTCTGCGGCGGCTGCACCGGCACCGCTCCACCCCACCAGATCGGCCGGCTCGTGCTCGCGACGCGGAGGTAGCCCCGGAACTCGGAGAGCGAGAACTGGTTGAGCAGGTAGCCGGGCACCTCGCCGCTCGCGACGAACGTCGTCGTGTCCGGGTTGGTCACGTCGAACTGCGAGATGACAGTCGTCTGCGAGGTCGGGAGCTTCGTGACCGACAGCATCGGATCGACCCACTGCTGCGTCGCGACGTAGAGGCTCGACGTGGAGCCGTAGACGATCTGGGCATCGGCCATGAGCGAGTCCGAGTGCGCCACGCCGAGGCCCTTGTCGAAGTTGACCGTGACGATCGAGAGCGTCCCGAGGCCCGAGAAGTCGACCGGGCGACGGATCGTGTTGCACGAGGCCACGGGCCGGTCGAAGCGGCGGCCGGTGCGCACGTCGTGGAACTTCCACGTCGGCACCCAGCCGGCCGGCGCGCCGGCGAGCTGCGGCTGCAGGATCGCGCCCGGCGCCGAGGAGATCACGACCCGGGCGCTCGTGCCGCTCTGACGCGCGTCGACGAACCTGCCGTCCACCGTCATCGTCTGGGTCACCTTCATCGCCGACGGGTCGCTCACGTTCACCTCGGTCAACGTGGTCGTCGAGCCGCCGACGAAGTACGGCGAGGAGCGAATCGACGCGGGAGCGCCGGCGAAGATGGGGCCTTCGATCGGGAGGCGCGTCTGGCCGGAGACGACGATCACGCGGTTGCCGCGGAGAAGCAGTTGAGTGCCGTAACCGCCGCCGTCGCCGAGGTCGAGGGTCCCGAGGAGCTTCGGAGTGGAGCCGGCAGAGACGGCCTGGAGCTTCCCGTGTGCGATCGCGAAGATGGTGGTGCCGTCGGTCTTGGCGATGTCCGGCTCATCGACCCCGGCCTCCTGGTTATTCGTGGTCGAGTAGGACGGCGCGGACGTGCCGCCGCCGTCGGCGGTCGCTGCGGCTGCAGAGCTCGGCAGCGCGGAGCCGACGATCGCCTTGCTCGTCCCGGACGAGGTCGAGGCGGTCCCGGCGAGCGCCACGATCGGCGGCTCGGGATAGCCGTGCGTGACCCTGAGATGACTACGGGCGTACGAGACGAGCGCCGGGCACGACGCGAACCGGTGGAGCCTGACCTGGGACGCCGACGGAGCCTTCAGGGCCTCCGCCCCGGCCGGCCAGAGAAGCACCGCTCCTATGACGGCTCCGGCGAGAAGCCGCACCCGCACCATGCGGCCAGGGTACTCCGATCCTCGCGAGGCGCAACCCCTCGTCCGGGGAGGGCCTTGGGCCCTCCCCGGACGTGGGAGCCCCCGCTAGTGGGGCAGTGCGTTCGCCTGGGCGATCAGCGACTGTGCCTGGCTGATCCAGCCGTTCGCCTGGGCGTCGCTGATCGTGCCGCCGTTGAAGGCGGCGTCGTTCAGTGCGCCTCTGATCGTCGAGGCCAGCGTGTCGCGCTGGGCCGTCAGGCTCTGGATGTCGTTCTCGATCGTGTCGTACGTGGTGCCGCCGGTGCTCGCGAGCGCCTTCGTCGAGGCGTGCAGCGTCGCCTGGCAGAACTCGCCGAACGGCGAGTTCAGCTGCTCGTCGATCTGCTCGAGGTCGTCGACCTTCGAGCCGGACAGGCCCTTCGGAATGGCGTCATCGTCGAGCGCCTGGACGAGTACGTGGCCGTCCTCGACATAGCTGTCGGTCAGGCCGACGAGCGAGAGGATCGTGGGCCGGAGGTTCGTGTGGTCGGTCCACGTAGACGAGTCGACCCCGTCACCCGCGTGTGGGCCGTGGCCGTGGCTGTGCGCGATCCCGGGCCCGACCATTCCGACCCACGTGTTGCCGATCTCGTCCTGGGTATCCCCGTGGTTCCAGGCGAAGCCGGAGTTCACGCAGGCCAGCGTCGTCGTCCCGGTGCCGCAGGCGTTCGAGAACGTCGTGCCCGTCGCGAAGAAGAAGTCCGGGTTGCCGAACATGACGAACGTCGGCGTCCGGAGCGGGTCGGTGTTGATCATGTGGAGCGCTTTCAGCTCGATCGGGTCGGCCATGTCGGCCATGACGTCCGTCATCTGAGGGACACCGGCGGAATCGCGGTTGTACGGATCAGTCACCTTGAGCGTCGCCATCTGTGCTCGAGCGAACGCACCGAGGAATCGGTCCGGTCGGGCTGCCCGTTGACGTAGAACGCGGGTGCGTCGTCGAAGTGGATGTCGTAGTTGCTCGTGCCGGTAAGGCGGTTCATCTGCACGTTGACCTCGCCCAGCTGGTTCGTCGGGCAGGCGGCCAGGTTCGCGCACGTCCGGTGGTCGTAGATACGCGTCCCGGTCGTCTCGTTCGGGATCCCGACGCCGCCGGCGAAGTGATCGCCCTCGTCCACGGTGATCACGAAGAGCGTGTTGCCCTTGTTGATCCCGTGGTGCTCGAGATCGTCGAAGAACGCCTGGAAAGCAGAGTCGTAGTCCTTCAGCTGCTGCAGGTGTGCCAGCTCACCGGGCCCGGTGGCGGAGCTCGAGTACGAGTCCCCGGCGAGGTTCGGGACGTGCAGGTCGTGAGCGTCGGAGATGTACCCGTAGGTCACGTTGACACCGGACTCCTGCATGGCCGCGACATACCCGAGCGTGTTGCTCGCGAACATCCCGTCGAAGCCCGGGAAGCCACAGTTTCCGAGCGGGTCGGTGATCGGGTCGCCGTTCGTGTCGTTGACACACGCGCTTCCGTCGGCGATCGCCGGATCGACGTACTTCGTGCCGTAGAGGGCCTGGAAGCCGTCGTAGCCACCGGGCTCGTCGGGCAGGGGGTCGGCCTTGGCGTGGCTCGATCCGTGACACTTGCTGTCGGTCGCCTGCGAGCAGTGAATCGCGATCCCGACGAAGTCGGTCTGCCCGAGCTGCGAGTTCGCCTTCGCCTCGTTGAACTCGTCCGAGCCCGCGCCGAAGACGCGAGTGATGTCACCGTTCGGATCGGGCAGCCCTGCATCGGCCGAAGACGGTGCCGGTGTTCTCGAGCTCGATGTTCGCGGTGCCGACGCCGCCGACGTCACAGCCCGCCTCGGTGAACGGAACCCACGGGGCGGGCGTCGTCTTCTTCCCGTCGGTGATCATGTTCGGCAGCGGGTCGTTCGTCGGGTCGACCGCGTTCGTCCAGTACTTGAACGAGCTCGAGAACGTCGGGTTGCCGTTCGGGAGGAAGTAGTCGTAGCTGTTCGAGACCGTCTGTCCCTGCCGATCGGGGTAGAGACCAGTGAGCGAGCTCAGGATCCCGCCTGCCGTGTGCGAGATCAGGATCGTGTGGTCGTTCGAGAACAGGGTGCCGTTCTGGGTCAGGAAGTTCAGCAGGTGCGGCATCCGCTCCAGGTCCGGACTCGACGTCCGGGTTGTCCCTGTTGTAGTGCGTGTTGTCGAACTGGAGGTAGATCACGTGCTTGATGTTCTTCCCGGCGCCCTTTTCCGCCCCGAGGTCGCAGTTCGACTTCTTGGGATGTGTCGGCGGCGCCGGCGGAGCCGAGCTCTTCGTCGTCCGCGCGGTCGCCAGGCCGGCGCCTCCGAGACACAGCGTTGCCAGCAAGCCGAGCGCGGCAATCTTCCAGCCAAACCTCATGTGTTCCCCCTTTCACTCACCCTGTCGCCATCAAGGCGCGTCCCAAGCGGGACGCCCGCCTGCTTCCCGAAAAGGGTCGCCTCCAAACCAGTGGAGACCGTACGAGGCAGCGGGGGCCGAAGGGGCTACAGGGTCGTGGCGGTCCGGTGTCGGTCGGGCATGCGACGGAGCACGGCGTCGTGGAAGCGCTTCGTGTCGAGGACGATCCACGCGCAGAGGGCGGCGAGCGGCAACTCCGCGAAGAGCGCCTCGAGGACGGCTCGGCCGCGCTCGTCACCGCCGGCCGAGGTGACCACGTCGAACCAGGCGTCGCAGAGGAGCATGGTCCCGGTGAGCGCGGCCAGCGGCTGCAGCCACTCGGAGGCCCGCAGCGCAGCGATCGCGGTCGCGGCGAACGCGGCCGCGAGGAACACGTCGAACCCGACCCACGCGAGCCGGTAGTGGTGAGTGAGGTGGCGGGTCGGCAGCGTGAAGGTCAGCCACAGCGTCCAGGGCACGAGCAGGACGGAGATCAGCCCGAGCATGAGGGCGATCCGGCGCGGGACACGGCGCCGTGAGGCGTAGTCGAGCGTCATCCCCGCCCAGACTACGCGCGCGCGCAACACACGACGGCCTGCAGAGCAGGCATCATCCCTGTGCTTGGTACCGGCGAACCAGCAGCGATGCTGAGGCTCGAGCGACATCCCCTCGGGCCCCGCGTCTTCATCCTCGGGCGGCGCATCCACGAATGGCACCTGGGCCTGCTCGCGATCGCGGGCTCGGTCGGGGCCGCGCTGCTCGGGTGGATCGGCCCGGGCACCGCCCTCGTCGCCACCATCCTCGGGGTGTGGCTCGTGGTCAAGGACTGGCCCGACCTGACGACGCACGGCCGCGACACGGCCGCCTGGCGCCTGTTCGTCCATCGCCGCCCGCCGCCGCTGCGGCCGGGCCGCCACCTCGACGATATCCCCGCCGTCGCCGCCCTCGCGACGGCGGCGGTCGGCCTCGTCGACCTCCTCTCAGCGGTGACACCCAACGTCGAGTGGCGCGGGCGCGAGCTTCATGCACCTCGAGCCGCTCTCGGTGATGAAGAACGCGCACGCCCTGGCCGTCCCGGCCTCGGTGGCGCTGATCCTCACCGCCTACTACCTCTATCGCCGGCGGAGGGGCGCGCTTCACCTCGCGGTCGCGCTCTCTGCTCGCGCTCACGGTGTTCGACGTCCTCAAGGGCCTCGACCTCGAGGAGGCCGGGCGTGACGATCGGCTGCGCGGCGCTTCTCGTGGCCAGCCGCGGCTCGTTCACCGCCCGTCACGAGCCCGGCACGTTCCGTTCGGCGCTCGTGCTCGTGCCGATGCTGCTCCTCGCGGCTTTCGTGGCCGCGCTCGCCGTCGTCGCGATGGCCGCCCCGCGAGGCGTCTCGAACGTCGCGATCATCCGCGAGACCGGCGACCTGCTCCTCTGGCAGCCCGGCCCGTTCGGATTCCGGGACGAGTTGGCCCGTACGGGCCTCGCCGTCGAGCTGATCTCGATCCTGGCGGTGCTCAGCGCCGCCTGGCTCCTCTTCCGGCCGCTCGCCGTACCGCGAGACCTGCCGGACCCGAGCTTCGCCGCGCGGCCGCGCGGATCGTGGCCGAGCACGGCACCGACACGCTCTCCTACTTCAAGCTCCGCGCCGACAAGCACTATCTCTTCAACGCCGAGCACACCGCGTTTCTCGGCTACCGGGTCGAGAACGGCGTGCTCGTGGTCTCGGGCGACCCGGTCGGAGAGCCGGCCGCGGTGACGGGGCTCTTGCGCGAGACGATCCGGTTCGCCGAGGAACGCTCGCTCCGCCTCGCCGCGCTCGGCGTCAGCGCCGATGGGCGCACGGTCTTCGAGCAGGCCGGCCTGAGGGCGCTCTACCTCGGCGACGAGGCGATCGTCGACACCGCCGCGTTCTCGCTCGAGGGCCGCGCCGTCCGCAAGGTGCGCCAGTCGGTGACGAGGCTCGAGAAGGCTGGGTACCGGGCCGAGCTCAGCGAGCTCGGCGCCCTCGGCCCCGCGGAGCTCGCGGAGCTCGAGGAGGTGGCCGAGGACTGGCGCGACGGCGCCCCCGAGCGGGGCTTCAGCATGGCAATGGACTCGCTTCGCAACCCGCACTGCGGCGGGACGCTCGTCCTCGTCGCACGCCGCCGGGACGGATCCGTCGGCGGCTTCCTCCAGTTCGTTCCCGCCTGCGGCCGTGGCGCCGAATCGCTCTCGCTGATGCGGCGCCGGCACGACACGCCGAACGGGATGACCGAGTTCATGATCGCCCGCGCGATCGAGCTTCTCCGCGAGCGCGGCGTGGACAGAGTGTCGCTGAACTTCGCCGCGTTCGCCCGGCTCTTCCGCGAGCCGGAAGGGCTGCTCGAGCGCGCCGCCGGCAAGGCGATCGCCCTCGGGGGCACGTGGTTCCAGATCGAGCGCCTGTACCGCTTCAACGCGAAGTTCTTCCCGCGCTGGGAGCCGCGCTACTTCATGTACGAGCGCCGGTTCGGCCTCCCCCGCGCCGGGATCGCGGCGCTCTGGATCGAGGGCCAACTCCCGAAGCCGGCGATGAGTTTTTGGAGGGGCAGTAGTCAAGTAGGTTGACCCCATGCCTAGGCGACGGAGGTGAGACCGAAATGACGAAGACCCTGCTGGTGATCGGAACGCGGAAGGGCGCGTTCCTCGCCGAGAGCGAGAACCGCCGCGACTGGGAGGTTCGCGGCCCCTTCTGCGAGAGCTGGCCCGTCTACCACGCGATCCACGACGCGTCGACCGACACGATCTACGCGGCCGCGGCAAGCGAGTGGCACGGCT
The DNA here is from genome assembly GCA_963842695.1 of uncultured Chloroflexia bacterium. GTDB lineage: Bacteria > Chloroflexota > Limnocylindria > Limnocylindrales > CSP1-4 > SPCO01. The sequence continues at coordinate 38,186 of CAWJHK010000006.1, forward strand.
CGGCCGTGTGGCGCAGCTCCGACCGCGGCGAGACCTGGACCCACTCGAGCGAAGGCCTCGCGCACGACGACGAACGGAAGATCTCGAAGCTCGCGAGCCTCGCCGCGGGCCACGGACGGGTGCTAGTGGGCTCCGAGGCCGCAGCGATCTGGGAGAGCGCCGATGCGGGCGAGACCTGGTCGAAGATGACGGAGCTCGAGGGCCAGCCGGGCCGCGAGGGCTGGGACAAGCCGGAGAATCAGCCGCCCGGACACCTGGGGATCTCGGCGCTCATGACCGATCCCGACGACGTGAGCCGCTTCTGGACGATCGTTCAGGGCGTCGGTTTCTTCGAGACCTCGGACGGCGGCGAGAGCTGGATACCGCGGAACCGCGGTCTGCGCGCCGACTGGCCGCGGCCCCACGAGGAGCTCGGGTTCTGCGTGCACCGACTCGTTCGCTCGCCCGCCGACCCCGACCGGCTCTACCAACAGAACCATGTCGGCGTACACCGCAGCGACGACCTCGGCCACTCCTGGCAGGAGATCACCGAGGGCCTCCCGAGCGAGTTCGGCTTCGCCGCGGCGGCCCACCCCCACGACCGCGACACCTTCTACGTGATCCCGCTCGACCCGCTCCACTCCCGGACGATGCCCGAAGGGCAGGCGGCGGTCTGGCGCACGAGCGACGCCGGCTCGACCTGGCGCCGCCTGGACAAGGGGCTGCCCCAGGACAACGCGCACGTCGGCGTGCTGCGGGCCGCGATGACGATCGACGACCACGAGGTCCCCGGCCTCTACTTCGGCACGAGCACCGGCCAGCTCTTCGCGAGCGCCGACGAGGGCGAGAGCTGGAGCGAGATCGCGAGCTACCTGCCGTCGATCTGGTCGGTCGAGGTCGCGACGGTGGAGTAGCCATGGCCGACGTTCGCCTGCCACCCACCCTGACGCCGCTCTTCGCCGGGTTGCCGCGGCGGGTCGACATCGACGCCGCAACGCCTGCGGCGGCGATCGACGAGCTCGATCGCCGCTACCCCGGTCTGCGGGACCGGCTCTGCCATCCCGGCCCGGAGCTCAGGGAGCACATCCGGGTCTACGTCGACGGCGAGCCCGCCGAGCTCGACACGCCGCTCGCGGCGGGCTCCCGGCTCGACGTGATCGCCGCGATCAGCGGAGGCTGACCGCGAGCTACTTTGGCGCAATGCAGTACACGTTCATCTCGGACCCGCCGGCCGCCGAGGAGGAGCCGCTCGACGCGTACTCGCGCGCGGTCACGTTCGTGGCCGAGCGCCTGTCGCCCTCGGTGGCGAACCTTCGGCTCTCGCGCCGTGTCCGCGGCGGGCGAGTCTACGACAGCGGCGGCAGCGCCGTCGTGATCACGAGCGACGGGTTCATGCTCACCTCCGCCCACGTCGTCGCGGCCGGGGACGGCAGAGGCAAGGCGTCGTTCGCCGACGGGCGCGAGCTCGACTTCGAGCTGGTGGGCACCGACCCGCTCTCCGACCTCGCCGTCGTCCGAGCAGCGGGAGAGGTGACGCCCGCCGAGCTCGGCGATGCCGAGCGGCTCCGCGTCGGCCAGCTCGTGGTGGCGATCGGAAACCCCCACGGGTTCGCCGGATCGGTGACAGCAGGTGTCGTCTCTGCGCTCGGGCGGGCCGTGCCGACCCGCTCCGGGGGCGCAGGGCGCCTGATCGAGAACGTGATCCAGACCGACGCCGCGTTGAACCCCGGCAACTCGGGAGGCGCTCTCGCGGACTCGCGCGGCTCCGTCGTCGGGATCAACATGGCAGTCGCAGGAGTGGGCCTGGGGCTCGCCGTGCCGATCAACGTGGCGACACGCCAGGTGATCGCTGCGCTGATGACGCACGGTCGCTTCCGCCGCGCTTATCTCGGAGTCGCGTTGGGCACGCGGCCGCTGCCGCCGCGCCTGGCCCGCCGGCTCGAGCGCAGCGGTTGCGTCGAGATCGTCGAGGTCGTCGACGGCGGGCCGGCCGACCGGGCAGGACTGCGGGCCGGCGACCTGATCGTCTCGCTGGAGGGCGAGCCGGTCGAGGACGTGACCGGACTGCAGCGGCTCCTCGGCTCGGACCTCGTCGAGGCCTCGGCGTCGGTCACGATCGCGCGCGACGAGCGGCTCGTCGAGGTTCGGGTCGTCCCGGCCGAGCTCGTCTCCTGATCCGCGCTGCCGGACCGAGTGCCTGGGGGTCGGTCGACGCCGAGCGCTGGTCTTCCCAAACCGACCCGCGTCGTGTAGAAACGCGTTGTGAGCCTGCACGGCAATCCCATTCACGAGACGGCGCGCCTGCCCAACGGGGGCGAGGCGACGATCCGGGTCGGCATCGCCGAGGACTCCTACATCGCCGACAAGGACATCAACACGGTCGTGCTCGAGGTGCGGGTCGGCCGCAGCGTCGTCGCGGCGCTCGACACGATCCTCGACGCCGACCAGGTCGACGAGGCGCGCCATCTCGCGAGCCGCGTCCGCGAAGGGCTGCGCAGCGGGAAGCTCGAGCCCACCGCCCACTCGCTCGGGCCGCTCACCGACGAACTGCTCTGACGAGCGTCGTCCTGATCCGCCACGGCGAGACGGAGTGGAGCCGAGCGGGTCGCCACACCGGCCGGACCGACGTGCCTCTTACCGACCGCGGGCGCGAGGACGCCCGCAGGGTCGGAGAAAAGCTGGCCGGACGGCGCTTCGCCCTGGTGCTGACGAGTCCGCTGTCCCGGGCGCTCGACACCTGCTGGCTCACCGGCCTCGGCGGGCAGGCCGAGAAACGAGCAGAGCTGCGCGAGTGGGACTACGGGGCATATGAGGGGCTGACGACCGCGGAGATCCGGGACGAGCACCCTGGGTGGACGATCTGGACCGGCGAGGTGCCCGGCGGCGGCGCTCGGCCTGATGGGCCTCGTCGGGCTGTGGGTCGCGTCGCGCCGGATCGACCGGCTGTTGCTCAAGTAGCCGCGGTCGGGTGGACGTGACGGCTCATGTCGCCGGTCTTGCCGCGCTGACCACCGAGATCGTCGAGTGCCGGCGCTGCCCGCGGCTCGTGGCCTGGCGCGAGCAGGTCGCCCGAGAGAAGGTCCGTCGCTTCGAGGACGAGACGTACTGGGGTAGGCCGGTGCCAGGCTTCGGCGACCCCGCCGCGCGCGATCCTGCTCGATCGGGCTGGCGCCGGCGGCCCACGGCGGCAACCGGACGGGCCGGGTGTTCACCGGCGACGCATCGGGCGACTTCCTCTGGGCCGCGCTCTTTCGGATCGGTCTCGCCAACCGGCCGGTGGGCCGGCGCGCAGGCGACGGCCTGACCCTGACCGGCGCGTATGTCGCGGCCGCGGTGCGCTGCGCCCCGCCGGACAACCGTCCGACGATCGAGGAGCGGGATACCTGCGAGCCGTTCCTGGTCAACGAGATCGCCCTGCTGACCGAGGTCCGGGTGGTCATCGCGCTCGGCTCGTTCGCCTGGGATTTCGGCGCTCCGGTCGCTTGCGGCGCTGGGTCATCCGGTCCGGCCCAAGCCGCGGTTCGGGCACGGGGCGGAGGCAACGGTTGGGCCGTACCGCCTCGTCGGCTCGTACCACCCGTCGCAGCAGAACACGTTCACCGGTCGCCTGACGCCATCGATGTTCGATGCGGTCGTCCGACGCGCGCGCGACCTGGCGGCCTGCCGATCAGTCGCCGGGGCGATCGGACGGCCGCCTGCGCGGAGGGTGATGTGGCGTTCCCGGGCTCGGAGGATCTCGTGGCGGCCGCGGAGGCGGGGCTGGGTCGGCGTCTGCCCGAGCCGCACCGGCGCCGCCTGATCCGGCAGAACGGCGGCGAGGTCGAGGCCGCCCGCGAGGACTGGACGCTCTATCCCGTGTGGGACGACACGGACCGGCGAACGGTCGCTCGGACATCGAACCACATCATCCGTGAGAACGAGGGGCTCCGGCACGAGTCGGCTGGTCTGATGCCGACCGGCTTCGTTGCCATCGCGGAGAACGGTGCCGGCGACATGCTCGTGGTCGGACCGGAGGCGGACGAGATCCTCCACCTGGACCACGAGACCGGCCTGCTGACCGAGGTCGCCGTCCGCTGGGAGTGAGCGTCAGGCGTTCGCCGTCAGCCACCGATCGACGACGGCATCGAGCCGTTCGAAGGCGACCCCGTCGATCGCCGCAGCCGCGTCGAGAAAACGCTCGAGCATCGCCATCCGGTGGCCGCGCCCGATGCACTCGGGGTGGACGGTGACCATCACCAGTCCGCCCGGAGCGTTCGCGGCGGCGTAGCGCAGCTCCTCGGTCCAGATCTCGAGCACGGCCGATGGCGCCGCGAGTCCGGGACGGCCGGGCCCCGGCTCGAAGTGCGGCCAGTCGTCCATCGCCCAGTAGACCGGCACCTCGACGAGCGACCCGGTCGCGCCCCAGGCCGTGCCGTCGGCGGTCGAGTGCCGGTCGGCATGGCGGATCCGATAGAGGGCGTAGTCATCGGCCATCAGCGAGCTGTCGTACCGGAATCCGGCCGCCTCGACCAGCTCGGTCGTCGCCGCCCCGAGCGACCAGTACGGGGCGCGGAAGCCGGCCGGTGCAGAGCCGGTCACGGCCCGGACCGCCGCCACGGACCGATCGAGGACATCGCGCTGCTCGTCGGCCGCCAGCTCGGCGAAGTCCTCGTGGAACCAGCCGTGGCAGGCCAGCTCATGGCCACCGGCCAGGATCGCCTCGGTGTCGTCGGCGAACGTGGTCAGGCTGTGCCCGGGGACGAACCAGGTCGCGGGGATCCCGCGCCTGGCGAGGAGGGCGAGCAGCCGCTTCGCGCCGACGCGCGGCCCGAACTCCGCGTGGCTGAACTTGACCGGCGGATCGCCGCGGCGGACCGAGTCGGAGATCGCGTCGTGGTCGATCGGTCAGGGCGACGCTGAGGCGAGGCGCATCCATCGGCCGATGGTAGCGGGCGGGGCCGGTCTGGCGCGCCGGAGCCGAGGGCTTTCGAGTTCGAGCCGTGCCCGCCGTCCTCCCGGCTAGCGCGTCTTCACCTGGATCCCGGCCATCACGGCCGCGAACCGCGGGAGCCCGGGGACGAGCGCACTCGTCGAGAGGTCCGCGACATCGTCATGGGCGCCCACGCGGACGACGCGCAACGTGAACCGGCGCCCGGGCGTCTGCCGGAGGCCTCGGACGATGCTTCGCGCGGTGGTGTAGCCCGCGTCGCTGACCGCCTGGATCAGGTTGCCGTCATAGCCGCCGCCGACGTAGGCCATCGAATCCGGGAAGACCCCGACGTTCTCGCCGATGATGCGGCGCGCCTCGTTGACCTCGGCCCACATCGTCTCCTTCGAGGCGGGATGACGGCCGGTCCCGAACGCGGTCAGCTGGACGTGGTGCACGTCGTGTGCGCCGATGCCGTTGCCGGCGGCCGCGAGGCGCCGGACCTGCTTCCAGGTGAGGTTGCCATGGGCGATGGCGTCGAGGGTCAGGTAGAACTCGGCGACCATCCCGCGCTCCTCGAGCAGCGGCAGGACCTGCGCCATCCAGTCCTTGGACCCATCGTCGAACGTGATCATCACGGGCCGTTCGGGCAGGCGAGCTCCCCGATCCCAATGCGCCGCGAGATCCCGCGGCAGGATCGTCGTGTAGCCGTGGGCCTGCAGCCAGTCCAGCTGGGCGGCGAAGGCAGCGGGAAGGACGTCGTTCTCGAGGAATTGGTCCCGTTCGGCAGCCGACCAGCCCGCGAACCCATCGGGCAGGGGCTGGACCCGGTGGTAGTAGAGGATGGGCACCATGGCCGGCACGGGCTGGGGCGACGCGCCGATCGGCACTCGCGCGTGGCGGGCCGCCCTGGCCGCCGTCGCGCCGGGCGCCGACCCCGCCACGGTCGGCGTCGCGACGGCGGGCGGCTGCCGGGCGACCGCGGCAGCGGTCGCGGGCCACGACCAATCCGGACCCGACGCCTGGGCGGCGCAGCCGGTCGCGAGCATCGCGATGCAGATGAGCTCGAGGAGGCGGCGCGCGCCGGCATGCCCACTCGGGGACCCCCGGCTCCAGCTGGCCCTCATCCCGTCCGAACCTCGTGTCCCCTGCGCCAGTTGCCCGCGAGCGCCGTGCCCGAACCGAGCCTCGGCGGCAGGGGGCTCGTCGTGCGGCGGCGTTCGCCCGGCCTCGGCGTCCCGCAGGACGCCGGGCCGGCGGCCGATCCCGGCCGCTCGGGCGTATCGTCTCATGGCGGCGGCAATCGACGAGCCGGTACGTTCGTCGCATCCGTTCATGGCAGTCGCGGGTCCTGCCGCAACGGACGGCCTCCCGTATCCTTCCAGTCCGTGGCCACCACCGAACGAGACTTCTACGGGGTGCTCGGCGTCGAACGGACCGCGTCCGACGCCGAGATCAAGCGCGCCTTCCGCAAGCTCGCCCAGCAGTGGCACCCCGACGTCAACACGGACCCGGCCGCCCAGGAACGGTTCAAGGAGATCAACGAGGCGTACCAGGTCCTGTCGGACCCGGAGCGGCGGTCGCGCTACGACATGTTCGGCCGGGCTGGCGTCGACGGCGCCGCGGGAGGTGGGACCGGCTTCGAAGGGTTCGGTGGCTTCTCGGACATCTTCGACGCGTTCTTCGGCGGCGGGGCCGGGGCCGCGTCGGCGCGGCGTGGCCGGCCACAGCCCGGGGCGGACCTGCGCTACGACCTCCGGATCAGCTTCGAGGAGGCCGTGACGGGCACCGAGAAGGAGATCGAGTTCACGGTCCTGCAACGCTGCGAGACGTGCCACGGCAGCGGCGCGAAGGAAGGCAGCGAGCCGATCACCTGTCCGCAGTGCAACGGCCGTGGCGAGATCCGATCGGTCCGCCAGACGATGCTCGGCCAGATGGTCAACGTCAACGCCTGCCCGCGCTGCCGAGGCGAGGGCAAGATCATCGAGACGCCGTGCGACACCTGCCACGGCGACGGCCGCACCGAACGCAAGCGCACGCTGCGGGTCACGATCCCGGCCGGCATCGACGAGGGCCACCAGATCCGGCTGTCCAACGAGGGCGAGGTCGGGCCACGCGGCGGCCCGTCGGGCAGCCTCTACGTGGCGGTGCACGTGCAGCCCCACCCGTCGCTCACCCGCGAGGGCACCGAGCTGTACTACGACGCCCAGGTGTCGATCGCCCAGGCGGCGCTCGGGACGCGGATCACGGTCCCGACCGTCGAGGGCGAGGAGGAGGTCGAGATCAAGGCCGGGACCCAGCCCGGGACCGAGATCCGGCTCCGCGGCAAGGGCGTCCCGCACCTCCGGCGCGGGCAGCGCGGCGACCTCCACGTCATGGTCGACGTGGTCGTCCCGACGCGGCTGTCCAAGAAGGCCCGCGAGCTGCTGGCGGCCTACGCGGACGAGGCCGGCGAGTCGGTCGGCCATGGCGGCGGCGGGCTGCTCGAGAAGCTCGGGCTCGGTTGACCGAGGCCGACGCCGGGTCCGGGAGCAGGGCCGGCGCCGGGGCCGGCAAGAAGGCCGACGCGGTTTCGGGCCGCTGGCTGGAGCTGGCCGTCGAGGCCGACCCCGAGGCCGTCGAGGCGGTCAGTGAGATCTTCGGCCGGGTCGCGCCGGGCGGCACGTCCGTCGAGCCGGCGTTCGAGCTGGTCGACGACGGTCTCGGCGCGCGGCTCGACCCGAGTCGACCGGCCACCGTCCGCGCCTACCTGCCGGCCCGCGACGCGGACGCCGCCCGTCACGCCGCCGACGAGGTCGCCGTGGCGCTCGGCCACCTCCAGGCATTCGGACTCCGGCCGATCGGCGACCTCCGCACGCGGGTCGTGGAGGAGGCCGACTGGGCCGACGCCTGGAAGGCGCACTTCCCGGTCATGCGCATCGGCCGCCGGCTCGTCATCCGGCCGACCTGGCGGCGTCACCGGGCCGCCCCGGGCGAGGTGGTCTTGTCGATGGATCCGGGGATGGCGTTCGGCACGGGCCTCCACCCGACGACGCGCCTCTGCCTCGCGGGCATCGAGACGCTGCACGACGATGGGCGGATGCCGGGAGCGCAGGTGCTCGACGTCGGCTGCGGCTCCGGCATCCTCGCCATCGCGGCGGTCAAGCTGGGCGCGGGTGCCGCCCTCGGCGTCGACACCGATCCGATCGCGATCGAGGCGACGATCGCCAACGCGCGGCGCAACCGGCTCGGCCGGCGCGTCCGGGTCCGCCTCGGATCGCTGCCGTCCGGCGCGGGGCCGTACGACGTCGTCCTTGCCAACCTCATCGCGGGGGTGCTCGTGACGCTGGCACCGGCCCTCGCGGGCGAGCTCCGGCCGGGCGGCACGTTGCTGGCGTCCGGGATCTTCGTCGACCGCGAGGCCGAGGTGGCCGGTGCGTTCACGGCAGCCGGGCTCGACGTCACCGCCCGAACGGTCGAGGGAGAGTGGATCGCGCTGGAAGCGGTTCGCCGGGCCTGACGGCCGCCCCGCCTACAATCGAGCCCGATGCCGTCGTACTTCCCCGTCCTGCTGGTCGCCCACATCATCCTGGCCGTCAGCCTGGTCCTCCCGTCGATCCTGCTGCCGTTCGCGCTCCGCACCCAGCGAGCCGCGGTGGAATCGGAGAGTCCGATCGTGCACTGGCTGCTCTGGGCTCAAACGCACGGCACCCTCGCGATCGGCGTCGGGCTGGCGCTCACCGGGCTCGGGCTGATCTCCGCGCTCGGCTCGCAGATGCTCGAGCAGCCGTGGCTCCTCGTGGCCCTGACGATCTATTTCATCAACCTCGGGATCGCGTTCTTCATCCAGCGGCCCAACCTGCGCCGCCTCATCGGCATCCGCGCGGCGGCCGACGACAGGACGTGGCTCGAGCGCGCCAGGCGGCAGCGCTACGTGTCGTACCTGATGGCGGGGCTCGTCGGCACGATCGGGTTCCTGATGAGCTCCAAGCCGGTACTCTGGTGATCTGGGGAGCGTGCGGAGAGGTCGATGGCTGACGACTGCCTGTTCTGCCGGATCGTCGCCGGCGAGATCCCGAGCGACCGGCTCCACGAGGACGATCTCGTCATCGCCATCCGCGACATCGCCCCTCGTGCCCCGACCCATATCCTGCTGATGCCGCGACGCCACATCGCCTCCGCCGCCGAGCTCACCGAGGCCGACGGGCCGATGCTCGGCCGCCTGTTCGCGGTGGCCGCCGACCTCGCCCGCCAGGCTGGCATCGCCGACTCGGGCTACCGGCTCGTGTCGAACGTCGGGCGGTGGGGCGGCCAGACCGTCGACCATCTCCACGTCCACCTGATGGGCGGGCGGGCGTTCGATTGGCCGCCGGGGTGACGCGCCGACTCACGCTGTCACGGTCTCGCTCGCTCGCGATCGCATCGATTGCAGCGATGGCGACCGCGTTCGCGCTGGGCGCGTGCGTGACGTCCGAGGCGTCCGTCTCTCCGCGCCCGTCGTCCCGAACCCATCGAGCGGGCCCGGCAGGACGGTCACGCCGGTCGTCGGGCTGACGCGTGCCCAGCTCGTCCGCGCGCTCGGGGAGCGGAACCTCGTGCTGTCGGACAGCCAGGCCCCCATCCGGCCGGCCGAGGCGCCCCTTCTCGCGACCGCACCGCGCGCGGTCTACCAGGTCGTCCTGCCGAAGGACCCGACCAAGGGCTTCATCGTCGTCTACGAGTTCCCCGACGCGGCGCAGGCGGCAGCCGCGGCGACCGAGGAGCAGGCCTACCTGGCGACCGGTCCGGGTCGCGTGCAGCGGCCGCAGGGCACCGTATCGATCATCCGGGGGGTCGGCTCGACGGTGATCTTCTACGACTGGCTGCCGGGAGCGGCGGAGGACCCGGCAGCCCCGGGGATCCAGGCCGCGCTCGAGACGCTCGGCGTCGGGTACCCGGTCGCCAGCTGAGCCAGCCGCGGTCAGCGGGCGGGGACCGGCCGGTCGGCGGCGATCCAGTCGCGGATCAGCGAGCGCTTGATCTTGAGCGTGTGGGTCCGCGGGAAGTCCTCGTCGGGCCACAGGCGCCAGCCCGCGATGCGCTGGTTGGGCCCGAGGGCCGCGTTGGCGGCCTTGACGGCGGCATCGAGCCGATCGCGGAGCGCTGCCGGCTCGAGCTCGTCTGCCTGGGCTCGCGCGCCGGGCGCGCTCGGTGGGCTCGCCGCCGAGCCGAGGATGACCGCCTCGATCCGTCCCGGCTCGGTCTCGAGGACCACCGAGTCGCGGATCCCGGCGATCCGCAGGGCGTTCTCGATGTCCTCGGGATAGACGTTGAAGCCGTTGGGCAGGACGATCAGGTCCTTCTTGCGGCCCGACAGGACGAGCCGCCCCTCGGCATCGAGATGACCGACGTCGCCGGTCCGGTACCAGCCGTCGGTGGTGAACGCCTCGGCCGTCGCGGTGGGGTTCTGCCAGTAGCCGCGGAACACCGTCGGGCCGCGGAACTGGATCTCCCCGTCGTCGACGATGCGCATCTCGATGCCTGCCGGGGGCCGGCCGACCGTGCCGAGACCGTGGTCGTCGAGGGTCGTGCAGCTGCCGGTTCCCGTCTCGGTGGCGCCGTAGCCCTGGAGCACGGTGACGCCGAGGTCCTCCCAGGCCTGCTGGAGCGCCGGCGGCAGGAACGCCCCGGCCGACAGGAAGAGCCGGAAGTGGCCGCCGAGCTGCTCGTGGACGCCGCCGAACAGCCGCGGTCGCCAGCCCATCGGGAGCCGGCGCGCGATCGATCGCAGCCGTCCGAACGCCGTCTCGCGGTTCCGCTTGGCGACCTCGCGCTCGATCGCGCTCCAGAACAGGTCGAGCACCTGCGGCACGACGACCATCGACGTGACCCGGTGATCGCGCAACGCGTCGAAGATGACCCGCGGGTTGCGGCTGCGGACGTAGAGGATGTCCGCGCCCACCGACAGCGCGTAGTACAGCCCGACCGACTGCTCGAGCAGGTGCGACAGCGGCAGGAGGGAGACGATCCGGTGCTCCATCGGCGGGATCAGCCGGTGGAACGACTCGACCGCGGCGATCTCGTTGTCATGCGCGAGCATCACGCCCTTGGGCGTCCCGGTCGTGCCCGAGGTGAAGACCAGCTCGAACACGTCCCGCGGACCGGGCGCCGGCCAGGCCGCGAGCTGCGCCTCCCAGTCGGACGGGAACGTCGGGTCGGGCTCCTCGCTGAGCGCCTCGAGCGGTGTCGTCGGGAAGCGCTCGAGGCCGGCGTCGCGCGGATCGGGGGCGTCGCGGCCCGTGCCGAGGACCAGGTGCCGGGCCGCGGATACCCGGACGATGCCCTCGATCGCGTCGGCTGACATGCGCAGGTCGAGCGGGACGAGGATCAGCCCCGCGCGCATCGCCCCGAAGTAGGTGGCCGGCAGGGCGGGCGTCGAGGGCGACCAGGTCAGGAGCCGATCGCCCGGCGCCAGACCCAGCGCCCGCAGCCGCCAGGCCGCCAGCCGCGAGCGGCGGTCGAGCTCGCGGTAGCTCCACGTCGTGGTCGAGCCGTCGTCGAGCCTGAGGCTCAGCGCGGTCTTGTCGCCGTTGGCAGCGACCGCATCGGCGAGCAGGTCGAGGATCGTCTCCAAGCAGCATCTCCGCGGTGAATGGGCCGTCGCATCGTACGACGCGCATCGCCCTCGAACGTGGCGCCGATCCTACCCGGCCGCCCTCCCACGAAGCTGCTCCCGCTGCCGGTCGGTGAGGTCCCGGATCGCATTCAGGTGGTCGACCAACACCCGGAGCTCGGCGGAAGTGAACCGCTCGAGCAGAGGAAGGCCGCTCTCGACGAGGGGCCCGTACATCGCCCACGTCCGTGCCTGGCCGTCCTCGGTCATCTCGACGATGACCTGCCGGCGATCGCCTTCGTCGCGGCGACGGCGGACGAACCCCGTGCGCTCGAGACGATCGATCATCGCGGTGGTCGCGGCGGTCGACAGGCCGGTGGCCTCGGCGAGCCTTGTGGCGGTCATCGGTCCCTCGGTCAGCCAATCGAGGCAGCGGAGGTCGACCGGGTTGACGTCGAGCACCTTGCCGACCTCGTCATCGAATGCCTGCGTGCTGCGCTGGTAGGCCTGCATCGCCCGTCCGAGCTCGGTGATCAGGGCTTGACGTTTCGCCGCCACGTGCATATCCTTCGTATATCGAATCATCTGATACACGAAATATCAGGAAGTCGTACGGAAGGATAGCACGATGCGAGCGCTCATCATCGGTGCCGGTGTCGCCGGCCCGGTCACGGCCATGGCCCTCCAGCAGGCGGATGTCGACGCGACCGTCGTCGAGGCCTACCCACGCGGCGACGGCGAGGTCGGGTCGTACTTCACGATCTCGCCGAACGGTCTCGATGCCCTGGCTTCGGTCGCGGCCCTGCCCTTGGTCGTCGCCGGCGGATCGCCGACGCGGCGCAACGTGATGCGCAACGCAGCGGGCCGTCGTGCTCGGTGACCTGCCGCTCGGCGTCCCACTCGAGGACGGTACGCCGGCCCTCACGCTGAAGCGGTCTCGGCTCGCGCTGGACCTCGCCGACGAGGCCGTCCGGCGTGGCATCCGGGTCGACTACGGGCGGCGACTGGTCGACGCGGTCGGTGGCGAGGCCGGGATCGTCGCGACCTTCGCCGACGGATCGACCGAGCAGGCCGACCTGCTGATCGGCGCCGACGGCGTGCACTCGGTCGTCCGCCGGCTCATCGATCCGTCGGCGCCCAGGCCTCGATACGTCGGGCTGACGAACTTCGGCGGCGTCACGAGCGCGGCCGCGGTCCCCGGCCTCCACATCGCACCCGAGACCTGGCAGTTCTGGTTCGGCCGCCGGGCGTTCTTCGGGGCGCATCGGCTGCCGGATGGCGACGTCGTCTGGTTCGTCAACGCGCCACGGGACGAGATCGGAGCGGCGGAACGAGCCGCCACCTCTGAAGTTGCATGGCGGGCTGGCTTGCCGGGCTGTTCGGTGGCGACGCCGGGCCTGCCGCGGCGCTCATCCGGGCCGGCCGGCTCGAGCTCGCCGGCGACAACACGTACGACCTCGGCCACGTGCCCACCTGGCATCGCGGCCGGATGATCGTCATCGGGGATGCCGCGCACGCACCCGCCCCGAGCTCGGGCCAGGGCGCGTCGATGGCTCTCGAGGACGGCGTCCTCCTCGCGAAGGCGCTCCGGGACAGCGACTCGATCGAGGCGGCGTACGGCGCGTTCGAGGCGGCTCGGCGCGGGCGGGTCGAGCGGATCGTCGCCTACGGCGCCAGGAGCAGCAGCTCGAAGACGCCGGGTCGCGTCGGGAGCCTGTTCCGGGACGCGTTCATGCGGGTCGCCTTCCGCTGGTTCATCACTGACCGGTCGCTGTCCTGGATGTACGACCACCGGATCCACTGGGACGAGCCGTTCGACCCGGCGCCGGGGACGCCTCGATCGGGCCGAACGACACGCTCCGCGAACGTTTGACCGGTTCGGGAGCCTCGGCTATGCTCCGCCAGCCTCGGACGGGTCTGCCGGACGTGGTGCGTGCGGGCCGGTTGGCCGCGAGCCTCACGCCGATGCGAGAGATCTGGCCCGGGGAGGTGAACCGGGATTGGCAGAAGTCCGAGTGGGTGAGAACGAGACGTTCGAAAGCGCCCTGCGTCGCTTCAACAAGAAGATCCAGCAGAGCGGCATCCTCGCCGAGGCTCGCCGACGCGAGCACTACGAGAAGCCGAGCGTGAAGCGCAAGCGCAAGGAAGCGAAGCGCAAGAAGAACGCCCGAACGCAGGTCGGCTGAGCGGGCCCTGGCCCGCCATTCGTACCGACCTGATCCCACGGGCCCATCGGTGGTCCGCCGCGTCCGCGGTGGGTCGCCCGCCCGAGGTGCCAGACCGGTGTCCCTTCAAGATCGCGTCCAGACCGACATCGCCGACGCCATGCGTGCGGGTGATGCGTTGCGTCGCGACGTCCTCAGGATGGTCTCCAGCGCGGCGTACAACGTCGAGAAGCGCGAAGGCCGTCCCCTGACCGACGACGAGTACCTCGCCGTGCTCAGCCGCGAGGTGAAGACCCGCCGCGAATCGGTCGAGGCATTCCGCGCCGGCCGGCGGGAGGACCTCGCGTCCCGGGAGGAAGCCGAGATCGCGATCATCGCCGGATACCTCCCCGAGCCCCTGACCGAGTCCGAGATCCGGGCCCTCGTCGACGAGGGGATCGACGCGACCGGCGCAGTCTCGCCGCGCGACCTGGGCAAGGTCATGGGCTGGCTGACGCCACGGACCCGCGGACGCGCCGACGGAAAGGTCAGTGAGCTCGCTCGTTGCCCAGGCCCTCGCCGGGGCCGACCTCGCCGCGCACGATCGCGGTCACTGAGCATCACGAAAGACCGACCGGCGTGCTGACCCTGCGAACCGACACCTCGACGCGCTTCACGCGCAAGGAGATCCCGCGCCTGGCGATCGCCGCCGGCGTCCTCACCCTCGCGCTCGCGGCGATCCTCGGGTCGGACCTCCTGTCGGAGCCGCCGCTCGTCGTCAGCGAGGGTCAGCTTGCGACGCGGGACATCGTCGCCCCTCGGGCCCTCGACTTCGAGAGCAAGATCCGGACCGACGAGGCGCGCGCCGCGGCGGGCGAACTGGTCCCGCCGCAGTACAGCTTCACGACCGAGAACGCGATCGCCATCGCCGCCGCCCAACAGATCGCGTTCGAGAAGCGCGTTGAGTCGATCGATACGACATTCGCCGCGAACCTGACCCAGATCGGTCGCGCCACCCTGCTGCGGACAGCCGTGCCCAGCCTGTCCGACGCAGCGCGTGAAACGCTCGTCGGACTCGACGCCGCACGGTGGGCCGTGGTTCGCACTGAGGCGGCACGCGTCCTCGACGCCACGCTGCGCACGGAGCTGCGCGACACGGAGGTCGAGGAGACGCGGACCCGATTGTCCGGCCGGATGGCCGGCGGACTCGACGAGGCCGAGCGGATGCTCGCCGCGGATCTCATCGCCCCATTGATCGTGCCCAACTCATCGTTCAGCGAGGACCTGACGTCCTCCGCCCGGGCCCGGGCCGCCGAGGACGTCGCGCCAGTCCGTGTCACGGTCCGCCAGGGCGAGGTCATCGCCCGCATCGGCTCGCCGCTGACAGCCACCGACATCGAGACCATCGACGCGCTGCGGCTTCGCGACGCGCTGCCGGACGTCACGAGCTTCGGTGGCTGGCTCGCCTTGGCGGTGCTCGTCGTCGGCATGTTGCTGGCCTGGATCTGGCGGTTCCGCCCGGGCCTGTGGCACCGCGACAACGCCCTCATCCTCATCGGCCTGCTCGTGGTCGGCGCGACGCTCGCCCTCAAGATCACGGCCGGCCGGCTGACGCTGCCGTTCTTCCTGCCGACGGCCGCCATCGCGATGCTCCTGGCCGTTCTGCTCGACGCCTCGATCGCCACCATCGTGATCGCCATCGTGGCGGTCATCGGCGGGGCGGTGAACGGCAACTCGCTCGAGTTCGCCGCGTACATCTTCTTCGGCGGCCTGACCGGCGTGATGGCCGTCCGGCGCGGCGACCGCCTCCAGGTCTTCGTCCAGGCCGCGCTGGCGGTCTTCGTGGTCAACGCCCTGGTCGTCACGGTCTTCTCGCTCCTCGGGACGCGCGACCTCCGCGGCATCCTGGAGCTGTGGTTCGCGTCGGCGGTGTCCGCGGCCGGATCGGGCATCGCCACGGTCGGGACGTTCGCCGTGCTTGGCTCGGTCTTCGGGATCATGACCGTGTTCCAGCTTCTCGAGCTGGCCAACCCCTCGCAACCGATGCTCCGGCGGTTGCTCGTCGAGACGCCGGGCACCTATCACCACTCGCTGATGGTGGGCAACCTGGCGGAGCGCGCGGCCGAGGCGATCGGGGCCGACCCTCTGGTCACCCGTGTCGCCGCGTACTACCACGACATCGGCAAGCTCGCCAACCCGCTCGCGTTCATCGAGAACCAGGCCGGTGGCGAGAACATCCACGACCAGCTCGATCCGGAGGTCAGCGCCGGGATCCTCAAGCAGCACGTCCCGGACGGCATCGACCTGGCCTACAAGGCGCGTCTCCCGAAGGCGCTCATCGCCTATATCCCACAACACCACGGGACGGCGATCATGAGCTACTTCTACGCACGGGCGAAGGAGCTGGCGGGCCCCGGCACGATCGTCGACGAGCGCAAGTTCCGCCACGCCGGCCCCAAGCCACAAACGCGCGAAGCAGCGCTGATCATGCTCGCCGATGGCGTCGAGGCGTCCGTCCGCTCCCTGTCGTCCCGAGACGAGCCGGCGATCCGGGCGATGGTCGCGCGGATCATCGATGAGCGCGTGACCGACGGGCAGTTCGACGAGTGCGACCTGACGCTGCGCGACCTCGAGCGCATCCGCGAGGCGTTCGTCGGACAGCTGCTCGGGATGTACCACACCCGCATCGCCTATCCGCAGAACACCGTCGTCGAGCTCGAGTCACGTCGCGCGGCCGCCGGCGGCGGCGGGGGGAGCGATCCGGCGTCGTGACCCGGGCGATCTACCGAGGACCGTGGCGCGTCGACCTGACCGTGCGCGAGGGAGTCGCTGCCCCGATCGCCGGGAGTGCCCTGGCGAGGGCGATCGGTGACGCCCTCGATGCGGCCGGCGCTCCGGCGCCGGCATCGATCGGGCTAATCCTGGGCGACGACGCGGAGCTGGCCGCACTCAACGAGGCCCACCTGGGCGTGTCGGGTCCGACCGACGTCCTGTCGTTCCCGCTCCTGGCCCCAGCGGCGTTTCCGGCCCACCCCGGCGGGGCAGGGGAGCGTGGCGTCCAGAGCGCGGCCTTCGCGCTGCCGCCCGGCCGGCGGCCGCATCTCGGGGACATCGTCATCTCGGTCGAGCGGGCGATCGCGCAGGCCGCGACGGGTCGGGGCGGCCAGACCGGTGATGTTCGATGGTCGCCGTCGGACGAGCTCCGACTCCTGGCGATCCACGGCACGCTCCACGTCTGCGGCTGGGACCATGCCGAGCCGGTCGAGGAGGCCGCCATGCGGAGCCTCGAGCGGCGGCTCCTCGATGGGGTTGAAGGCGCCTAGCTCGTCGCCTCGAGCCGGACGCAGCAGCACCCCGGAACTGGATCGAAGACGACGCTGATGCGCGTCGAGCCGAGCCCGTCGACGACGCCCTCCATCATCGCCCGGTTCGTCCCGCAGACCAGGTCACGGTGGTCGCGCGCGACGCGATCGAATGGGCAGTTGCGCATGGTCAGAACCGTCTCGTCGGTCGTGGCCTCGTAACCCATCCCGCCCAGCACCTCCGCCGTGGCGGCGAGTCGCTGCGGAACGGTCGCCCGCCCCCCGGCACGCGAACGGGCCTCGCGGCCGATGCCCGATCCGTAGTCATGAGCTGCTCGATCGAGCCTGGTCAGCACCGGATCCGGGCCGGTGACCGGAGCCCCGGCGTCACGGGCACGCTTGTCCAGCGCCGTTGCGAACAGGCCCGCAAGGACATCGTCACGTCGCTCGGGAAGCGTCACGTCAACCTGCATCGCCGATCGCCGGTACAGCTTGGCGGGGCGGCCCGCGCCGGGGCCGGTCCGACCTGTCAGGCGACGGAACTCGGTTTGCAGGAGCCCGGCCTCGACGAGTCGATCGAGATGGAATGCGGCGAGCGCCCGGCTGATGCCGACCGCCGCTGCCGCTGCGTCGCGGCCCACGGCATCGGACGACGCGGCGACATGGAGGTAGAGGGCACGCCGGACGGGCTCGGCAAGCGGCGCCACGTCCTCGAGCCGATCGGGCAGGGAGCTGAGTTCCATGGGGCGATTCTATCGCAAGTATGATTTAGTACAAGGCCCTGACGAGAGGCGCCTCGCATCGTCCACTGCTACCATCGGGCACAGGCCCCCCACGGTCCGATCCGACCGAGGTGCGGGCCCTGTCCTGCTGCCCGGAGGTCAGGTGAAGGTCGTCGTCGGTCTCGGCAACCCTGGTTCGCAGTACGCCGGCACCCGCCACAACGTCGGCTGGCTGGTGATGGATCGCATCGCCGAGCGGGCCGGCTGGACCGGCAAGGGCCGGCAGCGCGACGCCTCGAACGTCGTGATGGGCCGCTTTCGCAGCCTCGACCTCACGCTCGTCAAGCCGTTGACCTACATGAACGAGTCGGGGCTGGCCGTCCGCAAGGTCATCGCCCGCGAGCATGCGCCGCTCGGTGACCTGCTGGTCGTCGCCGATGACTTCGCGCTGCCGTTCGGCAAGCTCCGCTTCCGCGAGGGCGGCGGACCGGGCGGCCACAACGGCCTGCGCTCGATCATCGACGAGCTCGGGACGGAGAAGTTCAGTCGCCTGCGGATCGGCATCGGGGAGCCCGACCGGACCGCCACGGATCACGTGCTGTCGCGCTTCGCGCCGGACGAGCAGCAGCGTCTCGACGAGCTGCTCGACGCGGCCTCCGACGCCGTGGAGGCGTGGGCCCGGGACGGCACCAACAAGGCCGCCAACCGGTTCAACATGTTCGAGCTCCGACCGGCGGACGAGACGCGGCTGGCTGCCCCAGGCGAGGTCGACGGCCCGCCCGGACCCGACGGGATCCGACGGACGAGGACCGGCTGGCGCCGGATCCGACCGTCCGGGTCGGGCGACTGACGATGCCGGACACGCCGCTCCGCGGTCGTCGTGGACGCGATCGCCGGATCGCCGAACGGGTCGCCACCGACTTCGCCACTCGTCACGCGCCGCCGAAGCCCGGGGAGCAGGTCGACTTCGACGTCGCCGAGGTCGATGCGGAGGTCGCGGATGCCGGGCGACCGTCGCAGGCCGATGGCGCGGCGCCCGCGGCACCCCGGCGCCCGACCACCGGGCCGGCTGGTTCCGCAGCGACGACCCAGCCGGCACGGCGTGGCGGCGGCCAGCGCATCCCGGACCTGTCGGCCCTGCCGCCGCTGCTGGCCGGGACGGGCACGTTGGCCGAGCTTCGCGTGCGTCTCGGCCGAGGCGCCGACGATCGGCGCCGGAGCGGGCCGCACGTCGGTCTCGTGGCCGTCCCGCACGGAGCCAAGACCTACCTCGCGGCCGCACTCTCGCTCGCGGCCGGTGGCGAGCGCCTGGTCTGGATCGCCCGGGACGCCGAGATCGGCGATCGCGTCGCGGAGGAGCTGGCGGCCTGGTCCGGGGATCCCGACACCGTCGCCGTGCTCGAGCCACGGACCTCGCTGGCGTACGAGCGGAGCGAGCTGATCGCCGACGAGACGGCGGCCCGTGTCGCTGCCCTGGCCGCCTGGCGGAGCGGTCGCGCCCGCGTCCTGGTGGCGAGCGTCCAGGCCCTCCTCCAGCACACGATCCACCCGGGCGACCTGCCGGCGACGCCGCGCGAGCTCCGGTCCGGCGCTCGCTTGCATCAGGACGCGCTCCTGCACGACCTGTTCGACCTCGGCTACGTCCCGGTCCTCGAGGTCGCCGGCCGCGGCGAGTTCGCGCGGCGCGGTGGCATCGTCGACGTCTTCCCGCCCTCGATGGCGTTGCCGATCCGGATCGAGTTCTTCGGTGACGAGGTCGACTCGCTCCGATCGTTCGACCCGACCGATCAGCGCACCGTCGGGGCCGTCGATCGGGCCGTGCTGCTCCCCGCCACCGAGTTCCTGCTCCCGTCGGGCGGCGCGGCCGCGATCCGCGAGCGACTGGGGCGCGCCGCGGCGCGGCTGCCCGAGCGGCTGGCGGGCGATCTCGACCGGTTCGAGCAGGTCACCGACGACGACGCGCGGCGGGCGTCCGGGACGGCGGGGCACGCGAGCGGACCGGCGACCCGGGCGATGAGCGTCGGGGACGCGGCGGAGGTGTGGGCCGCCCACCTCGCCCCGTCGACCGGGCTCGATCACGTCGCGCCCGACACCCTGCTCGTCATCGACGAGCCGGGCGACGTCGCCGAGGCGGCCGAGTTCCTGTGGCGCCAGGCCGATGAGCGTCGGACCGAGCTCGTCGAGAGCGGCGAGCTGCCGAAGGACTGGCCGTCGACCTACCTGCCGCAGCGCGACTGGAAGGGTCGCCTGGTCGCCTCGCGGACGTTGGAGCTCACCTGGGAATCGGTGCCGCCGGAGGACGTGGCGATGGCCCGCGGCGGGCTGTCGTCCGGCGACCCCTTCGGCTGGCGCGAGCCCGCCCTGCCGCCGGGCCGTGCCGGGCGACTGGTCGAGGCCGTCGAGGGATGGAGACGTGACGATGCCCGGATCGTGCTCGCCTCGGACCAGGCGCCACGGCTCGCGGACCTGCTGGCCGACGCCGGGCACGTGGTCGCGGTGGTCGGCCAGGTGGCAGAGGCGCCGCCGGCCGGGGCGATCGCGCTCGTCGACCGGAGCCTGAACGGCGGCTTCATCGGTGGTCCGGACGGCCTCGCCTTCGTCACCGACCGCGAGCTGTTCGGCACCGTCCGCGTCCGGCGTCCGCGGGCGCTGCGCCGGATCGTGCCGCGCGACATCCTCGAGCGGCTGACGCCCGGCGATCTGGTCGTCCACATCGATCACGGCGTCGCCCGCTACGAGCAGATGCTCCGTCGGGGAGGGGCCGGCGAGGATCGCGATTACCTCGAGCTGTCGTTCGCCGGCGGGGACCGGATCTTCGTGCCGGTCGAGCAGATCAGCCGGATCAGCCGCTACGCGGGCGGCGAGCGGCCCGCGCTGTCCCGCCTCGGCGGGACCGAATGGCTGCGTGCCAAGCAGCGCGTCCGGAAGGCGGTCGACGACCTGGCGGAGGAGCTCCTCGCCCTGTACGCCTCGCGAGCCGACTCGCGCGGTCATCCGTTCGCGCAGGACACGCCCTGGCAGTCGGAGATGGAGGCGTCGTTCCCGTACGAGGAGACGGTCGACCAGATGCGGGCTGCGCTCGAGGTCAAGGCCGACATGGAGCTCGTCCGCCCGATG
Source organism: uncultured Chloroflexia bacterium (assembly GCA_963842695.1). Taxonomy (GTDB): domain Bacteria; phylum Chloroflexota; class Limnocylindria; order Limnocylindrales; family CSP1-4; genus SPCO01. The sequence continues at coordinate 58,927 of CAWJHK010000006.1, forward strand.
GACCGGCTGGTCGTCGGCGACGTCGGCTACGGCAAGACCGAGGTGGCGCTGCGGGCCGCATTCAAGGCGACCCAGGACGGCAAGCAGGTCGCGGTCCTCGTGCCCACGACCGTTCTCGCCGCCCAGCACGAGGCAACGTTCTCGCAGCGATTCGCCGCGTTCCCGCTCGAGGTCCGGCTGCTGTCGCGGTTCGTGTCGCCGGCGACCCAGGCGGCCACGATCGCCGGCCTGGCCGACGGGACGGTCGACATCGTCATCGGCACCCATCGGCTGCTCAGCAAGGACGTCCGGTTCAGGGATCTCGGCCTCGTCGTCGTCGACGAGGAGCAGCGGTTCGGCGTCGCGGCCAAGGAGCGGCTCAAGCAGCTCCGCCGCGAGGTGGACGTGCTGACCCTGTCCGCGACGCCGATCCCGCGGACGCTCAACCTCGCGCTGGCCGGGATCCGCGACCTGTCCGTGATCGAGACCCCGCCGGAGGACCGCCTGCCGATCCAGACGCGGGTCGCGGAGGCGTCGGCCGGGCTCGTCCGCGACGCGATCCTGCGCGAGCTCGACCGCGGCGGGCAGGTCTTCTTCGTCCACAACCGGGTCGAGACCATCGAGGCCCAGGCCGACCAGCTGCGCCAGATGCTGCCCGGCGTCCGCTTCGTCGTCGGCCACGGCCAGATGGCCGAGGGCGCACTCGAGAAGGTGATGATCGCGTTCGCCGACGGTGCCGCGGACGTCCTCGTGTGCACGACCATCATCGAATCCGGTCTCGACATCCCGAACGCCAACACGATCGTCATCGATCGCGCGGACACGCTGGGGCTGGCCCAGCTGTACCAGCTCCGCGGGCGGGTCGGCCGCTCGTCGCGGCGGGCCTATGCCTATCTCCTGTATCGCCGCCGCGAGCGACTGTCCGACGAGGCCCGCAAGCGCCTCCAGGCCATCTTCAACGCCTCCGAGCTCGGGGCCGGCTTCCAGATCGCCCTGTCCGACCTGGAGATCCGGGGCGCCGGCAACATCCTCGGGGGCGAGCAATCGGGTCACATGGCGGCGGTCGGCTTCGACCTGTACTCGCGGCTGCTGGCAGAGGCGGTCGAGACCCGCAAGGCGTCGATGGAGGGCCGGGCACCGATCGTCGAGGCACCGCAGGCCGTCGTCGACCTCCCGGTCGAAGCGCACCTGCCGACCGAGTACGTGCCCGACGAGGCCCAGAAGCTCGAGCTGTACCGGCGGCTCGCCCGCGCGCGCTCGGGCGGCGACCTCGCCGCCTTCCGCCAGGAGGTCCTCGATCGCTATGGGCCGATGCCCGACCCGGTCGTCCGGCTGATCGAGGTGGCCGAGCTGCGGCTGGCGGCCGAGGCCGCGGGCATCGCCTCGATCTCGCGTGAGGAGGGCTGGCTGGTCGTCCGGTTCGGGGCCGGGCTGACGCGCGCGACCGCGATGCGGCTGCTCAGCGGGCCGCCGCTGCCGGGCATGCGGCCGAACGACATGACCTTCGCCAGCAACCAGGTGCGGCTCCGGCTGCCGGCCGATCCGCGCAAGGGCTGGACGCTGACGCAGGCGGTCGTCGCGGGACTGTCGGCCCCAGCGGCCTGACCCCGGCCGCCTGACCACCGGGGATCCGGGCCACCTCTCCACGGAACCCCCGCGGCGGAACCGGGCTTGCCCGGCTGGCGTACTTTCTTGGAGAGGACCGCACGCGCCAAGGAGGTGTCCCATGCGTTCCTACCTGGTGGTCGGGAACCAGACGTTGGCCAGCCCGGAGCTGGCGACGGCCATCGGCGAGCTCGTTGCCGCCGGCCCGACCGATATCCACGTCGTCGTGCCGGCGACGCCCAATCAGAAGGGCTTCACCTGGGACGAGAACGAGGCACGGGCGGTCGCTCGCGAGCGGCTCGACGAGTTCATCGGCCGGCTGAAGGCGATGGGCGCCCAGGCGTCCGGCGAGGTCGGCTCGCGCGACCCGATCGAGGCCGTCCAGGACGCGTTGCGTGGCCACCCGGTCGACGAGATCATCTTGTCGACGCTGCCGTCAGGCATCTCGCGCTGGCTCGGCCAGGACGTGCCGACGCGTCTTCGGGGGTCGGTCCTCGTGCCGGTCACGGTCGTCACCGCCGCTCGTGAGTCGGTCAAGGCCGGGACCTAGGTCCTGAGCGTTCCTGGCCGGCAGGGCGAGCCGCCCGGCGGTGCCCGATGGCCTAGAGTTGGGACGTGGCCAATCCGTCCGATCCGTCCGGCCTCACGCCGCACGAGGAGCGCAACCGCGCGGCGTGGGACGCCGACAGCGACGATTACCAGCAGCGTCACGGAGCCGAGCTCGCCTTCAGCGGCGGCCACGCGTGGGGGACGACGCAGATCCCCGAGGCGGAGCTGCGCGTCCTCGGCGATGTGTCCGACCGCGACGTCCTCGAGCTCGGGTGCGGTGCCGCCCAGTGGTCGATCGCGCTGGCGCGCGAGGGTGCCCGGCCCGTCGGGCTCGACCTGTCCGAGCGGCAGCTCGAGCACGCTCGACGGCTCATGGCGGAGGCGGGCGTCGACTTCCCGCTCATCCACGGCAGCGCCGAGGCGGTCCCGCTGCCCGACGCCAGCTTCGACATCGTCTTCTGCGACCACGGGGCGATGACGTTCGCCGATCCGTATCGGACGGTGCCCGAGGCGGCACGGCTCTTGCGTCCTGGCGGCCTGTTCGCGTTCAACCACGGCTCGCCGATCGAGACGATCTGCTGGCCGCTCGATGCCGAGGAGGTGGGCGACCGCCTGGTGATCGACTACTTCGGCATGCACGCCATCGACGACGGCGAGACGATCACGTTCCAGCTCCCCTACGGCGAGTGGATCCGCCTGTTCCGGGCCAACGGCCTGGCCGTGGAGGACCTCATCGAGCCGCGGCCGGGACCCGACGCGACGAGCAGCTACCGGTCACCCGCGGCGGTCGCCTGGGCGCATCGCTGGCCGTCCGAGAGCATCTGGCGCCTGCGCCGGGTGTGATCCCGCCCGTCCGGTCCCGCTCGACCTCGCGGACGGACTGGCTCACCACGTACCATCTGGCCGGTCGAGGCGCACACGGAGGACCGGCATGGCCGAGCGCACGAACGAGCAGGTCATCCACGACTACCTGCGCGCCTTCGAGGACCGGGACGCGGCGACCCTGGCCGACCTCCGCGATCCCGGCTGGATCTGCGACTACCCGCAATCCGGTGAGCGGATCCGCGGCCACGCCAACGAGCAGGCCATCACCGAGCACTACCCGGGCGGGCTTCCCGAGATCGATCCGAGCCGGATCGTGGGCAGCGAGGACCGCTGGGTCGTGACGCCGAGCTTTACGTTCGAGCGCGTGGCGGGGAGCGGCGACACGTGGTGGGCCGAGGGGCAGGCACGCTACCCGGACGGGTCGATCTGGTTCGTGGCCAACCTCTACCGGTTGCGCGAAGGCCGCATCGTCCACGAGGTCACGTACTGGGCCGAACCATTCGAGCCGCCGGCGTGGCGAGCTGCCTGGATCGAGCCGATCGCCCCGGACTGAGGAATGGATCGGCCGGAGTCGCCGAGCTGACGACTCCGGCCGTTCAAGCGGTGCGCGTCAGGGGGCGGGCGGGCCGGCGATCTCGAAGTAGATCCCGACGATCGTCGGACCGGCGGTGTCGATCAGGTGATCGAGCCCCTTGCCGTTGGCGAGGTTCGGATTGTGCGACCCCTCGCCGATGGTCTTGTCGAACCGGGTCACCCAACCGTCGGCGGGCAGCCCGGCTGCGATCGCCATGTCGACGGCCTGGTCGATCTCGTCGGCGGTGAGATCCCGCCCGCCGACCTCGGCGCCGATGAAGCCGAAGACGTCCTGCAGGGTCAGGCGTCCCCAGTTGGCCGAATGCAGAGCCCCCGCGTCACCCTTGGCGGAGCGACTTGCGATCGTGCATTCGTGGCCGAGAACGGCCGGGGCGGCGACCGCCAGCAGGCTGCCGGCGAGGGCGAGGGACAGAGCGATTCGGCGCATGTGCGCACCTCCAATGGGCCCCGGCGGAGTGCACACGATACGGGCCCACGGCACTTCTCTGCACGGCCGAATTGCGCGGACGGTGCGCGGGTGCAACGCGAGGTACGGCGCCTCGGATCGGAACCCGGCGGCCGCTACGTTGCGACGAACGTCGGCGTGCAGCCACGACGGATGACCGTGGCGGATCGCGGCCCGTGGCGCCATCCTTCACCGGTGAACCTTCCCAGGCGCAACCCGGCGGACAGCCTGTGGCGCGCCGATCGCCGCGCCCTGACCCTCGGTCTCGTGCTGACCATCACGCTGGTCGGGTTCGAGGCGCTGGCGATCTCGACGGTCATGCCGATCGTTGCGAGAGAGCTGGGCGGGCTCGAGCTCTACGGCTGGGTCTTCTCGGCGTTCTTCCTCGGCTCGCTGATCGGGATCGTCCTGGTCGGCGGAGCGATCGACCGGGGCGGGCTGGCGGCCCCGTTCGCCGCCGGGCTCGGGCTCTTCGCCATCGGCCTGCTGATCGGCGGGCTGGCGCCGTCGATGCCGATCCTCGTCGGGGCCCGGTTCATCCAGGGCCTCGGGGCCGGCACGATCCAGCCGATCGCGTACGTCGCCATCGGCCGCTCACTGCCGGACGCGCTCCGGCCGCGGATGTTCGCCACGCTGTCGACGGCCTGGATCCTGCCAGGCGTCATCGGGCCGGCGATCGCCGGGGCGGTCGGGGAATCGATCGGCTGGCGGTTCGTCTTCCTCGGGCTCCTGCCGCTCATCGGGGTGGCCGGTGCCCTGACGCTCGGCGCGCTGCGTGCCGTGGCCGCTCCGCCGGGGATCGACGAGGCATCGGCCGCCGCCGCGAGCCGCGCCCGCCTGCCGCTGGCCGTGACGGTCGCCCTCGGGGCCGGTCTGCTGACCGTCGGCCTGACGAGCGGACAGCCCATCCCGACGGTCGTGCTGGTGGCGTCGGGTCTCATCATCGGCATCTACGCGCTGCGCCGCCTGACGCCGCCCGGCACGCTGCTGGCGCGACCGGTGCTGCCCGCCGCGATCCTGCTCCGGGGCGTCCTGACGTGCGCCTTCTTCGCCATCGATGCGTTCGTCTCCCTGACCCTCGTCGACTGGCGCGGGCTGTCGGCGACGACGGCCGGCCTGGCTCTGACGGCCGCGACCATCTCGTGGACAGCCGGTGCCTGGACGCAGGCTCGCGGTGCGACGCGCTGGCCGACCCATCGGTTCGTGCAGGTCGGTTTCGCGGTCGTCACCATCGGGCTGGCCGGCATGCTCCTGGTGCTCGTGCCGGAGGTGCCATGGGCGTTCGCGCTGGTGGCCTTTGGCGTGGCCGGGTTCGGGATGGGCCTGGCGTACTCGCCGCTGGCCCTCATCGTCCTCCGGGATGCGTCGCCCGAGACCCATGGCAGCGCGACGAGCTCGCTGTCGCTGACCGATTCGCTCGGGACGGCGCTCGGGACCGGGATCACCGGGGCGATGGTGGCCGCGTCCGTCCGGGCGACCGGCAACGCCGAGGCGGGTTTGGCCGCGGGCTTCACCGTCGCCGTCGTGATCGGGCTCGCCGGCCTGGCGCTGACGGTCCGGCTGCGGCCGCAGACCGCCGCGAGCCCTTCGCTGACCCTGTCTTCGGCGACGCCACCGACCTAGACGGGCCGGGCGCCTGCGGTAGACTTCGGGACCTCACGCGGCATGCACGCGGCGACCGCGGATGGACCACTGGGAGGCGCTCGACATCGTGTCTGCGGAGGAGCTGCGCGCCAAGATCCGCGAGGTCCCCGACTTCCCCAAGCCCGGGATCCTGTTCTACGACATCACGACCCTGCTCAAGGACGCGGCCGCCTACAAGGAAGCCATCGACCTGATGCTCGAGCCGTTCACCGGCGAGCGCATCGACATCGTCGTCGGGATGGAGTCCCGCGGGTTCATCTTCAGCGCTCCGATGGCCTATCAGCTCGATGCCGGCCTCGTTCCCGTGCGCAAGCTCGGCAAGCTGCCGGCAGAGACGATCACCGTCGAGTACGCCCTCGAGTACGGCTCCAACACGCTCGAGATCCATCGTGACGCCATCGCCCCGGGCCAGCGTGTCCTGATCATCGACGACCTGTTGGCGACCGGCGGCACCGTCGGGGGCACGATCGAGCTCGTCGAGCGGCTCAAGGGCGAGGTCGTCGGGCTGGGCTTCCTCGTCGAGCTGGAGTTCCTCAACGGCCGGGACCGGCTTGGTGGCCGGCGCGTCACCAGCGTCATCAAGTACTGAGCCGCCACGACCGGCGCGATCGAGACAGCGACATTGGCCGAACCGTCCACCACAGCCGGGACCACGCCCGAGCCGCCCGATACGGCGGGCGGGACGCCGACCGAAGTCGTCGGTGAGGGCGCCGCGGCGCCGGTCGTGGACATGGGCCGGCGGCGCTTCTTCCGCGCCTTCGCCGGCGAGCTGATCCAGACGGCGGCCACCGTCGCCGGGGCCGCGCAGGCCCTCCAGCAGGCATCCGCCGAGGCGGCCGGGGCGATCCTGAACCCCGAGGGCACGGCGGCCCGGCTCGCCACCCGTCCCGACGACGTGCCCGGGGTCGCCGGTGCCAGCGGGTTCCGCACGCCGTTCCGCGAGGATGGCGGCATCCTCTACCTGATCGACCAGCGGCGATTGCCGGACGAGCTCGTCGAGTACCCGTGCCGATCGGCCGGCGAGGTCGCCTATGCGATCCGGGAGATGGTCGTCCGCGGCGCCCCGGCGCTCGGCCAGGTGGCGGCGATCGGGCTGGCGATGAGCGCCGAACACCAGCGCGACGGTCGCCCGTACGCGCGCAAGGCGACGATCCGTGGCTCGGCCAACGCGCTGATCAACGCTCGCCCGACCGCGGTCAACGTCCGCTGGGCGGTCGAACGTGTCCTCGCCCGTTACACGGAGCTCGACGAGCTGTCCGAGGACGGCGACGCGATCGCCGACGCGATGCGGGCCGAGGCGGATGCGATCGTCTGGGAGGCCACGACCGACCATGGCCGGTTGGCCGAGCTCGGCCTGGCCGTCCTGCCCGAGCCCGACGGCCGGCCGGTCCGGATCCTCACCCACTGCAACACCGGGCCGCTCGCCTGCGGGCAGTACGGGACGGCGCTCGGGATCGTCCAGGCGGCCCACCACGCCGGCCGGCCCGTCCACGTCTGGGTCGACGAGACGCGGCCGTATCTCCAGGGCGCGCGGCTGACGACCTGGGAGCTGGCCCAGGCCGGCGTGCCGCACGCGCTGCTCCCCGACGTGGCCGCGGCATCGCTGATGGCCGGCGGCGAGGTGGACGTCGTCCTCGTCGGCGCGGACCGCATCGCCGCCAACGGCGACACGGCCAACAAGGTCGGGACGTATCCGCTCGCCGTCGTGGCGGCCCGCCACGGCATCCCGTTCTACGTCTGCGCCCCGACGAGCTCCGTTGATCTCGACACGCCCGACGGGTCGGCGATCGCCATCGAGGAACGACGCGCCGACGAGGTGACCGAGCTCCGCGGCATCCGGATCGCGCCCGCCGGCACCGACGTCCGGAACCCGGCCTTCGACGTCACGCCGGCCGAGCTGATCACCGGGATCGTCACGGAGGAGGGCGTCCTCCGCGCGCCCTACGAGGCGGCCCTGCGGGAGGCGGTCGACGCGGCACGCGCCCGATGGGCGGCGACCCCGGGGTTCCGAGCCGTTCGCCCGGCCGCGGTCACGGTTGCCGCGGCACCTGACGAGATCGCCGAGCCCGACGCGGTCGGTGGTCAGACCGGCGGTGCCGGCTGATGGCGACCGTCGCGGTCGGACGGCGCGGGGGGATCGTCGCCAGGACGACGACCGACAAGACGCAGCCTGCGGGCCTTCCTCGAGCGCGATCGTCTCTACGCCGCCTACGCGATCTGCGATCTCGAGGAGCGCGAGTTCGCCCGGACGCGCTGGGGCATGGCCTGGGACGGCGACCTGCCGATCGCGCTCGTCCTCGAATACAACGGCCCGACGCCGCAACCTCTGTTCGCGATGGGCCGGGACGACGGCGTGACCGCGATCCTGCGCGACCTGATCCGGCCCCGGGTCGCCTATGTCGCCACGCCGCCGACGCTCCTGCCGGCGATCCAGACGGCCTATCGCGTCGACCCCGGCCCGTCGATGGTCCGGATGTGGGTCGACCGGACCACGTTCCGGCCGTACCCGGCGACCGTCCAGCGCCTGCTGCCGGTCGAGATCGGGGAGCTCAACCGGCTGTACCAGCTCGGCTTCGCCTCGTGGCTGCCGTCGACCGCGATCGCCGACGGCGTCTACTACGGGCTTCGCGTCAACGGCCAGCTGGTCGCCGCGGCCGGGACCCACGTCGTCAGCAATGCCGCCCGGCTGGCGGTCGTCGGCAACGTCCTGACCCACATCGATTACCGTGGACGCGGGTTCGCAACCGCGGTGACCGGTGCGGTGACCGCGGAGCTGCTGCGGACCTGCGACCAGGTCGTGCTCAACGTCCGGTCGGACAATCCGCCGGCCCTGAACGCCTACCGGCGGCTGGGCTACCAGGAGCACGTCCGGTTCGAGGAGCGCCTGGTCCACCGCCTCGGCTCGCCGTGGCCCGCCTTCACCGGCCCGTTGCGCCGGCTGTTCAATCGCAAGGAGATCGACCCTCGATGACCACCGTCCGTTCATCCGTCGCCCACGACGTCACCGACCTCGGCCTGGCCTCCGAGGGCGTCCGGCGGATCGAATGGGCCGAGCGCGAGATGCCCGTCCTGCGCCTCATCCGCGAGCGCTTCGAGCGCGACCGGCCGCTGGACGGCCTGCGGATCGGCGCCTGCCTGCATGTCACCACCGAGACCGCCAACCTCATGCGCACGCTGAAGGCCGGCGGAGCCGAGGTCGTCCTGGCGGCCAGCAATCCGCTGTCGACCAAGGACGACGTGGCCGCCGCACTGGTCGCCGAGTACGGGATCGCAACGTTCGCGCGACGCGGCGAGGACAACGACACGTACTACGCCCACCTGCGCTCCGTCGCCGACACGCATCCGCAGCTGACGATGGACGACGGCTGCGATCTCGTGAACCTGCTCCACATCGAACGCCCGGACCAGGTGGCGGAGATCCATGCGGGGACGGAGGAGACGACGACCGGGGTCATCCGGCTCCGGGCGATGGCCGCCGACGGGATGCTGCGGTTCCCGGTCATCGCCGTCAACGAGGCGCAGACCAAGCACCTCTTCGACAACCGTTACGGGACCGGCCAGAGCACCCTCGACGGGATCCTGCGGGCGACCAACATCCTGATCGCCGGCCGCAAGGTCGTCGTCGCCGGCTACGGCTGGGTCGGCAAGGGCATCGCCGCCCGGATGGCCGGCCACGGCGCGCACGTCGCGGTGGTCGAGGTCGACCCGGTCCGCGCGCTCGAGGCCCTGATGGACGGTTTCGCGGTCAAGACCGCCGGCCAGGCCGCTGCCTGGGGCGACCTGTTCATCACTGCCACGGGCAACGTCAACGTCTTCCGGCGCGAGCATTTCGAGGTGATGAACGACGGCGCGATCATGGCCAACTCCGGCCACTTCGACGCCGAGCTCGACCTCTCAGCCCTGCGCGACCTGGCGGAGGGTCATGTGCGCGAGGTCCGCGACAACGTCCAGGAGTTCGACCTCGGCGGCAAGAAGGTCAACCTCATCGCCGAGGGCCGCCTGGTCAACCTCGGCGCGGCGGAGGGCCACCCGGCCGCGGTCATGGACATGAGCTTCGCCAACCAGGCGCTGTCGGCCGAGTACGTCGCCGCCCACCACGCGGAGCTGGAGCCGCGGGTCTACGTCGTCCCCGAGGCGATCGACGCCGAGGTCGCGCGGCTCAAGCTGGCCGCCCTGGGCATCGAGCTCGACGCGATGACCGCCGAACAGGCCGAGTACGTCGCGTCCTGGCGGCACGGCACCTGAGCGGATGCCCGATCGCACAGTCGCGCCTTTCGGCTCCTGGCGCTCGGCAGTCCGGCTCGAAGACGTCGTCGGCGACGTCATCGTCCTGGCCGAGCCATGGGTCGACGGCGACGACGTGTACTGGCTCGAGGGTCGTCCGGCGGAGGGTGGCCGGCGGGTCCTCGTCAGGGCGTCCGCCGACGGCTCGACCACCGACCTGACGCCGCCGCCGTTCAACGTCCGGACGCGCGTCCACGAATACGGCGGCGGCTCGTACGTCGTTGCCGGCGGGACGGTCGTCTTCTCGAACTTCGCCGACAACCGGCTGTACCGCCTCGATCCAGGCGCCGCCGACGCCGTGCCGATCACGCCCGAGGGTCCGTGGCGTTTCGCCGACCTGCGGGCCGATCCGGCCCGCCGCCGGTTCTACGCGGTCCGCGAGGACCACGGCCGGGGCGGCGGCCGGTCGGCCGATGTCGTCAACACGATCGTCGCCGTGCCCCTCGACGGCGGCGAGCCGACCGTCCTCGTCGCCGGGACGGATTTCGTCGCAGCCCCGCGCCTGTCGCCCGACGGCTCGCTGCTGGCGTGGCTGGAATGGGACCACCCGGACATGCCGTGGGACGCGACCCGGCTCCGTTTCGCGCCGATCGGCCCGGACGGACTTCTCGGGGAGCCGGCCCTCGCCGCCGGCGGCCCGGACGAATCGATCGTCCAGCCCGAGTGGGCCCCCGACGGCACGCTCCACCTGATCAGCGACCGGAGCGGCTGGTGGAACCTCTACCGGCTGGTCGAGGGTCCGCGGCTCGAGCCGCTCGCCCCGATGGAGGCCGAGTTCGCCGACCCGGCCTGGATCTTCGGGCGCTCGTCGTACGGCTTCCTGCCCGACGGCACGATCGTCGCGATCGGCCGGCGCGCCGGCCGCGACCAGCTCTTCCACGTCGCCCCCGGCGAGCTCATCGGCGAGGTCGAGACGCCATTCACCGAGATCGACGCCCTCCAGGCCGGCAGTGGATCGATCGTCGCCCTCGCCGGGGCCCCGGCGGATCCATGGGTCGTCGTCCGCCTTGACCCGGGGACCCTTGCTCCTGCCGGCGTGCTTCGCCGGGCGAGCACGATCACGCTCGACCCGGCGGTCTTCTCGCACCCCGAGTCGATCGAGTTCCCGACGGCCGACGGCCGGACCGCCCATGCGCTGTACTACCCGCCCACGAACCCGGACTTCGAAGGCCCCGCGGGTGAGCGCCCGCCGCTCGTCGTCCAGACCCACGGCGGCCCGACGTCCAACGCCCTCACGACCCTCGAGCTCGGCAAGCAGTTCCTGACCAGCCGCGGGATCGCCGTCGTCGACGTCGACTACGGCGGCAGCACCGGCTACGGTCGCGAGTACCGGCGGCGGCTCGACGGCCGCTGGGGGGTCGTCGATCTCGAGGACTGCATCGCCGCCGCGCGCTACCTCGTCGAGCGCGGCGACGTCGATCCGGACCGGCTGTCGATCGAAGGGGGGAGCGCCGGCGGCTACACGACGCTGTGCGCGCTCGCCTTCAGCGACGTGTTCGCCGCGGGCGTCAGCCTGTTCGGGGTGGCCGACCTCGAGCACCTCGCCCGCGACACCCACAAGTTCGAGCTGCGCTACCTCGATCGCCTCCTCGGACCGCTGCCCGAGGCCGTCGAGATCTATCGGCAGCGATCGCCGGTCCATGGCTTCGACCGGATCGCCTGCCCGGTCCTCATCCTCCAGGGGCTCGACGACCGGATCGTGCCGCCATCGCAGGCGAAGGAGATGGTCGCGGCGCTGGCCGGGAAGGGCATCCCCCACGCATACCTCGCCTTCGAGGGCGAGGGCCACGGCTTCCGCGGGGCGCCCGCCATCCGCCGCACGATCGAGGCGCGCCTGTCGTTCCTCGGGCAGGTCTTCGGCTTCGAGCCGGCCGACGAGCTCGAGCCGCTCCGGGTGGATGGGCTGGCCGAGTGGCGCGCGAAGCGAGCGCCGCGCCGGATCCCGGTGGCAGCCGGATCGCACGGCGGCGAGCCGCCGGCCGATGGTGACGAGCCGGCCGGCGCCGGCGACGACCCGCCAGCGTCCTAGGCGCCCCCGTCATGGAGTTCAGCCCGATCGAGCTGGTGCTCGGCCTGCTCGTCGTCGCCGTGGCGCTGGGCTATGTCGCCCGGCGGATCGGGATCGCTTACCCGATCCTGCTCCTGCTGGGCGGCCTGGTCCTCGGCTTCATCCCCGGGCTTCCGGCGATCGAGCTCGAGCCCGACCTGGTGTTCCTGCTCCTGCTGCCACCGATCCTGTTCGGTGCCGGCTTCTCGACGCCGATCCGCGACTTCAAGGCCAATCTCCGCCCGATCGCCCTGCTCGCGGTCGGCCTCGTGCTGTTCACGACGGTCGTCGTCGGGATCGTGGCCCAGGCCGTGATGCCGTTCATGGCCCCGGCCGCCGCGTTCGCGCTCGGCGCGATCGTCGCTCCACCGGACGCGGTCGCGGCCACGGCCATCTTCCGCCGCCTCGGGGTGCCTCGGCGGATCGTCACCATCCTCGAGGGCGAGAGCCTCGTCAACGACGCGACCGCGATCATCCTGTACCGCTTCGCGCTCGTGGCCGCTACGGGCAGGGCGTTCTCCGTGGGCGAGGCCAGCGTCTCGTTCGTGGTGGTGGGCCTCGAGGGCATCGTGGTCGGGCTGATCGTCGGTGCCATCGTCACCGAGGCGTGGCGGCGGACATCGGACCCGACGCTCGAGATCATGGTCTCGCTGCTCGCGCCGTTCGCCGCGTATCTGCCGGCCGAGGCGATCGGCGGCAGCGGCGTCCTGGCCGCCGTCGTGGCCGGATTGATCGCGGGCCGCCGGGCTCCACGGGTGTTGTCGCCCCAGGCCCGCCTGATGGGGAAGGGTGTCTGGGACATCGTGACGTTCACGATCAACGGCTTCGCCTTCATGCTGATCGGCCTGCAGCTGCCGGCCATCACCCGGGAGCTCGACTATCCCACCGAGCAGCTGGTCGCCTGGGCCGTGGCCATCAGCCTGACCGTGATCGTCGCCCGGATCGTGTGGGTCTTCCCGGCGACGTACCTGCCGCGGAGGCTGTCGGCCAAGATCCGGGCGAGTGACCCATACCCACCACCGACGGCCGTCTTCGTCGTGTCGTGGGCGGGGATGCGTGGCGCGGTCTCGCTCGCGGCGGCACTCGCGCTGCCGTTGTCGCCGCCGTTCCCCGATCGGGACCTGGTCATCTTCCTGACGTTCTGCGTGATCGTGGCCACCCTGGTCGGCCAGGGCCTCTCCCTGCCGCTCGTCGTGCGCCGGCTGGGGGTGATGGCCAGCACGGGACCGGACACGGAGGAGGCCCAGGCCCGGCTGGCGGCGACCGACGCCGCCCTCAACCGACTGACCGACCTCGAGCTCGAGTACCCGACCCACAAGCCGTTGATCGACCAGCTCCGCTCTCGCTACGAGCACGAGGCAGGCCACGTCTCGGCGAACCCGGAAGGCCCGCGCGACGAAGAGGAGCTCGAGCTGCTCGAGCACCTGGAGATCCGCAATGCCGTGCTCGATGCCGAGCGCGACGCGGTCATCTCGCTACGCGACGACGGGATCATCGGCGACGAGGTCCTGACCCGCATCCAGCGCGACCTGGACCTGGAGGCCGTCCGCGAGGGGGCCTGAGCGGTGGCACCGGCGGCACCGCGGCCCCGTGCTAGGCTACGCGCCGATGAGCATCGTCGACGCCGCCCAGTACCTCTTCACCTCCGAGTCGGTGACTGAGGGCCACCCCGACAAGATGTGCGACCAGGTGTCGGACGCCATCCTCGACGCGATCCTGCGGGACGACCCGAACGCCCGCGTCGCGTGCGAGACGGCGACGACCACCGGGCTCGTGCTGGTTCTCGGCGAGATCTCGACCGAGACCTATGTCGACTTCCAGGTCATCGTCCGCGACACCGTCCGCGACATCGGCTACACCCGCGCCGACTACGGCTTCGACTACCAGACGTGCGGCACGCTGGTGTCGGTCAAGGCCCAGTCCCCTGACATCGCCCAGGGCGTCAACACGGCGCTCGAGGTCCGCGACGATGCCGCGCCGGCATTCGAGCTCGGCGCCGGCGACCAGGGGATGATGTTCGGCTTCGCCTGTCGCGAGACGCCAGAGCTGATGCCCCTGCCGATCGCGCTGGCCCACCGGATGGCCCGCCGCCTGGCCGAGGTCCGCAAGTCCGGCCAGCTGCCCTACCTCCGCCCCGACGGCAAGACGCAGGTCACGATCGAGTACGAACGCGGGATCCCGAAGCGGGTGCGCACGGTCGTGGTGTCGGCCCAGCACGACCCCGACGTCCGCGCCGAGCGGCTGCGCTCTGAGATCGTCGAGACGGTCATCCTGCCGAGCATCCCGGCCGAGCTACGCGACACGGACCCGATCATGCACGTCAACCCGACCGGCCGGTTCGTGACGGGCGGGCCGATGGGCGACGCCGGGCTGACCGGTCGCAAGATCATCGTCGACAGCTATGGCGGGATGGCCCGTCACGGCGGCGGCGCCTTCTCCGGCAAGGATCCGACCAAGGTCGACCGCTCGGCCGCGTACGCCGCGCGATGGGTCGCCAAGAACGTCGTCGCCGCCGGGCTGGCCGACCGGTTCGAGGTCGAGGTCGCCTATGCCATCGGGATCGCCCGCCCGATCAGCTTCAGCGTCGACTCGTTCGGCACCGGCCGCCTCGACGACGATGCGATCCAGGCCCTCGTCGAGCGGCACTTCGACCTTCGTCCGGCATCGATCATCGCCGCGCTCGACCTCCGCCGGCCGATCTACCGGCAGACGGCGGCCTACGGTCACTTCGGTCGCCCGGACCTCGACCTGCCGTGGGAGCGGACCGACAAGGCTGCTGCCATGGCCGCCGATGCCGGCCTGCCGCAGCCCGAGGCCGTCGCAGCCGGCTGATCCCGGTCCAGGCCCGGCGTCCGGTCGGCCCGCGACCCCTGCCGGCGCCCGAAGCGTGCGAGCCGGCTCCCTGTTCGCGGTCGGTCAACCTGCCGGGTCGCGCCGCCGGATGCGCTCGGCGACGGAGATCACGACGAGGGTGCCGATCAGCATCAGCACTGCCAGCGAGATGAGGACCGGCAGGGTGTTCGCGAAGCGCAGCTGGCCGTACATGTAGACCGGGAACGTCGGGTCCTTGCCCGACAGGAAGAGCGCCAGCGCGAACTCGTCGAACGACACCGTGAAGGCGGTCAGCCAGGCGGCCACGATCGCTGGCCCGATCATCGGCAGGACGATCAGGCGGATCGTCGTCAGCTACGTTCGCCCCGAGGTCCATCGCCGCGTCCTCGAGGTGCTGCTCGAAGCCGATCAGCCGCGCGCACGACGATCAGCAGGACGTACGGCAGCGCGACGATCGTGTGGGCGATCGCGACGGTGATCAGCGACAGCTCGATCCCGACCGCCCGGAACAGGATCAGCAGGGCCACCGCCGAGGACGATGAACGGGACGATCAGCGGGAGGACCGAGAGACCGATCAGCAGCGCTTGCGGGTCCGGAACTCGGTGACGGACGACGGTCAGGAGGCGACCATCGTGCCGAGGATCGTGGCCAGCGACGGCTGCTCGACAGCGCCACGAGCAGGCTGTTCCTCGCCGACCGCATGAGGGCGTCGGCGTGGCTCAGCTTCTCGTACCAGTCGAGGGTGAAGCCGCCCAGCGGGAACGAGAGGGTGGTGTGCGTCTGGAGCGAGAAGACGAACAGGATCGCGATCGGCAGGTACAGGAGGACGACCAGCAGCCCAGAAGTAGACCGGCAGGAAGCGCGGGCCACGCCGGGTCGCGGACCGCGGCCGCCCCGCCGGTGCGCTCCGGCCGGCGGCCTCGTGCGCGGTGGCCACGGAACCCGTACCGGCGCTCACGACCGCAGGAACCGGTCGACCCGGACGATCCGGAGAGCGATCAGGACGAGCACGACGGTCGCGCCGAGCATGATCATCGACAGGGCGGAGCCCAGCGGCCAGTTGGCCGGCCTTGGTGAAGAAGTCCTGGATGATGTTGCCGTACATCGAGCCGCCGCTGCCGCCGACGAGCAGCGGCGTGACGTACTCACCGACCGTCGGGATGAAGACCAGGAAGAACGCGGCGGCGACGCCCGGCAGGCTGAGCGGCAGCGTGATCCGCCGGAACTGGCTTGCCGGGCTGGCGCCGAGGTCGGCCGCCGCGTCGAGCAGCTCGGGCGTCGGACACGCGACGAGGGCCGCGAGGATCGGCAGCGACGGCGAACGGGATCCAGACGTAGACGAGGGTCACGATCGACCGCGGCGCGGTTGTAGAGGAGGGCGTCGATCGGGGCTCGAGATCAGCCCGACGTACGGACAGGAACGAGTTGACCACGCCTTCCTCGCCGAGCATCAGCTTCCAGGCCATGACCCGGAGCAGGTAGCTCGTCCAGAACGGGACCAGCAGGATCAGAGCAGGAGCGCGGCGCGAGGTCCGGCGCGGAAGGCGAGGAAGTAGGCGATCGGGTAGGCGAGGACGACGGCCGTGCACGGCCACGGCGAGCGCGACGATCGCCGACAGCCCGAGAAGGCGCCAGGTAGCTCTCCGTGCCGAGGGCGGTGGCCCACTGCTTGAGCGTCGGCACGAACGCGTCGAGCAGGTCGCCTCGCAGGTCCGGGCGGAAGCTGAACGCGGCCATCAGGAGCAGCGGCGCGACCAGGAACAGCAGCAGCCAGGCGACCGGCGGCACGTACAGCGCAGAGGAAGGTCGACGCCGCGGCGCACCGACGCCGCCGGCGTCGCTCGACGGGTTCGCGCTCCGGTCCGCGCCGACCGGCGGCCGTTCAGTTGCCGCCTTGACCTCGGTCCACATGGCCGTCCAGGCGTCGCGCTGCGCGGCGGTCAGGTTCGGGGTGAAGTTCGTCTTCTGCAGGATCGTCGGGTCGTCGACCGAGAACGCCTGCTTGAGGTTCGCGTCGGTGATCGACGTCCATCACGTCGCCGTTGGTCGTGCCGTAGTAGTAGTTCGTCGACGAGGTTGTTGCCGGTGACGCTCACCGAGCTTCTCGTCGAGGAAGCGCAGCGCGAGGTCGTAGTTCGGGCTGTCCTTGCGGATGCCGTAGACGCCGACCCACGAGTTGCGGCCTTCCTTCGGGCTTGGCGTAGGCGACCGGCACGCCATTGGCCAGGAGCGTCGCGTACGCGCCCTGCCAGGCGTAGGCGAGCCCAGACGTCGCCCGATGTCATCGCCGCGACGAGGTCGGTCTCGGCCGACCCCAGTAGATCTTGTTGAGGTCGCGCTGCGCGATCCACTCGGCCTTGATCGGCCGCGAGCTGGTCGTCCGTGATGGCGGTCTCGTCGTAGCCGTGGATGTAGGACGACACGGTGACCGCTCCCGGGCCGTCGTCCCACATCGAGATGTGTCCCTTGTACGTCGGATCGAGCAGCGCGCCCCACGTGTCGATCGGCGTCTTGATCTTGTCGGTCCGGTAGAGGATCGAGGTGAAGCCCCAGTCCCACGGGACGAAGTACTGCTTGCCGTTGATCTGGCCGATCTTCTTGAACTCCTCGGGCACCTTGCTCCAGTTCTTGAGCCGCGACGTGTCGATCTCGGCGGCGAGGCCTTCGTCGACGTAGAACTGGAGCCAGCCGGTGTACGGGTGGAAGACGTCGGCCTGGTCGCCCGCCTTCATCTTCGAGTAGACGTCGGCGTCGCTCTGCCGATCTCGAAGGCCACGGTCGCCTTCGGGTAGGTCGTTCTTGAAGTCGGCCCAGAAGATGTCCTGGTCGTAGCCGGCCCAGTCGAGCACGGTCAGCGTCGCCCGTGACGTCTGCGGCCGGGATCTCGCTCGGGGCTGGCGTCGGAGCCGTCGTGGCCGCTGCCACCGACGGAGCGGTCGTGGCGGCCGCCGTGGCGGCGGGCGCGCTCGACGCGGTCGACGCGCTCGATCCCGCGCTCGAGCAGCCGGCGACAGCCAGGAGGACGATGAGGCACAGGGCGACCGGAGCGCGCTCGGAACGCATGACGGGAACCTCCTCCTCCCGACCGCGACTGAAGAGACACTCCAGTCCGGCGACGGATCGTACGGAGCGGCCGCGATCACGGTCAATGGGTTGTCGCATCAGCGGCGATGGCTGGCGTGGTGAACCGATACTTCAGGCCATGGTGACGACCACGGTCGACCACGACATCGCCGATCTCGACCTCGGCGACGCGTATCCGGACGATCCGGCGGGCTCGCCATCTGACCCTGCGCGAGCTCGCGGATCGGGCCGGCGTCACCGAGAGCTTCCTGTCCCAGGTCGAGCGCGAGGTGGCGACGCCCTCGATCGCGTCCGTCCGCAAGCTCGCCCGCGCGCTCGACCTCACGATCGCCGAGCTGTTCGCCGAGCAACCGGCCAGCGGTCGCGTCGTCCGACGCGAGGCGCGCCGGCGGATCACGTATCCCGGTCTCGGTGCCGTCGACGAGTTCCTGACCGCCGGCGTCGACGGCCGGCTGCAGGTCATCATCTCGACCATCGAGCCGGGCGGCGGGACCGGTGCCGAGCCCTATACGCACGACTCGGACGAGGAGGTCGTCGTCGTCCTCGACGGCGAGCTCGACCTGTGGGTGGCCGACGAGCACTACGTCCTGCGCGAGGGCGACGCGATCACGTTCCCGTCCCGGATCCCGCACTGGAACACGAACCGCGGCGAGACGGCCGCGACCGTCCTGTTCTGTATCACCCCGCCGAGCTTCTGACGGTCCCGGCCGGCCCTCGACTGGACGGCGCATGTACGCCGTGATCCTGGCGGGCGGGGGAGGGACCCGTCTCCGTCCGCTCAGCACGCCCGAGCGCCCGAAGCCCTTCCTGCCACTCGTCGGCGAGCGATCGCTCCTCGAGGCGACCGTCGACCGGGTGGCCGGGTTGACGACCGACATCACGATCGTCACGGACAAGCGCTACGAGCGACTGGTCAAGGCGCAGGCTCCCGATGCCACGCTCCTGCTCGAGCCGATGGGCCGCAACACGGCAGCGGCCATCGCGCTCGCGACGCTCGGCATCGACCGGCCCGACGACGAGGTCATGCTCGTCCTGCCCGGCCGACCAGACCGTGACGAACACGGACGTCTTCCGGCGCGTCCTCCAGGCCGCGGCGGAGCATCTTGCCGGCGGGTCATTCGATGTCGCCGAGCCGCTCGTCACGCTCGGGATCCAGGTCGATCGGCCCGCGACCGAGTATGGCTACCTGATGCCGAACCTCGAACGCGGCGACGACATCGGCGGGCTGCGCGCCTATCCGCTCCTCGGCTTCGAGGAGAAGCCCAGGCCGGCCAGGGCCGAGGAGCTCGTCCGCCAGGAGGGCGTGGCCTGGAACGCGGGCATCTTCCTGTGGCAGCGACGGGCGATCGTCGCGGCGCTCGGCCGCTACACCGGCCTCCTCCAGTCGCTCGGGCCGATGGTCGGCTCGCCGTCGATGCTGGAGCACGCCTACGAGGCGATCCAGCGGCCGGTCTCGATCGACTACGCGGTCATGGAGGGAGCGGCCGCGAGCGGCCAGGTCGTCATGGCGGCGATGGACGTGGGCTGGTCCGACATCGGCTCCTGGACGGCCGCTTCTCGCGGCGATCGGGGCGCACGGCGTCGGCGCCGTCGTCCAGGCAGGCGAAACCGTCGAGGTCGAGCACGACGATCTGATCGTCCGAAGGGTCCGCGGCCGGCTGGGTGTCATCGCGCCGGCGCACCGCGGTAGCATGACCGCCACGCAGCCGATCGCGATCCTGCGCGGGCGGGGCCGACCGAGCCAAGGTCGAGCTGCTTCTCGAACGCTGTTCCGAATCGGAGGGCCGAGCGGTGACGACGAGCGGTGCCGCCACTCCGACGCGCATCGTCTTCGGCACCGACGGCTGGCGGGCCCGGATCGCCGACGAGTTCACGTTCGAGAACGTTCGTCGCTGCGCCGACGGCGTCGCCCGGTACGTCGTCGACCGGGGCGAGACGGCGAAGGGCGTGGTCGTCGCCTACGACCGTCGCTTCGCGTCGGAGCATTTCGCGATGGCCGCGGCGGAGGTGCTGCTGGCCCACGACATCCCGGTCGCCTTCGCGGCTCGTGCCGTGCCCGACCCAGATGTGCTCGTTCGAGGTCGTCGAGCGCGGCGCGTCGGCCGGCATCGTCATCACCGCCAGCCACAACCCGTGGGTCGACAACGGGTTCAAGGTCAAGGCGCCGACCGGGGCGGCCGCCGGCGCCGACATGCTCGGCGTCATCGAAAGCCGGCCTCGCGACCAACGGCGAGACCGCCATCGACCGGCGACCGTTCGCCGACGCCGAGGCAGCGGGCCTCGTCGAGCGGTTCGATCCCTACGACGGCTACGAGCGGTTCGTGCGGCGGACGGTCGACCTCGATGCGCTCAAGGCGGCCGACGCGTCGATCCTGGTCGACCCGATGTGGGGCGCCGGGAGCGGCTGGCTGTCGCGACTCCTGGCCGGCGGCCGCATCCGCGTCGAGGAGATCCACCAGGAGCGCAACCCGTACTTCGGCGGCGTCAACCCCGAGCCGATCCGACCGAACATCGACTCGTCGCTGGGACTCCTCGCCGGCGGCGGCTACGACCTCGGGCTGTTCCTCGACGGCGACGCGGATCGGGCCGGCGCCGCCGACGAGCAGGGCACGTTCATCCACCAGCTGCGAGGTCACCGGCCTGCTGATGTACTACCTGGCAGAGCATCGCGGGCTGCGCGAGCCGGTCGTCGTCTCCGTCAACAACACGTCGATGGCGGCGCGGCTCGGCGAGCACTACGGGATCGCCGTCCACGAGACACCGGTCGGCTTCAAGTTCATCGGGCCGAAGATGATCGAGACCGGGGCGATGATGGGCGCCGAGGAGTCCGGCGGCTTCGGGTTCGGCATGCACCTCCCGGAGCGCGACGGGGTCTACGCCGATCTCCTGCTGCTGGACCTGTTCCTCCGCGAGAGGGCGGCCGGGCGCTGGCCCGGTCTCGCGCGCGCTGGAGCACTTCCACGAGCTGGCCGGCCCATCGTTCTACTCCCGGATCGACGTCCACGTCGAGCGCCCGTCGTACGACCGGGTCAAGCACCACCTCCTCGTCGAGCTGCGGGACAACGCCCCGACCGAGCTGGCCGGCGAGCCCATCGCCCGGACACTGCCTCTCGACACGAACGACGGCTTCAAGTTCTGGCTCGCCGATGGATCGTGGCTCCTCGTCCGGGCGTCCGGCACGGAGCCGCTCGTCCGGGTCTACACCGAGGCGACGTCCGCGGCGACGCGCGATGAGCTGCTGGCCGCGGGCGAACGGCTGGTCCGCGAGGCATGAGCCCGGCGGACGACCCCGGCACGGCGGCTCGCCGGGTCGAGAAGCCGTGGGGTCACGAGCTGATCTGGGCCGTCACGGACCGGTACGTGGGGAAGGTCCTCGTCATCGAGGCCGGCCGGCGCCTGTCGCTCCAGCGGCACCAGGTCAAGGACGAGTCGATCCTCGTCACTGTCAGGGCGACTCCGCCTGTACCTCGAGGACGACGCGGGCGACGTGCGCATCGAGGAGCTCGGTCGCCGGCGACCATCGCCGGGTGCCGACGGGCCGGATCCATCGGTACGAGGCGATCGAACGGACCGAGCTGATCGAGGTCTCCACCCCGGAGCTCGACGATGTCGTCCGCCTCGAGGACGACTTCGGTCGCGAGGGGACGAGCGCGCCGTAGCCCCGGGACCATTTCGGGGGTGCCGCCGGCGGGCCGGCGGGTGTACCCTTCTGGCACGCGACCGCCACCACCGGTCGAGGTGCATGACCGGACGGCGGCCCCGCGAGCGCCCGGAAAGGGCGACGGAGGTAGCGCCGCGATGCACAGCTCCCTGATCGGCAAAGTCGAGAAGGCGAATCGCTACGCTCGAGAGCTCGACCGCATCACCATCGACCGACTCTCGCTCACGTTCCGTGGCGACAACGACACCCATCATGTCTCGCTCGACGCCGGCCAGTGGCGCTGCACCTGCCACTACTTCGAGAGCTGGGCATCGTGCGCCCATCTGCTGGCGCTCCAGAAGGTCTTCGGCGTGATGCTCCCCGAAGAAGCCCAGGTCTCTATCTTTGCTGCCCCGAGGCCGTGACCGCCTAGGCGGTCACTCTCGGCGCGACGCCGGCCGGTGCTGGCGTGCGTTGGCACCTGCGCTCTTCGCTCACCGCAGCCTGAGCTGCGCCTCGCTCCGGTGCTCGGCGCCGCCTTCGCCAGCGCCGTCGGGCGCCGCGCGGGGCAGTTGCCCAGCCCGTAGGTCCGCGTGGCGGCGAGCGTTAGCGGAGCCAGGCGACGACGGCGCCTCGGGGCTTTCCGGCGATCTTCGGTTGGGCGACGCGGCGCCAGTCTGACGCGGCGTCGTGGACGGCCAGGCTGACCGAGCCGTCTGCCGCGGCCCACGCGATCGCGAGCCGCTGACCGGTCGAGTCCAGCGCGAATGCGATCGCGGTCGTCGAGTCGCTCGGGGGCTCGATCGAGGCGATCGACGAGCCGTCGCCGTCGAGCCATCCGGCCGTGTCGCGGACGAGGACCGGGGCTCCCTGCTTCGCCATCGTCGCCGTCCGACGTCCGTTGGCGGAGGTCGCGATCAGCCGCGCACCGGCCGGCCCGTCGCTGAGCTCGCTGGTCGACGTGTCGACGATCGTGGTCCTGGGGGCACCGGCATCGCCCGTCACGACGACCAGCCGGTCCGAGCCGATCCAGGCCGGTGGCGCGGCCACGACCGCGCGGTCGAGCGCGATCTCGAACGCCGAGGCGGTGGACGGGTCGACCAGGACGAGGCCGATCGGGTCAGCTGAGAGCAGGTCGCCGGCGAGGATCGCGTACCGCCCGCCCTGCGGGTCCCACGTCGCGAAGGAAGCGGGACCCGAGGGTTTCTTCCCGGCGGGGTCCTTGGCCGAGACGGGCCGCCATTTGGGCGTCTTGTCGAGGTGAAGCGGCGAGCTCGTCGCGGTGGTGCCGGTGGCCAGCGTGGCCACGAGCACGCCGGCGCGACCGGCCGAGATCCACGTCGTGGTGCCATCCGGGAGGTCGATGTCGGTGCCGCCCCCGCTCTTGCCCCAGCCGGTCAGCGCGGTGCCGTCACCGTCGCCGGCAAGGGCCAGCAACCCGTCCGGCTGGGCGGCCGGCGAAGTCTCGGCATCCGCACAACCGGCAAGAGCCAGCGTCGCCAGCAGCAGCACCAGTGTGGCCGCGACGCGAAACGGGCGGGACGTGACGGTCACCACGCATCGGGCACGCGGGCGGGGCCGGCGGGGCGTGGTCGCGGTCGGCATCGGCCTGCGCAGTGTGCCACGACCACGCCCGCGATCAGCGCACCTCGACGTTCCAGTAGTACGCCGCGTCGCCCTGGTCGGCGGCAAACCGGACGATCACCTGGACCGACCACCGCCCTGCGCCGGGAGCTGCGAACGCGATCGGCCCCGCGCCCGAACCCAGTGGCACGGCACCGGACCCGTCTTGGTTGCCGGCGGGGACCCGGCGGGCGGTCCACTCGGTGACGGGGATGTCGTCGCCGAGGGCCACGGTCAGCGGCTCGCCGGCACCGACGTGGATTGGGACTCCTGGGAGCCACGGACTGTCCGAGCCACCGCCGGCCCAGGTGAACGAGCCGAGCTGGCCGGTGACCGGCTCCCCGCCCTCGGCGGCGAGCGACGCGGACGGCGGGCCCTCGGCGGCGAGCGAGGCGGTCGGCGGGCCCACGGAAGCCGGTGATGGGCCGATCGATCCCGTCCCGCCGCTCGCGGGCAACGTCGGCGGGGCGGATCCACGCGGCGTCGGCGCGGCCGTGACGGCAGTCGAGCCACGCGGCGTCATGGTCTCCGGGCCTCCTGCGCAGCCCATCGCCAGGACCGTCAAGCCCACGACGAAGACGATCGTCGCCGTATGCCGCCCGGATCGTGTCCGCGCGCCCGGGTCGATGGTCATGCGCACGGAACGAGGGGTGTTTCCAGCCCGGCGGCCCCAAGGCACGTGCCGAAGATCGAGACGCGGACGGTCGGCGACGTGTCGCCGTTGAGGCCCTCGGTCGACTGGCTGGCGAAGGTGGCTCGGTATTCGGTGTCGCCGAGCGGTGCCTGGGAGACGGCGTAGGTGCCACCAACCGCCGCTGCGGGCATCGTCCCGACCGTGGTCCACGTGGTGCCACCGACCGGCCGGCGCTGCAGGGTGACCGGTCGGCCGGAGACCGGATTGGCGCCGAGCTTCCGGTAGGCGTCATCGTCGACGACCTTCAGCGTCGCGGTCAGGGTCACCGTCCCGCCGGTCGGGATCGCCGTCGAGGATGCTGTCAGCGTGAGGACCGTTGCGAGGTCGAGACAGGTGGAGTACTTCGCGGTCCAGCTGACCATGTCATACAGCATCTGGAGCGTGGCGACGTCGCAACGGCGGAGCGTGTGGAAGTTCCAGCCCGTGGACGGCTTGGTCCGCGAGAAGGTCTGCACGACGGCGTCGGCGTAGTCCGAGTCGTTCGCGAAGTTCACGTGATGACCGAGACCTTCGACGTGGCCGAACTCGTCCAGCGCGATGGTCTCCGCGTCGTAGCAGCCGTTCGGCGCGGTGGCGTAGGCCTGGCACCATTTGAGCGTGCCCCAGTCAAAGACGTGGCCCTGCTCACGCAGCCACATCGTGAAGCCGTTCGGGGCATCGCGCGTGAAGCAGGCCAGGCCGTTGACACCGCACGTCGCCCCCGGCCCGTAGCCGATCGGGTTCGAGCCGCCGCTGTCGTAGGTGAAGGTGGCCGCCTTCGAGCCGCGGCTGTCATTGGCGTCGACGGCCGCCGCGCGGATCGCAGCCTTGATGACGGCAGTCGGCTCCGCCCCGCCACGCCAGCGGAACCGCAGGTCCTGGTTCTGGGCGAAGGCCCCGCCGAGCGTCGGATCCGGCCCGTGGGCGACCGCCCCGGTCGATGCCAGCGGGATCACGGCCAGGGCCGCCGCGAGAGCGACAAGCCGTCGGGCCGCAGCGGAATGGATCGTGGGTCGGATCGACGACCTCATCGCAGCACCTCATCGATCGGGACCGAGGTCCCATCGGCGATGCGGCGGAGCTCCGGGCGGACGCCCGGTGGCGGAGCGGTGAGCCGGCCCTCTGCGGCCAGCAAGAGCCAGCCGGCCGGCAGGCGCGTCCCGGCTCCCGGGTCGAGGACGGGTGAGAGGACGTCGAGCCCGTCCGGGACGGGACCGGCATCGGCCGGCGTCGAGCCATCGAGGGCGGTCGAGCGCAGGCGACGGCCCGTCCCCTCCTGCACGACGCGCAGGAGGCGGGAACCGCTGACGTCGGCGACGACGACGGCCCGGCCGCCGAAGGGATCGACGACGAAGCGCCGCCCGTCGGTCCGATCGATCGAGACGATCGCGCAGGGCAGGCCGCGGCACGCCTCGTAGGCGACCAGGCGGTCGCGATCGAAGCCGATGAGGACGCCAAGCTCGGGATCGGCGATCGCGGCGGTCGAGGCGTCATCGGGTCCGACGAACCGCGTCCGGCAGGCTCGCTCACCGCAGGTCTGCACGGCCAGCCCGGAACCGGCGACGTCCCAGCTGAGCTCGGTCGAGAACGTCCGTCCGAAGCGGTCGTCGGCCGGCAGCGGCTCGAGGATGCGTCGGGCATCTCCGCTCGCGTCGAGCGGCCGCCGCCAGACGCCGAGGTCGGCGCGGTCCGATCGCCGAACGCGCGTCTCGACCACCGTCCCGGTCGCGCGATCGATCGTGGCTCGGCGGACGACGTCCGCCTCCACGGCCAGTGGATAGGCACAGCGTCCGATCCACATCCCAGGCGACAAGGCGCGACCTGCTGCCGTCATCCGTGCCGACCAGCACGATCCGCCCGAACGGTCCGGCCGCGAAGGACTCCGCGGGAAGCTCCGACGCCAGGCGGGCGGGCGACCCGGCCAGACCGACGACCAGTCGCTGGGCACGGAGGGCGCCGTCTCCATCGAGCACGGGATCCAGCCGGAACCACGCCTGCGTCCGGACCTCCGCGGGGTCGGCGGGCGCCCGTGACATGACCGCTCCCATGACTGCCACCGGGGACCCGGCGCAGGCTCGCGGCGACCACGGCCGATCGCCGGAGCCGAGCGTCGTCGTGGCGACGGCGCCGACGGCAGTCAGCGCCGCAAGACCAGGCCCGAACCACCTCAGCCATCGTGACTCCACCATGTCGTTTGACCTCCTCCGGCGGTTGGAGCTGGCGGGAGGAGGGCGAGGTCGACATGGTGCCCGAGGCGGCTTACCGGGCACTTACGTGGCGACCGACGGCGTGCCGGTCGCGCGGGCCGGGTCGCGCCGATCCTGTGCTAGGCTCGCTTCGACAACCCAATGTCACGCCGCGTGGTCGCGAAGCCGGTGAGAACCCGGCACAGTCCCGCTACGGTGATCGCCCAAGAGGCGCAAGTCCGGTCGCCGACCTCACGGTGCATGCTCGAACCTTCGAGAGAGAGGTAGGCAGGACCGTGCACTCCACCGGCTAGGACCCCTCCGTCCGTCTGATGTGAGGGGTCTCGTGCGTCCAGGACCCGAAGCCGTCCTGCGACCCGACCCCTCCGATCGCCCACCCGACATCGGAGGTTTCCCGACCCGTGTTCGAACCGTCCCCGTCCGCGCGCCGCGCCGCAGGAGGCGCGGTCACCCGCTCGCTCGTGACCCTGCTCGCGGTGCTCCTGCTTGTCGTCGCCGCGTGCTCGAACAGCGGTGCCTCACCGGCCGCCCCGACCGCCTCGACGGCCATCGCCCCGGCCACGGCTCCGCCCGTCGCGAGCGCGACCCCGGCGCCGACCCCCACGCCGGCTCCGTCCTTCCCGCTCACGTTGACCGACGACGAGGGCGGGACCGTCACGCTCGCGGCGGAACCCCAGAAGATCGTCTCGCTGACGCCGGCGGTGACCGAGACACTGTTCGCGGTCGGGGCCGGCGATCGCCTGGTCGCCACCGACGACTCGAGCGACTACCCAGCCGAGGCGAAGCCCCTGCCCGACGTGGTCACCTTCGGCACCGTCGACGTGGAGAAGATCGTCGGCCTCGATCCCGACCTGGTCATCGCCGGCGGCGCCGGCTTCACCTCGGCCGATGCCATCGCAAAGCTGCGCGACCTGAAGATCCCGGTGCTCGTGGTCTCGACGCCGTCGATCGACGGCATCTACAAGGACATCGAGCTCGTCGGTACCGCCGTCGGCAAGTCCGACGAGGCCACCGCGATCACCACGAAGATGCGGGCCGACATGAAGGCGATCGCCGACGCCGCCCAGGCCGAATCGCAGAAGGCGACGACGAAGCCGCGCGTGTTCTACGACGTCGGTTACCTCGACCCCACGGGTCAGATCTACGGCCCGGGCGAGGGCTCGTTCCTCGCCGAGATGGTCGGCCTCCTCGGCGTGGACGTGATCACCGGCGACAAGGTGACCTACGAGGTCCCGCTCGAGACGTTGATCAAGCGCGATCCGCAGACCATCATCCTGGGCGTCAACGCGTTCTATACGCCGACACCCGAGACGGTCGCCAAGCGAACCGGCTGGAAGGTCCTCAGTGCCGTCAAGACCGGTGACATCCGGTCCGTGAAGGACACCGAGATCACCCGCCCCGGACCCCGCCTCGCGATCGGCATGCACAACCTGGCGCTGGCGATGTATCCGGACCTCCAGCTCCCGCCGGTGAGCTGAGCGGGCACCGATGACGGCGCGGACGATCCCGGGCAGCCTCCGGCGGGCTGACCTCGCCGGCCGGATCCGGGGTCGCACCGCGCTCATCGGGCTGACCGGGCTGGTCGTGCTGGCCGTGCTGCTGGTCGCGGGCGTGTCGGTCGGCTCGACGGAGATCGGCCCGGCCGACACCCTGACCGTCATCGTCCATCGTCTCACCGGGCTTGATCTCGGTCGCTCCTGGTCCGCGGCCACCGAGACGATCGTCTGGGAGCTGCGGCTGCCGCGAGTGCTGACCGCGGCGGTGGTCGGGGCCGGCCTGGCGATCGCCGGTTGCACGTTCCAGGGCATCGTCCGCAACCCGTTGGCCGATCCGTACGTGCTCGGGACGTCGTCGGGCGCCGCGCTCGGCGCCGCGATCGGGATCCTGCTGCCGGTCAGCTTCGCGGCGTTCCAGCTGGGCATCGTCAACGTGCTCGCCTTCATCGGCGCCATCGCGGCGGCGTTGCTGGTGTTCCACGTCGGCGGTGCCGGCCGCGCCGGTGGGATGACCCGGCTGCTGCTCACCGGCTACGCCGTCGGATCGATCCTGGCCGCCTTCCTGACGATGGCGATGTACGTGTCGGGCGCGAACCTGCGGGCCATCTTCACGTTCCTCCTCGGGGGCCTCGGCGGTGCATCCTGGGATCGCCTCCTGGTCGCCGCCCCCCTGATCCTGGTCGGCTGCCTCGCGATCGCGGTCCGTGCCCGCTCGCTCGACGGCATGCTCCTCGGCGACGTCGCCGCGCGCCACCTCGGCATCGACGTCAAACGCGAACGAGGGATCCTGCTGGTCCTGGCATCGATGACGACGGCGGCGGCGGTCGCGATCACCGGCCTGATCGGGTTCGTCGGCCTGGTCGTGCCCCATGTCGTGCGGTTGCTGGTCGGGGCGCCGGCGCGGCGCGTCATCCCCATCTCGGCGATCGCCGGCGCCATCCTGCTGGTGGCCGCGGACATCGTGGCGCGGCTGCTGGGCGATCTCCCCGTCGGCGTGGTCATGGCCATGCTCGGCGCGCCGTTCTTCCTGGTCCTGCTGGCCCAGACCCATTCGGGATACGAGCTGTGACCCCGATCCTCGAGGCCGAAGGCGTCACCGTCGCGTACGGCGATCGACGGATCGTCGACGAGGTGAGCCTCGCAGCCGAGGCGGGCGAGCGTCTCGCCCTCGTCGGCCCGAACGGGGCGGGGAAGTCGACGCTCCTGCGGGTCCTGACGGGCGTTCTCGAGCCGCGCCATGGTTCCGTCTCCCTCCTGGGCGCCGCGATCCGGTCGATCGACGCGAAGACGGTCGCCCGGACGATCGCCGTGGTCCCCGAGCTCACCCAGCTCCCGTTCGCGATGCCGGTGCGCGAGGTCGTCGCGCTCGGCCGGCTGCCGCACGACCCACCGCTCAGCGGGCTGCGGGACGCGGATCGTGACGCCATCGAGTCGGCCATGGAACGGGTCGGCGTGATCCACCTCCGCGACCGTGATGCCCGGGGCCTGTCGATGGGGGAGCGCCAGCTCGTGTTCGTCGCCATCGCCCTGGCCCAGGCTGCCCCGATCCTCGTCCTCGACGAGCCGACGGCGCACCTCGACATCCGTCACCAGGTCGAGGTCATGCAGCTGCTCGTCGATCTCAACGAACGCGACGGCCGGACGATCGTCGCGGTCCTCCACGACCTGGCCCTCGCCGCCCATTTCTTCCCGCGGGTCGTCGTCATGGACGGCGGCCGGATCGCCGCCGACGGGCCGCCGCACACGTCGCTCGACGAACGCTCGATCCGCGAGGTGTTCCGCGTCGATCCAGCGCTCGTGCGCATCCCGGCGGCCATCCCGTGACCGGCGGGGACCAGGCCGCCGACGACCGAGCAGCCGTCGCGCGACGGGGCGCCGGGGCCGGCCTGGCTGAGATCCGGGCCGCGATGTCGATGCTCACGCGGATCCCGGTCCGGTCCGTCTCGGCGGAGACGACCGGTGCCGGCGCGTACGGGCTCGTCGGAGCCCTCATCGGCGTGCTCGCTGCGATCCCGCTCGCCCTCCTCGCCGGCCCTGTCCCGACCCTGGCCGCGATCGCCGCCGTGGCTGCCCTGGCCGTCCTGAGCGGCGCGCTGCACCTCGACGGGCTGGCCGACACCGCGGACGCGCTGCTGGCGCGCGACCGCGTCGCGGCCGAGGCCGCGCGCAAGGATCCGGCGATCGGCTCCGGCGGGGCCGTCGCGCTCGTCCTCGTCCTCGCGGCCCAGGTCGCCGCGCTCGCCGAAGTCGCGACGCGCGCCGGGGGGCTGGTCGCAGCGTCCGCCCTGGCCGCCGCCGTGGCCGCGTCGCGGGTGCTGCCCGTGCTGGTCGCCTGGACTGCGGCCGCGGAGGGGCCGGGCCTGGGACCCGGTGCGGGACCTCGAGGTGGGCTTGGCGGCTGGTTCCTCAGCCGAGTGCGTGGCGTCGATGTGGTCGTTTCCGGGCTGACCGTCGTGGCCGTGGTCATCGCGAGCGGGCTCGTCGCCGGCTCGGTCGTCCTGCCGCTGGCCGTTGCGGCCGGGATGGGCGCCGGCCTGGCGGCGGCGTTCGGTCTGATCCACGCCCGCGGCCAGATCGACGGCGACGTCCTCGGGGCGATCGTCGAGCTCGGTCTGGCGGCGATCCTCGGGTCGCTGGCCATCGCCGTGAGCGTGGCATGGCCCGGCCGCTGATCCTCGCGCTCGGCGGGACGCGGAGCGGCAAGAGCCGGTTCGGCCTCGCTGCCACGCGATCGCAGGCCGGTTCCGGCAGGGCATGGTTCCTCGCCACGGCCTGGCCCGGCGATCCCGAGATGGACGACCGCATCGCCCGCCATCGACGGGAACGCCCGACCGACTGGCCGACGATCGACGTCGGCACCGACCTGGCCGGGGCGATCGAGCGGACCGAGCCCGGGGAGCCGCTGCTCATCGACGGCCTGACCCTGTGGCTCAGCGCCATCCTGGGCGACGAGCCGTCAGACCTCGACCCGCTCCTGGACGGGCCGGTCACCGCCGCGCTCGACGCGATCGCCCGGCGCGCTGGGCCGGTGATCGTCGTCAGCGACGACGTCGGTGGCGGGATCGTCCCGATGCACGCCGGGGCGCGCGCCTACCGCGACCTGGTCGGGATGGTCCACCAGCGGTTCGCGGCACAGGCCGACGAGGTCCACCTCCTCGTGGCGGGTCTTCCGCTCCGGCTCAAGGGCCCCGACGGATGAGCGACCGCTCGGCCGCAGCCCCGGAGTCGAACGATCTCCTGGCGCTCGAGTCCCGTGC
Organism: uncultured Chloroflexia bacterium; assembly: GCA_963842695.1. GTDB lineage: Bacteria > Chloroflexota > Limnocylindria > Limnocylindrales > CSP1-4 > SPCO01. The sequence goes on from CAWJHK010000006.1 coordinate 89,712, forward strand.
TCGAGGCCGCGCTCGGCGAGGTCCGGCCGCTCGACGCCGAGGCGATGCGGGCGGCCGCTGCCCACCTCGATCGGCTGACCAAGCCACCGGGGAGCCTCGGCCGCCTCGAGACCCTCCTCGTGGAGCTGGCCGGCATCACCGGCCGGGCCGATCCGCCCGTCGCCCGCCGGACGATCGTGGTCGCCGCCGCAGACCATGGCGTGACCCGTCGAGGCGTCTCGGCCTACCCGTCCGACGTGACGGCCCAGATGGTCGCGAACTTCGCGGCCGGTGGCGCCGCCATCAACGCCCTCGCGGCCGCCGCGGGCGCACAGGTCGTGGTGGTCGATGCGGGCGTCGCTGCGCCCGGACCCGAGCCGGCCAGCCCGGCCGCCGACGACCGCGCGCCGCGCCTCATCCGGGCCCGGATCCGCGACGGCACGGCCGACATGACCGATGGACCCGCCATGTCCCGCGGCGAAGCGCTCAGGGCGATCGCGGTCGGCCTGGAGCTCGTCACGGACCTGCGACGCACCGGCCTGGACCTGGTCGGGGTCGGCGAGATGGGCATCGGCAACACGACGGCGGCCAGCGCGATCACGGCGGTCCTCACCGGGCGGCCGGTCGCTGAGGTGACGGGTCGGGGCACGGGCATCGACGACGCGACGCACCGGCGGAAGATGGCCGCCGTGACGACCGCCATCGAGCGGAACGCGCCCGACCCGAACGACCCGGTCGGGGTCCTGGCCGCGGTCGGCGGGCTCGAGATCGGCGTGCTGGTCGGCGTGATCGCCGGGAGTGCCGCGGCACGCATCCCGGTCGTCCTGGACGGGTTCATCACGGGCTCGGCCGCGCTGGTGGCGACTGCCCTCGACGGTGCCATCGCGCCGCGGCTGATCGCCGCCCACCGGTCCGTGGAGCCCGGCCACGCGGTCATCCTCGAGCGGCTCGGCTGCCGTCCCCTGCTCGATCTCGACCTGCGGCTGGGGGAGGGGACCGGCGCCGCGCTGGCGATGGGCCTGATCGCGGCCGCGGCGCGCGTCCGCGACGAGATGGCGACGTTCGAGTCGGCGGCAGTCTCCGGCCCGCTCGAGCTCGATCCGGCCTCCGGGGGCCGTCGTGGCTGAGCTCATCCTCGTTCGTCATGCGAGCACGTCGTGGACGGGTCATCGGTACTGCGGACTCAGCGATCCGCCACTGGATCGACCGGGTCGAGCGGCGGCCACGGCGCTCGCGGCCGAGCTGGCGCCGACCATCCCGGCGTCCGCGCGGATCATCAGCAGCCCGGCCCGGCGAGCGCTCGAGACGGCCGCCCCGCTCGCAACGGCCGCCGGGCTCGGTCCGGTCGAGGTCGACCCGCGGTGGTCCGAAGCGGACTTCGGCATCGCCGAGGGCCGCACCTTCGAGGAGCTCGAGCGGGTCGCACCGGCCGTCGCGCGGGCCCTCGCCGCCGGGGAGATGTCGATCGATTGGCCGGACGGCGAGACCGCTGCCCGGCTTCTCGACCGCGTCACCGCGGCATGGCGGGCACTGGTCGAGGCCGACCGCGACACGGTCCTCGTTTCCCACGCGGGCCCGCTCCGGATCGCGATCGCCCTGGCCGGTCGAGGTCCCACCTGGGCCTGGATGCCGCTCCCGCCGGGCGCGGTCATCCGGCTCTCGGTCGGCGCCGCGTGGCGGCCGGCCCGGGTGGGCCTCAGCTCTTGAAGGCCGCCTCCGCGAGGCGCGCGATCGCGTCCACCGTCTTCGGTCCGTCCCCGTTCGCCAGCGTCACCGCGGTCGGGCCGAACCCCACGACCGGCATCGCCGCGGCGAGGATGCCGACCACGGCCTCCGCCGTCTCGAGCGCCAGCCCGTCGGGCTCGGGCATCGTCACCGCCCAGCCGCCGGCCATGTCGAGGCAGTCCATGTCGAAGGCCAGGTAGATCCCGTCGACCCGGGCGCCGACCGATCGCGCCCAGCCCTCGACGGCAGCGCGCCCCGCCGTCGTGCCCAGCATCCCGGCCCCGAAGTGGGCGATCCGGGACGCGGCGAGCATCCGGGACTCCTGCTCATCGAGCACCTGGCCGCCGAACAGCGCGGCATCCTGCTCCATCACCGTCGGGCCGTCGGCCGCGGCCACGAGGTCGGGGTCGCCGCGCCCGCAGAGCATCGCGAACGGCATCCCCCAGACGTTGCCCGATGGCGTGGTGGCGGGCGTGTTGAAGTCGCCGTGCGCGTCGAACCAGGCGATGGCCAGCCGCCGTTCGGGCCACGCGCGCCGAAAGCCGGCCATCGCACCGGCGTGTGCGGTGCAGTCGCCACCGACGACGACCAGCCGCGTTCCACCGTCGGCGGCGATCCCGGCGATCAGGTCCCGCTCCCGCGGCAGGAACTCGCAGATCGCCGCGCGGTTCTTGGCGCGAGGGTCCGGGTCCGGTCGGAATCCCGGCTCGATCCGGAGATCGCCCTCGTCACGGATCGCCAAGCCGGCGAGACCGGGCCGGTCCCGCAACCGGTCGATCAGGCCGAGCTGGCGCAGACCGGCCGGTGTCGTCTCCATCCCGGACAGGTGGCCGCCCAGGGCGGTCGGGACGCCGACGACGGCGATCGTTGCCTCCACGCCGCCATCGTGCGCCATCATGACCGGGTGCGCATCGCCGACTTCGCCCTGGAGCGCTTCTTCGCCCGCTGGGAGTTCGCTGTACGGCACCTCCTGTGCGCCTCGGACGTCGAGCCGTACCCGATGGCCGAGCTGCTGGCGTTGGCCGATGACGAGACGCGATCCCTGTGGGAAGGCCTCCGGCTGGGCTACACGGAATCGGCCGGTCACCCGCTGCTCCGTCGCGAGATCGCCGCGCTGTACGACGGCATCGAGCCGGACGATGTCCTGACCTTCGCCGGCGCGGAGGAGGCGATCTTCTGCCTGATGAACGTCCTGGGCGGCCCCGGCGACCACATGGTCGTCACGTGGCCGGGCTACCAGAGCCTGTACGAAGTGGCCCGCGCGGCGGGTGCCGAGGTGACCCTCCACGAGCTCCAGGAGACGCACGACTGGGCGATCGACGTCGACCGGCTGCGCGAGCAGGTGACCCCGGCCACGCGGCTGATCGTCGTCAACGTGCCCCACAACCCGACCGGCATGCTCGCCGATCGGTCGACCTACGACGCGGTCGTGGCCATCGCGGCCGAGTCGGGAGCGCATCTCCTCGTCGACGAGGTCTACCGCGGCCTCGAGGTCGACGAGGCCGACCGGCTGCCGGCCGGCGCAGATGCGCTGCCGCGCGGGCTGTCGCTCGGCGTCATGTCGAAGTCGTATGCGATGCCCGGCCTCCGGATCGGCTGGCTCGCGACGCATGACCGCGAGCTGCTCGGCCGCCTCGCCGCGTTCAAGGACTACACGACGATCTGCTCGTCGGCGCCGTCCGAGATCCTGGCCATCATCGGCCTGCGTGCCCGCGATCGGGTCCTGGAACGCTCGCGCGGGATCGTGGCCGCGAACCTCGAGCGCCTCGACGCGTTCTTCGACGACTGGGCCGACCGCTTCACCTGGGTCCGGCCGCGGGCCGGCTCGATCGGCTACCCCCGGCTGACCGTGCCCGGCGTGCGGATCGACGACTGGGCTGCTGCCCTCGTCGAAGCCGAAGGCGTGCTCCTGCTCCCGGGCTCGCAGTTCGGTGACCCTGGCAATCACTTCCGGATCGGCTTCGGCCGGACGGACCTGCCCGAGGCGCTCGACCGCCTCGAAGCCTACGCACGGAGGACCCTCCGATGACCATCCCGGCCCGCCTCGGCATCGTCACCCTCGGGGTCGCCGACCTGTCGCGCTCGATCGCCTTCTACGCAGCGCTCGGCTGGGAGCGGTGTGGATCGTCGAGCGACGAGATCGCCTGGTTCCGGACGGCCGACACGCACATCGGGCTGTTCCCGTGGCACGAGCTCGCCGAGGACGCGCGGCTGCCGGCCGAGCCGCGGGCGCCGTTCGGCGGGATCACCCTCGCCATCAACGTCGAGGCCGCCCCGGACGTGGCCACGTTCCTCGACGCCGCGGTCGCGGCCGGGGCGACCCTGCTCAAGCCGGCGACGGGGATGGACTGGGGCGGGACGTCGGGCTACTTCGCCGATCCGGACGGCCATCCGTGGGAGATCGCCCACAACCCGCACTTTCCCCTCGGCGCCGACGGCCGCGTGCACATCCCCTGACAGCGGGCTCAGCGACGACAGATCGCCACGCGGCTGTCACGCCGCGGGATGGGTCCGACGGGGCGCCGGCAGCAGGAGCCGCGGGACACTCTGGGTCCACGTCGAGGAGGACCCGCCATGCCGACCAGGGACGCCACGCCACGCACCAACGGCCGCCGCCGCTCCCCCGAGCCCAGGCTCGGGCTCAGCGCCCCCGAGATCCAGCGCTTCGGGACCCTGCGCTCCCTGCCCATCGCCCTGCCCGACAAGGCGAAGACGGCGAGCTGCAAGCTGCTGAACGAGATCCTGTCCGATTCGATGGTGCTCTACTCGCTCTACAAGAAGCACCACTGGCTCGTCGCGGGGCCGACCTTCTACCAGCTCCACCTGCTGTTCGACAAGCACGCCGAGGAGCAGACCGAGATCATCGACCTGCTCGCCGAGCGCGTCCAGAGCCTCGGTGGCATCGCCGTCGGCGACCCGCGACACGCCGCCGAGCTGACCACCATCCCGCGCCCGCCGGACGGTGCCGAGGAGGTCGCGGTGATGATCGACCGGACGCTGCGAGCCCACGAGACGATCATCGAGAAGGTCCGGGCCGGCATCACGGCCACCGAGGAGTCGGAGGACTGGGGGACCAACGACGTCCTGATGAGCGACGTCCTTCGCCGCCACGAGCTGCAGGTCTGGTTCCTGTCGGAGCACGTCGTCGACGTGCCACTCGTCACCAGCTGACGCGCACCCGGAGCGCCCCAGCGTTGAGGGGCGCCAGCCGCTGGAAGGCGTCGCTGTAGAGATCGATGATGTGGTTGCCGCCGCAGGCACACCAGTCGATCAACCGGACGTTGACGCAGTGGCCGCTGCCGCACACCCGGACGACCCGATTGCGCCAGTGCCCCACGCGGAGCTCCGGTCCCGCGGCGGCGTAGAGGCCGCCGGGATACGCGTTGTGACACGCGCTGACGCCGGTCTTGCAGTACCACGTCGCGGAGCCGCTCGCGGAGTGGCCGGTGAGGTGGACCGCAGGCTGGCGCGGCGCAGGCGGCGCCTTCGACTGGCTCCGCGTGAGGCTCGGCTGCGCAGGCGTCGGGCGTGACGCCGACGGGCCGAGCGACGGTGTCGAGAAGTCGGGGATCGGCGCGAGTGGCTCGAGCTGGGCCGACCGCGCGTCAACGCCCGCCTCGGAGACCGGCAGGAACGAACGGCCCGGCGGCAGGGTGATCGGGTGGAAGTCGGCGGCCGTCAGTGGCCTGGGCTGGGTGGGGGGTCGGGCGGTCGCACCGGTCGCCAGGAGGAGGGTCGTCAGGATCCCGAGCAGCGAGAGTGCGCCCGCCCGGCGGCGGGTCAGGCCGGGGCGCCCGCGACGAGCGCGCCGGGACGCCGAACGTGAGTCGTAGCCATGATGCGGCCGATCGTCGCGGGCCGGGCCTCACGGCCGGGACCCCGGGATCGGCCGGTCGCCTTGCGGGTGGCTTGCAGGTTCATCGCACCCGTTTGCGCGCGTCGCGGTTGCGGCTCCGCTCAGGCCCGCTTGCGGGGGAGATCGAGGAACGGCAGCTCGACGACGGTGGCACCGACTCGTCCACGCCGGCCCTCGACCGTCCATTCGACCGACAGCCGCGTCCCGATCGGCTCCAGCTGCGGCCCGACCGAGGCGAGGGCGATGGCCTGCTTGAGGATGGGGCTCCAGCCGTGGCTGGTGGCGCGGCCGACCTGCCGGCCACCGGCGAAGACCGGCACCGGCGACCGGTCGACGATCGGGCTGATCGCCGGCGGCAGGCCCTGGGCGTCGTACAGACCCTCGATGTCGTACCAATCGAGCTGGAGTCCGACCAGCCGCCGCGCCGGGCCGCCGGCTCTCGCCTCGCGCTCGAGAGCAAGCCGGCCGACGAAGTCGCCCTTGTCCAAGCTGACGAGGCGCCCGAGCCCGATCTCGCCCGGCGAGTAGTTCTGCTCGGGGTTCATCGCGTGGCGAGCCGACGTGTAGTCGGCCTCGATGAGGATGAGCCCGGCCTCGAGGCGGACGACGTCGAGCGCCAGCATGCCGGCCGGCCGGATGCCGAACGGCTTGCCCGCGGCAACCAGGGCGTCCCACGTCTTGACCGCGCCGGCCGCCGGGATCCACAGCTCGTAGCCGAGGTCCCCGGTGTAGCCGGTCCGGGACACGTCGATCGCGACCTTGCCGATCTTCGAGGGTCGCCGGCGGAAGTATCGGAGGTCCCCGAACGACTCGCCGGTGGCAGCCTCGAGCACGTCACGAGCGAGCGGCCCCTGGAGTGCCAGGGCCGCGGTCGCCTCGGTCTCCTCGGTGATGGTCACGTCAAGGCCCGCGCTGTTCTGGCGGAGCCAGCGCAGCTGCGGGTCGGCGGCGGTCCAGCGGAACCGGTCGTCGTCGAGGTGGTGGATCGTGCCGTCGTCGACGACCTTGCCGTGCTCGTCGCACCACGGCGTGTAGAGGACGCCGCCGACGGCCAGCCGGGTCGCGTCGCGGGTCACGACGCGGTCGACCAGGCGGAGGGCGTCGGGGCCGCCGATGACGTACTTGTAGAGCGGCGAGACGTCGATGAGCGCGGCCGCCTCGCGGATCGCGTTGTACTCGATGTCGTGGGCATCGGCATACGCGCTCGAGGCGAAATAGCCGGACCACTCGCGCCATTGCATCTTGCGGTTGAGCAGCGAGGTGCGCGGATGGAAGGCGGTCCCCACGCTCATGGGCCGGCGGTCCTCCTGGTTCGATCGGGGGTCCAGTATGCAGGATTCGTATGCAGGCTGGATGGGGAGCCCGGGCCTGAACGTCGACGCCGGCTCGCCCGGTAACAACGCACCGAGCCGCTCGTCTCACCGCTGTGAGCGACGCATCCGAGTCCACGCCGTCCGACGAGGTCCAGCCGGGTCTCGAGCGACTGCGCGTGGCACCGCGCATCGACGACGCGACGCTGACCGCCCTGTACGAAGCCCACCGCGGCGAGCTGTTCGGGTTCCTGATCCGCATGACGCGTGACCGCGAGGCGGCGGAGGAGCTCCTCCAGGACGCCTTCATCCGGCTGATCCGCGAAGCGCGCGCGGGGCGGATGCCCGACGAGGTCCGGCCGTGGCTGTACCGCGTCGCGGCCAACGCCGCCATCAGCCGCAACCGCCATGGCGCGGTCTGGGGCCGGGTCGCCCCGCGCCTGCTCGATCGGCGCGAGCCCGGCCGTCCGGACAGCGAGTTCCTGCGGACCGAGCGCGACATCGAGCTGCATCGCGCGCTGGCCGGGCTGGCGCCCGACGCCCGGGCGGCCCTGCTGCTCGCGGCCCAGGGCTTCAGCGGCCAGGAGGTCGCCGCCTCGATCGGCCGGACCGAAGGCGCCACCCGGACCCTGATGAGCCGCTCGCGCGCCCAGCTCCGCCTCATCCTCGATGCGCCGGAGGGTGGGTCATGACTGTCCACGATCTGCCCGCTCGGCCGGTCCACGAGCGGAGCCTCGAGCTCGCCGCTGTCGCGCTCGACTTCGAGCTGACCCCGGCCGAGACCGCCGAGCTCGAGACGCACCTCGCGTCGTGTGCCGCGTGCGCCCGTCAGGCGGCCGCCATCCGGGCCGACGCCCGGGACCTTGGCCGGCCGCTCGGTCTGCTGCCGTCGGCCCGGGTCGACGCCGCCATCGCGGCCGAGATCGCCCGCCGGCGATCGCAGCCATCGCGCCTCGTCCTGGTGGCAGCGGCGGCGCTGCTGGCGCTGGCCCTGCTCGGGGCAGCGGCCGTCGGCGCCTACCTGCTGCGGACATCGCAGACCGCGCCGGTGACCGTCGTCCCGCCGACGACGCCGGTCGCGATCGCCAGTCTGCACCCGAGCCCGTCACCAGCCGTGCCGCCGGTCCCTCCCGGCGACAGCTGGCAGGCGATCGAGTTCGGCCCGGGCCCCGATGGCTCGATCGAGGACGTCACCTTCGACGGGGCGAACCTCGTAGGCGTCGGTCGCGGCAGCTGCGTTCCCGTCCGTGCGGCTCCGACCCAGTGCTACGGGGCATCGTGGAAGGCGACGACGGGCGAGCCATTCGCACGGGCTGCCGATCAGCCGGGCCTTGAAGTCGGGGCGGCGGTCGGGACCAGCAACCCGTCTGCCGGCATCTTCGGCGTCGCGAGCGGGACGTCCGGGACGGTCGCCATCGGCTACGCGGATGACGGGCGGGCGCGCGTCTGGCACTCCATCGATGGCGGCACGTGGCAGCGCGCGACGCTCGATCCAGGATCCCCGGGAGCGGTGGCCCGCGTCGGCGCGATCACGGCCTCCCCGGCGGGATACGTTCTCGTCGGATGGGTCGTCGACGCCGACGGCACGCGGGCCCGTGCATCCGCCTGGACGTCAACCGACGGCCTGATCTGGACACAGGCCGAAGATGGCCCGGCGATGGATGTGGGGGAGTGTTTCGAGACGAGCGAAGGTCCGAGCTGCGGCGGCATGGTCGGCGTCGTCGCGACGTCATCGGGCTTCGTGGCCGTCGGCAGCGACCACCTTCGTGCCGCGGGGACGGAACCCGGACGGCCGGCAGCCTGGACGTCGCCCGACGGCCTGCACTGGGTGCAATCGAACGTGGGGCTGGACTTCGTCGGTGCACTGTCGGACGTCGTCGTTGGCGGGCCCGGCTTCGTCGCCGTGGGCACGACGTGTCCGCCGAACTGCTTCGAACGTACCGCGAACGCCGTCGCCGCCACCTCCGTCGACGGCTCATCCTGGACCTTCCGCAAGGTGGACGGCGCCGTCGGTCCCCAGCACGTCGCCTCGGTCGGCGGGCGCGTGTTCGCGCTCGGGTTCCTGAACAGGGACGTCGATCCGGTCGGAGAGCTCCAGCTGTGGCAGACGGAGGACGGCGTCGCCTGGCAACGCGTGACCAGCCTTCCTTCGACGACCGAGTATTTCGGCGGAGCGTCACTGGCTGCCAGTGATGGTCGCCTCGTGGTCGTCGGCTGGCAGTCCGTCACCGGCGTCGATGGCGTCCAGAACTTCGCCTACTCGAGTCCGCCGCTCACGCCACCGGGTCGCACCGCCGATGCGTCGGAGTCGCCCTCGCCGACGACGGGGTCTGTCGCCCCGTCGGTGACGGACGTGGTGCCAACCGTGGCTTCCGTGCCCGCGCCGACCGGCGCGACCGGACTCGCGTGGTCGCTCGGGCAAACGGACGCGAACGCGTTCGGGAATCAGCTCGCGTACGGACCGGCCGGCTGGATGCACGTGACAAGCGCGGTGCCGTCACCGCCCCGGCTCAGCATCTTCCTCTCCACCGACCTCGTCACCTGGTCGGACGTCACGCCAGAGAACAGTCGCATCGGGTGCGTGTCGCTGGCCGCGTCGCGGACCACCTACCTGTCGCTCTGCGAAGGTCTGATGCGGTCGTCCGACGGACGAACGTGGCAAACGGTCGGCGCCCCACCCGCGTCGGAAGGCACGTTCAAGGGCGAAGCGAAGCAGTTCTATTCCGACGGAACCACGTTCCTTGCGACGACCGGCGGGTATCCGTCCTCTGATGTCATCTGGACGTCCCCGGACGGGGAGGCGTGGACGGCCATCCATCTGCCCGGTGCCCCGCGGGTGATCGTCGACGCCGTGGCCGGGTTGGCATCGGGCGGGTACTTGATCGCCGGGCGGGCAGCAGATACGGAGGCGGAGTTCGATCAAGCCCGGAGTACCCCAATCGGGCAGAAGAACCCGGGACGGCAGGCGATGTGGGCGTCGACCGATGGTGCGACATGGACCACGATTCCCCTGGGCCGCGTCTTCGACGCGGCGCGGATCACCAGCCTCGCGGCCGACGGCCCCGGGGGCGGCATCGTCGCGGTGGGCCACGCGGGCGACCTTGAGCGAGGGCGAGACTGTTCCGATCGTCATCTGGCGTTCCCCCGACCGCGTCACGTGGCAGCGCTTCACCGGCCCGGGGTTCGACCTGGTCGAGGGGAACGTCGGGGAGGCCCTCGTGATCGGCGTGCCGGACCGCTGGGTCGTGGTCGCATCACGTCCTCGGACCGTCGGAGGCGATCCAGCCATGACCGGTCCGGGCATCGCGGTGGGTTCCGAGGATGGGACCGCCTGGTGGTCCACCGAGCCCATCTGGGGTGCCGGCCCGACGCCATACACGATCACACGTCTGATCGCTGCGAACGGACGGCTCGTGGCGCTCGACGACACGCTGATCGATTCGGCCACGGTCGACCCCTCCGCTCGGATCTGGGTGAGCCCATGACGTCCTGCCGGATCCGCCGTGCCCAGTGCGACGAGTCGTGGCAGGACATCGGGCATACTCCGGGCATGCATTCCGTCAGCGGCCGGCGCGTCCTCGAGGTCGACGTCGGGTAAGTCGTCAGCCTGGCCCGGCGCCATCGCCGGGTCGTCATCGATCTCGGAACCGGCGACGGCCGGGCCGTCCTCGCCGAGGCGGCCGCCGACCCGGATGCGTTCGTGGTCGGCATCGACGCCGATGCCCGGGCGATGGCCGAGGCGTCGCGTCGCGTCGCGCGCCGAGCGTCGCCTCCCGGTCCGCCACGCGTGTGGTTCGTGGCCGCCGGCATCGACCGTCTGCCCGCGGACCTCGACGGCATCGCCGACCGGGTGACCGTCCGGTTTCCCTGGGGCTCGCTTCTGCGCGGCGCCCTCGGACTGGATCCCGGGACGACGGACTCGATCGCCCGGCTCGTCGCCCCGGCTGGCCGCCTCGAGCTGACCCTCTCCGTCACCGGCCGCGACGGCCGGTCCGCGACCGGCTTGCAGGCCGGTCTTGGCCCGACCGACCTGGAGCGGATGGCGGCCGCCTTCGATGGACTCGGCCTCGACCTCGTCGAGCTTCGGCCGCTGAGGCCGGCCGACCTCGATGGACTCCATTCCAGCTGGGCCAGGCGCCTTCGAGCCGGGCTCGATCGACCGGCCTGGCGGGCGACCTTCGTGAGGCGGCCGCCGGGTTCCGTCCGCTAGACTTGCATCAATCCTATGCAGACTGGATAACGCGGAGGGGCGGTCCTTGGCCCAGTCCTACGACGCCATCGTCATCGGTGGTGGTCACAACGGCCTCGTCAGCGCGGCCTACCTGGCGCGTGCCGGGATGCGCACGCTGGTCCTCGAGCGTCGCCACGTGCTCGGTGGCGCGGCTGTCACCGAGGAGATCTTCCCGGGCTTCCGCTTCTCCGTCTTCAGCTACGTCGTCAGCCTGCTGCGGCCGGAGATCATCCGCGACCTCCAGCTGCCTCGCCACGGTCTCGACATCCTGCCGCTCGACGGGACGTTCACCCCGCTGCGCAAGGGCGACGGACCGGCGGCCGGCGGCGGGGACTACCTGTGGCGGGTCAACGACCACGGCCGGACGATCCGCGAGCTGCGACGCTGGTCGGCGAGCGACGCGGAGGCGTACGAGGAATACGGCCAGCTGATGGTCGAGATGGCCCGCTTCATCAAGCCGATCCTGGCCATCACCCCGCCCGACCTGACGAGCAACGATCCCCGGCCGATGATGCCGCTGGCCGGCCTGGCCCGACGCTTCCAGCAGCTGCCGCAGCGTCAGCAGGCCGTCTTCGTCCAGCTCATGACGATGAGCGCATCGGACTTCCTCGACCAGTGGTTCGAGACCGATCCGCTCAAGGCGACGATGGCGGCGTCCGGGATCATCGGCACGTACCAGGGCGTCAAGAGCCCGGGCACCGCCTACGTCCTGCTCCACCACTACATGGGCGAGATCGACGGCGCGTTCCGGGCATGGGGCATCCCCAAGGGCGGGACCGGCGGGATCAGCAACGCGATCGGCGATGCCGCGCGGGCGCTCGGCGCGGAGATCCGGACCGAGGCCCCGGTGGCGAACGTCATCGTCAAGGGCGGACGCGCGGTCGGCGTCGCGCTCGAGTCGGGCGAGGAGATCCACGCCGACTCGATCCTGTCGTCGCTCGACTCGAGCCGGACGTTCCTCGGCCTGCTCGAGCCGGGGACGCTCGACCCCTCGTTCGAGGACGAGGTCCGTCGCTTCAAGTTCCGCGGCTCGTCGGGCAAGGTCAACCTCGCGGTCGACCGCCTGCCGGACTTCAGCGGGCTGCCCGGGGAGGGCGAGCACCTCCGCGGCGCGATCAGCTTCAGCCCGTCGATCGACGACATGGAGCACGGCCTACGACGACGCCAAGTACGACCACTTCAGCGCCAAGCCGTACATCGACATGATCATCCCGACCCTGGTCGACCCGACGATGGCGCCGCCCGGCAAGCACGTCATCAGCTGCTTCGTCCAGTACGCGCCGTACAAGCTGGCACCCGAGCTCGGCACCTGGGACGACCAGCGCGAGGCGTTCGGCGACGCGGTCATCGACCGGATCGCCGAGTTCGCCCCGAACATCCGCGACATCATCCTCCACCGCAACGTCCAGACCCCGCTCGACATCGAGCGCACGACCGGGCTGACCGAGGGCAACATCTTCCAGGGCGAGCTGTCGCTCGAGCAGCTCTTCTTCAACCGGCCGGTGCCCGGCTACGCGCGCTTCCGGACCCCCGTCCGCGACCTGTGGCTGTGCGGCTCGTCGACCCATCCGGGCGGCGGGATCATGGGCGCCAACGGCCGGATCGCGGCGCTCGAGGTCCTGCGCGCCCGCGGCCGGAAGGCGGCCTGACCGTGACGGGGAAGGCGAACGACGTTACGACGCGATCGTCATCGGCGGCGGGCCACAACGGCCTGACCGCGGCGGCCTATCTCGGCAGCGCCGGGCTGCGGACCGTCGTCCTCGAGCGGCGGGAGACGCTCGGTGGCGCGGCGGGCACGACCGAGCTGGCGCCCGGGGCTGCGCGTCCCGACGCTGGCCCACACCGTCGGGCGGCTGCGACCGTCGGTCGTCCGCGACCTCGACCTCAAGCGCCACGGGCTGTCGCTCGTCGGGCCCGAGGTGCGCGCCTTCGCGCCCGGCCTCGACGGCGACGCGATCGTGCTGTGGGGCGACACCGCGCCAGACCGCGGAGGGCCTGCGGCGCGGTCCGCGCGACGACGCCGACGCGTATCCGGCCTTCGACCGGCTGGTCCGCTCGCTGGCCGGGTTCCTCGGCGAGATCGCTGGCCGAGACGCCGCCCGACATCGAATCGCCCGGGCTCGCCGACGCGCTCGCCGGGCTCCGGCTCGGGCGCACGTTCCGCGGCCTCGGGCACGCACGACGGCCGGACGATCACCCGGGTCCTGCCGATGGCGATCGCCGACTTCGTCGCCGAGTCGTTCGAGACCGACGCGCTCCGGCCGCGATCGCCTGGCGCGGCGTCCAGTACACGTCGATGGGTCCGTGGTCGGCCGGCACGACCGCGGTCCTGCTGGTCGACGCGGCCGGCAACGACGGCGGCGCGGCCGGGCCAGACGGTCTTCGCCCGCGGCGGGCCCGGGCGCGCTCAGCGCACGCGCTCGCAGGCGGCCGCGCGCGAGGCCGGCGTCGAGATCCGGACCGGCGCCGAGGTCGTCGCCATCACCTCGCGTCGACGGACGGGCGACCGGCGTCGTCCTCGCCGGCGGGGAGGAGCTGACCGCGCGGGCCGTCGTCGCCGGCATCGACCCGAAGCGCGACCCTGACCGGTCTCGCCGACCCGGTCGCGGTCGGACCGAGCCTGCTCTGGCGGGCGGGCAACATCCGGACGCCCGGGACGGTCGCCAAGGTCAACCTCGTCCTCGTCGGCACTGCCGCGGTTCACGGCGGCCGGCGACGACGCGCCGGCTCCTCCGCGGCCGGATCCTCGTCGCGCCCGGCATCGACGCGATGGAGCGGGCACACGACGCACGCCAAGTTCGGCCGGCTGCCGCGACGAGCCGATCCTCGAGGCGACGATCCCGTCGCTGGCCGACCCGTCGCTCGTCGACGGGGCCGCGGCCGGTGACGCACGTCATGAGCGTCATCGTCGGCACGACGCCGTACACGCTCCGCGACGGGACGTGGGACGACGTGCGCGAGGCGCTCGGCGACCGCGTCGTCGCGACGCTCGACGCGTACGCCCCGGGCCTGGCCGAAGCTCGTGACGGCGCGCCAGGTCATCACCCCGCTCGACCTCGAGCGCGACTACGGCCTGACCGGCGGCCACCCGATGCACGGCGAGCACGGCCTCGACCAGTTCTTCCTGTGGCGGCCGCTGCTCGGCCACGCCCGCTACCGCCTCGCGCTCGAGGGCCTGTACCTGGCCGGTGCCGGGTCGCATCCGGGCGGTGGCATCACCGGCCAGAACGGCCAGAACGCGGCCCGCGAGATCGTCGGCGACCTCAAGCGCCGGCGGCGGTGACGGACCGGGACCATCGGATGGGCCAGCCTGCGTCACGGCGCACGGCCCGGTCCCGTCCAAGGGCCATGCGTTCACGCCACCGCGCCCCCGTCTCTCGTCCTCCTCACGGCGGTCCTCGCCGGGTCCCTCGCCGTCGCGGCCTGCTCGGCCGGGACGACGTCCGCTCCGAGCCACGCGCCCGCCGTGTCCGCGGCAGCACCGACGGCCGTCCCCACGCCGTCCAGCTCGCCGGCCGCCAGCACGGCTGCGGCGAGCCACGTCGCCAGCCCCTCCACGGCGCCGGTCGATAACGCCTGGCACCTCGTCGAGCTGCCTCACGCGGGCGATGCTGCCCAGATCGCCGATGTCGTGGCCAGGTCCGGCTCCGTCACCGCGGCCTCGGCCGCGGGATCCGCCGGCGAGCACCCGATCGCATGGACCTCGCACGACGACGGACAGACCTGGGCGGCCGAGCCACTCCCCGGCTCGTCGCGGTCGATCGAGCGCCTCGTGCCCTGGGGTGACCGGCTGCTGGCGGTTGGCGAAGGCGACGGCGATTGTCCGCATCCGTCCGTCGTCGACGTCTGGGTCCGGTCGGCGAAGGCGCACTGGACCGCGGCGCCCTCGGACTCGATCCTGTGCGCCGGGGGGACGGCGGAGGCGGCCGCCGACGGCTCGCGGGCGGTCATCGTCGGGACCGGGTCCGGGGATGTGGCATACGTCTGGTCGTCGGAGGATGGGCTGCACTGGACGGATCGCTCGGAGCCGTTCAACGGCCTGCTGCCCCAGGGAGTTGCGGTCGACGGCTCCACGTTCATCGCCGCGGGATCGGGCGGCACCGCGTCGTCGGCGTGGGTCGCGGGCAGCCACGATGGGCGGACCTGGGACGGACCGGACCCGATCGCGGGGCCGGCCGGCATGACGATCATCGGTGGCCCGCTCTTCATCGATCACGAGCCCGTGCTCTTCGCCGGCGACCTGAACGGGGCGGTCGGGGTCCTTCGGCCGGACGGTCACGGCGGATGGCGGTCGGAGCCGGCCGTGGGGCTGGACCGCACCACGGTCAGTCGCTTCGTGTCGGTTCCCGGCGGCATCGTGGCGCTCGGTGGCGACGAGCAGGGTCCGGCCGCCTGGGCCTCATCCGACGGGACGTCGTGGCGACCGGTCGCCCTGCCGGCCGAGGCCGTGGCGAGTGGGACGGGTTCGACCTTGACCGGCGCCTCCGTGGCCGACGGTCGTGCCTATCTGGTCGGTCAGATCACCGCGCCGGCCGCCGACCGGGCGACCGGGGCGCTGTGGACGGGAGGGGCCTCGCTCCTCGCGCCCTGACGCAGCACGCGCAGCCGTCCCAGCGGCCGTCGGAGCGGCCTTCGGAGGCCGAGGTTCGCCAGTGCCACGCCGGTCACGACGAGGGCTCCGCCCGCGAGGCTGACCGGGCTGAGCCGTTCGCCGAGCACGAGGGCTCCGGCGACGACCCCGACGACCGGCGTCAGGTAGTTGACCATCGTCGTCCGCGTCGCTCCCCAGGTCGCGACGAGGCGGAAGTAGAGGAGGGGAGCGACGCCCGATGACAGCAGCCCGAGCCAGAGCATGGCGAAGAGCGTGGGGCCGGAGGGGATGGCCAGGGTCGGGTGCTCGGCGACCGCCACGACCAGCAGGATGAGGACGAGCGAGCCGACCGCCTGGCCGAGCGCCGCGGTCAGCGGCGGGACGTCCGACAGATGGCGGCGGGCCCACGCTCCGTTGGCGGCGTATGACACGGCTGCGCCGAGCAGGGCGGCGAGAGCGACCGGGTCTCCGCCGCGACCGATGCCGCCACCGGCCACGGCCAGGACGCCGAAGAACCCGATGCCGAGACCGATCGTGCGGATCGCGCCGAGATGGTCGTCGCGGGTCGTCCGGGCGACGATCACGGCCGAGACGAGGGGAGCCGCGGCGACGAGGATCGAGGCAAGCCCGGCGTCGACCGATCGCTCGCTCCAGGCGATGAGCGAGAAGGGGATCACGATGCCGAGCGCGCCGGCAACGGCCAGCCGCGGCACCTGCCGCCGATTCGGAAGCGGGATGCGGAGGAACAGCGACACCACCGCGAGGGCAAGGGTTCCGACGACGAGGCGGCCGGCGACCAGCGAGAACGGCCCGATCTCGTCACCGGCCAGCCCGATCGCCACGTAGCTCGAGCCCCAGACGAGGGCGAGCAGGGCGAAGAAGATCGGCTCTGGCCGCCTGCCGCCGGGCAGGGCCATCAGGCGGCACCCAACGGTGCCATCGAGCCGAGGCCGCCCGGCAGGAGTCGCAGCTCCCGGCGCGGGGCGGGGAACCAGGCGCCGCGCGACCGGCGCGCGAGCGTAGGGTCGACGATCCGTGGGGCGACCGGCCGCCGCTGACGGGTCACGGGCTCGCCCGTCTCGTCGACCTCGCCGCCGCGGCGCGGCTCGTCGATCGAGATGCTCGGGGCGCCGGCGACCCTGACGCTCGACGGAACCGATCGGCCGTGCCACCCGAGGAAGGCATCGGGGACGATCCGGATGACCTGCGAGTAGGTCGCCGCATAGGTCTCTGCGTCGAGGCCGAGGGCGGCCAGCCGGTCGGCGTACTTCGCCAGGTGGGCGAACGGCAGGACGCTGCGGGTCGGTCGGTCGATGATCTCCGCCCGTCCGCGGAAGAGCCCGACGTCGAAATCCTCGTCCGGGTCGCCGAGGGCCAGCATGACGGACGGATTGGCGCGGAGGTTGCGGACCTTCTGGGCGTCGGGCTTCGTGAAGACCAGCAGGCCCTCGCCGTCCCACCAGAACCAGATCGGCACGAGATGGGGAGTGCCGTCCGGCCGGACGGTCGACAGCCAGACGATCGGCTCGCGCTCGAGGAAGCCTCGGATTCGGGCGGCGGCGACGCTCGTGCTGTCCATGCCCGGAGGATGGGCGTGGCCACGGGTCGCAACCACCCACCGCCGTCGCCAGCCGGATGGACGAGTGTCGATGCCGGGGCCTCGACGCCCGGCGACGTCAGGCCGCGCCTGCCGCCGAGCGGCCCGGGAGCCGGCTAGGACCCGGTCGTGTCCGGCTTCTCGTCCGGCAGCGCCCAGTCCCATGTCCGCAGCCGCTTGAGCAACCGGCGCCCGGTCAGGTCGAGGTGGATCGGCGTGACCGCGATGCGCTTGTTGACCACGGCATGGAAGTCGGTGCCTTCCACCGCGAGCCCGGACGGAGGAGGGCCGCCGATCCAGAAGTACGGGATGCCGCGCGGATCCTGGCGCTCGATGAGCTGGTCCTGGTAGACGCGCTTGCCAAGCCGGGTGACCTCGACGCCGTCGAACTCCTCGATCGGGACCGCGGGCACGTTGACGTTGATCAGCTCGCCGGCCTGGAGCCCGTGCTCGAGGATGTTGCGCGCGACGGCGTTGGCGGCACGGCCGGCCAGCGCGAAGTCGGGATGGGCGTAGTACTCCTGCGAGATCGCGAAGGCCGGGGCGCCGTTGATGACTCCTTCCATCGCCGCGCTGACCGTGCCCGAGTACGTGATGTCGTCGCCGAGGTTGGCACCGTAGTTGATGCCCGCGGCGACCAGGTCGAAGCCGTGGCCGAAGTAGCCGAGAAAGGCCAGGCTGACCGCGTCGGTCGGCGAGCCGTCGACCGAATAGGCGAGCGAGCCGTCGGCCAGCGTCCGCTCCCGGACGCGGAGGGGCCGCATGAGCGTCTTCTGGTGACCGACGGCGCTCTGGTTCGTGTCGGGTGCGACGACCGTCACGTCGCCGATCTCGTCGAGGGCCTGCTTGAGGGCGAGCAGGCCGCGCGATTCCACCCCGTCGTCGTTGGTCACCAGGATCCGCGGCCGGCCGGTTCGTTCCTGCGTCGGCCGCTCGCCGAGTGCGCGCGGCCCGCTCCGTGCCTTCCCGCCGGCGACCGGCTCGCCGCGCTCCTTGTCGAGGTCGCGACGCTCGGTCCGGGCGCGCTCCCGGGTCATGTCGGGCATGTCGCCGGGGCGCTCGGCCGGCGGATCGGTGGCCGGCTCGTCGGTTTCGCGCGGGTCGTCGCTCACGTCTGGGCGCCGGCCGCGTCGGCTTTCCCTTCGACGTCCTCGCCTGGATCCTCGATGTCGGTCGCGCTGCCGGGCACCGGCTCGCGCGGGATGCGGACCGGGCGCCCGTCACGCTCCTCGAGGCGGCGCGCCGCCCGGCCGGCGACCGAGCGGTCGGCCGTGCTGCGATGGAGGTACTCCAACACGAACGCCGAGACGACGGCCGCGATCGGGATGCCGAAGATCGCGCCCGGGATGCCCGCGATGCGGCCGCCGATCAGGACCGAGCCGAGGACGACGATCGGGTGGATGCCGACGCGACGTGCCATGATCCGCGGCTGGAGGACAGTTCATGACCAGGAACCAGCCGACGCCCACAGGATGATCGCCGGGACGACCGACTCGGGCTTGGAGGATCGGCGACGAGGACCGGCGGCACCCACGAGACGAACGGCCCGAAGAACGGGATCATCATGAGCAGGCCCGCGCGACCGACGTGAGCGCGACGAAGTCGCAGCCCGAAGCAGCGAGGTTGGTGGCGAGGCAGATCAGCCCGAAATAGATGAAGCCCGGTCACGACCTGGCCGCGGAGGAAGCCGCCGAACGATCGCGACTGACCGCCTCCTCGAGCAGCCGCGCCTCGGTCCGGTAGCCCGACGGGACGAGCCGGAACAGGAACGCGACACGGCGTCGCGGTCGCGCGACCATGTAGAGCGACAGGAAGAACGACGATCAGCAGGTTGCCGATCGCGCCGAGGCTCGCGACCGCGATCTGCTGGAGCGGCGCGACGAGCGGCGCGGCGATCTGGTCGAGGTTGTCGAGGAACACCTTGGCCTGCGTCGACGAGGTCGACCTGGCCGAGGCCCGAGGGAGTCGAGGCGCTCCTGCCACGGCGCGAGGATCGTCGGCAGGTTCGTCGCGCAGTGTCGGGAGGTCGCGACGAAGTGCGGTGATGGAGATGACCAGCGCGCCGCGACGACGACCGAGCGACGACCACGAGCAGCCGCCGAACAGCAGCACGTAGACCAGTGAAGATCGCGCCCGCCCGGCTCATGAACGGGATCACGCGTCACCCGGTTCACGATCGGGCCGAGCATGAAGGCGAGGAGCCAGGCCAGGAAGAAGACCATGATCAGGTCGCCGAAGATGAAGAACAGGCCCGACGAAGCCCGAGACGATGAGAAGGCGAGCGCGACGCACGAGCAGACGAGCAGCGTGTCAGGAGGCGTCGATCGCGCGGGCCCGGCTGGACGTTCAGCATGGCATCAGCGCAGGCCCATCTTCTCGCGGACCTCGGCCATCGTCGCCGGCGGCGAGCGGAGCGAGATGCGCCGCGCCGGCCGCCAGGATCTCGTCGACGCGCCGGGGTTCGCCATGCAGCTCGAGGTAGCGCTCGCGCGCCGGCGGCGTAGTGGCGGACGATCCGATCGGCCAGCACGCGCTTCATGTCGACGCAGCCGGTCCGCGCCGTGCGCTCGCCGTCCCACAGCTCCTCGTAGTCCTCGCCGAAGAAGCGCTGGAGCTGGCAGACGTTGCAGACCTCCGGCCGGCCCGGGTCGGTGCGCAGGATCCGCTGCGTGTCGGTGACCATCGACATGACCTGCTTGCGGATCAGGTCCGGCTCGGCGAGGATGTCGATCGTGTTGCCGACCGACTTGCTCATCTTCCGCACGCCGTCCGTGCCGAGGACGGTCGGCGCCTCGGTGAAGACCGCCTGCGGCTCGGGGAACGTGTCGCCGTAGCGGTTGTTGAAGGCGCGCACGATCTCGCGCGACAGCTCGAGGTGCGCCGCCTGGTCCTTGCCGACCGGCACGAGCGACGCCTTGTAGATGACGATGTCGGCGGCCTGGAGGACCGGGTAGGTGAGCAGCCCGTGGTTGATGTCGTCGGGCTGGGTCTCGCGCTTCTCCTTGTAGGTCGGCGTCCGCTCGAGCCAGCTGACCGGCGTCACGGTCGCGAGCAGCCAGGCGAGCTCGGTGTGCTCGGGGCGGTGGCTCTGGACGAAGAGCGTGCAGCGGTCTCGGGATCGAGCCCGAGCGCGAGCAGCGACGCGGCCATGTCGCGGGTGCGCGTCGCGCAGGACGTCCGGATCGTGGGTGCTCGTCAGGGCGTGGTAGTCGACGATGCAGTAGATCGCGTCGTACTCGTACTGGAGCCGGACGTAGTTGCGGATCGCGCCGAGGTCGTTGCCGAGGTGGACGATGCCCGACGGCTGGATGCCGGTGAAGATCCGCGGCCGATCGACGGGCGCCTCGATGGGCGCCGGGGCCGGTGCCAGGTCGGTCGTCATGGATCGCGAGTGTAGCCGACGGCGCTTGCCCGGCGGTCGCTCCGGGCGGTCCGCTACCATTCGGCCGATGTCGCTGTCCGACCCGTCACACCCATGAGTGGCGCCCCGCTGCGTGTCGCCGTGCTCGGCGCGGGGACCGTCGGGCGGGACGTGATCGGAGCCCTCCTCGAACGCCCGGCCGAGCTTCGTCCCGACGACGGCGCCGGTCTCGTGCTGGCGGCGGTCGCCGTCCGCGACGTCCGGCGAGCGGTCGACGGCGGGATCCCGGCCGAGCTCGTGTCCGACGCCCCGGCCCACGTCGTCGCCGACGACGACGTCGACGTCGTGGTGGAGCTGATGGGCGGCGACGAGCCCGCGCGGACCCTGATCGGGGCGGCGCTGTCGATGGGCAAGCCGGTCGTGACCGCCAACAAGCACGTGATCGCCCACCACGGGCCCGAGCTGGAGGCCGCCGCGCGACGGACCGGCACGGCCCTTCGGTTCGAGGCGGCGGTCGGCGGCGGCATCCCGGTCCTGGGGCCGCTCGCCACGGACCTTGCCGCCAACCGGATCCGGCGCGTGCGCGGCATCGTCAACGGGACGACGAACTTCATCCTTACCGCGATGACCGACGGGACGGCGCCGCGCGAGTACGCCGACGCGCTCGCCGAGGCGCAGCGGCTGGGCTACGCCGAGGCCGACCCGACGGCCGACGTCGAAGGCCTCGACGCCGTCAACAAGCTGGTCATCCTCGTCCGGCTCGCGTTCGGTCGCTGGATCGACCCGGCGGCCATCGTCACGCGTCCCGAGGGTGCCGACGGACCGGCCGGGGCGGGGATCACGACGGTCGGTCGAGGGGACCAGGTCGACGCCCGCGTCACGGGCCGGATCATCCGCCTGCTGGCCACCGCGGAGCTCGTCGACGACGGGAACCTTGCGGCCGCCGTCCTGCCGACTGCCATCCCGCTCGACTCGGCCCTGGGTCGCACGGCGGGCGTCCGCAACCGGATCGAGGTCGACGGCGTGCCGGTCGGCCGGGTCGGGTTCGACGGTCCCGGGGCCGGAGGCGCGGCGACGTCGTCGGCCGTGCTCGGCGACCTCGTCGCGATCGCCCGGGGCGGCGGATCCACGTGGGGGCCGCTGCCGGCGGCCGGCCCCGTGACGGGCGATCCGGTCGCTCCACCGGCCCGCGAGTCGCTCATGACCGCGAGCGGCATCCACTACCCGATCGATGACTGATCGCACCGCGAGCCTCCTGGGACCGCGGCCACGGCTCGTCGAGCGCTACCGCGCCTTCCTGCCGGTCACCGACGCCACCCCACCGCTGACCCTCGGCGAGGGCTTCACGCCGCTCGTCCGGGCGCGGCGGCTCGGCTCGGCGCTCGGGCTCGACGAGCTGTACCTGAAGGTCGAGGGCCAGAACCCGACCGGCTCGTTCAAGGATCGCGGCATGGTCGTCGCGGTGGCCAAGGCCGCCGAGGCCGGCGCCCGGGCCATCGTCTGCGCCTCGACCGGCAACACCTCGGCCTCGGCCGCGGCCTACGGCGCGGCAGCCGGGCTCGAGGTCATCGTCGTGCTGCCGAAGGGCCAGATCGCGCTCGGCAAGCTGCTCCAGGCGCTCGTGGCCGGGGCGCGGGTGGTGGCGATCGACGGCAACTTCGACGAGGCGCTCGGGATCGTCCGGTCGCTCGCCGAACAGGACGACCACCCCGTGACGCTGGTCAACTCGGTCAACCCGCACCGCCTCGACGGCCAGAAGACCGCGGCGTTCGAGATCTGCGACGACCTCGGCCGCGCGCCCGACGTGCTGGCCATCCCGGTCGGCAATGCCGGCAACATCAGCGCCTACTGGGCCGGCTTCCGCGACTACGCGGCGGCCGGCCTCGTCGACGCCACGCCGCGGCTGTGGGGGTTCCAGGCCGCCGGCGCCGCGCCGCTCGTGGTCGGCCATCGGATCGAGCACCCCGACACGGTCGCGACCGCCATCCGCATCGGCGATCCGGCCTCGTGGACGAAGGCGATCGACGCCCGCGACGCGTCTGGGGGCCGGATCTCGGCGGTGACCGACGACGAGATCCTGGCCGCGTACCGCGCGCTCGCCCGTTACGAGGGGATCTTCTGCGAGCCGGCCTCGGCGGCCAGCGTGGCCGGCGTGACCAAGGCCGCGGCCGCGGGCGAGCTCGACGCGGCGACCACCGTCGTCTGCGTCCTGACCGGCCACGGGCTCAAGGACCCCGAGACCGCCGAGCGGTCGGCGCCACCGTTCATCGAGGCCGAGCCGACCGTCGGCTCGGTCGCCGTCGCGCTCGGCTGGTAGGCGGACGATGGCCGGACACTGGCTCGCCGAGCTCGATGGCAGCCGGATCACCGTCGAGGTGCCGGCGTCGTCGGCCAACCTCGGGGCCGGCTACGACTGCATCGGCCTCGCGCTCGCGATCACCAACCGCGTCGAGCTCGAGGTTCGCGTCTGGAGCCGCGGCGAGATCGAGCTGACGGTCGAAGGCGAAGGTCGCAACGAGCTGACCGAGGATCGCGAGAACCGGTTCGTGGCCGGTCTCGAGACCACGCTGCGCGCGGCCCGGGGCGACCTGCCCGAGGGGCTCGGCTGGCGGATCGCCATGCACAACCGGATCCCGCTGGCGCGTGGCCTCGGCTCGTCGGCAGCGGCGACGGTCGGCGGCGTGCTCGCCGGCAACGCCCTGGCCGGCGAGGGCCTGTCGATGCCTGAGCTGCTGGCCATCGCCAGCCGGATCGAGGGTCACCCCGACAACGCCTCGGCTGCGTTGCTCGGCGGGTTCGTGGTGGCCGCCGACGACGGCGATCGGGTCGAGGCGATCCGGTTCGACGCCCCGCGCGACCTCCGCGCCGTCCTGTTCGTGCCCGAGCTCCGGTTGCCGACCGACGACATGCGTGCGGCCCTGCCCAGGACGGTCCCGCTGGCCGACGCCGTCGCCAACCTGGGAGCGGTCGCCGTCGGCGTCGCCGGTCTGTCGACCGGGCGCTACGACCTCCTCGGCCGGCTGACCGTCGACCGCCTCCACGAGCCGTACCGCGCCGCCGTGTATCCGCAGCTCCCCAGGCTGGTGCGAGCGGCCCGCGAGGCCGGAGCGCTCGGTGCCTGCCTGTCGGGCGCCGGTTCGACGATCCTCGCCTTCGTCGACTCGATGGCCGGCATCACCCGGGTCGAGTCGGCGTTCATCGCCGCCTCGGCCGACGTCGACCTGCCGGGGCGGGTCGTGGTCGTCGAGCCCAGGAACACGGGCGGCTCGGTGGTCAGCCGGGGCTGAGCGCCCGTCGCCGCCCCGCTCGTCCGTGTGGGCGCGGATGAAGCCGAGCGTCTCGTCCCACGCGGCCGCGCTCGCGTCGGCGAACTCGGCGGCCTTCTTGTCGAAGAAGCTGTGCGGCGCGTCCGGGTAGGTGACCAGCTGGTGGTCGACGCCGGCTGCCGTCAGGCGGTCGTCGAACGTGGCGATCGCCTCGGCCGTGATCGCGCCGTCGGCGCCGCCGAACAGGCCAAGGACCGGCGAGGCGATCCGGTCGGCCACGTCGACCGGGGCGGGCGCGTCGTTCCGCCACGGACCGACCAGCGTCCCGTACATCCCGATGACCCCCGCCAGGTCGAGACCGAGGGTCGCGGCCAGGAACGACATCCGGCCGCCCATGCAGAAGCCGATGGTGAACACCGACGCTGGTGCCGCACGGCCGTCGTCGGGCGCCCGGATCTCGTCGACCGCGGCCGCGATGTCGGCCTGATGCCGGCCCACGTCGTCTGGGCGACGTGCGGCGCGTGGTCGAAGCCCTCGCCGCGCGGCTCCGCCTCCGCCGTCCGGCCGAACCAGTCGATCGCCAGGGCGTCGATGCCGTTCTCGGCGAACCGGAGGGCGAGCTCCTCGTAGTACGGATGGAGCCCGCGGACATCGGGCAGGATCACGACGCCGGCTCCGGACGGGTCCGTCGCCCTCGCCCGGAACGCCGAAGAACCGGTTCCGGTCGGCGGCCGTCAGGATCAACGGCATCGAGTCGAGCGCGCCGCCCGCGATCGGCGCGATGGGCGGCCGGCTGTCGTGGTCGAAGCACATGGCGGTCTCCGGTGGGTCGTCTCGGCTGCGGAGCCATGGTACGGCGGTCGCGACGCGGTCGGCGGGCGTCGCGGGCCCCTCGCCGGAGGGCCGCGACGAGCACGGTAGAATCCCCCGGCCGATGCCAGCCCAATCAGCCCCCATCGTCGTCCAGAAGTTCGGCGGCTCGTCCGTCGCCGACGCCGATCGGATCAAGCGCGTCGCTCGCCGGATCGCCCGCGAGCGTGCGGCCGGTCACGATCTCGTCGTCGTCGTGTCGGCGATGGGCGACACGACGGACGAGCTGCTCGGCCTCGCGGCGGCGATCACCGACGAGCCCGATCCCCGCGAGCTCGACGTCCTGCTCGCGACCGGCGAGCACCAGAGCGCGACGCTGCTGTCGATGGCGCTCCACGGCCTCGGCGTGCCGGCCATCAGCCTGACCGGACCGCAGGCCGGGATCACGACCGACGGGCGCTACGGCCGCGCGCGGATCGCCGGCATCGAGCCGCGCCGGGTCCACGCCGAGCTGGCGTCGGGCAAGGTCGTCATCGTCGCCGGGTTCCAGGGCCAGAGCGCCGCGGCCGAGGATTCGGCCAGGGATCTGGCCGAGATGACGACGCTCGGTCGTGGCGGGAGCGACACGACGGCGGTCGCGCTGGCCGCCAGCCTGGGGGCCGGCCGCTGCCAGGTCTTCACCGACGTCCGTGGCATCTACACCGCCGACCCGCGCCTGGTCGCCGGGGCGCGCCAGCTGCCGCTCATCGGCTACGAGGAGATGCTCGAGCTCGCCCACCAGGGCGCCCAGGTCATGCAGGTCCGGGCGGTCGAGCTCGGCTGGGTCAACGGCGTCGTCATCGAGGTCCTCAGCTCGTTCGAGGACGCCCCCGGCACGCTCATCAAGGAGGACCCGTTCGTGGAGCAGCGCAACAAGGTTCGCGGCCTCGCCCACGACCGGAACGTGGCCAAGGTCACGGTCGTCGCCGTGCCCGACCGGCCGGGTGTCGCGCGGTCCATCTTCGATCCGCTCGCCGACGCCGGCATCAACGTCGACATGATCGTCCAGAACGTCGGCCACGGCGGCGCGACCGACCTGTCGTTCACCGTCCCGCGGGTCGAGCTGGCGGCGGCCAAGAAGACGCTCGACCCGGTCGTGCGCGACCTCGGCGCGCGCGAGCTGACGACCGACGCGTCGGTCGCCAAGGTGTCGATCGTCGGCGCCGGGCTGCACAACGCCCCGGGTTATGCGGCGCGGATGTTCGGCACGCTCGCCGATGCCGGCGTCAACATCGAGATGATCTCGACCTCGGAGGTCCGGATCACCTGCATGATCGCCGAGGCCGATCTCGAGACCGCGCTGCGCGCGCTCCACGACGCCTTCGAGCTCGAGCGGCCGGAGACGATCGACACCGGCGCGGCGGCGGCCGGCTGAGTCGTGGACTCGGCCTGATCTCGCGCGCGAAGCCTATGCCACGGTCGGCTCGACGAACGACGTCGTCCGGACGTGGCTCGCCGACGGCACGCCGGAGGTCTGCCTGGCGGTCGCCGATGCGCAGACGGCGGGCCGCGGCCGGGAGGGCCGGCAGTGGGCCGCGCCGCCGGGCGCCGGTCTGCTGCTGTCGCTCGGGTTCCGTCCGCACTGGCTGTCGCCCGCCCGAGGTCTGGCAGGTCTGGCGCGCTGGTCGTCTCGCTTGCGATGGCCGAGGCGGCCGAGGTCGAGGCCGGGCTGCCGGCCGGCACGATCCACCTCAAGTGGCCGAACGACCTCGTCATCGCGGTCCCGGGCGAATCCGGGCGTCCGCAAGCTCGCCGGGGTCCTCGGCGAGACCGAAGGGCTCGGCACGCGCGATCCGCGCGTCGTGGTCGGCATCGGCGTCAACGTCGACTGGGCGGCGGCCGATTTCCCACCCGAGCTGGCGTCGAGCGATGACCTCGCTCAGCGAGGCGTCCGGTCGCACCGGTCGACCGTGGGGCGTTGCTGGAGCGGTTCCTGCGATCGCCTCGAGGCGCGCGATCCGCGCGCTGCGCGCCGGTCGCTTCGACGGCCTGGGCTGGACCGTTCGGCAGGCGACGACCGGCCGGGCGATCCGCCTCGAGACGCAGGACGGCCCGGAGGATCTCGACGCGATCGGCGTCGACGTCGTCACGGGCGCGCTGATCGTGGCCGACCCGCGGCGCGGACGGCGGCGAGCGTCGGGTCGTCGTCGGCGAGGTTCGCCACGTGCGCGTCGCGGATCCGCCGTCGGTCGGGGTGTAACGCGATGGCCCGACCGGCATTGAGGAAGGTGGACCGCCCGGAGGAGGGCGGTCCTCGCCTCGCCCACCTCGACCGCGATCGGCGACTCGTGGAGGCTGCGCAGGCGGACCCGGCCCGCTTCGAGGCCCTGTACCGGAAGTACCTCGCCCAGGTGTACAGCTACGCGTACTACGAGCTCCGCGATCACCACGAGGCGGAGGACGTCACCGAGCGGACGTTCCTCGCGGCCCTGACCGGCTCGGCCGGTTCGAGGAGCGTGCCCGCCCGGCGGACGGCGAGGGCGCCTCGACGTTCCGCGTCTGGCTGTTCCAGATCGCGCGCAACGCGATCGCCGAGCGCGGCCGGCGGCGCCGTCGCCGGCCCGAGGCACCGCTCGATTCCGCGGCCTGCCGTCGCCGCGCCTGCTCGACGTCGAGGCCGACGCCGGCGCTCCGCGACGATGCCGCGGCCGCCTGGCGCGCGGTCGGGCGGCTGCGGGGCGATCGCCGTCGCGCCGTCGTCCTGCGCTTCGTCGACGAGATGTCCACGGCCGAGATCGCCGGCGTCCTCGATCGGTCGGAGGGCGCGGTCCGCGTCCTCATCCACCGGGCGCTCCGGAGCGTCGCACGCGACCTCGACGATCGATCGCGGTGACCGGCTGTCCCGTCCGGTCGCGACGCGCACGAGATCGACGCGCTCGTCACCGACCGCTATCTCGACAGCGCTCCTGGCGGCCCACGCTCGAGGCGCCGATCACGCTCCGACCGGGACCGCGCCGGACGCCGCCCTGCGTGAGGTCGCCGATCGGCTGGCACGCGACCTGCCGCGGCTGCACCCGTCGTTCCGCTTCGAGGAGGCCCTCGCGGCGCGACTGGCCGAGGTCGCGGCCCGCATGGGCCTGCCGGTCGCGGCCGGTGCCGAGGGCATGGTCGTGCCGCTGTCTCGGACGGGGCCGTGGACCGCTCGATCCGGACGACCCCGGGATCGGCTCGCTCGGCGGCGACCCGCGACCGGGTATCGGGCGGCCGCTGCTCATCGGTGGCGCCCTGACCTCGGCCGCCCTGTCGATCGCCGGCGCGGCCTACGTCGCGTGGCGCCTCAACCGGCCGCCGGCCAGCGCGATGGTCCGCGCGGCCCGGGCGGTCGCCCGGACGAGGGCGGTCTGATGCCGTTGAAGCTGCCGTCCTTCCGCGCCCGGCGCAACACCTACCCGGCCGACCTGTGGACGAAGTGCCCGACGTGCAAGTCGATGCTGTTCAACAAGCAGCTCGACAAGGCGATGCGCGTCTGCCCGACCTGCGGCCACCACTTCCGGCTGTCGGCCGCCGACCGGCTCGAGCTCCTGCTCGACCCGGGGACATGGCACGAGCGCGACGCCGGCCTCCAGTCGGTCGACGCGCTCGGCTTCGTCGACCAGAAGCCGTACCCGGACCGACTGGCCGCGGCGCAGGCGTCGACCGGCATGCGCGACGCGGCCGTCTGGGGGACCGGGTCGATCGGCGGCGCAGCGATCGCGATCTGCGTCATGGACTTCGGGTTCATGGGCGGCTCGATGGGGGCCGTCGTCGGCGAGAAGGTCACGCGTGCGGCAGAGCATGCGCTCGCGGAGCGCATCCCGCTCGTGGTCGTGAGCGCGTCCGGCGGCGCACGGATGCAGGAAGGCACGCTGGCGCTGATGCAGCTGGCCAAGACCCTCGCCGCTCTCGAGCGCCTGCGGGCGGCCGGCGTGCCGTTCGTCTCGGTGCTGACGGACCCGACCACCGGTGGCGTGTTCGCCTCCTTCGCCGCCGTCGGCGATCTCAACGTGGCCGAGCCGAACGCGCTGATCGGGTTCGCCGGGTCGCGCGTCTCGGCCGGGACGATCGCCCAGGAGCTGCCGGAGGGGTTCCAGCGCTCGGAGTTCCTGTTCGACCACGGATTCATCGACCGCGTGGTCGAGCGGGCGGCGTTGCGGGCCGAGCTGAACCGCCTCCTGCACCTGCTGCCCGTGCGGGCCGACCCGTCACCGCCGGTCGCGGCCGCCGCGCCGGTCGAGCCCGAGACCAGTGGCTTCCGGCCGCTGTCCTTCCTCAGCTCGCTGGCCGAACGGGTCGGCGAGCTGGCCGCCGGCGACGACGACAGCAACGGCACGGGCCCCGCCATGATCGCCCCGACGGACCCACGGGATGCGGTCTGGGCACGCGTACAGCTGGCCCGCAACCTGCGCCGGCCCCGGACGCTCGAGTTCGTCGCCGCCATGACCGACGAGTTCGTCGAGCTCCATGGCGACCGCCTGTTCGGCGACGACGCCGGCGATGGTCGTCGGTCTCGCCCGTCTCGACGGTCGGCGGATCGTCGTGGTCGGCCAGCAGAAGGGCGCCGACACGGACGAGAACATCCGGCGCAACTTCGGGATGCCGCATCCCGAGGGCTACCGCAAGGCGATGCGCGCCATGGAGCTGGCCGAGCGCTTCGGCCTGCCCGTCGTGACCTTCGTCGACGTGCCGGGCGCGCATCCCGGCCCCGAGTCCGAGGAGCGCGGGATCGCCGAGATCGATCGCCCGCTCGATCGGGCTGATGAGCCGGTTGCGGACCCCGATCGTCACCGTCATCACCGGGGAGGGCGGGTCCGGTGGCGCACTGGCGATCGCCGTCGGCGACGTCGTCATCGCTCTCGAGAACGCGGTCTACTCGGTCATCTCGCCGGAGGGCTGCGCGGCGATCCTGTGGCGGACCGCCGAGGAGGCGGAATCGGCGGCCGTTGCGATGCGGATGACCGCGGCCGATCAGGAGAGCCTCGGGGTGGTCGACGTGGTCGTCGCCGAGCCCGGTGAGGGCGCCCACGCCGAGCCGGCCGAGACCGCTCGGCGCCTGAAGGCGATCGTCGTCGACCGGCTCGCGGCACTCTCGGCGATGCCCATCGACACGCTGCTCGACTCGCGCTACCGCCGCTATCGGGCGCTGGGGTCCTACACTGAGACGGCGACGCCGGGGATCGAACCGCCCGTCGGCCGCGGTCTCGGTGATCGCCTGCGCGAGCTGCTCGATCCCGGCCGCCGAGCCGTCGGCGCCGCCGTCCCGACGTGGACGCGGGACGAGCCGCCGGCCCGTGAGGAGGTCTAGCCAGTGCCCGAACCGATGGAGCCCGGTGCGCGCCCCGAGCGCTCCGATGCGGAGCGTTCGGCCGACCACGCCGCCATCGATCACCTGGCCGACGTCCTGTTGCCGGCGCTGATCGCCAAGCTCGGCGCGACCGGGCTCGGCGAGCTCGAGGTCCGCGAGGGTGCCTGGCGGGTGCGCCTGCGCCGGCCGGCCGATGGAGCCAGTCCAGGCGGACATCGCGAGCGACGGCCGGGTGAGCGCGAACGTGGGGGCCGGGGAGCCGCGGCAGCCGGCTCCGGGACCGCGCCGCACGCCCACACCCTCACCCCGGTCGGGCCGGGCCGCGACACCCAGCCGGAGCGTGACGGCGGCGACGGCCGCAACGGGGCGACGCGCGAGATCACGGTCCGCGACGGGACCGGTCGTGATGGAACGGGACGCGACGGCGGCCGGATCGTGGCGACGTCGCCAGCCGTCGGCATCTACCGCCCCCGATCCGATGCGACCGCCGGCACCCGGGTCCGGGCCGGCGACCGTCTTGGCTCGGTCGACATGCTGGGGGTCGCACAGGAGGTCGTCGCCCCGGTGGACGGGGTGGTCGGGGCCAGCCTGGTCGAGCCCGGTGACGCCGTCGAGTACGGCCAGGAGCTGATCCTCATCGAGTTCGCCTCCGCGGCGGCGGAGGCCTGACCGTGTTCCGCAAGATCCTGATCGCGAACCGCGGCGAGATCGCGCTGCGGATCCTGCGCGCCTGTCGCGCGCTCGGCGCCGAGGCGGTGGTGGCCTACAGCGAGGCGGACCGCGAGTCGCTCCCCGTCCAGCTGGCGGACGAGGCGATCTGCATCGGCCCACCGGATGCCCGTCGGTCCTACCTGTCGGCCCCGGCCGTCATCTCCGCCGCGCTCGTCACGGGCTGCGACGCGATCCACCCGGGCTATGGCTTCCTGTCCGAGGACGAGGGCTTCGCCGAGGTCGTCGCCGCCCACGACCTGACATTCATCGGGCCGCCGGCGGGCGTGCTCGAACGGTTCGCCAGCAAGGCCGGGACCCGCCAGCTGCTTGCCGCCCATGGGCTGCCGACGATCCCCGGCTCGGACGGGATGCTGCGCGATGAGCTCCACGCGCTGAGCGAGGCGGACCGGATCGGCTACCCGGTCCTGATCAAGCCGTCGGCCGGCGGCGGCGGCAAGGGGATGCGCATGGTCCGCACCCCTCGCGAGCTCGAGTCGGCGCTCAAGGTCTGCCGCTCGGAGGCGAAGGCGGCGTTCGGCGACGACTCGCTCTATCTCGAGAAGTGGCTCGACGAGAACCGCCACGTCGAGGTCCAGGTCGCCATCGACCGCTACGGTCACGGCATCCACCTCGGCGAGCGCGACTGCTCGGTCCAGCGGCGCCACCAGAAGATCCTCGAGGAGGCACCGACGCCCGCGCTGTCCGCAGCCGCCCGGGCCGACCTTGCCGAGCGCGCGGTCCGCGCCGCCGTCGCGGCCGGCTACGAGAACGTCGGGACGCTCGAGTTCCTCGTCGATGCCAGCGGCGACTTCTACTTCATCGAGATCAACTGTCGGATCCAGGTCGAGCACCCGGTCACGGAGATGCTGACCGGCCACGACCTGGTGGCGATGCAGATCCGGATCGCGGCCGGCGAGCCGCTCGGCATCAGCCAGGCGGACGTCACCCTCGACGGGCACGCGATCGAGTTCCGGATCAATGCCGAGGATCCCGAGCACGAGTTCCGGCCCGTCGCCGGGCTCGTCGAGCGGTTCCACGCGCCGGGCGGGCCGGGCGTCCGCATGGATTCGCACCTGTACGGCGGCTACGAGGTGCCGCCCTACTACGACTCGCTGCTCGGCAAGCTGATCGTCTGGGGACCGGATCGGGCGACCGCGATCGCGCGTGGCCGCGTCGCCCTCGACGAGCTGGTCGTCGACGGCCTCGTCACCAACGTCGCGATCCACCAGGCCCTCCTCGGCAACGAGACCTTCCTCGAGGGCCGGATGACGACGAACCTGCTCGACCGCGTCGGCAGTGCCGCGTTCCTGGCCGCCGCAGCCCGGTCGTGAGCGACCGCCCCTCGTGCACACCTGCACAGACCATCCCGCACGGTGCGGTGCCAAGGCACCAGACTGCCCTTGACCCACCTCTGACCTGGAGCCGTTCGTGACCGATCCCATCCACACCACCCGGGAGATCGAGGGCCTCATCCCTCACCGCTGGCCGTTCCTTCTCGTCGACCGGATCGTCGAGTACGACGCGGATGCAAAGCGGATCGTCGGGATCAAGGGCGTGACGGCCACCGAGTGGTTTTTCCAGGGCCACTTTCCGGGGCTCCCGGTCATGCCCGGCGTGATGCAGGTCGAGGCGCTGGCCCAGACGATGGCGGTCTACGTCGCCAAGCAGCCCGGCTTCGGCGACCGGATCGGGCTGTTCGCGGGCATCGACGATTGCCGCTTC
Organism: uncultured Chloroflexia bacterium; assembly: GCA_963842695.1. Classification (GTDB taxonomy): domain Bacteria; phylum Chloroflexota; class Limnocylindria; order Limnocylindrales; family CSP1-4; genus SPCO01. The sequence goes on from CAWJHK010000006.1 coordinate 122,191, forward strand.
AAGCGGGTCGTGGCGCCGGGCGACACGCTCCGTCTCGAGGTCACGATGGACAAGCTCGGCGGCCGCTTCGGCCGGGGCCGGGGCGTCGCCAGCGTCGACGGCGAGACCGCCTGCGAGGTGACGCTCAGCTTCATCATCCCCAACGAGGGCGTGTTGCGATGACTCGCCTCGTCGTCCTGTCGGACGTGCATGGGAATCCGGCCGCGCTCGAGGCCGTCCGGAAGGCGTTCCGCAAGGACAAGCCCGACCTGGTGGCCGTCGCGGGCGACCTCGCGCTCAACGGACCGGACCCGGCGGGCGCCGTCGACCTGCTGCGGGCGATGGAGGCCGAGGGCGCCGCGATCGTCTCCGGCAACACCGACATCGCGGTCGCCGACTTCGACTACGCCGCCGCCTTCCCGTGGATGAACGACGGGGTCCCCGACACGTTCCGCGCCGCCACCGAGTGGGCGCACGACGCGCTCGGGGACGAGCGGCTGTTCTGGCTGCGCCGGCTGCCGGCCGAACGCCGGCTGCAGGCCGAGGACGGCACGATGATCCTGGTCTGCCATGGCTCGCCGGGCTCGCAGACCGCCGGCTTCGACCAGGCGCTCGATCCGAACGTCGTGATCGAGCGCGTCGCCAGGACCGATGCCCGGGTGATCGCCTGCGGCCACACGCACCTGCCCGAGGTCCGCGACTTGGGCTGGAAGGTCATCGTCAACGATGGATCGGCGGGCTACGTGTTCGATGGCGAGCCGACGGCCTCGTGGGCGGTCGTCGACCTCGAGGACGGCGAGGTCCGCGCCGAGATCCGCCGTACCGAGTACGACGCGCTCGCGGTCGCCAATGCGATCTCCGAGCGTGGCCTGCCGGGCGATGTCTACCGCGCGGCGACCGTCCGCACCGGAAAGCTGGTTCGATGACCCGGCCGCCCGTGACGGCGCATCGCCGCGTTGCCGCCTCCGCGTGGTCGCTCACGCACCTTGGAGTGCGCTCGCTCCCATGCTCACCGGCGCCTTGCGCTGCACTCGTCGCGGTCGTCCGGGGGTCCGTGGCATGACCGGGCGGCGGGTGGTGGTCACCGGGATGGGCCTCGTGACGGCGCTCGGCAACGACGTGGGCAGCAGCTGGGAAGGGCTGGTCGGCGGCCGTTCCGGCGTGCGCACGATCGAGGCCTTCGATCCGTCGCGGGTCGCATCGAAGATGGCCGGGGAGGTCCGCGACTTCGACGCCAGCGGCATCCTCGACCGCAAGGAGCTGCGCCGCACCGACCGGTACATCCAGTTCGGGCTCGTGGCGGCCCGCGAGGCCCTCGACCGGGCCGGCCTGCCGGAACGCTTCGAGGGCGACCTCGCGGAGCGGACCGGCGTCGTCCTCGGCACCGGGCTGGGTGGCGTGGGGACGCTCGCGGAGGGCTTCGCCACGAACATCCTCCGCGGCCCGGACCGCATCAGCCCGTTCCTCATCCCGATGGGCATCCCGAACATCGGCGCCGGCCAGATCGCGATCCAGTTCGGGATGACGGGCCCGAACTTCACCACGGTGTCGGCCTGTGCCACGGGCGGCCACGCGATCGGCGAGTCGAGCGAGATCATCCGCCGTGGCGACGCGGACGTGATGATCGCCGGTGGCGCCGAGGCGGGCATCTACGAGCCGATGGTCGGCGGGTTCGCCGCGATGCGCGCGCTGTCGACCCGCAACGACGACCCGGAAGCGGCGTCGCGGCCCTTCGACACCGGCCGCGATGGATTCGTCATCGGCGAGGGCGCGGGCGTCCTCATCCTCGAGGATCTCGAGCACGCCGAGGCCCGGGGTGCGGAGATCCTCGCCGAGCTCGTCGGCTATGGCGCCACGGCCGATGCGTCTCACATCACGCTGCCGGCGCCGGGTGGCATCGGCGCGGTCCGGGCCGCCCGTCGGGCCCTCGAGAAGGCCGGCCTCACCCCGGCCGACATCGACCACGTCAACGCCCATGCGACGTCGACGCCCGAAGGCGACAAGGCCGAGCTCCAGGCGATCCGGACGATCTTCGGCGACGACGCCGAGCGGCTCTCGATCACCGCCAACAAGTCGATGCTCGGACACACGCTCGGCGCGGCAGGCGCGATCGAGGCGGTCGTCACGATCCAGACGATCCGCGAGGGCTGCGTCCCACCGACGATCAACCTCGTCGACCCTGACCCGGAGGCGGCCGGGCTGGACCTGACGCCGAACGTCGCCGCCACTCGGTCCGTCCGGGCGGCGCTCAGCAACTCGTTCGGCTTCGGCGGCCAGAACACGGCGCTGATCTTCACGGCCTCGCCCGGATGACCCTCGAACCGGCCGACGAGCGCCCCCCGGAGCCGCGTGACGGCGCGGACGTGGAGCTGCTCGCCCTGATCGACCGCCTGGCGGCCCTGCTCGAGCGTTCCGACCTGTCTGAGCTCGAGGTCGAGTCGGGCGGCACCGGCCTGATCCTGCGCAAGCCGATGGCGATCCCGGCCGGGGCAGCCGTCGCGGCGGCAGCCGCTCCCTCGACGCAGGCCGATGCCCCGGCCGCGACCGGCGAGCCGTCCACTGCGGGACGGGACCCGGCGACGACCGCCAGGCCGTCCGTCAAGGCGCCGCTCACGGGCATCTTCTACGCATCGCCGGCGCCCGGCTCGGCCCCGTACGTCCAGGCCGGCGGCGAGGTCGCAGTGGGACAGGTGATCGGCCTGATCGAGGCGATGAAGCTGTTCAACGAGATCAAGTCGGACCTGGCCGGCCGCGTCGTCCGGGTGGTCCCGGAAAGCGGCGCCCTGGTCAAGGCCAAGCAGCCGCTGATCGAGGTGGAGCCACTGTGACGACGGACCAGCGCCACGCTCACGTCACCGGCTGGGGTCGCTACGCGCCCGAGCAGGTCCTGACCAACCGCGATCTCGAGCGGATGGTCGACACCTCCGACGAGTGGATCGTGTCCCGGACCGGGATCCGCGAGCGGCGGGTCGCCGCCGCACACGAGACGACGGCGTCGATGGCGGCCGTGGCGTCCATGCGCGCCATCCGGACCGCCGGCATCGAGCCTGACGAGATCGACCTGATCCTGCTGGCCACGCTCACGCCCGACTACTGGATGCCGTCGACGGCGGCCCTCGTCAAGGAGGCGATCGGGAACACCCGGGCGGCGGCGATGGACGTTGCGGCCGCGTGCTCCGGCTTCGTCTACGCCTATGCGACGGCGCAGGCCTACATCACCAGCGGCATGGCCAAGCATGTCCTGGTGATCGGCGCCGAGCTGCTGACCCGCTTCCTCGACTACACCGACCGGAACACCTGCATCCTCTTCGGCGACGGTGCCGGCGCGGTCGTCCTGTCGGCGTCGGACCAGCCGGGCGGCGGGCTTGGCATCGAGCTGACGACCGAGCCGCAGGGCGCCTACATGATCTGGCTGCCCGCCGGCGGGGCCAAGTCACCGCCCTCGGCCGAGACCGTTGCCCGTGGCGAGCACTACGTCCGGATGGAGGGCAAGGAGACCTACCGCTTCGCCACCCGGACGCTCGCGACCACCGCTCTTGCGGCGATCCAGAGCTCGGGGCTCGAGCCGTCCGACATCGACCTGTTCATCCCGCACCAGGCCAACATCCGGATCATCGAGGCGGTGGCGAAGGGCCTCGACCTGCCGATGGACCGGATGTTCGTCAACCTCGACCGGTACGGGAACACGTCGGCAGCATCCGTCCCGATCGCCCTGGCCGAGGCCGTCAACGAGGGCCGGGTCAAGGTCGGCGACCGGGTCGTCATCGTCGCCTTCGGTGCGGGCTTCACGTCGGGCGCGGTGACCATCGAGTGGACGGCCGATCCGGCGCGCGGGCTGGTCGGCGACGCCGCGGTGCGTCCCGAGGACGTCAGCGTCCGGCTGCCGGTCGACTGGGATTCGGTCGATCCGATCCCCGATGCGCTGGCCGAGCTGATGCGCCGGCCGGGCTCGGTCGACGTGCCGCTCGACGACGTTGTCCCCGATGAGCCAGCGCCAAGGGGTGAGGAGGTGCGGGCATGATCGACCTGACCGGGAAGACCGCGCTGGTGACCGGCGGCTCGCGAGGCATCGGCCGGGCGATCGCGCTGCGGCTCGCGACCCAGGGCGCCGACGTCGCCTTCACCTACAAGGGCAACGCCGCCGCCGCGGCCGAGACGGCCTCCGCGATCGAGGCCCTCGGGCGTCGCGCGCTGTCCGTGCAGGGTGACGCCTCGCTGCCGGAGACGGCCGAGGCGGTCGTCAAGACCGTGCTCGAGGCGTTCGGCAAGATCGACATCCTCGTCAACAACGCCGGGGTCACGCGCGACGACCTGATCATGCGGATGTCCCCCGAGGCATGGCGCGAGGTCCTCGAGACGAACCTGTTCGGGGCGTTCTGGATGATCAAGGCGGTCACCCGGCCGATGCTCAGGGCCCGCGGCGGGCGGATCGTCAACATCACCTCGGTGTCCGGCCAGGCCGGCCAGATGGGCCAGGCCAACTACTCGTCGGCCAAGGCCGGACTCATCGGCCTGACCAAGGCCACGGCCCGCGAGCTCGCCAGCCGGACGATCACCGTCAACGCCGTGGCCCCGGGCTTCGTGGTCACCGAGCTGACCCAGGATCTGCCCGACGCGCTCAAGGACGAGCTGATCGCGCGGACGCCCCTCGCCCGCTTCGGGGAGACGACCGAGATCGCCGACGCGGTGGCCTTCCTGGCCAGCGACGAAGCGGCGTTCATCACGGGCCAGGTCCTCGCCGTCGACGGCGGGCTGGTGATGATGTAGGGATCCGCGGCGGGCCAGACGGCCCGCCGGCTAGGCGTCGGCCAGGATCGCCGCCGAGGCCTCCGGGACGCGTGGCGGCGTCCGGCCGTCACCGAGCTGGACGACCTCGTAGCCCGCGGCCCGGAGCGCCGCCGGGTCCAGCAGGCGGCGGCCGTCGACGATGAGCGGCCGCGCCCCGGCCGCCGCCCAGTCGAGCCACGGCAGGTCGCGGAATGCCGGCCATTCCGTGGCGATCACGACGATGTCGGCGCCGAGCACCGCGGCCCCCGGGTCGGCGACGACCTCGAGAGCGGGGACCCGAGCCGCCGCGTTCGGTCCGGCCGCCGGGTCGTAGCCGCGGACGGCGGCGCCGCGTTCGATCAGCCGCTGGGCGAGACGGACGGCGGGCGAGTCGCGGATATCGTCGGTGCCGGCCTTGAACGCGAGCCCGAGGAGCCCGATCGTCCTGCCGTCCAGGCCGCCGGCGATCGCGTCGATCCGTTCCACGAACCGGTCCTGTGCCGCGAGGTTGGCGGCGGACGCCGCGGTGGTCACGTGCATCGGCAGGCCGCGATCGTGGCCCGCCCGCGCGAGCGTGGTCAGCTCCTTTGGCAGGCAGCTGCCGCCGAAGCCGAAGCTCGGCTGCATGTACGTCCGGCCGATGCGCGGGTCGGCGCCGATCCCGGCCATGACCTCGTCGACGTCGGCGCCGGCCTCCTCGCACAACGTGGCGATCTCGTTGGTGAATGACAGCTTCAGGGCCAGGAACGCGTTGGCTCCGTTCTTGATGATCTCGGCCGCCTCGACGTCGACCATGAAGCGCGGCGCATCGAGCCCGGCGTAGAGCCCGAGGACTGCCTCGAGCGCGGCCGGATCCGCGTCGTGGAAGCGGCCGATGACGATCCGGGTCGGGGCCGCGAAGTCGGCGACGGCCGTGCCCTGGCGGAGGAACTCCGGGTTGGTGAAGACCCGGGCCGTCGGTACGCCGGCCATCTCGACCGCCCGGCGCGTGCCGCCGACCGGCAGCGTGCTGCGGATGACCAGGATGTCGTCCCGGTCGAAGCGTGCCCGCAGGCTCGCCAGGACCGAATCGAGCTGGCTGAGGTCGCTCGACCCATCGTCCGCGATCGGCGTGCCGACGCAGACCAGGACCATGCCGGGATCCGCGGGCAGGGTGTCGTCGACGGTCAGGTGGCCGGCCGCGATCGCGTCGGTGAGTGCCTCCTGCAGTCCGGCCTCGTGGATCGGCACGCGCCCGGCGCGCAGTGCGGCCAGCCGCGTGGGCCCGGTCTCGATCAGGCGGACGTCGTGCCCGAGCCCGGCCAGGCCGACCGCGGTCACCAACCCCACGTAGCCGGCGCCGACCACGGAGATGGGGCGGTCCGAGAGATCCATCGCGCCGAAGGGTACCAGTCCTGACCGTCCCGCCTCCTGCCCGGGAGCGCCCCGGACGGCCGGGCGTCCGCGAGCCGGGCGCTCCCCGGGCCGGTGTAGGCTGCGCGCATGCGCCTGACCCAGTTCCGGATCGAGGGCCTCGGCCACCTGTCGACCCTCATCGCCGACGATGGGGCCGGCGTCGCCGCGGTCGTCGATCCGCGGCGCGACGTGGACGTCTACCTCGAGGCCGCCCACGCCGACGATCTCCGGATCACCCACGTGTTCGAGACCCACCTCCACAACGACTACGTGTCGGGCGGGCGCGAGCTCGCCGCGCTGACCGGTGCGACGCACGTGATCGGCGCCGGCGCGGCCCTTCGCCATGACCATCGGCCGGCACGGGACGGAGAAGCCTTCGAGCTCGGCTCGATCGCCTTCCGGACGCTCGACACGCCGGGGCATACGCCCGAGCACGTCAGCTACGCGGTGTCCGACGTGTCACGCGCCGACGAGCCGTTCCTGCTCCTGACCGGCGGCTCGTTGCTGGTGGGTGCCGTCGGGCGGACGGACCTGCTCGGCGCCGAGAATGCGGTCCCCTACGCGCATGCGATGCACCGCTCGCTCCATGAGGTGCTCCTCGCGCACGAGGACTCGGTCATGGTCTACCCGACGCACGGGGCGGGGTCGCTGTGCTCGACCGGCATCTCGTCGACGTCGTGGTCGACGATCGGCTTCGAGCGCCGGCACGATCCGCTCCTCGGACCGATGGATGTCGACGCGTTCGCCCGCGCTCTGCTCGGCGGCCAGCCGACCATCCCGCGCTACTTCGCCCGGATGCGGCCGATGAACCAGGCCGGGCCGCGTCTCATCGGCGGCTCGGTCCCGGTCATCGACCCGCTCGCGGGGGAGGACCTCGACCGCGCGCTCGAGGCCGGCGCGCTGGTGGTCGACACGCGCTCGCCACAGGCCAACGCCGCCCAATGGATCCCCGGCTCGCTGTCCGTGCCGGCCGGGTCGTCGTTCGGGACGTGGCTCGGCTGGGTCGTCGAGCCGGATCGACCGATCGTGCTCCTCGTTGACGGCCCGGACGCGCTTGACGACATCTCGCGGCAGGCGCTCCGGATCGGGTTCGACTCGATCGTCGGCCTCGTCGACGGCGGGCTGCGTGCCTGGCGGGCGGCAGGAAGGACCGTCCAGTCGGGTGCCCCGATCGACATCGACCGGCTTGCCGCCCAGCTGACCGGCGACGGCCCGGATCGGCCGTTCCTCATCGACGTCCGGCAGGCGGCCGAGTTCGAGGCCGGACACGTGCCGGGCGCCGTCCACATCGGTGCCGGCGAGCTGCCGGCGATGCTCGACGAGCTGCCACGCGACCGTCCGATCGCGACGATCTGCGCCAGCGGCTATCGCTCGAGCGTGGCGGCGTCGCTCCTGCGCGTCGCCGGCTTCGAGCGCGTCGCGGCCGTGACCACCGGCGGCGTCCCGACCTGGGAGGCCCGCGGCTACCCGATCGAGTACGGCGGCGCCGAGGGTGGCTCGTGGCAGGCCCCCGGCGTCCCCGTCGAAGGACACGCCCACTAGGTCCGCCGCACGCTCAGCCGACGCGGATCCCGATGAAGCCGAGCGCGGTCACGCCGAGCAGCACGGCGTCGAGGACGACGACCAGCCCGACCGCCGACCAGGCGAGCACGTTGCCGATCCTCCCGTTGCGATGCTCGCCCATCAGCCGGCGGTCGTTGGCGAGGAGGACCATGAACACGAGAACGACCGGCAGGAGCAGCCCCTGGAGGTTCTGCGAGCCGATGATCAGCGGCAGGAGGTCGAGCCCCGGCATGAGGACGATCAGCGCCCCGGCGAGCAGCACGAACGTGTAGATCGAGAAGAAGGCGCGGGCGTCGCCGAACCGCTTGTCCACCCCCGATTCCCAGCCGAACGCCTCGCAGATCACGAACGCCGTCGACAACGGCATGATCGTCGCGGCAAGCACGCTTGCCCCGAACAGCCCGACGGCGAACAGTGCCTCGGCCAGCCGGCCGGCAACCGGCTCCAAGGCCCGCGCGGCATCGGCCGCCGACGTGATCGTCCCGGTCGTGACGCCGATCGTGCTCGCCGCTGCCACGACGATGAAGATCGCGATGACGTTGGTCCAGATCGATCCACCGATGGCATCGGCCTGTTCGAGGCGCAGCTCGTCGACGGCGATGCCCTTCTCGGCCACGGCCGATGTCAGGTAGAACTGCATGTATGGCGTGATGGTCGTGCCGATGACCGCGACGACGAGCAGCAGCTCGGCCGGGGTGAGTGCCAGCGAGGGGGACACGAGCGCGCGTCCGACGGCGCCCCAGTCGGGATCGGAGAGCACGGCCGACACGACGTAGGCGAGGAAGACGACGATCACGGCGAGGAAGACACGCTCGACCGTTCGGTAGCTGGCCTTGATGACGAGCGCCCAGATCGCGATGCCGACGATCGGAACGACGAGGTAGCGCGAGATCCCGAACAGCTCGCCGGCCGCCGCGGCCCCGGAAAACTCGGCAACGGTGTTGGCGACGTTGGCGACCAGCAGGACGATCATCGCGAACGCCGTTGGCCGGACACCGAACCGATCGCGGATCAGGTCCGAGAGGCCCTGTCCGGTCACGACGCCGAGCCGCGCGGCCATCTCCTGGACGATCGCCAGGATCACGATCGTGATCGGGAACAGCCACAGCAATGTCAGTCCGGTCGTCGCGCCCAGCACGCTGTACGTCGTGATGCCGCCGGCGTCGTTGCCTGCGATGCCGGCGATCAGGCCCGGCCCCATCACGGCCAGGAACGCCAGCAGCCCACGTCGGCCGCGGAACCGGCCGCGCAGGCGCACGCGACGGCCGATCGCCAGCCGCTCCCGGAAGCGCCCCGCGGCGATCCGCATGGTCACGATCGAGTCCCGGCCCTCGGCATGCGACGGCGCCAGCTGGCGGGCAGGATGGTGTCGATGGCGTCGTCAACGGTGACGATCCCGACGAGGCGACCATCGCCGACCGTGACCGGCACGGCCAGCAGGTTGTAGCGGGCCACGACCGAGGCCACGTCGTCGCGATCGGCCGTGACGTCGACCGCCACGGGCTCCTCGATCATCACCTCGCCGATCGGTGTCGACGGCTGGGCCACGATCAGGTCGCGCAGCGACAGGACGCCGACCAGCCGGCCGTCGGACTGGACGACGTAGACGTAGTAGATCGTCTCCGCGTCGGGCTCCAGCTCGCGCAGCCGGTCGATCGTCTGGCTAGCCGTCAGCTCGGCGGGGACGGCCACGAACTCGGTCGTCATCATCCCGCCCGCGGTGTCCTCGGGATACGCGAGCAATCCGCCGAGCTCCTCGGCCTCGTCGCGCTCCATCAGCGCCAGCAGCTCCTGTCGCGTCTCGTCGGACAGGTCGGCGACCAGGTCGGCAGCGTCGTCGGGCGACATCTCCTCGAGGATGTCGGCGGCCCGTTCGGGGGCGAGGCCCTCGAGCACCTCGACCTGGGTGTCGGGCTCCATCTCCTCCATCGCGTCGGCGACGGCCTCGTCGTCGAGGGCGGCCAGGACGCCGGCCCGGTCGCGCGGGGCGAGCTGGTCGATGATCGTGGCCAGGTCGGCCGGGTGGAGCTCGGTCAGGCCGGCGTGCGGCACGCGCAGGCGGATCGAGGCGATGCTCGTCTCGACCGGGTCGACGTCCTCCCAGTCGATGAAGCGCTCGGGCGTCGGGAGGCCGAGGTTCCGGGCGAGGACGCGGTAGCCACGCTCGAGCCCGAGGCGACGGAGCAGGCCCGCCGCGCCGACGTCCACCGCGACAAGCCGCAGCTGGCCGTCGAGCTCGTCGAGCCGCAGGTCGTTGACGCGAACGACCTTGCGACCGTCGATGTCGACGATCTGCTTGTCGAGCAGGTCCGATCGGAGCGGGATCTCGTCGGGCCGCTGCTGGAAGGGGGTGATGTCGATCATCCCGGTCGCGAGGCGCGCCCCGGTACCGTCGAACCGGGCGACCTGCGACCAGGGCAGGAAGATGCGCCGTCGGTCGGTCGCCACGACGAGGCCGGTGACCGGCGGATAGCGGTCGCCGACGGCGACGATGAGATCGTCGACCTTGCCCATCGGCTCGCCGGCGGCGTCGAGCACGGGCCGGCCGATGGCGTGGCTCAGGTAGAGCATGGGTGCCACCTCATGAGCGGGACGTCCCGCCCTGGGTGGCGCGACCGAGGTCGGTCGCGGTCAGCCGTCAGAAGGCGGGACGGACCGGTTTCCTGGTGTCATCGGCGCGTTCGGCGCCGATCGGACTGGGACCGTCGTCCACGGGGCGTGTGCTGACCTCGAATGCGTGATCCGACCGCCCGGGCGTGAGGACCCGCGACGCGCTGGGAGTGTAGTCCGGCCCATTCGGGACGGTCAACGGACGCCGATGGTCCTGCCCGTCACCGGGACCGTTGGCGGCTCTACGGACCGGGAGTGTGGTGGGACCATCGTCACGTGCGCGCACGGTCCGGGTTCGACGATGTCCAGCCCACCTCGATGGGGTCGATGGCGGCCGGCCCGACAACCCATGGATCGGGGGCCTCGGCGACCGGCTCGATCCTTCGCCGGATCACCGGAAGCGAGCGCCCTGCCGCGACGCCGGACCCGCCCGAGCCAGCCCGGACCCGCGGCCAGGAGGCCGAGCTCGCCGAGCGGCTCGACACCGTCCTCGAGATCGTCGGCCGTATGGCCGCCTCGCACGACCGGGCGGAGCTGGTCCGGATGGTCGTCGACGAGACCAGGCGGGTCCTGCGCAGCGACGCCGCCGTGGTCAGGATCCTGCGCGATGACCGACTCGAGGTGGCCGCCGTCACGGGCATCCCGGACGATCTCGTCCGCGGCCTGCCGACCTACCGCAGCGATGAGGGCTGGGCCGGGGAGCTGCTGCGCACGGGACACGTCCTGGCCTACTCGGACGTGCGCGACGAGCATGGGAGCGAGTACGAGGGCGATCGCTTCAGGATCGTCGGCCGCCTCGCGGCGCCGCTGACCCACAACGACCGGATCATCGGGACGCTGACGGCGGTGACCGCCGAGCCGCGGGCGTGGACGAGCGGGGACGTGGCCTTCATCTCGACCCTCGCGACCCACGCCTCGATCGCCCTGGCCAATGCCGAGCTGTTCGACCAGACCGTGGCGCGCGCCGCGCAGCTCGAGGTCCTCCAGGCCGTCTCGGCGAGGCTCAGCCAGGCGGGGACGATCGAGGAGATCGGCCGGACGATCGTCGAGGAGACGAACGGCATCATCGACTATCACAACGCCCGCGCCTACCTCCTCGAGTCGCCCGATCTCATCGTGCCGTTCGCGTTCGAGGGCCGCGTCGGCGCGTATGACGACGTCGACATGTCGCTGCTCGTCTGCCGCCTCGGCGAGGGGTTCACGGGTTGGGTGGCCCTCCACGGTGAGCCGATCCTCGTCAACGACGCCAACGTCGATCCGCGCGGGGCGACGATCGCGGGGACGGACGACATCGACGAGTCGATGCTCGTCGTGCCGATGCAGTACGACGGCGTGACGATCGGCGTCATCACGCTCTCCAAGCTCGGTCTCGACGGCTTCGGCTCGGACGATCTCCGGGTCCTGACGATCCTCGCGGACCGCGCCGCGACCGCAATCGGATCGGCCCGGCTCCTGACGCGCACCCAGGATCTCGCCGGTGAGCTGCGCCGGCTGCTCGACATGAGTGCCGAGCTGTCGGAGAGCCTCGACCCACGCCAGGTGGCGAACCTCATGGCGGGCCATCTGGCCCGGGCGATGGGCGTGGACGAATGCGCCATCAGCTACTGGGTCCGCAGCACCGGCCGGGTCGACTCGCTGGGCTACTACCCTCCGCTCAGCCTCGAGCGGATGGAGCCGTTCTACGACGTCTCCGAGTACCCGGAGACGCTGCGCGTCCTCGATCGGCAGGAGACGGTCATCATCGATGCCGCCGACCCGGCCGCCGATCCCGCCGAGGTCGAGCTCCTCCGACGCGACGGCAACCTCATCGTGGCGATGCTGCCGCTCGTCGCCAAGGGCCAGTCGATCGGTCTCGTCGAGCTGTTCTCGAAGAGCCCGATCGTGTTCGATGCCGAGAGGCTCAGCCTCGCGCGCACGATGGCCAACGAGGCCGCGATGGCGCTCGAGAACGCGCGCCTGTACGAGGACGCCCGCAAGCTCGCGGACCGCGACCCGCTGACCGGCTTCTACAACCACCGCTTCCTCCACGAGCGTCTTGGCGAGGAGGTCGTGCGCTCCCAGCGAGGTCGGCGGCCGCTGAGCGTGCTGATGCTCGATCTCGACGACTTCAAGCTCGTCAACGACACGTTCGGCCACCTGTTCGGTGACCGCGTCCTGACCTGGACGGCGGACCTGATCCGGTCGACGCTGCGGAGCTCCGATATCCCGGCGCGCTACGGTGGCGACGAGTTCGCCATCGTGCTGCCCGAGACCAGCGGCGACGAGGCGCAGTGGGCTGCGGAGCGGATCCTGGCTGCATTCCGCGACCGGCCGTTCATCAGCGAGGGTCGTGGCCCGGTGCCGATCGGCGTGTCGATCGGGGCGGCGACGTTCCCGGTCGACGGCCGGACCGCCACCGAGCTCATCGCGGCCGCCGACCGGGCTTTGTATCGGGTCAAGGACGACGGCGGCAACGACGCCGCCGGGGCCGCTGGGTCCGTCGACGCCGCCTGAGGGCCTCCGACGGGGATAGTACGAAGGTACTGGGTCGACGCCCGCCACACGTACCACCATCGGGCATGGACGGAAGTGCTCCGGACCGCCATCCTCTGAACCTGACGTGAGCCAACACCCCAGCCGGCCGTCGCGACCCGTAGACAGCCCGGACCGTCGCATCCGACGTGCCTGGTGGATCTTCGGCTCCTCCTTCTTCATCCTCGGCCTGATCTCGCTGCTGCGTGCCGTCACCGATTCCGCGCGGCCGATGGACTGGGCCGTCGTCGGGATCGTGGTCATCGTCGGCATCGCCGCGATCCGGCATCGCGAGGCCGTGTCGGCGCTCGAGGTGGGCCGCCGCGAGGAGGCCGAATCGTTCGCCCGGATCCTGTCCGGCCTGTCGCGGTCCGTGTCGCCGGAGGCGATCCTCGACGCCATCGTCAGCGAGCTCGGCGAGGCCACCGGAGCCGACCACATCGTCATCGCCCGCCGCCGGCCGGACGCCCGCGTCCTCGAGGCGATCCTGGTGAGCACCCGTCCTGGCGTGCCCGATTCGACGACGCTCCTGCCGATCTCGGACCTTGAGGACCCGGCGTCGCCGGAGCCCGAGACCATCCGTCGTGAACCGGTCGCGATCCCCATCGGCGCTCCCGTCGGCGCGACCGTGGCAGCCGGCGGGTTCCGTGGCCGGATCGGCGACCTGACCGCGCGGATCGCAGGGCCGCTGCCCGGTCCGCTGTCCGACCAGGCGGTCGCCACGGGGCCCGGCCAGCCCCAGCTGGTCGCCAACCGGATCGCCCGGCGGGCTGGCGAGGTCTACGGCCTGACCGACACGCTGGCCGCGCCGCTCATGAACGAGCGGCAGGTCATCGGTGCGATCGTGCTGTCGCATCGAACGGCGGCGCCGTGGTCGGAGACCCAGCGTCGGATCCTCGGCGGCGCGGCGGTCGAGGCGTCGTCGGCGCTTGCACGCGCCTACTCGCACCAGGCGGCCGAGGCGAACGCATCGACCGATGCGCTGACCGGCCTGCCGAACCGCCGCTACTTCGACGAGTTCTGCGGGCTGATGGCCCGCCGGCGCCGCTCGGGCGACGCGGTCGGGGTGCTGATGATCGACATCGACCGCTTCAAGTCGCTGAACGACCGCCATGGCCATGCCACGGGCGACGAGGTCCTGCGGGCCGTCGGCGCGGCGATCGTCGCGGCCGTCCGCGAGGACGACGTCCCGGCGCGGTACGGCGGGGAGGAGTTCGTCGTGCTGCTGCGCAACCCGAGCCCGGAGATCGCCTTCGAGGTCGGCGAGCGCGTGCGCGCCTCCGTCGGAGCCGTCGACCTCGGTCGGTTCGGCGTGAAGAGCGTCAGCGTGTCGGTCGGCGTCGCCGTCGCCCGTCATGCCGATCAGCCCATCGACGAGCTGATCGCCGAGGCGGATCGCGCGCTCTACCGGGCCAAGCGAGGAGGTCGCGACCGGGTCGTCGCCGCCTGACCGGCTACCATCGGGCGGTGACCCTGGACCCGGCCGACCTCGCGCCCATCGACGAGGAGACCCTCGACCACGACGCCGGTGACGATGAGGCCGAGCTCGACCTCGGGGCCGACGATGCCCTGACCAACGGCCGGCTTGCCCGGATCTTCCACGAGATCGGCGACATGCTCGAGCTCAAGGGCGAGCTCGTGTTCAAGACCGTTGCCTATCACCGCGCGGCCGACGCCATCGGCCGCAGCCCGATCGACGTCGCGACGGCCTACCGCTCGGGACAGCGGCCGCAGATCCCGGGCGTCGGCAAGGCGATCGACGACAAGATCGCGGAGCTCGTTACGACCGGCCACATGGCCTACTACGACCGGCTCCGCGCCGAGGTCCCACCCAGCCTGGTCGAGCTGCTCCAGATCCCGGGGCTCGGCCCGAAGACGGTCCGGCAGCTCAATGCCGAGGCCGGCATCGCCACCATGGACGACCTGCGCGCGGCTGCCGAATCCGGTCGCCTGCGCCAGCTCAAGGGCATGTCGGCACGGACCGAGGCGCTCGTCCTCGAGGGCATCGCCAAGCTCGACGACCGGTTCGACCGGATGCTCCTCAACCGCGCCGAGGTCCTCATCGACTCGCTGTCCGAGTCGCTGTCGCGGATGCCCGGCGTCCGCTCGATCGAGCCGGCGGGGTCCTTCCGCCGCAAGGTGGAATCGATCGGCGATCTCGACATCCTCGCCGAGACCGACCAGCCGAAGGCGTTGCTCGATGCCGTCACGGGCTTCGGGCTGGTCGACACCGTGCTCAACCGCGGCGGCCACAAGGCGGCCGTCCGGCTCATGCGCGGACCGCAGGTCGACGTCATGGTCATGCCGCCCGGTGAGGCCGGCACCTACCGGATCCACTTCACGGGCTCGAAGGAGCACAACGTGCGTCTCCGGGCGATGGCCCGCGACCAGGGCTGGAGCCTGTCGGAGAAGGGGTTCCTGCGGATCGACGAGGCGGGCGAGCCGCTCACCGGCGACGCCGCCGAGCTCCGGACGTTCGGCACGGAGACGGAGGCGTATGCGTTCCTCGGCCTGCCGTACATCGAGCCCGAGCTGCGCGAGGACCACGGCGAGATCGAGGCGGCGCTGGCCGGCCGGCTGCCGGCGCTGATCACCCAGGCCGACCTGCGCGGCGACCTCCACACCCACTCCGACTGGACGGACGGCCATCACCCGATCGAGGTCATGGCCGAGCATGCCCGTCGCCGTGGCTACGCCTATCAGGTCCTCACCGACCACACGCAGTCGCTCGCCATCGCCCGCGGCCTGCCGCCCGATCGCGTCGCGGAGGAGGCCGAGATCATCGCGGCGCTCAACGCGCGCTTCGCGGCCGAGGAGGCCGCCGGGACCGCCCCGCCAGAGACGCCCGACGAGGGCTTCCGGCTGCTCCACGGCTGCGAGCTCGAGGTCCGCGCCGACGGGGCGCTCGATTTCGAGGACGACCTGCTGGCGCGGTTCGACCTCGTGGTGGCATCCGTCCACGTGTCGCGCCGCCAGCCGAAGGCGGAGCTGACGCGACGGACGCTCAACGCCATCCGCAGCCCGCACGTCGACGTCATCGCCCACCCGTCGGGCCGGATGATCGGCCGCCGCGACGATCTCGACCTTGACTGGGATCTCGTGTATGCGGAGGCCGCCCGGACCGGGACGGCACTCGAGATGAACGGCTCACCGCATCGCCTCGACCTCGCGGTCGAGCGAGCCCGGCGGGCGGTCGGGATGGGCTGCGTGCTCTCGATCGACTCCGACGCGCACGACATCAAGGAGCTCGACTACGTGCGCTGGGCGATCACGCAGGCCCGGCGCGCGTGGATCACGCCCGAGAACGTCGTCAACACCC
Organism: uncultured Chloroflexia bacterium; assembly: GCA_963842695.1. GTDB lineage: Bacteria > Chloroflexota > Limnocylindria > Limnocylindrales > CSP1-4 > SPCO01. Next base: position 138,335 of record CAWJHK010000006.1, read on the forward strand.
GGTCGCGGGCGGACCTCCTCGCATGGGTCGCCGGCAAGGGCGAGCGCACGTGATCGGGCCGCGTACCATCGCCGCGATGGACGATCGCGCCGCCCGCCGCGACCTCGCCCTTGTCGCGGTCACGGTCGTGGGCCTGTCGCGGCTGCTCGAGCCCCCGCTGGTCTGGCTGGTCGCCGGGGCGCTTCTCGGGGCGATGCTCTTCGGCACCCTGCAGGTCCTGGCCGAGGAGGCACCGACCCAGGGCTGGGTCGGCGTCCCGATCGAGTCGCTGATCCTGCCATCCGTCGCGGCCGTCGCCTGCCTCGGTGCGATCCGCCTGGTCCCGTTCGGGCTGTGGCTCGTGCCGGCGCTCGGGATCACCTGGCTCATCGTCGTCCGGACGCTCGCGCTGGAAGCCCGGCTCAACCGACGGACGAGCCTGACCGACGACGATCGAACGGCGCTGCTGATCACGGTCCTGCTGGTCGCCTTCCTCGCCTTCACCGGCGTGGCCGCGATGGTGCCCGGCGGCCTCGTCCAGTCCGGCGGCCCGCTGCCCGAAGGCGAGCTGCTCGTGCTCGCGGCCGCCGACGCGCTGGTCGCCGGGCTCCTCGGCTACCGGACCGCGGCGCTGCGGGTCATCACCGTCCGCGACGCCCTGTGGGCCGCGGTGACCTACGCGGCGGCGATCGCCATCGGCGCGGCGGCGATCCGGGCGATGGAGATCCCGCGGCTTGTCGGGCCGGCCCTGCTGACCCTGGCGTTCTACCTGTGGGACGCCTTCATCAGCACGGCTCCGTTGCGACGTCGCGACCGGCGCTGGATCGGCCGGATCGGGCTGCTGGCCGGGCTCGGCATCATCGTCGCCGCCTGGAACCTCCTGCTGCGCGGCTAGCGCGGGTCGGTGCGGGTGCTCGGGCGCCCGATCGTTTGACGCGCAGCGCCTTCGGTGCTAGAAAGCATGTCCGCCCGCGCGTGCCGCGCGCCCTCGTGCCCGACACCAGATCGTTCCGCACCCGATCCCGCCGCGCCCTGAAAGGACGACCGCCCCGTGACCTTCCCCGACGTCGAGACGACGACCCAGAGCCCCGCCAACCTGACCCGCCAGAAGCGGCAGCTGGCCGACCAGGCCATCGCGCAGGCGACCGCCGCGCAGTGGGCCGACGCCGCGGCCACGAACCGCAAGCTGCTCGAGCTCGGTGTCGACGCCGAAGCGGAGAACCGGCTGGCGAAGGCGCTCTGGGAGCTCGGCGAGCTCGGTGCCGCCCGCGAGCACTACCAGACGGCCCTCGCTCTCGACCCGACCAACCGGATCGCGGAGCGGAACATCGACCGGCTCAAGATGCTGCTCGTCGCGGCAGGCGAGAAGACCGTTCCGGCTCAGGAGGGGAGCAAGGCCCCGGTCAGCATCTTCGTCGAGGAGACGGGCAAGACGGGCTTCGCGTTCCTGACCGACCTGGCCGATCCGCGCCAGCTCGCCCAGGTCAACCCGGGCGACGCCGTCGAGCTGACGCCCGAGGGCAACCGCCTCATCGCGTTCAGCAACGGCCGCCGCATCGGTGTCGTGGAGCCGCGCGTCGCGGCCCGCCTGCTCAAGCTGATGGCCGACGGCAACAAGTACGCGGCGGGCGTCACGTCGCTCGGCGACAAGGACGTCCGCATCATCGTCCGCGAGATCTTCCAGGACCCGGCCAACTACGGGAAGGTGAGCTTCCCGACGGCCGCCAAGTCGACCGACCTCCGGCCGTACACCAAGGGCACGCTCGTCCGCGAGGAGATGGATCTCGAGGAGGATCTCGAGGACGACGAGGAGGACGACGAGATCGAGGACCTCGATCGCGTGCTCCCGCCCGAGTCGACCACGGACGAGGCCTTCGAGGACGAGCCGGACGAGCTCGACGAGCCGTAGTCGCGGAGGGCCAGGGCTGCGCTAGCCCGGCGCCCGCGGAGCAGCGCGCCAGATAGGCGCAAACCATCGATATCCGAGCGTGGCAGTAACCATGCGCGCGCCCGATAGGCGCGGATCAACGGTATTTGAGCCTGTCGCTGGGCCGAATCTGACGGAACGCGTCCGAATCGCTGGATGGCCACGCTCGATCATCCGGGTCCCGCGCCTGAGACGCGCGGCAGACTCCAACCGAGGAACGTGCCCCGCGCCGGGGACCAGGCGCGCTCGAACCGGCTCCGGCCTGCCACCCGGTCAGGCCCGGGCGACGCTCCGATCTCGGCCGCCGTCGCTGCGGCCTCGGCGACGGCCGCTTTGAGCTCGTCCGCGGCGCTCTTTCCGCCCGCCAGCGGCCGGTCGAGCTCACCAGCCGTGCGGCCGATCAGGGCGGCCTCGAGTCGTCCGTAGGTGGCGAGGACCAGCCGGACGAGCCGCTCGACCTCGGTCGGCTCTCGATCGAGCATCGCGAGGGTCTTGTCGACCTGGACCGTGTGCTCGCGGATGTGCGAGCCGTAGCGGCCGAGGCGGAAGTCGATCGTGACGGGCACGCCCGACCATCGGGCGCTGACGCCCATCGCCGGCTCTGGGAGTCCCGGACTGGCCACCGCGTTGGCGTCGACGAGCTCGTCGAGGCGGGCGAGCACCTCGGCCGGCGTTCCCGCCCCGTCCTCCTCGTCCGTCGGCTCGGGTGGGAGCTGGTCCTCGCTCGGGCGGGCGACTTCCCGCCCGATGACGCCCTCTCGGAGGAACCAGGCGTTGAACCAGCCGTAGCTCCGTTGGCTGCCGATGATGTGCGCCATCGTCCGGCGGATCGTCCACTCGCCGCCGCCCGGGTCCGCGTCCCAGTCCGTCGTCGCGGAGGGGCGCGAGGACGCCATGCAGCTCCCAGCGAGCGGCTGCCATGGCGGCCAGCGGCGGCACCGCCGGCCCGATGGGCTCCCCGCCGCCGGTCGACCGGCCGACGTCGATGGCGGTGACCGCCGCCTCGAGTCGCTCGTGGGCCGCATAGAAGCCGTAGCGCAGCTCCACGTCACCCGTGTCGACGTGTCGCCAGTCCCAGTGCATGTCGAGGACGCCGTCGGGGATGGCCAGGAAGTCGGCCGCCATCCGGGCCACGGGCTCCCGCGCCGCGGTGACGGCCGGGTGGAGAGGGACGGGTGGGACGGTCGCGAATCCGATGAGGGGGTCCTGCATCGGCCAAGCGTAGCGTCCGTCGCGTAGCATCTGCCGCGTGACCGGCCGCGGACCCATCGATCCCCAGCCCGGGTACTCGCTGCCCGTCTTCGACCGCCTCGCGCCGGCACCGCCGCCGGCGATCGTCGCCGCCCGGATCGATCTCCACACGGGGCCCGGCGATGTCGTGGTCGACCTGTTCGGCCGCGGCGGCTGGGTCGCGCGGGCGGCCGTCGACCACCAGCGCCGCGCCGTGTCGCTCGAGGCGAGCCCTCTCACCCGGATGCTCGCCGAAGTCGTCCTTCGGCCGCCCGACGTCCGCCACCTGGACGCGGCGTTCCAGGGGATGGCGGCGTCGCCCCGCCGGGAGTCGAGTCTCAAGGTGTCGATCGGCGACCTGTTCGCGACCCGTTGTGCGACCTGCGGCCGGATGCTCGTCGCCGACGAGTTCGTCTGGTCGGTCGATGACGAGGCAGGCGTCGCGGGCCGGGCACGACCGGTCGCCCGGCACTACCGCTGCGCCGTCTGCCGCGACCAGCAGGGCGGCTCCGAGCAGCGCCAGGCGCCGCTCGACCCCGACGACCTCCGCCGGGTCGGCGCCGACGTCGGCGCCGAGGCGATGCGTGCCATGTTGCGGCAACGCTTTCCGGACGTCGACGGTGCCGAGTCGCTTCCCGACGAGCTGCTGGACCTCCACACGCCCCGGCAGCTGGTGGGCCTCGGGGCCATCCTCGAGCGGATCGAGGGGGACCTGCGCGCGGCCCCGGTCCTTGCCGCACTGCGGCTCGCCCTGCTCCACGCGATCCTGCCGGCCAGCCGGCTGTCCACCCAGACGGGCCGGGCGGCCGCGCTCCGCGTCTCCTCGGGTCACGTGCGGCCGCAGACCGGCATCCAGTTCCGCGAGCGCAACCCGTGGCTCGCCTTCGAGGACGCCTTCCGCCAGGTGCGAGGCTTCATCCAGCGGCTCGAGGGAGGGACCGCGGGTCCAGTCCAGGCCCGGCTCGGCGAGGACATCCGGAGCCTCGGCGAAGGCGTCGCGACGACGGTCCTGCGGCTGTCGACGCCGAGCGGGCTGCTGGCGCTGCGCGACGACCCGACCGCCTACGGCCGCGTCGCGCCGACACCGCGGGTCCGGCTCGTCCTCGGCCAGCCACCGATGCGGCTCAGCCTCGAGCGCCTGGCCGCGGCCTACCACGGGACGGCATGGGTCCTCGGTCGCGAGGCGGCGTCGCTCCTCCCGGTCGACGCGCTGGCTGGAGCCTCGCTCAGGCCACCCTGGAGCTGGCAGGCCGCCGCGATCGGACGCGCGCTCGAGGGCGTCGAGCCGGCGATGGCGCGGGACGGCCGCGTCGTCCAGCTGGTCGACGGAGGGCCCGAGGCGATCGCCGCGGTCGTCATGGGCGGTGCCTCGGCCGGCTACCGCCTCCTGAACGCCCGGTTGACCGACCCCGACGAGGATGGCGCGGCCATCGTCGAGCTGCTGCCGCCCGGCGGCCTGATGCCGCCCGGACCGAGGACCCGGGCCAACGTCGGGCTCGAGCCCGTGCCGGGTGGCGCCGGCGATCCGGATCTGGTCCCGGCGCCGGGTCTGTTCGCGCCGCCAGAACGGTTCGATCGCCGTCCGTTCTCCGCCGCCGATGCGGCGCGGACCGTGACCGATGTCGCCGTCGAGACGTTGCGGGCACGCGGCGAGCCGGCGCGCTACGAGCGCCTCCTCGGCGAGATCCTGGTCGGGCTCGATCGAGCCGGGCAGCTGCGGCGGCTGGCTGCAGCCACGATCGCCGGCGATGAGGCCTCGCGATCGGCCGCCGATGCGTCGGGCCGCCCAGTGGCGTGGACCGAGAGCCGGGCACCGGCAACGACAGCCGCCGACGCTCCGACGCGATCCGATCCCGGCGCCGCCGAGGCCGAAGACACGGCGGCTGCCGAGGAGTCCGCGACCGCCGAGGAGGAGGCCACCCGTGGCGCGACGGAGGGCGACCCGGCCCCGGGTGCAGCCGATCCCTCGGCCGAGGCCCCGGGCCATCGAGTCGCGACTGGTGGTGCCGTTTCGCCCCCGGGCATGAGCGCGCGAACCCGGCGCTCGCCGGACCGCGACGTCTCGTCCGACCCGGTCGAACGACTCCTGGCGCTCATCCGCGAGGAGCTCGGCGGGCCGACCCAGCGCCGGGTCGCCGAGATCGAACCCGGCCGCTGGTGGCTCACCGACCCGGACGACATCGACGGCGCGGCGGTGCCTCTCGCGGATCGCGTCGAGTGGGCCGTGTTCAGCCTGCTGTCGACGGCCGGCCCGCTCACGGAGCGAGCCTTCTTCGAGCGGATCGCCGCGATGTTCAGCGGGCACGACCTCCCGGACGAAGCCCTGGTCCGCCTCTGCCTGGACAGCTACCGTGGACGCAAGAGCACGCCCGAGCGCATCGTCACGGCGGACGACCTCCTGCGGCGAAGCCAGGAGCACACGGACCTGCTGGCGGCCATTGCCGACGCCGGGCACCGGCTGAAGATGAGGGTCTGGATCGGGCGCCGCGAGCAGACCCGCCGGCTGCGCGACGGGGTCCTGGGCGACGTCCTCGAGGCCGCCGAGCAGCATGCCTACCTGGGCGGCATCAGCTCGGCGCCCGAGCTCGCCGACGTCGACGCGATCTGGTACGTGCGCGGTCGGGCGGCGTTCCTGTTCGAGGTCGAGTGGACGGCGATGCTCGGCGAGCCCCTGCTCCGCCGGCACGCTCGCATCCCGGGGGACGAGGCGCTCGTCCGGTTCCTCGTGATCGCCCCCGAACGGACCGAGCTCGTTCGGTACAAGCTCGCCCGCTCACCGCTCCTCCGGGAGGCCGTCGAGACCGGCAACTGGCACATCCTCAAGTCCAGCCACCTCCGCTCGTTCCTCGCTCGGGACCCGCTGTCTCTCGACGATCTCGAGCCCTATCTCGGCCTCGACCCGGTGGTCGAGCGGCGTGGTGAGCAGATGGCCCTGTTCGGCGGCTGACTCTCGCTTCGGGCCGGCGCGATCGCGGGGCGCACGAACGTCGCACCGCCGCGACGTGAGCGCTAGGCTTGGCGCCAACACCGACGTCCCTCGCGCCTCTCATGCGCGCCCACAGGAGACCCTGAGCGTGACCTTGCCGGATCCGGCCGTGTCGCCGGTCAACGAACTCGCCCATCGCTTCTGGGAGGCGGTCCTCGAGCTCAACCCGACGACCGCCACGCTGTACGGCGACGAGCGGTACGCGGACAAGCTCGAGGACCCGTCAGCCGCCGGTCGGGCGCGAGCACGGTCGCTCATGGAGCGCACCGCGGCGGAGGCGGCTGCGATCGACACGGACGGGCTGCCGACCGAGGACCGCATCACCCGGGACATGCTCGAGGTCATCGCCGCGCTGAATATCGAGGAGGACGACCGCAGGCTCCACCAGCTGCGGGTCGTCGACCAGATGGCCGGCCCGCAGCAGATCCTCCCGCAGATGACGCAGTTCCAGCCGGCCGACACCCCGGACCGACTCGAGGCCTTCCTGGGCCGGCTTCGCGCCTACCCCGCGTTCATGGCCGCCAACGTCGAGATCCTGCGCGAGGGCCTGGCCTCGGGCCTGACCGCGCCGCGGATCGTGGCCCAGCGGACGATCGCCCAGATCGAGCGGATGCTCGAGGTCCCGATCGAGTCGGCCATCGTCCCGGCGATGGTCCAGGGCGTGGACGACGAGGGGCGCGAACGTGTCCGCGACGTCGTGCGCGACCAGGTCTACCCGGCCGACCAGGCCTTCCTCGAGGCGCTCAAGGGCGACTATCTGGCCGCCACCCGCGAGGATCCAGGGCTGTGGTCGGCACCGGACGGCGAGACGCTGTACCGGACGTTCATCCGCAGCTGGACCACGCTCGACCTCGATCCGGAAGAGGTGCACCGGATCGGGCTCGAGGATCTCGACGCCATCGAGCTGGAGCGCCGCGAGATCGCACGGAAGGCGGGGTTCGGCGACGACACCACCGGCTATCGCGCCTCGCTCGATGCCGACACCGACAACACGCCGCAGCACCAAGGAGGAGCTGGTCGCCCGGGCGAACGAGGACATCGAGCGCGCGATGTCGGCTCGCGCCCCGCTACTTCGGCGTCCTGCCGCGCGTCGGGTGCGAGGTTCGTGCGGTCGAGGAGTACAAGGAGAAGGACGCGCCCTTCGCCTACTACTACCCGCCATCGCCCGACGGGACGCGACCCGGCATCTACTACGCCAACGGCTACGACCTGCCGAGCCGCAAGTACACCAAGCTCGCGACGACGACCTACCACGAGGCCGCGCCGGGCCACCATTTCCAGATCGCGCTCGAGATGGAGAACGAGCGGCTGATCGACGTTCCGCCGTCTCGGGGCGCGGATGGTCGGTGGCGCCTACGTCGAGGGCTGGGGCCTCTACAGCGAGCGGCTGGCCGACGAGATGGGACTGTTCCGGACGGAGGGCGAGCGATTCGGCATGCTCGACGCCCAGGCCTGGCGTGCGGCCCGGCTGGTCGTCGACACCGGGCTCCACGCACTGCGCTGGCCGCGCCAGCGCTCGATCGACTTCCTCAAGGCAGGCCGGCCTGTCCGAGACCGACGCGGTGATCGAGACCGACCGCTACATCAGCTGGCCGGGCCAGGCGCTCGACCTACAAGATCGGCCAGCGCGAGATCGAGCGGCTGCGAGCCGAGCTGTCAGCCCGCGACGGGTCGGCCTTCGACCTGCGCGCCTTCCACGACGCGCGTCCTCGGCCACGGCTCGCTGCCGCTGGCGACGCTGAGCCGCGAGCTCCCGAACTGGCTGGCCAGCCCGGTCTGAGGGCCGTCGGCGCGGCCAGCGCGGCAAGCACGCTCGAATTGAGGATCCGGCGCCAATGGTGCGCGCCACCAGGCGCGCCCGCCGCACCCGGGACCGCACGATCCTACGAGTCGAAGCCGATCCCCAGCGCGTCGAGCGTTCGGAGCAGGATCGAGCGGCGGCCTTCGTCGCGGTCGGCCCGGTCGAGCTCGTGGCGCACGATCGCGACCGCCGCCGACCGGAACGGCTCGGGCGGGAAGGGGATCGGCGGGCTGGTCACGATCCGCAGCCGCAGCCGGTCCTCGTCGGGGCGCAGGATGAAGTCGCGGACGACGCCGGCGGCCCAGCGGCTGGCGCCCACGCCGAGCCCGGTGTAGCCGAGCGCGTACGTCACCCGGCCGCCCATCGTCTGCCCGAACGTGACCGTGAACCGCGTCGTCGTGTCGATCGCGCCGCCCCAGCGGTACGGGAAGCGCGAGCCCCTCGAGCTGCGGGAACGCGCGGAAGAACTGCGCCTCGAGACGTTCGAACGTCGCCGGCCGGCGGTCGAGCTCGGGGCCGACCTTGCTGCCGAAGTAGTGGATCGCGTCGTAGCCGCCCCACAGGATCCGGTCGTCGGCGGTCAGGCGGAAGTAGTGGAACTGGTTGTTGGCGTCGGACAGGCCCTGTCGCCGGCCCCAGCCGATCGCCGACCGCTCGTCGGGGTCAGCGGCTCGGAGACGAGGACGTAGTCGTAGACCGGGACGAACAGCGGGCCGCAGCCGCGGAGCCAGCCGGAGTAGGCCGACGTGGCGACGACCACCTGGTCGGCCCGGATCGTCGCGCCGCCGGTCAAGGTGACGATGACCCCGCCGGCGACGCGCTCGAGGCGCTCGACCGCGGGAGTGCTCGTGGATCGCGCACGCCGCGCTCGCGGGCCACCCGGGCGAGGCCGCGACACAGCTCGGACCGGGTCGAGCAGGACGTCGCGGCCGGGCGGCCGGTAGGAGCCCGGCCTGCCAGAGCGGGGAGTGGACCTCGGCCTGGATCGCGGCCCGGTCCATGAACTCCAGCGTCCTCGCCGTGCTCGGCCGCCTCGTCGACCCAGGCGCGGAGCTCGTCGACCTGGTGGGGCCGATCGGCCACGGTGAGCGTGCCCGTCTCCTCGAGGTCGCAGTCGATGCCGTGCTCGCGGGTGAACGCGATCAGGCCCTGCAGGTTGGCGAGGCCCTCCCGCTCGAGCCGTTCGAGCTCGTCGGGGAAGTGGCGGATGCCGTTGGCCAGCCCGTGCGTCAGCGACGCCTCGCAGAACCCGCCGTTCCGCCCGCTCGCCCCGAAGGCGACCGTCTCCGCCTCGAGCACGACGACGCGGAGCCCTGGATCCGTGTCGGTCAGGGCCAGCGCGGTCCACAGGCCCGGTGAACCCGGCGCCGACGATGACGACGTCGGCGACGCCGTCGCCACGGAGCGGCGGGATCCGCAGGCGGGCGCGTCGCCGCGCAGCCAGTAGCTGACGGGTCCGGATCGATCGACGGCGGGCTGGGGTCGCGGCACGTCGGTCATGGTGCCATCCGCCGCCGCGCGTTTCACGCGCACCGTGGTGCGCCACGGCGACGGGATTCGTCGTCGCAGGCCACTGATGCGGACGATAATCGCGTTGACGAGGTCCGCGGCGTCATGGCACGATGAGCGCGGCCCGCGTCCCACTCCGCGCAACGACCGTCCCATGGACCGGGCCGCCGATCCCGCACCGAGGAACCTCATGGCCACCGAGCCCGCCGCCCGCCCGACCCCCGCGCTCCGCCGCGACGCCCAGCGGCGCTGTATCGCGCGCGCCCTGCGAACACATGCCGGGTGGCACCGACTCGAACTTCCGTGCGTGGGGCGAGGACACGATCTACGTCGACCGGGGCAAGGGCGCGCTGGTCTGGGACCTCGACGGCAACGAGTACATCGACCTGCGGATGGGCTACGGGCCGGTCGATCCTCGGCCACGCGCGACGACCGGGTCGACGACTACGTCAACGAGCGGATGCGCCACGGCGTCAGCTTCTCGCTGACCGCGGAGGACGAGGTCCGCGCGATGGAGCTGGTCTGCGAGCTGACCGGCTGGGTCGACAAGGCCCGCATGACGGTGTCGGGCACCGAGGCCACGATGCACGCGATGCGCGTCGCGCGGGCGTACACGGGTCGCGACAAGATCGTCAAGTTCGAGGGCCAGTACCACGGCGTCCACGACTACGCGCTCATCAGCGTCTCGCCCGGACGACATGTCCGAGCTCGGCGATCCGGACGCGCCGGTGCGCCTGGCCTGGGGCCGGGGCATCCCCGGACGCCGTCGCCGACACGATCATCCCGGCCCGCTACAACAACATCGAGGCGCTCCGACGCCTGTTCGAGCAGCGCGGCGAGGAGATCGCCGCGATCATCGTCGAGCCCGTCCTCGGCAACGCCCAGGGGATCATGCCCGAGCCGGGCTTCCACCAGGCGATGCGGGCCCTGACCGAGGAGTTCGGGATCCTGCTGATCTTCGACGAGGTCAAGACGGGCTTCCGCTTCGCGCGCGGCGGAGCGGCCGAGTTCTTCGGGGTGACCCCGGACCTCGCGACGTACGCCAAGGCGATGGGCAACGGCTACCCGGCCGCCGCGTTCGGTGGCGCGAGGCGAAGTCATGAGCATGCTGCCCGACAAGGTCAGCCACGGCGGCACGTACGCCGGCAACCGGGTCGCGGCGGCGGCGGCGGTCAAGACGCTCGAGATCCTGCGCGACACGGACGCGCTCGAGACGATCCATGCCACCGGCCGGCGCGTCCAGGCGGCCTGCGCGGCGTCCTCGACCCGATCGGCGCTGCCGTACCACTTCACCGGCCATCCGTGCATGTTCGGGATCATGTTCCGCGAGGACGAGGCGACCGAGTACCGCGACTGGGCGACGACCGACCACGAGCTGTACGACGCGATCGCGCGTCGGCATGCACGCCCGCGGCGCGATGCCCGAGCCCGACTCCCGCGAGCCGTGGTTCATGTGCGAGGCGCATGCCGCACGGCGACATCGTCGACCGCGTCGTGTCGATCTTCTCCGACTCGCTCGACGTGGCGCTCGAGGCGCGCGCCCACGGCGAGATCGGTGCCGCGCCATCCGGCGCGATGGCGCACCCGGGCGCTGGTTGAAGCGGGGGGACCGAGAGGCGACGATGGTGCTCGACGGCAACGCGGTCCGCTCGGTCGACCGGGCGGCGGCGCTCCTGCTCGCGCTCGGCGAGAGCCAGGGCGAGGCCGGCGTGACCGAGCTGGCCCGCCGGCTCGGTCTGCACAAGTCGACCGCATCCCGGCTGCTGGCCGACGCTCCAGCGCCGCGGGCCTCGTCGAGCAGGACGGCGAGACCGGCAAGTACCGGCTCGGGCCTCGTCGTGATCAGCCTCGCCGAACGGGCCGAGCGGACGCTCGACCTGCGCGGCATCGCCCTGCCCGAGCTCGAGCGGCTCGCGCGCCTGACCCACGAGACGACCGGGCTCGGCATCCTCGACGGCGACTCCGATGCTGGCGGTCGCCCAGGTCGACGGGCCGAACCTCATCGCCGTCGGCGACTGGACGGGCCGGGCCACGCCGCTCCACTGCGTCGCATCGGGCAAGGTCCTGCTCTCGTCGCTCGCCGAGCGCGAGGTCCTGCGCATCGTCCGCCGCGGCCTCGTCAGCTTCACCGAGCGCACGATCGTCGAGCTCGAGCCGCTCCTCGAGGAGCTCGCCCGCATCCGCCGACGCGGCTACGCGACGGCGATCGGCGAGTACGAGCTCGGGCTCAACGCGGTGGCCGCCCCCGTCCACGACGCGCGCGGCAACGTCATCGCCGCGGTCGACATCTGGGGACCCGCCTTCCGGCTGACCCCGCGACGCATCCCGGAGCTGGCGACCCAGGCCCGCGAGGCAGCGGCGGCGATCTCCGTCCGACTCGGCGGCGCTGCCGCCTGACCGTCGGACCCTCGCGGGCAGCGCCGACCGTACCGGTCGCAAGCGGGAGTGGGGCGCGGTAGGATGGCCGGGCCATCCCGACCACGAACGCGAGGACCGCAGTGAGCGTCGAGCAGTCACCGTCGTCGCCTGAGATCGAGAATCTCCTCGCCGAATCGCGAGTCTTCCCGCCGGATCCCGAGTTCGCCGCGCAGGCCAACGCCAAGGCCGACCTCTACACCGAGGCCGAGGCCGACTTCGAGGCGTTCTGGGCCAAGCGCGCCCGGGAGCGGATCGACTGGGCCGAGCCGTTCACCAGGACGCTCGAATGGGAGCTCCCGTTCGCCAAGTGGTTCACCGGCGGCCGCTGAACGTGGCCTACAACTGCGTCGACCGCCACGTCGAACGCGGCCTCGGCGACAAGGTTGCCTACCACTGGATCGGAGAGCCGGGCGAGACGCGGACGCTGACCTTCCGGGACCTGCAGCGCGAGGTCTGCGAAGGCGGCCAACGCGCTACTCGAGCTCGGCGTCACGACCGGCGATCGCGTCGCCATCTACATGCCGATGATCCCCGAGCTGCCGATCGCGATGCTGGCCTGCGCACGCATCGGCGCGCCGCATACCGTCGTCTTCGGCGGGTTCTCGGCGGAGTCCCTGTCCGGCCGGATCAACGACTGCGGTGCCAAGGTGCTCATCACCGCCGACGGCGGCTACCGGCGCGGCAAGCTCGTGGGCCTGAAGCACCACGCCGACGAGGCGCTGGCCGACACGCCCACGATCGAGCACGCCATCGTCGTCAACCGGACCGGCCACGACGTCCACATGGTCCCCGATCGCGACCACTGGTGGCACGACATCGTCGAGCGGCAGTCCGAGGATTGCCCGCCCGTCGACGTCGACTCCGAGCACATGCTGTACCTGCTCTACACCTCGGGGACCACCGCCAAGCCGAAGGGCATCCTCCACACGACGGCCGGCTATCTCCTCGGCACGTCGTTCAGCCACGACGTGATCTTCGACATCAAGCCCGACGACGTGTACTGGTGCGCCGCCGACATCGGCTGGGTGACCGGCCACAGCTACATCGTCTACGGACCCTCGCCAACGCGACGACCGGCATCCTCTACGAAGGTGCGCCGGACACGCCGGCCTGGGATCGCTGGTGGCAGATCATCGAGGACTACAAGGTCTCGATCCTGTACTGCGCCCCGACCGCGATCCGGGCGTTCATGAAGCAGGGCGAGGCAGTGGCCGGCGAAGCACGACCTGTCGAGCCTGCGGGTCCTCGGCTCGGTGGGGGAGCCGATCAACCCGGAAGCCTGGCTGTGGTACCGCGAGCACATCGGCGGCAACGCGGCGCCGGTCGTCGATACCTGGTGGCAGACGGAGACCGGCCAGATCCTGATCTCGCCGCTGCCGGGCGTGACGACCACCAAGCCCGGCTCGGCCACCTTCCCGTTCCCCGGCATCGAAGCCGATGTCGTCGACGGCGACGGCAACTCCGTCCCGCTCGGTGGCGGTGGCTACCTGGTCCTCAAGCGGCCCTGGCCGGCCATGCTGCGCGGGATCTACGGCGACCCGGAGCGCTACCGCGAGACCTACTGGTCGCGGTTCCCGGGCATGTACTTCGCGGGTGACGGGGCCAAGCGGGACACCGACGGCTATCTCTGGCTGCTGGGTCGCGTCGACGACGTGATGAACGTGGCCGGCCACCGGATCTCGACCACGGAGGTCGAGTCGGCGCTGGTCGATCACAAGTCCGTGGCGGAGGCCGCGGTCGTCGGCAAGAAGGACGACATCAGCGGGCAGGCGATCTTCGCCTTCGTCATCCTCAGGGCGGACCAGGAGCCCTCCGACACGCTGGCCGTCGGCCTGCGCGAGCACGTCGCCTACGTGATCGGTCCGATCGCCCGACCCAAGTTCCTGATGTTCGTCCCGGACCTGCCCAAGACCCGCTCCGGCAAGATCATGCGCCGGCTGCTCCGCGACATCGCGGAGGGCAGGGCGCTCGGGGACACCACGACCCTGGCCGACGAGACCGTGGTGGAGACGATCCGCGAGAACTCCGGCGCCGCGGAGGAGTGACGTGCCGTTCGACTTCCTGAAGCGGCGGAAGTCGGCCAAGCCGGCCGACGGCCAGGCGGCCGCGGCGCCGTCGGCAGCCGCGGCCCGGGGATCGCCTTCGAGGGACTGACCGAGGACTGGCGCCTGGTCGGCCGGATGGACATCCAGGGCCGGCTGTCCGATGCGCTGAACAAGCGCGAGCCGATCCCGATCGACGACGTCACCTGGGCGCCCGCCGACGGTTCCGAGCCGCTCGCGCCGGCGCCCGGCCTCAAGTCGGTCGATCCGTACGACCTCGTCCTGGTGCTCACCGGCAGTGCATCGCTGCCTGGCATGACCGACGACGAGAAGTCCGCCCACAAGGTCCACAAGGTGTCGTACGAGGTCGCCCTCGAGGCGCCGCCGTACCGCGTCGTCGGGACCGTCTACCTGTATCCGGGATCGGAGCCCGACTCGCTGCTCCAGCGGTCGTCGGACATGTTCGTGCCGATCGTCGACGCGAGCGCCTCGATCGGCAACCGCCAGATCGCCGAAGGCACCTTCCCGACCGTGCTGGTCAACCGCCAGTACCTGCGCGGCGTCGAGCAGGTCGACGTGCGGACGGGGGAACGCCACGAGAAGCTGCCCGGGGCCTCCCTGGGCGGGACGAACTGGACCGACCGAGCGCGCTAGGCGGTCGCCCCGGGGGCCGGATCAGGCGCGAACCGGCTCCTTGACCCGGGGCATGACCCGGAAGCCAGCGCGAACGGGCGGGGCTTCGGCGTGCCCAGGACGCGGTCGGCGAGCTCGTCGAAGTCGGACGTGATCTTCTCGCGCGGGAACATCTCGATGACGGTCCGGCCTTCGTTGGCTGCACGGACGAAGAGGAGCCCGCCCGACCGGATGAGCGACAGCGCCGGCATGCCGACGGTCCGCTCCATGGCCTCCGTGGTCACGCCGCTGTTGGCGCGGTTGACGACGAGGGCCAGCCGCTCGCGGCAGCCGAGCCCACGGGCGACGTCGCGGAGCTGGACGGCGGCCCGGATGGCCGGGACGTCCGGCGTGACCGGGACGAGGATGCGGTCGGACTCGGCGAAGATCGCCTGGTTGAGCGCGCTGTAGGACGGGTGGAGGTCGATGACGATCACATCGACCCGCGGGCGCATCGCCTTGATGGCGGCGGACAACCGGGCCGGGTCGAGGACGTCCGTGTTCAGCGGCGAGTCGGTCAGCGCGACGACCTGCATGCCCGAGCTGTGCTGGGCGGAGATGTCGAGCAGGGTCTCGGACGGCCCGCCCTCGGCCTCGTCGCGCCAGCTGTCGGCGACCGTGCGGCCGCCGTCGATGCCGAGCGACGACGTCACGTGGCCGGTGACCGTGTCGGCATCGATCAGCAGGACCGACTTGCCCTTGCGGGACTGGAGGGCGGAGGCGAGGTTGGTCGCCACGGTCGTCTTGCCGACGCCGCCCTTGGGGTTGAAGACCGCGATCGTGGTCGCGCGGCCGCCCCAGGTGCCCGGCGCCGAACTCGCCACCCTGGAGGATCGGTCCGCTGCCGTCGTCGACCGTCTCGCGCCGGATGCACATGGCCTCGACCCGCCAGCGGATCGAATCGGCGGAGTAGGGGCGGGTGAAGTATTCGTTCATCGAGTCGTCGGGGGTCGCGGCTGCGAGCCGCTCGAGGGCCTTCGGGGAGACGACCGTCAGCGCGGCGATCGGCCGCCCGGCGTCGCGCAGCACCGCCTCGAACCCATGAGCCTCGTCCGGGTCGCCTTCGCCGTCGAGGATGGCGAGCGCGATGTCCTGGCGGGCTTCGAGGGCCGCCTCGAGCTCGCGCGGGTCCTCGACCTCCATGACCTCGAAGCCGGCCTGCAGCAGCTCCGTCGAGACGGGGATCGACTCGTTCGGCGGGAGGGCGACGATGACGGCTGGTCGGGCCACGGATGGACTCCTCGCGCGATGGGTCGGCGGTCAGTCGGCGGAGTCGGGGTCGTGCGCGGCGACCTCGAGCCCGTCCGGCGACTCGGCCGTGATGCGGGCCTCGAAGCCCGGGCAGCGCGGTGATCGCGTCGGCCAGGCCCAGCCCGGTGTCGTGGCTGACGGTGAAGACGAACTCCCCGTCGGGGCCGGAGGCCACGCCGATCGCCGACACGCCGGCGACACGACCGAGGCTGCGCTTGAAGGTGGCGATGCTCGCGACGCTGACCAGGCCGAGGACGACCACGCGGGTCGTCACTCGATCGCCGGCGGTGGACCGCTCGACCGTCTGGGAGACATCGGCATCGGCGCTGTCGAGACGGGCCGCGGCCAGCATCGTCAGGCCGTCGTCGGAATCGAGCCCACCGCTCATCGCGGCGGCCTCGGCCTCGGCCGCGGCGAAGTCCGGGACGGAGTCGGCGATCATCTCGCCCTCGTGCCGGGGCCTCGACTCTCGGTCGTCTCGCGCGACGCCCTCGGTGACGGCCTCGCCCTCGGCCTGGGCCTCGGCGCCGTCGGACGAGCCATCGTCGTAGTTGGTGCCATCGGCCTCGGGAGCGGCCTCTTCGGCGACGGCCTCGGCCTCGGCCGCGTACTCGCCCTCGGGCTGGCGTGGCTTCGGTCTCGGCCTCGGTCTCGATGGCCGGCTCGACGTGCGGGGCCGCTTCCGTGACGGCAGCGGCGAGAGCGGACAGCTCCGGCGGATCGGGCATCGCCTGGGCCATCGTCGCGATGCGGGTCGGATCCTGCTCGCCCATCAGCCGTTCGAAGAACTCGGACATCTCGTTCTCGAACTCGGCGACCGCCCGGTTGACGCGCTCCACGCGCGCCTCGATGACGGCGGCGAAGGCATCCATCTCGCCGTCGAGGGCCTGCTTGCGGGCGGCGATCCGGGAGTCGGTCTCCTCGCGGATGCGGGCGATCTCGGCCTTCGACCACTCGCGGACGGCGGCGACGTCGTCGTCGGCCTGGCGACGGAGGCCGGCCGCCTCCTCGGCGGACTTGGAACGGATGTCCTCGACGGCGACCTTTGCGTCCGCACCGAAGCGGACCATCGTCTCGTCGCGCGAGGCCTCGGCCGCCGTCTGCATCGCGCGGCTCAGGTCGGCCATGAACTTCGTCGGCCGGCGCGCGCCTGTGCTCGCGGCGGTTTCGGTGGTCTCGGTGGTCACGAATTCCTCCGCGGGGGTTGTGCCGTCCACGCCCTGGCCCTCACCGGCAGGAACGGCATCGGTCTCGGACGAAGTCGACGCTTCTGCGCCCAGCTCGGCACTCGTCGCCTCAGTCGCCCCGTCGGTCGGCTGGTCGGCATCGGGTCGCTCGGCCGTCCAGGGGAGCCTGAAGCCAGGTCGTGTGTCGGTCTGGGACATGGGTCGTCGATCCTCGTTACAGGGGAACGTCGGGCGGGTCTCTCCGACATCCACGGCTGAGCGCATCGTGGCAACGAGGGTTGGTGAAGTGCAGTTGGCTAGTGGTACCCCCGAACCACCCCAGTGGTACCGCTGACCGGTGCTCGCGGGCAATCCGGCGCGGCGCCAGCCGGCGCGGGCGTTCGTTGGCGGCCTGCGCGGGATCCGTGCGCGTCCCAGGCGCGGATCGCGCATCTGGGAGCGTGGCGCTCGATCAAGAAACGACCGGATCGCGGGATTCGCCTCAGGGCCACGCTCGAATGACGCCAAACCGCGCCTGACAGGAGCGATGGATGCCGCTCGTCCGGCGGGTCTGGCCGCGATCCGGGCTACCATCCTCGGCATGGATGCGGTCGCGAGGTTCGATGGGCGTCCCGGGCCGACGGATCGGCTCGGGCGGGCGATGCGCGACCTGCGGATCTCGGTCACGGACCGGTGCAACTTCCGGTGCACGTATTGCATGCCGAAGGAGATCTTCGGCAAGGACTTCGAGTTCCTGCCGCGCGACCAGGTCCTGCGGTTCGAGGAGATCGCCCGGCTTGCGCGGATCTTCGTCGGCCTCGGCGTCGAGAAGCTGCGGATCACCGGCGGCGAGCCGCTCGTCCGCCGCGACCTGCCCGACCTGATCGCCATGCTGGCCGCGATCACGCGAGCCGACGGCGGCCCGGTCGACCTGACCTTGACCACCAACGGCTCGGCGCTGCCGGGCGCTGGCGCGCGGCGTTGCGGTCGGCCGGCCTCCAGCGCGTCACGGTCAGCCTCGACTCGCTCGACGACGCGGTCTTCGGCGCGATGAACGGCATCGACTTCCCGGTCGCCAAGGTGCTCGACGGCATCGATGCGGCCATCGAGGCCGGGCTCGCCCCGGTCAAGGTCAACATGGTCGTCCGTCGCGGCGTGAACGAGTCGAGCGTGATCCCGATGGCAGCCTGGGCTCGCGACACCGGCGTGATCCTGCGGTTCATCGAATACATGGACGTCGGCCACACCAACGGCTGGCGGCTCGATGAGGTCGTACCGGCCGAGGAGCTGATCGACACGATCGCCGCGGCCTGGCCGATCGAGGCCAGTGAGCCCGCCTACCGCGGCGAGGTCGCCGGGCGGTACCGCTACCTCGATGGGGCGGGCGAGATCGGCGTGATCTCGTCGGTGACACAGCCGTTCTGCCGCGACTGCACGCGAGCCCGCATCTCGGCCGAGGGCAAGCTCTACACCTGCCTGTTCGCCGCCGACGGCCACGACCTCCGGGCGCTCCTGCGATCGGAGGCGAGCGACGCCGAGCTGACCGCCGCGGTCGAGGCGATCTGGCTCCGGCGCGACGACCGGTACTCGGAGCTGCGCTCGGCCGCCACCTCGACCCTGCCGCGCATCGAGATGTTCGCGATGGGCGGCTGAGCCGCCCAGGGCTTCTCCACAGGCTGTCCACACGTGTCCACAACTCGTGGATTGGCGCCGACGGAACCTTCTCGGGAGTTCGTGGATAACCGCGTTGACCCCGTCGACCGGCTGCCCGTACCGTAGGTCGTGCCCGAAGGGGCCGACAGGGTCGAAGGAAACCGAGATCGCATCAAGGGCCCTCCGCTCCTCCGCCGGTCGCTTCGGGCGCTTCGTTGCCACGCCGGGTGGCCGTCTCACCACGGCCGTCTCGTGTGGGCAAGCCCGACGGGACGTGATCGGCATCCCGGTGTCGATACTTCCGTCGGGCCGGCGAAGCCACGGCCTCGACCTCGAACCCCCGATTCGAAGCGTGGAGGCCGCATGTCCCGACGGCTCGACACCGGTCGACCCGACCCTCCCGATCCGACCGATCGACCAGCCGCCACGCCTGGACGCACTCGAGGCAGCCGTTCGCGCTCGAACCGACCTGGTCCCGGAGATCGGCATCGTCGCCGGCTCGGGTCTCGGCGGCCTGGCCGACGCGCTCGTCGATCCGGTCGCGATCCCGTTCGACGACCTGCCGGGCTGGCCGGCGGCGACGGCTCCGGGTCATGTCGGCCGCCTCCTGCTCGGCACCTCGCGGGCCGGCCGGTCGTCATGCTCCAGGGTCGCTTCCACCTGTACGAGGGCAACGACCCGGGGCTGGTCGTCCAGCCGGTCCTGCTGTTCGACCGGCTCGGCGCGCGACGGGTCGTGCTGACCAACGCGGCCGGCGGCCTGGATCCGTCGTTCGGGCCCGGGACGCTGATGGTCATGAGCGACCACATCAACCTGACCGGTCGGAACCCGCTGATCGGGCCGAACGCCGACGAGCTCGGGCCGCGCTTCCCGGACCTGACCGACGCCTGGAGCCCCGACCTGCGTGCCAGCCTCCATGCGGCGGCCGCGGGAGAAGGCGTCGACCCTCGCCGAGGGCGTGTACGTCGGCCTGACCGGGCCGAGCTACGAGACGCCGGCCGAGGTCCGGATGCTGGCCGATCTGGGCGGTCACGCGGTCGGGATGTCGACCGTGCTCGAATGCATCGCCGCGCGCTGGGCCGGGCTCGAGGTCTGTGGCGTGTCGCTCGTGACGAATGCCGGCGCCGGCTACACGGGCGAGCCGCTGACCCACGAGGAGGTCCTCGAGGCGGGAGCGGTGTCGGGGCCGCGGCTGGCCCGGGTGATCGCCCGGTTCGTGGCGGATCTCCCGACCGACTGACGCGAGGCCCAGCCGACCGACGCTGGCCGATCGCGCGGCGTGTCGGCGACCGTCCGATCGGGCCATAGGGACCTCCGAACGGTGCCGTTCGCCACTCTCGGCTCGTCAGCGCGTGGCACAGACTGCGGCGATCGAACGGCCCCTTCGGACCGGATCTGCACACCGCAGGGAGGTGTGACATGACACGAGTGGTCGTCGTCCATCACGAGTCTGGAGCTCGCTGGACAAGAGGCAGACTCCCTCCGTCGGTACGGATACGACGTTGTCGAGTGCGGCGGGCCTAGCCGGAACCGTTGCCCCGTTCTGGCCGGCCACCCGTGCGACCTGGCCGAAAGCGCCGATGTCCTCGTCTACGACACATGGGCGAGCGGTGATGCGGAAGGCGCCCGCGCCCTCGTTGAGAACATCCGTGAGATCCATCCGGACACGCCGGTCGTCCTGACCTCGCCAGGGCTGGCGCTCAGCTGGGAGGAGGCGGATGGTCCCCACGGCGTGACCATCCTGACCGGACAGCCGACGGGCGCCCGGCTCGACGTGGCGATCCGCGAGGCGATGGTCGCGACGTCGGTCGCAGGTCTCAGGGCGTGACGTGGACCACGATCGGTGCACGCGAGGTTGCGGCTGGCTCCGCTGCAGCCCTCGCCTTCGACCAGTGAGGCTCCCGCCGTGATCCGCCAGTCGCCGGCCGGCAGGCTGACGACCGGGTCGCCGAGGAAGGCGCGAGTGAACGCCGCCTCGGGATCGTCGTCGCTGAAGGCGCCGGACTTCTTGATCCCGGACGCCAGCGGCTGGCCCGCCTCGAGCCGATACGGAGCGCAGTCGGCGGTCATCAGCGCCACCCACGCGTCGTTGGCCGCCGATCTCCGCGAAGTCGAAGATGAACGGCCCGCCGCCGGACCAGCCGAAGGCGACCGCGGCGCCACCGACGACGCTCGAGCGTCGCTCGTCCTTCGATCGTCTCGCCGGCGCGGAACGTGGTCCGCGGAAGCTCGAACGTGAGCTGGAACGCGCCCTGCACGTCGGTCGCGCGACCGGGATCCGAGGCGATCGACGGTGGCGTCGGGCCGGCACATCCAGCGACGAGGATGACGAGGACCGCGAGCAGGCAGGACCAGGGACGGTCAGCTCATGCCCGCCAGACGGACGGACGATCGCCGGGGTTCCCGCAGACCGCGTCCGCGGGTTCGCTGCGCGGCTCCCGGCTCAGGTGACCGGCAGCTCGCGGCCGGCGGCGCGCGCCTCGGCGGCCTTCTCCGCCCAGGCCTCCAGGACGCGGTCCTTGTGCGGCCGGATCGGGCAGTGCTCGTCGCGATTGTTGAACTCGTCGCAGTAGCCCAGCGGCACGCACTTCGGGGCGAGGAACGAGCCGAGGAACGGCGACACGCCGAAGACCTCGTGGCGGATCAGCTGGAACAGGCGCCGGATCTCCCACTGGGCCATCGTGCACAGACGCAGGCCGGACATGTGGATCAGCGCCCGCAGGTTCGTGGTCATGACCAGGTTGGTCCGGGTCGCGTTGGGGAACACGAAGCGGGCGTCCTCGCCGGGCACCCCTGCGCCGAGCAGCTCACCGTAAAGCCCGAGCGCGCCGTCGACCTGCTCCTCGTAGCGCTCGCGCAGGTCCGGATCGCCCTCGGCGATCGAGTGGGGGAGCATCGTCGCGGCGCCCTTGAACTTGACGTAGCGCTGGCTCTGCTGGTCGAAGGCGACGCCCGCCCGATGCCGGACGAGCTGGTGCGACAGGGTCCGCGACACGCCGCTGATCGCGAACGTGAAGACGACGTGCTCGATGGTCGAGCCGTGCCCCGACTCGATGACGGAGCCGATCAGCTTCTGCATCTTGAGCGGGTCGAACTCGCCGTCGACCGCGCGCCGGAAGATCTCGTCCGGGTCCTGCTCCGAGTAGCACGTCCGGCAGGCCGTGTAGATCAGCGGCACGTAGAACTTCTCGACGATGTCGCGGTCGGGGAAGAGCAGCGTCGCCCGCAGCCCGAGATCGCGCCGGCCGGGGTTCTTCGGGATCCCCGTCTTCTCGCGGGTCGGCTCGGGCGGCGTCTGCGTCGTCATCGTCGGGCCAGTCTAGCCGAGTGGCGCGTGACGCCGGGGCTCGGATCCGACGCCTGGGCCCTAGTCGTCGATCCTCGTCGCCGCATCGCCGAGCGCATAGGCGACCGCCTCCTCGAGCGTCATCGCCGCGCCCTCGGCGCCGTAGCGCGCGAGGTCCTCCTCGCGACAGGTGACCACGCACGCCCGGGCGGATCCCGCCCTCGTACATGTCCTCGACGTAGCCGGCGAGCCCGGTCCCGGTCAGGGCGGTCAGGTTCCGCGCGGCACCTCGCAGGCGGGCCGCCCGCGGCAGGTCGCCTTCGGCGACCGCGACCGACGACAGGTCGTCGAGCGTGAGCGTGATGCCGGCCGCGTCACTCGGCCGCGTGGAAGTGGCGCATCGAATGCTCGACGTTCGCCGCGCGCTTCGGCGTAGTCGCCTTTCCGCAAGCAGCGCCGTCCCGAGCATGTGCAGGCTCCAGGCCTCCATCGTCCGGTCGCCGATGTCGCGGAAGATGTCGAGCGCCTCGCGAGCCGCCGTGATGCCGAAGTCGTCGTACTCCTGGAAGTAGCGATAGTTGCCGAGACCCCACAGGGCGTTGGCCTCGCCGCGCCGGTCGCCGATCCGGTGGTAGATGTCGCGCGCCTGCTCGAGGTAGGCGAGGCCCTTTCCGTCGGTGTCGACCTTGCGCCCGGCCGCCACGCTGGTCGGGGACGGCGAACTGGAACGAGGCGTTGTAGTAGGCGTTGGCGATCTCGGCCTCGTCGCCGATCGAGAGCCACAGCTCGCAGCGCTTCCTCGTAGCACGGCCCCATGAGCGCGATCTCGCCCTGCCACCAGTAGGTGCCGCCGAGCGCCTCCATCAGGCTGCGCGCGCAGTCGCGGGTCGTCGTGCGACCACGGGCGCGGCCGCCATCGCCTCGAGCCGTCGCCGCGCCTCGGCGAGGTGGCCGTGCTTCTGCCAGAAGCGCCACATCGAGAACGCGAGGCCGATCGCCACGGGCGGATCCGGCGCGCGCGACGGCCCGGTCGAGCACCGCCCGGATGTCGTCGTGCTCCAGCTCGAGCCGGTCGAGCCAGCGGCGCTGGTCGACGCCCGACAGCTGGGTCGCGGCCCGGCGGCGAGCGCGACGTACCAGTCGCGGTGGCGGGCCTGGATCGTCTCCGTCTCGCCGCGCGCCTCGAGATGCTCGGCGGCGTACTCGCGGATGGTGTCGAGCAGGCGGAAGCGCGAGCTCGCCGTCGGCCGTGTCGTCGATCTTGACCAGGCTCTGGTCGGCGAGCGCCATCATGCCGTCGACGATGTCGCCGCCGATCTCGCCGGCCGGCCCGCAGATGGCCTCGGCGGCCTCGAGGTCGCAGCCGCTGGCGAAGACCGACAGCCGGTCGAGCAGGCGCTTCGCGCCGTCGTCGAGGAGGTCGTAGCTCCAGGCGATCGCGGCCCGCAGCGTCTGCTGGCGGAGCGGGCAGGTCGCGCGACCCGGCCGCCAGCAGGTCGAGCTGGTGCTCGAGCCGGGCCAGGATGGCGTCGGGCGACAGCAGCTTGATCCGGGCCGCCGCGAGCTCGATGGCCAGCGGCATGCCGTGCAGCCGGGCGCAGATCGCGGCCACGGCCGGGGCGTTCTCGTTGGTGACCGTGAACCCGGGCCGGACCGCGACGGCCCGCTCGATGAACAGCCGGACCGCGGCGTACTGGCCGAGGGTCTCGGCATCGACCGTCCGGGTCTCGCCGGGCATCGCCATCCGCTCGAGGCCGCTCAGCTGGCTGGGATCGGGCGGGACGGGGAGGCCGGGGACCGGGTACTCCTGCTCGCCCGAGATGCGCAGCGTCGCCCGGCTGGTGACCACGACCTTGATCCCGGGCGCGACCCGGAGCAGGTCCGCGACGACCGGGCCGGCCGACGACGACCTGCTCGAAGTTGTCGAGCACGAGCAGCAGGGTCTTGTCGCGCAGCCAGTCGGCGAGCGTCTCGGCGATCGGCCGGGCGCCGGTCTCGGTCACGCCGATGGCGCTGGCGATCCGCGGTGCGACGAGCATCGGGTCGCGGATCGGCTCGAGCGGCACGAAGAAGACGCCGTCGGGGAAGTCGTCCGAGACGCGCGCCGCGAGCTGCAGCGACAGCCGCGTCTTGCCCGT
This sequence comes from uncultured Chloroflexia bacterium, assembly GCA_963842695.1. Lineage (GTDB taxonomy): Bacteria > Chloroflexota > Limnocylindria > Limnocylindrales > CSP1-4 > SPCO01. The sequence continues at coordinate 162,393 of CAWJHK010000006.1, forward strand.
CCCGCCCGGGCCGGTCAGGGTCAGGAGCCGGGTCGTGGCGAGCAGCCTGGCCGCCTCGTCGAGCTCGGCGTCGCGACCGACGAAGGTCGTCAGCTGGGTCGGCAGGTTGTTCGGGTGGGCGTCGGGCGTTCGCAGCGGCGGGAACTCCGCCGGCAGGCCGTCGGCGACGACCTGGAGGATCCGGATCGGGGCGTCAGGTCCTTGAGCCGGATACTCGCCGAGGTCGCGCAGGCGGACGCCACCGAGCGGCTGGTCCGCGAGCAGGTCGCGGGTCACGTGCGGACGCCAGGATCTGGCCGCCGTGGGCGACCGCCGCGATCCGCGCCGCCTGGTTGATCGTCGAGGCCCCACGAAGCTGCCGCCGGTCACCTCGCCGCCACCGGTGTGGAGGCCCATCCGGACGCGGATCGGCGCGTCGTCCGGCCATGGCTCGGCGGCGAGCCCGCGCTGGCCGTCGACCGCCGCGGCCACCGCAGCGGGCGCCTCGGCGAAGACGACGAAGAACGAGTCGCCCTCGGTCCCCTGCTCGTCGCCGTCGTGCGCCGCCCAGACGTCGCGCAGGATCGCGCGATGGCGTTCGCGCACCGCGGCGTAGCGGTCCCGCCCGACCCGCTGCTCGAGCTGCGTCGACCGCTCGATGTCGCTGAACAGGAAGGTGAAGGTCCCCGGGTCTGGGCGGTCCGTCGCGGTCATCCCGGGTGCGGATCGGCTGGTCAGTGGCGGGACGCTTCGGTCAGGTCGCGCAAGCGGGCGGCCAGACCGCGCAGGATCGCCAGGGTGACCTTCGGCTCCGCGAGGAGGACCGCCTCGAAGTCCCACGACGCGAGGGCCAGGCAGGTCGTCGGTGCCGTCGTCACGACCTGGGCGTTGCGCGGCTTGCCGTCGAGGACCGACAGCTCGCCGAAGAAGTCGCCCGGGCCCGAGCGTCGCGATCGTCTCGCCGTCGCGCACGACGCGGGCGCCGCCGTCGACGACCACGAAGAAGCCGGTCCCGATCTCGCCCTGCCGGGCGACGACGTGGTCCGCCGGGAAGTCGACCTGGACCGCCACGGCCGCGATCCGGTCCATCCCCTCGGCGTCGACGCCGTCGAACAGGCGGGCGGCCGACAGCAGCTCCGCCTTGCGGTCGAGGGTCAGGGTCATCGGTCCTCCGGGTCCACGTCCGGGCCATGCTGCGCTGCGCGATACGGCGGCGTCAAACGGCGCGAAGCCGGTCGCCACGGGCCCGTGAAGTCTGGCACCATGGCCGTCATGGCCGGACGCGAGGAGTTGGTCGATACGATCGCCTCGTTCGCGCTGTTCGCCGACCTTCCCGACCCGCGTCTCGAGGGCATCGTCCACCTGTTCGAGGAGGTCGGTCTTCGGCGAGGGCGAGAAGATCCTCCGCCAGGGCCTGACCGGCTCCGGCTTCTACGTCATCCTCGACGGCGAGGCGGCGATCGTGGTCGACGGCACGGAGCGCGCCCGGCTCGGCCGCGGCGAGTTCTTCGGCGAGGTCTCGATCATCCTCGGCGAGTCGCCCATCGCCGACGTCGTCGCCATCCGCCCGCTGCGCTGCCTCGTGCTGGCCGGGCCGCGCGTCGAGCCGTTCCTGGTCGACCACCCGCGGGTCATGTACCGGATGCTCCAGGCGCAGGCCCGCCGTCTCCGCGCGGCGAACCGATGGCGGAGCTGAGCGGGCCGTTCCCGCCGGGCGACTACCCGGTCGTCGTCGTCGGCAGCGGCCCCGGCGCGCTCCAGGTCTCGTACTCGCTCGGCCGGCTCGGGGTCGACCACGCCGTCGATCTCGGCCGACCCCACGCCCGGCGGGATGTTCCGCCGCTGGCCGTTCTTCCAGCGGCTCCTGTCGTGGACCAAGCCGCATGCCCCGGCCGAACGCGGCAGCCGCGCGTACGAGCGCTACGACTGGAACAGCCTGCTCGGCGACAGCCCCGAGACCCGGGCGATCCAGCCGGCGCTCATGGACGGTTCGTCGTACTTCCCGTCGCGCCCCGAGATGGAGGCCAACCTCGCGGCCTTCGCCGAGAAGGCCCGCGTCGCCGTCCGCTACGGGTGCCGCTGGACCGGGACGCGTCGGACGGCCGATGAGAACGGCGACGGCTTCGAGATCGAGACGACCGACGGGACGTATCGCTGCCGCGTGCTCGTCGTCGCGGTCGGGGTGGCCGAGCCGTTCACGCCACCCGGCACCGGATGGAGCATGCCCACCACTACGCCGCCGTCCGGCCGGTCGAGACGTACGCGGACCGTCGCGTGCTGATCATCGGCAAGCAGAACTCCGGCTTCGAGCTGGCCAGCGGCCTGCTGCCGTGGGCCCGCCAGCTCGTCGTCTCGTCGCCGTCGAAGGTCCGCCTGTCGGTCGACACCAAGACGCTCGTCGGGGTCCGGGCGCGCTACGTCCAGCCCTACGAGGACTTCGTGCTGGGCGGCGGGGTCAGCGTCCTCGATGCCGCCATCGACCGCATCGAGCGGATGCCCGACGGCCCGCTGGACGTCCACCTGCGGCGGACCGACGGCGGCGCCGACCTGGCCATCGAGGTCGACGACGCGATCTCGGCGACCGGCTTCGTGCGCCCGCTCCTGGACCTGCCGGACCTCGGCGTGACGACGTTCGGGGCCAGCCGGCTGCCGGTCCAGACGCCGTGGTGGGAGAGCGCCAGCCTGCCGGGCATCTACTTCGCGGGCACGATCGGCCAGGGAGCCAAGGGCCTCCAGAAGCACGGCGTCCCGTCGAACTCGGGGGCGGTCCACGGGGCGCGCTACAACGCCCGGGTGCTGGCCGCCACATCGCCGAGACGCATTTCGGGGTGCGAGCTCGAGCGGCCGCACCTGGCGCCGGAGGCGGTCACGGCTTCGTCGCGGAGCGAGCTGGCCGAGTCGCCCGAGCTCTTCCACCAGCGCGGCTACCTCGCTCGCGTCCTCACCGCGGACCCGGACGGTGGCGTCCGCGACGACGGCGTCCTGCCGCTGGCCCACGTCCTCGACGCCGGCGGGCCGGACGCGCTGGCGACGACGCTCGAGGCGGACGGCACGGGGGCGATCTATCCGGTCCTCTACACCCGGATCGCGGGACGGATCGTCGAGCAGGCGATCGAGCCCGATCCGTTGATGCGCTTCGACACGCCGGACGCGCGACGAGCGATCGAGGACCTGGCCCGGCGGGTGACGTTCCGGTAGATCGGGCGGTCAGGCGCGGACGCTCGAGGCGGGCCAGCCGGTCCGCGGCCGCTCGCAGCGTCTCGGTCCGCTTCGGGAACGCGAACCGCATCTTCGTCCGCCCCAGCTCCGGCCGCGAGAAGAACGACGACCCGGGCACCGTCGCGACGCCCGGGTCGCGGATGAGCCGCATCGCGAAGGCCGACGTCGTCCTCGCCGGCCTCGGCCAGGTCGGCGATGTCGGTCATGACGTAGTAGGCGCCGGCCGGCTCGTGGACGCGGAAGCCGGCCGCGCGGAGGGCCGGGACGAGCAGGTCGCGCCGCGCGCGGTAGCCGGCCACCAGCTCGTCGTAGTACGTGTCGGGGAACTCGAGGGCGACGACGGCCGCCGCCTGCAGCGGCGCGGCCGCGCCGACGGTCAGGAAGTCGTGGACCCGCCGGATCCCGACCGACAGCTCGGGCGGAGCGATCGTCCAGCCGATCCGCCAGCCGGTGACCGAGTACGACTTCGACATCGAATGGATGGACACCGTCCGATCGGCCATCCCCGGCAGCGTCGCCAGCGGGATGTGCTCGCCCTCGAACACGATGTGCTCGTAGATGTCGTCGGTGAAGGCGATCGCGTCGAACTCGACGCACAGGGCCGCGATCAGCTCGAGCTCGTCGCGGCGGAAGACCTTGCCGGTCGGGTTGTGCGGCGAGTTGACGACGATCGCCCGCGTCCGCGGGCCGAACGCCGCACGCAGCTCGTCCGGGTCGATCGACCAGTCCGGCTCGTGGAGGGTCACGTAGCGCGGCACGGCGCCGGTCAGGATCGCGTCGGGCCCGTAGTTCTCGTAGTAGGGCTCGAACACGACGACCTCGTCGCCCGGGTCGAGGAGGCCGAGCATCGCCGCGACCATCGCCTCGGTCGCGCCGCAGGTGACGGTCACCTGCGTCTCCGGGTCGATCGTCGCCCCAGCCCGGGAAATGGCGGACGGTCGACGCCGCGATCGCGTCGCGCAGCGGCTTGCTGCCCCACGTGATCGCGTACTGGTTGATGTCGTCGTCGACGGCCGCCGCGGCCGCTTCCTTGAGCTCGGGCGGGCAGGGGAAGTCGGGGAAGCCCTGGGCCAGGCTGACCGCGCCGGCGGCCACCGCCAGCCGGTTCATCTCGCGGATGACCGACTCGGTGAACGCTCCGGCCTTGGCCGAGATCCGCGAGGCGTGCCATGGTCGGCCAGTCTACGTCCGCGGCCCGGTCAGACGAGCCGGCGCGGGATCGTTTCCGACCAGGTCCGCCCGAAGAACGGCTCTCCGTCGAGGGTCGACGTCGAGGTCGACCGAGAGATGGAAGGCGGTCGCGTCGCTCGTCTGGATGCGAGCGGGCGCGGATCTCGACGAAGCGGTCGCTGCTCGTGCCAGCGGTAGACGACGTCGGCGTCGAGGCTCGCGCGGGCGGGATCGGCGTCGGAGGCGGTCAGCGTCATCGTCTCGGCCGCGTACAGGCGCCGGCCGTCGTCGAGGACGTCCTCGCCGCCGTCGTGGATCGTGACCGTGACGCCGTCGCCGATGACGTCGTCGGCGATCCGCCAGATGGGTCGTCGGTCGCTGGCCCTCGCCGCCGACCTCCGGCACGTCCGGTGGCGTCGTCTTGAAGGCCGGGACGGCGACGTCGCCCGGGCCGCCCGCCGCCGGGACGACCGGCAGGACGAGGCGGGACGGCGTCGCTGGACCGCGATGGAGCGCGAACTCGGCTTCGAGCGGCGACGGCCAGACGACCGGCCACGCCGACGATGCCACCGAGACCCGGATCCGGTGACCCGGCGCGAACCGGTAGCCGGCGGGACGGAGCGCGATCCGGACCTCCTCGACCCGGCCCGGCTCGAGTGGCTCGGGTGCTCGGCGTGGGACCGCCGGTGGGTCAGGTTCAGGATGCCCGGCACTGACCTGCGCCGACGTCCCGTCCGGGGCGACGTCGGTCAGCCGGACGACTGCGGTCGCGACCGGCGCCGACACAGCGAGATGGAGGACGACCTCGGGCACGCCGAGGATCTCGACCGCGTCTACCAGCGGCGCCGTCGTGTAGGTCGGGCCGAACGCCTCGTCAGGGCGCAGGTCGCGAGCGAGGCCGTTGGGTGGCCCGCCGGCGCCCCACGACAGGGCGGCGCGGGTCCCGATCGTCGGACGGTGGCGGTAGCGATCGATCCCGGTGGCGGGCGGCGCACCGGTTCCGCTGCGGTCGCCGGCGAGCGCCGCCGACGAGCGGCAGCACCCCGCCCGCGAACCACCAATCGCGCGGGACGGCCGCCGGATGCGGGTACGCCTCGGCGGCCCGCCAGCGACCCGGCAACGCGGCCGGGAACGGCTCCGGCTCGGCGTACTCGCGCTCGAACCAGACGACCGCCGGCTCGCGGTCGGCGCCGTTGTCGGCGCCCTTCAGCCAGCGATCGAAGAAGCGGACCAGCTCGTGGAGCTCGTCGACGTTGGGTCCCGGAGTGGCCGATGCCGGCAGGCCGTGGACCCAGTTGCCGACGATCGTCCGGGTCGGCGCGGTGCAGGCGGCCTGCATCCGGAACGCGGCGTCGACGTACGAGTCCATCCAGCCACCGAACGACAGGATCGCGGCCTCGATGGCGTCGTAGTCCGGGGCCAGCGAGCCCGGCCGCCAGTACGGTCCGTCGTGCTGCTGGCGCAGCCATTCGATCAGCCACGGCGGCGTGGCCTCGAGCCGGGCCAGCCACTCGTCCCGCCATCCCGTCGCCACGGAACGTTCGATCGGGCGGCATGGCGTTCATCGCCACCTGGCTGACCGCGTACTGGCGGCAGCTCGCTCGCGGTGACGCAACCGCCGATGTAGTGGACGTCGGTCAGGTAGCGGTCGTCGGTCGCCTGGATCGGCACGATCGCGCGGAGATGCGGCGGCCGCAGCTTGGCCACCTGGATCGAGGTGAACCCGCCGTAGCTGATGCCCCACATCCCGACCGCGCCGTCGCACCACGGCTGGGCCGCCAGCCACTCGACCGCGTCGTATCCGTCGTGCGTCTCCGCCTCGGTGTACTCGTCGAGCGCGACGCCGCCGGACGAGCCGGTCCCACGGACGTCGACGCGGCACAGGACGTAGCCGCGCCGCGCGAGGTACGTCCCCCGGCCGATGTCGGCATTGCGCCGCCAGTTGTCCTTGCCGTACGGGATCATCTCGAGGATCGCCGGGAACCGATCGGAGCCCGTCCCCGGCCGGCCGCGGCAGCCAGAGATTGGCCGACAGCTCGATCCCGTCGCGGGCCGGGATCCGCGCGTCCCAGACCGTGTCGACGTCGTGGCGCGGCGGGCTCGCCGGACGCGCGTCGTCCGAGGGCGGGTCGGGGTCGGCCATCGCCCGAGTCTACGAGCCGGCTCGCGCCCGACGCCGGACTCCCGCGCCGTGCGACGATGCCGGGATGGAGGACGACCCGCGTCACCAGCGGCCCGTGGACCCGCCGCTCGCGGCGGGTGGCCTACGAGAACCCGTGGGTCACGGTCTGGCACGACGAGGTCACCCGGCCCGACGGCAGCCCCGGGATCTACGGCGTCGTCCACTTCGCCAACCTGGCGGCGGGCGTGCTGGTCATCGACGATCGACGACCGCGTCCTGCTCGTCGGCCAGCACCGCTACGCGCTCGACGCGTACTCGTGGGAGATGCCCGAGGGCGGCGTGCCGGACGGCGAGACGGCGCTCGAGGGCGCCCGGCGCGAGCTCCTCGAGGAGACCGGTGTGACCGCCGCGGACTGGCGGGAGCTGGCGAGGATCCATCTCTCCAACTCGGTCTCCGACGAGCTCGCGGTCCTGTTCCTGGCGACCGGCCTGACGCACGGCGTCGGCGACCCCCGACGCGACCGAGGCGCTCGAGGTCCGCTGGCTGCCGTTCGACGAGGTCCTGGCGATGACGCTCGACGGCCGGATCACCGACGCGATGACGGTCGTTGCCGTGGAGCGGCTGGCGCTCCAGCGGGCACGGACCTCGGCGGCCGGACGGCTAGCATCGCGTCCGTGCAGGACACGCGACGTGACTGGGATGCGATCGTCGTCGGTCTCGGGGCGATCGGCTCCGCGGCGGCCTACTGGCTGAGCCGGACGCTCGGCGATCGCGTCCTCGGCCTCGAGCGGTTCGAGCTCGACCACGGCAACGGCGCCTCGGCCGACCACAGCCGGATCATCCGGCTGTCCTACCATCGGCCGGATTACGTCCGGCTCGCTCGGCGCGCCTACGAGACGTGGGCTGCGGTCGAGAGCGAGGCGGACGAACGGATCGTCACCGTGACCGGCGGCCTCGACCTGTGGCCGCCGGATCCGGCCATCCCGATGGCCGACTACACCGCCAGCCTCGAGGCGGAAGACGTCCCGTTCGAGCGGCTGGACGCGGACGAGGTGCGGCGCCGCTGGCCGCACTGGCGCCTCGACGACGGCACGAGCGCGATCTTCCAGGCCGACGGCGGCCTGGCCGACCCGTTCCGGGCAACGCCGCCCACCGCCGGCTGGCCCGGGCGCACGGCGCGACGCTCCGCGACCGGACGCCGGTGACCGCGATCCGCGACGCGGGCGGTGGCGACCTCGAGGTCGTGACCGACAGGGCTACCTATCGCGCCGGTCGCGTCGTGCTCGCGGTCGATGCCTGGACGAACCAGCTGCTCGCGGGGTTCGGGCGAAGCCTGCCGCTGACGATCACCAAGGAGCAGGTGACCTATTTCGCGTGCCCCGATCCCGGCGGCGTTCGCGCCGGAGCGCTTCCCGGTCTGGATCTGGATGGACGAGCCCTCGTTCTACGGGTTCCCGACCTACGGCGAGCCGGGTCCGAAGGCCGCCCAGGACTGCGGCGGCACCCGGGTCGACCCCGACACGCGCACGTTCGAGCGCGACGAGGGTGCGTTCGAGCGGGTCGAGGCCTTCCTCGCCGAGCACCTGCCGGGTGCCCTCGGACCGCCGATCCTGACCAGGACCTGTCTCTACACCCTGACCCCGGACCGCGACTTCGTGGTCGACCGGCTGCCCGAGGCGACCGGGGTGACGGTCGCGCTGGGGGCTGCCCACGGCTTCAAGTTCGCGTCGGTGCTGGGACGGATCCTTGCCGAGCTGGCCATCGACGGCGAGACGCCGTCGGCGGCCGAGCTGGCCGGATTCCGGATCGATCGGCCGATCCTGCTCGAGGCCGATCCCGCGACGAGCTGGATGATCTGACCCGGCCGACGGCGCACGGGATGGGTCAGCGCTTGCGCCAAACCCGGCCCTGTGCCAACGTACCGCCGACTCGGGCAAGGAGGGCCCATCAGGAGGAGACGTCCCATGCGCTTGTCCCTGCGCGCCCGGACCCCGCGGACCCTCGCCGCGCTGGCCGTGGCCGCCACTCTCGCGTTCCCGATCGCGGCCCCGGCCGCCGCCGCGGACCCCGCCGTGTTGAAGGTCGGCACGACCCAGAATCTCGACTCGCTGAACCCGTTCGCGACGGAGCTTCTGGTCGGCTACGAGATCTTCACCCTCAACTACGACATGCTCGTCGGGTTCGGCCCGAACAACGAGACCATCCCCGGCTACGCCGACACGTGGACGCAGTCGACCGACGGCCTGACCTGGACCTTCAAGATCCGCTCGGGGATGACCTGGTCGGACGGCAAGCCGGCGACGGCCGAAGACGCCGCCTGGACGCTCCAGTACTACCTCGACGCCCAGCAAGGCCGACACGAGCCTCGGCTAGGGCTACCTCGACCCGTACGTCCTGAACGCCGCCATCACCAAGGTCGTGGCGACCGACGCGACGACGCTCACCGTGACGACCAGTCGGGCCAACGACCGGATCCTGCAGATGTACCTGCCGATCCTGCCCAAGCACGTCTGGAAGGACGTCCCGATCGCCAAGGTCGGCGACTTCGTGAACAAGCCGCCGGTCGTCGGGACCGGCCCATACCAGGTCGTGGAGTGGACCACCGACAAGTCGGCCCGACTCGTTCGCAACGAGACGTACTGGGGACCCAAGGGCGCTGCCGACGAGATCGTCTTCCAGTTCTTCCCCGACGCCACCAATGCGATGGTCGATGCGTTCAAGAACGGCGAGCTCGACTACATCCGCAACCCGACCGGATTGCAGTTCGACCAGCTCAAGACGCTGCCGAACACCGTGGGCATCAACGCGGCGGGCAACGGCTTCACCCAGATCAACTTCAACTGCTACGACAAGGACATCCCGAGCGGCGGCGCCTCGACCAAGGCGTTCCGGGACCCGGCCTTCCGGGCGGCGCTGGGCTACGCCATCGATCGAAAGGCGCTGATCACACGCGTGCTCAACGGCTACGGCGTCGACGGCACGACGCAGGTGCCGGCCTGGCAGCGCGCGTGGCACACCGAGCCCAACGACGTCCGCCAGTTCGACCTGACGGTCGCCGCGCAGAAGCTCGAGGAGGCCGGCTACCCGCTGCGCGACGGCGTGCGCTACGACAAGGAGAACAAGCCGCTCAACCTGAGCCTCCAGTTCCCGGACAGCGACGCGTCATACCCGAAGGTCGCCCAGTTCATCCAGGACTGGTTCGGCCAGATCGGCATCAAGGTCACCAGCCGGTCGGTCGATTCCGGCACGCTGGGGACGACGGAATACCTCGATACCAGCATCCCGCTCAAGGGCCAGCTCAAGTACGACATGGTCATCTGGGGCTGGGTCGGCGATCCCGATCCGAACTCCCTCCTCCAGATCCTGACGACGGACGCGATCAGCGACTCGAGCGACAGCCAGTGGTCGAACACGACCTACGACCAGCTCTATACGCAGCAGAACGAGGCGCCGACGGCCGAGGCCCGCAAGGGCTTCATGTCCCAGGCCCAGCAGCTGTTCTACGACCAGGCCCCGTACCAGATCCTGTACTACGACGACGAACTGCACGCCTACCACACCGACAAGTTCGGTAACTGGAAGACCCAGCCGGTGGACGGCGGCACGCCGTTCTTCGTCAACGGCTCGATCAACTACACGACGCTGAAGCTGGCGTCGGAGGTGGCCTCGCCCTCTCCGTCCGCCTCTGCTGCTGCCAGCGCCGCACCGAGCTCCGCCGTCGTCAATCCGGGCGCCAGCCCGGCGGCGACCGTGGCGCCCGGGGCCGGCGGCGACACGACCTCGAGCAACAACACGACTCTGCTGCTCGCCGGGATCGTGCTGGTCGTGATCGGCGTCGGTGCGGCCATCGTGCTGGCCCGCCGCCGCTCGACGGCGGCCGAGGAGGAATAGCCGCGGCCGTCAGGTCGTCATGGATGTGAACGCGTCTCAAGGGGGCCGCCGCAAGGCGGTCCCCTAGGCTCGTCCGGGGGTCGCGATGGGCTCGCGCTACCTGCTCAGCAAGGTCGTCCAGGCGATCGGCACGATCGTGTTCATCGTCATCCTCAACTTCGTGCTGTTCCGGATGATGCCCGGCTCGCCGGACCGTGTGCTGCTCCGCAATCCGCACGTGACCGAGGAGATCCGCGAAGCGGCGCGCCAGCGCTGGGGTCTGGACGACCCGCTGCCCGTCCAGCTCGTCAAGTACGTCGGCGCGACGCTCCAGGGCGACCTCGGCTACTCGTTCAAGTACCAGGGGGAGCCGGTCACCGACGTCCTCGCCGGCCGACTCTGGCCGACGCTCATCTTGTTCGGCCTCGGCGAGCTGATCGCGATCATCGTCGGGCTCGCGCTCGGGGCGTACTCGGGCTGGAAGCGGGGCGGACCCGTCGACTACCTCGGCAACGGGACCTCGCTCGTCCTCTACTCGATGCCGTACTTCGTCATCGGCATGTTCATGCTCGGGATCTTCGCCACCGGGCTCGGCTGGTTCCCGACCAACGGCATGTTCGACGCCGGGCGGCAGTACGACACGGCCTTCCAGCAGGTCGGCGACTTTGCCTGGCACCTGTTCCTGCCGGTCATGACCGTCGCGATCGGTCTGATCGGCCAGTACTCGATCCTCATGCGGTCGTCGGTCATCGACACCCTCGGCGAGGACTACGTCACGACGGCCCGGGCCAAGGGCCTGACCGATGGCGCCGTTCTCCAGGGGCATGCGCTGCCGAACGCACTGCTGCCGGCGGTGACCCTGATCGCGATCAACCTCGGCTTCGTCATCGGTGGCGCGATCACGGTCGAGGTCGTGTTCAACTGGCCCGGTCTCGGGACGTTGACGGTCGACGCGGTGAGCTCACGCGACTACCCCGTGCTGCAGGGCATCTTCCTGCTGCTGAGCATCTCGGTCGTGGCCGCCAACCTCATCGCCGACATCGTCTACGGCCGGCTCGATCCGAGGGTCCGGGCGTGAGCGCCCCGGCGACCGGCCTCGAAGGGCCCGCGCCCCAGGCGGCAGCACGGCGAACCTGGCTGCGCGGCCAGCGCGACTTCTGGCGCCAGTTCACCCGCCACCGCGATGGGCTGTTCGGGGTCGTGGTCCTCATCTTCTTCTCGGTCATGGCCATCGCGCCGCAGATCTTCGTCGGGCCCCTGGAGACCGTCACGACGGCTTCGGGCGCCCAGCTCGATCCGCCGTCGGCCTCCCACATCTTCGGCACCGATGAGCTGGGCCGCGACATCCTCAACCTGACCGTCCACGGCGCCCGCGTCTCGATGGTCATCGGTCTGCTGGCGACGGTCATCACGATCCTGCTCGGCGCCGTCATCGGCATCGCGTCGGGCTTCTTCGGCGGCCGGACCGACGCCTTCCTGATGCGCGTCACCGACTTCTTCCTGGTGCTGCCGACGTTCGTCCTGGCCCTCGTCCTGGCGCCGATCATCCTCGACATCGTCGGCGAGAGCAGCGAGGTGGCCGGCATCCGGATGACGCTCGTGGTGATCATCATCGTCATCGGGATCACCAGCTGGGCGTCGACGGCACGGATCATCCGGTCCCAGGCGCTGAGCGTGAAGGAGCGCATGTTCGTCGACCGGGCACGGGTCATCGGCTCCGGCGGGCCGCACATCATGCGGCGGCACATCCTGCCGAACGTCCTCAACCTCATCGTCGCGAACACCGTCCTCGTGTTCGGTGGGGCGATCCTGACCGAGACGCTGCTCGCCTTCGTCGGCCTCGGCGACCCGTTCGCCCCGTCATGGGGACAGATCCTCAACTCCGCCGAGGAGCAGGGGGCGCCGACCCTCGGGAGCGTGGTGGTACATCATCCCGCCGGCGACCTGCATCGTTCTCGTGGTGCTGTCGTTCACGCTGGTCGGCGGGGCGCTCGACTCGGTCCTCAACCCGCGGCTGCGGAGGCGTCGGTGAGCGACCGGGCCTTCCCGCCGTCGACCGAGCCCGGGCTGACGCCGCCCGACATCCGGCCGGAGGAGCTCGAGGCCGACCCGAGCGTCACTGACGAGGCCGACGGTTCGGGCCCGACCGACGCCACGTCCATCTCGCACGCGGCGCTCGCCCGTGAGCCGGAGGGCCCGCTCCTCGGACGCCGCCAGTGGCCCCTGCCAAAGCAGGCCGACCCCAACGCACCCCTGCTCGAGGTCACGGACCTGCGGACCTACTTCACCCTCGAGTCGGGGACCGTCAAGGCGGTCGACGGCGTCAGCTTCCGTCTCGATTACGGCGAGGCGCTCGGGATCGCCGGCGAGTCCGGCTGCGGCAAGACGACGACGGCCCTGTCCCTGGTCAACATCCTGCCGGCCAACGCGCGGATCCTCGAGGGCAGCATCAAGCTGATGGGCATCGACCTCGTGCCCAAGACCGAGAACCAGCTCCGACGCTACCGCTGGCGCGAGATCAGCATCGTCTTCCAGGGCGCGATGAACGCCCTCAACCCGGTCCGTCGGGTGCGCGACCAGATCGCCGAGCCGCTCGAGGTCCGGCTGGGCCAGTCGCCCAAGGCTGCCCGCCAGCGCGCCGGCGAGCTCCTCGAGCTCGTGGGCATCCCGCGCAAGCGCGGACAGGCGTACCCGCACGAGCTGTCGGGCGGGATGCGCCAGCGGGCGATGATCGCGATGGCGCTTGCATGCGACCCGGCCATCGTCATCGGCGACGAGCCGACGACCGCGCTCGACGTCATGGTCCAGGCCCAGATCCTGCAGCTCCTCGAGGACCTGCGAGCCAAGCTCGGGCTGTCCCTGGTGCTGATCACGCACGACCTGTCGGTCATCGCCGAGACGTGCGACCGCGTGCTGATCATGTACGCCGGGCGCGTGGCGGAGGAGGGCCCGGTCGACGAGGTCTTCCGCCGGCCGCGCCACCCGTACACCCAGAAGCTCCTGGCCGCCTTCCCGAACATCGCCGCCGACCGCCGGTCGCTCGAGGTGATCCCCGGCTCGCCGCCGGACCTGCGCAACCCGCCACCCGGCTGCCGGTTCGCACCGCGCTGCTTCGCGGCCATGGCCATCTGCTCGGAGGAGGTCCCGCCCGAGACGACGTTCGACGGCGTCCGCGTCGCCTGCCACCTCTACCACGAGGGCGACGACGGCCGGCCCGTCACGACCGCGCCGGCCGACGCGATCGGGCCGACCGCGGTCGGGGTGGGCTGATGGACGAAGAGCTGCTCCGCCTCGAGGGACTCGAGGTCCACTTTCCGGTCCGCCGCGGCGTGATGGATGCGCTGGTCGGTCGGCGCAGGCTGGTCGTGCGCGCGGTGGACGGCATCGACCTGACGCTCCATCGCGGCGAGGTCCTCGCCCTGGTCGGCGAATCGGGGAGCGGCAAGACCACGACCGGTCGCGTCGTGGTCAAGCTCACCCGCCAGACGGCCGGCCGGGTGACGTTCGAGGGCCGCGACGTCAGCGACGACTGGGGAACGGGCTCGCTGCGCGACTACCGCCGTCGCGTCCAGATCATCTTCCAGGACCCGTACGAGACGCTGAACCCCAAGCAGACGATCCACGACTTCGTCGCGGAGCCGCTCGTCGTCAACGGGCTGGCGTCGGGCGACGATCGCGAGGCGCGAGTCGTCGCCGCGCTCGAATCGGCCGGGCTGCGGCCGGCGACGGACTTCCTCGCCCGCTACCCGCACGAGCTGTCGGGCGGACAGCGGCAACGCGTCGTGATCGCCGGTGCCCTCGTCATGGATCCCGAGCTGATCGTCGCCGACGAGCCCGTGTCGATGCTCGACGTCTCGATCCGGACCGAGCTCCTGCGGCTGATGCTCGACGTCCGTCGCGAGCGCGGCCTGACCTACCTGTTCATCACCCACGACCTCTCACTGGCGTGGGTGATCGCGGACCGCATCGCCGTCATGTACCTCGGCAAGATCATGGAGATCGGACCGGCCGAGACCGTCATCCGCTCCCCGCGCAACCCGTACACGCAGGCGCTCGTGTCGGTCTCACCATCGCCGGACCCGCCCGACGCCGGTCAGCGGGCGAAGCGGACGATCCTCGAGGGCGAGACGCCCGATGCTGCGCACGTCCCGAAGGGCTGTCGCTTCCATCCCCGCTGTCCGCTGGCGTTCGATCGGTGCCGGGTCGACGAGCCGCCGTTGTTCGACCTCGGTGGCGGCCAGGCGGCTGCGTGCTGGCTGGCGGAAACCGACGCGATCCCGGCCGCGAGCCCAGCCGCTGGAGCCGAGCCGTCCGATGTGGCCGCCGCTGCGGCCGGCCCGGCCACGGGGGCGGCATGAAGGCCGAACGCACGCCGCTGCCGCCCCAGCGCATCGCAGAGCTCCTCGAGGCGTCTGGCGCGATCGTCGTGGCCGAGGTGCTCGGGCTCGGTGATCAGTCCGGCTGGCGCCCGGCCCCCGGTGAGTGGAGCGCCAACGAGTGCGTCGGCCATCTCATCGAGGCGGAGCGGCGCGGATTCGCAGGCCGGATCCGCTCGATCGTCACGGGCTCCACGCCCGGTACCGCGATCCCTCTCGAGGGCTGGGATCCGCCCGCTGTCTCGGCGGCACGCGGCGATCACCTGCGGGACGGCGGGGAGCTCGTCGCGGAGCTCGAGGCGCTCCGGGCCGAGAGCGTGGCGCTGGTGCGTGGCCTGCTCCCGGCCGACCTGGAGCTCGGCGGGATGCACCCGGAGGTCGGGCTCTTGCGCGTCGACGAGCTCCTCGGCGAATGGGTCCACCACGACCGCAACCACATCCGGCAGATCCTCGCGGTGACCCAGGACCGCGTGTGGGACCAGATGGGCAACGCCAGGCGGTTCAGCCTCGAGGACCTGTAGGGCCGTCCGGGCGGCGCTCAGGCGACCGGCGACTGCCCGATGGCCGGCCGGTTCGGTTCGATCCCCGTCGCGGCCAGGGCGACCGCGACCCGCCGACGGAGCTCCGTCTCGACCGCGATCCGGGCGTCGGGCCGGATCCGTCCCGACAGGCGGAGCGTCGCCCCGCCGGCCCGCAGCGCCGTGGTGCCGCTGTACCGCGGCGCTTCCAGCAGCCGCGGGCTCCACTGCTCGTCGAGATAGATCTCGCTGCCGACACGATCGAGGACCTCGATCGCCCGTTCGACGTCGGCCTCGGCGATCCCCTCGAGGTGGACCATCGCGATCGCGTAGTTCCGGGTGAGGTTGGTCGAGCGACGGATGAGCCCGTTCGAGACGGAGTGGAGGGCCCCCCGGTTGTCGCGGATCACGGTGCGCCGAACGCCGACCTCCTCGACCGTGCCCTCGAGCCCCTCGACGACGATGACATCGCCCTTGAAGTACTGACCCTCGACCAGGATCAGGATCCCCATCAGGTAGTCGAGGACGATGCTCTGCCCGGCGAGCGTGATCGCGGCGATGATGACACCCAGGCCGGCGAGGAGCGGCCACAGGTTGAACACCCCGAACACGACGAGGACGACGACGAGGATGTAGAAGAAGCGGAGTCCTCGATCGACGAGATCCTCGATCGTCTCGACGCGCCGGTTGGTCTCGGCCACGACCGACGGGTCGTTGCCCTGCTCGGCCGCCTGCGACCGGAAGATCCGGATCAGCAGGCGGTGGATCGCGGGCTTCGCGGCTCGCGAGGCGACGAGCAGGATGATCGCCGCGACGATGAGGCCGAGCGCGTGGTCGCGGAACCAGATGGCAAGATCGCCGGCGGTGGATGCTGCGTCCATGGGCTCGATGGGCTCTCAGACGCAACGAACGCCCGACGGCGGCCGGACCGGAGCCGGGCGGTCACCCGGCTTCGGTCTGCGCATCGAGGGTCGACTGGGTGGTGGCGTGGTCGCGGAGCTCAGCTCACCCGTTCCGCCGCTGCCGGAAGCTCCGCCTCGGCGACCTTGTAGATGCCGAAGCCGATGATCCCGCCGATGACCGGCCCGACGAGGTAGATCCAGAGCTGGCTCAAGTCGCCGCCGACGAGCGCGGAGCCGATCGACCGCGCGGGGTTGACCGACGAGCCGCTGAGGGTCGCGATGGCGAAGTGGATGGCGACCAGCGTGAAGGGGATGGCCAGGGCGGCCAGCCCGGGCGAGCGGTTCGAGGAGATCAGGATGACCAGCAGGAAGATCGCCGTGAAGATGATCTCGAGGACGAGCGCGCTGATGTCGCTGATGCCCGCGCCGGGCTTGGTGATACCGGCAGCGACGGCATTTTGGCTCACGGTGAGGTAGATGACCACCGCGGCAGCGATCGCGCCGATGATCTGGGCGATGATGTAGCCCACCCCGGCGACCGCTTCCGTCCGCTTGTCGAGGATCATCGCCACCGTCACCGCCGGGTTGAAGTGGCCGCCGGAGATATGGCCGAACGAGAAGATCGCGGCCAGCAGGCCGAGGCCGAATGAGAACGGGACGACGAGCAGGTTCGGCGCCGGTACCGAGGCGTTCGAGATGGCGGCCACGGATCCGTAGCCGATCATCATGAACAGGAACGTGCCGAGCAGCTCCGCGAGGTAGACGCGTGCGTTCATGCTCCCTCCTCTGACTGTGAACGAGACTTGGGCGCGTCCAAGATACGCACCGCCGCAAGTGCCCCGCGAATCAGCAGCGCGTCCCGCCACGCGCGGCAGAGGACCTCGATGAGCTCGAGCCGGTCGACCGCCTGGTGGAGGTCGACCCCGACTGCCACCGCCCCATGCCGTTCCAGGATCACCGCAGGGGCGAGCGGCTCGGGTGGCTCGGACAGTGCTGCCGCGATGCGACCGGCAAGCTCGAGGCTGCCCATCTCGCCGAACGGCAGGTAGGGCAGCCGCGGCAGGTGAACGGCCGTCTCCGGGAGGGCCGCCGGATCGGGCGCCTCGCCCGCCAGCGTCAACGCCATCGAGGCCGGCAGGTGCGCGTGGGCCACCGCGCCGATGTCGGGTCGCGCCGCGTGGATCGCGAGATGGATCGCCAGGTCCGAGGTCGGCCCGAGGCCGCTCCGCGAGGTCGCCGCACGCTCGTCGTGGCCGATCCTGACGACCACCAGGTCATCCTCGCCGAGCTCGTCCTTGCGGCGGCCCGTCGGAGTCACGAGGAGCCGCTCGCGATCGAGCCGGATGGAGAGGTTGCCTTCGCCGGCCGAGATCAGACCGCGCCCGCCGAGCCGGCGACCCGCAGCGATCAGCTCGGCCGCCGCGAGCGCGAGGGGATCCATCGCGCCATGCTACGACGCGGCCAGGACGCGAAACGGGCGCCGGTTGCACCCGACGCCCGATCGTTTGCTCGCCCGACGATGTCAGGGCGTGGGAATCGTCCAGAGACCGCGGCCGTGCGTCGCCGCGATGATGTAGCTCCCATCGGGGCTCAGCTGGAGGTCGTTCACCGAGGCGTTCGG
This sequence comes from uncultured Chloroflexia bacterium, assembly GCA_963842695.1. Taxonomy (GTDB): domain Bacteria; phylum Chloroflexota; class Limnocylindria; order Limnocylindrales; family CSP1-4; genus SPCO01. Next base: position 180,171 of record CAWJHK010000006.1, read on the forward strand.
GAGGCCGGTGCCGAACCGCGCCCACGTCGCGGCCCCGTTGTCCGATCGGAACACGCCGATGTCCGTACCGACGATGAGCTTTCCGCTCGGCGTCAGCACGAGGTCGTCGCCCGGTGCATCCGGGAGATCGCCGCTGATGTCGGTCCAGGTCGCGCCGCTGTCGGTCGTCTCGAAGACGTGACCCTCACCGGCCGAGAACACGTTGGTCCAGCGGCGCGAGAAGCCGTTGAAGACGACATACGCGTGGTTCGGGTGATCCCGCTCCACGACGAGCCCCTGGATGAACCGGTTCGGGAAGTCGGTCGGCAACGCCAGCTGGTGAACGGTGCCGCCGGCGTTGGTGAGGATCCCGCGCGCGAAGCCTGCGGCATTGCACGGTCCGCACCACGCCGCGTACCAGGTGCCGTTGGACATCGCCACCTGGGTACCATCGGCCGATGCCCACCGAGGCGGAGGCGAGCCCGCCCGAGCTGCCGCTCGCCCGGAACCGCGACTTCAAGGTCCTGCTGTCGAGCCAGGCGATCTCGTCGTTCGGTGATGCGGTCAGCTTCACCGCGCTGCCCCTGCTCGTGCTGGCCCTCACCGGCTCCGGCCTGGCGATGGGTGTCGTCGGGGCCATCCAGACCCTGCCGGACCTCGTGTTCGCGATGGTCGCCGGCGCGATCGCGGACCGCAGCGACCGGAAGCGGATCATGTTCCTGGCCGACCTGGGTCGGGCGGTCCTGACCGCGCTGATCCCGATCTCCGTCGCGCTGGACGGTCCGACGATGGCGGTCGTCCTCGTCGTCGCCGCACCGACGGCCATCCTCCGGGCGTTCTTCCTGGCGGGCTACACGGCCTCGATCCCGGCCCTCGTCGGGCGGAGCCAGGTCGGTCGCGCGAACTCGTACTTCGAGGCCATCTATTCGCTCGGCTTCATCCTCGGCCCTGCCATCGCCGGGTTCCTGGCGGCGACCATCGGTCCCGGCCCGACGCTCGCCATCGACGCCGCGTCGTTCCTGCTGTCCGCGGCGGGCCTGCTCTTCGTCCATCGTGAGCTGCGGGCGCCGGTCGACCGTCCGCGACAGCGCCTCCTGACGGACATCCGCGAAGGCATCGACTACATCCTCGCCAGCCCGCCGCTCCGCACCATGATCCTCTTCTGGGGCACGATCTCGATCCTGCTCGCACCGCTCGTCACGGCCCTGACCGTGCGGATCACCCGTGACCTCGACCTCGCTCCGTCGATTCTCGGCCTGCTGCTGGCGGCGTATGGCGTCGGTGCGGTCACGGGCTCCCTGCTGATCGCCCGGACGATCGGTCGCGCGCCGCCCGGCCGTATCCTCGTCGGAGGCAGCCTGACGACCGGGCTCGCGCTCGTAGCGCTGTCGATCGTGACGCAGGTCCCGGGCCTGCTCGTGGTCGCCGTCGTGGCCGGCGCCGCCCAGTCCATGGTCCTGGTCACGTACATCAGCCTGCGCACGGCCTATTCGCCCGACGATCTCCTCGGCCGGATCGGCGCCACGGCACGGACGATCTCCCTCGGCCTCCAGCCGGTGGGCCTGCTCGTTGGCGGAGCGCTCATCGACCTCACGAGCGGCTCGACCACGATCGGGCTGATGGGCGTTGTCGTGGCAGGCGTCAGCATTGCCTTCGTCCCCGTCGGGGCGCTCCGGCGCGCGTCACTCCAGCCGCGTTGATCCGTCCTTCAGGCAGCCTTGCCGATCGGCTCGGCGATGGCGTCCGGAGCCAGCTCGACATGGACGCCACAGTCCACGCAACGGATCTCGCCGCCGTCGGCGACCTCGACGGTGGCCGTTCCGGCGCACCATGGGCACTCGATATGGATCATCTCGTTCGACTCCTGTGCTTGCCCCGTCCTCCTCGTCGAGGACCGCTCGACCCGAACGTTGACGGCGGGCTGTGACAGCTAGCGTGTCAACGCCCGCGATCGACCTCGCCGGGGTGGTCAAGGCCTACGGCCGGACGCGCGCGCTCGACGGGCTCGACCTGTCCGTCGGGCGCGGCGAGCTGGTCGGCCTGCTGGGACCCAACGGCGCCGGCAAGACGACCACGGTCAAGCTGCTCCTCGGCCTGGCGCGTCCGACGTCGGGTACCGGGCGGGTCCTGGGCGCCCCGCTCGGCGACCGGCGTGCTCGCGCCCGGATCGGGTACCTGCCCGAGCTCTTCCGGTACCAGCCGTGGCTGACCGCGCGAGAAGTCCTCGGTCTGCACGCGGAGCTCGGTCGGCTCCCGCGCGAACGCCGCCCCGACGGCATCGAGGCCGCCCTCGAGCGCGTCGGCCTCCGCGAGCGGGGGAGCGACCGCGTCGGCGGCTTTTCGAAGGGGATGCAACAGCGTCTCGGGCTCGGCGTCGCGCTGCTCGGCACGCCGGAGCTGATCCTGCTCGACGAGCCGACATCCGCCCTCGATCCTGTCGGCCGAGCCGATGTCCGCGCGATCGTCCGCGATGCGCGCGATCGGGGTGCGACCGTGATCCTGAATTCGCACCTGCTGTCCGAGGTCGAGCAGGTCTGCGACCGGGTCGTGATCCTCCATCACGGCAAGGCGATCGCCGACGGGACGCTCGACGAGGTCGTCGCCGTCGACGGAGTCAGGGTCCGCCTCGAACGCATCACCCCGGCCATCGAAGCTGCTGCGGCCGCGTTCGGCCCGGCAACGGTCGGCGCCGATGGCTGGCTGACCGTCCGCCCGCTCCCGGCCCAGCGGATCCCCGACCTCGTCGCCGCGGTCGTCGGCGCCGGCGGGCGGGTCGAAGCGGTCGAGCCGGGACGTGGCTCGCTCGAGACGCGTTTCCTCGAGCTCCTGTCGGACACCGACGGCGACGCGACGCAGGCCGGGGCTTCGCAGCCGTGATCGTCATCGCCCGGTTGACGGTCCGCGAGCTGTTCCGCCGGCGGGTCGTCTGGGTGCTCGCGGTCCTCACGATCGTCTCGGTGGGGCTCGTTGGTTGGGGGCTCGATCGCCTGGTCGACCTCGCGCGTGAGCACCAGGCATCGGAGCTCGAGATCCAGATCGGCGTGTCGCAGGTCCTGATCCTGATCGCGTTCATGTTCAGCTTCGTGCTCGCGATGACGGCGGCGTTCGTGGGCGCCCCGGCGATCGGCGGCGATCTCGAGAGCGGCGTCGCCTACGCGATCCTCGCCCGGCCCCTGCGCCGTGCCGACCTGCTCGTCGGTCGCTGGATCGGCTCGGCGATCGTGGTCGTCGCGTACGCCGCCGCGTCCGGCCTGCTGGCGATCGGCGTGGCCGTCCTCGTCTCCGGTCACGGTCCGCCCGAGCCGCTGCTCGCCGTGGCCTTCCTGGCGGGCGAGGCACTCGTCCTGTTGACGCTGACGCTCGCGCTCGGCTCGGTCATGCCGTCGATCGCCGCCGGAGCGATCGCCGTGGTCGGCTTCGGGCTCGGCTGGATGGCCGGGGTCCTGGCCGGCGTGGCGGCTGCCCTCGGTGTCGAGGGGCTCAAGGGGGTCGCCGAGGTCAGCCGCTGGATCCTGCCGACGGACGGGCTCTGGCGCGGCGTCATCTACGGCCTCGAGCCGCCGCTGGTCGCGCTCATCGCCGCGGGTCGCGCGCCGAACCTCGTCGAGGCCAACCCGTTCTACGCCGCGACCCCACCGCCGCTGCCGTTCGTGATCTGGTCGGTCGTCTGGATGGCGGCGGTGCTCGGCATCGCGACCTGGTGGTTCTCGCGACGCGATCTGTGATCGACGCGGCGTGCGCCCGCGTACACTCGGAGAACGGCCGGCAGTGATCGTCTCGAGGCCGAAGGAGGGGTCAGGATCCGATGTGCTGCGTGATCGCTTCGTTGTTCGCGCTCGGCCCGAGGGCCGCGATCCTGTTCTGGTGGCTGATCGAGCCGGTGCGCTGGAGCGCGACCTTCGACACGTTCGTGTGGCCGTTCCTCGGCTTCCTGGTCATGCCCTGGACGACGCTGATGTACGTGCTCGTCTACCCGGCTGGCATCAACGGCTTCGACTACGTCTGGCTCGTGATCGCGATCTCGTTCGACGTGTTCACGTGGTTCGGCGGCGGCTATACCAACCGCGACAGGATGCCGACGTCGGCAGCCTGACGGGGGTCGCGAGCCCCTACCCGCGGTAGCGGAAGCAGCCGGGCACGTGGTCGTCGACCAGCCCGACGCTCTGCATGAACGCGTAGACGATCGTCGAGCCGACGAAGCGGAAGCCCCGCTTGCGGAGGTCCTTCGACAGGGCGTCGGAGACCGGGGTCGTGTCCGGGATCTCGCCTGACCGGGCGCTCGGCGGCAGGATCGCCGGCGGTGGCGGCACCATCGTCGCGAGATAGCGATCGAACGAGCCGAACTCGTCGGCCAGGGCAAGCACGCCCTCTGCGTTGCCGACGGTCGCATCGATCTTGGCGCCGTTACGGACGATCGAGGCGTCCGCCATGAGGCGCTCGCGGTCGGCCGGGCCGAACGCCGCGACGATCCTCGGGTCGAACCCACGGAACGCCGTCCGGAAGCCCTCGCGCTTGCGGAGGATCGTCGACCACGACAACCCGGCCTGGAACGACTCGAGCGCGAGCCGCTCGAACAGCTCGGTCGTGTCGTGGACGCGGCGGCCCCACTCGAGGTCGTGGTAGGCGACCATCAGCGGGTCGGGCCTGGCGGCGTCGGCTCCCGCCCACCAGCAGCGCGGTCGTGGCTCGATCATGACCAGCCACGATACGCGTCCGGCTCCCTCTCGTTGCTACCCTGACGCGATGGGAATGCGGTGCTACCTCGGACACGGCGCGAGCGGGACCGCGGCGAGCATGGCCCCGTTCGTCGACGGCCTGCGAGAGCGGGGAGTCGACGCGACCGCGATCGACCTGCCCAAGCGGAAGGCCGAGGATGCCGTGCCGGCATTCCATCTCGTCGTGCCCTCGACCCCCGACGTGGCGGTCGGCGGTCACTCGTTCGGCGGACGTGTGGCCAGCCTCGCCGCGAGCGAGCCGGACGCCCCGTATGCCGCGCTCGTCCTCTTCAGCTATCCGCTCCACCCACCGGGCTCACCCGAGCGCACCGATGCCCGGATCGCCCACTGGCCGGCGATCCGCTGCCCCGTGCTGCTCCTGTCCGGCGAGTCGGATCCGTTCGCCCGGATCGAGCTGTTGCGCGCCGTCGTGCCGCGGCTCGCACGAGCCGAGCTGGTGACCTACCCGAAGCTCGGCCACACGCTCAAGCCCGTCCTGGACGACGCCCTCGATCGCGCCGCCGCGTTCCTCAAGAACGCCGGCGCGCCGTAGAACAGGGACCAATAGGTCGAATTGCCCCCTTGCGGCGCGTCTGGCGCGATGCCTACCCTGTCGGTCCCCCAGGCCCGGGCGCCCGACAGGCCCGGTCCTCAGCCACGCACGTCGCCATCCGATGGGCTCCGCGGCCCCAACCGCGGGTGCGTCCTCGAGATCGGCGGCCCGGCCGACGTTCGGCGCGCTCACCGTGCCGTCCCGGTAGAGAGGAGCCCCATTGCGAGTCCGGTTCGGCCGCCTTGCCGCGGTCCCCGTCGTCTTGCTCGTGACAGCGACCCTGGTCGCGGCCATCGGCGTCGCGCCGACCGCCGCCTCCGGGCCGGCCGGTCTCGGACGCTTCATGTACGCGCTCGGGCAGGTCGAATCGCACGGCAACTACGAGGCGCGCAACGCGGTCTCCGGCGCCTACGGCAAGTACCAGTTCATGCCGGCGAGCTGGCGAGGCTGGGCGAAGCGCTACCTCGGTGACGCCAACGCCACGCCGACACCACGAAACCAGGACATCGTCGCCGCGGCGAAGCTGACCGCGCTGTACAAGGGGCTCGCGAGCTGGCGCCGCGTCGCCTACTGGTGGCTCACCGGATCGAGCCGAACGGGCCCCTGGACGAAATACGCGACCCGCTACGTCAACCGGGTGATGAGGGTCTACGACAGCACGCAGGACGCTGCCCCGCCGCCGCCCCCACCAACCGCGACGCCAACGCCCAAGCCAAAGTCGACGCCGACTCCGAAGCGCACGTCGACCCCGCCGCCGCAACTCGCCTCGAACGTCGTTCGACGTGTCTCGGACCGGCACCCGGGCATCCGGTACTCCGGCGCCTGGATGTCGGCCCGGTTCTCGGCCTACGAGGGTCGGGAGGTCCGATACGCGACGGCCGCCGGCGCCCGGGCGACCCTGGCGTTCAACGCGCACGCGATCACGTGGATCGGCCCGATCGGCCCGACGCGGGGCCAGGCTCGCGTCTACATCGACGGCAAGCTCGCGACGACGGTCGACCTCTTCGCCCAGGCGTTCTCGGCCCGCAAGGCGCTGTTCACGAAGACCTGGCTCAAGAACGGCAACCACACGATCGCGATCGAGGTCGTCGGCACCGCGGGCCGGCCGTACGTCGCGATCGACGAGTTGACGGTGACCCAGTAGTCGGGGTGGCGCCTGGTCTACCGCGTCGCGATGACCTCGATCTCGACGCGGTAGTCGGCGGCAAGGGCGGTCACACCGACCGTCGCGCGGGTCGGTGGCTCGGTCGGGAAGTACTCCCGGTACACGGCGTTCATCGCCGCGAACTCGGTGAAGTCCTTCAAATACACCGTCGCCTTGACGACGTCCTTGAAATCGAGGCCGACCGCCCGCAGCAGCCGCCCGACGTTCTCGAGCATCGCGCGCGTCTCGGCATCGATGCCGCCCGGCACCGCGCCCTGGACCCCCGGGGCGCTGCCGACCTGGCCGGCCACGAACACGAGGCCGTTGGCCTCGACGACCTGCGAGAACGGGAACTGGCTCGGTTCGAGGCCCGGGCCGGTCGGGACGGTCTTCGGCATGGCGATCTCCTTCGCTCGTGGCTTCGATCGACAGCGTAGCGAGCCGTCAGAGTCGCCGGTCGGCGGCCTCGACGGCCCGTGCCGACCACCACGCGAGATCGTCGGCGGCCGGGATCCCCGAGGCGAGGATGGCACCAGCTTCGGCGTCGAAACCCTTCCGCCAGCCGCGCATGAGCAGGCCGACGATCCACGTCAGGTCGAGCTGCACCTCCCAGTCGCCGATCGTCGCATCGAGGCCGCGGGGAGGCAGCCGATCCGGGTCGCGTTCCATGACCGGACCGACCGACGGCCCGAAAGGCCAGGCGCGCCCCATCGCGAGCGACTCACGAGCGGCGCGGACCGCACGCGGCGTGGTATCCCGACATCACGTCGTCAGGCGATCGCCGGAGGCTCGCGCTGTTCGACACGAGCAACCAACCGAGCTCGATCGCGACCGGACCGAGCGACATCATCTGCCAGTCGATCAAGGCGACGCGGCCGTCGTCGAGCGGTGCGACGTTGGCGAGCTTCAGGTCTCCGTGCAGGCCGGTCTGCGGCAGCCGACCGAGCGCGTCGAGCAGGGGACCGGGCTCCACGGACAGGCGCTCGACCAGGTCGCGGGCGGCCGCCGGCGCGGACCGATCGAATGCGTCCCAGCCGGCCAGGAAACGGTCACCGACCGCGACGCCCTCGTCGCGGTAGCGCTCGGCGAACGGTCGCGACAGCAGGAGCAGTCGTTCGCGCAGCGGGCACCACGGCCAGTCCCAATCGGCGGTCGTCGGGCGGTAGTCCGCCCACGGCATCGCATGCAGGCGGGCCGTCGCGTCGAGGACGCGGATCAGCGTCGAGTCGTCGATCGGATGCTCCCAGGCGATCAGCTCGGCGGACAGGTCCGGCATGAGGATCGCGATCGACTCGCCGGCCGAGCCGATGCCGAAGTAGGGCGCCACGAGCGGCTCGGCGAGCCGGACCTGGCCCCCGGCGAGGACTCCCTCCCGGATCGCCACGTCGCGCGTGGCGCGGACGATCCAGTCCGCGGACGGCGACGTCCGCTTGAGCACGAACCGGTCCGTGCCGCGGGTGATCGACGTCAGCCGCGAGCCGGACCAGCCGTCGTTCGCGAAGTCGGCCTCGGGCAGGCCCTCGAGCTCGTGCTCCGCGAGCAGCTGCCGGAGCGACCGCGTCGTCAGGCCCTCAGCACGGGGCCGGCACGTCGAGCGCGCCGTCAGGCCCGCCGTCGAGATAGACCACGTGCGAATCGGGGCAATTGCGAGTCAGCACCACGACGAGCGGCTCGGTCGTGGAGGCGTTGGCCTCGACATGGATCTCGCCGGCCGGGATGTAGACGAAGTCGCCGGCGGCCGCGTCGAACGTCTCCTCCACCCCGGTCGGCCCGAACGTGTAGTGGGCGGCGCCCGACAGGATGTAGATCGACGTCTCGCAGTCGCCGTGATGGTGGATCCGCGTGCGGTCTCCGGGAGCCGTCGAGACGATCGACGAATACAGCCGCCGCGCCCCGACGGTCGGCGCCGAGATGGCGATCGACCGCTCCATGCCCGGGTGCTGCCCGATCGTCGTGTGCCGGTCGGTCGGCCGGATCCGGGTCGCCATCGGGCGATGATACGAGCCGGGTACCATCCGCCGCGTGCCCCGCTGGACGCCAGACCCCGACCGGTTCCCGCGCTTCCCGCTGCTGGACGGTCCCTCGCCGCTGACGCGTCTGGCGCGTCTCGAGACGGTGCTCGGCGGCCGTGCCGAGCTGTGGATCAAGCGCGAGGACCTGCTGCCGCTCGCATTCGGCGGCAACAAGCTGCGCAACCTGGAGTTCCTCGTCGGCGCGGCGCTCGCCGAGGGCGCGGACAGTCTCGTGACGTCCGGCCGACGCTGGTCCAATCATGCCCGGCTGACGGCCGCGGCCGGGGCGCGCGCCGGGCTCGAGGTCCATCTCGTGCTGTCGGGCCCACCGACCGACCCGGTAAACCCCGGTACCGCCCTCGATGAGCTGCTCGGCGCGACGGTCCACCAGGCGCGGACCGCGGACCGGGTCGAGCGAGCCGCCCTCGTCGACAACGTGGTTGGGAGCCTCCGAGCCGCGGGCCGACAGCCGGCCGTCGTGGCGGTCGGCGGCTCGGGCGTGACGGGGGCGATCGGACAGGTCCTGGCGGCAGCGGAGGTTGCCGAACAGGCAGCGGCCTCAGGCTTCGAGCCCGACGACCTCGTCCTGCCGTCCGCCACCGGGGGCACGCAGGCCGGCCTCGTGGTCGGCCTGCGGACGGCTGGGCTAGCCACGACCGTCCACGGCATCGCCGTTACGCCGCTCGCCGAGCTGCGACCCGGCGTCGAGCGGCTGATCGCCGACCTGCGCACGGTCGACGGTCTGGCGTGGACGGCCGAGGCCGACATCCGGGTCGACGGCGACCAGCTCGGCGACGGCTACGGCATCCCGACGGAGGCCGCTGCCGAGGCGACCAGGCTCCTGGCACGCAGCGAGGGCATCCTCGTCGACCCGATCTACACCGCCAAGGCGCTCGCCGGGCTCGTCGCCAGCGTCCGGGCGGGCAGGTTCGACGGCCGCCGAGTCGTGTTCTGGCACGCCGGCGGGACGCCCGGCTTGTTCGAGCCGCTCGAGCAGGCCACTGGGGACGATAGATGACGGAGCTGGGTGGTCTCCGGCGGCACTGGCGGACGAACGGCGTCCCCGGTCTCCTTGAACGAGAGTGGGAGATGTATTGGCCGCTCGACCTGGATGCGATGCCCTCGATCGGAAGGACGCTCGATGGGACGCTTGACTGGCTCCTCGAGGCGCCGAGCCATGTTCGGTCGCTCGAGCGGGGCCCAGATGATGCGACCCAACGTGATGCGAGTCCCGCGGAGCTCCGGGCGATCGCGCCGAATGTGACGCTCTCCGGCGCCTTTCGGCGATTTGTCGAGGACCCGGAACCTCGTCGGCATATCCGGTCCGCAACCGCATGCTATCTCGATCTCGGGCACTTTCCCGTGCGCACGAGCGACGGTGGGACGCTCATCCACTTCCTCTCGGATCAGCAGTGGGTGTTCCATTGGCTGATCTACGTCGGGTCAGATGGTCTCGAATCCGTCATCGGTTCGCCTAGCCCGCTCGGCTTCGACGACGGTCAGGGACCCCCACGGCGGCTCGTGACCCCGGCGACCGATCGGGACGAGCTTGATGTCTGCTCCGACACGTTCGAGGAGTTCCTCTATCGCTACTGGGCTGAGAACGAACTCTTCTTCCGGCTCGCGGTCGACGGATCGTCACTGAACGACATGCCCGCCGAGCTGCGCGAGTATGCGAACGGTTATCCGCGGGACGGCGCGTAGGTTGTAGACGTCGTCGTCGCGGTGGTTCGGCGCGTCCTGCTACCGGTCGAGCAGCGGCCCGCGCAGGTGCAGCCAATCGACGTCGCGTTCGTACCCGAGGCGTTCGTTCACCTGGAGCATCGGGTTCTCGGTGGCGTTGGCGGTTCGGAGCCGGCGCAGCCCGCGACGCCTGGCCGCGTCGATCTGCGCTTGCTTGAGCGCGAGCGCGACGCCGCGGCGCCTCCACGCGCGTACTACGCCGGTCATCGCGTGGTGCCCTTCCTCGTTGTCCCCGGCGTGGAGGGTGGCATAGCCGACGACCTCGCCGTGCCAGACGGCGACGAACGAGCAGTCGCGCAACACCTGTGACGAGAGCTCCTGCGCACGCCAGTCATCGAACGTGCCGATCTCGACGCCGTCGGCCGCCGGGATGTCCGGCTCGATCTCGAGCGCCGCGACGTAGACCGTCGGCTCGAGCTCGATCGAGAACACGACGAGCTCGATACCGGCCGGTGGGTCGAAGTGGCCCGTCGCACCGGCGAGATCGAGAACGGACTCGCGCATCCGCAGGACTTCGACGAACCCGCGCTTGCCGAGGTAGGTCTGCGTATCGACGTCGTCGTGCCTCGCCGGCATCGTGAGCGCCGTCCGGCCGTCGCCCCGGGCACGAGCCGATAGCGCCCGGAACAGCTCAGTCCCGACGCCCCGACGGCGGTAGCGCTGCAGCACGCGGACGCTGATCCAGCCCTCGGGTCCTTCACCGGCCAGGTCGTCGCCATGCGGCTCGACGAAGCCGGTTCCGACTGCTACGCCGTCGAGCACTCCGAGCAGATCGAGGCGCCTGGGCGACCGAAGGTGCTCGAGATACGCCGCCCGAGGCGTCATGTGCTCGGGGTCGATCTCGCTGCGGAGCGCGAGGAACACGTCGGCATCCGCCTCGGTCTCGACACGCCGCAGCTCGATCATCGGCCGCGCCTCGTCTTCAGGGCGCCTACTCGCCGGACCGCCACGCGTCGCGGAGCTTGATCCGCCCCCCGAACTGGAGGACGGCGCCCGCGTAGACCCGCGCGCCGATCGTGAACAGGACGTAGATCCCGATCAGGGTGAGGATCGCCGCCACGCCGATCTGCCACGGCGGGATGGCGTCGAAGGCGGCCCGCAGCGGGACCACGAACGGCGCCGACGGCGGAAGGAACGTCGCGACGGTGGCGACCAGCCCGTTCGGGTCGTCGATGACCGCGAAGATCGCCACGAAATAGCTGAGCATCGCGACCATCGTCACCGGGGTCGAGGCGTTCGAGGCCTCCTCCTGCCGCGACGCGAGCGCGCCGAGGAACCCGAGGGCGGTCGAGTAGAGCAGGTAGCCGAGCACGAACCAGATCGCCAGCAGGACGACCGTGCCGGGTGTCGTCGTCGGCAACACGAGACGGTCCGTCGCCAGCGCGGCGATCAACGCCGCGACGATGAACACGGCGAGCTGGGCGATCCCGAGCACACCGATCCCGAGGACCTTGCCCATGAGGAGGTCGCGGGCCCGGACGGTCGAGAGGACGACCTCGACGACGCGGCTCTGCTTCTCCTCGACGACGCCCGTGAGGACCGCGAAGCCGAAGCTGAAGATGCCGACGAGGATCAGGACCGCGCCGATGTTGGCGACCAGGAACTTCGCCTGATCCTCTTCCGTCTGCGCCTGCAGCGAGATGGTCTCCGGTGGCCGCTGCGCGTCGGCGAGCGCCCCCAGGTCGACATTGCTCTCGCCGAGGATCGATTGGACGCGCAAGGCCACGGTCGCCGCGGCGATGACCTGGGCGGTCGCCTGGTCTGGCTGCCGCTTGACCCGGATCTCCCCGGGGCCGGACAGGTCGGCCGGGATCTCGACAACGATCTCCGCGTTGCCGTCATTGAGGGCGACATCTGCCGCCGCCGCATCTCGGTAGGTCGCGATCGCGACCTTGTGATCGAAGCGCTGGGCCGATTGCTCGATGGCGGACTGGAGGCCGGGTGGCGTCGGCTCGACGATGCCGACCTTGGTCGGGTTGTCGCCGCCGAACACGATCGCCGGGATCACGAACGAACCGACGACGATGAGCGTGGTGAAGGCCACGCTGAGGAGGAAGCCGCGGCTCCGGCCGCGTTCGAGGATCTCGCGCCTGGCCACCAGCCAGATGCTTCGCCAGCGGGGCATCACGCCACCTCCCGGGTCTCGGCCGCCGGCTCGGGCGTGACCGCTTCCATGAACAGCTCGGATAGCTTCGGCGGCTCGTACGAGAACGTGCGGACCTCGCCGGCAGCGCGCGCCCGGGTGAGCAGGCTGTCGAGGTCGACGTCACGGTCGACCAGCAGCTTGACCTTGTCGCCGGTTCGCTCGAGCACCTGGAGGTTGTCGTGGCCGTTCAGCCAGTCGCCCTTGGAGCCTGCGACCTCGATCTCGAGGTGCTGACGGCCCGACGCGGCCTTGAGCTCGTCGATGGCGCCCGAGGCAACGATCCGCCCCCGGGCGATGATCACGACGTCCTCGCACACGTCCTCGACGAGATCGAGCTGGTGGCTGCTGAACACGACGCCGGCGCCGGCCGCGGCCTGCTCCCGGACGACCTCGGTCATCGTCGCGATGCCGATCGGGTCGAGCCCGGAGAACGGCTCGTCGAGGACGAGCAGCTCGGGATCGTGGACGAGCGCCGTCGCGAGCTGGACGCGCTGCTGGTTGCCGTGCGACAGCTCCTCGAGCTTCGACTTCGCACGGTCGCCGAGGCCCATCCGCTCGAGCCACTTGCCGGCGGCGGCATTGGCGGCCTTGCCCGACATGCCGTGCTGCTGGCCGAAGTAGCTGAGCTGCTCGGCGACGCGCATCCGCGGGTACAGCCCGCGCTGCTCGGGCATGTAGCCGAACCGCAGGCGCATGTCGCGATCGACCGGCTGGCCCTTCCAGCGGACCTCGCCGCGGTCGGGGACCGCGAGGCCGAAGACGCAGCGCATCGTGGTGGTCTTGCCTGCGCCGTTGGGCCCGAGGAAGCCGACGATGCGGCCCGGTCGGGCAGTGAACGAGGCACCGTCGAGGGCGACGACGGGTCCGTAGCGTTTGGTCAGATCCTGGATCTCAAGCATCGTTCGGGGACTCCCGGTGCGTGGTCATGCCAATGATGGCAGGCGGTCGCATCCGTGGGTGCGGACGCGATTGACGACGTGGACACGATGGATGTACCGAAGCCCCCGGCCAGGCCGGAGGCTTCGATGGCGGCGGATCACGGACCGATCACTTGGCGGTGATCGTGCCCTTCATGTTGGGATGGACTTCGCAGATGAAGGTGTAGGTGCCGGCGGTCAGCGCCGGGACCTGGTAGGTCACCTTCGTGCCCGAGACGATCTCGCCCTTGAAGACGCCCTGGCCGCTCGCGTTCGAGATGGCCACGTTGTGCGGAGCGCCGTCCTGGTTGTCGAAGGCGATGGCGAACGGAGCGCCGGCCGTCGACGGTGACGTCGGGCGCGACGAACTGCATGTCCTTGGCGACGATCGAGACGGCCTCGCCGCTCGGGGTGCCGGTGTCGGGGGCCGAGGTCGCCGGCGCCGCAGAGGCGCCGGAGCAGGCGGCCAGCACGGCGGCCAGCGCGAGCAGGCCGAGGGTGAGGGTCAGGCGCTTCATGTCGTTGGCTCCTTCGATCTCGTGGTGGGGTGAGGTCAGGCGCCGGCGGCGGCGGTGCCGCGGCGAGCGACGAGGGAGCCGAAGGCGGCCAGCTCGCGGCGGACGACCGCGATCGGGCTGCCGTCGTGGCGGGCGAAGTCGACGGCGAGGAGGACGATCAGAGCGACCTCGATGCCCTTGGCGATGTATGCGGTGCTGTAGTACGGGCCCTGGATCGCCCACATGACGATGGCGGTGGCGGCGTAGCCGATGAGGCCGAGCCGGATGATCCAGCGGAAGCGGACGGCGAGGGCGAGCGGGATGATCATCGCGACGGCGGCGACGGCGTAGCCGGCTGCGTTCAGGGTGAACAGCAGGCCACCGAGCGTGTAGTGGATGTAGCCGGTGGCGAGGGCGAGGGCGACGATGGCGGCACGGACCGCGACGTCGGCGGGGCGGAGCGTGGTGCGGGAGGCGAACATCGGTTGGGGACCTCTCTGATGCGCTCTGGCCGGTCGATCGCCGGCGTCGGGCCGTATCGTCTAGGGGCCTGCCCTGGCGGCGCGGTGGGCAAGCGCCCGCGATTCGGCCGGTCGGATGTCGGGCCGCTCGACCGGCCGGTCGACAGTGCCCGACCGACCGCTGACGGGGCGGGCATCGGCCGGATGACGTAGCCGGCATCGGCGAACGGCGATGCCGTGCTTCGGGGTCCCGTCGTATCCTCGCCCGGTGACCAGCCCGACCCGATCGCCCCGCCGTCGTGCCACGCCCAAGGCAGATGGTCCCGCCGCGACGCCGGTCGCTCCCGAGCGCAGCCCGTCCAATGGGCGTGCGAACGGGGGCCGCGCCCGGCTCGCGCCCGATCCCGACGGCGGCAGCGGCGACATCCACGACCTGCTGATCGAGGCCGTCGACGAGGCGGCCCGCCTGCTCGACGCCGACGGCGCGATGGTCTACCTCATTGACCCAGCGACCGGCCATCTCCGGTTCGCCCACGATGCCGGGATCCGCAGCCGCCGGAGCCGTGCCTGGGTCCGCTCGATCGACCTGCCGATCGGCGTCGGGATGTTCGGCCAGGCCGTCGCCGAGCGCGGGGTCGTGCTCACGCACGACTACCTCGAGGACCCGGCGTTCACGCATGCCGAGGACACGGACCGGGTCGTCCGGGACATCGGCATCCGATCGATGGTCGTCGCTCCGCTGGTGGCGGGTGACACGGTGTTCGGCGCGCTCGGCACGTTCTCGGGACGGGCCGACGCCTTCAGCGCCGCCCAGATCGGCCTCGTCCGGGCCCTGGCCGACCATGCCGCCGCCGCGATGAGCAACGTCCGGCTGATCGAGGCGCTCGACAGCTCGCGCGACGAGCTCGCCAAGCGTGCCGACATCGAACGCTCGCTGCGCGAGATCGGCGCACGGATCAGCGCCGCCGCCGATTTCAACGCCGTCCTGCAGCTGACCGTCGACGAGGCGGCGCGCCTGCTCGGCGCGGACGGCTCGCGGATCGACCTCGTCGACGAGACGACCGGGCTGCTGTTGGGCGCCTACGAGTCGGGCTCGCTGCGCCCGCTCGAGGAGCTCCCGCCTGACCCGAACGAGACGATCGATCAGGGCGTGGCCGGCCAGGCCGTCGTGACCGGCGCGCCGTTCTGGACCGGTGACTACCTGACGGACCAGCGGTTCAAGCACCTGCCGGTCATCGACGGCTACATCAAAGAGGCAGGCGTCCGGTCCGTGCTGGCCGTCCCGCTGACCGGCGAGACGGGACCGTTCGGCGCCCTCCTCGTGTCGAGCGTCCGGGCGGATGCCTGGGGTGAGGCGGACGCCAGCCTGCTCGAGACGATCGCCGACCAGGCGTCGATCGCGATCCGCACGACGCGCCTGATCGGCGAGCTGGACCGCTCGCGCGATGCGCTCGGCCGGCGGGCCGAGGCGGAACAGGCGCTCCGCGAGATCGCCGCCCGGATCACGGTCCTCCGCGAGCCCGGCGACATCCTCCGCGACGTCGTCAAGCAGGCCGGCCGGCTGGTCCGCGCCGACGGCGTCATCCTCGACCTCCTCGATCCGGCCACCGGCAACCTCCACTGGGCGATGGACGACGGCCTGTCCGAGTTGTTCACCGAGGAGGAGCGCGCGGCACTGTGGATCTCGGTCGGCGTCGGCGCGACGGGCACCGCCGTTGCCGAGGACCGCGTGGTCCTGGCCGATGACGACCTGGCGTCGCAGTTCCCGCCCTCGGAGGAGTCGACCGACTTCTACCGCCGGACAGGGTTCCACTCGATGATCGCCGCGCCCATCACGGGCGACGCCGGTCCGCTCGGGGTGATCGAGGTCTATTCCCGGCAACGGGCGGCCTTCACCGCGACCGATGCCTCGCTCGTCGGCGCCCTGGCGAGCCAGGCCGCCATCGCCATCACGAACGCGCGGTTGATCGAGGAGCTTGCCCGTTCCCAGGTCGAGCTGTCGCGGGCCGCCGACGCCGAGCGGACCCTTCGCGAGATCGCCAGCCGGGTGAGCGCCACCCACGACCAGGACGAGATCCTGCAGGCCGTGATCGATGCCTCCGTCCGCCTCCTCGGCGCGACCGGGGCGATGATCGACCTCCTCGGCGACACGGGCATGGCCGAGGCCTGGTCGAGCCGCGAGGCGGGCGCCCGCGCCTCGTTCAACATGCCCCTCCTGGGCGAGGTCAACCTCGCTCCCGACGCCGGCGTATCGGGCCGGGCACTGCGGACCCGACGGGTCGAGTGGACCGGGAACTATCTCGACGACGACCGCTTCCGCCATACCAGGGCCCGCGACGCGTTCGTCCGCGAGAGCGGGATCCGCTCGGTGATCGCCGCCCCGCTCATCCACCGCGAGGTCGTGGTCGGCGCGATCACCGTCTACGGCGACCGCCCCGACGCGTTCGGCGAGGAGGACGCGGGGTTGCTCTCGGCGCTGGCCGACCAGGCCGCGGTCGCGATCGCCAACGCCCGCCTGATCGACGAGCTCGAACGCTCGCGCGGGGAGGTCGCCCGGCGTGCAGACTCGGAGCGGACGCTCCGCGAGATCGCGGCCACGGTGTCGGCCATCCTCGAGCCGGACGAGGTCCTTCAGCGGATCGTCGACGAGACGACCCGGCTGCTCGAGTCGGATGGAGCGCGCATCGACCTGTGGGACCCGGCGATCGAGGCCCTGCGCTGGTCCTACGCCGCCGGCGAGGCGATGGCCGTGGTCCCGCAGTGGGCGATGGAGGGCGGCCTGAAGCCGGGCCAGGCAGTAGCCGGCACGGCCTTCCAGGAGCGCCGCGCGGTGCGCACCGACGACTACCTGGCCGACACCCGTTTCGTCCAGGACGACGCGGCCCGGTCGTTCGTCGAGGACGCCGGCATCCGCTCGGTCATCGCCGTACCGCTGCCAGGCGAGACCGAGCCGATCGGCACGCTGTCGGTGGTATCGCGGTCCGTGGGCGCCTATGACGACGCGGACGGCGAGGTCCTGACCGCCCTGGCCACGCAGGCCTCGATCGCGATCCGCAACGCGCGCCTGATCGAGGAGCTCGCGAGATCGCGGGGGGTGATCGAACGCCGGGCCGAGGCCGAGCAGGCCCTCCGCGAGATCGCCACCCGGATCACCGCCATCCGCCGCCCGGACGACCTGCTCCAGCGGATCGTGGACGAGGCGCGCCGGCTCCTCCGCGCCGACGGCGCGGTCATCGACGAATACGATGCGGTCGAAGGTGTCCTGGTCACGGCCTATGACGCGGGTCTGACCGAGGTCCAGCGCCAGTCCGTCCGGGCGACCCGCCTGCGGACGGGGGAGGGCCTGTCGGGCCGGGCGATGACGGAGGGCCGGGTCATCGCCGCCGGCGACTACCTCGAAGGCGAGTTCACCCACGTCGACTCGACCGACGCGCTCGCGCGCGAGACCGGGATCGGCGATCTCATCGTCGCACCGATCATCGGCGACGAGGGACCGTTGGGCGCGATCGAGGTCTACCGTCGGGATCGGCATGCCTTCGACGACATCGACGCCGCCGTGCTGGGCGGGCTGGCGGACCAGGCGGCCATCGCCATCACCAACGCTCGGCTGATCGAGGAGCTCGAGCGCTCGCAGGCGGCCGTCGCCCAGCGGGCCGACACGGAGCGGGCCCTGCGCGACATCACGGCCCGGATCGCGGCCCTGCGCGAGGTCGACGTCATCCTCGACCGCGTCGTCGACGAAGCCCAGCGCCTGCTCCGGAGCGACGGCGCGCACCTCACCCGGATGAGCGACGACGGCACGTACCTCGTGCCAGTGGTGGTGAGCGGGGCGAAGGGATCCAAGACCGGATCGTGGCTGCTCGGAAAGCGCTTCCCGGTCAATGGCGGCATCAACGGACTCGCGGCGGCGAGTGTCCATCCGATCTGGACGAGCGACTACGCGAAGGACGAGCGGATCCCGCACGACCCGGACGACATCGACGTCGCGAAGCGGATGGGCCTCGTCGGGATGGCCGCCGCCCCCCTGCGGGCGCCCGGCGGCGAGGTCTTCGGGACGCTGGCGATCTCGTCGGAGCGGGCGCGAACCTTCGACGCCGAGGAGCTCGACCTCCTCCAGGGCCTCGCCGATCAGGCGGCCATCGCGATCACCAACTCGACGCTGCTCAGCCGCCTGACAGAGTCCGAGGAGCGCTATCGCTACCTCGTCGAGAACGCGCCGGACATCGTCTGGTCGATCGACGCGGACACGCGGCTGACCTTCGTTTCCGATGCCGCCGAGCGGCTGACCGGCTTCCGCCCTGACGAGCTCGTCGGGCGCCAGTTCGGGGATCTCCTCCACCCGTCCTCGCGCGAGGTGGCCGAGTTCGACTGGGCGGCCGGCATGACGGCCGGCTCGCAGGAGGTCCGCGGCCGGGTCAACCTGTTCGGCCGCGACGGCTCGGCCATCCCGGCCGAGTTCATCGCCACGGCCCGACTCGACGACGACGGCGCGTTCATCGGCGCCAACGGCTCCGTCCGCGACATGCGCGACCGCGACCGGCTCGAGCGCGACCTGCAGGAATCGGAGATCCGCTACCGGACGCTCGCCTCGTCGTCGCCGGACCTCGTCTTCGCCACCGATGCCGACGGCCGCTACACCTTCCTGAGCGACCGTGCCCAGGACGTGCTGGGCTGGGACCGCGAGGCATCCATCGGGATGCACTTCAGCGAGTTCGTGGCGCCCGGTGCCGAGGCGGCCGCGGCGGCGAGCTACACCGAGCTGATGGCGGCCCCGACCGAGGTCCACACCTCGCGCATCGAGTTCAAGCGCGGCGACGGGACGCCGATCCCGCTCGAGATCAACGTCGTCGGGAGCCTGGAGAACGGCCGGCTATCCGCCATCCACGGCGTCGCCCGCGACGTGTCCGAGCGCGAGCGTCTCGAGCGCGAGCTGCACGAGTCGGAGGCGCGCTACCGCCAGCTCGTCCAGACGACCCCGGACGTCATCTACCGCTGTGACGCGGACGGCCGGTTCCTGTTCATGGCCGAGGGTGCCGAAGTGCTGTTCGGCTGGAAGCCCGAGGAGATCAGCGGCCTGACCTTTGCCGACCTGACCGCCGATGAGTCGCTGGCCGAGGCTCTCGCCAACTTCGCCGAGCAGGGCCACGAGCACGACGTCATCCGCCGCTTCCGATACATGCTCAAGCGCCGGGACGGCTCGATCTTCCCCGGCGACATCTCCGCGGTGTCGGTCTGGGAGGACGGCCGGTTCGCGGGCGTGCAGGGCACGGTCCGCGACGTCAGCGACCAGGAGCGCCTCGAGCGCGAGCTCCGCGATTCGCAGGAACGCTATCGGTTCCTCGTCGAGAACTCACCCGACGTCGTGTTCGCGACCGATGCCGAGGGCCGGTTCACCTTCATGTCGGAGTCGATGGAGCGGATCAGTGGGTGGCGGCCGGACGAGGTCACCGGCGAGCATTTTTCGACGGTCGTCGACGAGAGCAGTCATGCCGAGGCTCTCGAGCGCTGGGATGCGCTCATCGCCGACCCGACCCTCGAGCAGGTCGCGGTGCTCAAGCTGCGCAGCCCGGACGGCCGGCTCATCCCCGTCGAGATCAGCTCGGTCGGGATCGTCGACGCGGCCGGTCGGTTCGGCGGGATCCACGGCTCGACCCGCGACATCAGCGAGCGTGACCGCCTCGAGCGCGAGCTGCGTGAATCCGAGGAGCGCTATCGCTATCTCGTGGCCTCGTCGCCGGACCTCGTGTGGCTGACCGACGCCGCCGGCACGCTGACCTTTATCAGCGACGCGGCGCGATCGATGCTCGGCTTCGAGCCGACCGACCTGATGGGCCACCCGTACGCCGACATCTTCGCCCCGAGCGCCCGGCGCGATGCGACCATCCGGTTCCGCTGGCTGGCGCGCCACCCGAGCGCCGTCCACCGCATGCGGCTGCCGTTCCGTCACGCCGACGGCCACGACGTGATGGTCGAGATCAACGGCACCGGGATGGCCAACGACGGGACGTTCGTCGGTGCCCACGGCGCGGCCCGCGATGTCAGCGAGCGCGACCGGCTCGAGCGGGACCTGCGCCGCCAGGCCGGCGAGCTGGCGGCCGGCGAGGAACGCGCCCATCTCGCCCGCGAGCTCCATGACTCTGTGACGCAGGCGTTGTTCTCGATGACGCTCGTGTCGCGATCGGTCGAGATGCTCCTCGACCGCGATCCCGAGGCGGCCAGGACGCAGCTCGCCCAGCTCCGCGACCTCCAGCGCGAGGCCCTCGCGGAGATGCGGGCCTTGATCTTCGAGCTGCGTCCCGGAAACCTGGAGCAGGACGGCCTGACCCGGGCCCTGAAGACGCACACCGCGGCCCTCCAGGGCCGGATCGGTCTGCCGGTCGTGGTCGAGAGCACGGTCGACGAACGCCTTCCACTGCCGATCGAGGAGGTCCTCTACCGGATCGCCCAGGAGGCCCTCCACAACGTGGTCAAGCACGCCAACGCTCAGCAGGTTCGTGTCGAGCTCGGTCGCGTCTCGAGCGGCGTCCGCCTCCGGATCACCGACGACGGCCGCGGCTTCGATCCCGAGCGCGTGCCGGCCGGCCACCTGGGGCTGGCCGGGATGCAGGCACGGGCCACGAAGATCGGCGCGCGGTTCACCTGCCGCAGTGAGCCCGGCTCGGGGACGACCATCGACGTGACCGTCCCGAACGCGGCGATCGCCGGCGGGGGGGCGGTTCCGGAAACGGCGGAGCCGGCGTCGATCCGCGACGGATGACGTAGACACCGCGGACGTTCCGCCGATGGCCGCCATGGCCGGTCGTCCGTTCCGCGTCCGCGGATGACACCGCGACGATGGCGGCATGCAGGCCGATCCCGGCGTCCCCGCCCCCCTTCGTGTCGTCGTCGTCGACGCGGACGACCGGGTGCGGGAGAGCCTGTCACGCCTGCTCTGCATCGGCGATCGATTGAGGGTCGTCGGGATGGCCGGTGAGCCGGACCCCGCGCTCGATGTCGTCCGAGCGACCCGACCCGACGTGGTCGTCGTCGACCCGCGCCTGCCCGAGGTCGACAACGGTGTCAGCTTCCTGCGCCGCCTGCGCCGTGCCGCGCCGGAGGTTCGGGTGCTGGTGATGAGCGGCACGGACCTTCCCGAGATGGACGAGGTGACGCCACTCGCGGACGGGGTCGTGCGCAAGACCTACCGTGCCACGGAGCTGCTGACAGCGATCCTCGGCGCGACGGTGATCCTCCCGCTGCTCGCCCTCGTCTGACCGCCGTCACGACGGCGCTTTGCTAGACTCGATGCCGCCGTCGGCGTCGACGGACCCGCGCCCTGCCGATCCCGTCACTGGAGGCGACGTGACTGACGCGCCCGTCATCCGCGTGCTCATCGTCGACGACCACTCGGTCGTGCGGATGGGCCTTCGCATGTTCTTCGAGCAGCTGCCCGATATCGAGGTCGTCGGCGAGGCGACCGACGGCTCGGAAGGCGTGGCGATGGCCCGACGTCTCGAGCCGGACGTGGTCCTGATGGACCTCCTCATGCCCAACATGGACGGCGTCACCGCCATCGGCCGGATCAAGGCCGAGCGTCCGGTCACCGAGATCGTGACCATGACCTCGTTCATCGAAGAGGAGCAGGTCACCGCCGCCCTCGAGGCCGGCGCCTCCGGCTACGTCCTGAAGGACGCCGAGGCCGAGGAGGTCGCCGCCGCGGTCCGGGCGGCCTACAACGGAGAGGTCCACCTCGACCCGGCCGTGGCCCGCCTGCTCGCCCAGCGGATGCGCAACCGGAAGAGTCCCGAGGACTCGCTCGTCGAGCCGCTGACCGACCGCGAGAAGGACGTCCTGCGCCTGCTCGGGCAGGGGATGAGCAACAAGGAGATCGGGGCGGCCCTGTTCATCACCGAGCGGACGGCCCGGACGTACGTGTCGAACATCCTGGGCAAGCTCGGCCTGGCATCTCGGACGCAGGCCGCCCTCTATGCCGTCGAGCACAAGCTCGTGGAGCCGCCGAAGGGCTGAGCTCCGGGGACGTTCCGTGCGGCCGGCCCGCGCCGGCAAGGCCGGTCGGCCCGGCCGAGTTCCTGCCAGATGCCCGCCACGCGGGCACACGGCACGTCCTGCGCGGCCGGCGGCGACCGATCCTGCATCGTCATTCACCACGTGGATGACAATGAACGTAGCGCCGCACTCGTCGACCGCATGACTATGCAACCGCCGGCCGGACCAGCCCGATGCCCGTGCCGAAGGTTCGCCTGACGGGCATTTGGCGGAAACGGTGCGGACACGCCATCGAGCGCGCGTCCGGCCCGAGGCCGGCGCCCGCGCCGACCCTATTCGATCGCCAGGACCCGGTACTCCCGAGCGCCCGCGGGCGCCGTGACCGTGACCACATCGCCCACGTCACGACCGAGCAGCGCCCGCCCGACCGGGGACGCCGAGGAGATCCGGCCGCGACCCGGATCAGCCTCGGCCGCCCCGACGATCGTGTAGCTGACGGTCTCGCCGTCGTCGTCGAGGGTCACGACCGAGCCCAGCCCGACACGCGACCCGGCCGCCGGCGCGGTGACGATCACCGCGGTCCGCAGCCGCGCCTCGATCGCCTGGACCCGCCCCTCGAGGAACGACTGCTCCTCGCGGGCCGCGTGGTATTCGGCATTCTCCTTGAGGTCGCCGTGCTCCTTCGCCGTCCGGATCCGGGCCACGACCTCCCGCCGTCGAACGGTGGTCAGCTCGTCGAGCTCGGCGCGAAGCCGCGTCTCTCCCTCGGGCGTGAGGGCCGTCGCGTCGACCGTGGTGGCGCCCCCGCCTCCATCACCGGCCGTCCCCGCTCCGCCCGCGCCGGCCCCGACGGTCGCCGTTGACGGCCCAGACCGGCCTGCCGCCCCGGATCCGACCCGACCCGACCGTGCCTTCCGTGGCGGCGGCTCGCCACGCGCGCCCTCCGCGTCGCCATCGGGCACGTTCACGACCCGGGTCGGTGGCGGGGGCGGCGCGGCCGGCTCCACGACGATCGAGCCGGTCAGCCCGGTCGCCTTCCGCTCACCGGTCGCGGTCCGCAGGTTGGCCCACGGAAGGACGACGTCCCGGTCGGGCAGAGCCGCCACGTCGGCCGGCGGGACACCGGCGGCAAAGGCCGTCAGCAGCGCATCCTCGTACTCCTCGGTGGCCTCGGTCGGCGCCCACCAGATCCGCACTGCGTCGAGTGACCGCATCGCCTTGAGCCAGTGGGCCGCCGAGTTCGGGCGCCGGTCGCCGAGCTCCGTCCGGTCGATTGCGGCCAGTCGCCGGGCGATCGAGGCATCCGCAGCACCGACGTACAGGATCGTCTGCGACGGCAGCCAGAATGCGGCCAGTCGGGCCGAGACCGCCTTCGACGACGGCCGCTCACCATCGAGTCGCATGGTCTCCACCCGCTCGACCCATTTCCCGACACGGGTCAGCTCGATCGGCGCGGTCGCCAGCGGCGCCGGCAGCTCGACGACGAAGACGCCCGGTCCCGTGGCGGGAACCGGCCGACCCCAGCGAACGGGGCCGTCGGCGAGGAGGCCGACCGCGCGGAGCAGCGAGGCAGCATCCGCGCCCGGGGTCATCGGTCGATGGTACAGGTCGGCCGGTCGGGGTATCGTGCGGCGAGCATGACCTGCCCACCTTCCACGTGAACCGCCCCATCCGACGCCTCCTCGCCGCCGCCGCCCTCAGTGCCGTCGCGATCAGCGGCATCGTCGGGTTCATCCCGCGCGGCACCACTCCCGCCGGCGCCGTCTCGGGCGTGGCGGGCGCGGTCGCGTCCCCGGCCGCGAGTGCCGCCGAGTCGGCCACGGCCAGCGCACCAGCGTTGAGCGCGGCACCGTCGACCGCGGTCGCGCCTCGATCCCCGGCGCCGTCATCGCCGATCGCGACGCCGCGGGTCGGCCTCGACCCGACGGCCACGGCCGCCCTCGGAGCGGAGCTCGATGCTCGCGTCGAACGCTGGCGGGCGAAGCACGGTGCTCCCGGCGTCTCGGTGGCGATCGTCTTCGCCGACGGGACGGTCTGGACGGGCGCCAGCGGCCTCGCCGACGTCAAGACGGGGCGGCGCGTCACCCCCGACACGGCCTTCTCGGTGGCCAGCGTGTCGAAGACGTTCACGGCCGCGCTCATCGTCGACCTGGCGGCCGACGGCCACCTCCGTCTCGATGCCTCGGCCCGATCCTACGTGCCGGATCTCCCGATCGACAGCGCGATCACGGTCCGCCAGCTGCTCGACCACACGAGCGGCCTGCGCGACTTCTACCTGAACGGGCGCATCGACAAGGCCCTGCTCGGTGACAAGAGCCGGGAGTGGGATGCGAAGCGCTCCCTCGCCTACATCGGCAAGCCGGCCGCCCGCCCGGGCACGACGTGGCGCTACTCCAACACGAACTACCTCGTCCTCGGGCTGGTGGCCGAGGCGGTCGGCCGGGCGCCGGTCGCCGAGCAGCTGCGCGACCGGTTCCTGGACCCGCTCGGTCTCGCACGACACCTGGTTCCAGTCCGTCGAGACGGCCCGGGCGCCGGTGGCACATGCCTATCGATTCACGGGCGCGAAGCCCGCTCTCCGCCCGATCGACCTGTCGGACGGCACGCCGGTCGTGCCGTTCACCTCGGTCGTGACCGCGTCCGGTGCCGCGGGCTCGATCGCGAGCACCGCCGAGGACCTCGCCCACTGGGTCGGCGCCCTGTACGGCGGGACGGCCCTCGACCCGATGGCGCGGGCGACCATGGTGGCCGACGTCGTGGCGACCGCCCGGTACCGCCCGCGGATCCCGTACGGGCTCGGCGTTCAGGCCATCGAGATCGACGGGCGACCGACCCTCGGCCATTCCGGACGCTTCCTTGGCGCCCGCGCCGCTGCGCGGTGGCTGCCCAACCAGCGGATCGCCATCGCCGTCGTCACGAACCAGAGCCGGTCGGATCCCGCTCCGCTCGTCGCGGACCTGCTGACGATCGCGCTGAAACCGCCATCCCAGCCGGCCTGCTCGACCTGCCCGACGACGCCCTGATCGACCGCCCACGACGCCGATCGGACGCTGTCGGCCCGGTACGAAGGGACTCCCCGCATCGGTACCGCCGGGTCTGTGCGCGTTCGCTCGGTGGCGCCAGACTGCGAAGAAGCCGGGGAAGGTGACATGTCGATTCGCGTCGATGCATACACGAGCGGGGGAATGGCGAGCGGCATCCTCGCGCGCCCGGGGCACCTCCGCGAGGCGCTCGAGTCGAATGACGAGCTCCCGCTGGATCGGGCCGCCTGGCAGGCGCTCGACGAGGAGACTCCCCACATCGCCGGGTCGATGTCGATCCCGAGCGACGACGTGCTGATCGCCGTCGGCGACGAGGATCCCGGCATCCCGGTCCACGCCGCATGGCACCACATCGAGCTCGACGCCGGGCCGTACAGCCTGGAGGGCGATCTCGCCACGATGCCCGGCTTCGACCCGGGCCGCGCGCTGACGCGCCCCTCGGGCGAGTTCGTGCTCCTGCGCGACATCCGGCTGTCGGTCCGCGACCGGCCCGAGGCGGGGGTGGCGGTCGGCGACCACGCGCTGATCAACCGCTATGGCGTGGACCGGATCCGCGCGGACCTGATGCTCGGCTTCTTCTTCCCGGGTGCGGTGCTCGACTCCACGGCACCGACCGGTGGCACGGCACCGACCGGTGGCACGGCACCGGCGCCCGACACGGCACCTGCTCCTGACACGGCACCGGCCGGCGGAGCCGCCTGACGCGTCAACCCGTCGCGGGACTCGTCAGCGCGAATGCCCGCTCGTCGCCCCCGATCGACGTCGAACGGGCTTGCGATGCGCGTGGTGCTCGCTGCCGGTCCGGGCGTGTCCGCTCCGGGCCCCGAGCGGTCGCGGCTCGGCATTGCGATCGGGGATGAACCCTTCTTCGACAGTCCACGGGATCGCCATGCGGAGCATCCGCTGGACGGCGCGCAACAGGTCGGTCTCGTCGATGCAGACGAGCGAGATCGCCTCGCCGGTCGCCCCGGCCCGCCCCGTCCGGCCGATCCGGTGGATGTAGTCCTGCGGGTTCCACGGCAGCTCGAAGTTGACGACCGCGGGCAGGTCCTCGATGTCGAGGCCACGGGCGGCGACATCGGTCGCCACCAGGACCCGGATCTCACCGCTCTTGAAGCCTTCCAGGGCGCGCGTCCGCTCCGGCTGCGAGCGGTCGGAATGGATCGCCACCGCATCGAGCCCTTCGCGATCGAGTCGGTTGGCCAGCCGCGTCGCGGCGAGCTTGGTCCGGGTGAAGACGAGGACCTGGCGCATGTCGTTCTTGCGGATCAGGTGGGCGAGAAGGGCCTCCTTGCGGTCGCGGTCGACCGGGTAGACGAGCTGGTGGATCGCCTCCAGGGTCGTGTTCCGCGGGGCGACCTCGACCGTGGCCGGGTCGCGCAGGATGCCGCCCGACAGGCGCCGGATGTCATCCGAGAAGGTGGCCGAGAACATCAGGTTCTGGCGCTTGGCGGGCAGCAGCGCGATGATCTTCTGGATGTCGGGCAGAAAGCCCATGTCGAGCATCCGGTCGGCCTCGTCGAGGACGAGGATCTCGACCTGGCCGAGGTTCGCCACTCGCTGGCCGACGAGGTCGAGCAGGCGGCCCGGTGTCGCGACCAGGATCTCGATGCCACCGCGCAGGGCCTTGATCTGAGGATCCATCGGGATCCCGCCATAGACGACGGTCGAGCGCAGCGGGACGGTCCGGCCGTAGGTCTGGACGCTTTCGTCGACCTGCATCGCGAGCTCGCGGGTCGGGACGAGGATCAGGACGAGGACCGGGTGACGGGCGGGCGAGAAGCTGGTATTCGCCCGGCTGCGCAGGCGGTCGAGGATGGGCAGCACGAACGCGGCGGTCTTGCCGGTACCGGTCTGCGCGGCTGCCAGGACGTCGCGCCCGGCGAGCACGAGGGGGATGGCCGCTTCCTGGACGGGGGTGGGCTGTTCGTAGCCCTCCTCGCCCACCATCCGGACGAGGTCGGCCGACAGGCCGAGTGAATCGAAGGTCAACCGTCGCTCCTGTGTGGTCCCGTCGCCGGCACCCGGTTCGGACTGCGACGGTGGCCCCGCACGACGTGCTAGGACGGCATCGGCCGTCCGGGCCGCGGCGAGCATAGCCGAAATGACTAGCATCCGACCGTGACGCCCGCCCCGACCCGCGCCATCGAGCTCGTCAAGCGTGCCGGCATCCCGTACGCCGTCCACGAGTACGAGCTTGCCGAGCGCCACGGCCGGGATCGGGACGCGCGCCCGTCGTACGGCGTCGAGGCGGCGGCGGCCCTCGGCGTGCCGCCCGAACGCGTGCTCAAGACCATCGTGGCGACCGTGGACGATCGCCTGGTCCTGGCGGTCCTGCCGGTGGCCAGCGAGCTCGATCTCAAGCGGCTGGGCGCGGCATTCGGTGCGCGACGGGCAGCGCTGGCGGACCCCGCCGTCGCGCAACGGGCCACGGGCCAGGTCGTCGGCGGGATCAGCCCGCTCGGCTCGCGACGGCCGATCCCCGTCGTCGTCGACCCGGCCGTCCGCGGCCAGGCGACGGTGTTCGTGTCGGCCGGCCGGCGCGGTCTGCAGCTCGAGCTGGCGCCGGACGACCTGGTGCTCCTGTGCAAAGCCCCATGGACCAGCATCTCGAGGGACCAAGGTCCGGGATGACACGGATGCGGTCCGGCTGGCATACTGGCGCCGCTCCCAGGCAAGCTTCGTAGACAGGGCCCAACAGAAGAAAGCCGCCCCCCACGGCAGAAACCTGTCTCGTGTCGGGTGTCCTCCCCAAGGGTCACCTGGCCGCCCGTCGATCTCCTTTCCGTGCGTCGCCTC
Organism: uncultured Chloroflexia bacterium; assembly: GCA_963842695.1. Classification (GTDB taxonomy): domain Bacteria; phylum Chloroflexota; class Limnocylindria; order Limnocylindrales; family CSP1-4; genus SPCO01. The sequence goes on from CAWJHK010000006.1 coordinate 208,164, forward strand.
GGCGTGCGCCTGCCGACGATCACATCGTCGTGCCCTTCTCTGCCGCCGGCGGCACCACCCACCGTCATCGCGTGCCACCACGTGATGTTCCGGCGGACAGGAGGCATGAGTCTTGCGAGTCCCAGAAGACGGCGCCCAGCGGGCGTCTTCCAACCGATCGGTCAGGCTGACCGTCCTCGGTCTCGCGTTCGCACTGGTCGGTGCGTTCGCCGTCGCCAACCCGACCCCCGCCGCGGCCGCGGGCATGAAGGTCGTCATCGTCGTCGGTCCGGTCGAGTCGAGCACCGCGAACTACCGGGACAACGCCAGGCGATACGCGTCGCAGGCTCGTTCCTACGGTGCATCCGTGGTCGAGATCTACAGCCCGAACGCGACGTGGTCCAGGGTCAAGGCGGCCGCCCAGGGCGCCAATGTCCTGATCTACCTCGGTCACGGCAACGGCTCGCCCAGCCCGTACGGTGCCTTCTCCAGGTACACCAAGGACGGCATGGGGCTCAACAAGACGGCGGGCAACGGCAACAGCAATACGAAATATTGGGGCGAGTGGTACATGTCCACCTACCTCAAGCTCGCGCCGAATGCGGTGGTCATCCTGAACCGGCTGTGCTACGCCTCGGGCAACTCCGAGTGGGGAACCGCCAACCCGACAAGGGCGACCGCGATCAAGCGTGTCGACAACTACGGCGCAGGCTTCCTCCGGACCGGCGCGAAGGCAGTCTTCGCCGAAGGGATCACCAGCGCGTCGTACATCCTGTACGGGCTGTTCAGGACGGGCCGCTCGATCGGCTCGATCTTCCAGAGCTCGCCCAGGTGGAGCGGGGCCTACGACCTCAAGTTCGCGTCGACGCGGACCCCGGGCTCGACCGCCTGGATGGACCCGTACGCACCGAACCGGTACTACCGTTCCGTGATCGGCAACCTCGGTCTGAGTGCCACGAGCGTTCGCAGCCACTGACCGATCATCGCCCCGAGACAGGGAGCCCCCGCGACGGCCGATCGCCGGACGGGGGCTTCTTCGTGCGTTCCCTCGCTGGCCCGTGCCCGCGCCTTTACGGATACGCGGAGGCCCCGGTCCGGGACGAGGATCCCGGCCGGGGCCGTGAGAGGCGGGGGAGGGTCCGGCTCTAGGCCGTGGCGACGTTGGCGATGACGCCGAGCATGGCCAGGATGGTCAGCAGCACGACGAACAGGGCCGGGATCGTGCCGAAGACCTCGGTCTCCAGAACGTTGATCTGGGTGGACATCGACGCGACTCCTTTCTCGTCATGCGTGGTCCGCCGTGACGGCGGCCGTGCAGCGATCATCGCCGCCGCGGGCTCGGACGGCAGCCGACGTGGGGCGACCAACCGGGCTGCCGGATGCCCGTTCGCGGCATGGACGGATGACGATGTCTGCGCGCGGACAATGGCGGCAGTGAGTGCCGGTAAAGAAGGACGGGCTACCATGCCTCCCATGACCAAGCCGACCTCCCTCCCGTTCACCGGCGATGACGCCGCGGACCGCCTCCTCGCCGACGATCCGCTGGCGCTGCTGGTCGGGTTCGCCCTCGATCAGCAGGTGACCGTCCAGAAGGCGTTCAGCGGCCCGGCCGAGCTCAAGCGCAGGCTGGGGCATCTCGATGCCGCGCGGATCGCGGCCATGGCACCCGACGACCTTGCGGAGGTCTTCCGCGAACGTCCGGCGCTCCACCGTTTCCCGGGATCGATGGCCGGCAAGATCCAGGCGCTCTGCGCGGCGATCGCCACGGACTACGGCAACGACGCGGCCAGGGTCTGGGGCGAGGCGGTCGACGGGCCGGACCTGGAGCGGCGGCTCCTCGGTCTGCCCGGTATCGGAGACATGAAGGCCAAGTCGCTGATCGCCGTCCTCGGCAAGCGCTTCGGCGTCAGACCGCCGGGCTACGAGACGGTCGCGCCGACCTGGCCGACCCTCGGCGACGTCGATTCGGCCGAGGCGCTGGCGACGTACCAGGCGGGCAAGCGCGCCCACAAGGCGGCGATGCGGGCCGGCGGCAGCTGAAGCCGGACGTGGGCACCACCGACGACGACCGGGTTCGCCGCGCGCTGCGACACGGCCACACGATCGACATCACAACGACCGGGCGGCGGTCGGGCCTGCCGCGACGCATCGAGATCGTCTTCCACAACTTCGGCGGGCGGATCTGGATCACCGGCACGCCGAACGCGGAACGGGAGCGGGCCTGGCTCCTCAACCTCGAGGCCGACCCGCGGTTCACCTTCCACCTCAAGCGCCCGGTCGCGGCCGACCTGCCGGCGACCGCCCGGGTGGTCACGGACGAGGCCGAGCGGCGCACGGTGTTCGCCGAGGTCGTCAAGGTCTGGCGAGGGCATGACGTGGAGACGATGACCCGCTACAGCCCGCTGATCGAGGTCACCATCGAGGACGCGGCCTGAGTCCTCACGCCCGCGTCGACCGTCGCGACGTGGCGCCGTTAGACTGCCACTACGTGCCCGATCCCAGCGACCCACTGACGCCACCTGCCCCGACCCGTCGCCGCCGCAGCCCGAAATTCGTGCTGCCCGAGCACCATCACGACGAGCGATCGAGCGAGCGCGCCGAGCAGCACATCGAGGCGTTCCTGACCACCCCCGCCTCGCCGCGTCGCCGGCGGAAGGCCACCGGGCGAGCTCGGCGACCGGTCGAGCTCGACACGCGACCGGACTGGACGGCCGCCGTCCGTCACGAGGCAGCGCGCCACGACCGCTACGGTCGCCCGGCCTCCATCCTGCTCATCGAGCTGGCACATTGTCCGGTCGCCGACTCCCGCGATCGGCTGGCGCGGGTGGTCGCCGATGCGATCCGGGCCGAGGCGCGTGAGACCGACCGCGCGGTCCGCTACGGCGCCGCGAGCTTCCGGATGCTGCTGCCCGAGACCGGCGACCGGGCGGCGAGGACCGTCGCGGACCGGCTCGCGCGCGCCGTCCGAGCGACTACGGACGCGTCCCTCAGCGGCGATCTCGCGATCGACGTCGTCACGCCGTCGCGTTTCGGGACGCTCGAGGAGGCCCTGGCCGACGCCGAACGCCGCCTCACCGTAGGAGCGGTCGAACCCGTCGCCTGAGGTGCCGCGCCGGCGCTATTCGACAAGCGTCTTCACGAGGTGGTCCAGCTCGGAATCGGGGTCGTCGCACAGGCCGGTGTGCACCTCCGAGGCCTGGATCATCGTGCTCGACGGCGAGACCAGCCAGTGGAATCGCTCCGCCTGGCCGAGCCGGGCGATCGGCCCGGCGTCCGGGTCGCCGGCCGCGATCCGCTCGATGGCGGACAGGTGCGGCCGGATGACCGCCGGGTCGAGATCCGGGGCGAAGGCGGCCATCCGCCGCTCATCGAGGGCGATGCGCGCCGCCAGGTAGCGACGCGGGCGGCAGAGCAGGATCACGCCGACATTCAGGCACTCGCCTCGCTCGACACGCGGGTGCACCCGGACGATCGCGTATTGGAAGACGTTAGGCGGCGCGTCGGGCACGATCCGCCTCCTCGACGAAGGGTCGTGGAGCCTCGAGCCGCCGGCCGATGTAGCGCACGTAGGCGCGGCGCTGGGCGGTCGCGTCGCCCGCCAGGGGATCGTCCGGCAGCCAGGCGTCGGGAAGCGCGGCGACGATCCCGTCGAGGAGCTCTTCGTCGATCCGCCCGGCGTGACGGTCGTCGGCATCCGCGATCGACCCGGCATACGGCAGCAGCACGTGGTCGCCGATCCGCTCGAACGGCCTGCGGGCGTGGTCGTCCGGGTCGCGCCAGGTGTGATGGATGTACAGCGCGGCCCCGTGGTCGATCAACCACGGCCGGCCGTGCCAGACGAGAAGGTTCGGGTTCTGCGCGGTTCGGTCGGGGTTCGTGACGAGCCCGTCGAGCCAGACCACGTCGGCCGCGAACCCGGGATCGATCGAGCTGCGCGCCGCGACGGCCGGGTTGAACGCCAGGGCTCCGGGCAGGAAATCCATCCCGAGGTTGAGCCCGCCGCTGGCCCTCACGAGGTCGTGGATCTCCTCGTCGGGCTCCGCATCGCCGAGGGCCGGATCGAGCTCGACCGCGACGAGGTCGGGCACGGGCAGACCGATGGCCCGGCCGATCTCGCCGGCCAGCCACTCGGCCACGAGGGCGCGTGGTCCCTGCCCGGCGCCGCGAAACTTGACCACGTAGAGGCCGTCGTCGTCGGCCTCGACCAGCCCGGGCAGCGAGCCGCCCTCGCGCAGGGGCGTCACGTAGCGCGTCGCGACCACCGTCCGCATCACGCCGCAGAGCGTAGCCGCCGGATCGTCGCCCCGCGCAGGCGGTCCGCGACCGTCGGACCGTCGGGCGAATCGGGTCGACCCGGAGGATTCCTGACAGGTTCTGGCAGGTATCCCCGCTATCGTCAGACGCACGAGATCGATGGCGATCGACGCGATGCGGGAGGCACCCACGATGTTCCTCGAACTGTCCGCCCGGTACCTGCTGGAACGCCACCAGGCGCTGGAGAACGACCCGACCCTCGCCCTCCGCGTGGAGCTCCGGCGCCGCACCGAAGCGGCGGCCGACGAGACGGATCGCTCAGCGGGGATCGGCGGCGTATCGCTCAGCGACGGCACCGGCCGTCGCCGCCACACGGGCACGGACCTCGGGCGGCTCCAGCACTTCGACCCATCGACCTGCACCGAGCAGTACGCTGGCCACCTCATCCGGCCAGTCCATCCGCAGCCGGAGCCGTAGCCAGCCTTCGGGATCCGGGTCGGTCAGGGACTCGGCTGCCTGGACCACCGCGTAGCCGGCCGCTCTCCGCAGGTCGTCGAGGCGATCCGGGCGCACTCGGACGACGACCTCGATCCTGGGCGCGTCGCGCTCGAACGCGGCGGATGACTCGGTCCAGTACGAGCCGAGGTCGAAGCCGGCGGGTCGCTCGAACGTCGTCCCTTCGAGCTCGACGGCCGCGACGCGGGACACCCGGTACGTGCGCAGCTGGCCGTCGACCGACGCCACGACATACCAGATGCCGCCCTTGAGCACGACGCCGAGCGGGTCGATCACACGGCGGACGACGGCGTCCTCGCGGTAGTAGTCGATGACGCATCGCGTCCCGTTCCAGACCGCATCCGACAGTGCCCCGAGGTGAGGGACCGGCTGGCTGGCATGGAACCACTCCCCGGCGTCGAGATGGAAGCGCTCGACCAGGCGGGAGGCGCGCGTCCGGAGCTCGCTTGGGAGCGAGGCGAGGACCTTGAGCTGCGCGGCGGCGACGACCGTGCCGAGCCCGAGCTCCGCCGCCGGGCCTGGGATCCCCGCCAGGAACAGGGCCTCGGCCTCCTCGCCGGTCATGCCGGTCAGACGCGTCCGGTAGCCGTCCACCAATCGGATGCCGCCATGGGTGCCGCGCTCCGCGTAGATCGGGACGCCCGACGCGCTGAGCGCCTCGACGTCGCGATGGACGGTCCGCTCCGAGACCTCGAGCTCTCGGGCGAGCTCGGCAGCCGTCAGCTGCCCCCGTGATTGGAGGAGCAACAGGAGCGACACGAGACGGGACGCCCGCATCCGGACACGATACGCCGATACCTGCCAGAAGTTGTCATGTTCGTCGCATTGCCGCGGCCGGACTGGTCAGATCTGGCCCTTGAACGTGTCGCAGCCGTTCGGGTCGCCCGCCTGGTAGCCGGCGGAGAACCAGTTCTGTCGCTGCTGCGATGAGCCGTGGGTCCACGAGTCCGGATCGACCTCTCCGCTCGTGGCCTCCTGGATCCGGTCGTCGCCGACGGCCGCAGCCGCGTCCAGCGCGTCGGCGACCTGCTCGTCGGTCACCGGCTGGAGGTAGCCCGTGCTGGCCGCGTGGTTCGTCCAGACGCCGGCGTAGCAGTCGGCCTGCAGCTCGACCCGGACGGACCGGCCCTCGGCGCCCTGGCTGTTCGACGCGCCCTGGAGCGCGCCGAGCAGGTCCTGGACGTGGTGGCCGTATTCGTGGGCGATGACGTAACCCTGGGCGAGCGACCCGCCCTTCGCCCCGAACCGTGTGCGCAGCTCCTTGAAGAACTCGAGGTCGAGATAGACGAGCTGATCGGGTGGGCAGTAGAACGGGCCGCTCGACGAGCTGGCCGTACCGCAACCGGTCGAGGTCACGCCGGAGAAGATGACCGTGTTGGCCGGGGAGTACGTCTCGCCGGCGGCCGCGAACGTGTCCTTCCAGTAGGCCTGGATGCTGTTCACGAAGCCGAGGATCCGGCAGTCGTCCCGATCGTTCGCGTCCTGCCCGGTCTTGCAGTCGGTTGCGAGCTGCGAGCTGCCCGGACCCTCGACCGCGCCCGGCGCGAGCCCGGTGCCGAGGGCGCCAGGGTCGCCTCCGAGAAGCAGGTACGCGATCAGGAGCACGATGCCGAGGCCGCCGCCACCGATCGCGAGGCCCCCGGCACCGCCGCGCATGCCGCGGCGGTCGGTGATCTGGCCCGGATCGAGTGACGCGTTGGGATTGAAGGTCATGGAAGAGCCTCACACTGGGGTTGAGGGGCCCATCCTACGAGCGGGGTCGTGTCGCGCCCGCTGCCGTGCACGGCCAGCGCGTCTCGCAACCGTGTTGCGAACCGGCGGTGCGCGATTGACATCTGTCCATGACCTTTTCAGGACAGATGGCAGGTCCTCACCGGTGTGGCCGCCCCGTACGGTGTGCACATCGCGAACGGACCGCCGGACACCGAGACTCTCGACCGGCGGCGCGTCGACCCTCCGGCGGGATGCCGGGCGGCGGCGGAGCCGGCAAACCTGCCTCAACGGCGGTCCGTCGACGACCTCTCTCGCAACCACGACCGGCCATCCGCCTGCACGGATGGCCGGTTCGTGCGCTTACCCGCGCGTCGCGCCGCCCTGGTCGCGCAGGAACCGCTCGATGTCCGAGATCAGGTCGTCGCCGGACGGCAGGCGCTGCTCGTCGTACATCGCCTCGAGCCGCTCGACGTAGTTCCGGGTGGTGTCGTCGACGCCCGCCGCCGTGTCCAGCCGGTCGCGCAGCTCCCGCGACTCGTCGGCCAGCTCGTGCGCCGGGATCTCCGCACCGAGATGGGTCCCGAGCGCCCGCAGCAGCTCGAGCGCCGCCGTGGCATACGGACCCGAGACGTAGTGGGGGACCTGCGCGAAGTAGCCGAGGGCCGGGATGCCGGCGGCTGCCACCTCGATCTCGAGCGCCGAGACGAGCGCGGACGGGACACGCAGGGTCCCTTCGGGTCCGGCCATGACGTCGCCCCGGAGCAGGCCTGGTGACGCTTCCGTGCCGATGATCGGGACCGGCCGGGTGTGGGGGACCGCGGCGGGGATCGCTCCGAGGCTGATCCACTGGGCTACGCCCAGCCGGCCGGCGAGCTCGACGATGTCGGCGGTCAGCGCCCGCCAGCGGTAGTCGGGCTCGGGACCGACAAGGACCAGCACGTCGCGCTCGTCGAGTCGCGTGCGCCGCAGGACGAGCTCGTGCCAGGTCAGCGTCGTCAGGCGCCCGTCGACGATCTCGAGCGGTGGGCGGCGAGCCCGGTAGTCGAACAGGCGATCGGCATCGAACGACGCCACGACCTCCCCGTCGTCGGCCAGGATGGCCAGCGCCGTCGTCGCCGCGGAGCCGGCGTCGACCCAGCCGTCGAACGCGGCGATCAGGACCGGGTCGATCAGATCGCGGCCGTCGGCCAGGGTGTACAGGCTCACCGTCGAAGCATAGGCGACACGCCGGACCGGTTCCGCGAAGAGGACCGTCAGCCGCGGCAGAGGACCTCGCCGTGGAGCACGGTGAACCAGCCGTCCGGCTGCGCCGCCCATTCCCGCCAGGCAGCCGCGATCGCCGCGAGCTCGGCGCGCGTGCTCGCCCCCCGCTCGAGGGCATGGGTCGCGAACGCGGAGTCGGTGACCCGGTCCGCCCACAGTCCGCCCCACCAGGCCCGATCCTCGGGCGTCGCGAAGCACCACACGGAGGCCGACGGCGACACGTCGCCGAACCCGGCCGCGTGCGCCCAGGCCAGGAGGTGGCGACCGGCGTCGGGCTCGCCTCCGTTGGCGCGGGCGATCTCCTCGTACAGGTCGCGCCAGCGGTCGAGGCGAGGGTCCGCCGGGAACCAGGTCATCGCGGCGTAGTCGGAATCACGTGCGGCGACAAGTCCTGCCGCGCTGCAGACGCGCCGCATCTCCCTGAGAGCGGCCACGGGGTCGGCGAGGTGCTGGAGGAGCTGGTGCGCGTGGACGACATCGAACGAGTCATCCGCGAAGTCGAGGGCATAGGCATCGCCAGTCCGGAACTCGAGGTTGGCGAGGCCCGCCGCGGCCGCCTCGGTCCGAGCGAGCACCAGTGGCGACTCCTCGCGGTCGATGCCCACGACCCGGCCAGGAGCCAGCCGGCGCGCCAGGTCGACGGTGATCGTTCCTGGTCCGCATCCGACGTCCAGCAGGCCGAGCCCGGGCTCCAGGTGCGGCTCGAGATACGCCGCCGAATTGGCCATGGTCCGCCAGCGATGGGAGCGGAGGACGCTTTCGTGATGGCCGTGCGTGTAGGTCTCGTCCGGCGCCGTCATCCTCCGGCCGAGGCGCTCGGCTTCGGCGACGCGACCGATGGCGTCGCCGAGCGAGGCGCGCCCGACGGCGTCACACCGGGCGGGGGCAGCGCGGCGACCGCGGCGGCCGCGACATCCGCATCGTTCGTCTCGATGTCGTACACGAGGTCGCCGCGGACGACCAGGTAGCTGGGGACGGTGTCCGCCCCGAAGTCGGCCTTGGTGACCTGCTGGCCAGCCATCGTGATCGGGGTGACGACCATGTCCGGATAGTCGACCTTCCATGCCGCGAGCAGGGCATCGTGGATGGCCTTGGGAGCGAGGCCGTCGACGTGGTAGACGCCGATGCTGCCGTCGATGGTCTGGTCCGGATCGTAGGCCTGGGCGACGCGGAGGTCCTTCGGCTCCTTGCCGACCCCGGTCAGGAAGGAGGTGACCGAGGTGCTCCACGAGTCGTCCGTCAGGATCGTGTCGCCGGTCCAGCTCTGGACCTGGAGGGCGGTGTCGCCGAGCTTGGTCGGGAGTCGAGCTTCGAGCTCGGGTGCGTCGTGGGTGTCGGCGACAGGCGGCAGGCTCGAGTCGTCCGTCGGTTCGGGCTCGAACGAGTCGGTCGGGCTGGCCGCGGCGATTGCGGGAGGACTCGACGTGCTCCGGGTCGCGAGCAGGATCGCGGCCGTCCAGCCTGCGGTGGCGGCGATCAACGCGATGATCGCGAGCGCCTGCCAGCCGTTGACGCGGCTCCCCGGGATCGACGGGCCGTGATGCGGCTCCGGCCGGCCCGGCTGCACCCGACGGGTTCGCGGTCCTCGTGCCTGCACGCTACCTCCTGCTTCGGTCTCGGCTCGGGTCCATTCTCGTCGAAGCGGAGGAGGACCGCCCCGGAGGCCTCAACCGGGTCCCCCGGGCCATGGCGCCGGTCTCGGTGGGTTGACGGGCAGGGCGTCCCAGTCCGCGCGGGTCGGCGCGAAGATGTCGACGACCATCGCGCCCTCGGGCCCGACGCTGACCTGGTGGTGGACGTTCGACGGGATCCGCCACGTCCCGCCGGGACCGAGGACCCGGGTCTCGTCACCGACGGTGAACGTCACCGTCCCGGTGACGACCATGCCCAGCTGCTCGTTCTCGTGCCGGTGCCCGGGCACGATCGCATCGGGAGCCAGCTCGATGAGCGCGAGCGTGATCCGTTCGCCTTCCACGCGTCGCGCCCTGACGGTCTCGCCCCACACGTCGATCACCGGTCGGCTGTCGAAATCCACCAGGTTGCTCACGGTCGCTCCTCGTCCAACTCGTCCGATTCTGGTCTTCGGTCTGGTCAACGATCGTACGGCTCGGCCCGGACGGACGCCCACGCCTCTGACGGCGACCGCGATCAGCCGTCGCGTGGCAGATCCGCCCGGGTGGCGCGGCGCCGCGACCCGATCGGGGTCGCGCATAGGCCGAAGTCGGGCGGCGGCCCGGGGAGCCGGCCGCCGAAGGTCGGTCTCGGCCGAGGACTGACGGCCCGTTCGAGGTCGGCAGCGAGGCCGAGGAGCGTGGGCTCGGCAAGGAAGCCGCCGTAGATCCAGACGCCACCGGGCCGGCCGTCGTCGGTCAGCCCGGTCGGGACGGAGATGCTCGGGTAGCCCGCGACGGCGGCCGGCGACGAATCGCCGTAGGCCGGCGCGACGATCGCGTCGAGCCGGTCCGCCGCGAGGATGCGGTCGATGCCGTCCGTGCGGGTCACGGCCAGGCAGCGTCGGCGGGCCTCGCGATAGGCCGGGTCATCCAGGCCGCCCGTCGCCTCGGCGACCTCGAACAGCTCCTGGCCGAAGTACGCGAGCTCGGCCCGGCACTGCTCGTCGTTGAATGCGATCAGGTCGGCGAGCGTTCGGATCGAGGTCCGCCGGAGGTTCGCCAGGTAGCCGTCGAGCCCGGCCTTGAACTCTGTCAGGAGGACGGTCATCTCGTCCTCGACGCTCGCGTCCGTGTCCGGTGGCTCGATCGGGTCGACGAGGGTCGCGCCGAGCACCCGTAGCGTGTCGAAGGCACGCTCGGCGACCGCGTTGAGACCATCGTCGGTCCACTTGTGGCCGCCGAACAGGCGCCGGTCGACGCCGATGCGCGCGCCATCGAGCGCTCCCGGGCGCACCGCCGCACGGTAATTACGCGGCAGGGACCGGGCGGCGACATCGCCAAACGGCGAGCGCAACGCATCGAGAACGATCGCGGCATCCATCACCGTCCGGGTCATCGGGCCCGCCGTGTCCTGGCTGTGCGAGATCGGGACGATCCCGTCCTGGGCGACCAGGCCGACCGTCGGCTTCAGCCCGACGACGGCATTCGCCCCCGCTGGGCACACGATCGACCCGTCCGTCTCCGTGCCGATCGCCGCCGCGCCGAGGTTGGCGGCGACGGCCACGGCCGACCCGGAGCTCGAGCCGCACGGGTCGCGACCGAGATCGTACGGATTGCGCGTGAACCCGCCCCGGGCACTCCAGCCGTTGAGGTACAGGTCCCGCTCGCGGACGGCCGGCGGGACGACCCCCGGAAGTTCGCCCACTCGGAAAGGTTGGCCTTGCCGAGGACGATGGCGCCGGCCGCCCGCAGCCGACGGACGATGCGGGCATCCCGGGGCACACGGCTGCCGACCAGGGCCAGCGATCCGGCGGTCGTCTCCATCCGGTCGTTGGTGGCGATGTTGTCCTTGACGAGGATCGGGATCCCGTGGAGCGGACCGCGGACGCGGCCGCCGCGGCGCTCCCGGTCCCGGCGGGCCGCGATGGCGAGGGCGTCGGGGTTCGTCTCGATGACGGCGTGGAGGAGGGGATCGAGGCGCTCGATCCGCGCGAGATAGGCCGCCGTCAGCTCGGCGCTCGTCGTTTCCCGGGCGGACAGGCGCGCCCCGAGGTCGACGATCGACGCCTCGAACCACGGTGCGTCCTCGTCCGGGTCGCGCCCTGGCTGCGGCTGACCGTCGATCCGCTCATCGTACCGAGGCCGAGCGCCGCCCCGGGAATCGAAACGACCCGGGTCGTCGACCCGGGTCGTGATCCGTGGCGTGAGCGGGATTAGCCGCGCATGCTCCGGAAGCAATCGCTGCAGTAGACCGGCTTGCCGCTGGTCGGGCGGAACGGGACCTGGGCTTCCTTGCCGCAGTTCGAGCAGGTCGCCGAGAACATCTCGCGCGGACCGCGCTCGTAGCCGCCGCCACCACCACCGCCACCACCGCCGCCGTAGCTGCCGGCGCCGCTGGAATAGCCGCCCGAGCTGTAGCTGCCGCCGGCGCCGTAGCCACCGCCGTACGAGCTGCCGCCCGAGTCGCTGTTGCGGGCAGCCTTGCGGCTCGCCCGGCACGATGCACAGCGGCGCGGCTCGGTGAACCCGCGCTGTGCGTAGAAGTCCTGCTCCGACGCGGTGAACACGAACTCCTGTCCACAGTCTGCGCAGGTCAGATTCTTATCGTTGTACAACCAAAAACTCCTCTCCCGCCCCTACGCGATCGGGTTTCTCGCGTGGTTCGTGAGAGGAGTCCGAGAAGTGCGTCGAGCCAGGTTCTTGAGCCGCGGACCCTATTGCCGCGGCGCTTCCTCCCGTATTGTAGACCACCCTGCACGTTCTGAACATGGGGAATTTTCGTCGGCGCATCCGGCCGGAGACCCAGCCAATGACCCTCATCGACGACTACCTCGCCCGGACCCCGCGTTCACGGGCGCTGTTCGAACGGGCGACCGCCTCGCTGCCGGGCGGATCGACTCGGACGACCGTCTACACCGCGCCGTATCCGCCGTATGTCGCGGCCGGCGACGGGCTGCGGATCCGCGACGTCGACGGCAACGAGTACCGCGACTTCCTCGGCAACTACACATCCCTGATCCTCGGCCACGCCCATCCGGCCGTCGTGACCGCGGTGGAGGCCCAGGTCCGTCGCGGATCCGCCTTCGCCGCGCCGACGGAGCTCGAGATCGAGCTCGCGGAGGAGATCCGCCGTCGCCTCCCGTCGATCGAGCGACTTCGCTTCACCAGCTCGGGAACCGAGGCGACGATGTTCACGATCCGCGCGGCCCGCGCGTTCACCGGCCGGCCGTTGATCGCCCGATTCGAGCGCGCCTACCACGGGACGCACGACCTGGTGATGGCCGGCACGCCGGGCGTCCCCGACGCGATCTCCGGGCTGATCGTCGACCTCCCGTGGGGCGACCCTGACGCGGTCGAGGCGGCACTGCGCGGACGCGAGTCGGAGCTGGCGGCGATCATCATCGAGCCCGTCCAGGGTGCAGGCGGCGTCCGGGCCGCCGACCCGGCCTTCCTCCGCTTCCTGCGCGACTACACGCAGCGCGTCGGTGCCCTGCTGATCTTCGACGAGATCATCTCCTTCCGCGTCGGTCCCGGCGGCGCGCAGGGCCGGACCGGCGTCCGCCCGGACCTCACCACGCTCGGCAAGATCATCGGTGGTGGCTATCCGCTCGCAGCGTTCGGCGGGCGCGAGGACCTCATGGCCGTGTTCGATGCTCGTCGGACAGGCGCGGTCAGCCACGGCGGCACCTACAACGGCAGCCCGGTCGCCGCGGCCGCCGGCCTGGCTACCCTCCGCCTGCTCGACGACGCGGCGTATGACCGGCTCGAGCGGCTCGGCTCGCGGCTCGGAAGCGCCGTCGGGTCGGAGATCGAGCGGGCAGGCGTCGACGCGACCGTCACCGTCGTCGGCTCGCTGTTCCAGGTCTATCGCGGGGCGGGTGCCGGACAGACGGCCTTCGCGCCGGGTGCCGGCGGTGGCCCGACGCCGTTCCTCGGACTGCTTCTCGAGGGGTTCTACCTCGCGCCGCGCGGCATGGGCGCCATCCCGGTCGTGGCCACCGAGGCGGACATCGACGACCTCGCGGCCGCTGTCGGTCGGACGCTGGTCACGCTCGAGCGGACGGCCGCGCTGACGCCGGCCTGACCGGTCACCGCTCGCACACCGCCCACCACGTTGCTGGAGATCTCCGCGCTCACGGCCCGTCGCTACGTCATGGGGCGCCAGGGCCTCTGGCCGGGCCGGCGCTGGCAGGGCCTCGAGGGGACCGCGACGGCCATGAGGTCGATGGAGGATCTCCAGCTCGACCCGCTCGTCGTCGTCGCACGCGCGCACGACCTGATGCTCCACAGCCGGGTCATCGACTACGCGATCGACGACTGGGCAGTGCTGACCTACGGCCGTCGCGAGTTCTTCGAATGGGGCGGGTGGCTCGCCGTCCGGCCGATGGAGGAGCTCCCGGCGTTCCGCGTGGTCATGCGCCGCGAGCGCGACAGCGGGCACTGGCGCGAGGTGGAGGACGGGCACGCCGAGACAGTCCACGAGATGCGGGCGGTGCTCCGGGAGCGCGGCGAGGTCAGCAATCGCGACTTCGCGATGGGCGACCGCAAGCGGGTCGACGACTACCGCGGCCGCAAGGACAGCGCGCTCGTCCTCCACTACCTGTGGCGGGTTGGCGAGGTGATGGTCACGCGTCGTGAGCGGTTCGAGCGGGTCTATGCGCTGACCGAGGCCGTGGCGCCGAAGGCGGCGCTCGTCGACATGGACCCTGACGCCGCCGACGACCTCCTCCTCCGCAAGCAGATCGCGGCGAACGGCCTGTTCCAATTCACCGGGGTCGCCAAGTACCTCATCCACCGCGACATCCCGGCGGCCGAGCTGACCGAGCGGCGCGCGCGCTGGCTCGCGGATGGCGCCGCGATCGAGGTCATGGTGGAGGGCTGGCGGCAGACGCAGCTCGCCCCCGGCGCCGATGCCGGAGTCCTCGCCGCGCTCGACGGCGGCGTGACCCCGCCCGACTGGTCCCCGATCGATACCACGACCGAGCAGGAGGCCACCTTCCTCTCGCCGCTCGACCCGGTCAGTGCCCGCGGGCGGGCGAAGCCACTCTTCGGCTTCGACTACGTCTGGGAGGTCTACAAGCCGGTCGAGCAACGCAAGTTCGGCTACTACACGCTCCCGATCCTGTGGGGCGACCGGCTCGTCGGGCGCTTCGACCCGAAGCTCGACCGGGCGACCGGCACGCTCGTCATCAATGGCCTGTGGCTGGAGGACGAGTCGCTCGCCCGGGACGAGGCATTCGGCGAGGCGCTGGCGCGCGCCATGACCCGCTTCCGACGGCTCCTCGACGCCGGCCGGATCGATGTCAGCGGGGTCCCGCAGGCGAGCCTCCGCCGCCACCTCCGCGACCGCCGGACACGACGCGGCTGAAGCCCGAGCGCTCGACCCGGCTGCCATACTGGCGGACATCGAGCCAAGAGTTCGGCCTTGATATCGGGCGGCCGAGCGCCAGAGACGGGTGGAGGGACCAGGCATGGACATCCAGAAGGACGCGATGCGCCTCGCGACGATCGCGACCGTGTTCGTATGGGTCGGCTGGCTGGCCGTCCTGTTCGCGTTCATCGCCGGGATCCTGTGGTGGATCGACCTGACCGCCCGGGAGACGATCAACTTCATCCAGGCGTTCGCGATCTCGTCGTCGGCCATCGGTGGACCGCTGTTCCTGGCGTTGATCGTGGCCGGACTCGGCCACTTCCTCCGCCTGTTCGCACTGTACGTCGCCAGTCGGAGCCAGTAGCCCGATCGGGGGAACCGTCACATGACCCGTCGTCTGCTCGCTTTGATCGCGGTCGCCCTGCTCGCGGCCGGCTGCTCCACGGCTGCCGCCGGCGACGAGACGTCGGAGGGAAGTGGCGGCGAGCTCGGCGCGACGCAATGGGTGCTCCAGTCGTACGCCGTGGCAGGCGCCCTGACGATCGTCCCCGAAGGCCAGTTCGTCGACGCCAACTTCGAGTCCGGTCGCGTGTTCGGGTTCGGCGGCTGCAACAGCTATGACGCCATCTACCGCGGTGGGGGCCTGTTGCTGCTGATCAGCATGCCGGCAACGACGCTTCGCCTGTGCGACGACGAGGCGAATCAGCTGGAGCAGACCTACCTGCAGCTCCTCGAGCAGAGTCGCTTCTACAACGTCCAGGGGCGCACCCTCACGATCCGCGGCGCCGACCGGTCGGCCATCCTGGTCTATGAGGCGGCTCCGAACAACCCGCTGCTCGGCAAGTGGCTCGTCGATTCCTACAGCAACGGGAATGGCGCAACCGTCGCCCCGGTTCCCGACAGCAATCCCGCCGTGGTCTTCGGCATCCGGGACGTGAACGGTACGACCGGCTGCAACTCGTTCGTCGGCAGCTACACGACGAACGGCGACGTGGTGGCGGTCGGCCCGCTGGCGTCGACGAGGATGGCCTGCGCCGACGCACTCGGTGCACAGGACACCGAGCTCATCGCGGCCCTCCAGGGCGTCGGCCGAGTCGAGTACCGTGGCGTGCGCGTGACCTTGACTGGAGCGCGGGGCGGACAGCAGGTCTTCCTCGTCCGACCGTCCGCGGTCGAGGCCTCGCCGTCGCCGAGCGCCAGCGCCGCCGCCAGCGCCGTTCCCAGTGCGAGCGCATCTGCCGCTCCCAGTGCGTCGCCCAGCCCGACGCCGACCTCCGCGCCGACCCCGACCGCCACCCCGCAACCGACCCCGAGCCCGACCGCCAAGCCGACGGCCGCCCCGACCGGCACGCCGGCACCGACCGTCGTGCCGCCGGCGTCGCTCCCGCCGACCGCGACCTGCCAGGTGACGGCCAGCTCGGGTGGCGCGACCGTGCCCGTCGCGACGATCGTCTACCCGATGAACTGGTTCACGGTCGCCACCCCGGCGAACCTCGCATGCCGCTACTTCAGCCCGACCGCGATCACCGTCCCGTCCGATCCGACCGCACTGGTGACGGCGGTCATGATCCAGGTCGACACGACCGCCACGTACCAGGCTGCGCTGACCGCTGCGACGAACCCGACCGCATGGAACGTCCTCCAGAACGACGCCGTCACGGTGGGCGGCCTCCCGGCCCACCAGATCGAGGCGACCTCCACGGCCGGTTCACCGGGCTACCCGGTCGGCACGACCCGCTATGGCTACCTGATCGATATCGGTGGGCACCCGGCGTGGATCGTGACGTCCGGCCAGCTGGGCTCGGCGGCGTACACGACGAACGTCGGCGTCGTCGACCTGATGGCTGCGGAGTCCACGTTCACTCCCATCCCGTCCTGATGGCCGAACCGGTCGGCCCGGAGCCGGCCACCGACGCCTGCGGGTGCGATGCCTTCGCGTCGATCTTCGACCGCCGGACAGCCGCGCGCGACCGGGATCGCTACGAGCGCGACGGCCCTGATCGCAC
Source organism: uncultured Chloroflexia bacterium (assembly GCA_963842695.1). GTDB lineage: Bacteria > Chloroflexota > Limnocylindria > Limnocylindrales > CSP1-4 > SPCO01. The sequence goes on from CAWJHK010000006.1 coordinate 224,879, forward strand.
GACGCGGCTGCTGCTGGAGCTCCTGACGCCCTACCGGTCTGCCGGTGACAGCCTCCTCGACATCGGTGGCGGGATCGGGATCGTCGACGTCGAGCTGCTCCGAACGGGGACCGGTCATGCCGTGCTGGTCGATGCCTCGACGGCCTACCTCGAGGTGGCCCGCCAGCAGGCTCGCCGGGCCGGCCTGCTCGACCGGATCGAGTTCGTCGAGGGCGATTTCGTGCGGCGCGCCGAGGCGATCGAGCGGGCCGACATCGTGACCCTCGACCGCGTGGTCTGCTGCTATCACGACATGGACGCCCTGGTCGGGCTGTCGAGCCAGCGGGCGCGGACCGCGTACGGGCTGGTCCTGCCCCGCGATCGCTGGATCACCCGGCTCGCGATCGCCGCCGCCAACCTCACCTACCGCCTGCGACGCCGGGCGTACCGCGCCTACGTCCACCCGACGAGCCGGGTGGACGAGATCGCCGCCGGCAACGGCCTCGTGCCGCGCGGCGGAGCGACAGACGTGGGTCTGGCGCGTCGTGGTGTACGACCGGGCGGCCGTCACCGGTTCGGCGGCCCAGGCGACCCAGGCGGCCTAGGCGGCCGGTCTGACCGCGGCCTCCGAGCCGCGGACCTCGACGGCGGCCGACCGGGCCCTGCCCGCGAGCAACAGCACCAGCCCGCTGGCGAAGGCGAGGATCGCGGCGCCGGTCATCGCCGGGCCGAGCCCGACCTCGACCGACAGGAAGCCCATGAACGGCGGGTACAGGATCGCGCCGACCACCGCGATCCCCGACAGGAAGCCGCTCACGGCCGCCGACCGCGTGGGGTACCGATCGCCCGCCACGGCCATGATCAGCGGATAGACCGGTCCGAACGCGAAGCCGACGACGCCGAACAGGACGATCGATCCCGGCAGCGACGGCACGACGACGGCCCCGACGAGCGCGACGGCACTCACGAACGCCGCGATCGCCGCGAACCGGGCGTGGTCGAACCGGTCGCTCCATCTGGCGCTCGCCAGCCGGCCGAGCGCGAGGCAGCCCCAGAACAGCGCCAGCGTCGAGGTGGCCAGCCCGACGGTCGCCGCATCGAGGAACCGGACGAGCCAGTTCGACACGCCGAGCTCGGCGGCGACGTAGCAGCTGATCGCCACGGCCAGCAGGACGAGCGGCCAGGCGAAGGTGACCCGCGGCGATCCGTCGACGCGCACCGTCCGGTGGCGGCCGGACGGCAGGTCGGCCAGCGCGAGTGCGGCCGCCAGCGGCAGGGCGGCGAGCGCCGTGCCGAGGACCACCGCCTGCCAGGGCACGCCCCGTTCCACGAGCTGACCGGCGACGAGCGGGCAGGCGAGGGCTCCCACGCTGAACGCCAGGTGCAGCAGGTTGAGGGCGCGTCCCCGACTGGTCGGGTAGAGGTCGAGGATGAGCCCGTTCGAACCGCCGTCGAGGATGCCACCCCCGATCCCCATCGGCACCGCCGCGACCAGCGCCCACGACCAGGACGGGGCACCTGCCAACGCTGCGAGGCCGCCGGCCGAGAGGAGGACGCCGGCGGTCAGGACGACCCGCCGGCCGATCCGCTCCGTGAGGAAGCCTCCCCCCATCGACCCCGTCACCGAGCCCAGCGAGCTGACGAGGAACCAGACGCCCATGCCGGCGTCGGTCTGGCCGAACCCCGCCTCGATCGACCGGATCAGGGCGGCCGGCAGGAGCATGGTCCAGCCGACGAACAGCAGGCCGGCACACCCAAGGAGCGCGGCGAGGTCGGGCCGTCGGACGGAGGATGACATCAGCAGATGCTAGCGGCGCGGCCCTTCCGGGTGTGGCGGCCGGCCCGCTCAGTGCCCGACCCGGGACCTCGGACGGACCTGGTCGAGGTCGGCGGAGGGCCGCAGGCGGAGGTCGTTCCACAGCCGCCGCCGGAACGTTTCGTACTCGCGGACGGCGAGGGCCTCGTTGCCTTCGTCGACGAATGCCTCGATGAGCGCGCGCTCGGCGGTCTCGCTCAGCGGTTCGATCGCGAGCGCCGTCTGCGCGACCTCGACGGCCTCGGCGTGCCGGCCCGCCGCGATGAGTCGCTCGGCCAGCGCATCGAGCGCCCGCAGCCGGAGCTGGCGGAAATGCTCGCGCTCGGGCTCGATCCAGTCCTGCTCCCAGTCGGGCAGGAGCTCCCGGCCGAGGACGCCGACGACGCGTTCGATGCTGGTCGGCAGCCGGTCGGTGGTGGCCAGGTCGCGGGCGAGGATGATCGCGTCACGCAGGTCGACACGAAGCCACGGAACGAGCTCCAGGCTCTCACCGCGCGTCCGGACGATCGGCCCGGGTGCCGGCTGGTGGAGGCGGTAGATCGCGGACCGGAGACCGGCCAGGGCCCGGCGCTCGGTGAGGGCGGGCCAGAGCGCATCGGCCACGACCGACCGTCGGACCGGCCGGTCTCGGATGGCCAGATAGCCGAGCACCATCGCCGATCGCGGCGGCACGTCGACGTCGCTGGTCCCCGCGCGCAGCCGGAACCGGTCGAGGATCTCGAGCTCTACGGTTGGTCGGTCGATCACGCGTCCCGCAGCTCCACGGCCGGTCGAGGTGCCGAGGACCCGGCGCACTGGCGCCGCGTTCGCCAGTGCGAATGCGGTTTCCGCCCGTAGGCCCCCCGGCTGGATGCGTGCTCGGAGCGTGGCAGTCGGGCGGGCCGCGGGTCAATAGGCAACCCGACGCATCGGGGGTGGTACGACCGGGCGCCGGCGGGCACCGATGCCCCGCGACGTGGCCCGGACCCGGCGGCCGTGTATGGTCCGGACCATGGCCAGCGGTCCCTCCGCCGGCGCCGGCGCCACCTCGCCGAGCCGCCGGCCACCGACCCCGAGCGGTGTCCTGTTCTTCGTCCACGGCGCCAACGAGACGTCGGAAGGGCTGGTCGCGAACCTGTCGCGCATCGAGGACCAGGTCCGCCGCCGCGGCTGGGACGTCACGGTCGTCGCGCCCGAGTGGCGCCGCCGCTCGGACCTCCGGCTCGGGGCGTGGCAGAAGGCGATCCATCGGCGCGGTCGCCCGTCGCCCATGCCGGTCCCGATCCTCCGGGCCGGCCTCCGCCGCGACGCCGTCCTCAAGATCACCACCAACTACTTCGAGGATCGGCGGGAGCAGCTCGTCGATCTGCTCGGCGCCCAGCTCGCTGGCCGACGTCATCGGCTACGCGTCCCATCGCGAGTCGATCCACGCGGTCCTCAGCGCCGAGCTGACGCGCGCGGCGGTGGCGGCCCGGGGGCGTCCGGTCCTGCCGGTCGGCCTGAGCCTCGGTGGCATCGCCCTCGTCGACCTGCTGGCGGCCTGGCCGGCGGCGCCGGTCGAGGCGTGCGTCACGGTCGGCACCCAGGCGCCGCTGCTGTACACCTTCGACGCGATCCCGTCGATGCCGTACGACGAGGCCGATCCGCCGCACCTGCCGGTGCCATGGCTCAACGTCTACGACACGCGCGACTTCCTGTCGTTCCTGGCCGAGCCGCTGTTCCGCCGCAGCGATCGGCGTGGCCAGCGTGGTCGACCTCCGCGTCCGCTCGGGGCGCGACTTCCCGGCGTCGCACAGCGCTTACTGGGAGCTGGATCCGGTCTGGGATGCCATCGCCACGGCGTTTACCTGGCGGCGCGTGTCGCCGTTGACGGTCCGTCAGGCCCGGCGACTCGGGTTCGAGGCCAGGGTCGCTCCGGCCGAGGACGGGACCGCCACCTAGGAGCCCGCCTGTCCCGCCGAGCAGCCCGTCCAACCCGGCCGCACCCCATGACAGCCGTCACGATGCGATCGCGACATGCGTGACTGGGCGCGAGCGACGCGGCGTCCGAGACTGTCGACAGGAACCACGACAGATCGAGGATCGCAATGACCATCATCACCAGCCACACCAACGGCTCTCGGGCGAAAGGTGCCGCGACCGGCATCTCCGCGACGGCCGTTCGCTTCGAGGGCGTGACGCGCCGGTTCGGTCCGGTCACGGCCCTTGACGGCGTTGACCTCTCCATCCGCTCGGGTGAGACGGTCGCCCTGCTCGGGCCGAACGACGACGGCAAGTCGACCGCCATCGCCCTGATGCTCGGCCTGCTCGCGCCGACCGACGGGGCGGTCACGGTCCTGGGCTTGCCGCCGCGGAGCGCGGTCGCGGCCGGCCGGATCGGCTCGATGCTCCAGGACGCGGGGCTGCCCTCGAACGTTCGAGTCGGCGGACTCGTCGACTTCGCGCGACGGGTCTATCCGCATCCACTCGACGCGCGTGTGGTGATCGAGCGCGCCGGCTTGACTGACCTCGCCGACCGTCCGGTCGACCGTCTGTCGGGCGGGGAGGCGCAGCGCCTCCGGTTCGCGATCGCCATCGCCGGCGATCCCGACCTGCTGTTCCTGGACGAGCCGACGGTGGCCATGGACGTGGAGACGCGACGGGCGTTCTGGGGCGACATGCGCCGGTCGGCGGCCGAGGGGCGGACGATCCTGTTCGCGACCCACTATCTCGACGAGGCCGACCAGGTCGCCGACCGCATCATCGTTCTCGATCGAGGCCGCGTCGTCGCTGACGGGAGCGGCCGTTCGCTGCGCGATGGCGTCGCCGGGCGGACGATCCGCTTCGACACGACCGCGGCCGACGAGACCCGGCTCGCCGAGCCTGCCAGGCGTCACGAACGTCGATATCCGGGGCGACGCGGTCCGACTCACGACGACGGCCGGTGACGACACGGTCTGTGCCATGTACGCCGGCGACATGCCTATCCGCGATCTCGAGGTGACCGCGGCGGGTCTCGAGGATGCCTTCATCGCCCTGACCTCGAACCGCATCGCCGAGGAGGCGACTCGATGATCACGTCCACCACCACCCTGGGATCGACGACCGTCCCAGCGGCGTTCCTGGCCTTCATCTCGCTCGAGGTCCGCCGGGCTCTCCGCAACCGGCGCTACGTCATGTTCGCGATCGCCTTTCCGGTCCTCTTCTACCTGCTGTACACCGGGATCCTGTCAGGGACCGCGGATCCCGACGCCCGGATCGACGGCATCGCCTGGCGGACGTACCTCATCGTCTCGATGGCCACGTATGCCGCGATCGGAGCCGCGCTCGGCGGGTGCCACCGTGATCGCCCAGGAGCGTGGCTCGGGCTGGACGCGACGACTGCGCGGTGACGCCACTCCCGTCCGCCGCCTACGTGGCCGGCAAGCTGCTGGTGTCGTACATCGTGACCGTACCGGCGATCGCTGCCGTGTTGCTGGCGGGCATCGCGCTCAACCACGTCGAGCTGACCGCCGCGGCATGGATCGAGCTCCTCGTCGTGCTTGCGATCGCATCCCTCCCGTTCGCGGCGCTCGGCCTCCTGATCGGCTACCTGTTCGATGCGAACAGCGCCCAGGGCGCCATGATGATCTGCTTCTTCAGCCTGGCGATCGTCGGCGGTCTGTGGGCGCCGCTGTCGTCGTTCCCGAGACCATCGCTACCATCGGACGCATGCTGCCGTCGTTCCGCCTCGCCGAGCTGGGCCGGGCCGCCGCTGCGGGCGCTGACCCCGGACGGCGTCGGGATCGCGGTCATCGCGGCCTTGGGCGCGTCGCCGTCGGTGGCCTCGCCGCGTGGCGATACCGATCCTCCGAACAGCACGCCAATGGCTGACGACGCGACTCACCGATCGGCACGACGCCCGGGCCGTCGTGGCCTCGGCGTCGTCCGTGTTCGGTGCTCCTGACGAGCGGCCCGGCCGTTGGATCCCGCTCTGGCGGGTCGTCGGGATCGTCTTTCGTCGCCTATCCGATCGTCCGGATCGTCGCGAGCCCACCCGAGCCGCTTGGTGACCGCGCTCGTGCTGGCGGCCACGGCCAGCTTCGCCTTCCTGATCTGGACCCTGGCACGCCGACCGCCCGACGACCCGCGACGGGCCAGCCCGATCCTGGCGGGGCTGGATATCGCCATCATCGCGTTTGCGGCCGCCGCGACGGTGCGGTCTCCCGACGAAGGCTGGCTCGCGCTCTTCTACTACGCGTCGACCGCCGCCAGCCTCCTCCTCCCCGGAACGGCGGGCCCTGGCGATCATCGTCGCCTCCGGGGTGGTGTGCGCGGCGACCCGTGTCGCCCGGACCCCGACGCGGCGAGCGCGATCGTCCAGGGTCTGTCCGTCGCGGTCATCGGGATCACCGTGTTCGCGATGGCCGCCCTGAGGCGAAGCAACGCCCATCTCCACGCGGCCCGTCAGGAGCTGGCGACACGGGCCGTCGCCGACGAACGCGATCGGATCGCCCGGGACCTGCATGACCTGCTCGGGCACAGCCTGTCCCTGATCGCGATCAAGAGCGAGCTCGCCGGCCGACTGCTGCCGACCGAACCCGATCGCGCCCGCGTCGAGATCGCCGACGTGGAGCGAGTCGCTCGCGAGGCTCTGGCGACGGTTCGAGAAACCGTCACCGGGTACCGCCAGCCCACCCTCGAGCAGGAGCTCGAGGACGCGCGCGTCGTGCTCGACGCCGCCGGCATCGAACCGGCGATCGACCACCGTGCCGGCCCGCTACCGATCGCCGAGGATGCCGTCCTCGCCTGGGCGGTCCGGGAGAGCGTTACGAATGTGGTCCGACACAGCCAGTCGCGGCACGCGACGATCCGGACCGCGCGCCGTGGACCGCAGGCGGAGCTCGAGGTCGTCGATGATGGACCGGCTGAGCGAGCCGGCTTTCGACGGCTACCCGCGACAACGGATGGGACCGGCCTGCGGGGACTGCGCGAGCGACTGGAACATGCCGGTGGTCGCCTTGAGGCCGGTCCATTGGCGGCCGGCGGGTATCGTCTGGTCGCGACGATCCCGATCGCCGCGCCGCACCCTGGCGCGCGATGAGCGACCAGTCCGGGCATGCCTCGCCCCCGATCCGGCGTCCTGCTGGCCGAGGACCAGTCCCTCGTTCGCGGCGCCATGGCGGCGCTGCTGTCGATGGAGAGCGACCTGGTCGTCGTCGGACAGGTATCGAGCGGCGATGCGGTCGTCCCCGAGGCCCTCCGGCTGTATCCGGACGTGGCCGTCCTCGACATCGAGATGCCAGTGATGGATGGCTTGTCGGCCGCCGCCGCGTTGCGCAGCGACCGTGCCTGGATGCCGGGTGCTGATCGTCACGACCTTCGGACGGCCGGGCTATCTCCGTCAGGCGATGGCAGCCGGCGCGACCGGGCTTCATCCTCAAGGATGCTCCGGCCAGCGAGCTTGCCACGGCCATCCGGCGAGTGGCGGCCGGCCGCCGGGTCGTCGATCCTGCGCTGGCGCTCGACGCCCTGGCCGATGGCGCGAACCCGTTGACCGATCGCGAACGGGAAGTGCTGGCCGCGACGGCGGACCAGGCGACGGTCGCCGACATCGCCGCGAGCGTCTCATTGAGCGAGGGGACCGTCAGGAACCATCTGTCGGCGGCGATCCAGAAGGTCGGAGCCCGGAACCGCGCCGAGGCGGCCGGATCGCGCGCGCAAAGGGCTGGCTGGAGCCCGGCGATTGACCCTGACCGTCGCCCGCCACCAGCGACGAGGGGTGATGCGGCCGCCGGCGGCGTTCCGTCCGGCGGCCGCCGGTCCTCAGCGGTGGAAGCTCGCCGCTGCAGTGAGCAGCATGGCGAGCACCGCGCCGAGGGTCATGGCCGCCTGCACGACGGTTCGCACACGCGGGGAGCTCTGGACCTCCACGGTCCACCTCCTGTTCGGCAGCCCGGCTACCTGCGTGAGGCCCGTGGCTTTGCGTCCCCGCCTCGCGACGGGTTTGCCGTTGTCGACCGGTCGCAGGTCGGGGATCGACCGTTGACCGATGGCACCAGCCTACGGCCGCGGTCCGCGCGGGCGCCAGAGGCCAACTTGGGGGAGGCGTCGGCCGTACCTCCGCCGGGCGTCGGGGTAGGACCGCGGTTGACACACCCGGCAGGCGGGGTAGTATTCCGACGAGTTAATTAACCAGTTGGCGAAATACTGGAGGAGTTCATGACCAGCGATCGATCCAGCGGGACCGCGACGGGCCCCGCCGCAGGCGCCCGGCTGGACGCGACGACGGTCCGGACCGAAGGGCTCGAGGTCATCGCCACCCGGACGTTCGATGCGACCCGCGACCTCGTCTTCCGCGTCTTCAGCGAGTGCGACCACCTCGTCCACTGGTGGGGCCCGAACGGCTGGACGTTGCCCGTCTGCGAGATGGACTTCCGCGTGGGCGGCAGCTGGTTCTACTGCATGCGCGGCCCGGCCGGTGAGGAGGGCTGCGGCCGGTCGACCTACCGCGAGATCGTCCGGCCGGAGCGGATCGTCTATGTCGACGAGTTCGCCGAGCCGGACGGGACGATCATCGGCGGCATGCCGGAAGTCGTGGTGACCGTCGAGTTCGCCCAAGCGGATGGCCGGACGACCCTGACCAACCGAGCCCGGTTCGCCTCGGCCAAGGATCTCGAGGCCGTCGTCGGGATGGGCATGGAAGCAGGGCTCATCGAGACCTGGGACCGGCTCGCCGCGTACGTCGCGACCGTCTGACGGGCCGGCTGCCGCGGCCCTTTCGGCAGCCGACACGGGGTAAGATCGATAGCCACGCCCACTCGCCGCGCCCGGGCCCATCTCGCCCGGAGGACCGCGGCGCAACGTTCCAGTCGCCGGTTTGACCGGCCATCCGCAAGGGAGTAGCACGATGACCACCCTGGACGCGGCCAGCGCCGCACCCGAGATCTCGATCCCGGAGCTCCGCGCCGCCGTCCGCGGTCGGGTGATCGCGCCCGACGATCCCGACTACGACAGCCGCGCGCACGGTCATGGCCGGTGGGATCGATCGCCGGCCCGCGGTCATCGTCCGCGTCGCGGACGTGGCGGACGTCCGCACGTGATCGGGCTGGCGCGAGACGCCGGCATGGAGCTCGCCGTCCGAGCGGCGGCCACAGCGCGACCGGGCCACGGCGTGACCGAGGGCGGCATCGTCCTCGACCTGCTCGACATGAAGGCGATCGAGATCGATCCGGAACGCGCACCGCCTGGGCCGAGACCGGCCTCACGGCCGCGCGAGTACACCGCGGCGGCGGCCGCGCATGGCCTGGCGATCGGCTTCGGCGACACCGGCTCGGTCGGGATCGGCGGGCATCACGCTGGGCGGCGGCATCGGCTATCTCGTCCGCAAGTACGGTCTCACGATCGACGACCTGCTCGGCGGCCGAGATCGTGACGGCCGACGGCCAGCTCCGTCGCGTCGACGCGGACACCGAGCCCGACCTGTTCTGGGCGATCCGCGGCGGCGGCGGCAACTTCGGCGTCGCGACGCGGTTCCAGTACCGGCTCCACGAGCGTGCCGCTCGTTCGTCGGCGGCATGCTCATCCTGCCGGCGACACGCGGATGATCATCGCCGGGTTCATTGCCGGCGGCCGAGGCGGCTCCGGAAGAGCTCTCGACGATCGCCAACGTCATGAACTGCCCGCCGATGCCGTTCGTTCCGCGAGGAGCATCACGGAAAGCTGGTCGTCATGGCGATCCTCGCGTTACGCCGGCGATGCGGAGGCCGGCGAGCGTGCGATCGCGCCGTTCCGGGCGCTCGCCACGCCGCTCGTCGACATGGTCAAGCCGATGCCGTATCCCGAGATCTACCCGCCGGAGGACGACGCGCTACCACCCGACGGCCGCCGGCGTTCACGATGTTCGTCGACACCATCGATCGACGGCGTGGCCGAGACGATCGTCGAGCACCTCGAGGCGTCGGATGCCACGCATGCGAGTCGCGCAGCTGCGGCGTGCTCGGCGGGGCGATGGCCCGCGGTCCCGGCCGATGCCACCGCGTTCGCGCACCGCGCGAGCCGGCATCATGGTCATCGTCGTCGCCTTCTACGAGGCGCCCGACGACAAGATCGTGCGCGAGGAGTGGGTCCACGAGTTCGCCGATGCGCTCGACCAGGGCACGGACGGCGCGTACGTCAACTTCGTTGGCGACGAGGGCGAGGCGCGGCGTGCGAGCGGCGTATCCGGGCAGCGACCTGGGACCGGCTGGCGGCCCTCAAGGCTCGCTACGATCCGACGAACCTCTTCCGGCTCAACCAGAACATCCCGCCGTCCATGGCCGCCGGGGACTGACGCGCCCTAGGCCTGGCTCCCAGCCGCGAGCCGGCCGATCAGGTCGCGCAGCTCCGGATCGAGCGACGGCAGGGAGCCGATCGCGGCGTTGGCCGCGGCGTGGTCCGCGCTCGCGGTCGCCGGTAGCGCGACCGTCACCCGCGGGTCGCCGAGCGTCCAGCGCAGCAGGGCCTCCGGCCAGCCGCCAAGCCCGGCCGTCGCCAGCTCGGCCGGGAACGGCCGGCGCAGCAGCCCGCCCTCGGCGAACGGCCGCATCGCGAGGACGCCGAGACCGAGGTCGGCGGCCACGGGCAGGATCCGCTCCTCGGCCTCGCGCTCGCGCGGGTTCAACGGGACCTGGATCGCGTGGATCCGGCCGGTCCGCATGACCCGCTCGAGGAGGTCGAACGTCGATGGCTGGAAGGTCGTCGCACCGAGCCATCGGACGTTGCCGACCCCGCGCTCGCGGTCCATCCACTCGAGATGCTCCCGCCAGGCGAGGAGGTTGTGGACCTGGAGGAGGTCGACCCGGCCGGCGAACCAGCCGAGCTGCCGGCTGAAGTGGCGGCGCCCGTCCGCGACGGAGCTCGTCCAGACCTTGGTCGCCACGAAGGCGTCCCGCCGCCGCTCGGCGAGCGCCGCCGACACGACCGCCTCGGCGCGGCCGTACATCGGCGAGCTGTCGACGACGCGGCCTCCGGCGTCGAAGGCCGCCTCGACCACGGCATCGGCGATCGGCTGGCGATCCGGCGGCAGGTCGAACACGCGCCACGTGCCGAGGCCGACGACCGGGAGGTCGATGCCGGTCCGCCCGAACGGTCGCGTTTCCATCGCGACACCGTAGCCGGGCCGGAGGCCGGCGGTCCAGCGTTCCGGCCGGCGTAGATGACATCCCGTCATCGTCCCCGACCGGCCTGCAATGCGGATGCAATGCATCTGGCAGCCCAGCGCCGGCCCGTTGATCCGCCTGTCTCCCGATGCGAGGCACCATGGAGCTTCGCGTCGGCTCGTACCCCCGGTGACCGGCGCCAGGCCAGGAGGGCTCCATGCTCAAGACCAGAACGCTTCTGAAGGACAGCCCGATCTTCACGACCTTCGCGGTTCCCGACATCAAGGCGGCGAAGCGCTTCTACGGCGAGACGCTCGGTCTCGATGTCCGTGATGGCGAGTGCAGGGCCTCATCGAGATCTGGACCAAGGACAGCCGGCCGGTGACCGTCTATCCGAAGCCCGATCACAAGCCGGCCAACTTCACGGTCCTCAACTTCCCGGTCGACGACGTCGACCAGGCGGTCGACGAGCTCAAGGCGGCAGGCGTCACGTTCGAGCGTTATGACAACGACTCGATCAAGACCGACGCCAAGGGCATCGCTCGGGGTCAGGGTCCTGCGATCGCGTGGTTCCGCGACCCGGCCGGCAACATCCTGTCGGTGATGTCGCGCTCCTAGCCTCGCTGGACGCGGCTCGCAGTCGAGCCGCAGACCGCGGACGGCCCGCGCACCTGCCCGGTACCGTATGCCGATGGAAACCGTTCGATCCAGGGACGGCACGACCATCGCGTTCGACCGGACGGGGCGCGGGCCGTCCCTTGTCGTGGTCGGTGGAGCGCTGTCGGGGCGCGGTGGACCGGCTGCCGAGCTCGCCATGAGCCTCGCCGACGACCTGACGGTTCTCACCTTCGATCGTCGCGGCCGCGGCGACAGCGGCGACACCCCCCCGTACGCGGTCGAGCGAGAGATCGCGGACCTCGCCGCGGTCATGGAGGCCGGCGGCGCATCGTTCGTGCTCGGCCACTCATCCGGTGGCGCGCTCAGCCTTCGCGCGGCCGAGGCCGGCCTCCCCATCGATCGCCTCGCGGTCTACGAGCCACCACTCGCGGTCGACGACCAGCGACCGCCGATCCCCGACGACTACATCGAGCACCTCGAGGAGCTCGTCGCCGCCGGCCGGCGGGGCGATGCGGTGGCGTACTTCCTGACCGTCGGCCCGCTGGTCCCGCCCCCGGCCGTCGACCAGATGCGCACCTCACCAGCCTGGGTCGGGATGGAGGCGATGGCGCACACGCTCGCCTACGACGCCCGGATCATGGACGGCCTGATGACGCGCGACCCGGGCCCGATCCGCCGATGGGCATCGCTGACCATGCCGATCCTCGTCCTCGATGGCGGGGCAAGCCCAGCGTGGATCCGCAACAGCGCGGCGCTCCTGGCCAAAACGCTGCCGAACGCCGACCGCGGCGACCCTGGATGGCCAGGGCCATGGAGCGTCGCCCGAAGGTGCTCGCTCCGGTCCTGCTGCGCTTCTTCGCCCGCGGCTGAGCTCGCGCGGCGGCGCTCAAGTTGCTCGCCAGGTCCCGTAGATCTGCTTGAACAGGGCGCGATCCGACGCGGCCCCGCCGTCGTCGCCCCACATCTCGATCGTATAGCCGACGCGGCCCTTGGCGACGAGGATGTGCTGGATCAGGATCGTCTGGCCCTGGTCCTTGCCGCGCAGGGTGACGATCCGACCTGACCAGCCGGCGAGCTTGATCGGCTTGTTCGAGATCACCTTCGCCTTGTAGTGGCTCTTGAAGTACGCGACGTTCCGCGTGACCGTGATGCTCACCGAGGCGATGCCGCCGACAGTGTCGCGAGAGATGTAGACGTAGGGGTAATCGTAGGCATCGAACTGGTCGGTGTACCCGCCGCTGCCGGGGGTCGACGATCCAGGTGGGCGGGTACTGGATCTTGTAGTGGTAGCGCTTCGACGTGTAGGCCTTCCACGGTGTCGGCGTGGGGGTCGGCGTCGGCATCGGCGTGGGGGTGGGGAGAGCGGTCGCCGTCGCCAGCGGGGGTCGATGGCGACGGGTCGTCGCACGCCCGGGGTGGGCGAGGGAGGCGCTGGGCGAAGGGACCGGGCTGGTGACGGCGACGATGGCGGCCGATGGGCTGGGGGTGCCGATGCGGCGCCGCATGCTGCGGCGAAGACCGACGACGAGGAGCGCGAGAAGGCCGCGATGACGGTTCATGATCCGATCCCTCCAGCCCCCGAGGGCATCCCTGCGATCGGTGACGAGCGGCGAGGTGCGGATGGCGGCTGTGGCTGCCGTCGCGGCCGTCACGTGGTCCTCTGCGCCCGGAGGCGGGTTCGTCAACAGCGGTTCCGGGGAGCTGCGCCTGGTCGCTATCCACGGGTCGTCGCGGTTCGACACCGAATGGCTGGCCGGACCCGACCCGACCTGGAGCTCAATCCCTCGCTCCTGACCGGGTCGGGTCAGGTTCCGACGCCAGGCGGACGACCGTCTCGCCGCCGAACGCCATCGCGTCACCGGTCTGGTACGTGTCGGCGATCGCGTTCCACACCTCGAACCCCGGATGAGCGTCATGGGCGTGGTGCCCCCCGCCGGTCGCGAAGATCGCCACGACCATGTATTGCGTCGCCCCGTCCATCGGGCGACTCGAGATGTCGAGCCGGTTCAGGGTCGCGCCGATGAGCTCGCCCCGGCCGGCGAGATCCTGCCATACAGGGAGCTCGTGCTCGCGGAACCCGACCTCGAACCGTTCGACACTGTCATTCCGGACATTGAGGATCACCGCGACGGTCTCCATGCCTGCACCTCCTGGGTAAATCATCGGCGACCGACCGAATTCGGGAGATAGCCAGCGACCCCATCGCACTCATAGGCTGTAGCACGACCAGGTCGGTCGCGCACCACACGGAGGCCCGATGCAGCGGGATCTCGTGGAGCGGGCGATGGGCGGCGATCACGACGCGTTCAGTGAGTTGGCGCGCGTCTCGGTCGGTCGACTCCTGGTCATCGCCCGGCTGATCCTCCACGACGAAGCGGCAGCCGAGGATGCCACCCAGGAGGCGCTCGTCGCCGCCTGGCGACACATCCGCGGCCTTCGCGACCCCGACCGCTTCGACGCCTGGATGCATCGGTTGCTGGTGAACGAGTGCCATCGCGAGGCACGCGGACGCCGGCGCCTGAGCACGCGCGAGGTCCAGCTCCCGGCGTTCGACGCCGCGGAACCGGACTCCGTCGGCCTGCTGATGGATCGCGACCAGCTCGATCGCGGGTTCCGGCGCCTCGACGTCGACCAAAGGGTCGTCCTCGTCCTGTACTACTACCTCGGCCTTCGTCCGGAGGAGGCCGCCGAGGTCCTCGGCCTGCCGCCCGGCACGGTCCGGTCCCGCCTCCATCGTGCGATGCAGGCGATGCGGGCCGCGCTCGACGCCGACGCTCGGACCGGACCCGTCGGCGAAGGAGGCAAGGCATGAGCCGCGACCTCCGGTCCGACGAGGCCTTCGATCGACTGATGGACGACTGGTTCGACGAGCGCGCCCACGCCGGCAACGCCGACGCGGTGCTCGACGCCGCGCTCGCGCGGACGTCCCGCCAGCGGCCGCTCCCGGTCTGGCGACTTCGCGAGCGGTGGCTTCCCATGGCAGTTGACGGCACGGCTGCAGCCGACGCGACGGTGGTGCCGATCCTGCTCATCGTCGTCGCTGGCTGCGGTGGTCCTGGGGTGGCGATCGTCGCATCGCAACGACGGCTGCCGCCGCCATTCGGGCTGGCGGCGCCCGGGCTCGGTGGCGTTCGTGGCCGACGGTGATCTCTGGACGGCCAATCCTGATGGCTCCCGCCGCGTCCAGCTGACCTTCGATCCGCGGATCGACGGGTTCCCGACGTTCTCGCGAGACGGCACCAAGATCGCGTTCAAGCGTCTCCCCGTGCCGAACTCCATCCCGAATTGGCAGGAGTGGGGCGACGTGATGGTCGCGGACGCCGACGGACGCCACCCGATCGTCATCGACGCGCACGTCCATAGCCCCAGCCCGATCACCTGGTCGCCGGACAGCCGGTTCATCGTCTATTCCAGGACCGTCGGCAACATGGACCAGGTCTTCATCGCCGCGATCGACGGTTCGATGCGGCAGCAGGTCACGACGGGTACACCGTCGAACTGGGGCCCGACGCTGTCGCCCGACGGTCGAACGATCGCGTTCTGGAAGGGCTTGACGCCGATCGTCGGGCTCGACGTCATCCAGATCGACGGCACGAGCGAACGCTCGTCACGACCGGTTCGATCTGGCGGATTCGACTTCGCTGAGTGGTCACCCGATGCGACCATCGTTGCTCTTCGCCGCGGATATCCAGTCCGACACTGTCGATACCGACTATGGCGATCTCTGGGCCGTCGGACTGGACGGTGAGCCGGAGCGTCGCGATCGTCGCAGCGGCCGGAGACGACAGCGGCCCAACCTGGTCGCCTGACGGCCTGTTCATCGCCTACCTCAACACGAACGGCGACCGATCCCGCGTGATGGTCGCCGCTCCCGACGGATCCGATCCTCACGCGATCAGCGACGTCGGCGACTGGTTCTACCCGCAATGGTCACCTGATGCCCGTCACGTGCTAGCCGTGGATGGGCGTTCGGGCGGCGGTCAACCGATCGTCGCGATCCTCGATCCGCTCGGCAAGGAGCCGGCGGCGAGCTTCGCGCTCCCGGACGTGTCCGGGTTCGGTCGGGCGGATCTACCGAGCTGGCAACGGCTCGCACCCTGAACGCGATAGCAAGGAGAACACGATGTCTTCGATTCGTCGCGCCTTCCGCACCGCCTCGATCGCCCTCGCGACGATCGCGGTCGCGGCCTTCCCGTCCCAGACCCTCGCGCAGCCAGGCCGGACGTCGTCCACCAGCAGTTCGTCACGACCGGGGCCGACCTCGGGGTCGTCAACATCTGCGGCGACCTCGCCGATTTCAGGTTCTGGACCAACGGCTCATTCACCAGCGTCGACATGGGCGACGGCGTGTTCCACGTTCAGGTCGCTTCCCGCGAAACGTACACGGTGACGTTCCTCGATACGTCAAAGGGCGTCTGGGAGGCGACGATCCGGAGCGCGACCAGCGTCCAGGCCACGCCGGGCGGCACGTTCAACGTGTCGCAGATCGCGAATTCGTTCGAGGGTCCAGTCCGGATCCACGAGCAGACGACGTTCGTGCTCGGTGCCGACGGCACCGTTCGGGTGGACCACTACGACATCGATGTCGTCTGGCTGCCCTTCGGCGTAGGTGCAACCGCCCGGCCTGCCGCCCGCGCTTCAGAGCGTGGGCGGCAGGCCGAGCTGCGGGAAGGGCTGGGGGCCGAAGGTCGTGATCTCGGCGATGCGCCCGTCGACGATCCGCAGGACGTCGAGCTTGAACGGCGTGTAGATCGTCTCGCCCGGGGCGCGCCGGTAGCTGGCAGCCGCCGGCATCCTGTTGGCGACGGTCGGAAGGAGCCGCCAGCCGCCTTCGGACATCGCCCGCTCCAGCAGCGGTCCGATGACGTCGAGGCCCTCGAACAGCATCGGGAACGGCGGCATCGTGATCCGCAGGTCCTGTGCCGCGATCGAGACGGCAAGGGCCGCGTCGCCGCGCTCGTGGGCGTCGATGAAGCTCGCCAGGAGCGCTCGCTCCTCGTCGTTCGGCTTGCCGGCGGACCACTCCGAGCGTCGCTCCGGTAGGTGAGCCTGGAGCGTTGCGCGCGCCCGCTGCAGGGCGCTGTTGACGGCCGGGATCGTCGTCTCGAGCGCGGTCGCGGTGTCGGCCGCGGGCCAGCCGAGGACGTCCCGGGCGATCAGGGTCGCCCGCTGCCGCGGTGGCAGGACCTGGAGCGCGGCGAGGAATGCCAGCTCGATCGTCTCGCGGGTCACGATGACCGCCTCCGGCTCGTCGTCGGCTCGGCGCGATCTCGTCGAGGAGGGGATCGGGGTAGGGCGTGATCCACGGCACGTCGCGGATCGTTTCGTTGGTCGCGACCTTTCGCTTGGTGCGGCGGATCGCATCGAGGCAGACGTTCGTCGCGATCTTGTACAGCCACGCCCGGACCAGCGACGAGCCGTCGAACGACGCGCGGGCCCGCCACGCACGGAGGAACGTCTCCTGGACCGCATCCTCGGCCTCCTCGAACGAGGCGAGCATCCGATAGCAGTGGACGTGGAGCTCGCGCCGGTATCGCTCGGTGAGGGCCGCGAAGGCGGACTCCCCACCGGCGAACACGGCCGCGACCTGATCCGTCACGCGGCGACCTCGACGAGCTTGACCTCGATGAGCTTCCAGTCCCGCTTGACCTCCTGGACCAGCCAGGTGTTGCCATCGGGGTCCTGGAACGGCATGAACGTCGCGTAGCTGCGCCGCTCGGGATCCAGGCCCGGCGTCTGGCCGGCCTCGCCGAAGTGGAAGATGTCACCGACCTCGGTCCCACGCCGGATCAGCTCATCGCGGGCGACCTCGACGTCCGCGACGATCAGGTGCAGGCCGTGGAGCGAGCCCGGGGGCATGGTCGAGATCCCGGTCCCGATGGCGATCGAGCAGGCCGAGCCGGGAGGCGACAGCTGGACGACCCGGAAGTCCGTGCCACCGGTGTCGACGTCGAGGCGGAACCCCGCCTGCTCGATGTAGAACTTCTTGGCGCGATCGACGTCGCTCACGGGCACCACCACGAGTTCGAGTGTCCAGTCCACGGTTGGAGCCTCCGTTCCAGGTGACCGGTCGACATGGCCGATCTGCCAGGTGTAACGACGGCTCTCGGGGAAACTCATCGGTCGGCCGATGGTAGCGGTGTCACCCGCTGCGGCGATACGCGCCTCATCCCCGGGTAGCAGACGCGAATCCGCCCGGCGGACGATGCCGGCGGTGCCGCCGACCACTAGGCTCACGCGGTGATCAACCGCATCCGGGCGGGTCTCGCCGCGAACCCGCTCGTCGTCGACGCCGCCATCGCCCTCGGGCTGACCGCGCTGTCACTGCTGGCGGTCGCCGGCGGCGCCAAGGATGCCGGCAGCCGCGCGACAGCTCAGCGTCGCGCTGTTGCTGCTCGAGACGCTGCCGCTCGTCTTCCGTCGGAAGTGGCCGATCCCCGTCCTGGCGGTGACCCTCGGGGCGACCGTGCTCCACGCCTCCCTGGCCGACACCGCGACGGTGAACGAGAGCATCGGCGTGCTCGTCGCCCTGTTCACGGTCGCGGATCGCTACGAGCGGAGGGTGTCGATCGTCGCCGCGTTCGCGGTCGCGGCGTCGTTCGCGATCGTGTTCATCGCTCAGGCCGGCATCCCGGACTGCGCTGGCCGGGATGATCCAGACGCAGCTGACGTTCGTCGCGGTCTGGGCGCTCGGTGACTGGGTGGGGACCCGGCGGCGCTACGGCGACGCGCTCGAGGAGAACGCGCGTCTGCAGGATGCCGAACGCGCCGAGCGTTCGAAGCGGGCGGTCCAGGACGAGCGCGAGCGGATCGCCCGCGACCTGCACGACATCGTGACCCATCATGTGAGCGTGATCGTCATCCAGGCAGGCGCCGGGCTGACCGCGCTCGATCGCCGGCCCGAGCAGTCGCGATCCGCCCTCGAGGCGATCGACCGGACGAGCCGCGCGGCCCTGTCCGACATGCGCCGGATGCTCGGCATCCTCGGCGATGGGTCCGCCAGCGAGGATGCGCGGGAGCCGGTGCCCGGCCTCGACCGGCTCGGTCAGCTGATCGAGGAGGTCCGCGCCGCGGGCCTGCCGGTCGAGCTGTCCGTCACGGGAACGCGCCGCCCGCTCGACGCGGGGGTCGAGCTGTCGGCCTACCGGATCATCCAGGAGGCGCTCACCAACGCCCTCAAGCATGCTCGCAATGCCCGGGCGAAGGTGACGCTCGGGTACGAGCCGCAGAGCCTCGACGTCGAGATTCGCGACGAGGGCGGCGCGGGCGATCGCGATCTCGGCGAGTCGACTTCCGGTGGACGCGGCCTCATCGGCATGCGCGAGCGGGTGGCGATCTTCAACGGCGAGTTCGAGGCAGCCCCGATCACAGGTGGGTTCCGCGTCCATGCGCGGCTGCCGGTCGACCAGGTGGATCCGGTCGACGCGCAAGGCGCGGACCACGCGAACGGCCCGGACGACGCGGACGCCCCGGACGACCCGGATCTGGCGGACGGCCGATGACCGACGCCATCCGCGTCCTTCTCGTCGACGACCAGGAGCTGGTCCGCACCGGGTTCCGGATGATCCTCGACGGCGAGACCGGGATCGAGGTGGTCGGCGAGGCTCCGGACGGCCGCCAGGGTGTCGAGGCAGCCGGCCGGCTTCGCCCCGATGTCGTCGTGATGGACATCCGGATGCCGGTCGAGGACGGCATCTCGGCCACGCGCCGCATCGTCCGCGAGGGTCCGAACCCGACGGTGCGCGTCCTGATCCTGACGACCTTCGACGCGGACGAGAACGTCATCGAGGCACTCCGAGCCGGGGCCAGCGGGTTCCTCCTCAAGGACGTCGCCCCGGTCGACTTCGTCGCGGCCATCCGGACCCTCGCAGCCGGCGATGCCCTGCTCGCGCCGACCGTCACCCGACGGCTGCTCGACCGCTTCGCGGATCGTCTGCCGCCGATCAACGACGAGCGGACGGCCGCGCTGCGCGGCCTCACCGAGCGCGAGCTCGAGGTCCTCAAGCTGGTCGGGCGCGGGCTGTCCAACCGCGAGATCGCCGACCGCCTCGTGCTGGCCGAGCCGACGGTCAAGACGCACATCTCCCATGTCTTCGACAAGCTCGAGCTGCGCGATCGTGCACAGGCGGTCGTGCTCGCCTACGAGGCCGGGCTGATCCGCCCCGGCTCGATCGAGGCCTGACGAACCCGAGGGTCAGCGGCCCCGACGGCGCGAGGCGCGGGATGAGACCGCGGCGATACCCCGGGATGAGACCGGGACGTCGCTTCCATCCGAGAGCACGGGGTGAAGTTCGGGACGACGGACCGACGACCGCACGCGAGATCTCGGCGACTCTGAGGTCGAGCGAACACACCGTTCGCCGCCCACTGGAGAACGATCCGATGCCCACCGACTCGGCCATCTCGACGGCCGGACTCACCAAGCACTATCCGGGGGTCGCGGCACTGACCGACCTCAGCCTCGACGTCCCGGCCGGCTCCATCTACGGCTTCCTCGGACCCAACGGCGCCGGCAAGACGACGGCCCTGCGGATCCTCGCCGGCCTCACCGCGCCGACCCGCGGGACGGCGTCGATCGCCGGCATCCCCATCGGCGACGGACCCGCCTACCGCCGCCAGGTCGGCTACCTGGCACAGGATCCCCGCTACTACGACTGGATGACCGGTCGCGAGACGCTCCGCTTCGTTGCGTCGCTGTACGACGACCCGGGCCGGTTCGGTCCGAGCCATCTCGCCGCGGTCCTCGACCGCGTCGGGCTGGCAGACGCGGCCGACCGCAGGACCGGCACGTACTCGGGCGGGATGCGCCAGCGTCTCGGGATCGCCCAGGCACTCGTCGCCTCACCCGCGGTCCTGCTCCTCGACGAGCCCGTCAGCGCTCTCGACCCGATCGGTCGTCGCGAGGTCCTCGACCTCATGCGCGAGCTTCGGGGAGACGTGACCGTCTTCTACAGCACCCACATCCTCGACGACGTCGAACGGGTGAGCGACCACGTCGCGATCCTCGATGGCGGGCGCCTCGTCCGGTCGGCCCCGACTGCCGATCTGCTGGCCAGCTTCTCGCAGGACCAGCTCCGGGTCGTCGTCGGCGGCGCCGATGACGCCACCGCGGTCGCCATGGCGACCATCGCCGGGATCGTCTCGGTCGAGCCGGCCGAGCGCACGGGCGACCTTCGAACCTACGTCGTCCGTGTCCAGCCAGACGCGACCCCCGCGGTCCAGGCCGCGATCACCAGGTTCGCCGCCGACCGCGGCCTGACCGTCACCGAGAACCACGTCGTCCGCCTCGGGCTGGAAGACGTCTTCCTCCGCCTCGTCGACTCCAAGGAGCGTGCAGCATGACCGCCTCGGTCACCCCCGCCGGCCGCGTGGCCGTCCCGTCCACCACCCCGCGCCTCGCCGGCGTCCGGGCCTTGGCCCGCAAGGACCTCGCCGAATGGACCCACGGCAAGCGGGTCTGGGTCATCGCATCGGTGACCACCGTCTTCCTCGGGCTGACCGCGGCCAACGGTGCGATCACGTCGTGGGTCGTCGCCAACGTCCCGGACGCGACGACGAAGCCCGGACCCATCTCGATGGATCCGGCCACCAACTTCCTGACCGCCGTTGCCACCCAGTTCGTCGTCATGGTCGCGATCTTCGCCTCGATGAGCCTGCTCATCGCCGAGCGGGAGCGGGGCACCCTGTCGTGGGTCGCGTCCAAGCCCGTCTCGCGCGGTGCGATCTGGCTGTCGAAATGGGCGTCGGCCGTGCTGATCATCGCGATCGTCGGCGGCCTGATCCCGCTCGTCGCGACCTTCGGCCTGGTGGCCGGCCTGTACGGCCCGGCGGGGTTCGATACGCTGGTCATCGCAACGATCGGGGTGGCCGCCTCGATCGCGTTCATCACCGCGGTCGTGCTGGCGGCCTCGACGATCGTGTCCAACCAGGCAGCGGTCGCCGCCATCGGCTTCGCGGTGTTCTTCCTGCCACAGCTCCTGGTCGGGCTGCTGCCGATCGACGTGTCGGCCTACCTGCCGACCTCGATCCTGGCCTGGACCATCGGGCTGGCCGGGGGTGCGGACGTCGGCGTGGTCACCCCGATCGTGTGGGCGGCGTCGATCGTCGTCCTGGCGGCCATCGCCATCCGGCGGATGGATGTCATGGAGCTGTAGTCCGCGAGAGCGTTCGCGCGGTCAGGGCGCCCGGTCGACGGCCGGGCGCCTTGCCATGTCCCGCGCGATCGATCCGGCGTCGGTCGGCCCGCGCGGTCAGGCCGTTGCGGTCAGTCGGTCGCGGGCGGGAACCCGCCGCCGGTCGACCAGGCGTGCGGCTCGAGGTCGGCCTGGGCCGGAGCGCTCGCCCGCGCGATCGCGCGAGTCCGTTCGCGGCCGTGCCAGAGCACGACACCCGTGCCGACGATGATGATGGCGACGATCGGGCCGACCGGATCGCCGGCCAGCGCGTGCAGGAACGAGACGATCGCGAAGCTCGTCCAGAGCACCACGCCGAGGGCGATGACGAGGGTGCGGGACATCGGGTGCCTCCATCGCGGCCGAGTTGCCGGCGGGAGTGGGAGCCCCCGCATGCTTCCACCCTAGCCGATGGTCCTACCGCCGCAAGACCCGAATGGGCTATGTGGTTCCCGGCCGCACCAGATCGTCCGGGTGGGTCCGGTGTGGTCCGTCGCGGTCTGTGGCGGTCCGCGCCGGTCGAGGCCTAGACTCGAACGATGACCGACCGATCGCCCACGACTGACCTCGACCCGAAGTTCAGCGAGCCGAGCGCCACCGCAACGCCCTGGCCGGAGGCTCGCGAGCGCCTTGCGGTCGCCCAGACCTGCTGGCTCACCACCGTCCGTCCCGATGGGCGCCCGCACGTCACTCCGATCGCCGCGGTCTGGCTCGACGATGCGCTGTACTTCACGACCGGGATCACGGAACGGAAGGCTCGCAACCTGGAGGCGAACACCGCGGTCGTGGTCACCACCGGCACCAGCGGCTTCGAGGGCCTCGACGTGGTGGTCGAAGGCGCCGCCATCCGTCTGATCGACCCGGGGCGCCTCCGGCGCCTGGCCGACGCCTACGTCGACAAATACGGTGGGGCGTTCGTCTTCCATCCGACCGAGGGCGGATACACGATCGCCGAGTCGACCGATCTGGTGCTCGCCTTCGAGGTCCGGCCGGTGAAGGCCTTCGGCTTCGCCAAGGGCGACCCGTTCAGCCAGACCCGCTACCGGTTCTGAACGCGAACGACAGCTGTTCGACGGCGGCGACCTCGGTCGGCGTCGGGCGAGCCGGGCGGTGGCGCCGGTCCTCGATGCCGTACCGGCGGGCCAGGTCGCGGACCTGCCGGCGGACGGGCTCGAGGACGTCCTTCGTCACGTAGGCGCGACCCGCATACAGGCGCTCGTAGCGGGGCAGAAGCGCCGGCCAGTCACGGGCCAGGTTGTCGAGGAAGTGCTCGCGGGTGCCGGGACGGAGGTACAGCACGTTGGTCCAGACCGAGGTCGCCCCGGCATCGCGTGCTGCCCGCACGACGTCGGACATCTTCGCGGGGTCGTCCGACAGACCGGGGAGGATCGGGGCCATCCCGACGCTCGCGTCGACCCCCGCATCGACGAGGGCACGCAGGGCGCGCAGCCGCTGCCGCGGTGGTGCGGTGCCCGGTTCGGTCAGCCGCCAGATCGTGGGATCGAGCGTCGGGACCGAGAAGGTGACGCCGACCTCCGCTCGTTCGGACGCGAACCGCAGGACGTCCACGTCGCGGACGATCATCGGGCCGCGGGTGATGATGCCGATCGGCGTCCGCGCCGCACCGAGCGCCTCGATGGCGCCACGTGTCAGCCGGAAATGGCCCTCCGCGGGTTGGTACGGGTCGGTGGCCGTCCCGACGACCACCTGCTCACGCTTCCACGTGCGGCGGCCGAGCTCCCGGCGGAGGACCTCGACGAGGTTCGTCTTGACCCGGATCGACGTGCCGTAGCGGTCGTCGAACGGCCGGTCGGCCACCTTCTCGAAGGCACGGACGAAGCAGAACGTGCACTGGTGGACGCAGCCCATGTACGGGTTGAGCGACCAGTGGAAACCCATGTTTCGCACCCTTGTCAGCGCGGTGCGGCATGGCTCGTCGCGGTATTCGGGCCGCATCCGGGCAGGATAGAACAGATGTTCGGTATTGGGAAAGGGCGGGGTCGTTCTAGTCGGCGCTGCGCACCCGGACGAACTGCCGCAGGCCGAACGCCCGTGTAGCGCTCCGGACGAGGATCGGCAACTCCGCCGCGACCGACTCCGTCGTGACGACCTCGGGCGCGGCGATGCGGTGCTCATGCCCTCGCGAGCGCAACCCGCCGCCACCCGCAGCGAAGAGGTTCTTCGCCCACTGCGTCCTGTCGCCGAACGGCAGCGGGATGAGGAAGCCGTCGCGGACCCGGAGCGCGACCACGGGCGTGGCATAGGGCGTGCCGGACGTTCGGCCCGTGTGGCGGAGGACCCCGTACAACGGGATCCAGCGACTGCCCGCAAGGGGACGGCCGAGCGGCACGAGCGGGATGGTCAGACGGTGGAGCGGCGCGCTCAGGCGGGGCCGGCCGGCGGCCTCCATGCCATGCAGGTCAGGGTTGTCCATGCATCCATGGTGCTCCGGATCCGCCCGCCTGTCGTCCCGGAGCTCCGGCACGCACCGATGACGGAAACCCTGCGTCAGGCGATACCCTGGCGGACTGCCCAGGCGGTCGCCTCGGCACGGCCGCGGACGTCGAGCTTGCGGTAGATCGAGCTGACGTGGCGCTCGACGGTGTTGACCGAGATGCCCAGGCGAGCCGCGATCTCGCCGTTCGAGTCGCCGCTCGCGACGAGGGTCAGCACCTCGCGCTCGCGCGCGGACAGCGTGGCCGCGGCGCCGGCCGGACCCTCGGCAGCGGCCTCGACGTCACGGTTCGGCGCCGACGTCACGGCGGGGAGCGGAGCCGATGGGTCGCGGGTGAACGAAGCGAGCAGGTCGACCACCTCGTCCGTCGACTCGAAGAAGAGGCTGGCGGACGACCCGGGCAGGAAAACGAGCCGGCCGGCCGGAAGCACCCCGGCCAGCTCCTCGGAGACCTCGAGGGGGATCACCGGCGCGTCGCGCCGATGCAGCACCAGCGCGGGGGCCCGGATCGAGCGTGCCTCCGCCGAGACGTCCACCTCGGCCGCGGCCTCATGCGTCCGCCGGGCGACGTCCGGGCTGGTCGCGGTGCGGAACCACTCGGCCGCCAGCCGGCCTTCGGTCCCGTCCGGCCAGCCGAGCCAGGCGTGGACTGCCGATTCGACGAACGTGTCCCAGTCCCGACCGATGAGGCTCAGGAGAGCCTGCGTGCCCGGGCCGCGCATGGGATCCCAGCCGCGGACGGCCCCACCGAACAGGACGACGCCTCGGACCCGCTCGGGATGGCGCGCGGCCCAGGCGATGGCATGGGTGACCGAGTTGTAGAAGCCGAGCAGCACGACCTGGTCGACGCCTGCCGCCTCGACGACCGCATCGACGTCGGCGACGAAGGCGTCGAGGCCCAGGTCGTCGACCTCTCGCTGGCTGCGACCCGTCCCACGCCCGTCGTAATGGATCAATCGCACGCCGCCGGCGAGTCGCTCGAACGCCCGCTGGAGGACCGGGATCCGCCATTCCGCCTCGAAGTTGGAGAGCGGCACGCCGGGAAGATGGAGGAGCGTCGGCCCACGCCCCGCGGCCGCCCACGCGATCCGCGTCCCGTCTGCGGAGGTGGTGAACTCGACCCTCGGTTGCACGTGGGCCAGCGTACCGCGCCGCGCCGGCGGGCCGGATAGGCTGGACGCCCATGCCGCCGCGGAGGACGAGCCCATGGACTGGACCCTGGAAGTCGTGATCCTGCCGGTCAGCGACATCGAGCGCTCGATCGCGTTCTACCGCGACAAGGTCGGCTTCGAGCTCGACCACGACACGACGAACGAGTTCATGCACGTCGTCCAGCTCACGCCGCGAGGGTCGGGCTGCTCGATCGTGTTCGGCGACCTGCCGTCTCAGCGGGAGATGGAGCCGGGCTCGATCCGCGGCCTCCAGCTGGTCGTCGCCGACGGCCGCGCGGCGCGCCAGGAGCTGATCGACCGCGGCGTCGACTGCAGCGAGATCATGGTGTTCGACGAGCGGGACGGCGGGACGTTCTTCGGCTTCAGCGACCCGGACGGCAACACGTGGTCCGTCCAGGAGCTCAAGGTCCGCGGCTCGAAGCCGCTCATTCCGCCGGAGTATCGAGACCGGTTCGGGGAGGGTGTCGAGCTGTAGAAACTCGCGCGCGCGCGGTTGTGCCGAGCGGGCCGTGTCCCACGCCGTCAGTCGACGGGCGCGAGGTAGGCCTTGTCGATCCACTGGGTCACCTTGCGCGAAGTCCAGGCGCCCTGGACATAGTTCTCGTGCGGAACGTGGCGACGTCCCGTCAGGATGCTGGCCCTCGATGTGTCGCGGGCGATAGTGGAGAACCGGAGATAGCGGCCGGATCGAGCCGGGGATGGCTCGAACCGTGTCGAGATCGCGTCGCCGGCCCGCGTTCGTGGCTCGCTCGTGAGCTGGAAGTCCATCTTGTCGGTGCCGAACAACAGCCGAGCACGGTAACGGTCCGGCGTGTAGCAGTTGTAGCCCGAGGTGGTCCGGGTAACCCGGGGCGGGAAGAGCGCGCCCAGCCAGTCTGTCGTCGTGGGCCGTCGCCGGTTGCCGTCCGAGGTCGTCGTGATCGCGTTCTGCGGCCGCCAGATCGAAGTTGGTCCTTGTCGTTCCAGCAGGTGATCAGCGCGTCGGCCGACCCATGCTGTCTTGAGCGAGGAGTAGGGCCGGCTCGGTCGTCGAGGTCGTTCGGCCGATGCGATGTCGGGAGACCTTGTTCAATGTAGAAGACCGGGTGGCGCATGCCGACCACCGGCGATGTAGGGTCTGCTCAGGAGTCCGCGACGCACTGGATTGCGCTCCCGAGTGCCTTCACCTCGTTGAACTCCGCGGCGTATTCGGCACTGTCAGCGTCGAGCGGGTCCTCGGTGCGGAGCTGTCGGGGCTCTTGATCAGGAACGGCTTGACGTCGCGAACTGGGGCGGATCGAGGTCTGCTCGCCGACGACGAGGACGGCTGCCATTTGCCGGGGCCATCGGTGCTCTGCAACGGTGACGTCGAACCGTCCGTCACCGTTCCGCGCCGCGAGCATCGCCGTGGCCGCTCCGTGCCGATCTGGATGCCGTGGGTCTTGAAGGCGCCATCGACGACGAGATTGCAAGCGACGTGGTCAGCATGCCGTCGACCCGTCCTGGAGAGCGGCACGGTGGTGAATCCAACCCCTCAGGATGCCGTCGGGCCGCTTTCGCGAGCCGTCGTCGCCGCCTTGCAGCGGGTCGACGACGCTCGCACAGAGATCCTCGGCAGATAGGGCGTAGGTGCCTCGCCGTCGATTGCGTTGACCGCGTCGTAGACGCGCCGTGGACCATGCGCCAGGTTGATCTGGAACGAAAGCGGCGCACCCCGTCCGGCCCGGGGATCGCGAACAGCGTGTTCGCTGCGACCTCGTTCCAGTGACTCACCTCGCTGGCGTCGGTTCCCGTCGGTGGTGCGGCCGACACGTTGAAGACGCCGATCCCGGCCGGAGAGCACCAACCGCCACCGGGATGATGTGGTCGGATCGGCTACGCGACATCGTCTTCCCTCCGTCGTGGGCCCCGTCTGAGATCGCACAGTGCGTCGCAACACGTCCTGGCGAGACAAGTTCAAACGATTGGCCGATGACGACTGACGCGAGGCCTCCGATCGATCGACGTCCCATCGAACCTGGGTGGATCGGGACATGTGCGTCCTCCTTGCCCTCTCGGGCGTGGCACCCGATCGGGGCGTCGATCGATGCCTTCACCCAGCACTGATTCCAGATGCCGCCGAATCGTTCCAGGTTTGTTTTCGGCTCGGCGCGGAACCGCGAGGTCTGACTCCTCTCATCTATTAGGGCGAACGAACGATGGTTTCGTTCAATCAAAGTCGGCGGAACATCGCCCGGAAGGGCACGGCTACGTGTCGCCGTCCGAACAGACCACATCGGCGTCACGGTGCCGCTCGGTGCCCTCACCGGTATTGGTTCCCGAATTCGGCCAATTCGTTCCCGAATTCGGCTCGGGCGGCCCCTCGAGACCGCGGTGTACCTCGTATGGGTGACGGTCGCGACGCTTCCGTTCAAGAGAAACCCAGGCAGGCGTCGTCACACTGGCGTCACGAGCGCATGTCGTCGAGGGTCGGCGATCCGGCTCGGCGTGACGAGCGGATGGCGGTCCTACACCCTCAGGCTGACCACCTCGGTCACGATCTGCTTGCCCTTGAGCTCGAGACGTCGGCGTTCGAGACCGGGATCGAGACCAGCGGCGGTCGCGGCCTCGATCGTGACCAGGATCTCGCCCGGAGCGGCGAGCGACGCCAGCCGGGCGGTCGTGTTGACCGGGTCGCCGATAGCAGTCAGCTCGACGTGGGAGCCTTGGCCGACGGAACCGAACCAGGTCCGCGCGGTATGCACACCGGCCCCGAGGGGGACCCACGGCCCGGCAGGATCGGCGTGCCCTGTGGCCCGGAGCAGGGCCCGGGCAGCCTCCACGCCGGCGATCGCGTGCCGGGTGCCGCTCAGCAGCGGAAAGAACATCGCCACCAGCTCGTCGCCGACGAACTTGTCGACGGTCCCGTCGTGATCGAACACCACCTTTGACGCAGTCGTGTAGAACCGGTCGAGCAGCGCGCGGTAGTCGGTCGAGGACATCGACTCGGCAAGCGTCGTGGAGCCGCGGATGTCCGCGAACAGCATCGTGCAGTCGATCTCGGCACCGCCGTGGTGCCTGGAGATATTCCTGAAACAGCTTCGGCACATGGTCGGGTTGGCATCGGACGGTCCCTTGCCGACGAGCCGCATCACGCGGCCGCCGGGGCCGGCAAAGGGCGCCGCGCAGAGCCGGCATCGGGGACTGGTCGGAAGCCGCTTGAACAGGAGCCGGACCCGCCGTTCCGCCGAGTCCCCGCGCGTCAGGTAGTCGCGCCAGAACGCCTGGTCCCTGTCGTCGGACGGTCCGCTCGAGCTCATGGCCTACCCATGACGTGATCATGGTGACACGCGATCTCGCGGGACACCCGCTCGGCGCTGCGGCAGGTGCAACGCGGTTGCGAGGCTCTGCGCTCGATGGACACCCGGACGAACGCCGCTCGTCGGTAGGGTGGGGACTCCATGCACGAGGAGTCAGCCATGCCGACATTGTTCAAGAGTGATCGCCTGCGCGACGTCGATCTATCCAAGGTCGAGATGCCCGACGTCGACCTTTCGAAGATCGAGCTGCCGAAGGTCGACCTGAAGACCCTCGAGGTCCCGAAGGTCGACGTTGGGAAGGCGATCGCCGATGCCGCCACCGCCGTCGGGCTCGCCAAGCCGCGCCGCTCCCGCCTTCCGCTCGTCATCGTTGGTGGCGTGGTCGTTGCCATCGCCGGTTGGGCGCTGATGAACTCCGAGATGATCCGCGAGCGCCTCTCCCGCGCCAGGGACCAGGTCGCCGAGCGGATCAACACCATGCGCAATCAGGACGACTTCGACGACGCCGTCGCATTCACTGCGGCCCCGACCGCGCCGCTCGACCAGCCGACCGTCGACAGCGTCACCAATTCGACCGGCGCCGACTATCCGGACGGCCTCGGGTCCTCGACCGACATGCTCGCCACGAACGGCCGGAAGGTCGGGGCGACGACCCGCTAGCCAACATCCGTTCCGAGTCGGCCGCGCCCGTCCTTCAGGCACGGCCGGCGACTCGTCCGAGGCCCTGACCCCAGCGGCCACCTTGCACGGCGGCATTACCCTCGGGTCATGACGACGACGACCGACACCGACGCGCTCCGCGACCAGCTGATCGAGCTCATCGACGGGGTCGGTGCCCACATGCCGTTCGACGAGGCGGTCGCCGCCTTCCCGGACGATGCGATCAACGCGTTCCCGCCGAACGTCGACTACACGCCGTGGCACCTGCTCGAGCACATCCGGCTCACGCAGGCGGACATCCTCGACTACATCGTCAACCGCGACTACGTCGAGATCGAATGGCCGGTCCAGTTCTGGCCGTCACGCGAGGCGATGGCGACGCGCCAAGCGTTCGACGAGACGATCGCCGGCTTTCGGCGCGACCAGGCGGCCCTCCGTGCCATCGTCGCCGACCCCGCGACGGACCTCTTCGCCATCATCCCGGGCACGCCCGGACACACGATCCTGCGCGAGGTCCGGATCGTCGGCGACCACAACGCCTACCACGTCGGCGAGTTCGCCGTGCTCCGCCAGATCATGGGGACGTGGCCCGCCGATCACGGATAGAGCCGCGTCAGCCACCCGCGCCGGAGTCAGGCGCCCGGCCTGTCGTCAGCGCCGCGGCGCGTCGATGAACGACAGCACCGCGTCCACGAGGAGGGGCGACATGCCCGCGTTGTAGTGGGTCAGGCCGGGCAGGATCGCGAGCGCGTGGCCGCCGTCGGGCCGGTCCTCGCCCATCCAGCCGCCGTCGCGCTGGCCGCCACCGAGGAGCTCGAATGCCTCGACCGCGTGGCTCGGCGGGAACATGTCGGCATCGGCTGCCACGAACAGCGTGGGGACCTTGATGCTCCGCAGCTCGTCGCTGAAGTCGAAGTCCTTGGCCATCGACTTGCCCATCTTGCCGAGGAGTTGCGGGAAGTCCTCCGGCCGCGGAGCGACGCGCGCATAGAGCTGGTACATCGGCGTGTCCTGCATGAACTCCGCCGCCTCGGGCCCGACATTGGCCTGCTGGGCGAGCATCACCGGGTAGATCGCGCTGCGCCTGATGTTCGTGGACACCATGACCATCCGGCCGACGAGGTCCGGACGCCTGACCGCGGTCCAGAACGCGACGCCGCCACCCAGCGAGTAGCCCACCACGTCGGGCTTGTCGAGCCCGAGGTGCTCGATCAGCGCGGCGATGTCGTCGGCCATCAGGCGCGTGTCGATCGGGCGGTCGATATCGGCCGTGCGGCCATGCGCCTGGAGATCGGGCAGGATGACCTGATGGCCGGCGGCGAGCGCCGGCACGACCGGCCCGAACATCTCGCCGGACCCCAGCCCCCCGTGAAGCAGGATCAGCGGGCGGCCGCTGCCGTGGGTCTCGTAATACATGTGGAGGCCGTTGATGTCGGCGTATTCGCCGGCTCCGGCGGATGCCTCGGCTGTCCAGTCGGTGGTGGTCATGGCCGTCCTCCCCTTGCGTCTGATGGTTAGGGTACCCATCACGCCCATCCGGACATTGCATCCGATGTCGAAGAGGGAGCGGAACATGAGCCCGACCGTCAACGACGCGAAGCCCGCACCCGATCGGTCGAGCCCCAAGCCATGGCGGTGCAACCTGCGAAGCCGCGGTCCACACTTCAACTTCCCCGGACGACGACGGAACGGCTTTCCCGGACGCGGGACCAGTTCGCTGGACTCAACCTCGGACGGGAAGCGAACGACTGGTTCGAGCTCCGGTTCCTCACCCAGCTCAAGTGGTACGAGGACCAGGCACCGCGCCAGTACTGGTTCTATGTCGTGACGCGTCTCATCGCGATCGTCGGTGCGATCGTCACGCCGGCCCTGTTCGCCGGGCCCGATGTGCAGATCGGTGGGATCACGACCCACGGCATCGCCTTCGTCGCCAGCCTGGCCGTCGCGGCCGCCGTCGCCATCGACAGCTTCCTGCGGTTCGGTGAGCACTGGCGCCACTTCCGCACGATCGCGGAGCTCCTCAAGATCGAGTTCTCGTCGCTCGTGACCATGGCATCGCCATACGACGACCATCGAACGCACAAGCGGGCGTTCGTCGAATTCGTCGAACGGTGCGAACGGATCTTCCGGGACGACATCCGGCGCTACATGGCGACGGTCGCACCGTCGGGTCCGAGTGACGGAAACAAGGGAGCTGGCTCCTGATTCGTCGGCCGGTCAGATCCAGACGAGGACGACCGTCGCGACGACGAGCAGCGCAAGGCCGAGGCTGACCGCGCGACGAGCGGCTGGACGTTCGATCAGCCGGTTGAGCGCGTCGCCACCGACGACCCAGATGGCAGAGCTCGGGATCGTGATCGCCATCATGGCCAGCGCGACCAGGGCACTCCCGACGGCGATCGGCACGCTCGCCGGTCGGAATGTCGACACGGCACCGACCGCGAAGATCCAGACCTTCGGGTTCACGAGCTGGAAGCCGATCGCCTGGAGGAGGCCCATCGGCCGTGATGCCGTCGGGCGGTCCAGGGCGCCTGCGCCCGCCACCTGCCAGGCGAGATAGAGGAGGTACGCCGAGCCGCCGATCTTCATCGCCAGTGCCAGCGGTGGGATCGTCGTCACCAGGGCGCCCAGGCCCGCCGCGACCAGCACGGCCATGAGCCCGACGCCGAGCGCGGTTCCGGCAACATGCGGCCACGATCGTCGGACACCGAACGACGCGCCCGAAGCCCACAGCAGGACGTTGTTCGGCCCGGGCGTGACCGTGCACACGAACCCGAACCCGAGCAGCGCGACGAGCCAGTCCACGGCCGGAAGGTAGGGTGGGGGAGCGCCGCCGGTCTTGTACGATCCTGCGGTGACGATCGATCGCGCCGGGCCGCTCGACACGGTCCATGCCTGGAAGCCATCGGTGCCTGGCGTCCGCGAGGTGCTCCACGCCCGTCACGTCGAGCATGCCTACCCGGTCCACACCCATGACGTCTGGACGCTCCTGCTGGTCGACCAGGGCGCGATCCGCTACGACCTCGAGCACCGAGGCCACGGCGCCGAGCCGTCGATGGTGTCGATCCTCCCTCCGCACGTCGTCCACGACGGGCGTCCCGCCACAGCCGACGGCTACCGGAAGCGCGTCATCTACCTCGAGCCCGACGTGATCGGGGAATCGCTGATCGGCACTGCCGTCGATCGGCCGGCATTGCCCGACCCGGGTCTGCGAGGCGCCGTGGCCGACCTCGATCGCGCGCTCGGCTGTGTCGACGACGCGCTCGAGGCCGAGATCCGACTGCTCGGCGTGGCCGACCGGATCCGCCGCGCGATGGGCGCATCCCGGACGGCCGACGAGTGCTCGGACACGCGCGTGGTCGACGCTGCGGTCGATGCCTTCCGTGCGTACCTCGACGCCCATCTCCACGAGCCGGTCACGATCGCGGCCGCGGCCGAATCGCTCGGAGTCGGTGCGACGCATCTCGCCCGCGGATTCACCACGGCATTCGGCATCGCGCCGCACGCCTATGTCGTGACGCGCCGCCTCGAGATCGCCCGCGACCGGATCCTCGCGGGCCAGCCGTTAGCCGACGTCGCCACCGAGGTCGGATTCTTCGATCAGGCGCACTTGACCCATCGATTCAAGCGGTTCCTCGGCGTGACGCCGGGACGGTTCACGGGCGACTGATCAGGCCTGTCGAATTCTCGACGTGCCGAGCGTCGTACTTCCAAGGGTGAGCCGGAGTGAGGGCCTCGCCCAAGGGAGGCACGGCGATGGCTCGGCAACGCATGGCAAGGCCGCGGTGGTCGCGGCGGTGGTCCGGTCGATTCGGGACGGTCGCGGCGATCGGCGCGCTCCTGCTCGGAGCCGGCAACCCGGCCCTGGCAGGACCGGGGCGGGCGATCGGCGATCTCTCGGTCTTCGCAAGCGCCCCGGCACCCGGGCATCCGTTCGGGATCGCCGTCGACGACAATCGGGTCTACGTCTCGACGAGCGCCGGCGACTTCTTCGCCGGTCACCAGAATTCCGACGACGAGCGGGTCTTCGCCTACGACGAAGATGGCAACCTCGTCGACACGACGGTGATCGACACCGCGCAGGACTCGGACATGGGCCTGTTCGGCCTGGCCCTCGACGGCAATAGCGGCCGCAACCACAAGCTGTATGTGGCGGACATGAACGGTCGCATCCTGCGCCTCGGCACGGGCAACCATGCCGGTCCGCCGGAGCTGTTCTCGCAGGTTCCGGCATCGACCGGACTCGCCGGCGACTGGATGCTGTCGATGTGGAACGACCTCGTGTTCGACACGGCCGGCAACCTGTACGTCCCGGACGACAAGCCGCGGATCTGGCGCGTCGCGCCCGACGGCACGGCGACGATCTGGATCACCGACCCACGGTTGACGGGCCTGTTCGGCTTCGCCGGCGGCCCGCTCGGCGGACGGATCGACCCGACCGGCCAGTGGCTCTACGTCTCGATCACGGTCTCGGCCGAGTTCCCGTTCGAGTCCACCATCTACCGGGTCCGGCTCGTCGACCATCCGACGGCAGCGGACGTGGAGCTCGTCCACCGCTTCCCGTTCGTCCCGGGCCAGGAGCCGCCGCAGGCGACCGGTCTGTCCTTCGCCAGGTCCGGCAACCTGTACGTGAGCCTGATCGGGCCGAACCAGATCGCCGTCCTCGATCCCGCCGGCGACGAGATCCGGCGCATCTCGAACCCGCTCTTCCACTCGCCCTGGGGGCTGGCATTCAGCGGGAAGTCACTCCTGGTGACGAACGGCGACCTCGAACCCGCCGACAACCCGGACGCCTGGAAGATCTTCAAGGTCTACGTCGGCGAGACGGGACTCCCGCTGAACCGACCCAGGAGCTGAGGTCGCGGTACCGCCCGTTTGCGAAGGCCGATGCTGCGAGGCGTCGGCCTTCCGGCGCGCCCACTACGATCGGACCGAGACGCCGAGGCGCGCCAGTCCCTGCGATCGCTCGCGGACGTTGCGGCGGTCGTCGTCGAGAACCAAAACGAGGACTGAATCTCCGTTCGTCGAAATCGTGAATGGTTTCTGCCTGCCCGACGCCATACAGAGGTGAGGGCACCTTTCGGTGGGTCGACCCACCTTTCCAGGGCGAGGTCCGCCCTGTCGCGTTCGAAGCGTCGACCAGCCGGATCTGCGCTCGCGGAGCGGCCAACCCGCCGCCCGCGTGATGGCAGCAGTCCCGTTCGGAAGGAGTCGACGACATGCAGGGACGATTCAGGTTGGCGATCCTCTTGGCGATCGCGGCGATCCTCGCCGTCGGCGCGAGCGCGGTCGCCTCGGCCGCCGGACAGTCGGATCTCAGGGTGGTTCGACAGGTCACGGCCAGGTTCCACGACGTCGAGGTGGCCAAGGCAGCCGGCTACGAGCTCGGCTACATGAACGGCGCGAGCCAGCGGATCATCACCGGCTGCATCGCGAACCCAGCGGCCGGCGTCATGGGCTACCACTTCTTCAACAAGGGATTGATCGACGACAACGTCATCGATCCGGAGAAGCCCGAGGGTCTCGTCTACACGCTGCAGGACGGCGAGTACCAGCTCGGCGCGATCGAGTACGTCGTCCCGGGCGCCAACTCGAACCCAGCCGGTCCGGCGACGGCACCGAGCGTCCTCGGGATCCAGATGCACATCATCAACCCGGTCGTCGGCTTCTGGACCCAGCACTTCTGGGTCTGGAGCCACAACCCGGCCGGCATCTTCGTCGACTGGAACCCGTCGCTCAGCTGCCCGTAGTTGCTGCTCGCGAGCGTTCCGAGGCCGGCTCCGGATCCCCGCGAGCCGGCCTCTTCCTGTCGTTCGCGGCAGCCATCGACCGTGCGCTCGACCGATCTCGGTCGCGGGGGCATCATCGGTCAGTGTTGCGCAACCATGGTGTCCTGAGCCGTCTCGGTCTCCTCGGCCTGTCGTTGATGCTCGTGGCATGCGCCGGCGGCTTATCGTCCGCTTCGCCATCGAACGCCCCGGCAGGCACCGCGATCACGCCCACGACACCCCCGATCGCCCCGACCAAAGCTCCGACACCGTCCGCCACGCCATCGACCGCGGCCACCGTCGACCTCGGGGTCCGCGAGTTCGACGTCGTCAGCGGCTCGCATCCACATGACGTCGCGCCGGCGCCGGACGGCGGCGTCTGGTACACGGGCCAGGCCGACGGCACGCTCGGGCATCTCGACCCAGCGACGGGGGAGGTTCGGACGATCCCGCTCGGGCCCGGGTCCGCGCCTCACGGCGTCATCACGGGCCCGGACGGGAACGCCTGGATCACCGACGGCGGCCTCGACGCCATCGTCCGCGTCGACGCGAAGACCAGCGAGGTCACGACCTTCCCGCTCCCTCGCGCCGCGCTTGGCGCGAATCTCAACACCGCGGCGTTCGATCACGACGGCATCCTCTGGTTCACCGGCCAGACCGGGATCTACGGCCGCCTCGATCCCGCGACGGGTGAGGTGGCCGTGTTCGACGACCCGGAAGGTCGCGGACCGTACGGCATCACGTCGACGCCCTCGGGGGACATCTGGTATGCCTCCCTTGCCGGCAGCCACATCGCGAAGGTCGACCGGGCGACCGGCAAGGCGACCATCGTCGAGCCACCGACACCGAATCAGGGCGCCCGCCGAGTCTGGTCGGACTCTCGCGGACGGATCTGGGTGAGCGAGTGGGACGCGGGCCAGGTCGGCGTCCATGACCCGGCAACGGGTTCATGGACCGAGTGGAAGCTCCCCGGCGCCGCGCCCCAGGCCTACGCCGTCTACGTCGATGAACGGGACGTCGTCTGGCTGACCGACTTCGACGCGAATGCCATCGTCCGGTTCGACCCGTCTACCGGGCGTTTCGACCCCGTCGAGCTGCCGAGCAAGGCCGCAGCCGTCCGCCAGCTCTTGGGCCGCCCCGGCGAGGTGTGGGGCGCCGAGTCCGCCCGCGACAAGCTCGTCCTCGTGACGGAGCGCTGACCTTCTTGCCGCGAGACCTATGGCGTCGAATGCCTGCGCCGGGCGACTTCGTGATGCATCCGCTACCCGTTTGATTCTTCGATCAGGCGCCGACTCGCATCATCGGCCTTGCCCGCGCCCGACGCGACCTCGCCCCAGAACTCGACTGCGGCCCGTTCGTAGAGCAGGCCCATCCTGAGGGTCACGTCACGGTGGTGGCGCACGGTCTGGCTGACGCCAGCCCCGTTGTCGAGACGGTCCGCGATCCGCTGGTCCGCCTCATAGCCAGCGAGCTGGCGCTGGTGCCAAGCGAGCTGCTCTTCGGCGATCGCGAGCGTGGCGCTCGTCGACTCGAGGTCCGCGAAGAACAGCTGGAGCAGGGCCATGTCGCGGAGCTCGGTCGGATGCCGGGCGGGGTGGCTGAGCCACGTCCGGAGGGCGTCCCGCCCCGCCATGGTGATCGTGAACAGGCGTCGACGTCGCCCGACGAGCTCGCGCTCCTCGGTCAGCAGTCCGAGGCCGACCAGTCGAGCGGGCTCCTTGTACAGGAGCGCGTGTGGGAACGACCAGAAATGTCCGATCGTCGCCGCCACGTGGCGCTTCAACCCGTACGGAGTAGACGGACCCTCGCGGGCGAGGAGCCCGAGCACCAGGTACGAAGTCGGC
The DNA here is from genome assembly GCA_963842695.1 of uncultured Chloroflexia bacterium. Lineage (GTDB taxonomy): Bacteria > Chloroflexota > Limnocylindria > Limnocylindrales > CSP1-4 > SPCO01. Next base: position 261,718 of record CAWJHK010000006.1, read on the forward strand.
GTGAGCGTAGCGGGGACGAGCTCCGGCATTTCGATTGACATAGTACACAATATACCATACACTAGCGACGGTTTCGCAGAAACGATTGCCAGTTTGGCGGTGTGGTCTGCGAGGCCTCGGAAGGACTTACCCCTTATGGGCATCCTCGCCTGGATCATCCTCGGCGCGATCGCCGGGTTCCTGGCAAACCAGATCATGGGGTCCCGTGAGGGCCTCGTGATGATGGTCATCCTCGGCATCGCAGGTGCCGTCGTCGGCGGCTTCATCGCGGGCACCGTGTTCGGTGTCGCTGACGTCACCGGCTTGAATCTCTCGAGCCTGATCGTCGCCGTCTTCGGCGCAGTCATCGTCGTCTTCGTCGCGCAGCGGCTGGGGTTGCGTAGCGGTTCCGGCGCCCGCGCCTGAGCGCCGCTCCGCATCTGATCGCGGGCGGGTCAATCCCGTCCGCACCCCCACCGCTGGAGGCGACCCATGACCATCGAAGACCGAACGACCCTGTCGACGACGACCGCACCAAGCCGGGACGAAACCGCCCGCCGCGTCGTGATCCTCATCTTCGGGATCGTGCAGGCCATCATCGGGCTGCGGATCGTGCTGCTCCTTCTTGATGCACGCGAATCCAACGGACTCGTGTCCGGCATCCTCGACATCAGCCAGATCTTCGTCGCACCGTTCGAAGGCATTCTGCGCACGAACGCGATGACTTCCGGTGGGTCCACTCTCGATGTCGCCGCGATCGTGGCACTCATCGGCTGGACGCTCATCGAGCTCCTCGTGCTCGCGGCGATCGGGATCTTCCAGCGCCAGCCCGCACGCGCATGACACGAACTGTGTCGCCGACCGCGACCGCGACCGCGGTCGCCCTGGCGAATGTCCGCCGATCCAGACAGGATTTCTACTACGGAACGACGCTCAGCGCGATCCTCGCGATGAGTACCCTTCGCGAAGCATCGAGGCTCGCCGCCCCGATGCTCGGGGCCCCGGGTCGATCCGACCCTGACAAGGAGAACCCATGACAGTCACCGAAACCAGAAAAGCGGCCGTTGAGACGGCCACCGACGCGACCGATACCACGCAGGATGTCGGTCACGACATCACCGAGCAGACGCGCACTGGCGTCGGTCAGGTCCGCGACGCCGTGAGCGGCGCCATGGACCACATGCCCGATGTGGTGGGAACCGCTCGCAGCGGGATGGAAACCGCCCGCACCGGCGTCGAGCAAGTGGCCGAGCGAGTGCCGGACGCCGTTGAGCGCTCGCGCGTGAGCGCCATCCGCACCACGACGTCGCTCCAGGCGCTGCCCGACACGACGCTGCGGCTCATCGCCGGGGCATCCCTCGGCCTGGCGGCCGGGCTGACCCTCGCTGGCGCGCCGCGCCTCGTGGCTGCAGCGGCCATCGTGCCGGCACTGTTCGTGGGCAGCGCTCTCGCCACACGTCCGACGACGCTCGAGTCACACTGACCGTCCCTCGCGGCCGTCGGGCCGCCCCCAACTACAACCCGTTGCCGCTCCGGACGTCGTCCGGGGCGGCACTTGAATATCAGGGACAGGCGGACCGGGGCGTTGCGGCGTCGGCGATCAGCCTGGCGAGGACAGCTGGGTCGGACGGCAGTTCGAAATGGGTGACGCCCGGATTGTCGGTCAGGCTGAAGTGGTGGCAGGCCATCCCGGCCCAGACGGCGACGGCGTCGTTGGTGATGTCCTCCTGGTTGACGTCGCCATCCCGCGTGAAGAAGTCCGTCGTGCCGGTCACGAGCTGGCCGACCGTCAGGTCCGTCAGGCCGAGCCCGACCAGTGTCTCGATGCCCGAGCCTTTCTCGGCGTACACGTCGACGTTCGGGAAGTGGGCGGGGTCGGCGAAGTCGACGAAGCCGATGTAGTGGTCGGCGATGGGGTTGGCCCAGCCGAGGCCGGCGTCGTCGAACAGCGCGTGATAGTCGGCCGGCGTGTAGTCGGTGCCGGTCGACTGGTCGCGGATCACGATCTCGTCGTCACCGAAGATGCGCGGGTCCGAGGCCGTGATGAACGTCGAGGGATGTGACAGGAACATCCGCGCGCTGCTGACACCGTTCTCCGGAGTGGCGGGGAACGCGAGGTCGGGAAGGTTGACGCCGACGAACATCAGCGCGTAGCCGAGACCCTGTCCCGGGAAGTTGCCGGCGAGCGGCGTGAACCCGTGGATGTACTTGTCCTTCCACGCCTGGCTCGTGTGGGTGAGGAGGTACTGCACGTAGATCGGGCCGTTCGAGTGTCCGACCAGGTGGACCGGCTTCCGGCCGTTGTCGCGGTAGGTCGCCTCGATCAGGCGCATCGATCGCCGAAGGAAGTGGCCCATGTCGGGCGTCAGGCGAGCGTCATATCCGGCCACCCGGATGTCGCGGTCGCGGGTGTAGCCCGCCGCCTCGAGCGCCTCGTACATCGGCTCGTAGGCCGGCGCGCTGGCGGTCCGGCCGTAGTCCGCGATGCTCACGGTCACGCCCGGCTGCTCCGAGAACCGGAGGCGCATCGGCTTGTGCGCGTTGGCGTCGTAGCGAAGGGTCAGCAGCTCGTCGCGGCAGACCTGCGAGAACGGCGGCCCCGGATCGAAGAAGACGAGGTCCTCGAACTGGCCCGAGGCAGGGCATGCGGCGTCCGTGTGCTGGTTGTGGACGGTGACCTGGAGCCGGGTGAAATGCCAGGCCGGGAACAGCACGATCGGTGTCGGTCCGTCAGGGTCTTGGGGGCCGGCCGCGACCCCCACGGGCATCGCTGCAAGGATGACCGCGGCGACCACCACGACCAGTGCGCGGATCCGCCGCTTCGAACCATCGACTGCGTTCACGGCTCGCCTCCTCCGCTCCCCCAGAGCCATCGACTCTACGACGCGGTCATGCTCCGGGCAACCATCCCGACCGGTCCGCGGATCGTGTTGACGTCGCCGTACCGCTCGTCTAGCGTGGAGGCTCGACCTGCGGTCGAACGGGGAGGAGCGTCGCATCGACGATGCCAGGGGAGACGCTCGAGGGCTCGCTCAGCGGCGCCAGCTTCGACGTGCAAGCGGCCATCGACCGGCTCGTCGCGGCGCGAATCGGCCGCCGCTGGTGAAGGCGATCCGTCGGATCGATGTCGCCCGGTCGTGCCTGGCACTCGTCCTGGCCGCGGGCTGGGGGGTGCTGCTCGCGGCCCCCGCGGCGGCCGCAGGAGGCTGCCTCTACACGATCGACGGCCAGGATCTGGATGCCGCCACGACCCAAGAGCGCGCCATAACGCTGTCGAATGACCAGACGATCGTGCTCACCGCGGTCGGCCCGGGACCGCTCGGTCAGCTCCATATCGCAGCGAAGTTCTGGCCCACCGCCGTGGAGGTGCCGCAGCCGGCGGTGACCGCCGACAGCACCTGGACCGGGACCGTCGATCTCTCGGACCAGCCCCTCGCCGTCCAGGGCCTGTACCAGATCGAGATCAGCAAGGACCCGGCCGACTGTCCGCCAACGACGGCCTGGGTCCAGATCACGGGCGGAAGCCCGTTCACGACGGTGCCGGGTGTCATCGGCACCGGGATGGCGATCGCCGGTTCGATTGCGCTCATCGTGGCGCTCCGCGCCGCAGTGGCCGGGCGCGGTGGTGCCGTCCTGGGTGCGATCGGCGGCGCCCTGATGGGGCTCGGAGCCCTGGTGGTGGCGCAGCAGGCGGGAGCGACGCCGATCGATGCCAGGTCCGCCACGGTCTGGACCCTGCTGCCGGGTGCCATCGGTGCGACGGTGACACGGACCGTCGGCGGGATCTTCGGGCGTCGCGCGTCCGACGCCGTTGCGGAGTCGGCGCCGAGGCCAGCGCCGGTGCGGAGCCCCCACCGACCGGAGCCGTCACCGAATCGCCCCCGACCGAAGCCGCCTCCGAGCCACCGCCGACGACCGCCGGCGGAGCCTCCGCCGACCGACGCCGCTGCCGGCGCATTGCCGCCGCCCACCGGGACCGCCGATCCGCCCCGCGTCTCGTATGCCCACCTGGTCGCTCCGGACGCCGTGGTTGCCGCGGTGCCGTTCGAGCTCGATGTGGGTCTTGGTGCTGCACCGGATGCCGACGTCGGGGGGGCTCCGATCGTGCGACCCGCGTGGAGTGTCGGGGCGTACACCTTGACGATCCAGCTGCTGGCCGATGGCTTCGAACCCCTCGAACCCGGTCCGGACCCATGGCGGATCGACCTGGACGTGACCGCCGACGCGCCCTATCCGACCAGGATCGTGAAGCTTCGCGCGACAGAAGCGGACCGACCGATCCGCGGTCGCCAGATCCGCGCCACCTACTCGGTCGAGGGCCAGGTCATGGGCGTGGCGACCCGGCAGATCGTGGTCGTCGACGATGCCGTGCGTCTCCAGGCGCTCCAGCCGATCGAGCCACGCCCGCCGGCGACCCTGTCGACGCCACGGGGCGAGGAAGCCCCCGATCTGACCGTGACGATCGAGCACCAGGAGGATGAATCCGGCGGGTCGTTCTGGCTGCAGCTGTTGACGCGCGACGGGATGGGCATCCGGCCGGATTCGACCGCATTGCCGATCGACCTCGGAAGCGGCGCCCAGGAGTTCCTGCAGGGTGTCATCGAATCCGTTCGGGCCAACGAAGGGAAGGCGTCGATGCGACCCGCGCTGGTGGGCATCGGTCACCAGATCGCCCGGCAGCTCCCGCAGCGGTTCTGGGACGTCTTCGGTCAGGTCGCGGCCGCCGCCGCACCGCGTCCGCCGGCCATCCAGATCCTGTCGGCCGAGGCGCACATCCCATGGGAGCTCGCCGTCCTGCCCAGCGAGGTCGCCCTCGTTGACCGGGCTGCACCCCGGTTCCTGGGAGCGCAGGCCAACGTCGCTCGCTGGGTCATCGGCGAGCCGCCTCCGCGCGTTCCACCGCCGGCTCGGCTCGGCGTCGCGACCCTTGCCGTGATCTCGGGCGTCTTCACCGGGCCCAGCAGGCTCGAGGAGGCAGAGGCGGAGGCCGATGCCATGGAGGACGAGTTCGCGGCCGACCGGATCCAGGCGGTGGATGAAGCCGTGCTCGCGTGCCTGTCGCACGCACCGGCCTACGACGTGATCCATTTCGCGGTCCATGGCACGTATGCCGAGCCCGGCACCCCGGGTGCGGTCCAGCCGCGCATCCTGCTTGCCGACGGCACGTTCCTCGACGAGAACACCGTGATCGGTCTCGAACCGCTTTCCGGGACGCCGCTCGTCTTTCTGAACGCGTGCCAGGTCGGCAGCGGCCACCAGGTGCTGGGCGACTACGCCGGCATGGCCGCCGCGTTCCTCTATGCCGGGGCGGCCGCCGTCATCGCCCCGTTGTGGTCGATCGACGACGCGGCCGCCAGGGAGATCGCGCTGCGCTTCTATCAGCGGGTGTTCGCGGGAGCATCACCGGCCGAAGCCCTCCGCATGGAGCGCGCGTCGTTCCTGACCTCCCCCGAGACGGCGTCCTCGACGTTCCTCGCTTACCAGTACTACGGCCATCCGTCGCTGAAGATCGAGCGCGGCGGACCGTAAGGCAATCGGGCACCCGGAGAGAGGAGGCACGACATGGCTGAGGCCAAGGGGATCGGGCTGCACATCGGGCTCAATTCGGTGGATCCCGACCGGTACGAGGGCTGGGACGGCACGCTGATGGCCTGCGAGGCGGATGCGAAGGACATGGAGGCGATCACGTCGGCTCGCGGGTTCACGTCATCGATGCTCCTGACCCGCAAGGCGACCGCGGCGGCCGTCACGCGCGGCATCCACGACGCGGCGGCGAAGCTTGCGGCGGGCGACCTGTTCGTCCTGTCCTACTCCGGCCACGGGGGACAGGTCAGAGACCCCAGCGGCGAGGAGCTCGACTTCCAGGACGAGACATGGGTCCTGTGGGACCGTCAGCTCCTCGACGACGAGCTCTACGCACTGTGGGCGGCGTTCAAGCCGGGCGTCCGGATCCTCGTGCTGTCGGACAGCTGCCACAGCGGCACCATCCTTCGCGACCAGTTCTACGGTGCTTCGCCGGCCAATGCGAGCACGTCAGATCGCTTCAAGTTCATCCCGAGGGGCGTGCAGGAGCGGACCTACGCCGCGCATCGCGACGAGTACGACGCCCTCCAGCAGACGTTCGCGCAGGGGGACAAGGCCGCGGTCGAGGCCGCGGTCGTGCTGATCTCCGGGTGCCAGGACAGCCAGTACTCGCGCGACGGCGACCGGAACGGCCTGTTCACCGAGCGGCTCCGCGAAGTCTGGGCCGACGGCAAATTCAGCAACGGACATCGGGCCTTCTATCGGGCGATCTGCGAGTTGATGCCGCCCGACCAGACGCCGAACTACTTCCGCGTGGGACGGATCGAGCGGAGCTTCGAACGGAAGGTGCCGTTCACGATCTGACGCCAACCCCGCGTGTGCGGATACAGAAGCGGGCCGGGCGTGATGAGAGCCCCGATCATCGTGGCTCTCATATCCCTGTAACGACGGGGTTATCTAGCTGCAGCCGCTGGTGCTCCCGCAGTTGAGGCACTTGTAGCAGCTGCCGTTGCGGACCATGATCGAGCCGCATTCGGCGCAGCTGGGAGCGTCGGCCTGGGCCTGGAAGCTGACCTTGGTGGCACCGAAGTTGAGCGTGATCGCCGGGGCCGTGCTGCTGCCATTGGTGGTCTTGCCGTTGCCGTTGGCCGCGTGGCCGTTGGCGTGGCCGTTGGTCGCGATGACCGCGAGCTCCTGCGGCTCGGGCGCCTTCGACGCGTCGCCGACTGACTCGGCGACGGCCGTCGCCCTTGGCGCGTCACTCTCGACTGCGCTGTCCGACGGTTGGGTCGACGCCGGCGGGGGGGACGCCGGCGTCGACAGGGGATCTGCGAGGATCGCCGGGGACGCGGACGGCGGCTGGAGCGACGGTGGCGGAGCCCGGGGAGGAGTCCGGGACATCCGCCACGATCGCGGAACGGTCGATGAGCCCGAGGTTCGCCTTGTCGTCCGCGGTCAGGAACCGCGAGCCGAGCCAGCGGAAGATGTAGTCCACGATCGACTTGGCGATCGGGATCTCCTGGTTGCCGGTGAAGCCCGACGGCTCGAACCGCACGTGGGCGAACTTGTTGACGAGGTCCTTGAGCGGCACGCCGTACTGGAGCGCCACCGACACCGTCGTCGCGAAGCTGTCCATCAGGCCCGATACGGTCGAGCCCTCCTTGGCCATCTTGAGGAAGATCTCGCCGGGCTGGCCGTCCGGGTAGAGGCCGACGGTGATGTAGCCCTCGTGGCCGGCGATGTCGAACTTGTGCGTCACGGCCGTGCGCTCGGCCGGCAGCCGGCGTCGATGGGGGAGCGCGGCGTCGGCCTGGGCCTTCGCCAGCTGCTTGCGCAGCTTCTCGACTTCCTCGGAGACCGCCGCGGCATCGACCGCGTCGCCGTCCTTCTTCTTGCCGGTCATCAGCGGCTGGCTGCGCTTCGAGTTGTCGCGGTAGATCGCGATCGCCTTCAGGCCGAGCTTCCAGCCCTCCATGTAGACGCGCTCGATCTCCTCGGCCGTCGCCGCCTCCGGCATGTTGACGGTCTTGCTGATCGCGCCCGAGATGAACGGCTGGATCGCACCCATCATCCGGACGTGGCCCATGTAGTGGATCGACCGCTCGCCGTTGGCCGGCTTGAACGCGCAGTCGAAGACGGGCAGGTGCTGTGGCTTGAGGTGCGGGGCGCCCTCGATCGTCTCGTGCTCCATCAGGTAGGCGAGGATCTCGTCGACCTGCTCGGCGCCGTAGCCGAGCTTGCGCAGCGCGGCCGGGACGGTCTGGTTGACGATCTTGAGGAAGCCCTCGCCGACCAGCTTCTTGTACTTGATGAGGGCGATGTCCGGCTCGACCCCGGTCGTATCGCAATCCATCATGAAGGCGATCGTGCCGGTCGGGGCGAGGACGGTGACCTGGGCGTTGCGGTAGCCGTGCTGCTGGCCGAGCTCGAGCGCCTCGTCGAAGACCGCGGTCGCGGCGGCACTGACGTCCTTGGGCACGCCGGCGGTCGGGATGCGGTAGGCGGCGTCGCGATGCTTGCCGATGACCCGCAGGAACGGCTCGCGGTTCTCGGCGTACTTGTTGAACGGGCCGCCGTGATCGCGTGCGACGATCGACGACTGCTTGTACGCCTCGCCGTGCATGATCGCGGTCAGGGCGGCCGCGAAGTTGCGGCCCTCGTCCGAGTCGTACGCCAGGCCGCGTGACATCAGCAGCGCGCCGAGGTTGGCGTAGCCGAGCCCGAGCGGCCGGAAGTTGTGGCTGTTCTCCTCGATCTTTGGCGTCGGGTAGCTCGCGTTGTCGACGAGGATCTCCTGGGCCGTGATCGTGACCTTGGCCGCGTGGCGATAGGCATCGACGTCGAACTCGCCGTCCGGCGTCTGGAACTTCATGAGGTTGAGCGACGCCAGGTTGCACGCGGTGTCGTTGAGGAACATGTACTCGGAGCACGGGTTCGACGCGTGGATCCGGTCCGTGTTGGCCGAGGTGTGCCACTCGTTGATCGTCGTGTCGTACTGGATGCCCGGGTCGCCGCAGAGGTGGGCGGCATCGGCCATGCGCCGGAAGACGTCGCGGGCTCGATAGGTCTCCATCGGAGCGTGCGGGGCGACGACGGCGTGGGTCGTCCAGTCCTCGTCGTTGACGACGGCCTGCATGAACGCGTCGGTCACCCGGACCGAGTGGTTGGCGTTCTGGAAGAAGACCGAGCCGTAGGCCTCACCGGTGAAGCTGGGGTCGTAGCCCGCCTCGATGAGCGCCCAGGCCTTCTGCTCCTCGTGCGCCTTCGAATCGATGAACTCGAGGACGTCCGGATGCCCGGCGTCGAGGATGACCATCTTGGCCGCGCGGCGGGTCTTGCCGCCCGACTTCACGACGCCGGCGAACGCGTCGTAGCCCTTCATGAAGGAGACCGGGCCCGAGGCGGTGCCGCCGCCGGCCATCTTCTCCTTCGAGCTCCGGATCGTGGACAGGTTCGAACCGGCGCCGGAGCCGAACTTGAACAGCATCGCCTCCGTCTTGGCGAGGTCCATGATCGAGGACATCGTGTCGTCGACCGAGTTGATGAAGCAGGCGCTGCACTGCGGGTGCGCCTCGATGCCGACGTTGAACCAGACGGGCGAGTTGAAGCTCATCTTCTGGTGGACGAGCAGGTGGGTCAGCTCCGCCTTGAACGTCTGGAGATCCGTGTCCGAGGCGAAGTAGCGCTGCGTCTCGGCCCAGGCGGTGATCGTGTTGACGACGCGATCGATGAGCTGCCTGACGCTGGTCTCGCGCTCCGGCGTGTTGAGGTGGCCGCGGAAGTACTTGCTCACGACGACGTTGGTCGCCAGCTGGCTCCAGAAGTCGGGGACCTCGACGTCCTTCTGCTCGAAGACGACCTTGCCCGACTCGTTGCCGATGCTGGCCGTCCGGAGCTCCCAGGCGATCTCGTCATAGGGATGGACGCCGGGCGAGGTCCAGCGGCGCTCGAAGGTCAGGCCACGGGCCGGGGTGCTGCCATCGGGCTCCGTGCCATCGAACGAGGCGCCGTACGGACCGGCGTGCCGGCCCTTGGTGGCGGTGGTCTCCCCGCGCGTGCGTGCCGGCTGCACCGTCGTGGTCCCGTGGGCTCGTGCCATCGTCCGTGCTCCTCCTGCCCTCATTGTCTCGCGGCGCCGTAGCTGCCGCATCGCGGTGTCGCGGGTGGTTCCGAGGTGGTTCCTGGGGGCCGCTCACGGACCGGCTGGTCGGGCCGGCCTGGAGCGTGTTGGGCGTCTCGGGATCGATCAGGCGACCCAGGAACTGTACGCCGCGAGCGGAGCTACGTCAAGGGGAAAACACAAGATGTTGTGGTCGCGGTCGGGTTGCGAGCGCAACATGTGGTGGTTTCGCCGGTTTGGGCTCGTCCACGCTCCGGGCGGGGTTTTCCACGCTAGTGGGGCGGGTGTCCACATCCGCTCGGAGGTCGTCCACTGCCGTCGGGGACTGGTCCACGGTCCTGTCCACAGGTCAGGTTATTTCGAACATCTGTACGGTACACGAGCCGGCGCGTCGTGTCCGGGGATCCTGCGTCGCCTCGCGCTTTCGCCCCGCTCGAAGATCCGCGAACGCAACCAGGACGAATGCACCGTCGTCTGGCCGCCGACTGGCGCGGCATTGACGGCGCCCGGCCCCCGCGCGACCATGGTGCCGAGGACAGTCGCCATGCTGGACATCGTCGAGCTGGATGGATCCCCGCCGCGCGTCGCGATCGAGCGGGTCGTACCAGCCCTGTCCTCGCCCATGCTCCACGGTCCCGAGGCGGCGTGGTCGTCGGAGTCCCTCGAGGCCACGGCAGCGATCGAGCCGCTCGAATCGCCGAGCGCCGGGCCCGGGTCCGAGGCCCGCGAGGCCGATGTTTCCGACCACGTCGTGCCGGAGCCCTTGTTCGTGCCGCGTCGCTCCGATCTCGAGCTTGCTGCAGTCGTCGCCGTCGCCATCTCCCTGGCCGGGGGCGATCCGATCGCCGGAGTGCTGTGCGGTGCCGCCCTCGCCTTGACGACCATGTTCCGCCGTGTGCCTTTCTCGTTCGCGGAAGGCTTCCTCGGCTATCGCCCCGACATGGGCTGGCCGCACGGCGTCCAGGAGGACGACGACTTCCATTGGAACTGGAAGGGCCGGAAAGCCGGCAGGTAAGCGCCAAATCATGCTCGCCGGCGCGATGACTCCCATTTCTGACGCCACTCTGGAGCATCAAAGCCGTGTCGGACGGCGCCATGCGGGCAGAGCCGGCCACCGCAGTCGTCTTGCCGTCCCTGGCGCGAGTGATCGCACTGGTGGGCTTTGCCGTGTCGGCGCCGGTGATGCTCTCGAGTGGCATCGCTCGACTGATCGGATGCCGGCGAAGCATCTTCGGCCAGCGACCGTGATGCTCTCGAGTGGCATCACTCAACTGAAGTCGTAGCGACGAAGCTCAGACCTGGGTACGCAGCTGGAGCCCGGTCCAGCCCCGGGCTAGAGGCCGCTGTAGGCGTGGAGGCCGCTGAACCACAGCGATCCCGAGTAGGTCACGAGGACCATCCCGAAGCCGACGACGAGGAGCAGCGCAGCCGGCCGGCCGGCCCACGATCGCTGGTTGCGGGCGTGCAGGTAGATCGCATAGGTCAGCCACGTCACCAGCGCGGCAGTCTCCTTGGGATCCCAGCCCCAGTAGCGCGACCAGGCGATCGACGCCCACCACGAGCCGAGGATGATCATCGTGGCGAAGATCGGGAAGCCGATGATGACGGACCGGTACGCGACCTCGTCGAGGACCTTGTGCGATGGCAGCCACGAGAACCGGTCGTTCGGGCCCTGGGCGAGGTACGCGACGCCGGCCGCGAAGCTCGTGGCGAAGATGCCGTAGCTCAGGACCGCCAGGCCGACGTGGATCGTCAGCAGCGGCGCGTTCTGGAGCGCCGGGACCAGCGGCGAGATGTCCGACGGCAGGCTCGACGCGTAGAGCAGCAGGATCAGCGCGACGCCGGTCGGGATGAACCCGATCGACCGGATCGGGTAGCGCCGCTGGAGGTACAGGTAGCCGCCGAGCATCGAGAACGAGAACGCGACGGTGAACTCGAACATGTTGCCCCACGGGCCGCGCCCGACGAGGACGGCACGCAGGAGCATCGAGGCACCCAGGGCGACGAACGCGCCGGCCGTCAGCCAGATCGCAGCGCGCGACAGCGGGCTCGGTGCGGCGAACGTGGCGGGCCCGGACGATGCCGCCCGGGTCTGCTCGGTCACGAACGATCCGGTCACGACCCCGGCGTACGCCGGTTGGCGGCCGGCGGGCGCCAACTCGGGCAGCAGCCGGCGGCCGTTGGCCAGCATCACCGCGTGGCCGACGTGGGCGGCGAAGCCGAGCGCGACGAGGATCACGCCGAGGGAGAAGAGCACCGACGAGAGCACGGCCATGGTCATCGCCTCAGGGACGCAGCTGCGGACTCGATGATTTCGCTAGGCGACGGCCGCGCCGCCCGGCTTCGGCCCGGCGCTCGACCGTGCGACGATGGCCCGCGGAACGACCTTCAGCACGAGTCCGCAGTTGGCGCACGTGTCGATCTTCGCTGCGCGGCCCAGCCCGCACATCGGACAGACCACGGCCAGGTCCTCGTGGCAGCGCTCGCAGCGAGTCGTGCCGGACGGATAGACCAGCCGGTCACGACGGCAGTGCGGGAGCCCGACCGGATAGACCGGCTCGTCGCCGGGGCCGATCTCCGCGAACCGCGGGCCCTCCTCGAACGCGACCTTGACGCGTGGCTTGGTCGCCATGTACGCGACGGTCCCGAGCATCAGGCCGGTCAGGAATGGGCCGACCAGGCCGAGCAGGACGATGACCGGCAGGAGGCTGATGACGAACGACCAGTCCGGCATCACGAAGATCGCCGTGACGTTGAGGATCTGGGTCCAGATCTCGTTCAAGACGTCGACGAGGTTCACGGCCGCATCCTACCAGCCCCACCCGTCCGCGGCGCCCGCTTCGGATTGCCGCGCTTCGTCGTCGCGCCGCGGCCGGGCTTCCATCCGGGCCGGTCGTCCGCCTCGTCTGCGTCCAGGTTTCCAGCTTGCGGCGATCGCGGGTTGCCGACCGACGGAGCCGCCAGCTTCCGGCTATCCAGGCGCCCGAGGAGCCACGTCGAGCCGGCCGTCCGGGCACCGCGTAGCCGGGCGCCGTGGCGCAGGTCGCGGTCGTCGGTCACGACCAGCAACGCGGCCGCGCCCGCGGCGCCATCGAGCCCGCGTGCCTCGTCGACCAGGCTGAGGATGACCGCATCGGCGGATCGATTGCCGCCGTAGCGGACCCGCACGCCCGACGCGATCCGCTCGTTGCGCAACCCGCGCTCGGGCGGGCCGTCGAACACGAGCTCGATGGCGACCGCGGCCGGGATCGCGCCACGCAGGCGCCCGATCAGCGCCGCCGCGGGTGCCGCGCCGGGCCGTCGCGACAGGGCGTGGAGCAGATTCGTGCCATCGACGAGCAGTCGCTGGGTTGCGGCGAGCGGATCACGGTCCGGGTGGCGTCCGGGGTGCGCGCCCGGGTCGGTCGTGGGCATCGAGGCCATCGTACGCGGGTCAAACGCGAGCTTGGACGCACGGCTACGATCGGTCGATGGGCCTCCTCCTGCTGGTCGACCTCGATGGCGTCGTGTATCGCGGCGCCGACCCCGTGCCGGGTGTCGCCGCGGTCCTTGCCGATCGCGCGGTCCGTGGCGACGACGTCGTGTACGTGACCAACAACTCGATGCACTACCGGACCGACTACGTCACACGCCTATCGGCGATGGGCGCCCCCGTCACCGCGGACACCGTCGTCTCGTCGGCGCGCGCCACGGCGACCTACCTCCGCGAGCACGAACCGGGCATCCAGCGCGTCCTCATCCTCGGCGCGAGCGGCCTCGAGCGCGAGCTGCGCGACGTCGGCTTCGACGTCGTGACGTCGGGCGCGGCGGCCACCCGCGTGAGCCAGGAGGGGATCGACAGCATGGCCGCTGCGGGGAACCCCGATGCCCTGATCGTCGGCCTCGACCCGACCATGACGTACCTGCGCCTGGCGGTCGCCGCCGACTGCGTGCGGGCCGGTGCCCGCTTCATCGCCACCAACCGCGACCCGGTCTATCCGACGGAGCGCGGCTTGCGTCCGGGTGCCGGCTCGCTGGTCGCGGCCGTGGAGACGACGACCGGCGTGGTCCCGATCTCAATCGGCAAGCCCGAGCCGTACCTGCTCGAAGCGGCCGCCCATGCCGTCGGAAGAGCGCCGGGCGAGGCGATCATGATCGGCGACATGATCGGGACGGATCTCGCCGCCGCCCGGGCCGTCGGAGCCCGCTGCGTGCTGATGCTGACCGGCGTCACCACCCGGGCAGAGCTGGATGCCCTCCCCGCCGACCGGCGACCCAACGCCGCGGCGGCCGATGCGGCCGAGCTGGCCGCCGCTCTCGAGAGACTCGCCGCGCGCTGACCGCCCGGCCGCTCCCGGACGTCAGTCGGAGACGGACGGAGCGTCGCGGCGGAGGCGCATCGTCAGGGCCGTCAGGATGTCCATGCGAACCGGTGGGTAGGAGTCCATGAGACGCCTGAACCCGTCGCACTCGATGACGAGCGCGTGGATGGGGTCGACCGTAGTCACCGTGGCGCTCCGCGGGCCGCCATCGATCAGCGAGATCTCGCCAAGGAAGTCGCCTGCGGACATCTCGCCGATCCTCTCGCTATGTCGCTCGACGGTCGCACGACCATCGACGATAACGATGAACGTATCGCCCGGGTCGCCCTCGCGGACAAGCGGGGTTCCAGGCTGGAAATCGGCTTCCGACGCAAGCCCGGCGATCTCGCCGATGGATCGGTCGGTCATGCCCTGGAACAGCGGGACGGCGCGGAGTGTCTCGGAGGTGGCGCTCATGGAACCCTCGAACGGCGTTGGGCCGCGACCGTACCCGCGCTTCGTGAACGTCGTATTAACGCTGCGCCCACCATCGATCGAATTCCGCGCGCAGTGGCGCCAGATCGGTCTCCGCCGCGAACGCGACCTCGAGGGCGTGCCGGTCGATGGCCCACAGCTCGGGCAGCGTCAGGCCGATGACCTCGACCGCGCGGACGTACTCGTCGATCAGCGTCAGGTCGGAGACGGTCGTGTCGTCCGTGCTGAGCGTGACCGGCACCCCGGCGCGGTGCAGCCGGGCGAGGGGATGATCCGCCAGCGACGCGACGATACCGGCCTGCCAGTTGGACGTCGGGCAAAGGTCGAGAGTCGCGCCCCGCGCGGTCAGCTCGGCGCACAGGTCCGGGTCGTCGACCGCGACCGCGCCATGCGCGATCCGCTCCGGCTCGAGTGCCAGCGCCCGGCGGACCTGCTCCGGGCCGTCCCACTCGCCGGCGTGGAGCGTGATGCGGAGCCCACCGTCGCGAGCCGCCGCGAACGCCGCGGCGTGGTCCATCGGATCGGGAAAGGCCGCCTCCGGGCCGGCCAGGTCCCAGCCGGTCACGCCGCGATCCCGGAAGCGAGCCGCCGTGTCCGCGAGAACGATGTTCGCCTCGGGGGAGTGCGAGCGGAGGGCCGTGCAGATGAGCCGGACCACGGTCCCGGTCCGCAAGGCAGCCTCGCGCGCGCCCGCGCACACGGCCGCGATCCCTTCGTCGAGCGCCAGCCCGCGGGCCACGTGCAGCAGGGGGCCCCAGCGGATCTCGAGGTAGCGCACGTTCTCGGCGGCCTTGGTCTCGACGAGCTCGCGGGTCACGCGCTCGAGCGCATCGGCATCCTGCATGAGCGCGATCGGCAGGTCGAACGCGCGGAGCAGCTCCGCCTGGTCCGCGCAGGGCATCGGCGCGATGAGGGCGGTGGCCATGCCCGTGCGGTCGGTCGGTGCATCGACGCCCCGTGTCCGTGCCAGCTCGAGGGCCGTGTCGACACGCATCGAGCCGTCGAGATGGAGGTGGAGCTCCGCCTTCGGCATCGCGGCGAGCAGGTCGCGGAGCTCGGTGCCGGCCGGGGCAGGGGCCTTGTCCCGGGTCGTGGAAGGGTCGTTCACGGCCCCGATGCTAGTATCCCGCGGCGATGTCGACCATCCTCGTGACCGGCGCCAGGGGCTTCGTCGGCAGCCATCTCGTCCCCGTCCTGCTCGCGGCCGGCCATCGTGTCGTCGCGCTGGCCCGCACCCCGTCCGCCGGTGAGGTCGTCGTCGGGCGGGTGCGACCCGCGGACCGGGGCAGCGTCGACATTCGGATCGGCGACATCACTCGGCCCGGGTCGCTCATCTCGGCCGTGGCCGGCGTCGATGCCGTGGTCCACCTCGCGGCCATCCCGCGCGACTTCAACGGCGGCGCGGACCTCCGGCTGGTCAACACCGAGGGGACCCGGGCGGTCGTCGCGGCGATGCAGAGGGCGGGTGTCCGGCGTCTCGTCCACATGAGCGCGATGGGCGTCACCGACGACCCCGACCTGCACTATGCGAGCTCGAAGGCGAAGGGCGAGGCGGTCGTCCGTGACTCGGGGCTGGCCTGGACGATCCTCAAGCCTTCGCTCCAGTTCGGCGAGGGCGACGGGTTCTTCAACATCGTCGCCGGGCTCGTCCGGATCTCGCCCGGCATCGTGCCGGTGCCCGGCGACGGCTCGGCCCGGTTCCAGCCGATCCATACCGAGGACGTGGCGGCGGTGGTCGTCCGGTCGCTCGCCGAGCCCACGACCGTCGGCGGGACGTTCGAGCTGGGCGGGCCGCGCTACTGGACGTACCGGGAGATCACCCGCGAGGTCCTGACCGCCCTCGGCAAGCGGCGGCTCATCCTCCCGATACCGGTACCCCTGATCCGGCTCGTGGCCGGAACCGCCGAGCTGGTCCATCTCGGCTTCCCCGTCGCGACCGACCAGCTGCGCCAGCTCCGGCTCGACAACATCGGCCCGCTCGACCTGGTCCGGCAGCGATTCGGCTTCGAGCCCAGGCCGATGGAGGGGGCGCTCGGCTACCTGCGGTCGAAGCCCGGCGACCAGATCGTGCCCGCGACATGAGCCGGACGGTCCGAGCCGTGCTGGCCGGTCTCGCCTGGCTGGCGATCATCGTCGTCATCGCCCTCGGCGCAGCTGGGCTGGTCACGGCACTCGACCATCCGCCCGGCACCGCCGCCCGGTCTGACCTCACCACGGCCGGCGATGCCGAGGTCAACCGGATGCTCGACGCGGCGACGGACGACCTCCAGGCGCTGGCCGACCAGGTCGAGGCGCTCGGCATCCAGGCCCGGGGCGCCCTGGCGGCGCTCAACGGCACCGACACCGCGATCGGCGAGGAGGCGATCGCCAAGGGCGACGCTCTCGTCACCGACGTCATCCAGCGGACCCGGGCCCTGCGACAGCGCCTGGCGTCGGTGCCGTACGTCGGCACCCCGGACGCAGGCCTGCGGGTCTCGGCGTCGACCGTCGCGCGCCACGCCGCGCTGGTCGCCGCGCTCGACGCTACCGACGGGCTCGACGCCTCGTGGGCGCGGCTGTCGGTCGGGGCCGTCGCCGCGACGAAGATGAGCACGCTGCTCGCCGAGCACGACCGGCTGGTGGGCGACGCCGCCGAGCGGGGCCGGAACGCGAAGTACGCCGAGGCGATCAAGCTGATCGACCAGGCCGACGATCAGCTGGCGACGGCCAGGACCGTCCGCAACCAGCTGGCCAACACCGTCGAGGTGTCGGTCCTCGACGAGTGGATCGCCCGCAACGCGGCCTACGACGTCGCGCTCCGCGACCTGTACACGGCGATCTCGAAGGTCGGGCGGAAGGTCACCGCTACCGTTCGTGCCGCCGTCAAGGCCGAGGCCGTTGCCCGTGCCAACCTGCCGCCGGATCGGCGTGCCCTGGTCGTGATCATGGCCGACATCGGCCGCGGCGGGATGAACGGCGCGGTCATCGCCATCGAGGAGGCGCGCGCCAACCTGACCGACGCGCTCGAGAGCGATGCGGCCGCCGGCAGCCCCGAACCCGGGTCGAGCGAGAGCCCCTGACCGTCGCCCGGCTGGCTACACTGGCGCACGAACCCACACAACCCGACGCGTCGCCGAACACACCCCAGAGCGGCGGCGATCCTCTCCCGGAGGCCATCCCTCGTGCAACTCCGTGTCGTCACCGACCAGCCGTGGGACGTCCCCGCGGACGTCCTCGTCGTGCCGATGGCCGGCGAACCCACGTTCGACGGACCGCTCGCCGAGATCGATCGCCGCGCGGGCGGCACCCTCCATGACGCGGTCGACTTCGGTGAGTACCGCGCCAAGCGCTATTCGTCCGCCATCGTCAGCTCGGGCGAGACGTCGGCGACATGGCTGCTGCCCGTCAGCATCGGGGATCCGGCGACGGTCGGTCGCGAGGCGGTCGTGCGGACAGCTGCAGCGGCCGAGCGGCGGCTCGGCGGCCGTTCCGCCAGGCGCATGGCGTTCTGGATCTCGCCGCTCGTCGATGCGCTCGGTGGCGACGCCGATGCCGCGGCCGCCCTGGTCGCCCGCGGCGTCCTGGAGGGGACGTTCGACCCGAGGCGGCTCTACCGCGCGACGGTCGAGCTCGCTCCGCCTGAGCTCGACGAGCTCATCCTGGTGGCGCCCGATGGTGATCGGGCTGCCCTGACAAAGGCCGGCGAGCGCGGCATCGTCATCGCCGAGGGCTCGACCCTCGCGCGGAACCTGTCAGACCGGGCCGCGAACGACGTCAGTCCGGAAGTCCTCGCCGAAGAGGCGCGGGCGATCGCCAAGCGCCACGACCTGTGGATTGACGTGATCGAGCCCGAGCGCGCGACAAAGCTGGGCATGGGGATGTTCATGGCCGTCGGGCGGGGGAGCGACAACCCGCCGCGGATGATCGTGCTGCGCTCCGGGGCCGAGGGCGAGCGGGACGCGCTGGGTCGACACCTGGCGATCGTCGGCAAGGGCGTCTGCTTCGACTCCGGTGGGATCAGCCTCAAGCCGGCCGACAAGATGGACGAGATGAAGACCGACAAGACCGGCGCCTGCACGGTCATCGCCGCCATCGCGACTGTGGCCCGCCTCGCGCCGGGCACGCCGCTGCTGGCGGTGGCGCCGGCCGTCGAGAACATGCCCGGTCCGCACTCGACGCGGCCCGGAGACATCGTCACCGCGCTGAACGGCAAGAAGGTCGACGTCATCAACACGGACGCGGAAGGCCGCCTGATCCTGGGTGACGCGCTGACCTACGCCGAACAGCTCGGAGCGACGCATCTGGTCGATGTCGCCACGCTGACGGGGCTGGTCTCGCGCGCCCTCGGCCCGCTGATCACCGGCGGGTTCGGGGAGCCCCAGCCGTTCTTCGACGAGGTCGGGGCCGCCGCCGACCGTGCCGGTGAGCGCCTCTGGCAGCTGCCGCTCATCGACGAGTACCGGACCGACATGGAGAGCTGGACGGGCGACCTCGAGAACTCGAGCGGCGTCGAGGGCTCGCTGGTCAAGAGCGCCCTGTTCATCAGCGAGTTCGTGACCCGGCCATGGGTGCACCTCGACATCGCCGGCTCGGCCTATTTCAGCAAGCCGACGACGTTCTCTTCCAAGGGCGCGACGGGTGTCGCGCACGCCACGCTCGTCGAGCTGGCGCTCGCCGGCGCTCGCGCCGGCTGACGCCGCCGGCCGCCGGACTGCAGGGCGACCGTCACGTGGAGCCGCAGGTCGCCGTCCTCGGCGCGGCGGGTCTCCTCCTCGGTCTCGGTGCCGACCGGCTGGCGGTCCGCTGGCCTGAGCACGACGAGGAGCATCCGCCGGGCCGGCCGGTCGACTGGCGGACGGCCGTCGCCGCGATCGTCGGGGCGATCGGGCTCGGTCTCCTGCCGCTCCGGTTCGAGGGCGATCCGCTGGCGCTCCTCCTGTTCGGGGCGTGGTTCGCGACGCTGATCGTGGGCCTCGCGACGGACCTCGATCAGCGACTGCTGCCGAACGTCCTGACCTGGCCGGTCATCCCGGTCGCCCTGCTCTACGCGCTCAGCGGCCGGAACCCGCTGATCGGCGACGAGGTGCTGCCGGCCGTGGTGGCCGCCGTGGCCATCCCGGCGATCCTGTACCTGCCGTCCATCCCGTTCGGCGCCGGCGCGTTCGGCCTCGGCGACGTGTACCTGCTGGCCGGCGTGGGGTTGATGGCCGGCGGCAGCCGCGCTCTCGGCAGCGTCGTCTTCGCCCTCCTCACGGCCGGGATCGTGATCGTGGTGCTGCTGGCGGCCCGTCGCGTCTCTCGCCGGGACTACATCCCGTTCGGGCCGTTCTTCATCATCGGGGCGTTGTGGGCCGTGCTCCTGCGCGGGTGAGTTATCCACCGGGTCCCGCTCGGAACGGGACCATCGGCCCGCTCGCGCTTTGTAATGTGGATAACTAGACTTTCCGAGGTATGATGGCCTCCAAGCCGGTGTCGTCTGGGTGTGCCTCTCAGGCGGCGACTCACCGGCGGGCCTGACCGTCAGCGCCTCGATCGCTCACATCGAGGACACTCGGAGAATAGCTCGCACGATGACCTCGCCTACGTGACGCGCAACCCGACCGGTCGCGCGGCCCACCAGCCAGCCAGCGGCTGGCGCTCCGCCCCCGGATCGGCACCATCGGGTCGACGGCTCCATCGCCGGCTCGGTGCATTCCTCCTCCTGCTCCCCCTGGTAGTGGGCGTGCTCGGCTCGCCCGCCGCCCCGGGCGCCGTGCAGGGCGACGAGCTGACCGACGCGAAGGCGCGTCAGGCCCAGCTCAAGAAGGAGATGGCCGACCAGAAGGCCAGGATCGCCGAGCTCAACGACCTCCAGGACTCCCTCTCGGCCGAGATCAAGAACACCTCGACCGAGCTGAAGGGCATCCAGACCGACCTGTCGGCCGTCCGGGTCAAGATCACCGGCATGGAAGCCAAGATCGACGTGATCAAGGGCGACTACCAGGATCTCGTCGTCAAGCTCCAGGGCCTCGACGCCCAACTGATCGATATCCAGGCCAAGGAGGTCGCCAAGCGCGCCGAGCTCTCCTCACGCAAGAAGCTGCTGGCCGAGCGCATGCAGAGCGCCTACGAAGCGGACCAGACCTCGCTGCTCGAGACCTTCCTGTCCGGTGCCGACTTCACCGACATGCTCGCCGAGATGAGCTACTACATCGACGTCGGCGAGCAGGACAAGGCGCTGGCGGCCCAGATCGCGACGGACCAGGAGACGCTGGCTGCGCTCCACCAGTCGACCCTGGACACGCGGACCGAGACCGACGATCTGCGACTGGAGACGGCGGCCCAGAAGCGGGCGCTCGACAAGAGCCTGGTCGGCACTCAACGTGGCCAAGGCCGAGCTCAAGGTGCTCGAGAAGCGAACCGCCGCCGTGCTCGCCGACCAGAAGCGCACCTACCAGAAGCTGGCCCGCAACAAGGCCGCGGCTGCCGCCATCATCGCCAAGGCCGCCGCCGACCAGAAGAAGCTGGCCAAGCAGATCAGCGCGCTCATCGCCCGGCAGGTGATGAGCGGCCGGATCCCGAGCAAGTTCAACGGGACGATGCGCTGGCCGATGGACAGCTTCGTCATCAGCGGAAACTACGGCTGCAGCACGTTCGAGTACTACGCCCCCGGCAACGGCTGCGCCCACTACCACAACGGGATCGACCTGGTCGGGCCGCCGAACGAGCAGATCCGGGCGGCGGCGGCCGGCACGGTCGCCTACGTCGGCTGGAACTGGGCCGACGGTCCGGATCCGGCCTGGATCGTGATCATCGCCCACTCCGGCAACCTTCGAACCTGGTACGCGCACATGCAGCCGACCCGTCCGGTGGCCGTGGGGGACTACGTCGCCAAGGGCGAGGTCATCGGCATCCAGGGCAGCACGGGTCACGCCACCGGCGCGCACCTGCACTGGATGGTCGAGCTCGACGGCGGGTTCGTGAACCCGCGCCTGTTCCTGTAGGTCCGGGCGAGCCTCCAGGTTCGCGGAAGCCTCAGGGCTCGCGGATGCCTCCGGTCGTCCGGCCGTGCCCGGTTCTGATCCGTCCCGTTAACCTCCGGCAACCGTCCGTTCATTGGCGCGCCCCCGGGCGCGTGCTAGCATCGGCCGGGTGAAGCGGACGATGGCGGTGATCCTCGCGGGCGGCGAGGGAGAACGCCTCTCGATCCTGTCCCAGGAGCGGGCCAAGCCGGCCGTGCCGTTCGGCGGCAAGTACCGGATCATCGACTTCACGCTGTCCAACTGCGTCAACTCGGACATCGACGACGTGGTCGTCCTGACCCAGTACAACCCGCGCTCGCTCAACGACCACATCGGCCTCGGCCGGCCGTGGGACCTCGACCGCAACCGGGGCGGGGTCAAGATGCTCCAGCCGTACATCGCCCGCGGCAAGGTCGCCGAGTGGTACCGCGGCACGGCCGATGCGGTCCTCCAGAACTTCAACGTCATCGAGCACAACTCGGCCGACATCGTGCTGGTCCTCGCCGGCGACCACATCTACAAGATGGACTACCAGCCGTTCGTCGCCGCCCATCGCCGCCACCGGGCCGACGTGACGATCGCCGTCCGGCGCGTCCCGCTGGCCGAGGCGTCGCGGATGGGCATCCTCGCCATGGACGAGAACGACCGCGTCATCGAGTGGCAGGAGAAGCCGAAGCAGCCCAAGAGCGACCTCGCCTCGATGGGCGTCTACGTCTTCTCGAAGAAGGCCCTCCGCCGCTGGCTGTCCGAGGACCTCGTCGACTTCGGAGCGAACGTCATCCCGGCGATGCTCGCGGCGGGCGCGCGCGTCTACGGCTACCGCCACAACGGCTACTGGCAGGACGTCGGCACGATCCAGTCGTTCTGGGAGGCCAACATGCGCCTTCTCGACGACGACCCCGATCTCGACCTGTACGACAAGGACTGGGTCATCCACACCCGGTCCGAGGAGCGAGCGCCGGCCCGCGTCGGCCCGACGGCGCAGGTCCACAAGAGCCTGATCAGCCACGGCTGCGAGATCGCCGGCACCGTCGTCAACTCCGTGCTGTCGCCCGGTGTCCGCGTCGACGTCGGGGCGGTCGTTCGCGACTCGATCGTGATGTTCGACGCCGTCATCCGCGCCGGCGCCGTCGTCGACCGGGCGATCCTCGACAAGGAAGTGGTGATCGGCCAGGGCGCGATCGTGGGCGAAGGTCCCTTCGACGACCGGCCGAACAAGCAGGAGCCGGGCCGGCTCAACACCGGCATCACGGTCATCGGCAAGCGTGCCGTCGTGCCGCGCGGCGTGCGCATCGGTCGCAACGTCAAGGTCGCCGCCGACGTCCGCTCGTCCGACTTCGCGGGGCGCGTCGTGCGCAGCGGCGAATCGGTCGAGGTCAAGCGCGGCTCGCGGGCCAGCCGGACCGCCGCGCCGGTCCCGGTCAAGGTCGAGGCCGAGCGGGCGCCCGTCGCGGCGGTCGCCGGCGCGACCAACGGCCGCGGCAAGCGCGTGGCCGACGAGGCCTGACCCGCCGACGGTCGCTCCGGCCGATCTCGGCTAGACTCCGCGGGCCATGTCATCCGCCGAACCGGGCGCCCGGCTGGGCGCCGCTTCGCCGGCCGACGTCGAAGGCTGGCTCGCGGCCCTGGGCCTGACCCCGACCGAACGAGCCGACCGTGACGGGATCGCCGCCTGGGATCTCGTCCTCGACGGACGCCGCCGCTTCGATCTCCGCGTCACGGTCATCCTCGACCCGGGCCTCGGCGTGATCTGCTGGGCGCAGTACGCCCCGCCGATCAGCGACATGTTCCGCAAGTCGTACCGCCGGCTGCTGCGCTGGAATGACGAGTTCCCGTTCGCCAAGTTCTCCGTCGCGGAGGACGAGCGGCCGGTGCTCGCGGTCGAGATCCCGATCGAGGAGCTTTCCGAGGACGCCCTCGGCCTCGCGCTGGCACGGATCCTGGGCATCGCCGACCGGCTGATCGAGGAGTCGAAGGACTGGCTGTGGCTCGGTGGCCGCATGCCCGATCCGGGCGACCGGACGTCGGCCAACGCCGAGCTCCTCGACCGCTATCGCGCTCGACTGCCGGAGCTGCTCGAGGCATGAGCCGCCGATTCGCCACGCTGCTCCTCGCCGTGGTCGCCGCGACCGGGTTGTTGGCGACCCCGGCCGGGACCGCGGAGGTCCGCGCGGCTGCCCCGAACCTGACGATCGTCACCGACGCCCGCTACGAGGTCCAGCCGGACGCCCATCGCGTGCGGATCACCGTCGACATGACGCTCGTCAACCACCTGCGGGACACCGCGACGAAGCGGTACTTCTTCGACCGGGCGTTGCTGTCCGTCCTGCCCGGGACATCGGGCTACAAGCTGACCTGGGCCGGGGCCGGGAGCCCGAAGGTCACGGTCTCGAAGCGGACCGACGACTACACGCTCCTCCAGCTCGGGCTCGCCCAGCGGCTCTACAGCGGCAAGTCGGCGAAGTACCAGCTGGTTTTCGACCTTGTCGACCCAGGTGGCGCGGCTGCTCGCGACATCCGCATCGGCCCCTCGCTCGTGTCCTTCCCGGTCTGGGCGTTCGCCACCAATTCGACGGGCGGCAGCACCGTCCAGGTCACCTTCCCCAAGGGCTTCGAGGTCCAGGTCCAGTCGGGCGCCATGCCGGCACCGACCACGGCGTCGGATGGGCGGGTCGTGCTGACGACAGGCAAGCTCGCCAAGCCACTGACGTTCTTCGCCTTCCTCGTCGCGGATCGACCCGCGGATCTCGTGACCACCAGCCTGACCGTCGGCGTGGGCGACACCCCGGTCGACCTCAAGATCGAGGCCTGGCCCGACGATGCGAGCTGGTCGAAGCGCGTCGGCGGCCTGGTGACGAAGGCCCTGCCCGTGCTGTCGACCCGGATCGGCCTGGCGTGGCCGCGCGACGGCGGGCTGGTCATCCGCGAGGCGGTGAGTCGCTCGACCGGTGGCTACGCCGGCCTGTTCGACCCCGTCGGGCGGCGAGGTCGAGGTCGCCTACTACGCCGACGACGGGGTCGTCCTCCACGAGGCGGCGCACGCCTGGTTCAACGGGTCGCTGCTCGCGGACCGCTGGGCCAACGAGGCCTTCGCGTCCTACTACGGCCTCGAGACGGCGGCCGACCTCAAGGTGAAGGCCGCGACCGAGGCGCTGACCGACAAGGTCAAGACAGGCCCGGATCCCGCTCAACGCCTGGGGCAAGGTCGGCGCCGAGGACGAGGCGACCGAGACCTACGGCTACGCGGCGTCGCTGGTCCTTGCCCGTGCGATCGCGGAGCGTGCCGGCGACAAGGCGCTCCAGGCGGTCTGGACCGACGCGGCTGGCCGTGTCGGCGCGTACCAGCCGGCCGCCTCCGCCGCCATCGGGCCAGAGCTCGTCGAAGGGGCAGTCGACTGGCGTGGGCTGCTCGACCTCCTCGAGACACACGGGTCCGCGTCGTACGACGACCTGTGGCGGACGTGGGTGGCTCGGGACACGGACCTCGCGCTCCTCGACGCGCGGGCCGCGGCGCGGACACGCTACGACGCCATCGTGAGCGCCGCCGGGGACTGGCAGCTCCCGAGGGCCGTGCGCGATGCGATGCGCGCGTGGCGGTTCGACCAGGCCACGACCCTGCTGACCGATGGGCAGGCCGTCCTCGATCAGCGTGCCCGGATCGCGACTGCCGCGGCGGCGTCCGGGCTGACCGTTCCGGACACCCTGAAGACCGCGTTCGAGGGCTCCGACGGCTTCGCGACGGCCACGCTCGAGGGCAGCGTTCGAGATCGAGGCGATCGCCAAGTACAACGCGGCCGTCGCGGCGCGGCCGGCCGGCACCGACGCCCTCCAGTCCCTCGGCATGCTCGGCCTCGACCCGGCCGCCGACCTCGACCGGGCGAGGGCCCGGTTCGCCGACGGTGACCTCGCCGGTTCCGCGGCGGCCGCCACGGCCGCGCAGTCGGCCTGGGCGTCGGCCGCCGAGGCCGGACGCGGCCGGGCCCTCAGCCTGCTGGTCCTCGCCGTGGCCCTCGTGCTGTCGGCCGTCCTGCTGGGAACGTGGCTCCGCGGGCGTCGTCGCCGGCGGCATGTCACGATGGTGGCCGAAGACTCCCATATCTGACGGCTTTCTGACCCGTGCCGGCCGGGAGAGGCTGAACCGATGACGCGACGCCCGTTCGCCGCTGGATCGCGCTCCCGATCGTGGCGGCTCGGGCGTCTCGCGGGCACTGGGCCGCTCGGGCGGCTCGCGCCGGTCTTTGTCGCGGTCGTGCTCGTCGCGTCGTGGTCGGCGACGATCGGCGCATCCCCCGCCCGCGCCGCCGAGGACTCGCTCAGGCTGGCGGTCGAGACGACATATCGCGTCGACCCGGCCAAGGGCGCCGTTCACGTCGCACTCGACATCCATGCCACCAACCTGCAGCCCAACACGGCGACGCGGTCCTTCTTCTTCGACACGCTGTCGTTCGGGATCCAGCCGAGCGCTCGATCGATCGTGGCCACCGCGGAAGGTCGGAAGCTGACCGTCCGCACGGAGGACTCACCCGGCCTCAAGCAGGTCCGGATCCGGACCCCGAACGTCTACTACCGCCAGACCCACGAGACGCGGCTGACCTTCGACATCCCGAGCGGCAAGCCGCGCTCCAACAGCCTCGTGCGAGTCGGGCCGGCGCATGCCGCGTTCGTCGGCTGGGCATGGGGCGACCCGGGTCTGGCCGACGTGCGCGTCGAGCTCCCGCGCCGGTTCGGGGCCGACGCGCGGATCGGACCCGATGGCGCCGCGGACCCATTGCGGCTGGCATCGCGCGCCGCCACCCTGACCTACGCGGCGAACGGGATCGCCGAGCCGAACCGGTGGTTCGCCGTCATCGAGGCGTCGGATCCCGGCGCCCTGACCAACGTGCGCCTGGCATTGCCCGGCCGCCGCGTCGCGATCCATGCCTGGCCGGAGGACAAGGAGTGGCTGGACCGGGTCGCGACCGTCCTCGAAGACGGGCTGCCCGACCTCGAGGATGCGATCGGGCTCCCCTGGCCGGTCGCCGAGGAGCTCGGCGTGACCGAGGTGTCGTCGGCCGAGATCGAGGGCTATGCGGGCATCTTCGACTCGCGCCACGATTCGATCTGGATCAGCGAGGAGCTCGAGGACCACGTCATCGTCCACGAGGCGGCGCACGCCTGGTTCAACCGTGGGCTGTACGACGAGCGCTGGATCAACGAAGGCCTGGCCGATGAGTACGCCGCCCGGATCGTCGCCGGCGGCACCGCATCGCAGGGCCCGCCGGGAGCGGTCGACCCGACCGCCAAGGCGGCCTTCCCGCTCAACGACTGGCCGCCGCCCTCTCGGATCGATGCGGACACGCAGGCCAGCGAGCTCTACGGCTACGACGCGTCGTGGACGGTGATCCATGACATCGCCGCCGAGATCGGCGTCGACAAGCTGCGCGCCGTCTTCGCATCCGCCGCCGGCCATCTCGTCCCGTATGTCGGCGCCGGCCCGGCCGAGACCGCCACGGGGCCGGCGGACTGGCGCCGCTTCCTCGACGAGCTCGAGGAGCTCGGTGGCTCGACGAAGGCCGAAGCACTGTTCGAGCGATGGGTCCTGACCGCTCCCGAGATGAGGCTGCTCGACGATCGAGCAGCGGCCCGGACCCACTACGCGGCGCTCGTCACGGCGGGCGGCGACTGGCTGCCGGGGCTCCTCGTGCGCAAGCCGATGGCCGCCTGGCGGTTCGGCGACGCGACCGCGGCGATGTCGCTGGCGGAGACCGCGCTCGCCGAACGCGATCAGCTGAGGTCGGCGACCGAGGGGCTCGGGCTTGCCTTTCCGAACGGCCTCGAACGGAGCTACGAGTCGGCCAATTCGCGTGACGACCTCAGCAGCCTGACGACACGCTTCGACGCGTGGCTGGCCGCCGCCGCGGCAGATCCGCTCGGCCCGCGACCAGCTGGCAGTGCGGAGGGCGCCGCTGGTGGACATCGGCCTCATCGGCGCCGAGCCGGAAGCGGCATACCACGCCGCGCTTGCGGCCTTCGCCGCGGGTGACGATGCCGGCGCCGTCGCGGGCTCGTCGGCCACCCTGACCGTGCTCGGTGGGGCGGAGGAGATCGGCCGTGGCCGGGCCCTTGCGGTGGGCACCGCGGCGATCACCCTCGTCCTTCTGGTCCTGCTGCTCGCGGTCTACCTCCTGCAGCGCCGGCGCCGGCGCCAGGACGTCGAGGTGACGACGGTCGCGGCGCCCGTGCCCGCGCCGCTCGAGCCCGGTCCGCTGGACGGGGCCGGCCCCGAGAGATCCGAACCAGTCGACGAGGCACCGCCGGTCTGACGGCTTCCTGACCGTGCCGGCCGGGAGAGGGAACCGACGATCGGGCGGGTCGGGCGACTGCTACCGGCCTACGCTCCAGGGGCAACAAGTCGGTGTTGTACGACGACTATTCGGCGTTCAGCAGTGACGGGTCGAGCATGGTTCGCATCGAAGGCGCCATCGCGCATGGCGCCAGACCGCTGTGCCGTCGCGACGGCAGCGCGGGGGATCATGCGCCGACAACCAGCAGCAAATGGTCGCGCGTCAATCCCATGCCGGGCACGCCAAGATCGCTGCCGTGCTTTTCGAGGTGGCGTTGCCGCCGCTTCCTGTGCGCGGCGGGCTTGCGTGTGTAGCGCCACAGTGCCTTCCAACCACGGACGAGTCGGGGACGCTCAGCCACGTCGAGGTAGTTGAAGGTGCGGACGAGCTGCACGGAGACACCCAGCGCTCCCGCGTGGTAGCGCAACCAGCGCCGCGAAATGAAGGCTATGTGCTCCGGGAAATAGCAATACCACCAACGTGCACCAAGCAAACGCCACAGCCAATTGGCGCCATCGCCAGTGGTAACGACAAGCCGCCCTCCGGGCGCCAAACGTTCGACAAGGCGCTTGAACAAGGCCCGTGGTGACGACACGTGCTCGATGACATCCATCGCGACGATCAAATCGAAACGCAAGTCCGGTTCGAAACGATCGAGGTCACGCTCCACACGCGCACCGGCACGGCTCGCAGCCCGCGCGCCGGCCATGACGTTGACCTCGACACCGAACTTCTCGAACTGCGGAGGGAGCGATGCGAGCAGATCGCCCGCATAGCAGCCGAAATCGAGCACGCGCGGCGCGCCGTCGGCGCGCGCAGCCAGTTGTTCGGTACCCAGCGCCAAGGCTTGCACGAGCCGCTGATCTACCCGCGACGGCCCCGCGCTCCACGTGTCGGTACGCGCGTTGTCGTAAAGCTTGTCGTAGGTTGCAGCGCCGAGGTGCGGGTGTCGAAAACGCAGGTCACATCGGCGGCAGTGGACCAGTTCGCCGCCGGGCAGTGGTTCTTGGAGCCGGCTGCCAGCGAAGAACGCGACATCGGGCAAGACCCCAATGTGGCGCAGTTGATCAGAGCCGCAATCTGGGCAGTTCATCAAGCGAACTCTATCGGGTCAGTCGGTGTGGAAGACCTCGTCGATCGTCGTCCACCACGCGTCCGGTTCCCGGTCGGGGAGCGGCTCCTGCATCGCGTCGGTGAGCGCCCACCAGCGGCGGGTCGTCTCGTCGGCGGCCATCGCCGCCATGTCGGCACCGAAGTCGTCGCCGATGTACTCGAAGTACGCGAACAGGTCCGTGCCGTGGCGGAAGATCGTGTAGTTGCGGATGTTCGATCGATGGATCTGCTCGAGGACACCCGGCCACGCCTCGGCGTGGAGCCGCTCGTACTCCTCGATCCGGTCGGGTCGGACGCGGATCCGCTGGCCGTACCGCCTCATCCAGCCGGTCCGGTCCGGACGGCCTCCCGTGACTCTGCCTCGGCGCGCCACTCGAGACCGTCCGGGAACCGGTAGCGCGCCAGCGAGTCCGGCCTGATCTGCCCGCTGTAGCCGGGCATCGTCGGGACCTGGTAGGCGCCGTCGCGGATCACGACCGGATCGAGGAAGTGCTCGTGGAGGTGGTCGACGTACTCGATCATCCGGCCCTCGAGCGACCCGCTCACGCACAGGTAATCGACGATCGACAGGTGCTGGACCAGCTCGCACAGCCCGACGCCCCCGGCATGCGGGCAGACCGGCACGCCGGCCTCGGCCGCCATCAGGAGCACGGCGAAGACCTCGTTGACCCCGCCGAGGCGGCAGGCGTCGATCTGGCAGACGCCGATCGACCCGGCCTGGAGCAGCTGCTTGAACATCACCCGGTTGTGGACGTGCTCGCCGGTGGCGACCCGGATCGGGGCCACGGCCCGGGCGATCGTCGCGTGCCCGAGGATGTCGTCGGGGCTGGTGGGCTCCTCGATCCAGTACGGGTCGAGCGGCGCCAGCTCGCGCATCCACGCGATCGCCTCGCCGACCCCCCAGCGCTGGTTCGCGTCGACCGCCAGCATCGGCTCGCGACCGATCTCGTCGCGGATGATGCGTCCCCGCCGGAGGTCGTCGGTCACGTCCGCTCCGACCTTCATCTTGAACCGGGTCCAGCCGTCGGCCAGCGCCTCTCGGCACAGCCGCCGGACCTTGTCATCCGGGTAGCCGAGCCAGCCGACCGACGTCGTGTAGGCCGGGTAGCCGCCGCGCCGGAGCTCGGCCTCGCGTGCGGCACGCGTCGGCGCCAGCCGCTCGAGCCGAGCCAGCGCTGCCTCGGGTGTCAGGAAGTCGTCGATGTAGCGGAAGTCGACGAGGGCGACCTGCTCCTCGGGGGTCATCCCGGCGACCAGCTGCCAGAGCGGCTTGCCGGCACGCTTGGCGAACAGGTCCCAAACGGCGTTGACCACCGCGGCCGTGGCGAGATGGATCGCCCCCTTCTCGGGCCCGATCCAGCGGAGCTGGCTGTCGCCGACGAGCGACCGCCAGAACCCGCCCATGTCCGCGAACAGCTCCTCGCTCGTCCGGCCGAGGACCAGCGGCCGGAGCGCCCCGACCGCCGCGACGACCACCTCCGTGCCGCGGCCGATCGTGAACGTCAGTCCGTGGCCCTCGAGCCCGTCGCCCGCGTCGTCGCGCAGGATCACGTACGCGGCCGAGTAATCGGGATCCGGGTTCATCGCGTCGGAGCCGTCGAGGTTGCGGGACGTCGGGAAGCGGATGTCCAAGACGTCGAGCGCGGTGATCGTGGTCACGGTCAGCCCTTGAGTGAGCCGACGAGGATGCCGCGTGTGATGTAGCGCTCGAGCAGGACCGCCATGACCACGACCGGAATGATCATGATCAGGATCAGGACCGACATGGCCCACCATTGCGGACCGCGCGTGGCGTTCTGGGCGGCGACCTGGAGGGGCATGGTCTGCGCGTTCGCGCTGGTCAGGACGAGCGCGATGAGGAACTCGTTCCAGGCGAAGATCAGCACGATGAGGAACGTGGCGACCAGCCCCGGGACGGAGATCGGCAACACGATCGAGCGCACGATCCGGTAGACAGACGCCCCATCGACGGCGGCCGACTCCTCGAGCTCCCGGGGCAGGGCCGCGAAGTAGTCACGCATCAGCCACACGACGATCGGCAGATTCGTCGCGACATAGGTGATGACCAGTGCGCCGATGTTGTCGAGTAGCCCGATCTGCTGGAACAGCACGTACAGCGGGATCGCGACCGCGATCGGCGGCAGGATCCGCTGCGAGATGAGCCAGAAGGCGATGTCGCTGTTGGCCAGCGCCCAGGTGAACCGCCGCCCGATGGTCTGGGCCAGGATCACGAACAGGGCTACCGCGGACGCGATCGCGACCGGGATCGGCGTCCCGAGGGCGGAAACGATGAAGGCCAGCGCGACGGAGCCGATGAAGATCGCGATGATCCCGACGCGAGGTCGGTACGTGAACCGGACCAGCGCGTAAGCCGCGAAGGATCCGAGCACCAGCGCGATCAGGGCGCTCGACACACCGACGATGACCGTGTTGATGTACGGCCGGATCGTGTCGTTTCCGAGCTCGACCAGGATGTAATTCCAGGCGTCCAGGTTCGGCTGGAAGTCGACGAATGGCAGGTAGAAGGGCCCGGCATCGACGTCCTGGGAATTCTTGAAGGAGGTGACGACGAGCCAGTAGATCGGGAACAGCACGACCAACGACCAGCCGACGAGCAACAACCAGGCGCCGAGCTTGGCGGCCGGCGAGAGATCCAGTGGCGAGCGGCGACGAAACGGGTCGCGCATGGTCAGACCACCTCGGTGACGCGCCGACGGACGAAGCTGACGTAGACCGTGGCGACCACGGTCACCAGGATGAGCAGCAGGTAGGCGATGGCGGCGGATCGGCCGGGGTTGAGCGTGTTCCAGTCGATGTACGCCTGGAGCGTCATCGATTGGGTCGCGGTTCCCGGGCCGCCGCCGAGCAGGATCTGCGGCATGTCGATGATCTTGAACCCCTCGATGAGTCGGATCAGGACGATCGTCGTGCTCACCGGGAGGATCGCCGGGAGGGTGATGTTGACGAAGCTCTGCCAGCGGCTCGCACCGTCCACGACTGCCGCTTCGCGGACCTCCTGATCGAGGCTCTCGATCGCGGCCAGCAGGACGATGAAGACGAACGGCGTCCACTGCCAGGTGTCGCCGAGGATGACCGCGCCGCGCGCCAGCCATGGGTCGGTCACCCACGTGAAGTCGCGCAGCCCGAAGGCGACCCACAGCGGCTCGACGGGCCCCTTCGAGGTGTCGGTCATCATCAGGAACATGTAGCCGACGCCAACCGGAGTGATGGTCAGTGGGATCAGGAAGATCACCCGGAAGAAGCGCCGCCAGGGCACCTGCTGGACGGCCAGGAGTGCGAGGCCGAGACCGAGGACGTACTGGAGGGCGATGCCGGCGAACACAAAGATCATCGTCACGATCAGGGCCCCGGGCCGGCCCCCGGGACTGATCAAGGCTTGGACGAGCAGATAGACGAAGCCAACCAGCAGGACGCCGGCGATCAGGCGCAGGACGAGCCCGAAGACGCTCGTCCGGCCGTCCCGAACGGCCCGCGTCCAGGCGACCCCGACGAGCACGGCCGTGGTGAGTATGACGGCCCAGCCAAGCGGATTAGGGGTACCGAACAGGCCCAGGAAGTGAGACTGCTCGTCGCCGAACAGGAGCTCCTCGAAGTTCGCAAAGCCGACGAACTGGAGATCCACGCCACCACGCGGGAACGACAGCCGCGACAGCGCGAGCGCGAGCGACGCGACGAGCGGGAAGATCGAGAGGACGAGGATGAACAGCACGGTCGGCCAGATGAACAGCCATCTGGCCGCCCCGTCAGAACGCCACGCGCCGAGCGTGGAGGTCGCTCGGCGCGTGGCTCGGTCGCGAAGGGCGGGCCTGTTCGAGATGCGCCCTCCCGCGTCTACCTCGGCCGGACTATCGCTGGACGCCAAGGCTGGCGACATAGGCAGCGAGCTGTTTGTCCTTTCCGGCCTTGTTGGTGATGTCATTCCACCCTGTCGCGATCTGTTGCTCGGTCTTGGCGGCGTCATTCTCACCCGCGAGGTACTGGGCGAGTGCCACGTCGAGAACGTTCTGCTGGTACTGGACCGTCTGCGGGATCCGCATGTCGAGGATCATGTTCTTGTTCTCGAGGCTGGCCTTGATGGCCCCGAGGTAGTTCTCTGCGGCGGCCTTGCTGAGGCCCGCCTTGACCCACAGATCGGTCGAACCGAATTGCGAGGCGCGGTACGGGTTGTAGCCGGTCTTGCCGAGCGTGACGTCCTCGTTGGACTGAGCGGGCGCGCTCATGTACGAGAGGAAGTCGTACGCGGCGTCTTGCTGGGCTTTGCGCGCGGTGAGCGCGGCCGCATCGGTCGACTTGTCGGTCGAGTAGGCGTTGATGGCCCCGGACCAGCCACCGAACGAGGCGAAGGGGGCGTAGTTCACGCCGTCGACCATGTTCGGGCAGGTCGTGGCGTCGCATGGGACGAGCTTTCCGGTGGCGCGATCGAGAACTTCCTTCCACCCTGGTGTGATCGTCGCGCCGGTCTTGTCCGCCGCGTACGTTCCGATGGCGAGGGTCCCGATGTCGCCCCAGTCCATCGACAGCGCGCAGCGCCCGGTCGTGAACAGACCGCGCGTCCCACCGACGTCCATATTCTTCTCGTCGGGCGGGCCGAATTCGGTCGTCTTCTTGTACGTCTCAAGGGCCTTGGTCATGGCCTCGTTCTGGCCGAACAGCGGATCCATCGTGGTCGTGTCGAAGAACGCGCCCTGATCGGTGCCCTTGCTCTGGAGCAGCCCGCCGGCGACGGAGATGATCCACCAGTAGCTCTGGGCGCCCTTCTTCTTGGCGATGCACGACCCGTAGTCGGGCGCCCCGTCGCCATTGAGATCCTTGCCGTTGTATTTCTGGGCGACGGCGAGGTAGTCGTCCCAGGTTGCCGGCGGCTTGACGCCGTCCTTCTCGAGGATGTCCTTCCGGTAGTAGACCATGTGGAAGTCACCGTCGAGCGGGACGGTGTAGACCTTGCCGTCATAGGTCGCGTTGAAGTCGCGGAAGAATGGGCCGATGTCCTGCCAGTTGAGCTGTTGGTCGGCCTTTACGCGATCCGTGATGTCCAGCAGGTAGCCCGGCCCGACGAAGTCGCCGAGCCACTGCGGGTCGAAGACGTACGCATCGAAGGCGTTCGTCCCGGTCGACGCGTCGAGGAGGGCCTTGTTGTAGATCGTCTGGAAGCCGACGGCGACGACGTTGGCGTGGCCACCCGTCTTCTGCTCCCAGGCAGGCGCACGGCGCTGCAGCGGTTCGGCGACCTGCGGGCCGTTGAAGGTCAGGATGTTGACATTGACGCCTTTGAACTTCGTGCCCTGCGAGGCGGCCGGCGATCCGCTGGCGGTCGTTCCACCGCACGCCACCACCACGAGAATCAAGCCCACCGCTGACGCGATGAGACGCAATCGCGACACTGGCTCCTCCTCTTGACCTCGGGCCAAAGCGTCCAGCATACTGGACACTCGGCGGTAGGTTGAACAGAATAGGGACCGCCTCGCGACAAAGTCAATATGTTGTCCGCAGTCCATCCTGCTGGCCGGCAGATCGAGGGCCCGGACCGTGGTGGGGAGGCGGGCCGATGCCCGAGAGCGACACGGCATTGGATGGCCGGGACGGCCATTTCGCAGACGACGGGGCCACCGAGCGGGAGCCGGATTCACTGGCGCCCGCGGTCACGCGGGCTGCCATGATCCTGGACCTGCTCTCGAAGGCGGGCGGCGACGCGATCGGCCCGAGTGAGCTGGCGCGCCGTCTCGGCCTGCCGAAGTCGTCGATCGCGAACATCTGCGGAGCGATGACCGACGTCGGGCTAGTTCGCCGGGTCGGGACCGGGTTCGCGCTTGGCCGGCGTCTGGCCGAGCTCGGTGGCGCCTATCTCGCCACGATCGACCTCGTCCAGGAGTTCTACGACGCGAGCCGGGAGCTGCCGGCGGCATCGGACGAGACGATCCAGCTGGCGGTCCTCGACGGCCTCGAGATGACGTACCTCGGCCGACACGACGGCCGCCAGCAGGTGCGCCTGACCTCGGGCATCGGCCGGCGCCTCCCGGCCACCGTCACGGCGACCGGCAAGGCGGCCCTCGCCGCGCTCGACGATCGTGAGCTGGACCGTCGCCTGGCGACGATCACCGAGCTGCCCCGGCTGACGGTGAACTCCATCGCGACCGTCGAAGCGCTGCGGGCCGACATCGAGGCGGTCCGCCGGCGCGGCCACGCGATCGACGACGAGGAGACGGTCGAAGGGGTCATCTGCCTCGGTGCCGCCATCCCCGCGCGTCGCCCGGGCGAGGGGCCCTACGCCGCGAGCGTCACGTTGCTCAAGGCGCGCGCCACCGAGGACCGGGTCGAGGCGCTCGTCGCGGACCTGCGACGGCTGACACGGCGGCTGTCGGACCCGATGCGCCCGGCCGGTCAGCCGAGGCCGTAGACCTCGGTCGCCGTCCCCCGAAGACGGCGGCGCTGTCGGCCTCGCCGAGCGAGCCCAACAGCTCGCGGGTCGCGTCGAGCACGCGCTGGTACGACGCCGCGAGCAGGCACACCGGCCAGTCCGATCCGAATAGCAGCCGGCGCGGCCCGAAGACCGCCAGGACGTGGTCGACGAAGGGCGCGAGATCGGACGGTTGCCATGCCTCCCAATCGGCCTCGGTGACCATGCCCGACACCTTGCACGCCACGTTGTCCAGCGCTCTGAACGCGCGGATTCGGTCGGCCCACGGCTGCAACCGGCCTTCGCGGATCGGCGGCTTGGCGATGTGGTCGATCACGAACCGTGTCTCGGGTCGGCGGCGCACGACCTCAAGCGCGGCCGGCAGCTCGCGGCTCCGCACCAGCAGGTCGTACACGAGCCCCGCGTCGCCGACGGCCCGGATCCCACGGCCCACGTCTTGACGCAGCAGCCAATCAGGGTCGGGCTCGTCGTGGGCCTGGTGGCGGATCCCGACCAGCCGGTCGCCGCCGGACCCCGATCGGAGCTCGGCGATCGTGTCACCTACGCCAGGGTCAGTCAGGTCGACCCAGCCGACGACGCCGCGGATGAACGGCGTGGTCGCGGCCGTGGCGATGAGCTCCCGCGTCTCGTCGAGGCTCGAGCGGGTCTGGACCAGGACCGTGGCGTCGACGCCGGCAGCGGCCAGCAGCGGCGCGAGATCGGCCGTCGTGAACGCTCGTCGGATCGCCGCGAGCTCGTCGGTCAGCCACGGGTAGTCGGCCCGGGCGGGGTCCCAGAGGTGGTGATGGGCGTCGACGATCACGCAGCCGGGACCGGTGCGTCAGGTGCGATGAGGCCGTCGTCGCGCAGCTCGTCCCAGAGGGCGGTGGCGATGGGATGGGCGAGGAGAGCCGGGTATTCGTCGAGGTGGGCGACCGAGCGGACGCCGGCCACGAGGGAGACCACCGCAGGATGGGCCATCGGGAACTGCATCGCGGCCGCGCGCAGCGGGACGCCGTGGCGGGCGCAGGCTGCACCGATCCGTCGTGCCCGCTCGATCACGTCGGGCTCGGCCGGGCCGTAATCGAACCGGGCGCCCGGCCGCGGGTCGGCCAGGACGCCGCTGTTCATCACGCCCCCGATGAGGACACCGACGCCGCGTTCCTCGCACGCGGGCATGAGGTCGGCCAGCGCGGACTGGTCGAGCAGCGTGTAGCGGCCGGCAACGAGAACCACGTCCATCGTGGTCTCACGCACGAACCGGGTCAGCATCGCCGATTGGTTCATCCCGGCGCCGACCGCCCGGATCACGGCCTCGGACCGGAGGCGCTCGAGTGCGGGCCAGGCGCCCTCGATGGCGTCGCGCCAGTGGTCGTCCGGGTCGTGGATGAGCGCGATGTCGATGCGATCGAGGCCGAGTCGCTCGAGGCTCTCCTCCAGCGAGCGCCGCACGCCGTCGGCGCTGTAGTCGAAGACCATCCGGACGGGATCGCGGATGACGTAGAAGGCGTCCTCGCGGCCATCGAGCGCCTGCCGGTCGATGTCGGCGCCGGCGGGGATGTCCGCGGTCGGTCGTACGAGGCGGCCGACCTTGGTCGACAGGACGAACGCGTCGCGTGGCAGTCCGGCGAGCGCGGCACCGACGCGTCGTTCCGAGGCGCCGTAGCCGTACAGCGGCGCAGTGTCGAACAACCGCACGCCTGCGGACCAGGCATGGCGGACCGTGGCGATCGCGTCGGCATCGTCGACCGCGCTGAACAGGCCGCCGATCGACGCCCCGCCGAACCCGAGCCGGGTGACCTCAAGGCCGGTCCGGCCGAGTGATGCGCGTTCGGCGTGATCGATCGTCATCTGCCCTCCAGTGTGGCGGGCGGGCGCCGCGCACGTCCGTTGACGCGGGACCGAGGGTACCGTATTGTCCAGCCCTCGGTCCAACGGACAGAATGCTGAACAGCTGGGGTGGCCGTGGCTCCGTCGGAAGAGCGCTTCCTGGTCACCGGTGCCCTCGGATGCATCGGGGCGTGGACGGTCCGCCAGCTCGTCCGCGAAGGGGTTCCCGTGGTCGCGTTCGACCTCGGCAGCGATCCGCGTCGACTCGCGCTCATCCTGCCGCCCGAGGACCTCGAGAAGGTTGCCTTCCTGGCGGGCGACATCACGGACCTCGGATCCGTGGAGGCGGCGCTCGAGGCGAACGAGATCACGAACGTCATCCACCTCGCGGCGCTCCAGGTGCCGGCCTGCCGCACCGATCCGCCACTCGGCGCCCGGGTCAACGTGACCGGGACGGCCAACGTGTTCGAGGCCGTCCGGCGGCAGGGTCGTCTCGCCGCCCCGATCGTCTACGCCGGCTCGATCGGGATGTTCACCCTCGGCGACGCGGACCCCGCGACCGGGCGCCTCGAGGAGGATGCCGTCGCCCACCCGGGCAACCACTACGGCGTGTACAAGCTGGCCAACGAGGGCACTGCCCGGATCTACTGGCAGGACAACGGCGTCGCCAGCGTCGGGCTGCGACCCATGACGGTCTACGGCGCTGGCCGGGACCAGGGGATGACCAGCGCCCCGACCGTCGCGATTGCCGCCGCCGTCGCCGGCATCCCGTACGAGATCAGCTTCGGCGGCGCGACACTGTTCCAATACGCGGAGGACGTCGCCCGAACCCTGATCCTCGCCAGCCGGAGCCGGGCCGACGGCGCCCGGGCGTACAACCTCGGCGGCAGCCAGGTGGCCCTGACCGACTGGATCGCCGCCATCGACGCCGCGGTGCCCGGCTCGGCTGGCCGCCTCGGCCTCGCGTCGACCGAGCTGCCGTTCCCGGCCGCGATCGCCCACGACCGCATCGCCGAGCTGGGTGATGTCCCCGTCACTCCGCACCGCGAGGCGATCGCCTGGACCGCCGACCTGTTCCGTCGCCTCGCGGAGCAGGGCCGGCTGCAGCCTGCCCAGCACGGCGTCCCGCTTCCTGGCGGATCCACCGCCGGCTGACGCCATCCGGGTCGCCCACGCGCGCCCGCGCTCCGCTGCCGCCGCGCGAGAGGCGCGGGTGACGGTTGCCGTCGCGACCGGACCGTACGCTACACTCGCCGCCACTCCGGGACCGGCCGACCGTCGGCGGTCACGAGCCCGGGGCCGTGGGAGGAGCGGAACCGGACTGATGGGCCTGACGCGCTCCCGGCCGTCGCTCGAGATCCTGTCGGGCGACTCGGCCGACGTCTACTTCACGCGTGCCGCGGGGATCCTCGCGAAGGAGGGCCGCGACCCGCTGGTGGCCATGGAGGTTTTCGCGCGCCAGGACGCCGTCCTGTGCGGCATCGACGAGGCTCGCAACCTGCTCGGCCACGTCCTGGCCGGCGCCGACGCCACCGAGACCCGCCTCGAGACGCTGTCCGACGGCGACGTCATCGCCCCGAAGGAAGTGGTCCTGCGGATCCGCGCCCGGTACCGGGCATTCGGGCTGTACGAGACGGCGATCCTCGGGATGCTCGCCCATTCGACCGGCTGGGCGACGGCCGCGCGCGAGTGCGTGGACGTTGCCGCGCCCGAGCCCGTCATCAGCTTCGGGGCGCGCCACATCCACCCCGACATCACCGACGTGCTCGACTACGCGGCGATCGTGGGTGGCTGCGTCGGCGCCTCGACCCCGGCCGGCGCGCGCCTCGCCGGCCTGGCCCCGACCGGCACGATGCCCCACTCGCTGGTCCTGATCTTCGGCGACACGGTCGAGGCGGCGCTCGCCTTCGACCGCCACGTCGAGTCGGACGTGCCGCGGATCGTCCTCGTCGACACGTTCAAGGACGAGGCCGAGGAGGCGCTCCGCGTTGCCCACGCGCTGGGCGACCGGCTGTACGGCATCCGCCTCGACACCCCGTCGGAGCGCGGCCGCGTCACCCCCGATCTCGTCCACGAGGTCCGCGCCAGGCTCGACCAGGCCGGCTTCGAGCACGTCAAGATCACCGTCTCGGGCGGGCTGAACCCCGAGCGGATCCAGTTCTTCAAGGACGCCGGCGCCCCGGTCGACTCGTATGCCGTCGGGTCGTACATCAGCGGGGCGGCGCCGATCGACTTCACCGGCGACATCAAGGAGATCGACGGCCGGCCGATCGCCAAGCGCGGCCGGATCCCCGGCCTGACCAATTCGCCCCGGCTCAGCGCGGTCGACCTGGCCCCGTATCGCGACGGCCAGCCCGGCTGACCGGTCGCCGGCGACCCAGTACCAACGGTTGCGATGCGCTCCGGCGCGCTCCGTGGGACCATCGACCCCATGGAGCCCTGGCGACCCGACGAGGACGTCGACCCCAGCGTCGACCGCGAGAACGCCTACGACCTGCTGCAGCGTGGGCACGCCCTGCTCGAGCGGCGGCACTACGCGCAGGCGGCCATCGTGCTCGAACGGGCCGACCGGCTCGAGCCGGCCAAGGGATCGATCCTCGAGGCCCTCGGCCGCGCCTACTTCAACTCCGGCCAGACCGAGCGATCGCGGGCGACGTTCGAGGCGCTGCTCGACGTCGATCCATCGTCCGCGTATGGCCATTTCGCCCTGGGCCAGAGCCTCAAGCGGCTCGGTCGTCGAGCCGAGGCGGGCACCCACCTACGCCTGGCCGTGGCCCTCAGCCCGAGCTCGAGCCTGTACCGAGACGCGCTCGACCGGCTGGGCTGACGCCACGACGCCGGCCGCGGTGAGCGTGTCCGGCCCTACTCCGTGAGCAGCCTGGCGAGCCAGAGGAGCGCGAGGAGCGTCTTGGCGTCGCGGAGCTCACCTCGCTCGGCCGCGGCAAGGGCCTCGCGCCACGGCATCCGCTCGACGATGAGCCGCTCGTCCTCGTCGGGGGTCAGGCGATCCTCGTCGGCCGGGCTGAGGTCCGTGGCGAGATAGAGGTCCATCCGCTCGGAGGCGAAGCCGGGCGCCGTGTAGAACGTGGCGATCGAGCGCCAGGTGGCGGCCCGCATCCCCGTCTCCTCCTCGAGCTCGCGGCGGGCGGCGCCGGCCGGGTCCTCGATCGAGCCGTCGGGCTCGATGTCCAGCGTCCCGGCGGGGATCTCGAGCAGGGCCTCCTCGACCGCGACCCGGAACTGGCGGACGAGCAGGACCCGGTCCCGGTCGTCGATCGCGAGGATGGCGACCGCGCCCGGATGCCCGACGACCTCGCGCGTGCCGCGGCTCCCGTCGGCGCGCTCGATGGTGTCGATCCGGAATGTCAGGAACTTGCCCTGGTGGATGACGCGCCGGTCGACGACGCGCTCGGTGAGATCAGCCCCGGACGAGACGTTCGGATCGTCCGGGGCAGCGTTCGTCTCGGAGCGCCGGTCGCCCGTCAGGCGACGACCGGCACGTCGGGCGCGAGAGTCAGGCCCGTCTCGCCATCGAACAGGTGGAGCTTCTCGAGCGGGATGACCAGGTTGACGATGTCGCCCGGCCGGACGCGATGCGCGGAGTCCACGATCGCGACGATGTCCTGGTCGGCCGCGTTGACGTGGAGGAGCTCCTCGTTGCCGAGGTACTCGACGACGTCGGCCCGGGCGCGGAAGGT
The DNA here is from genome assembly GCA_963842695.1 of uncultured Chloroflexia bacterium. Lineage (GTDB taxonomy): Bacteria > Chloroflexota > Limnocylindria > Limnocylindrales > CSP1-4 > SPCO01. The sequence continues at coordinate 302,474 of CAWJHK010000006.1, forward strand.
TCCGAGACCGGGTCCCGGCTCGCCGATGTCGACGTGCTCGGGCCGGAAGCCAGCGACCAGCGTCTTGCCGACGCGGGCGGTCGCTCCATCGCGGTACTTGGTCGGCAGTGGGACGCTCCAGTCGGCGGGCCCGACCAGCTTCGCGCTATCGCCGGAGCCCTCGGAGCTGACGTTGACGAAGTTCATCGACGGGCTGCCGATGAAGCCGGCGACGAAGCGGTTGATCGGGGTGTCGTAGAGCACCTGGGGCGAGCCGACCTGCTGGAGGAGGCCCTCGCTCATGACGGCGATCCGCGTGCCCATCGTCATCGCCTCGACCTGGTCGTGGGTGACGTAGACGACGGTCGTCTTGAGGCGCTGGTGGAGCCGCGCGATCTCGGCACGCGTCTGGACACGCAGCTTGGCATCGAGGTTCGACAGCGGCTCGTCCATCAGGAAGACGGCCGGCTCGCGGACGATCGCGCGACCGAGCGCGACGCGCTGGCGCTGCCCACCGGACAGCTCCTTCGGCTTGCGCTCGAGGAGCTTCTGCAGCTGGATCGTCTCGGCCGCCTCGTTCACCCGGCGATCGATCTCCGCCTTGGGCACCTTGCGAAGCTTGAGCCCGAACGCCAGGTTCTCGCGGACGGACATGTGCGGGTAGAGCGCATAGCTCTGGAACACCATCGCGATGTCCCGATCCTTGGGCGGGACGTCGTTGACGACGCGATCGCCGATCCGCAGCGTGCCGCTGGAGATCTCCTCGAGTCCGGCGATCATCCGGAGACTGGTCGTCTTCCCGCAGCCCGATGGTCCGACCAGGACCATGAACTCGCCGTCACCGATCTCCAGGCTGAGGTCCTTGACCGCCTGGAAATCGCCGTACATCTTGTTGACGTCCTCGAACGTCACGGTCGCCATGGCGCAACCTCCGCTCCCGACGGTCCATCGCGGGCCCTTGCATCCAGCCGCCGAGGCGGAACGTGGACGGGCCCCGTACGTGGGCTGCTCGGGGTCATCGCATCGTACGGGCGCGGTCAGCCGGAAGCAACCGCTGTCGCGGGTCGGGAGGTGACGGGGACGTTGCAGTCGCGGTCGGGCACGTGGCACCGGCCCTCACGCCCGGCCATACTGGGTGGGGATGCCCGACACCGACCGTTCGACGGCCACGACCGTCTCGTCCACGCCCATCCCGGCGGAGCTGGCCGGCCTCGACGCCTGGTGGCGCGCCGCGAACTACCTCTCGGTCGGGCAGATCTACCTCCTCGCCAACCCGCTCCTGCGCGAGCCGCTGGCCGCGGAGCACGTCAAGCCGCGGCTGCTCGGTCACTGGGGGACCACGCCGGGGCTGAACCTCATCTATGCCCACATGAACCGGGCCATCGCGGCGCGCGACCTCGACGCGATCTACATCACCGGTCCGGGCCACGGCGGTCCGGGGCTCGTCGCCAACGCGTGGCTCGACGGCACCTACACCGAGATCTACCCGGAGATCACCCGGGACGAAGAGGGCATCCGGCGGCTGTTCCGCCAGTTCAGCTTCCCCGGCGGGATCCCGAGCCACGTGGCCCCCGACACGCCCGGCTCGATCCACGAGGGTGGCGAGCTGGGCTACGCGCTGGCGCACGCGTTCGGCGCCGCCTTCGATGCTCCAGACGCCATCGTCTGCTGCGTCATCGGTGACGGCGAGGCCGAGACCGGGCCGCTGGCCGCGAGCTGGCACGCCAACAAGTTCCTCGACCCGGCTCGAGACGGTGCCGTGCTGCCGATCCTTCATCTCAACGGCTACAAGATCGCCAACCCGACGGTCCTGGCCAGGATCCCGGAAGCGGAGCTGCGCTCGCTTCTCGAGGGCTATGGCTACCTCGTCCATTTCGTGGCCGGCGACGACCCGGCGCTCGTCCACCGGGCGATGGCCGACACGCTCGATGCCTGTCTCGACGAGATCGCCGACATCCAGCGCGCGGCGCGCGACGGATCGAACGGCCAGCGCTCCGCCCGGCCGAGATGGCCGGTGATCGTGCTCCGCACGCCGAAGGGCTGGACCGGACCGGCCGAGGTCGACGGCCTCCCGACGGAAGGCACCTGGCGCTCGCACCAGGTGCCGCTCTCCGAGGTCCGGACCAACGCCGAACACCGCGCCCAGCTCGAGGCCTGGCTGCGGAGCTACCGGCCCGAGGAGCTGTTCGAGCCGTCCGGGGCGCCGCGGGCCGAGATCGCGGCCCTGGCACCGAGCGGCGAGCGGCGGATGAGCGCCAACCCGCGTGCCAACGGCGGGCTGCTGCTGCGCGATCTCCGGCTCCGCGACTTCCGCTCGTATGGCGTCGACGTGCCCGTGCCCGGCGGGTCGACGAGCGAGGCGACCCGCGTCCTGGGCGAGTTCATCCGGGACGTGATCCGCGACAACCCGGAGACGTTCCGGCTGTTCGGCCCGGACGAGACCGCGTCGAACCGCCTGTCGGCCGTCTTCGAGGCCACGGACCGCGCGTGGGTCGCCGAGACGCTGCCCGGCGACGACCACCTCGCCCCCGACGGTCGGGTGATGGAGATCCTCTCCGAGCACCTCTGCCAGGGCTGGCTCGAGGGCTACCTGCTGACCGGCCGCCACGGCCTGTTCAACTGCTACGAGGCGTTCATCCACATCGTCGACTCGATGTTCAACCAGCACGCCAAGTGGCTCAAGGCGACCAGCGAGATCCCGTGGCGGCGGCCGATCGCGTCGCTCAACTACCTGCTCAGCAGCCACGTCTGGCGACAGGACCACAACGGCTTCAGCCACCAGGATCCGGGCTTCATCGACCACGTCGTCAACAAGAAGGCCGAGGTCATCCGGGTCTACCTGCCGCCCGATGCCAACTGCCTGCTGTCGGTGGCGGACCACTGCCTGCGCAGCCGCAACTACGTCAACGTCATCGTGGCCGGCAAGCAGCCCGCCCCGAACTGGCTGTCGATGGACGCCGCGATCCGTCACTGCACGCGCGGCGTCGGGATCTGGGACTGGGCGAGCACGGATCACGGCGGCGAGCCGGATGTCGTCCTCGGCTGCGCCGGCGACGTGCCGACGCTCGAGACGCTGGCCGCGGCCGACCTCCTTCGGACGCACCTGCCGGATCTCCGGGTCCGGGTCGTCAACGTCGTCGACCTGATGCGGCTCGTCGACGAGCGAGAGCATCCGCACGGCATGTCCGATCGCGAGTTCGACGCGCTGTTCACGACGGACAAGCCGATCGTCTTCGCCTACCACGGCTACCCGTGGCTGATCCATCGGCTGACGTACCACCGGACCAACCACGCCAACCTGCACGTCCGCGGCTACAAGGAAGAGGGCACGACGACCACGCCGTTCGACATGGTCATGCTCAACGACCTCGATCGGTTCCACCTCGTCGTCGACGTCATCGATCGCGTGCCCGGGCCTGGCCGATCGCGCCGGGCACGTCCGGGAGGCGATGCTCGACGCGCGGATGCGCGGCGCGGGCGTACACCCGCGAGGTCGGCGACGACCCGCCCGAGATCCGCGACTGGACCTGGCCGGCGAGCGCCGGACCGTCGAGCTGACGCCGGACGCCGTCGTGGCGCCGCGCGTCCTCGTCCTCAACTCGGGATCGAGCACGCTCAAGGCATCGATCGTCGAAGCTGGCGATCCCGAGGCGCAGTCCGACGAGCCGCCGTCCCCGATCGCGTCGGTCTCGATCGAGCTCGGAGACGACGCCAGCCGCGGCGCGGACGTCCCCGGCGCATTCGACGGGGCGATGGCGGCGCTGGAGCGGGTGGGTGGCCGGCCCGAGGCGGTGGTCGCGATCGCGCACCGTGTCGTCCACGGCGGCTCGACCTACACGGGTCCGACGGTCATCGACGGTGATGTCCTGGCCGGCATCGAGGCGCTCAGTTCTCTCGCCCCGCTCCACCAGTCGGTCGCCGTCGCCACGATCCGGGCGGCCATGGACCGGCTCACCGAGCCGCCGCACGTGGCGGTGTTCGACACGGCCTTCCACGCGACGATGCCTGAGTCCGCCTGGCGCTATCCCGTGCCGCGAGCCTGGGACGCGTGGGGGATCCGCCGGTATGGCTTCCACGGCCTGTCGGTGGCGTGGTCGGTCGAGCGGTCCGCAGCGCTGCTCGGGCGGCCGGTCGGCGAGCTCGGTCTCGTCGTCGCCCACCTCGGCAACGGCTGCTCGGTCACGGCCGTGGCCGGCGGCCGGTCGGTGGCGACGTCGATGGGGCTGACGCCGCTCGAAGGATTGATGATGGGAACGCGGTCTGGCTCGATCGACCCCGGCATCATCGCTGCGACTGGTCCGTGACGGCCGCCTGGACCTCGACGAGCTGGCCGACGCGCTCGACCACCGCTCCGGGCTGCTCGGCGTGTCGGGGTCGAGCGGCGACATGCGGTCGCTGGAGGCCGCGGCTGACGGCGGCGACGCGGCGGCCTCGCTGGCGATCGCGATGTTCGTCGAGCGGGCGGCCGCGGCGATCGCAGCGGCGGCGACGTCGCTCGAACGGCTCGACGCCGTCGTCTTCACCGGCGGCATCGGCTCGGGCGCCGGGCGTGTCCGGACGGCCATCGCGGCACGTCTCGCCGTGCTCGGCATCGCCCCGATCGATGGCGGCGACGATCGGCGCCGATCGGGACGGGGTCGTCGCCGCGGGCGACGGATCGTCGCCTGCCGTTCTTCGGATCGAGGCACGCGAGGACATCGTCGCGGCGCGAGCGGCCGTCGACGCGACCCGGGCGCGGTGACGCGGCGGCAGGTCCGCCGAAGTCCGATCCCCGACGAGATTCGTGCCCAGGTCGCGGCGCTGGCCGCGTCGAGCTAGCGCCGGGCGGCGGCCGGTCCGGACCGGGACAGGATGTCGCGGGCCTTGGCCGGATCGCCGGTGATGAACGCGACCGAGACGTCGTCGCCCTGCATCCCGGTCGGCATCACCGCATCGATGTTGACGCCGCCGTCGGCCAGCGCGCGACAGGCCCTGGCGAGCGCACCGGGCTCGTTCGCGAGCGGCGTCGTCGTGGCCTCCACCTCCCGGAACGAGCAGCCGATGCCCTGCAGGGCGGTGCGCGTGGTCGCCTCGTCGGCGGTCATCACCGCCACGCTGCCGCTGCTGCCACAGGTCGAGCCCGATACGGCCGTGATGTTGACGCCCTTCGACGCGATGGCCTCGGTCACCCGGGCCAGCTCACCGACCTTGTTGTCCAGATCGATCAGGAACGCGTTCATCGATACCTCCTCGAATCGCGTTCCGGCCCGTCCGAGCGGCTGGTGATTTCCCGCTCGTGGGCGGGTCGGGGAGGCCTTGATTCTACGCTCGACGTCCACGGCTCGACCCCTCGTGGAGAGACCGAATCACACCGTTGCAATACCGAGCGACATGTCGTCGGCCCTCATGGGGTCGCGCGTCGTATGCCGGCCCGGCAACGCTGAGGAGGACGCGGCGCCGACATTCCCGGTCGACGCGCCGCCGTTCCGCAGAGGAGCTGACATGGATGACCTGCTGTCACTCGCCCAGGCTGCCGATCGACTCGGGGTTGCCCCAGTGACCCTTCGGGTGGCTGTCGGTCGCGGCCGGTTCCACGCCCGGAAGATCGGCAAGACCTGGGTCACGACCAACGCCGAGGTCGATCGCTACCGACGTGAGCACCTTGGCCGCCGGGGCCGACCGCGGAAAGCGGCGCCCAAGACATCGATGAATGCCCGCAGCCGCGACGGCCAGGTCTACGGCGGCTGATCGCTGCGGCGTGGCCGATCCCGTGATGGATCGTCAGATCGGGGGTGGCACGTGACAGGTGGGAACTGGCGTGACGGAAGCGGTCGTGCCCCGGATCGTGCTCCGCGGACGATCGCCGGACAGGCGGCGATCTCGTCGCTGCGAGCCAGCGTCAAGCGCGCGATCACGCCGACGATCGTGGCCGTCGAGGACGAGGCCCGCGCGCCACTCGAGGTGGCGCTGAACGAGGCGGACGAGGTGCTGCGGGCGATGGCTCGTCTCGATCCGGCAGAACGCTGGGACGCGACGGTCAGGAGCGATCTCGTCGAGCGAGCCGCCGCCGCCAGCACATCGATCGGGCGAGCCCTCGCCGACCCGGCCGGCGATCCGACGACGTAGTCGATCGGCGGGATAACGGGTAGACGCGGGGCTTGACATGTGTACGTTGTACGCAGTAGTGTACGCCATACACACGTTGCGTACATCGTACGCTTCCAGTGTGGGGGACTGGAAGCGAGGACGATCTTGAAAGCGATCACACAAGACCGGTATGGGTCAGCGGAGGTCCTGGAGACACGGGATATCGACAGGCCGACGATCGCGGGTGACGAGGTCCTGGTACGGGTGCATGCGGCGTCCGTCCATGTCGGCGACTGGATCGTCATGACGGGCTCGCCGTTCGTCATGCGCTTTGCCACGGGGCTGCGAACCCCCAGGAGCCAGGTGCCGGGAACGGATGTCGCGGGAACCGTCGAGGCTGTCGGTCCCGACGTGAAGGCGCTTCGCTCCGGGGACGAGGTCTTCGGATGGTGCGCCGGCGCCTTCGCCGAATACGCAAGCGCCAGCGAGGAGCACTTCATCAGGAAGCCGGCCAACCTGACGTTCGAGCAGGCGGCCGCCGTCGGCGTCTCGGCGTCGACCGCCCTCCAGCTCCTTCGCGACAACGCCAAGGTCAAGCCCGGGACAGAAGGTCCTGATCAACGGCGCCTCGGGCGGCGTCGGCACGTTCGCCGTGCAGATCGCCAGGGCCTTTGGCGCCGAGGTGACGGGCGTGACCAGCACCAGGAACGTCGAGCTGGTTCGCTCCATCGGCGCCGACCACGTCATCGACTACACGACCGAGGACTTCACCGAGGGCGGCCCACGCTATGACCTGATCCTCGACAACGTCGGTAACCACTCCATGGCCCGGACTCGACGTGCGCTGACCCCGACCGGCATGCTGATCTCGAACGGCGGCGGGCACTCCGCCGGCAAGCTGGGCCGGACCATTCGGGCGATGCTCGTCTCGATGGTCGTGCGTCAGCAGGCGAGCCCGACGGTCAAGACGCAGAACCATGACGACCTGGTCGCCCTGAAGGCCCTGGTCGAGGCGGGGGAGATCACCCCGGTCATCGACGGGACGTACCCACTCGAAGAGACGCCGCGAGCGATCGCCCGGGTCGCCTCCGGACGCACCCGAGGGACGATCGTCATCTCGATCTCGGGTCCGCGCCAGGAGACCGTCTATCCGGAGAGCGCAGCCAAGGGCGTCCACGCGACCCTGCCGGCCGCCGGCTGACTGCGCTTCTTCAGGACGTTCAAGACCCAGGCATTCCACCGCGCTCATCCGCGGAACAGAAAGGGGACCACCGTGTCCAAGGCAACAGTCACACGACTCTTCATCGGCGGCCTGATCGCATTCGGCGCAGGGGCGATCATCGCGGTCCTGGCCATCGGGATCGCGGTCGCCAACGACACATTCGTCATGGCCGGCAACGACATCGCCGCGATCCAGGGAGGCTCGCTCTCCTGGGCGCTCATCAGCGTCGCGATCCTCGGCGGTCTGGCCGCGGCCGGAGGAGTCATCGCCGGCTTCGTCGCATGGATCGGCGCCGTGCTGAACACCTGGCAGCTCGAGAGCAAGGCGTGGTTCGTCGGGCTGGTGCTGCTCGGCATCTTCAACTTCGGCTTCATCGCGATGATCGCGTACGTCATCGCCGGACCGGACGGCAAGGCCGCCGCAAGCGCTCGCGTCGCACCGGCCCGAGCCGGCGCCTGATACCCGCATGAACGTCGCGAGCGCAGGCGCCCTCAGGTGACCAGCGCTCGCTCGATGCCGTCCAGGATCAGGTCCAGCCCGTATTCGAACTCGTCGCCGTATCGGTAGCCAGGCTTCATGGCATGTTCGGTGATGAACTCGACGAGGTTCGGGTATGTGTCGACGGGAAACGGCTCGAGCATACTCTCGGCAACCTCCGTGACCTCCCCTCCACCGTTCTCGAAGGGGAGGTTCAACTTCGTGAGGGCGAAGCCGTAGATATAGCTGTCCAGCACGGAGTAGGCGTGCGCCGCCATCTCGACGCTGAAACCTGCGGCGCGGAGGTTGCCCAGGACTGCGTCGTGGTGCCGCAGGTTCACGGGCCCTGGGTGCAGCCGCGACTCCATGAGGCCGATCGCCCATCGATGCCGTTCGAGAGCGTCGCGAACCGAGATCGCTCGCTGACGCATCGCCGTCCTCCAGTCGGCCCCTCGGGACGGCACCTGGATCTCACCGAAGACGCCGTCGATCATCGCGTCGATGAGGTCGTTCTTGTTCGCCACATGGCGATAGAGCGCCATCGGCGCTACGTGCAGCAGCTCGGCAAGCTTGCGCATGCTGAGCTCCTCGAGGCCGCGCCTGTCCGCGTGCGCGACCGCCGCCCGAAGAACGCGCTTCCTGCTCAGCGGCTTTCGGGTCACCCCGGTCGCAAGAGCCCGTGCGGCCATCTCACTCCTCTATTCGTCTCGCGATGGGTGAAGCCGTTGGGTTGACTGCGTACATCGTACACTCTAATGTACGCCGTACGCAGGCGTACATCGTACGCTTCCAAGATCGTCGAACCAGGAGGTCCGATGTCGGACACGAACCGCCACTGGACCACGGCAGATCTCCCGGACCTGACCGGCCGCGTCGTCGTGGTGACAGGCGCCTCGAGCGGAGTTGGTGCGGCTACTTCTCGCGCGTTGGCCGGCGCGGGAGCCAGGGTCGTCCTCGCCGTCCGGGATCGGGCTAGGGGCGAGCGAGTCGCCTCCACGATCATCGGTGACACGGAGGTCCGGTCCCTTGACCTTGAGGATCTCGCATCCGTTCGAGCCTTCGCCGCGGGGTGGTCCGGGCCCCTGGACATCCTGATCAACAACGCCGGGATCATGCTGGTCCCGGAAGGCCGAACAGCCGACGGATTCGAACGGCAGATCGGCACGAACCACCTCGGTCATTTCGCCCTCTCCATGCTTCTCCTGCCGCACATCGCCGATCGGATCGTCACGGTCTCGTCCAACGCCCACGAGCGTGGGCGACTGGATCTCGACGACTTGAACTGGCAGACCCGCTCGTACCGTGCGAGCCAGGCCTACAGCGATAGCAAGCTGGCCAACCTGCTGTTCACGTTCGAGCTCCAGCGCAGGCTCGCCGATACCGGGTCGGTGGTCCGGGCCATGGCGGTTCATCCAGGCATGGTGCGGACGAACCTGTTCGGTCACCGCCCCGTTCAGGCGGCGATCTTCGGATTTGTCGGACGCTTCGTGATGCAGGATCCCGATGATGGTGCGCGGACAACCCTGTACGCAGCGACGCAGGACATCCCGGGTGGTTCCTTCGTCGAGCCCGGTGGGTTCGCGCGCCTTCGTGGATCACCGGAAGTCAGCACTGCCTCGCCCATGGCCTACGACACCTCGCTTGCTCGTGGTCTATGGGACCTGTCCGCTCGACTGACGGGCGACGGACTCAGTCTGCAGTAGGGTCGGTCGGGCCGGCTCGCGACAGGAACGCTTCGACGCTGACCAATCGGCGTCACGTCCGCCGATTCGTTGCCCGTCCTCGACAGCGTCAGAATCAGGCCATGCCCCGCCAGCTGCTCGAGACGAAGCTCTACGCTCCGCGCCCGCGTCCCGGCGTCGTGCCGCGGCCCCGTCTCACCGAGCTCCTCGATCGGGGAGCTCGATCGAAGCTGACGTCGTCTCGGGGCTCCGCTGCTCATCTCGTGGGTCGTCGGCACGATGATCGGCGTGACCGAGCCCAACACCGCGTGGCACGGCATCGCCGTCGCGCCGTTCTTCTTCTGGGAGCTGGCCGTCGGGCTCTGGATGACGTTCAAGGGCTTCGACCGGACCGCACCGATCGTCGTCGCGGCGATGGCGGAGTCGAGTCGTGTGCCCTTGGCGACGTCCGCGGCCACCACCGCCGCCACCATCGCGACCGAAGCAGGTGCGGCATGACCGCCGCGGCGCGGGTTCGGCATCGCGGCCCTCGACTACGCGTCCCTGGGCGGCTGGCTTGCCATCAGGTAGCCACCGAAGGCCATCATCCAGAGCATCGACGGGTACACGATCATCCGCTCCGCTCCGCCGTGGCCGATCGGTCCGAACACACCCGGATTGCCCGCGTCGCCGATGACCATGATGACCACGAAGGCCAGACCCACCAGGCCGGCGACGACGGAGACCCACCGCATCGGTCCGGTCACCAGCGTTGCGGCGCTCAGCGCCTCGACGTTGAAGAACACGAACGCGACGACCGCGAAGATCCCGTGAAGATCGCTCGTGTTCAGCGGGACCAGGCCGGCACCGATGGCGCCCAGCCCTGCCAGCAGGAAGAGCGTGAACATCCAGACGTGCCCCAGGGAGCGGTACAGGAGGTAGCCGCTCACGATGTTGAGCAGGCCAACGGCCAGCAGAGCGCCGTTGAAGAGCGCGGCGGTCTCACCGACGACTCCGAGATCTGAGATCGCGCCGCCCTGGATGTCGTAGCCCGGAGCCATCGACGTGCCGAGCATGATCACCGTCATGAACCCGGCGGCCAGGATGAAGAGCAGGAGGCCCGGGACCCACAGAGGCGATCGAGATCGTTCATGAGTTCGGGCAATGGTGAGAGTGGATGCCATGCTGTTCTCCCGTCTGCTCCGTCGATCCGGTCGGCGCGACACCTGCGACGCCTGGCGCCACCGTCACCACCACCGTCGTCGTCGGGTGGCCGCCGGGCAAGTGCCGTACAGCCCTTCGTCCAGGGCTTGACGACCGCTACGCGACGTCGGCCGTCGCGGGTTCGGCGAGGGTGGCGCGACCTGTCCCGGCCGCCTGTCCGCAGCGTCGGTCGCTTTGGCACTGTCCCGGACGCAGACCCGCGCCCGAGACTGACCGGTGACAGGAGGTATCCCGATGCGCAAGGTCATGTGCTTCGTCGCGACCGCAGCGGGTCTCTATAGCGCCGCTCGATGGTGGCGCCAGAACCGTCGCGTTGGCGCCGACTTCGTGAACCGGATCGTGGATCCGTGGCTGGAAGGGCACGGTCTCATCGGAGGCTCGCACGGCGAGCTCGGCCTGATCGAGCATGTCGGCCGGAAGTCGGGAACCGTACGCCGAACGCCCATCCACCCCGTGCCGATATCGGACGGCTTCCGGATCATTGTCCCGATCGGAGACCGGTCGGAGTGGGCACGCAACGTCCTTGCCGCCGGGCATTGTCGGCTGGTGCTCGGCGATCGCCAGCTCGAGCTCGACGAGCCGGAGCTCGAAATGCCGGCCGAGGTGCCTGACCTTCCGGCTCCCGTGAGAGTCCTGTTCGAATGGCTCGGATTCCGGTACCTGCGCCTGCGGACCTTCAGCGACGTACAGAACGATGCCCCTGCGGCGGTCGAGGAGGCGCCGGTCGAGCGTCGAGGCGTGCCGGCCTAACGAGGGCCGCTGACACGGGGATCGAAGGATAGAACGCGGTTCGACCAGCCGCAGGTGCCAGCGTCGGCCTCGGATCCGGGATCGGTGGCTGACTCGGACTCGTGTTCGCGGCGCTGCTCTTCGACTTCGGCCTGACGGCGGACGACATCGCGGCCATCGACTGCCTCGATACAGGCGTTCGTGGCGGACCGAACCGAGACGAGATCGACGTTCGGACGTTCGGCCGCACCATCCCGGAGTATCGACAGGCAACGTGAGCGGCCGGGCGATGTCCTCGCATGGACCGCCTCGGGTACGATGGCTGCGACCACGGCGAACATCTCGGAGGCACGACTGGCGAGTGGAGGCCAGCTGCCTCGCTGTCGCCGAGTCGGCGATGCCCGTCTGAACACGAAACGGCATCCGAACGGGGCACATGATGAGTGAAGGGATGCCCAAGGACCGGATCGTCCCGCGCTGGGAGTGGAGAACCTTCGGGCAGCACTTCGGTGCTGCCGAGGCGGCATTCGACGCACTCACACCGGCCGCGGTCCAGGAGAGCGACGAGCTGTACCTGTTGGCACCGGGCGGCGACACGGTAAAAGTCCGCTTCGACCTGGTTGACGTCAAGACGCTCCGTGAAGTGGATGCTCGTGGCCTGGAGCGCTGGGAACCCACCCTGAAGGCGAGCTTCCCGATCGGGGCGGATGGCGTGAGGCAGGTGGTCGATGCCCTTCGTGTCGATGGTCTGGACGTCGATCAGGACGGCTACACCCTCGATCGATTCGTCGACTTCCTGGTCTCGAGTGGTTCGGTTCGCCCCGTCCAGGTCCACAAGCACCGCGTGCGGTATTCAGTAGGCGGCTGCTCGGCCGAGCTATCGAACGTCACGGCGGACGGTCGATCGATCCGCACCCTCGCGATCGAGTCGGAGGATGGGGCGGCGGTCAGCGCGGCCGTCCGATCGATCGGCCTGGCGGGATACATCAACACGAGCTATCCGCGCGGCTTGACCGCGCTCCTCGACGGCGTGCCGCCGCGGTACGCCGTCATCGATGTCGGCACCAACTCGGTCAAGTTCCACGTCGGCGAGCAGGCCGCCGACGGCAAGTGGCGCCGGGTCGCTGACCGGGCCGAGATCACGCGTCTCGGCGAGCGGTTGGAGGAGAAGGGCGAGATCACCTCCGAGGCCCTCGAGCGGACGATCGTCGCGATCGCCGGGATGGCCGAGGAAGCCAAGCGCATCGGGGCGGTGGCCATCGCGGCAGTGGGCACGGCGGGCCTGCGCGCCGCGAGCAACGGCTCCGACGCCGTGGCCGAGATCCTGAGACGAACCGGCGTCCACGTCGAGGTCATCACGGGTGAGGAGGAGAGTCGACTGGCGTTCCTGGCCGTCGGGGCCGAACTCGACGCGGCGGACGCCTCGCTTGTCGTCTTCGATACCGGCGGCGGCAGTTCGCAATTCACGTTCGGGCACGGGACCGACGTGGACGAGCGGTTCAGTCTCCCGGTCGGTGCCGCCCGGTTCACGGAACGGTTCGGACTGGATCGCGCGGTGTCGTCCGTCGTGCTCGACGAGGCGCGCTCGGCGATCTCGCACGAGTTAGCTCGGCTGGATGGTCGGCCGGCACCCGACGCGTTGATCGCCATGGGGGGCGCCGTGACGAACATCGCGGCCGTGAAGCACGGGCTTGCCGTCTACGACCCCGACGTCATCCAGGGAACGGTCCTCGATCGGTCGGAGCTCGATCGCCAGATCGACCTCTACCGAACGCGAGATGCAGAGGACCGGCGGTCGATCGTGGGCCTCCAGCCGAAACGAGGCGAGGTGATCCTCGCCGGCGCGTGCATCGTCCAGGTCGTGATGGGAAAACTCGGCACGACCACGATGACCGTCAGCGATCGCGGTCTGCGACACGGGGTGCTTGTCGAACGGTTCGGGTCTGCGGGGAACGCACGAGCCAGCGGTCCTGCGTAGGGGAGAGGAGGGTCCCGAATGAGCACGGACGCGAGCGATCAGCTTGTCCGATGCCGATCTCGCTCGCGTGTTGCAACTCATCAAGGGTTCGGACAGCGTCGAGCTGAAGGTGACGGTGCCCGATTCGTCCCGGCGGGCGGCAGTCGCGAGCCTGCCGCTCGACCCGGTCGAGGCGCAGCCTCGCCAGGTCTTCTTCTTCGACACACCGGACCTGGCACTCGACCAGGCCGGTCTGGTCGTTCGCGCCCGACGCATCCAGGGTGGCCGCGGTGACACCGTCGTGAAGTTGCGACCGATCGACCCCGCCCAGATCCCGAGCGAGACCCGGCGCTCCGCGGCCTTCAATATCGAGCTCGATGCCATGCCCGGCGGTTACGTTTGCTCGGGATCGATGAAGGGCCGCAGTACCGGCCAGGAGGTGGCCGACGCGGTCAACGGCGCGGTGCCGATGCGTGGAATCTTCGGCAAGGAGCAGCGCGTCTTCTTCAAGGCCCACGCACCGGCTGGCCTCGACATCGAATCGCTCACGCCGCTCGGTCCGATCTTTGTGCTCAAGGCCACCTTCCAGCCTGCCGAGTTCCCACGACGCTTCGTCGCCGAGCTATGGCTCTATCCGGACGGATCGCGCATCCTCGAGCTGTCGACGAAATGCCTCCCGTCGGAGGCGTTCCAGGTCGCGGCGGAGACACGGGCTTACCTTTCCGGCCGGGGTGTACCGCTCGGCGGTGCGCAGCAGACCAAGACCAGGACGGCACTCGAGTTCTTCCGGTCCGAAATGCAGGCGTCAACGGCGGCGGCGGCCAACGTATAGGCCGAACGCGCCTCGGGCATCCACCGTACGGCGTGATGCCCAGCAGTCACCCCTTGTTGCCGCGAATCATGAGGGAAGCTGGGGTGGCCTACGGGGCTCGAACCCGTAACCTTCGGAGCCACAATCCGATGCTCTGCCATTGAGCTAAGGCCACCGCGGGTGCTCGTGCGTGGCGCACCGCGCCGCTTCGGCGGGACGAGCCACGGGAGTATAGCCGGGGTCGGCCGCCCTGGCACGAGGTCGGACGAGCCGATCCGACGGGACGGGGGACCCGAGTACCGCACCCCACCACACCCCGCCCGACCCTGCCCGCCCGGACCCGACCGGAGCCGCCGGTACCTGGGGGCCGTGACCGTTCGGGACCATCGCGCCGCGGACACTCCGCCGCTCCGAACCTAGGGTGACCGCAACGCCCGGAACCCGACCGGAACCCCCGCGGAGTACGCAGATCGCATGTCCCGCCCGACCGATCCCCACACCTCCCGGCCTCGCCGCGAACGCCGTCTGGCCATCGGAATCGCCCTGCTTTTCGCGGTCACCTCGGTCGTCACCCTGGCAGCTCCCGCGGCGACCCTGGCCTGGGACATCAACAACTTCAGCTCGGGGTCCGAATCCGACCTGGTCGCGCTGACCAACCGGAGCCGCGCCAGTGCCGGGCTCAAGGCGCTCAAGGTCGACTCCACGCTTCGCTCCGTCGCCCGCTGGCGGAGCAAGGACATGATCGAGCGTGACTACTTCAGCCATTCCATCCCCGGCTACGGCAAGGTCTGGGACAAGCTCAACGCCATCGGCTACTGCTACAACGTCGCCGGCGAGAACATCGGCTGGAACAACTACCCCGATGACCTTGCCACCGCGGCCATCCACCAGGCCTTCATGAACTCGTCCGGTCACCGGGCGAACATCATGGGCAAGACCTGGGACGTCATCGGGATCGGTGCCTACAAGGGCCCGACCGGCAAGAAGATGTGGACGGTCCTGTTCGCCGACAAGTGCGGCGGAAGCACCAGTGCCACCCCCAAGCCGACCGTGAAGCCCAGGCCGCGGGCGACGCCACGGCCGACGCCGCGCCCGACGCCGCGCCCGAAGGCCACGCCCAGACCGGCCCGTGCCACCCCCGCCCCGGCGCGCGTGGCCGCGCCCGAACCGTCCTCGACGCCGCTCGGACCGTCCACGCCGCCGCTCACGAGCACCGACCCCATCCCATCGGGCGACGGCCTCGAACCGCCGGCGAGTGACGAACCGACGGAGTCCGCGACGACTTCGACCGCACCTCAGAACGACGGCGACCAGGCGATCGGGCTGCGCGTCGTCGATCGCGACACCACCGACGGACTGCTCGGCACCATCGTCGGCGGAGTGGCCGGCTTCTTCTTCGGAGGTTGATCATGGCCCTCGCAACGCGCACTCCTCGCCACACCGCTCCCGCACCCGTGGTGCCGTCGCCCATCGCAGAGGCGCCGACCGAGGCGTCGACCACGATGCCGGCC
Organism: uncultured Chloroflexia bacterium; assembly: GCA_963842695.1. Taxonomy (GTDB): domain Bacteria; phylum Chloroflexota; class Limnocylindria; order Limnocylindrales; family CSP1-4; genus SPCO01. The sequence goes on from CAWJHK010000006.1 coordinate 318,111, forward strand.
ATCCTCGAGGCGCGCGACCTGACCAAGACCTACCCCCTCGGGCAGACCACGGTCGAAGCGCTGCGCGGCGTGTCGCTGTCGGTCAAGGCCGGCGAGTTCGTGGCCCTGATGGGGCCGTCTGGCTCGGGCAAATCGACGCTGCTGCAGGTCCTCGGCGGCCTCGACCGGCCGACGACGGGCCAGGTCGTCCTCGAGGGCGAGACGATCAGCGAGCTGTCCGACGATCGCGCCACCCGGTTGCGCCGCGACCGGACCGGGTTCGTCTTCCAGTCGTTCAACCTGATCCCGCTCCTCGACGCCAGCGAGAACGTCGCCCTGCCGTTCACGATCGCCGGCGAGGACCCGACGAGGGGCGAGCTGGCCGAGCGGGTCCGTGATGCGATCGGCCTCGTCGACCTGGCCGGCAAGGAGCACCACAAGCCCGATCAGCTGTCCGCCGGCGAGCAGCAGCGGGTGGCCATCGCCCGTGCCATCGTGACCCGGCCGGCGCTGCTGTTCGCCGACGAGCCGACCGGCAACCTCGACTACACGACCGGCACCGAGATCCTCGATGCGCTGTGGCGCTCCTGCGTCGAACGGGGCCAGACGGTCGTCCTCGTGACCCACGACTCGAAGGCGGCCGCCTACGCCGACCGCGTGCTCGTCATCGGCGACGGCCGGATCCGCGACACCATCGAGCTCGGCCGGCGACCGTCCCACGACGCCGCTCCGCTGATCGCCCGGCTCGCCAAGCTCGGCCTGTAGGCGACCCGACCCATGTCGCTGACCGGACTCGCCTTCCGCAGCCTGCGCGCCCGGCCATTGCGCGCGACGTTGAGCACGCTCGGCGTCGCTCTCGGCGTGGCCGTCCTGTTCGCCGGCCTGTCGACCAACGCCGGCGTCGAGGCCTCGATCGACAGCACCGTGCGCGACCTCGTCGGCCGTGCCGATCTGCGCGTCGCTGCGTTCGGCGAGACGGGGCTGACGCCCGAGACGGTCGCGACGATCGCCGACACACCGGGCGTCGCCGTGGCGGCCCCGGCCCTCGAGCGACGGACCTACCTCGGCACCGGCTTCGACACGACCGGCCAGCTTCCGCCGCCGGTCACGGTGCTCGGCATCGACCCGAGCGTCGACGGCCAGATCCACGACCTCGCCCTGGTCCAGGGCTCCGGGCTCGCGTATCCAAACGAGCCGAGCGCGCTCATCACGGAGCGACTCGCGGCCCAGGACGGCCTCGTCGTCGGCTCGCCCCTGACCATGCAGGGCGCCGGTGACGAGGCCACCTTCCGCGTCGTCGGGATCGTCCGCGGCGACGGGCCGGTGACCGGTGCGTTCGGCCGGACCGTGATCGTGCCGTTGCGGACCGCGCAGACCGTCTTCGGCGAGACGGGCGTCAACCGGGTCGACATCGGGCTGGCGCCGGGCGCTTCGTCAGGTGCGGTGTCCGCGGCGCTCGAGGATCGCCTCAGGACGGAGCCATACGTGCTGTCCTCGCCGCGCGACCTTGCCGCCACGCTTCGTGCCTCGACGACGGACTTCCAGGCGACGACGGCCCTGGTCGCCGCGATCGCCCTGTTCGCCGGCGCGTTCCTCATCTTCAACACGCTGTCGATGACCGTCGTCGAGCGGATCCGCGAGGTCGGCCTGCTGCGGGCCGCCGGTGCCCGCCGTCGCCAGGTGATGTCCTTCATGCTGACCCAGGCCCTGGTCCTTGGCGTGATCGGCTCGACGCTCGGGCTGCTCGTCGGCGGCCTGCTGGCCGTCGGGATGGTCGCCTTCATCCGCACGGTCGGCTCGGTCACCATCGACCGCCCGGCCGTTCCCCTCGAGGCGATCGCGATCTCGCTCGCGGTCGGCGTCGGCGTCACGCTTGCCGCGGCCCTCGAGCCGGCCCGGCGCGCGAGCCGCGTGCAGCCGGTCGAGGCGCTCAAGGCCCGGCTCGACCTGCCGGCCGCCCGGACCGCTCGCCTGCGCTGGCTGGCCGCGGTGTTCGTCCTCGTCGCCCTCGTCGGCGTCGCGATCCTGCCGCGGACCGCGAGCGGCGGCGGCGTCGTCCAGGCACTCGTCGTGTACGGCGCCCTGCTCGTCGCCACGCTGCTCATCCCGTTCGTCCTGCCGGCCGTCGCCCGCATCGCCGGCGTGCCGTTCGCCTTCATGCTCCGCTTCGAGGAGCGACTCGCCCGCAGCTCCGTGGTCCGCGACCGCAGCCGGACCGCGCTGACCCTCGGTGGCCTGACGATCGGGCTGGCGATGATCGTCGCCCTCGGTGGGGTGGGCCAGCATGCTCGCGCCGCCGCGGCCGGCTGGATCGCCGACGTCATCCCGGGCGAGCTCGTCGTCACGTCGATCCGTCCGATCGCCGAGGACGAGGGCGTCGAGGCCGACATCACCGGCGAGGTGCCGGGCGTGGCCCGGGTCAGCCCGATCGCCACGTTCGACCTGGCCCTCGACGGCGTCCGCACCGACGCGGCGGCGGTGATCGGCGAGGACCTGGCCGAGGACGGCCGTCTGCGCTTCGTCGCCGGCGACCGTGACACCGCGCTTGACGCGCTCGACTCGGGCGGGGCGACGATCGTGCCGGCCGGGCTGGCCGCGCGGCTGCATCTCGCCATCGACCAGGTCCTGTCGGTCCCGACCGTCGACGGTCGGACCCTCGACCTGCGGATCGTCGGGATCGTCGAGCGCTCGATCCCCGGGCGGACCGGCGAATCGATGCTCGTCGGCTGGGACGACGCGACGACGAGCCTCGGCGTCGCCGGCGCCGACGTCTTCGCCCTCCGCTTCGTGCCGGGCGCTCCGCCGTCGGCACGGGAGGCATTGCAGGCCGCGGCAACTCAGCTGGCGCTCGAGGTCGTCCCGCTGGAACGGATCGAAGGCGCGATCGACGACGCGCTCGGCCGGATCTTCGGATTGTTCGACGCGCTGGCCGCGGTGGCGGTCCTGATCGCCGCGCTCGGCATCGTCAACACGCTGACGATGAACGTCATCGAGCGCGTCCGCGAGATCGGGATCCTGCGCGCCGCCGGGATGACCCGCGACCAGGTCTGGCGCTCGGTCGTCGTCGAGGCCGGCGTGCTCGGTCTCGCCGGCGCGCTTCTGGGGAGCGTCGTCGGGCTCGTCGTCGGCGCGCTGATGGTCGTCCTGGCCGGTGGCCGTCTCGACGTCGCGGCCGGCATCCCGTGGCCGATCATCGGCGTCGCGCTGGTGCTCGGCGTTGCCGTTGCGATGCTCGCGGCGGCCTATCCGGCCCGGCTGGCCAGCCGCCTCTCCATCGTCCGGGCCGTCCAGTACGAGTGAGGCCCTGCTAGACTCGCGATGACGGTCGCCAGGGCGGCGGCCGCCACATCGGAGTCTTGATTGACAATCGCGATCCCCCGCCTCGATCGGACCACGTCCGCGGACCGGGGCCTCACCATCGCCGACTTCTTCGTCCCCATCGGCGTCGGTGAACGGGTCAACGCCCGGGTTCGCGACGTCGCCCTCGTCCTCGCCGGCGCCCTGTTCATCTACTTGACGTCGCGCGTCTACATCCTCATCCCGGGCAACCCCGTCCCGATCACCGGGCAGACGTTCGGTGTCCTGCTGGTCGGCGGCGCGCTCGGCCTACGGCGCGGGGTAGCGGCGGTCGGGCTGTACGTCCTGCTCGGAGTGGTCGGGCTTCCGTTCTACGCCGAGGGCAAGGGCGGTCTCGGGGTCATCCTCGGCGCCACGGGCGGGTACCTGGTCGGCTTCGTCGTCGCGGGGGCCGTCGTCGGACGGCTGGCCGAGCTCGGCTGGGATCGCCGGATCGGTGGCGCGTTCGGGGCGATGTTCGTCGGGAGCGTCGTCATCTATGCGATCGGGCTGCCATGGTTGAAGGTCGTGACCGGAATGAGCTGGGAGCAGACGATCCAGACCGGGCTGGTTCCGTTCGTGATCGGCGACACGATCAAGGCGGTCCTGGCCGCCGTCCTGTTTCCGGTCGCGTGGTGGGTCGTCGGACGCAGACCCGACGACCGATAGATCGGGGCGGTCAATTCGGCGCGCCGTGGGACGGCCGATGGCTTCGTTGCCCAGTCCGCTCGTTCGCTCACGCACGCTGAGGTGCGCTCGCTCTCGTGCTCCTGGGCGCCTTGCCCTCGACTCGTCCGACGGCACGCGAGGCAGTTGACGGCGCCGCCACTCCGATGAGTGCATCTCGTGGCTACGAAGTCGATGTCGAGCGCGAGCGGCTGCACTGGACGGTCGAGCTCGGCGGCGTCGGCCACGTCATCGACCTCATCCCGGCGGTGACGCTCCGGACGGTCGCGATCGAGGTCGACGGCCGGACGATCGGTCACGTGGAGAAGGCGACGCCCCAGCGGCCCTGGCGTGAGACCGCCCTCGAGATCGACGGAACGCCCGTCGTTTTCGCGGCGATCTGGAACCGGCCGGTCATGCACACCGACGTCTTCGTCGACGGGCGCTCCCTCCGCGATCGTCGGACGATCGAGATCGCGCGCGCCTCCGCCCCCGAGCTCGAGACCAACTACGAGGTCTGGATCGGCGGCCTGTTCCGCCGCACGGTGCCGGGTCGGCGGTCGTTCCTGCCGCGTTGGATGGCCGCCCTGGCCGCCGTCAGCCTGGTCGCGCTGGTCCTCCTCTTCGTCTGGAAGGCGCGGCCGAGCGGCGTCGTCGCCGCGGCGGTCGTCGCCGTCGCGATGGTCGTGCTGTTCCTGATCTGGTTCCGCTCGTGGGCGATCGTCATCGAGCGCGTGCACCTGGCCCTGCTCGACCGACCGGATCTCGACGACGGCCGGCGGCTGGCCTGGTTCTTCGCGGCGTTCCTCGGGTACCCGATCCTTTCCACGGCGGTCGTCGTGCTCCTGGTGGGGCTCGCCCGGACCGCCACGACGAGGTGAGCAGCGCCGGCGTAGGCATTCCCGGTCGAACCATGCCGCCCTCCGCGCCGGATCCAGGGCTGTACGGCCCCGACTCCGAGGCGTGGCGGCTCAACCGCGAGGCGATGCTGCTGCTCGGCGCCGGGCCGCGGGCGCTCCTCCTCCAGCTCGCTCACCCTGCCGTTGCCGCCGGCGTCGCCGACCATTCCGACTTCCGTTCCGATCCGTGGCGACGGCTGGCCGGCACGCTGCGCAGCTACCTGACGATCGTCTACGCCCCGACGGCCGGGGCTCGCGCGGAGATCCGCCGGCTCAACACGCTGCACCGCGAGATCACCGGGCCGGGCTACGCGGCTCGCGACCCGGACCTGAGCCTGTGGGTCCACGCCACCCTCGTCGACTCGACGATGGCCGTCGCCGACGCGTGGCTCGAGCCGCTGACGCCGGCCCGGCGCGCCGCCTACTACGAGGAGACCCGTCCGGTCGGCCGGGCGTTCGGCGTTCCGGAGTCGCTGTTACCGGTCGACGTCGACGCGTTCGAGGACTACGTCGACGCGATGGTCGGCCCGGGCGGGCCGGTCCGGGTGTCGCCGGTCGCGCGCGAGCTGGCCGAGGCGGTCCTCAACCCGCCGTTGGCGCCGCTCGCCCCATGGCTCGCCGCCGTGCCTGCATGGGCCTACGCCTGGACGCCTGTGGCCGTCGGTCGGCCTCCTTCCGGTGTCGGTCCGCGAGGACTACGGCCTGCGCTGGGGCGTTCGCGAGCGGCTCGTGTCGGCCTGGCTGGTCGCGGGTTGGCGGGCGTGGCGACCGGTCTTGCCGGCGTCGTTTCGCCAGATGCCGAAGGCGCTCGCGGCGGACCGGCGGATGCGGGGTACGCGGGCCGGTCGGGCGGGTCAGTAGAGCCGCGGGAAGCGCGGGCCGAACAGCGTGGCGCCGAGATCGATCGGCGTCGCGGCATCGAGCGCGTTCAGCAGCGTCGACGTCCGGACGATCCTGTACCGGTTGGCCGCGACGTACGCCGCGCAGGGCCGGCCAGAACGCGGCTGACCCCATCGCCCTGCGCGCCCGGTCGAGGAGGTTGCCGCCCTGGATGTAGATCGTCTCGTAGTAGCACGCCGCTGAGTACTCGTAGATCGAGCGGTCGAGCCGGGCCGTGGCGCAGCGGCTGGCGCGCTTCTGGCCGAGCACGTTGCGGGCCACGAAGTCGGCCGCCGCCTCGTCGGTGAACGGCTCCGACGCCTGGTCGTTGCCGACGAGACCGTAGAACCACTGGTGGGCGGTCTCGTGGGTGACGAGGTAGCGCAGGTTCGACCGGGCGACGCCGGTCGGGATCCAGATCAGCCGTGGCGACTCCATCCCGTATCCGCCGGCGGACTGGACGACCTTGAACGTTGGGTACGGATATGCGCCGAGCCGGCTCCGCAACGCGCCGAACGCGTCGGCCGCCGCGTCGAGCATCGCCGCCGCCGGCGCACCCGGGCGGTAGTACAGCCGGACGATCGTGCCGGCGACCGTGCGCTCGCGGGTGCGGTAGTCGAGCGCGGCGGTCACCGTGAAGTCGCGCACGTCGTGGGCGACGAACGTCTGGACGGTGCCGTCGGCATTGATCGAGCGCCGGTCGCCGGTCGTCGCCAGCTTGAGCGGACGGTTCGTCTGGATGCGCACCTCGACCAGGCGGCTGGTCGGCGTCTCGAACGGGTCGCCGTGGTTCGGCCGCTCGAACTGGATCCGGCGGCTGACCCACGGCAACCAGCGGTAGAGGTCGGCGACCCCGTTGGTCCGGGTGAACAGCCAGTTGGAGCCGGTCAGGCTGCTGCGGAGGGTCGCCCCGAAGCGGATCCGAACGCGGGTCACGCCGTCGATCGGCAGCGTCCCGCCAAGGGGCACGACGATCGTCTGGCCGGTCACCGTTGCCGACATGGCGTGCCCGTCGACCGTCACCGCACCGAGGCGGATCGAGCCGAGCTTGGCCGCGATGGTGTTGAACTCGATCCGGTCGATCGGACCGCCCGACGTGTTGCGGACGGTCGCGGTCGAGTCGACGCGGATCGTCCGCGCTCCCCAGGTAAGGACGAGGTTCGCCTGGTACGTCGCGTCCAGGAACGGGCTGGAGCGGTTGACCGAGCCCGGCACGATCGCGTCGCCGACGGTCGGGACCGGAGCGGCGGGGCGGGGGAGCGTCGCCGCCTGGGAGTCGGCGCCCGGCGGAACGTCGGACGCGTGCTCGAGCACGTCCGTCCCATGCTCGATCGCGGGGGCGCGGGCGGACGGCTGGGCGGGAGCGGGCGAGACGCTCAGGCCGACCGCGAGGGACACGGCCAGGACGAGCGGCCAGGGGCGCGCCATGGACTCGAATCGTACCCGCAACGGGCAACTGCGCCAGACCCCGATGGTCCCGCCGCGTAGACTGCGGCCGTGACGGCGACCGACCGAACCAGCGATGCAGGCCCGGCGGCCGACTCGCTGGCGGCGGCGATCGCCAGCCGGCTCCCGGACGTCCGGCTGCTGACCGACGAGATCGACCGCGAGTCGTATCGGCTCGACGAGACGGCCTATCTCCATGCCGGGCTTCCGCGCGCGGTGGCGTTCCCGACGACGACTGCCCATGTCGTCGAGCTCGTGGCGATCGCCCGCGAGCTGCGCGTCCCGATCGTGCCCCGGGGCGCCGGGACCGGACTGTCGGGCGGGGCCGCCGGGATCGAGGGCGGGCTGACGGTCGCCTTCACGGCGATGGACCGGCTCCTCGAGATCGACCGGGAGAACCTCGTCGCGGTCGTCCAGCCGGGGATCATCAACGCGCAGCTGAAGGCCGCCGTCGCGGCCGAGGGGCTGTTCTACGCACCGGACCCGGCGAGCTACGAGATGTGCTCGATCGGTGGCAACCTCGGCACCAACGCCGGCGGCCTGTGCTGCGTCAAGTACGGCCAGACACGGGACTCGGTGCTGTCGCTCGAGGTGGTCATGGCCGACGGCGCCGTCATCCGGACCGGCGGCCGCAACGTCAAGGACGTCGCCGGCTACTCGCTGACGCACCTGTTCATCGGCAGCCAGGGAACGCTCGCGATCACGACCGAGGCGACGCTCCGGCTCCGGCCCGCGCCGCCGCCGCGGTCGACGATGCTCGCCTTCTTCCCGACGCTCGAGGCGGCCGGCGCGGCCGTCGCCGGGATCGCGGCCGCCGGCTTGTCGCCGGTCACCCTCGAGCTGATGGATCGCTTCACGATCGCCGCGGTCGACGACATGAACAATCTCGGTCTCGACCGGACGGCGGCCGCCATGCTGATGGTCGAGTCCGACATGCCGGGCGCGGCGGCCGTCGACGAGCTGGAGCGGGCCGAGGCGGCGTGCCGCCTGGCCGGTGCCACGGACGTGGTCCGCGCCGCCGACGCGCAGGAGGCCGACTGGCTGCGGCAGGCGCGACGCGCGGCGCACTACGCGCTGGAACGGCTCGGGGACGTGCGGATGGAGGATGTCGGCGTGCCGCGGTCGAAGGTGCCGGCGATGCTCCGCGAGATCGAGCGGATCGCTGCCCGGCACGACGTCCGGATCGGCACGTTCGGCCATGCCGGCGACGGCAACCTCCACCCGGACCTGGTCTTCGATCACGGCGATCCCACGGCCGAGGCGAAGACCGAGGCGGTCAAGACCGACCTGTACCGGGCGGCCCTCGAGCTCGGGGGCACGGTCACCGGCGAGCACGGGATCGGTGCCGCCCGCCGGGAGTGGCTGGAGATCCAGCGCGGCGCCGACGCGGTCCGCGTGATGCGCGCCATCAAGGGCGCGCTCGACCCGCTCGGGATCCTCAACCCGGGACGCGTGATCTAGCTTCCCGGTCCACCCGGGGACCAGCCCCCGGCGACTCCCACCCGTCCGCCACGCCTCACCGCGGAGCGCGATTCATCCGACCGGCGTCCGCCCGCGCATACCGGGCAGAACGGTCGACGGGAGGGTCGCGACACCGGAGGACCGCTCAGCCATCGGATCGCCCGCTCGTAGCCGCGGTCGTCCTCAGCCCCAGGATCCAGGAAAGGATCGGTCATGAAGCTACCCCTCAGACTCACGAGCCTCGGTGCGGCACTCGTCGTGCTCACCGTCGGCGCGGCGCCGCTGCTGTCGAGCGCCGCGGATCACATCGACGCGTCGGCGTTCGGGAGCCTCGGCACCCCGGGCGGCGCGTTCAGCCCGATGTCCGTCCACGGCGAGCGGGACATCAACGACGTCTACGCATTCCAGGGCTCGAATGCCTCGCGCACCGTCCTGGTCATGACCACGAACCCGGCGATCAACGCCTTCGGCGGCAAGTTCGGGCCCAACGTCCGCTACATCCTCAACGTGGATCGCAACGGTGACGCGGTCCAGGATCTCGCCTTCGTCGTCCGGTTCGACAACGGCGCGGCGGGCAACCAGCACTACACCGTCACCCGCTACACCGGGGCGAACGCCCGATCGCTGACCAACGGCAACGTGCGTGGCTCCGGCTCGACGGCCGGCAACGGCACGGCAGCGCTGGCCGGCGACGGCAGGGTCTTCGCCGGGGTCCGCTCGGACCCGTTCTTCTTCGACCTGACCGGCTTCGTCGGGACCCTGTTCCACATCGGCACCGACGGCCTCGGCGACAACCCGACCGACATCTTCGCCGGCTTCAACACGAACGCGATCGTGATCGAGGTCCCGGACGACCAGCTCGGCGGCAAGATCGGCGTGTGGGGCCAGACCACGTGGTGGAACGGCAGCGCGTGGATGGCCGGCGACCAGATGGGTCGCCCGGCGATCAACACGGTGTTCAACACCTCGCTCGTCGATCCGGGCGCGAGCACGACCAAGAACCAGTTCAACGCCACCCCACCGTCGAAGCAGCGGACGGCGTTCGGCGGCAAGTTCCGCGCCAACGTCATCACCACGCTGACCAACATCAACGCGGTGCTCGGCACGGGTGGCCCCGGACTACACGCTCGCCCAGGCGCAGGGCCTGGCCGACTTCCTCCTCCCGGACGTCCTGACCTACGACACGGCGACGGCCGCGGGTGGGCTCAACGGCCGGGACCTCAACGACGATGTCATCGACATCGAGCTCGGGATCACGACGAACGGCGTCGTGACCAGCGACCACGTCGGGCCGCACGGCGACTACCTCGCCGCCTTCCCGTACCTCGGCGTCCCGCACTGACCGCAGCGAAGGGCGGCCCGACCGGGCCGCCCTTCACCTTCCGCGACTCCTACCACTACTGGGGCGCATCCGACATGACTACCCGAACCGCACCGACACCAACCACCCGCCACCGCGCGATCCGCCGGCCCCGCGCCGTCGGCATCCTGGCGGCGGCGGCGATCCTCGTCGGCGTGACCTATGTCGCTGGGGTCCGTCCGTGCACCGGCCTCGCCGGGCGTCCGGTCCGCAGCCATCGGCCGGCACGGCGCCGCTCGCGGCCACGGGGCCGAGCACGATCGACGCTCCGGGCTCGGCGGGCGTCCTGGTCCCCGGCTCCGTCGAGCAGCTCGACCGTTCCATCACGACCTGGTCGGCGAACCTCGCGGCCGAGCCGCGTGACTTCATCTCCGCGACGACCCTGGCCGGTCTGTACCACGCCCGCGGCCGGCTGACCGGCGATCTCGCCGACCAGCAGCGCGCGCTCGTGGCGGCCCGAGCCGCCGAGACGGCCGCTCCGGCAGAGGCGGGGCGCGTGGCCATCCAGGCTGCCGTCCAGCTGACACTCCACGATTTCGCGGGCGCCCTCGCTACCGCCGAGGCGCTCTACGCGACCGACCCGTCGCAGCTGGGCGCGCTCGCGACCATGGCCGACGCCAAGGTCGAGCTTGGACGCCTCGCCGACGCCAGGGCCGACTACGCCCGGCTCGCGACGCAGGCGAGCGGACCGGCCCTCGACATCCGCCTGCGCCCGTCTGGCCTACGTGTCCGGCGACGGGACGGAGGCCCTGCGCCTGTCACGCGCCGCCCGGGACGCGACCCGGGCCGCCGCGCTGACCGGGGAGACGGTCGAGCTCGGGTTCTACGAGTATGCCGCGGCCGAGTACGCACGGCTGACCGGCGATCCGGTGGCCGCGCGGGCCGGCTACGAAGCCGCGCTGGCCGAGCGTGCCACCGACCTCGGCGCCCTCGTCGGCCTCGCCCGCGTCGACGCGTTCGAGGGTCGCAGCGCCGCCGCGATCGCCGGCCTCCAGCGTGCGGCCGCGATCGCGCCACAGCCCGAGACCCTCGCCCTTCTCGGCGACCTCCAGGCCGCCGGCGGCGATGCCGTCGCCGCGAGCCGCCAGTTCGAGACCGTCCGGTTCACGAAGCATCTGGGCGAGGTGCAGAGCACGGTCTTCGATCGACTGCTCATCCGCTTCGAGCTCGACCATGGCGGCGCCTCGGATGCCATCCTGGCCGAGGCGCGTGCCTCCCTGGCCGCTCGACCCGACGCGAGCGGCCACGACACCGTCGCGTGGGCGCTCTACCGCCTCGGTCGAGTCCACGAGGCGGCCGACGAGATCGTCGCGCCGCGTCGGCCGGTGGCGCCGATGCCCGGCATCGCGTTCCACGCCGGTGCGATCGCGCTGGCCGGCGGCGACGTGGCGACGGGCAGAACCGCGCTCGACGCGGGCGCTTGCCCTGGGACCGGCCCTCGACCCGATCGAGCGGACGGAGGCGCAGCGTTTGCTGCAGTCGTGACGGCGGGCGCCGCCGCGGCAGGCCCGCGGCCGGTTGACACGGCGGCCCGCGGGCCGGATGATGCCGTCATCGTGCCTGCACATCTGTTCAGTACAAACGTGCATCGAGACCGGCGAGCCGGTGACGGACTTCCAGCAGCTCGTCCGGGCCAGCCGCCTCTACTACGAGCTCGGCGAGACGCAGAGCGCGATCGCCGAGCAGCTCGGCGTGACCCGGCCGCAGGTCTCGCGTCTGCTCAAGCGCGCCCGGGCCGAGGGCATCGTCGAGATCCGGATCGTCGACCGCACGGCGGCCGACAGCCCGGCTGCCGACGCGCTCCGGCGGAGCTACGGCCTCGACGGCGTCCACCTGGCGCCGACCGTCGCCGGGCCCGAGGACCTGACCCGCCGGATGGTCGGCCGGCTGGCGGCCGAGGTGCTGCGCGGCGCGCTCCGGAGCGGCGCGCTGGTCGGAATCGGGGACGGGGTGTCGGTCGCGGCCACGGCCGCCGCCCTGGAGGAGACCGCCACCCCGGCGGCGGTGACCGTGATCCCGCTGTGCGGCGGCCACTGGACGACGGGAACGGAGCGCGAGCCCTACCGACGCGTCGCCGACGCGATCGACGCACCGGCACGCGGGCTGATGGCGCCGGGGCTGGTCGACGACGCTGCCACGCAACGGTCGCTCGTCGCGCACGCGGGCGTCCGCGCGATCGTCGACTTGTGGGAGCGGCTCGACGTCGCCCTCTACGGCATCGGCGGCCCGACCTGGAGCGCGTCGCTCGTCGGTGAGTCCGTCGCCGTCCAGCTGGCCGCCTCCGGATGCCGTCGGCGAGGTGCTGGTCGCCCCGTTCGACCTCGATGGCCGGTTCGTGTGCCCGGCGCTGCGGGACCGGGTCATCGCGTTCGACGCGCGCCGCCTCGGCCGGGTCCCCGTCTCGATCGGCGTCGCCTCGGGCGAGGGCAAGGTCGGGCCGATCCTCGGCGCGCTCCGCGCCGGCGTCGTCCGGACGCTGGTCACGGACGTGGCGACCGCGGAGGCCGTGGTCGCGCTCGACGAAGCCACGCTCGCACCGGACCGGGGCGCACGGCAATGAGCGCGCGCGAGCCGGCCGTCCTCGGCCTGGATCTCGGCACGACCGAGGTGAAAGCCGGGCTGGTCGGGCTCGACGGTCGCCTCCTCGCGCTGGCGCGCTCCGGCTACGGGCTCGATCTCGGCCCCGTGCCCGGTCACGCCGAGCAGGACCCCGGGGCGTGGTGGTCGTCGGTGGTGGGCGCGGTCCGGGCCCTGCGGGCGCCGGACGTGGCGGACGTCGTCGGGATCGGGGTCGATGGCCACGGGCCGACGCTCGTCGCGACCGACGCGCGTGGCGAGGCGACCCGGCCCGCGATCACGTTCCTCGACACGCGGTCGACCGAGGAGGCCGAGGAGTTGACGGCCGCGACCGGCGTCCGGGGCTGGTCGCTCGGCGGCCTCCCGGCAGCGCTCTGGATGGAGCGCCACGAGCCGGCGCTCGCGGCGACGACCCGCTGGTACCTGTCGACCTGGGAGTGGCTCGTCCTCCGGTTGAGCGGGCGTGGCAGCCGCGCCGCTCGTCTCCGACCAGCCGGTCCCGGATCCTGCGTCCGTGGGATCCGTCGGCATCCCGACCGACCGGCTGCCGCCGACCACCCAGGTCGGGGACGTCGTCGGCTCGCTGACCGACGCGGCCGCCGAGGCCCTCGGCCTGCGCGTCGGGACGCCGGTCGTCGGTGGCACGGTCGACGCGTTCGCGAGCTACCTCGGCGCGGGCTTGCTGGAGCCCGGCGACGCCTACGACCCGGGCGGTTCGGCGGGCGGTTTCGGCGTCTACTGGAACCGCCCGGTTGACGTGCCCGGTGGCTTCGTGACGCCGGCCCCGATCCGTGGCATGTTCAGCGTCGGGGCGGCCATGGCGGCCACGGGCCGCTCGCTCGACTGGTTCCGCGACGCCATCCTCGGCGGGACGATCTCGATCGATGCGCTCCTGGCCGAGGCGGAGGCCACGCCGCCCGGAGCCGACGGCCTGGTGTTCCTGCCATATCTCGCCGGCGAGCGCTCCCCGATCTGGGACCCGGAGGCGCGTGGCGTCCTCGCCGGGCTGAGCCTGGCGCACGGCCGGGGCCATGTCGCCCGGGCCGTGGTCGAGGCATCGGCGCTGGCCATCCGCCATGTGTCCAGCCCCGATGCTGGCCGCCGGTGTCCGCGTGACGGAGATGCGCGTCTGCGGCGGCCCGGCCAGGAGCGCGTTCTGGAACGCGGTCAAGGCCGACGTCACCGGCTTCCGAGTCGCGGTGCCGGCCGTGCTCGAGACGGCCGTCCTCGGTTCGGCCATCCTCGCCGCGACCGGGATCGGCGCCCATGGTCGATCTCCCGGCGGCGATCGCGGCGATGACCCGGATCGAGGAGCGGATCGAGCCACGCCGCGAGCTCGCGCCGCTGTATGACCGCCTGTACGAGGCCTACATCGGCGCTGTACCCGGCGACCGCGCCGGTCCTCCGTCCGCTCGCGGGGCCGCTGCCGTGACCGCGGCGGCGCGGCACGGCGCGATCCGTCTGACCGACCTTCGGTTCGCCTTCCCGTCACGTGACGGCGGCAGCCTGCCGGTCCTCGACGGGGTCGACCTCGCCATCCCGGGGGGCGGGATCGTGGCGCTCATCGGGCCGAACGGATCGGGCAAGTCGACGCTGCTGCGGGTCATCGCCGGGCTCCTTCGCCCGACCGGCGGGTCGGCGCTCATCGACGACGTCCCGATCGCCGGCCCCGACCCGCGGATCGGCCTCGTCTTCCAGGAGCCGCGGCTGCTGCCGTGGCGGTCGGCCGCGGACAACATCACCTACCCGCTCGAGCTGGCCGGCTGGACGCCCGAGCGGCGCGCCGAACGTCTCGCGACGCTCGATCGACCTCGTCGCCCTCGACCCGGCCGTCATGTCCGCGCGTCCGTCCGAGCTCTCGGGCGGCACGGCCCAGCGCGTGGCCCTCGCGCGGGCACTCGCGCTCGAGCCCGAGGTGCTCCTGCTCGACGAGCCGTTCAGCGCCCTCGACGCGCTGACCCGGGAGCGGTTCGACCTCGAGCTGCTCCGGCTGTGGGATCGCTCGGCGGCGACGATCGTGCTGGTCACCCACAGCATCCCCGAGGCGATCCTGATCGCCGACCGCGTGGTCGTGCTGTCCGCCCGCCCGGCCCGGATCGTCGCCGACATCCCCGTCGAGCTGCCGCGACCGCGGACGATCGCCGACCTCGACGAGTGCGGCCGTGTCGCCACCGCCCGCGCGATCCGGGCCGCCCTCGGCGATCACGGGGCGGGCGAGGAGCCCGTGGCCGATGCCGCCGCGACGCCCAAGGGCTCGCGCCGGTGGAGCTCGCGTCATGAGGCACGCGACGTGGCTGTCGGTGGTGGCGGCCTTCGTCGTCTTCGTCGTCGTCTGGAAGGCGGTCGTCGTCATCGGTGGCCTGCCCACCGTTCATCCTGCCGCCGCCCGAGACCGTCGGCGGAGCGGTTCGTCTCGGCCTGGCTCGACGGCACCGTCTGGCCGCATTTCGCCACGACGATGGTCGAGATCGCTCTCGGCTTCGCGGTCGGCGTCGCGGTCGCGCTCGTCGTCGGCTACGGGCTCGCCCGCAGCGTCCTGTTCGAGCGGCTCGCGTCGCCGTACCTCGTGGCGGCGCAGGCGATCCCGATCCTCGTGCTGGCACCGCTGCTGGTGCTGTGGTTCGGGACCGGCCTCGCCAGCAAGGTCGTCATCTGCGCGCTGATCGTGTTCTTCCCGGTGGCGATCGCGACGATGGTCGGCATCCGCTCGGTCGACGCGCCGGCTGATCGAGCTCGGGCGCAGCCTGCGCGCGACCGATCGGCAGGTCCTCACCACGCTCGAGATCCCGGCCGCCCTGCCGAGCATCTTCGGCGGGCTCCGGGTCGGGGCGACGCTGGCGGTGGTCGGCGCGGTGGTCGGCGAGTGGGCCGGCGCCAAGCGAGGGCCTCGCCGTCCTGATCAACCTCGCCCGCGGTTCGTTGTTCGACATCCCGCTCATGTTCGCCGCGTTGCTGACGATCGCGCTCGTCGGCGTCGCGCTCTACCTCGTCGTCGTCGCCGCCGAGCGGAGGTTCGTCGGTGCCCGCTAGTCAGCTTCCGTCAAGCCGGAGGTTCCCGTGTCCCTGTCCCGTTCCCGAGCCTGGCGATTCGTCCCCGTCCTCGCCCTGGTGGTCGCCGTCGTGGCGGCAGGCTGCAGTGCGGGTGGATCGTCCTGACGGCCGCCGCGTCCGTGGGGCAGTCGCCGACCGTCCGCCGCGCCGACCCGTCATCCGTCGTCGGCACCGGGCGCCGGCGTGACGCAGACGAAGCTCAGTCGTCGGCCTCGGCTACATCCCGAGCGTCCAGTTCGCGCAGTTCTACCTCGCCCAGCAGGCCGGCTACTACGCCGAGGCCGGGTCTCGACGTCGAGTTCCAGAACAAGATCGATCCTGACCTCGTCACGCTCGTCGGGCGCCGGCACGATCGACATCGGGATCGGCGACGGGACGAGCGTCATGCCGGCGGTCAGCAACGGCATCCCGATCCGCTACATCGCCACGATCTACGGGCAGTTCCCCAACATCCTGTTCGCCAAGAAGCCTCGTCGGGGATCACCAAGGCGGCCGATCTCAAGGGCAGGAAGATCGGCACGCCGGGGCGCTACGGCTCGGGCTGGGTCTTCCTCCAGGCACTCCTGGGCAGCGCCGGCCTGACCGTCGACGACGTCGAGATCGTCGAGTACCCGGACTTCACCCAGGCGGCCGCCGTCACCCAGGGGGCGGTCGACGCCGCGACCGGCTTCTCGAACAACGAGCCGGTGCAGCTCGAGCGCGGCGGGACACCGACCGTCGTCCTGCACGTCGACGACGCCGTGCCGCTGCCGGGCCCGGGCCTGATCGCCGGCACGAAGACGATCGAAGCGAAGCACGACGCGATCACCGCCTTCGTGGCGGCGACCCTTCGGGCGATGAACGAGATCAAGGCGAACCCGGCCGTCGGGCTCGACGCCGCGATCAAGGACGTTCCCGAGCTCGCCGCCGATCGGGCCGGCCAGGCGGCCGTGCTCGCCGGCGACGGTCGACTCGTGGACCGGCCGGCTCCAGGGGACGCGAGGTCTCGGCGCGATCGACGAGGCGGGCTGGACGTCGTCGATCCCGCTGTCATGAACGACCTGAAGCTGCTGAAGAAGCCGGTCGCGACCGAGGAGCTGGTGCAGCACCGACCTGCTGCCACCGGCCGACTGAACACGGAGCCGCATGGAGGCCGATTTCCCGTTCGCCTCCGGGCGGGGATCGGCCAAATCGGCTACAATCGGTTGCTCCCCGCCGCATTGCGCGTGCCCACCTCCCCCGAACCGCGCAGGAGTTCGAGTGAACAGTCGCCCGCCCGGTCAAGCCCGCCACCGTCGAGCCGTTCAAGCACGTCATCGACGAGTACAAACACCAGGCCCAGACGATCACGTGCACGTGCGGATGGCACGGCAGCTCGGCGACGCTGGACCGTGGTGGCTCCGAGTGGACGGCTCACCTGTTCGAAGTCCGAGGCAAGAAACGGTAGGATCGGGCGGCGCATCCGGGCGTTGCCCGTCGGGCCACTCACGGCCGGGTGCGCTCGGCTGCTGCCCGCGGCGCCTTCGTGCACCACCCGGCGGGCTTGGTGCTCTGCCGCGCCGCGCGCGATGGGCCCGTGCTAGCCTCCCCGCGTGATGGTCGCGCTTCCTGACCGTGGTCCGTTCGCGCTTCGCGCGCGGATCCTGACGCCGCTGACGGCCGGCGGAACGCGGCACGAGCCCGATGGGCTCGTCGTCGTCGACGAAGCCGGTCGCCTCGCCTTCGTCGGCCCGCCGACGGCCCGCGCCGACGAGGCCGTGACCGCCTCGATCTCCGCCCGTGGGTGGTGCGCCCGGGATGGTCGACCTCCACGCCCACCTGCCACAGGTCCCGAACGCCGGCCTCGGCTTCTGCGCTCGACCTGCTGACGTGGCTCGACCGCCTGACGTTCCCGACCGAGCGCGCCTGGGCCGACCCGGCGGTCGCCGAGCGGCTCGCCCCGTCGATCTTCGAGGCGTTCGCCGCCGCCGGCACGACGACGGTGCTGGCCTACGGCGTCGTGTTCGAGGCCGCCATGGACGCCGCGTTCCGGGCGGCCGAGGCTCACGGCATCCGGGCCATCCTCGGCAAGGTGATGATGGATCGCCGGACGTACGACCCGACGATCGATCCGTCCACGATCCTCGACCGGTCGCTGCGCGAGTCATCCGACCTGATCGACCGGTGGCACGGCGCCGACGACGGCCGCCTCGGCTACGCGGTGACGCCGCGCTTCGCGGTGTCGTGCACCGCCGACATGCTCCGCGAGTCGGCCGCGCTCGCCCGCGTCCACCGGGGCGTGGTGGCAGAGCCACGTCTCCGAGGACCCGTTCGAGATCGAGGCGGTCGGTCTGCCTGTTCCCCGAGGCGATCGACTACGTCGACGTCTACGATCGGGCCGGCGCGCTCGGCGAGCGGACGGTCCTCGCCCACGCGATCCACCTGTCCCGACGGGAGCTCCTTCGGCTCGTCGAGAGCGGGGCCCACGTCGCGCATTGCCCGGCCTCCAACCTCTTCCTGGGGGCCGGGGTGATGCCGCTCGCGAGGTGGCTCGAGGCCGGCCTGTCTGTCGGGCTGGGCACGGACGTGGCCGGCGGCCCCGACACCTCGGTGTTCTCCGTCATGCGGAGCGGCGCCTATGCCCAGATGGCGCGACGCACCCTCGCCGGCGGACGAGGGCACGGTGCTCGACCCGCTCGGCTGGCTGCGGCTGGCCACGCTCGACGGCGCGCGGGCGCTCGGTCTCGAGGCGTCGATCGGCTCGCTGGAGGCCGGGAAGGAGGCCGACGTCATCGCCATCGACCCCGACTATGCGGCGGCCTTGCCGGGCACCGCTGACGACGATCCCACCGATCTCGTCAGCCGCCTCATCTTCCGGGCGCATCCGGACATGGTCCGCGCCGCCTGGGTCCGTGGCCGGCGCCTGACCGGTCCGGCTCAACGTGAGGTCGGTCTCATGACCGACCACGCCGACCTGCTGATCAGCGGTGGCACCGTGGTCGACGGCACGGGCACGCCGGGCCGGCCGGGCACGGTCGCCGTCGTCGGACGGCCGGATCCGGGTGCTGACACCGGGCGAGCCCGAACCCACGACGGTCGGTCGCCGGATCGACGCCCGCGGCAAGGTCGTCGCCCCGGGCTTCATCGACCTCCACAGCCACGGTGGCCTGACGATCCTCGCCGACCCGCTGCCACGAGCCGAAGGTCCGCCAGGGCGTCACGACCGAGGTGGTCGGCGTCGACGGCAACAGCTTCGCCCCGTTCGAGGGCCGCGACGACCTCGAGGCCTTCGTCGAGCTGGACTCCGGGCTGGACGGCCGGCCTGCGATCGACTACGACTGGACTTCGGTGGCGACCTACCTGGCGCGGTACGACGGGACGGTCAGCCTCAACGTCGCGACGCTGATCGGCAACTCCTCCCTGCGGATCGCGGCGCTCGGCTGGGACGACGTGCCGGCCGACGACCGGGCGATCGACCGGATGCGCGGACTCCTCCGCGAGGGCATGGAGGACGGCGCGGTCGGGCTGAGCTCGGGGCTGGACTACCCGCCCGGCTCGTACGCGACGACCGACGAGCTGGCCGCGCTGACCGCGGAGGCGGGCGGGCACGGCGGCTTCTACCACAGCCACGTCCGCTACCCGCTCGGCGACCGCTACCTCGACCCGTTCCGCGAGGCGATCGAGATCGGCCGGCGCGCGGCGGCGCCCTGCCCACATCACCCACTTCTACCACCGCGTCGACGCACCCGGGCGGCCCGGAGCCGATGCTGGCGCTCGTCGACGACGCCCGCGCCGAGGGCCTCGACGTGACGTTCGACACGTACCCCTCGGAGTGGGCATCGACCCGGCTCCTGATCCAGCTGCCGCAGTGGATCCAGGCCGGCGGTCCCGGCCCGCTCAAGGAGCGGCTGGCCGATCGCACGGCCCGCGACCGGATGCGCGCCGAGTTCGCCGCGCGGGGGGCGTCATACGCCGGCATCGCGGGCTGGGCCGACGTCCGGCTCGGGGCGTTCCATCGCCCCGAGCTCCTGCGCTGGGAGAGCCATTCCGTGGCCGACGTGATGACCGACACGGGCCACGACGCGCTCGACGTCATCTGCGACCTCCTGCTCGCCGAGGACCTCGGGGTCAGCCAGGTGACGAGCGGGCCGTGGTCCGAGAGCCTGCCGCTGTTCGTCGCCCACCCGGTCGGGATGGTCGGCACGGACAGCACGTTCCTCGGCGACAAGCCGAGCCCGCGGACCTACGGCTCGTTCCCGCGGATCCTCGGCCAGTTCGTCCGCGACGAGGCCCGGCTCAGCCTCGAGGAGGCGATCCGCAAGATGACCTCGGCGGCGGCCGCTCGCCTCGGGCCTGCGCGATCGCGGGGTGATCCGCGACGGCGCGATCGCCGACCTGGTGGTCTTCGACCCGGCCACCGTCCGCTCGACCGCGACGTACGACGAGCCGCGCAGCTACCCGATCGGTATCGAGCACGTCGTCGTGGCGGGAGCCCGGTCGTCGCGGACGGGGTCCACACGGGCGCGACGCCCGGTCGCGGGCTCCGCCTCGGTCGCGACTGACCGCGAGGCGGCCCGGGGCGGTCAGGCCGGGGCCGGCGTCCCTTCGAGCCCGGTCGACGGCGGTGCCGCGTCGGGCGAGCCGGGGTCCGCGTCCCGACGGGCACCGCGGCGCAGCTCGGCGAACATCCGCTCCTGGGCCTCGGCGGCGGCGTCGCCGAGGCTGCCCTCGACGGCAGGGCTCGCCCAGCCGATCGCCAGCCGGAGCGCGATCGCGCCGGATTCGAGCCACAGCTCGCAGATCTGCGCGGACCCGCTCGACGTAGTTGACCGCCTCGATCTCGCCGGTCTCCGGCAGCAGGATCCCGAAGCGGCCGGCTCCGAGCCGGGCGACGTGGTCGGCCCCGCGGGCATGCCGGCGGAGGCTACCGGCCATCGCCGGAAGCACGCGGTCGGCGGCGTCCTGGCCGAGGGTCCCGACGAGCCGGTCGAGCCCATCGAGCTCGACGAGGATCACGGTGGCGGGCCGCCCGTACCGATGGATGCGCGCCTCCTCGTCGGCCAGGATCCGGGTCCACTCACCCGGCGTGAGCAGGCCGGTCAACGGGTCCGTCCGGACCGCGGCCCGGGCGGCCGAGGACGCGACGACCGCCGCGGGTCGCGGCCCCGCCGGCGTTGGATGGTCGCGCTCGCCATGGGTGGCGACGAGGGCAGCGCGCCATGCCTCGGCCTTGCGGACCCGTCGGGCGCGCCACACGGCGACCGCGACGAGGACGACGAGGACGATGTTCACGGCGACCAGGACGACGAGGAGGATGGCGACGTTCTCGGTCATGACGCTCTGACGGTTCGGATGAGTGCTCAACCCCGGCGATTCGGCGCCGCGGTCCGCGGATGATAGCGGCGCGATCAGGGCAATGGCACCGATTTCGGGGCCGCTCGCGACCACTTCGCGGTGCTGGACGGCACCGCACAGTGGGGTCCGCCGGGGTCCGGTCCGGTCCGGTGCGGTGCGGCGCCGGGGCCCCGCGCTGGCCTCGACGCGAGGCTCGCGGCCGGGGAGCCCGGTGATAGAGTCAGATGCCATGGAGGCTGGCCGTTGCCCGACCTGACGACGCGCACCGAGCCGCGTGACGCCCTCGTCGTCGAGCCCGGGACGATCGCGCCCGGACGTGCCCGCGGGGTCCCGCCGTTGCGGGTCGAAGGACCGGCCAAGCTGACCGGCGCGGCGAAATACGCCGACGACCTCGTCTTCCCGGGCGCATGGTACGGCGCGACGATCCGCTCGACCGATTCGCACGCCGTGTTCGTTGCGCTCGAGGTCGACCCCGCCTTC
This sequence comes from uncultured Chloroflexia bacterium, assembly GCA_963842695.1. Classification (GTDB taxonomy): domain Bacteria; phylum Chloroflexota; class Limnocylindria; order Limnocylindrales; family CSP1-4; genus SPCO01. The sequence goes on from CAWJHK010000006.1 coordinate 339,558, forward strand.
GACTGGACGACGGTCATCGTCGTGACGGCGGCCGACGTCCCCGGCGAGAACGTCGTCAGCTCGATCAAGGCGGACCAGCCGATCCTGGTCCCCGTGGGCGGCGAGATCCAGCACCACGCCGAACCGCTGGCGCTGCTGGCCGCCCCGGATCGGGCGACGCTCCGAGCCGCCCGGCGGGCGATCCGCGTCCGGACCGAGCCGCTGCCACCCGTCTTCGACCCGGTCGTCTCGGAGCACGCGTTCGCGGCGTACGAGCTGGCGGCCGGCGATCCGGACGCTGCCTTCGCCGCCGCCGACCTCGTCCTCGAGGGGGAGTACCGGGTCGGCCACCAGGAGCAGCTCTACATCGAGAACAACGCGATGATCGCCGTGCCGGCCGACGACGGCGGGGTGACGGTCTACGGCTCGCTGCAGTGCCCGTACTACGTCCATTCGGCGCTCAAGACGGGGCTGGCGATCGACGACGCCCAGGCGCGGGTCGTCCAGGCCGAGACCGGCGGCGGGTTCGGTGGCAAGGAGGAGTACCCGTCGGTCATCGGCCTCCATGCCGCGCTCCTGGCGCTGAAGGCCGGCCGCCCGGTCCGCATGATCTACGACCGCCACGAGGACATCGCGGCGACGACCAAGCGACACCCGGCGATCGTCCGCCACCGGACCGGCGTGACCCGTGACGGCCGGCTGGTCGCGCAGGACATCGAGATCGTGATGGACGGTGGGGCGTATTGCACGCTGACGCCCGTCGTCCTGTCGCGCGGCGCGATCCATGCCGGCGGGCCGTACCGCTGCCCGAACGTCCGCATCCGTGCGCGGGCGACGCGGACGAACACGCCACCGAACGGAGCCTTCCGCGGCTTCGGTGCCCCGCAGGTCCAGTTCGCGACCGAGACCCACCTCAATCGCATCGCCGAGGCGCTCGACATCAGCCCGCTCGAGATCCGCCGCCGGAACGTCTACGTCCCCGGCGACACGACGCCGACCGGCCAGGTGCTCCGCGACAGCGTGGCCGGCGAGGAGGTCCTCGAGCGCGCCGCGGAGGCGGCCGAGTTCGAGCGGCTGCGGGCGCGTCACGACGCCGCCCGGGCGCAGCGCGCCGGCTCGGGGAACGTGCCGGGATCGCCGCTGCGGACCGGGCGCGAGCGCACCGCCGCAGGCATCGGACTTGCGCTCGGGTGGCACGGCGCGGGGTTCACGGGATCGGGCGAGGTCAAGCTGGCGTCGGTCGCCTCGCTCGAGCTGACCGCCGAGGGCCGGATCCAGATCCTCACGGCATCGACGGAGATGGGGCAGGGGACCAAGACGATCTTCCCCCAGCTCGTCGCCGACGCGCTCGGCGTGCCGATCGAGGCGGTCGAGCTCGCCCCTCAGGACACGGCGTTCGTCCCCGACTCGGGTCCGACCGTCGCCTCGCGCACCGCGATGGTCGTGGGCGGCCTGCTGATCAAGGCCGCCCGGCGGCTGAGGACGGGCGTCGAGATGACCACCGGGGGCCGGTTCGGGGACACCTACCGCGACTATGCCCGGTCGAACGGCGCCCTCCGGGTCGACCAGCGCTTCGAGCCGTACCCGGGCGTCGGCTTCGACGACACCACCTACCGCGGCGATGCGTACCCGGCCTTCGGCTGGGCGGCCTGCGTCGCCCGCGTCGATGTCGACCTCGACACGGGCGAGGTCCACGTCCGCGACGTGGTCGCCGCCGATGACGTCGGCCGGGTCATCCACCCGGTCCTGGCCGAGGGCCAGGTCGAGGGCGGCACGTTGCAGGCCGTCGGCTACGCCACGATCGAGGAGATCAAGCTCCGCGACGGGCGCTACCTCAACGATCGCCTGGCCACCTACATCATCCCGACGTCGCTCGACGCGCCCCGGATCACGACGATCCTGGTCGAGGCCCCGTTCGCCGCCGCCCCGCACGGCGCCAAGGGGGTCGGCGAGCTGCCGATGGACGTCGGGGCGCCGGCCGTCGTGGCCGCCATCGCGGATGCCACCGGGGCGTGGATCGACGCCCTGCCGGCCAGCCCGGAGCGGATCCTGGCGGCCGTGGCGGGCGTCCCGGCCGTCGCGCCCCTGCCGCCCGGGGCGTCCGAGCCCGCCGCAGTCGGCACGGGTCGATGAGGCGGCGCAGGCGATGACGACGTATCGCTTCACGGTCAACGCAGCCCCCGTCGAGCTCGAGGTGCCCGGCATGCGGCGCCTGCTCGACGTGCTGCGCGAGGATCTCGCCCTGACGGGCACGAAGGAGGGTTGCGGCGAAGGTGAGTGCGGCGCCTGCACGGTGCTGCTCGACGGGCTCCCGGTCGATTCGTGCCTCGTGCCGGTCTGCCAGGTCGAGGGCGCCGCCGTCGCCACGGTCGAAGGACTCGCCCCCGACACGGGCTCGCTCGACGCGCTGCAGACCGCGTTCCTGCAGACGGGTGGCGCGCAGTGCGGCATCTGCACGCCCGGGATGCTGATGGCGGCACGTGCCTACATCGACGATGGTGGCGGCCCCGACGAGGAGGGCATCCGCGCCGCGATCGCCGGCAACCTCTGCCGATGCACGGGCTACACCAAGATCGTCGAGGCGATCGCGCTGGCGGCCGGCGGCGGATCGGCCGGCCTCCACGGCTCGACCGCTTCGCCGTTCGCGGGGGACGCCCGATGAGCACCGAGCCCGACCGCATCGCCGTCCCGACCAACGGCCGTCGGCCGCACCCCGTGACGACACCGACCGAGCCCGCGGTCGGGTCCGCGTCGGTGTCGCGGGTCGAGGAGTCCGGCGCGGTCCAAACGGACGCCGACCTCGCCTCGGCCGTGTCCCCGAAACAGCTCGCCGTCGGCTTCGGGGTCGTCGCCTCGATCCTGCTCCTAGTCGCCGGCCGCGTCCTCCGGCGCCGAACGCGAGGCTGATCGGCGATGCCGGTCGAGCCGCCCGTCGCCAGCCCGCGCGACCTCGCCGAGGCGTACGCGATCCTGGCCGAGGGCGGGGTGCGGCCGATCGCCGGCGGGACGGACCTGATGGTCGCCCTGACCGGGGAGCTCGGCGAGCCGCCGGATCGGATGGTCGACCTGTGGCGGCTCGATGACCTGCGGGGGATCGCGCTCGACGGCGACAGCATCAGCCTCGGGGCCTTGACGACGTACACCGACATCCGGCGATCGGCCCTGTGTCGTGAGCATCTCCCCGTGCTGGTCGAGGCGGCCGCGACGATCGGCGCGGCCCAGATCCAGAACCGTGGGACGCTCGGCGGAAATGTCGTGAACGCATCGCCGGCCGGTGACACCCTGCCCGTCCTGCTGGCGTCGGACGCCTCGTTCGTGCTCGGCTCGGCACGCGGCGAGCGCACGGTGCCAGCCGGCGAGTTCTGGCCGGCCTACCGGCGGACGGCCCTGGCCGAGGACGAGCTCCTGCTTCGGGTCCGCATCCCGCTGCTCGCCGGCCGCGAGCTGCGCTTCCGCAAGATCGGGACCCGCCGGGCCCAGTCGATCAGCAAGCTCGTGCTGGCCCTCGGCTGGCGCGACGGCGCCACCGCCGCACCGTGGTCCGACGTCCGGCTCGCGCTCGGGTCCGTTGCCGCCACCCCGATCCGGGCGCCCGCGACGGAAGCCGTCCTCGAAGGCCGGCCGCCGGTGCCCGAGACGGCCGACCTCGCGGCCGAGACGCTGGCTGGCGAGCTGCACCCGATCGACGACGTCCGGTCCACGGCCGAGTATCGACGGCTCGTGGCCGCGCGGGTCCTCCACCGGCTCATCCGCGAGGCGGGCGGGTGGTGACGGCCGAGCATCCGGTACCTGCCGATGTCGCCGCGTCGCTCGCGATCGACGAGCTCGACGTGATCGCCCCCGGGGCCTTCGCGGCACGGGTCGCCCCGTTGTTCGAAGGCGCGCGTGGCTTCCTCGGCCGGCTGGCCGTGGCGCGCCCGTTCGGGACCATCGAGGCGATGTTCAGCCAGGCGCGCTCGATCGCCGACGCGATGCCCCGGGCGGAGCAGGTCGAGCTGGTCGATGCCCATCCGAGGCTCGGTGCCGATCCGGCGGCCGTCTCCGCGTTGTCGTTCGTCGAGCAGGGCTATGGCGCGGGCGCGCTCCAGGCACCGGCCGCTGCCGAGGCGGAGCGAGCGCGGGTCGAGGCCGAGCTCGGCCGGCTCAACGCCGAGTACGAGGCGCGGTTCGGGTTCCGCTACTGCGTGTTCGTGGCCGGACGGCACCACGCCGAGCTGCTCCCCGGGCTGGTCGCCGCGCTCGATGCGGATCGCGAGGCCGAGCTGCACCGGGCGCTCGATGCGGTCATCGACATCGCGCGGGCGCGGTATGCGACGCTGACGGGGACAGCCTCGGAGGACCCGGCGTGATCGAGCTCGGCGCGAACCGCTATGGCAAGGCCGCGATCCGCGTCGTCCGGGTGATCCGCACGCCCGACCGTGATCGGGTGCGCGACCTGACGGTCACCGTCGCGCTCGAGGGCGCGTTCGAGGCGGCCCATACCGACGGCGACAACTCGCTGGTCATCGCGACCGACACCATGAAGAACACGGCGTACGCCTTCGCCAAGGACCACCTCGACGGCGCGGTCGAGGACTACGGCCGGGCGCTCGCCGAGCACTTCCTGGAGGCGCCGCAGGTCGATGCCGCGACGGTCAACATCCGTGCCCACCAGTGGTCGCCGATCGACGCCGGCGGCGACGCCTCACCGGGGGCGTTCGTGCGCGGCGGTGAGGGCACCCGCGTCGCGACCGTCGCGGCCAGTCGGGGCGGGACGACGGTCGAGGCAGGCGTCGAGGACCTCATCGTCATGAAGACGCGGCGTTCGGCGTTCAGCGGCTTCCCCCGCGACCGCTTCACGACGCTGCCCGAGACCGACGATCGGCTGATGGCGACGAAGATCACCGCGATCTGGCGTTACGGCTCGCCGGACCTCGATGCCGACGAGACGTTCGAGGCGGTCCGGCGCACGCTGCTCGAGGTCTTCGCCGACCACGACAGCCCGTCGGTCCAGACATCGATCTGGATCATGGCCCGGGCGATCCTCGAGCGACACGATGAGGTCGAGGCGGTCCGCATGGTCCTGCCCAATCTGCATCATTGGCTGGTCGACCTGTCGCCGTTCGGGTTGACCAACGATCGCGAGGTGTTCGTGGCCACGACGGAGCCGCACGGGCTCATCGAGGCGACCGTCCGCCGGGGGGAGGTCTGACGATGGTGGCACTGACGCCCGGGGTCGAGCTGCATCGCGGCGACGTCCCCGGCTCCGACCGGATCCTGACCTCCGACGCGCTCGCCTTCGTGGCGGACCTGCAGCGCCGGTTCGGCCGCCAGCGGATCGACCTGATCCAGCGGCGGCAGGAGCGACAGGCGGCGCTCGACGCGGGTGTCCGCCCGGATTTCCCGGCCGCCACCCGGGAGGTCCGCGAGACCGACTGGACGGTCGCCCCCGCACCGGCCGACCTCGACGACCGCCGGGTGGAGATCACCGGCCCGGCCGAGCCGAAGATGATGATCAACGCGCTCAACTCGGGCGCCCGGGTGTTCATGGCCGACCTCGAGGACGCGTTGTCGCCGACGTGGGCCAACGTCGTCGGCGGCCAGGCGGCGCTGGCCGACGCGGTGCGGCGGACGCTCACCTTCAATTCGCCCGAGGGCAAGTCGTATCGGCTGGCCGACCGGACGGCCACGCTCGTGGTCCGTCCGCGCGGCTGGCACCTCGTCGAATCGGGCCTGTTCGTCGACGGGGCGCCGGTCTCGGCGAGCCTCTTCGACTTCGGCCTGTTCCTGTTCCACAACGGCGCCGAATCGCTCCGCCAGGGAAGCGGCCCGTATCTCTATCTCGCCAAGCTCGAGGGCCACCACGAGGCGCGGCTGTGGAACGACGTTTTCCTGCACGGCCAGGCCGCTCTCGGGATCCCGCGCGGCTCGATCCGGGCGACCGTGCTGATCGAGACGATCCTCGCCGCGTTCGAGATGGACGAGATCCTCCACGAGCTGCGCGAGCACGCCGCCGGTCTCAACGCGGGCCGCTGGGACTACCTGTTCAGCGGCATCAAGAAGCTGCGGACCTGGCCCGATCTCGCCGTGCCCGACCGGGCGCAGCTGACGATGACCGTCCCGTTCATGCGGGCCTATACGGAGCTGCTGGTGCGGACCTGCCACCGGCGTGGGGCGCACGCGATCGGCGGGATGGCGGCCTTCATCCCGAACCGCCGCGATCCGGCCGTGACCGAGGTCGCCCTGGCCAGGGTCCGCGACGACAAGGATCGCGAGTCGGGTGACGGCTTCGACGGGACGTGGGTCGCCCATCCGGACCTGGTCCCGGTCGCCACGGAGATCTTCGATCGCGTCCTCGGCGACCGGCCGCATCAGAAGGACCGCCTCCGCGACGACGTCACGGTCGACTCGGCGGCGTTGCTCGACCTCACGGTCCCGGGCGGTGCGGTGACTGAGGCGGGCGTGCGAGCCAATGTCCGAGTCGCGCTCGCCTACCTCGACTCGTGGCTGCGCGGGGTGGGCGCCGCGGCGATCGACAACCTGATGGAGGACGCGGCGACCGCCGAGATCTCACGGTCGCAGCTCTGGCACTGGCGGACGCGGGCCGTCGCCCTGACCGACGGCCGCACGTTCGACGGAACCCTGTACGCCTCGATCCGGGACGAGGAGCTGGCTCGCCTGGGCGGGGCAGGGGAGGGCCGGCTCGCCGATGCCGCCACACTGCTCGACCGACTCGTGCTGGACGACGACTTCGCCGAGTTCCTCACGCAGAGGGCCTATTCGCTCCTCGACTGAGCGAGGCCCGCGTCAAGCTTCGATGTCGCCCCGTTCGACGAACCGGCCGTAGCCGCGATCGCCGACGAACGCGCCGTCGCGGACGACGCACGGCCGCGGACGAACACCGAGCGGACGGCGCCCGCTGACCTCGAGGCCCTCGTACGGGGTGTAGTCGCTCGTGTGGTGGAGGTCCGCGGCACGGATCGTCCGTCGTGCTTCAGGATCGAACAGAACGAGGTCCGCGTCTCGGCCGACTTCGACCGCACCCTTGCGCCCGAGCCCGAACAGCCGGGCCGGCGTCGTCGAGAGGAGGTCGACGAGTCGTTCGATGGTGATCCGGCCATCGGCGACGCCCTGGTACACCGTGGCGAGCAGCGTCTCGATCCCCGGCGCGCCGTTGGAGATCCGATCGAACGGCACGCCCTTGGCGGCGTCGGCCTTCTCGACCGCGACGCGGTCGGCGACGTGGTCGGTGGCGACCAGGTCGAGCGTGCCCGCGGCGAGCCCGGCCCACATCGCCGCGCGGTCGCCGGTCGGCCGGAGCGGTGGCGAGATGCACGCCTTGGCGACCTCGATCGGATCGGCGGCGGCGTAGCGATCGTCCGTCAGGGTCAGGTAGTGCGGACAGGTCTCGGCATGCGCCCGCACGCCGGCCGCGCGCGCCTCCGCGACGTGCCGGAGTGCCGCCGCGCACGACAGGTGGACGACGTGGACCGGCGCGTCCGCGGCGTGCGCGAACGCCATCGCGCGGTGGGTCGCCACGGCCTCGGCCTCGGGCGAGCGGGTGGTCGCGTGGAACCGCGGTGCCGTGTCGCCGCGACGCAGCGCTGCCTCGACCGCCGTGTCGATCAGGACCGGGTCCTCGCAGTGGAGCTGAAGCATCCCGCCACGTTCGCCGAGCACGCGCATCGCCTCGAAGATCGCGCGGTCCGCGAGCCGGAAGTCGAAGACCATGAACGCCTTGGCGGTCGGCACGCCCGCGTCGACCATGGCCGGCAGCTCGGCGATCGGGTCGTCCATGCCGCCGAGGATCGCGGGGCTGAGCGAGAAGTCGACCGCGGAATCCGACGCCGTGACCCGCCGGAACTCCTCGATGCCCGCAAGGATCGAGCGATGGGCGGCGGTCGACGACCCCGTGCCCGGGTTGTTGAACGCGAGGAACGTCGTCGTGCCACCGAACGCCGCCGCGACCGAATCCTGGAAGAACCGGTCCGGCTCGTCGTCAGAGGCCACCCGCGTGTGGGTATGGACATCGACCGCGCCCGGCAGCACGAGCATCCCCGTCGCATCGACCACGTCACCGAACGCTTCCGGCCGTGCCGGAGAGATCGGCCTCGACGGCCTCGATGGCCCCGCCGCGCACGACGACGTCCGCACGGAACGATCGCTCGGCGGTGACGACCGTGCCGCCGCGGATAGAGGAGGTCGGTCATCGCTGTGCGCGTCGTCAGTCGTCGACCTCGCGGATCGAGATCGACTGGGCGCCCTCCCACAGGCAGCGCCGGCCGACCTCGCGGAGCCGGTCCTCCCAGCCATCGTCGGCGACGACCGTGGCGAAGTGGTTGGCCGCCAGCTGGCCGACCTTCGACGCGGTCGTGCAGCCGCCGTACGGGAAGAAGATCTCGCATTCGCTGATGCCGCCCGGGTAGATCGCCAGCGTGGCCGGGCGCCGGGTGCGAGGTGTGGTTCTCGTAGTCGAGTCCCGGCCGGAAGTCGCCGAACGGGATCCACGTCGACTCGCCCGTCCAGCGGCAATGGATGAGCTTCGATTCGATCGGCAGCATCCGCCGGATCGCATCGACGGTCCGTGGCGCGGCGGCCTCCCAGCGGGCGTTAAAGTGGAGGTCGCCGACCTCGATCCGCAAGGTTGCCATCCACGGAGGATAGCGTGGCGCAGGGCGCGAATCACCCGACCCCGACGATCTCGACGCACGTCCTCGACACCGAGCTCGGCGTCCCGGCCGCGGGCGTCCGGGTCACCCTCTACCGGCTGGCGGACGACGGCCGTCCACTGCGACTGACACAGGCCCTGACGGACGACGACGGCCGCGTCCGCGACCTCCTCGAGCGTCCCCTGACGGCCGGCGATTATCGGCTGGAGTTCGGGTTCGGGAGCGGCGGCTTCTTCGAGCGGCTGAGCATGGACCTTCACGTCACCGACGTCTCGCGGAGCTACCACGTCCCGCTCCTCCGCAGTCCGTTCGCCCTGACGACGTACCGGGGCAGCTGACCGGTCGATTCGGCCGTGACACGCAAGCTGTCACGAGCGCCCGGCACAGTCGGGGCATGACCGCCGAACCTCTCCCACCACTGACCGTCGTCGACGGCACCGACGCCGCCCCGGCCGGCGCCCGGATCCGGGTCGACGGCGACCGGATCCACGTCGACCGGCTCGTCGTCCACGACCCCGCCCTCGCGGGCTTCCTTGCCGAGCGGCCTGCCGACGACCGGCCCGAGCTGGTCGGCCGGGCCCTCCGGATCGGGCTCATCGCGCTCCAGGACACGGCCGTGAGCGTCGATGTCGACCTCGTCCGCGGCGAGTTCGAGAAGCTGCTCCGTCAGGCCGAGTCGGTCAACGACAAGGCGGCCCAGGCGCTCGAGCAGACCCTGCGGACGAACTTCGCCGACGGCGACGGCCGCCTGCCACGAACGCTCGAGCGGTTCCTCGGGGACCGAGGCGCGCTCCGTGGGATGGTCGACGAGCTGTTCGACCCCTCGAAGCGCGACAGCGCGATCGGCCGGATCGGCTCGATGCTCGAGCGCTACTTCGACGGCGACGCCTCGAAGCTTGGCCGTCCTTCTCGACCCGACCCGGCTCAACTCGCCGCTCCACCAGTTCCGCCAGGAGATGACCGCCGGCTTCCGCTCGATCGAGGAGCGCCTCGTTGCAATCGAGGCGGCCGCGGCGGCGCGGGGCGCAGAGCGTGCCCGGTCGGCGGCCAAGGGCGGCGACTTCGAGGACCTCCTCGAGGGCATGCTTGCCGACCTGGCCCGTGGCGCCGGGGATCTCCTCGACCGGACCGGCACCGAGGCCGGCGCCGTGCTCAAGTCCAAGAAGGGCGACTTCGTGCTGACGCTCGACTCCCGGGTGGCCCGCGGCTGCGACGTGCGGGTCGTCATCGAGGCCAAGGATCGGCCGATGTCGATGCGGGCGATCCGCGACGAGCTCCGCGAGGCCCGTGAGAACCGGGCGGCAGCCGTCGCGCTCGTCGTCTTCACGCCGGCGCACGCCCCGACGGGCATCGCTCCGTTCGCGGTCGTCGGCGACGACGTCTACTGCGTCGTCGACCCCGATGCGCCGGAACCGGCAACGCTCGAGGCTGCCGTCCGGCTTGCTCGCCTGCTCGCGCTCGCCTCGCTCGTCGAGCATGAGGTCGAGGTCGATGCCGCGGCGATCGGCGCCGCCCTGACCGCGATCCGCGAGCAGCTCGAGGTCGTCCGCACGCTCAAGTCGCAGCTGACCTCGATCTCGAACGCCACGAAGGCCGTCTGGACGGGCCTCGACGTGATGCGCTCGACCATCCTCACGCGTGTGGCCGAAGCAGAGGCCGAGCTCAGGACCCAGGGCGGATAGGGCTAGTCCGACCCCTTACGGCATGGCTAGGACCCGTGGGACCAAGGAGCCGTAGGCACGGGTGGTGCGTGCGCGCACAGTCTGTGGATGCGCCGCCGGATCGCCCCAACGCTCCTTGCCGTGCTCCTCGGACTACCGCTGGCCATCCCGGCCAGTGCCGCCGGTCCCGCTGCGCCACCGATCGTCGAGCCATCGCCTGAGCCGACCCCGAGCGTCGCTCCAGCCACGGCGATCGAGCCGTCGCCGGACCCGGCTCCGGCCGTCGAGACCGCAACGGAGCCGGCCGCCGCGCCGGCCTCCGCGCCGGGTCGACCGGCCGGCGCACCGGACCCGACCGGCCGGTACATCGTGATGCTGCGCAAGGGCGCGGGGACCGCGGCGGCCGTCGACCGGGCCGCCCGCAAGGACCACGTCAAGGCGGATCGCACGTTCAGCCGAGCGATCCACGGCTTCGCCGCCAAGCTCGATGCGAAGCAGCGACGAGACCTCGCGGCCGACCCGAACGTCGCGGCCGTCGTGCCCGACGGCATCGTGCAGCTGACCCAGACCGTGCCGACGGGCATCTCGCGGGTCGGTGGCCAGCAGAGCGATGCAGCGGCGATCGACGGCGTCGACCACCGCGTCGATGCCGACGTGGCCATCGTCGACACGGGCATCGCCGCCCACCCGGATCTCAATGTCGCCGGTGGGTACAACTGCTCGACCTCCGACCGGACGGCCTGGCGCGACCGCAACAACCACGGGACCCATGTCGCGGGAACGGTCGGCGCGATCGACAACAGCATCGGGGTCGTCGGCGTCGCCCCGGGCGCTCGCGTGTGGGGCGTCAAGATCCTCAACGACGACGGCTACGGCCTGATCTCGTGGTACATCTGCGGGCTGGACTGGATCGCCGCCCAGCGCGACCCCGTCGACGCGACCCGGCCGCTGTTCGAGGCGGTCAACATGAGCGTCACGAAGGACGGCTCGGACGACGGCAACTGCGGGTTCACCAACAAGGACCCGCTCCACCAGGCGATCTGTCGCGTCGTCGCCACCGGAGTGACGGTCGTTGCCGCGGCCGCGAACGACTCCCACAACGCCGCCAGGAACATCCCGGCCAGCTACAACGAGGTCATCACCGTGTCGGCGCTGGCCGACACGGACGGCAAGCCCGGCGGTCTCGGCGGCGACAAGTGCTTCTCGTGGGGCAGCTACGACAAGGACGACACGTTCGCCAACTTCAGCAACTACGGCGCCGACATCGACATCATGGCACCGGGCAAGTGCATCTTGTCGACGATCCCGGGCGGCTACGGCACCATGTCCGGGACGTCGATGGCCGCCCCGACCGTCGCCGGCGCCGTCGCGCTGTACAAGGAGACGCGCCCAGCCGCGACGCCGTACGAGGTTCGCGAGGCGCTGCGCTACCTCGGCAACCTCGGATGGAAGACCTCGACCGACCCCGACCCGGTCCACGAGCCGCTCCTCGACGTGTCCCGGATCGGCGACCTCGGGACCTTCGACTTCGCGCCGTCGCCCGCCGTGAGCACCGTCGAGGCCGGCACGACGGGCTCGGTGGCCGTCCAGATCGTCCGCAGCCCGACGTTCTTCGAGCGGGTCAGGTTCTCGGTCACGACCCTTCCTGAGGCTGGTCCCCCGGCCCGGCGGGTAGCGTCATGGGCTGGACCGCGAACAGCGGCGTCGCGTCGGTCGTGGTCCCGAAGGACACGCCGCTGGGTCGCTACGAGGTCGGCGTCCAGGCGACCAACCAGGGCCGTGTCGTCACGACGGTCGTCCCCGTCGACGTCGTGACCGACGTGCCGACCGCGCATGCTCCCGTCGTCGCCCTCGCCGGTGGCGGGACGATGGGCCGGTCCGACTCGCGCGTCACGGTCTCGTGGCCCGCGGGCAGCGATCCGTCGAGCGCGATCGCCGGCTACCGAGCTGCAGATCAGCGTCGACGGCGGCCCGTTCCTCTCGACCGTCAGCACGACCGCGGCGCAGCGCTCGGCCGCACTCATGGCTCCGCTACGACACCGCCTACCGGTTCCGCGTCCGCACCGTCGATTCCGCGGGCAACTGGAGCCCGTGGGTCGCCGGCGCGACCATGAAGCTCCACCCGGTCGACGATCGGAGCGCGTCGGTCGAGCGTCACGGCGGCTGGAACCGGCTGAGCAGCGCCGGGGCGTGGGCCGGAACCGTGATCGGCTCCGGGCGGGCCGGCGCGACGGCGTCACTGGCCTTCACCGGCCACGCGATCGCGTGGGTCGGACCGAAGGGCCCGCACCGCGGCACGGCCCGCATCTACATCGACGGCGTGTACGTGACGACGATCTCGATGCGGAGCGCGACGTCGAGCCAGCCGGCAGATCGCCTTCACGCGGTTCTTCCCGAAGGGCGGCAGCCACCGCATCACGGTCCGGGTCGTGGGCGGCGGCAAGCACCCGGGCGTCCGACTCGACGCATTCCTGATCGGCCGCTGACCCCGCCCTGACCGCCGGTGCGGGCTGGTGGCTCGTGGCGCTCGGAGTGGCTCCCGGCGCTCCCTTGCCAGGGTGCGCTATCGTGACCGTCCCGACGTCGCGGGCCGGGAACTCCCATCGACGTTCGGGCGGAACACGAGGTCGACATGGCGCGTTCGATGTGGAAGGGGGCCGTCCAGTTCGGGCTGGTCACCATCCCGGTGAAGCTCTATCTCGCGACGGAGTCCAAGGGCATCAGCTTCAACATGCTCCACAAGGACGACCTGTCGAGGATCCAGATGAAGGTCTGGTGCCCGGTCGAGGACGAGGTCATCTCGCAGGTCCGAGACGGTCAAGGGCTACGAATACGCGCCCGGCGAGTACGTCGTGATCACCGACGAGGACCTCGAGAACGTCCCGCTCAAGACCGTTCGTTCGATCGAGATCGAGCAGTTCACCAAGGCCGAGCGTGACGACAACGCCGTCCGCTTCGTCAAGGGCGCCTACTACCTGGAGCCGGACAAGGTCGGGCGCAAGGCGTTCCACCTGCTCAAGTCCGTGCTCGAGGAGGATGGGCCTGACGGCCATCTGCAAGGTCGTGATCAAGGACCGCGAGGCGCTCGCCGCGCTCGATCCGTTCGGCGACACGATGCTCCTGTCCACGCTGCACTGGCCCGACGAGATCCGGGCGGTGGACGAGCTCGATCTCGGCGGGGAGGAGTACGACTTCAAGCCGGCCGAGCTCAAGATGGCGCAGCAGCTCGTGTCGGCGATGACCCGCGAGTTCGATCCGTCCGCAGTACAAGGACGAGTATCGCCAGGCACTCGAGCAGATCATCGAGGCAAAGGTCCAGGGCAAGGAGACCGTCGTGGTCGAGGAGCCCGAGGAGAGCGGCAACCTGATCGACCTGATGGCCGCCCTCGAGGCGTCGGTCAGCGCCGCCAAGGCCGCCCGCGAGTCGAGCAGCGAGAAACCGGTGTCCGTGTCCGAGGCCAAGGAGGCAAAGGCGGCCAAGGCCAAGGCGGCCGGCAAGGCGTCTGCCACGAAGGCCAAGGCGACCGACGAGACCGAGGAGGCCGAAACCCCCGCCAAGCCCGCCCGCAAGCGCAAGACCGCCTGACGGTCGAGCCTGCGACTTTGCGCGAGCCAGCGCTCGGCACACCCGGCTGATGCCCCTCGAGGAATACCGTCGCAAACGCGACTTCGGCAAGACTCCCGAGCCACCGCCGGGGGCGCCGGCGGCCCCGGCGCGCCGGCTCGTGGCGGCCGCTACGTCATCCAGCGGCATCGCGCCACCCGGCTCCACTACGACTTTCGCCTCGAGGTCGGTGGCGTGCTGGTGTCGTGGGCCGTGCCGCGTGGCCCGACGCTCGACCCGGGCACCCGCCGAATGGCCGTCCACGTCGAGGACCACCCGATCGAGTACTTCGACTTCGAGGGCGTCATCCCGGCGAAGCAGTACGGCGCCGGCGACGTCATCGTCTGGGACTGGGGCACGTGGGAGGCGGAGGCACCGACCGGCGACGCCCGGACGGCGATCCCCGAGGGCGAGCTCAAGTTCAGCCTCGAGGGCGAGAAGCTCAAGGGTCGCTTCACGATCGTCCGGACCAGCGGCCGGAGGCGGTCCGCCGACGACCCCGGCGCACGCGCCTTCGAGGACGACCAGGGCGAGCAGTGGTTGCTCATCCACAAGCGCGGTCCGACCTCGCAACCCGGCTGGGACGCCGAGGACCACCCGGCCAGCGTCAAGACCGGCCGGACCAACGACGACGTCAAGGCCGACCGCGACGCCCTGTGGATCGGCCAGGCGCCGGCCGCGGCCGCCGAGATCGACCTGACCGGGGCGGTCGCGGGCCCGATGCCCCCGCGGATCGAGCCGATGTCCGCGACGCTGGCGGGCCGCCCGTTCTCCGATCCGAAGTGGCTGTACGAGATCAAGTGGGACGGCTTCCGCGTCGAGGCCGTGGTCAGGGACGGCAAGGTCCGCCAGTGGACGCGCAACCTCAACGACGCCGAGTCGTACTTCCCACGCCTGCTCACGCCACCGACGTGGATCGATGCGCGTGAGGCGATCGTCGACGGTGAGGTCGTGGCGCTCGACGATGCCGGACGGCCCGACTTCAGCCTGCTGCAGGAGCGGCTCGGAGAGAAGGGCGCCGGGGGGCTGGTGTACCAGGCCTTCGACCTGCTGTATCTCGACGGTCGGTCGCTGCTCGACGTCGCGCTCGAGGATCGAAAGCGGCTGCTCAAGAGCGTGCTCCGGCCCCATCCACGGGTCCGATACGCGGCCCACGTCGAAGGCGAGGGCGTGGCCTTCTACGAGGCCGCCCAGGCCAACCGGCTCGAGGGCGTGATCGCCAAGCTCCGTCGCTCGCGCTACGAGCCCGGCCGCCGATCCTCGGCGTGGCTCAAGCTCAAGGTCCGGCCCGAGCAGGAGCTCGTTGTCGGCGGCTGGACCCCGGGCGAGGGCAAGGCCACCGAGCTCGGCGCGGTCGCCGTGGGCGTCTACGAGGACGGCCGGCTCCGGTTCGCCGGCAAGGTCGGCTCCGGGTTCGATGGCAAGGTCCGGCGGGCTTTCCGTGAGCGTCTCGAGGCGCTCGAGACCGACCAGCCGCCGTTCGATCCGGCGCCGCCACGCGACTATCGCGGTCGCTGGGGCGGCGAGCTCCGGGACGTCCGCTGGGTCAGGCCGGAGCTCGTGATCCGCGCCGAGCTCGGCGGCTGGTCGCGCGACGGCATGGTCCGCCAGGCAGCGTTCAAGGGCTTCGACGACGGGCGCGACCCGTCGGAGGTCACCCGCGAGCATGCGGTCGCAACGGCCGAAGCGGTCCGCGCAGCCGAGGCCGCAGCTCCGGACGATCCACCCGCCGCGATGGAGGACCCGCCATGCCCCGTTCAGCCAGCAAGGCCGCGAAGGTCGCCAAGGTCTCGGCGTCCGCCACGGCCGGCAAGCCATCGGCGTCGGAGACACCCGAGCATCCGTGGACCGTCACCGACGAGGAGCTGGCCGCCCTCGACGGGCTCGACAAGGAAGGCGTCTGGCGGGTCGGCGGCAACGACCTCAAGCTGACGAACCTCGACAAGCCCCTGTTCGAGGCCGACCCACCGGTCACCAAGCGCGAGCTCATCCGCTACTTCGCCCGGATCGCCCCGACGATGCTGCCGCACCTCCACGACCGGCCGCTCAACCTGCAGCGCTTCCCGAACGGCGCCGCGGCACAGGGCTTCTGGCAGAAGGACATCCCGTCGACCGCCCCGGGCTGGCTCACCCGCTGGCACGAGACCGGGGTCGACGGCCGCGAGGACCGGCAGGCCAACGACCACCTGCTGGCCGACCGGGCGGCGACCCTGACCTGGCTCGGCAACCAGGCGAGCTTCGAGATCCACGCCTGGACCGGCAAGCTGCCCGATCCATGGCGGCCGACGTTCGCCTACATCGACATCGACCCCGGCGACAGCACGACCTGGGACGAGACCCTCGTCCTGGCGCGTCTGTACCGGACGGCCCTCGGCCACCTCGGCGTCCGCGGCTACCCCAAGACGACCGGCAAGCGCGGGATCCAGATCTGGATCCCGATCGTGCCCCGCTACGGCTTCGACGAGACGAGCGCCTGGGTCGAGCGGGTGTCGAGGGCCGTCGGCTCGACCGTGCCGGACCTGATCTCGTGGGAGTGGGCCAAGGGGGCCCGCAAGGGCAGAGCCAGGCTCGACTACACGCAGAACGCCAGCATCAAGACCCTCGTCGCGCCGTACTCGGTGCGGCCGGCGGCCGGGGCACCCGTCTCGGCGCCGATCGACTGGGACGAGCTCGACGACCCCGAGCTGCGACCCGACCGGTGGACGATCAGGACGATCGTCGAGCGGGTCGGAGCGGTCGGCGACCTGTTCGCCGCGGCTCAGACCGACGCCCAGGAGCTGCCGACCGTCTAAACGTCGTCAGGTGGGACCACGGCGATCCGCGACAGGCGCCGCGGCGCCGCGCCTGCCGCCCGGGCCCGTGTCAGGATGGGCCATGGACGACTCTTCGATCCGGCTGCGGCAGCCAGACGCCGATACCCTCGAGGCCTGGATCCGGCCAGGCCTGGCGGCATTCGGCGAGATCCTCGTCCCGGCCGAGCTCGACTACGACCGCCATCAGCTCGAGCTCGATCGACTGATCGGCGCCATGGACGGCGACCGTTGGGTGTCGACCGGGGGTGCGTTCTCGTTCCGGCTCACGGTGCCCGGCGGCGCCGAGGTGGGGGCGGCGGGCATCACCTACATCGCTGTCGCCCCGAGCCATCGGCGGCGCGGGATCCTGCGCCTGATGATGGCCTGGCTGTGCGACCAGGCCGTCGAGCGCGGCGAGCCCGTGGCGATCCTGTGGGCATCGGAATCGGCCATCTATCAGCGCTTCGGCTACGGGATGGCGACCCTCCAGACCTCCTTCGACATCGAGCCGTCCCGTGTCCGCTTCGTCCGCCAGGTCGAGCCAGTCGGCCGGATCAGACTGGTCGATCGCGACGAGGCGATGGGCCTCATCCCGCCGATCTATGAAGCGCGCCGATCCGGCATCCCCGGGGCGGTCAGCCGGCACGACGCCAAGTGGCGGCACCAGCTGCTCGACGACCAGGAGTGGATGCAGCGCGGCAACGGCCCGAAGTTCATGGCCGTCCTCGAGGTCGACGGCGAGGTCCGCGGCTATGCCATCTACCGTGTCAAGAGCGAATGGGACGACCGCGGTCCGAACAATACGATCCTCGCGCTCGAGGTCCTCGGCCTCGACCACCCGGCGGAGCGGACGATCTGGCAGTGGCTCAGCGAGCTCGACCTGGCCGGTCACATCACGGCCTCGCGCGGCCCGTTGCCGCACCCGCTGTTCCTCGAGCTGACCGAGCCGCGGCGGATGAGCCTGACCGTCCGCGAGGGGCTCTGGCTCCGGTTGCTCGACATGCCCGCCGCGCTCCGGGCTCGCGGCTATGACACGGCCGGCTCGGTCACGTTCGAGCTCACGGACACGTTCCGTCCGGCCAACGCCGGCCGCTGGCGACTCACCGCCGGCGATGCTGGATCGACGTCGGTCGAAGCCTTCGATGGCGACCCCGACCTGGCGCTCGACACGAGCGATCTCGCGTCGGTCTACCTCGGCGCCTTCCGCTTTGCCGACCTGGCCAATGCCGGGCGGGTGAGGGAGTGCCGCCCGGGTGCCATCGCCGTGGCCGACCGGTTGTTCGCGAGCACCACGCCACCGTGGTGCTCGACGATGTTCTGACGGCGACCGTCAGCCGAGGGCGATCAGGCCCGAGAGTGGCTCGCCGGTCGACTGCCGCACCCCGCCAGCGTCGACCGTCAGCGTGACGTCATCGCGGCCGGGCCAGTTCGGGTCGTAGATCCGGAGGGTGACGCCGCCGTCATCGACCGCGTACGCCCAGGCGAGGACCTGGTGGCTCTCGGTCATCGCCCAGGGGCTCGGGCCGTGATGGCGGATGAGCCCGACGAGCGGCAGCCGCCCACGGTCGATGTCGCGGCGGATCCGGGGCCAGGCGCGCGTCCGCGTGTGGCGCAGAGCCCGCTCCGTCCCGCCGGCACCCATCCACCAGAACCGCAGCGACGTCCGGAACCAGTCGAGCGACCGGACCTGTGAACGCACGATGGCCCGGAAGAGGGGCGAACCGTTGACCGGTGCGTTCGGATCGGGCGGGATCGGCCGGCCGGCCTCGAACCATTCGCGCACGAGCCATGCCATCCCGCCGCACAGACCGGCGGCCGCATCGCCGATGCCGATCCAGCGCGGGTCGAGCGGCCCGATCCGGAGGGTCGGTCCGGGCTCGAACCGGTTGGCGAACCGCAGACCGTGCCGGCTCGGCAGGAAGTCGGCGACCGTGTTCGCGTCGGGCATCGGCGCGAGGGTACCGCAGGGTGCGTCCGTCCGCGCCGAGCCGGTCGATCGGAAGCCGCGCGAGCCTAGCTGAGCAGGTCGGGTTGCTCGAGGAGCTGGCGAAGCTTCCGACGCGACCGGCACAGCATCGTCCGCGTGGCGGGCTCGGACCGGCCGATGGCCGCCGCAGCCTCGCGGCCGCTGAACCCCTGGGCAGCCATCAGCAGGCCGACGCGAGCGTCGCGCGGTAGCGTCGCGAGGGCCGACACGAGGCCCCGGTGCGCCTCGCGCCCGATCGTCACCTTCTCGGGCGTGTCGGTCGCGACATCGGTCCGGGCGATCGCCGTCAGCCAGCGGCCGGCCACGGTCTGGCGTCGACCGCGCGAGACGACAAGGTTGCCCGAGACGCGGTACAGCCAGGCCCGGACGTTGTCGGGTCGGCGGCCGTCCCCGATCTCACACAGGAGCCGGAAGAACGTTTCCTGGGTGACATCCTCGGCCGCCTCGGTGCTCCGTGTGCCGTGGAGCGCGAACGAGAAGATCTCGCGGTTGTGATCGGCAAAGGCGTCGGCCACGGCAGCCTGCACGGTTCGCGCGTCCGGCCGAGCGGCAGGAGCATGGAAGATGACGCGAGGCTCGAGAGGGGACACCCGCTCGGCTGGCGGTTGCGATCCGCGACTCGGATCGACGTCGTCAGGCTCGCCTCGCCACTCCATGACGGCAGTCTCGATGCGCAACGTCATCGCGGCGTCTCGTTCCACGCGGATGACGCACGACCGGTGTTCGGGACGAGCGCGGGCGCCGTGTGACCGCCCGTCACATGGCGCTCCGGCCGCGGCTACCATCGACCGCGATGGCTGTTCGCACCAGCGCCGGGGTCCTCCTCTACCGGCGCCGCGGTCCCGGACCGGACGGGCTCGAGGTCCTGCTCGCCCATCCCGGTGGCCCCTACTTTGCCAAGCGCGACATGGGCGACTGGACGATCCCCAAGGGCGAGCCTGAGGGGAGCGCCGAGACGCTCGTCGACGTCGCGCTGCGCGAGTTCGAGGAGGAGACGGGGACGGCGCTGGAGCGTGGCTCGCCGTCGATCGAGCTCGGGACGATCGTCCAGAAGGGGGGAAAGGTCGTCCACGGCTGGGCCATCGAGGGCGACCTCGACCCGGCCGACGCAAGCTCCAACACGATCGAGCTGGAGTGGCCGCCGCGATCCGGCCACCGACGGACGTTCCCGGAGATCGATCGTGTCGCCTGGTTCGAACCGGGAGAGGCCCGCCGCAGGATCAAGCCCACGCAGATCCCGTTCATCGAACGGCTCGAGGAGGCGCTGGCTCGCTGACCGGCGAGCGGAGGTCCGTCTACTTCGCGGCGACCACCGACACGCGAACGAGCGTCGGATCGGCGCCCGAGGCCACCAGCGATCCGTCGTCGGGATTGACGATGTCGAGCACCAGCAGGTAGTCGCCAGCGGCGGACGGCGTCGAGAGGTCCAGCCAGGCGTCGACCGACTTGCCCGGGGCGAGTCCGATCGGCAGGTCCGTCGCTGCCCCCTGCGACGCGTCGGCCGGCAGCGTGACCCCGGTCGTGAGCGGTACCCACCGAGCGGTCACTGCCGCGGGCGCCGCCGGAACCCCGTGGAGCCCGTCCGCGGTGGCCTTGATCGCGGCGTGGCCCCAGGCCTTGCGGCCGAGATTGACCACGCGGACGCCGAGGCCGGCCTCGCCTCCCGCGGTCAGCGTTGCGGTAGGGGCGACGACGATCGCGCCGTCGAAGGCGCCGGTCACGCGGACGATCTGGGAGGGCAGCATCGCCTGGGTCGCGGCATCGTAGGCGACGCCTTCCGAGTCGTGCAGGGTGACGGTGAGCCGGTAGCGGCCGGGTGCGGTCGGCAGCGTGACCGGGACGAGCAGGTCCTTCTTGGTCACCTTGACCGCGACAGGTGCCACGACGTCGCCCGCCTGTTCGGGGACCACGAGGTCGACCTCATCGGTCGGCGGGTCGATCCACTCCTTGCCACGCGGGGCGGTCACGGTCGCCTCCGCCGCGGCCGCATCGCCCGAGTCCAGGCGCTCGGCGCCGGGATCCGCGGCGGCGGCAGGCTTGCTCGCGTTCGGGGTCGCGGCCGGCCCGGCGGCCGCAGCTGCCGCACTCGGGCTTGCCGCGCTCGGGCTTGCCGCGCTCGTGGCTGCCGGAGCGGCCGCCGTCCAGCGGGATCCGCCCCGGGCGCTGCCGTGGGTGGTGTCGCCGCGGCCGGTGCCGCCGGGTCGGCCGCCGGGGCCGTCCCGCCGCCCGCCGCTTCCGTGGCCGGGTCGACCGGCACGATGGCGACGTCGATCGGATCCCAGCGCACGCTCGCCTGGATGCCCTTCGGCAGGGCCTTGCGGTCCGTGATCTTGTAGGCCACATGCAGGTCCGTCCTGGTGGCCGCCCCGGGCAGGGCCGCGAACGTCGGTGCCGTCACGGTCATCGCAGCCGTGGCGAGCGTCGGCACCTCGGGAACCAGCGTTTCGGAAGCGCCCCGCGCGGAGCCCGCGGCACCGGCGAGGACATCCTTCGGCGCCAGGCCGGCCTTCATCACGATCGAGCGGGTGAAGCCGGCGCCGGCCGTCTCGGGATCCATCTGGGCGATGTATCCGCGGCTCCGAGTGCTGGCGAAGGCGAAGCGATGGCCATTGGCGCTCGGGCTGCGCTGCCACGCGGCCTGGACCGAGCCGGTCCCGGCCAGGATCGACCGGACGAAGTAGGAGGGGCTCGACCAGGCCTCGGCGATGACCGCGGAGGCGCCGGCGCGGATGAACCCGGCCGCGTAGTTGTCGACGCGCTGGCGGGCCTGGTCGAGGGTGCCCTCCGGCAGCCCCGGCTCGCTGTTGCCGCTCGCATAGCAGAGATGGTTGAGCAGCACGATCGCGTTCTTCGCCAGCTTGATGTCCGACCCGACCAGCTCCTCGCCGAAGTACTGGTGCGTGGCGTCGTCGCCGCCGGGTGCCGGGTTCAGGCCGAACCCGTTCTGGGAGGGCGGATACAGCGCGTCGCGATAGGGGCTCGGCCAGCCGTTGCCGTGGCCCATGTACACGACCAGGGATGCACCATTCGTCGCGTCGCGGACCGCGGGCCACGTCGCATCCGGGGAATACAGCTCGACGACGTCCGGCGTGTAGTGCCGCGCGATCGAGGCCGCCGCCCTGGCCTGGGCCCGATAGCCGTCCGTCGCCGCACCCGCCGGCCCGACGATGAACACGACCTTCGGCACGGCCTTCGGCGGGCGACGCGGCGAACGCAGCCGGCGCGCAAAGGCCGACAACGACCAGAGCCGCGATCAGGGCCGCGCCGAACCGTCGCACGATGAAGCCACCCTCCACGTGGGGAACAGAATGGTACTTCGGTCGAGTTTTGTGCACCATACTTGGTAGGCGTCTACCGGGCGTTATTCGGTTCACTTTGGTGCGTCGACGCACCGAATCTGTACCATCGGGCGATGCCCAACCGCCTCGCCGGGGAGACCAGCCCCTACCTCCTCCAGCACGCGAACAACCCCGTCGACTGGTTCCCATGGGGTCCTGACGCGCTCGCGCGGGCAACGTTGCTGGACCGGCCGATCTTCCTCAGCATCGGCTACGCGGCCTGCCATTGGTGTCACGTGATGGAACGCGAGTCGTTCGAGCACGAGCCGACGGCCAGGTTGCTCAACGACCGGTTCGTCTCGATCAAGGTCGATCGCGAGGAGCGCCCGGACCTCGACCAGGTCTACATGGGCGCCGTCCAGGCCATGACCGGCGGCGGCGGCTGGCCGATGTCGGTCTTCCTGACGCCCGACGGACGGCCGTTCTACGGCGGCACGTACTTCCCGGACGAGCCGCGCCACGGCATGCCGTCGTTCCGGCAGGTCCTCGAGGGCGTCGACCGCGCGTGGCGCGAGGAGCGCGACCAGGTCGAGGCGGCCGGGGGGCGGCTGGTCCAGGCGCTCGCCGACCAGGCGCGGCTCGACGGCGGACGGGCCGAACCGACGCCGGAGCTGCTGGCGGCGGCCGAGGGCGCGATCGAGGCATCGTTCGACGGTGCGAACGGCGGCTGGGGCGGCGCGCCCAAGTTCCCCCAGCCGATGACGATCGAGTACCTGCTGCGACGTCACCATGCGACCGGCGATCCTCGGGCGCTGCACGTCGCGCGGCGATCGCTCGACGCGATGGCCGACGGCGGGCTGCGCGACCAGCTCGGTGGCGGCTTCCATCGCTACTCGACCGACACCCACTGGCTCGTTCCCCATTTCGAGCAGATGCTCTACGACAATGCCCAGCTCGCGCGGGTGTACGTCCATGCCTGGGCGGTCACCGGCGACGATCGGTATCGCGACGTCGCGACCGGGACGCTCGACTACGTCCTCCGCGAGCTGACGACCGATGACGGCGCCTTCGCCGCCAGCCAGGATGCCGACACCGACGGCATCGAGGGCCTGACCTTCACCTGGCGTGCGCCCGAGATCCGCGATGTCCTGGGCGACGAGGCAGCGCTGTTCGAAGCCGCCTACGGCGTGACCGACGACGGCAACTGGGAGGGCGTCACGATCCTGTCGCGGGTCGTCGGCGACGGCGAGCTCGCCGGCCGGTTCGGCATCGAGCCCGGAGAGGTCGCACGGCAGCTGGCGGCCGCCCGGTCGCGGCTCCTGGAACGCCGGGCCGGACGCCCGCAGCCGGCGCGCGACGGCAAGGCGCTCGCGTCGTGGAACGGGCTGGCGATCGGCGCGTTCGCGGACGCGGCCGCCGCACTCGAGTCGTCGGAGCGGGCGTCGGCCGACCGTTACCGTGCCGCTGCCGAGCGGGCGGCCGGGACGATCGTCGACGGCCTCCTCGGCGATGAGGGCCGCCTGGCGCGATCGTGGAAGGACGGCCGGGCCGTCGGCGGCGGGGTCCTCGAGGATCACGCCCACCTGGCCGACGGCCTGCTCGCGCTGTACGAGCTGACCGGCGAGGAGCGGTGGTTCATCGTCGCCCGCCGGCTGCTGGATCGGGTCCTCGCCGCGTTCGCCGACCCGGACGGGGGCTTCTACGACACGGCAGACGACCACGAGCGGCTCGTCACCCGGCCCAAGGACGTCCAGGACAATGCCGTCCCGTCCGGCAACGCCATGGCCGCCCGGGTCCTGATCCGGCTCGCCGCCTGGACGGGAGAGGGTGCCTATCGGGACGCGGCGGAGGCGGCGATCCGGACGATCGTGCCGTTCGTCGCCCGCTACCCGACCGGCTTCGCGCAGTGGCTGTCCGCCATCGATCTCGCACTCGCGCCATTGGTCGAGGTCGCCATCGTCGGTGAGCCGGACGCCGCGGCGACGGCCGCGCTGGTCGCCGAGGCGCGGCGCGGATACCGCCCCAACCAGGTCCTCGCCCGAGCGCCGGATGCAGGGTCGGCCGCGGACAGCGCTGTACCGCTGCTCCACGACCGGACGACGATCGACGGCCGGCCGGCGGCGTACGTCTGTCACGGGTTCGCCTGCCGGCTGCCGGTCTCCGACCCGGCGGCGCTGGCCGCCGAGATCGAGGCTGTCGCGACCGGTGCCTGACCACCGGTGAGCGTCGAGCCGGTCGCGCCCGCGACGCCACGACCCGCGGCGACCGTGGTCCTGCTCCGACCCGGACCCGCCGGGCTCGAGACGCTGCTGACGCACCGGCCGGCGTCGATGGCATTCGCCCCGGACGTCCACGTCTTCCCGGGCGGTCGCGTCGACGACGGGGACGCCGATCCTCGCCTCGCCGCCCGATCGGTCCTCACGCCGGCCGAGGCCGCGGCAGCGCTGGGGGGCGACCTGGAGCCGGATGCCGCGCTGGCGGCCCACATCGCGGCGATCCGCGAGTCGCTCGAGGAAGCGGGGGTGCTGCTGGCGGACGTCGGGGCCGGCCAGGCGGATGCCGCACGCCGTGTCGCGGCCGCGCGGTCGGCGCTGCTCGCGGGATCGACGACCCTCGGTGAGATCGCCGCGGACCTCGATCTGCGGTTCCGGACCGACCGCCTGATCCCGCTGTCGCGGTGGGTGACGCCGCCGACGATGCCGCGACGGTTCGATGCTCGATTCTTCGCCGCCGCCCTCCCCGAGGGCGCGGAGCCGACGTTCGAGGGCGGCGAGGTGGCCGCCCACGCCTGGCTACGACCCGCGGACGCGCTCGCGGCGATGGCCGATGGACGGCTGGCGATGTGGCTGCCGACAAGCAGCACCCTCCAGCAGCTCGAGCATGCGTCGTCGATCGAGGACATCAATCGTCGGCTCCGTGCCGGCCGGCTCGGAACGATCGAGGTCGAAACGGCCGGAACCGGCGTCACGCGGATCGTCATGCCGGCTGGCGGCGGGGTCGCCGGCCAGCCCGTCTGCGCCTACCTGGTGGGCCGGGTGCGGCATGTCCTGATCGACCCCGGGGATCCGACCGGTCCCGGCCTTGAACTGGCGATCGCGATCGCGCGGGAGCGGGGCGGCTCGATCGAGGCGGTCGCGCTGACCCACGTCGACCCGGACCATGCCGCCGGAGCCGAGGCGGTCGCGGAGATGCTCGGGATCGAGGTGTTCGCCGGCCCGGGCGGCGGCCGTTCGCTCCCGTACCCGGTCCGCGAGCTCGATGACGGCGCGATCGTCCCGGCCGGCGACGTTCCGCTGCGGGCGGTCCACGCGCCCGGTCCGCGGCCGGACCACCTCGCCTTGATCGGGCCCGAGGGCGAGTGGCTGATCAGCGGCGATCTCGACGGCATCCGCGGTGCCCGATCCATCCCGGGACCGGTCGATCCTGAGGCGCTGGCTGCCTCGGTCGCCCGGGTCCGGCGCCTGGCGCCCGGGGCGCGCTGGCTGCCCGGGCACCCCGAAGCGACCTGACGAGCGCTAGGCGCGATCGGTCGGCAGCGCTGCGGCGAGGTTGCGAAGGAAGTTGAGCCCCTCGTCGACCTGCTCGACCGGGGCATAGGGGCCCGGCATCAGGAAGCACGGCCGCCCGGCGAGCGCCACGCCCGGCAGCTGGCCCCAGGACTCCGCCAGCGGCCGGCCGGCCGAGATCGAGGCCGCTCGCTTGTAGATGAACACCACCGCGGCCGGCCGCCAGATGGCGATCTTCTGCCAGAGCGGGCCGACCCCGGCCGTCAGGGCGGCGTCGGTCGCCTCGTCGCGCGCGGTCGGGACCTTGAGCAGGTCGGTGATCCCGTGGCCCACGGCGAGCA
This sequence comes from uncultured Chloroflexia bacterium, assembly GCA_963842695.1. Taxonomy (GTDB): domain Bacteria; phylum Chloroflexota; class Limnocylindria; order Limnocylindrales; family CSP1-4; genus SPCO01. Next base: position 365,354 of record CAWJHK010000006.1, read on the forward strand.
GGGCGTCGTCGGCGGCCTCGACCGAGGTCCCTGCGGGGATCACGCCGGCCGTCATCAGCCGCCCCCAGAACGACCGACCGAGGCGACCCTGGTGATAGTGCCCGGCGGTCACGCTGACCGGGGAGGGGTTGAGGCCGACGAACAGCAGCCGGTCGCGGAGCGGCGGCAGGTCGGCCAGCGTTTCGACGTCGGCGCCGTCGACTCTGATCCGGGCGCGGTGCGGTCCGGGATCGGGCCGGCGAGTGAGCTCGGCCAGCTCGTCGGGGTTCATCGCGATGGGCCGTCGTGGATCGCGCGCGGATCGCGGACGGCTGCCTCGACCGTCAGCTCGGCCGGTCGGCGTCGGGATCGGCCGCGGCGCCGTCGTCCGATGTCCGGGCCTGGATCTCCGCCTGGGCCTTGGCCGCCTCGGTCTTCGCCTCCTTGACGCCGCGGCCGAACGCCTCGCCGAGCTTCGGCAGCGTCTTCGGTCCCCGCCACAGGACGACGAGGACGAGGATGATCACGAGCGGGATCAGGAGGTCGGCACCCACGGACGGATGGTACCCCGCACGTGGACGGTGTGAAGCGAGTGACCGATCCGGCCGAGGATCGCCGCTCGCCGATGCTCCCGTCAGCGTGGGCGGCGGGCGACCGGGATGACGAGGCGGATCGAGGTGTGGGTCGGCGAGAACGCAGCCACCTTGTTGTCGACCAGCCCGGCCGCCCTGGCCGCCTCCATGACCTCGACATCGCGGAGCGTGGCCGCCTTTCCCTTTCGTGACACGACCCAGATGGCGCCCGCCGGGCGGATGCGACCGGCCAGCGCCTCCAGCGGGGTCAGCGCCCCCACGTCGTCGGCCCCGAGCAGCACGACGTCCGTGTCGGGCTCGGGCCATCCCTCCGTCAGATCGGTCGTTCGCTCACCGACCAGGGCCCGGATCTCCGGGTCGTCGACGTCGATGATCGCGACACGCATCCCCGGGCGGATGCCGAGCTTGTCGAGCAGCGGCGTGGTGTAGACGCGTTCCATGGCCGGTATCGTGCCACGCGTGCTGCTCGTGTTCGGTCCGCGCTCGGCGACCTACGACTTCGGGCCGGGACACCCGCTGACCCCGCGCCGGTTCGGCCCCGGGATCGACCTCCTCCGTGCGGTCGGTGCGGAGCCGGGCCTCGCGCCCGAGCCGGCAGCCGACGACGAGCTCCTGTGGTCCCACTCGCGCCGCTACCTCGATGCCGTCAAGCGGTTCTCGAGCGATCCATTCGGGCCGCCGGATGCCGGCATCGGCGAGGGTGGCGACGATCCGCCCTTCGCCGGCATGCATGAGGCCGCGGCGGCCGTCGCCGGTGGCTCCCTCCGGGCGCTCGAGGCGGTCCTCCGCGGCGACGTCGAGCACGCCTTCCACCCGGGTGGTGGCCTCCACCACGCGATGCGGGACCGCGCCTCGGGCTTCTGCATCTACGACGACCCGGCGCTCGCGATCGCCCGGGCGCGGCGCGAGGGGCTCCGCGTCCTGTACATCGACCTCGACGTCCACCACGCCGACGGCGTCCAGGCGATCCACTGGGACGACCCCGGCGTGCTGACCCTGTCCGTCCACGAGACGGGCCGGTACCTGTTCCCCGGGACGGGCGGGATCGACGAGCTGGGGGAGGGGAGCGCGGCCGGCACGGCGGTCAACGTGCCGCTCGAGCCGTACACGGGCGAGACAGCCTGGCTGGCCGCGGTCCGCCAGCTCCTCCCCGAAGTGGCCGCCGCGTTCGGGCCCGATCTCATCGTGTCGCAGCATGGCGCCGATTCGCACGCGTGGGACCCGCTCGCCCATCTGCGCTTGACCACGACCGCGATGGGCGAGGCGGCCCGGCTCGTCGATCGCCTCGCCCATCGTCATGCTGGCGGCCGGTGGCTGGCCACGGGCGGCGGCGGCTACGACGTCTACCGCGTCGTCCCGCGGTCGTGGAGCCTGGTCTGGCTGGCCGGCGCGCATCGGGACGTGCCGGACGCGACGCCTGCGGCGTGGCGAGAACGCTGGCAGGACGAGGGCGCGCGCTACGGCCAGGCGCCGCTGCCGGCGACCTTCTCCGACCCGCCGAACGCCGGGATCGAGACGGACGCTTCGCAGGCCGCGGCCGAATCACGTTCGATGGACACAGCCGCCCTCGTCCGGCGGCTCGTCGTCCCGCGGCTGTTGCGGGTGGCGCGGGATCGTGGCTGGTGGGACCCGCTCGAGCCGGCGTCGCCCGGCGCAGGATCCGATGGCAGCACCGCGTCGACACACGGCGCCGAACGGCCGGTCGTCCTGCCGGCGGTCGACGCGGCCGGGTGGTCGCGGCTCACGCTGGCCGACCGGGTCGTTCCGCCCGCCGATGCGGGGTCGGGCCATGCCCTGGTCCTGGCCGCCGTCCGCGACGGGGCGATCGTCTCGGCCGCCGTCGACGGCACGCGCGTGGTCGGCGCTTGCGATCGCCGGTCCGGCGGACGAGCCGGCTCGCCGCGAGCTGCTGGCGCTCGGCGTCGCCCCGGGCTTCCGTCGTCGCGGTCTTGCCGCGGCCGTGCTCGAGGCGATGGTCACCGCCGAGCGCCAAGGGGCGAGACCGGCCGCGTCGCCGAGGTCACGCTTGCGGAGCGGGATCCGTTCGAGCCGCTCGACCGAGCCGTCCGCGCGTCGATCGCGGAGCGTCTCCTCGCGCGCGCCGGGTTCCGCGCCGTCACCGGCCGACGCCGAGGTCCGGCGTGCGGACCCGGCGGCGCTCCGTGCCGAGCGATCGGCCGCGGCTCGGGGCCTGACCGCGGGATCCGTCGCCGTCGCGATGCCCGGGCGGCGACGGATCCAGCCGGCCTGGACGGTCAGCTCGTCGGCGCTCCCGCTGGTTGCGTCCCCTGGCCCGCGATCGTGCCCGGTCGCCATGGCGTTCCGAGCAGCGGCAGCAGGTAGCGGTCGACGCCGTAGTAGCCGGCGACCTTCCACGCGAGCATCAGCCCGATCGCGAGCGTGAACAGGACCGGGTTCGTCGACGCCGAGCCCGCCAGCAGGAATGACATGTTCATCAACGCCCCGAAGAAGGCCGCGAAGCCGGTCAGCATCCCGATGAGGAGCCCGATCCCGACGGCCATCTCACCGAACGTGATGACATACGACATCCAGCTCGCCGCGCCGTTGTCGAGCAGCATCTGGATGAAGCTGCGGTACCAGTCGTAGGTGATCGGCGGACGACCGCCCTCGGGCACCGCGACCGCGTTCGTCCAGAAGCCGGTCAGGGCCTTGCCGGCGTCGGCGCCGACCCAGGCCGGATCCGTGAACTTGTGCCAGCCTGCCTCGAGCCACGAGAAGCCGACGAAGAGGCGGACCGGCAGCCAGAACAGCCCGGCCCGTGAGTTGCCGAACAGGAACCGGGTGAAGGCCGGACCCTCGATCTCGATGGTCTCCCCGCCCGGCTCCCGGCGCATCTGGAACAGGATCACGAGCAGGGCGATGAACGAGATCCAGAAGCCGGCCGTGACGATCTGGTTGAGGGTGGAATCGGGTTCCGGGTTGAACCAGGGATTGATGAGGTAGAGCAGCAGGACCGCCGAGATCGCTCCGACGATCGAGGCAACGTTGCGACTGCTTGTCATGGTCCCTTCCCTTCGTGGTGGGCAGCCCTTCGGATCCACCCCGGATCCAGCGGGCGCGGGGTCGGGCGGCTGAGTGGCGTGGGAGGTCGGACCGTCGGTGCGGTTCCGAACATCCGGTCGAAACACCTCACCCGCCCTATACTCGTCGCCCGTGGCTTCGACGTCCCGAGCTCCTGCGACGGCACCTCCGAGCGACGCCCTTGCGGCCTTCTCGCCGGCCGTCCGCGCCTGGTTCGAGAGCAGCTTCGCCGCGCCGACCCCTGCGCAGGCCGCCGGCTGGGCGGCCATCACACGGGGAAACCATACGCTCATCCACGCGCCGACTGGAAGCGGCAAGACGCTGGCCGCGTTCCTGTGGTGCCTGGACCGGCTGGCCGACCCACCCGCGCCCGGCACCCACGCGCGAGGCTCCGGGACAGGTGCGCGTCCTCTACGTCTCACCGCTCAAGGCCCTGACCTACGACATCGAGCGGAACCTTCGGGCGCCGCTCACGGGGATCGCCCTGGCGGCCAGCCGCCTCGGTGTCGAGCCGCCGGTCATCACGGTCGCCAGCCGGACCGGCGACACCTCGGCCGAGGACCGTCGCCAGATCGTCCGTCATCCGCCCGACATCCTCATCACCACGCCCGAATCCCTGTACCTGATGCTGACCTCGGCCGCCCGCGAGTCGCTCCGCGGCGTCGAGCACGTGATCGTCGACGAGGTCCATGCGATCGCGGGGTCGAAGCGTGGCGCACACCTCGCGCTCAGCCTCGAACGCCTTGGGGCGCTGCAGGCGCCGCGCGACGACGGCCGGACGATGCAGCGGATCGGGCTGTCCGCCACGCAACGGCCGCTCGACACGATCGCCCGCTTCCTGGGCGGGATCGGACCCGATCGCGAGGTCACGATCGTCGACGCCGGCGCACGCAAGCCGCTCGAGCTCGAGGTCGTCGTGCCCGTCGACGACATGGCCGCCATCGGCGAGCTCCTGCCCCCCGACGAGCAGCCCGGCGGACCGGCCACCAGCCCGGACCTGCGGACGAGCATCTGGCCGGCCATCCACCCGCGGATCCTCGAGCTCATCCGCAGCCACCACAGCACGATCGTGTTCACCAACAGCCGGCGGCTGTCCGAGCGGCTGGCACAGCGCCTCAACGAGCTGGCCGGAGAGGACATCGTCCGCGCCCACCACGGCAGCATCGCCCGGGAGCAGCGTCTCGAGATCGAGGAGGAGCTGAAGGCCGGCCGGCTCCCCGCGCTGGTCGCAACGTCCAGCCTCGAGCTCGGCATCGACATGGGTGCCGTCGACCTCGTCATCCAGGTCGAGAGCCCGACCAGCGTCGCCCGCGGCCTGCAGCGGATCGGCCGGGCCGGCCACCAGGTCGGTGCCCCGAGCAAGGGCGTCATCTTCCCCAAGTACCGGGGCGATCTCCTCGAGTGCGCGGTGGTCACCCGACGCATGCACGAGGGCGCCATCGAGGCCACCGCGATCCCGCGCAATCCGCTCGATGTGCTGGCCCAGCAGCTCGTGGCGATGACGGTCATGGATCGCTGGACCGTGGACGAGCTGCTGGCCGTGGCCACCGGCGCCGCGCCGTACGAGACGCTCACCCGGGAGGTCCTCGAGGGCGTCCTCGGCATGCTGGCCGGTGCCTACCCGTCGGACGAGTTCGCCGAGCTCAAGCCACGGGTCGTCTGGGACCGGGTGACCGACACGGTCGAGGGCCGGCGCGATGCCCGCGTGGTGGCCGTGACGAGCGGCGGCACGATCCCGGATCGCGGCCTGTTCGGCGTGTTCATGGCCGGGGAGGCCGGCACGCCCGGCCGGCGGGTCGGGGAGCTCGACGAAGAGATGGTCTATGAGCTCCGGGCCGGGATGCACGGCGACGTCATCATCCTGGGCGCCAGCAGCTGGCGGGTCGACGAGATCGGCCGTGACCGGGTCACGGTCACCCCGGCACCCGGCGTGCCGGGCAAGCTCCCGTTCTGGAAGGGCGACGCGGTCGGGCGCCCGATCGAGCTCGGCCGGGCCATGGGCGCGTTCGTCGCCGAGCTCGAGGCGGACCTCGCGCGCGGCGAGCGCGGCCGGGCCCACGGCCACCAACCGCCTGCGCGAGTCGCACGACCTCGACGAGCGGGCGGCGGCCAACCTGCTCGCGTACCTCGACGACGAGCGCGAGGTCGTTGGCGCACTGCCGACCGACCGGCGGATCGTCGTCGAGCGGTTCCGGGATGAGCTCGGCGACTGGCGGCTGTGCCTGCTGACCCCGTTCGGTGGCCGGGTCCACGCGCCGTGGTCGCTGGCCCTCGAGGCGCGGATCGGCGAGCGGCTCGGCCTCGAGGTCCAGACGATCTGGTCCGACGACGGCATCGCCATCCGGCTGCCCGAGGGGGACGCGCCGATCGACGGCATCGACGCCCTCCTGTTCCCGGAGGCGGACGAGGTCGAGGACCTGGTCGTCGGGTCGCTGGCGAGCTCGGCGATGTTCGCCAGCCGGTTCCGCGAGAACGCGGCCCGGGCCCTCCTGCTGCCACGCCGCCGGCCCGGGACCCGAACGCCGCTCTGGCAGCAGCGCCAGCGCGCGGCGGACCTGCTGGCGGTCGCCTCGCGCTACGGCTCGTTCCCGATCCTGGTCGAGACGTACCGCGAGTGCCTGTCCGACGTGTTCGACCTCCCGGCGCTCCGCGAGATCCTTGCCGGTGTCGCCCGGCGCGACATCGCCGTCCACGGCGTCGAGACGGCCAAGGCCTCGCCGTTCGCGGCGAGCCTGATGTTCGACTATGTCGCGGCATACATGTACGAGGGCGACACCCCGATCGCCGAGCGACGGGCAGGTGCGCTCACCCTCGACCGCGACCTGCTCCGCGAGCTGCTCGGCCAGGAGGAGCTGCGGGAGCTCCTCGACCCCGATGCCCTGGCCGACCTCGAGCTCAGCCTCCAGGCCCTCAGCGAGGACCGCCGGGCGACGACCGTCGACGGCGTCCACGACCTCCTCCGACGACTGGGCGACCTGACCACGGCCGAGGTGGCCGCCCGGACCGAGGGTGGGCTGGCGGCCGCCGTCCCGTGGCTGGAGGACCTCGCCGCGGCGCGCCGCACGGTCCGCACCCGCATCGCGAGCGACGAGCGCTGGCTCGCCATCGAGGACGTCGCCCGCTACCGCGACGCGGTCGGGATCGCGCCGCCGGTCGGGGTCCCGGCGGCCTTCCTCGGTCCGACGACCGGCGCGCTCGACGGCCTGCTGGCGCGCTGGGCGCGCACCCACGGGCCGTTCCTGACGCCGGAGCCCGCCCGCCGGTGGGGCCTGCCGGCGGGCGTCGTCCAGGACGGCCTCGAGCGCCTCCTCGCCAATGGGTCGCTCCTGCGCGGTGAGTTCCGGCCGGGTGGTGCGGAGCGGGAGTGGTGCGACCCGGAGGTCCTCCGCCTGCTCCGGCGCAGATCGCTGGCCCGCCTCCGGCGCGAGGTCGAGCCGGTCGATCCGTCGGCGCTCGGGCGGTTCCTGCCCGACTGGCAGGGCGTGGTGCCGGCCGGGGCCGGCCGGCCTGCCCTCCGCGGCAGCGCGGCCCTCGAGCGGCTGGCCGAGGTCGTCGACCAGCTGGCCGGGCTGCCGATCCCGGCGTCGGTCCTGGAGCGCGACGTGCTCCCGGCACGGATCCCGGGCTACCAGCCGCGGCTCCTCGACGAGCTGGGGTCGCTCGGAGAGGTCGCCTGGGTCGGGCGAGGCAGCCTCGGCCGTGACGACGGACGCATCGCCCTCGTCCGTCCGGGCCGCGAGGCGCTCCGACCGACCGGCTCGCTCGATGCCGGGCCGCCCCCGGACGAGGCGCTCCACCGTGCGCTGCGTGAGCACCTCGGGATGCGGGGCGCGTCGTTCTACCGCGACCTGTTCGCCGCCTCGGGCGGCCGGACAGACCGCGAGGTGCTCGACGCGCTGTGGGACCTTGTGTGGGCCGGGGAGGTCACGAACGACACGTTCGCGCCGCTGCGTGCCCTGCGCTGGAAGCGGACGGGGGGCAGCAGTCGTCGGCCCGGGGGACGACCGGGACGGCTGACCGCGCTCGGTCCGCCCGAGGCGGCAGGCCGTTGGTCGCTGGTCGCCCCGGCGGCCGCCGTCGACCGCGCGTTTGCCACGGAACGGCTCCACGCCCAGAGCCTCGCCCTGCTCGAGCGGCACGGCGTGCTGACCCGGGAGGCGGTCGTCTCGGAAGGCATCGACGGCGGCTTCTCCGGCGTCTACCCCGTGCTCCGCGCCCTCGAGGAGGCCGGTCGGATCCGGCGCGGCTACTTCGTCGACGGTCTCGGTGCAGCGCAGTTCGCGCTGGCCGGGGCGATCGACCGTCTGCGGGCGCTGCGTGACCCGGCCGATCCGCAATCGTCGGGCACGGTCCAGCTGCTCGCGGCGGCGGATCCGGCAAACCCGTATGGAGCCGCCCTCAGCTGGCCGCGCCGGGGCGAGAACGACCGGAGACCGCTCCAGCGGGCGGCCGGCGCTTACGTCGTGCTCATCGACGGCGTCGCCGCGCTCTACCTCGAGCGTGGCGGAGCGACGCTCCAGACCCTCCCGGCCGCCGACGACCGCGCGGTCGGCGTCGTCGCCGCACGCGCGCTCGCGGGGCTGGTCGCCGACGGCCGGGTCCGCGAGCTCGTCATCCGCAAGGTCGACGGAGAAGCCGTGGGTGCGTCGCCGTTCCGGACCGTCCTGCTCGACGCCGGCTTCGTGGCCGGCTATCGCGGTCTCGTGCTGCGCTCGCCACGAGCGGGCACCTGAGTGCCCGAGGGCGACACCCTCTACCGGACCGCCGCCGGCCTTCGCCCGCACCTGGTCGGCCGGCGCGTGACCGCCGCCCGGTCGCAGGGCCCGGGCGCCGTCCCGCAGGTCGACCGGGTCGTCGGGGCCGAGGTGACCGCAGTGGAGGCCCTCGGCAAGAACCTCCTGATCCGCCTCGACAACGGCCTCGAGATCCGGACGCACCTCCGGATGAACGGATCGTGGCATCGCTACCGGCCTGGTGAGCGCTGGCGGCGTCCGGCAGGCCGGGCGCGGCTGGTGCTCGAGGTCCCCGGCGCCGTGGCGGTCTGCTTCGATGCGCCGGTCGTCGAGCTGCTCGAGCAGCGGACCGAAGCGCTCCACCCATCGCTCGGCGCTCTTGGCCCCGACCTCCTGTCGGCGGACTTCGACGCCGCCGAGGCGCTCCGCCGTCTGGCCGACCCGTCGCGCGCCGCCACATCGATCGGCGAGGCGCTGCTCGACCAGCGGGTCATGGCCGGGGTCGGCAACGTCTACCGCAGCGAGATTCTGTGGATCGCGCGGGTCTCGCCATTCCTCCCGGTCGTCCAGGTCGACACGGACGCGCGCACCCGACTGGTCGCCGAGGCCCGGCGGCTCCTGCTCGCGAACGCGACCCGGAGCCACGGACCGGCGCGCACCACGACGGCCGGCGATCGGGGAGCGCCGGGGCCGCTGTACGTCTACCGTCGCACGGGCCGGCCGTGCCGCCGCTGCTCGACGCCGATCGCGAGCGCACGGCTCGGCCGGGAGCTGCCCCGTGCCGTCTACTGGTGCCCGGCGTGCCAGGACGCCCAGCCGTGAGCACGATCGACGTCCGCTGCGAGGCGGCGGGCGACGGCTGGCAGTGCCGCGCGACCGTCACGGACGATCGGGGCTCGTCGGTCCACGTCGTACGGGTCCCGGGCGCCGGTGCGCTCCCCGTCGCGGTCGGGCCCGACCCAGGTCCATCCGATATCGAGCGCCTCGTCCGCGAGACGTTCACGTTCCTGCTCGAGCGCGAGCCGCGGACCTCGATCCTGGCCCGCTTCGATCTTCCCGTGGTCGAGCGCTACTTTCCCGAGTACCCGGACGAGATCCAGCGGCGACTGTCGCGCTGAGCGGGCGCCGCCGGGGCGTGACGGCTCAGTCAAACATGCCCAGCGGACAATGGGCGGTGACGATGACGTTGGGCATGTCGACGATCTCGCTGATCCGCAGATCGACCGCCACGCTGCAGAGCAGGTAGGCCTCCACCGCCGCGAGACCGTGCTCACGCCCGAGCCAGTCGATCATCCGTCGCGTCGCGTCGCGGGCGGCGGTCATCAGGTCGGGCCCGACGCCATCGGTGGCATAGCGGGGTCCCGATCGGAGCGTGGAATTGGGGTCGGCGGCGGCCACGAACTCGGGGGCCGTGACGTGCAGATCCTTGCGGACGGTCAGCCGCACGACCGCCTTCATCGGCGTCTCGATGGCGGTCCCGCAGACCTCGCCGTCGCCCTGTGTCGCGTGGCCGTCACCGATCGAGAACCGGGCGCCCGGCACGAAGACGGGGAGGAACAGGGTCGAGCCGACGACGATGTGGCGGGTGTCCATGTTGCCGCCGTGGACGTCGGGCGGGATCGTGCTCAGCGGCCCCGCCCGTGGCGCGACGCCCATCTCCCCGCAGAACGGCGCGAGTGGGACGTAGATCCCGGGCCAGAACTCGGTCACGCCAGACCGCCCGGGCACCGGTGTGACCTTGTACAACGGGTCGGGGAAGTCGTCGGCCAGCAGCCCGAAGCCGGGGATGTTGGCCGTCCATCCCCAGTCCGCCGGCTCCAGGTCGACGACGTCGACCTGGAGGGTATCGCCCGGCTCCGCTCCGGCGACCTCGACCGGCCCGGTGACCTGGTCGACACGCTCGAAGTCGAGCGTCTCCAGGTCGGCGGTCGTGGACTCCGCCGTCAGCTGGCCGTTCGACGCGTCGAGGCAATCGAAGGCGACCAGCTCCCCGGAGGCCACGGCCGCCACGGGCGGGATGGCCGGGTCCCAGGCCAGGTGGTTCTGCTCCCGCCCGACGTGGATCGACGGCGTGTCGTTGATCGGCATGATCAGGCGGTCGGGGCCGCAGCGACCGCCGGCTCGTCGGGCTCGTCCGTCTCGCCCATCGCCTCCCGGACCGAGCGGAGCTTGTCGCGCTCCCGGGCCCAGTAGTACAGGCCGATGACGATCCCGATCAGCATCCAGACCCCGACCAGCGGCGGCACGTACGAGTAGGGCTCGCCGAGCGGCGCCAGCTCTGAGGTCGAGGATCGGCAGCGTGACGCCACCGAGGACGCCGAAGAATGCCGGGATCATCAGGATGAACCCGATGATCGGCACGACCAGGTGCTTGAGCCAGCTGAACTCGTCCCGCTGCTCGCGCCAGAAGTAGCCGATGGTCGGCGAGGTTCACCGCCATGTACATCGCCGGCGAACGAGAGACCGATCGCGTAGCCGATCGTGACGTACGTGTTGAGCGGCCCCGGCATGTCCGGGTACTGGTTGCCGAGGAACAGGCTGAGACCGACGGCGATGACGATCCCGATGATCGCCTGCAGGTGGATGGCAGTCGCCGGCGTCCGGTGCTCGGGGTGGACCGTGCCGAACACCGGCGGGATGAGCCGCGAGCGCCCCAGCGCGAAGACCGAGCGCGTCGATGCGTTCGCTCCGGCGTTGGCGTTGGCCAGACAGCTGTTGATGATCGCGATCGTGACCAGGTAGCTGCCGATGCCGGGCAGCACCTCCTCGGCCATGCCGCCCCACGGGTTGCCGTCGTTCGCGGCGAAGAAGTCCTTCATCTTGTCCGGACCGAAGTAGACGGTCGCGGCGTAGTAGCAGAACACGTAGAAGATCCCGATCAGGATCGCCGACCAGACGATCGCCCGACGGGTGTTGCGCTTCGGGTCGCGCGTCTCCTCGGCAAGCGGCGCCGCGCCTCGAAGCCGACGAAGGCGAGCAGGCAGAAGACCATGCCCTGGAGGGCCGGCTGGATGCCGCCGTCACCGGGGATGAACACCGACGCGGTGTTGCGGCTGCCCGCGTTGATCACCAGCAGCGCCGAGACGAACGACCATGATCGCGATCTCGATCAGCCCGAGGGCCACGCCGACGCGCGTCGAGATCGAGATGCCGCGATAGGTCAGGTACCAGACGATGCCGGCACACAACAGGGTCAGCGGGACCCACAGGTATTCCTGCTCGTAGCCGGTCAGCTCGGTGATGAACGCAGCGCCGAAGAAGCCGAACGCCCCGAACAGGACGGCCGGAACGACGATCGACGCGAGCAGGAACGCCCACGCCAGCAGCCAGCCGGCATACGAGCCGAGGCCCCGCCCGACGTAGGTGTACATCCCGCCGGCCGACGGCAGGTGTCGGGCGAGCTCGCCCATCGAGAACGCGGTGAACAGCACGGCGATCAGCGCGAGCAGCACCGCGAGCGGCGTGAGCCCCAGCGCGAGCGTCGTCGCGAAGCCGATCGACAGGGCGACGGCGACTGCCGGCGCCATGAACGTGATCGACTGGAACAGGACCTCGGTCAGACCGATCGCATTCCGTTCCAGACCCTGGTCACGCGCGGCCATCCGATCCTCCCTTCGACCCGCGCCGATCGGTAGGACCCCCCGCCTGCGACGGATCAGGACGCAGTCTATGCAGCCGGACGCCCCGGGGGAAGAGGGGGTGGTCACGATCGACGCGTATGATCGGCCGCGATGTGCGAGCACTTCGTGGCGCGGTCGGCCGCGCTCGTTCCGGCTCGACGTGCTGTGGCCGTTCACCGAGCGGCTGGAGCGCTTCGGGATCGCCGGCTTCGGCTGGGGAGCCTCCTGGCTCGGCCCGGACGGCCGGCTCGCCTCGTACCGCGACCTGCGAGCGTTCCGTGACGATCCCGGACGGGAGGATGTCGGGCCCGATCGAGACGACGGCCGCCCTCGTCCATCTCCGCCGTCCGTCGCGCCTCTCGACGCTGACGGTGCCGGACACGCAGCCGTTCGACGACCCGGCCGGGCGCTATGCCTTCAGCCACAACGGCGACCTGCGCGATTACCGATCGCTCAGGACCGCGTACCGGGCTGCGGGCCGCATCCACGGCAGGGCCGACACGGAGGTCGGGGCGCGCTGGCTCGAGGACGCGTGGAGGGAGGACCTGCCGGTCGGCGAGCTGCTCTGCTCACTCCACGAGCGGTTCGGCGGCCAGGCGAACCTGGCCGTGCTGACCGCCGACGGGACGCCGTATCACTACGCAGGGAACGGGGAGAACCCGGTCTTCGCCTTCCGGCTCGACGGCATCGGGATCGCGTCGACCGGGATCTACTCCCTCGATCGGTCGCTCTTCCGCTACGTCGTTCCCGGCGCCCGGGAGCGACATGTCGTCCCGCTGCGGACGACCGTCACGCTCGACCGTAACGGGAACCGATCAGCCGCGTCATAGGATGTGGCGGCGGCGCCCAGCCGCCAGGGAGAGGGGTCCCATGGCGTTCGACCCGACCGCGGTGGTCACGACCGACGACGACAGCCCGACCGTCACTCTGTCGCTCGCCAGCCTGCTGCGCCTGTCGGTCTACTGGCTCGGCCTGGTGGCCGTTTTCTCGGGGATCGGGATCATCCTCCAGGAGCGTGCCAAGACGCTCATCCCCGACGAGAGCATGCGCTTCACCACCGTCGGGCTCGTCCAGCTGGCCGGGGTCGTCGTCGCGGTCCTGGTCCAGCCGACGGTCGGCTCGATCAGCGACTACACCGTCTCGCGCTTCGGGCGGCGCAAGCCCTACGTCCTGATCGGGACGCTGCTCGATGTCGTCTTCCTGATCGGCCTCGCGACCTCGAACACGCTGCTCATGGTGGCGGCCTTCGTGCTGCTGCTGCAGTTCTCCTCGAACTTCGCGCAGGGTCCGTTCCAGGGCTATGTCCCGGACCTCGTCCCGCCACAGCAGGTCGGGATCGCCAGCGGCATGGTCGGCCTGTTCCAGGTCCTCGGCGTGGTGACCGGCACCGCGCTGGCCACTCTCGGGACGCGGACCGGCGATTTCACGGTCCCGACGATCATGCTCGGCGTCATCGAGCTGGTCACGATGCTCTCGCTGTTCTTCCGGCTCGAGGAGGGCCGCCGGGCGCGCGATCGGCACGGCCGCAGCTGGCGGTCGATCGCGACCGAGGCGTGGGGCACCGACATCCTCGCCGAGCGGAGCTTCGTCTTCCTGGTCTGGTCGCGCTTCTTCATCCTCGGCGGGAGCGCCTTTCTGATCGTCCTGTCCGTGCCGTACCTCGAGCGGGCCCTCGGCCTGACCGATCCCGGCGCGCGAGCCGACTGGCTGCTCGGCGTGACGGTCGTCGTCGCGGCGTGTACCGCCCTCGCGACCCTGCCGGCTGCCCGCCTGTCGAACCGCGTCGGCCGGAAGCCCGTGATCTACGCCGCCTGCGCGATGGGCGCCGCCGGGATGACGATCTGTGCCCTCGCCCCCATCGCGCCGGTCCTCGTCGTCGGCGCGGTCCTGGTCGGTGTCGGCGGTGGCAGCTTCCTCGCCGTCGACTGGGCGCTGATGACCGACATCATCCCGAAGGCCTCGTCCGGCCGGTACATGGGCATCTCGAACGTGGCCACTGCGACCAACGGCGTGGTCGCCGGGTTCATCGGCGGGGTGATCGTCGACCAGCTCGCGAAGGCCGGCAATCCCGCGCTCGGCCCACGGCTCGCCTTCCTCGTGGCACCGTTCTGGTTCCTGGTCGGCGCCCTGCTCCTTCGGCCGGTCCGCGAAGGTCGCCGCGAGGACACACCGGCACTCGAGGTCGCGCTCAGTGCGCCGCCGGCCGCCTGAGCATCGCGCCCGCCTGCTGTCGGGCGGCGCCCCCCCACGCTCGCCACGTCGCCGGCCGGAACACGTCGAGTGGGTCCGCGCGGCGGTAGAACCACGGGACGGCGGCCCACAGGAAGACGAGGTAGTCGAGACGGACCGGTCGGGCGCCGAAGCCGAACAGCGCCTGGAACTGCAGGATCGTCAGCGGCAGGGTCAGCAGGCTGAGCCCGACCGAGACGGCCAGCCAGAAGAGGCCCCAGCGCTTCGCCGCACCGGGCAGGATCGGCCAGAAGACGGCCGGCACCCACTTCATCCAGGTCGCCAGGGCCCACAGCAGGCCGCCCAGCCGCGGACCGGTGAACTGCGCGGCCCACAGCATCAGCGTCAGCTGGAGGTTGATGTTGCCGGTATCGAGGTTGGCGGCGAAGGGGAACGCCAGCACCGCCACGATGACGGCAGTCGTCAGCGGCCGGCGACGGTAGGCCCAATGGATCGTCCAGAGCAGCAGGAGGATCGTACCGACCCGCCATACGAACCACGCCACGTCCCACGGCAGCAGCGCCCATGGCGCGAACAGCGGCAGCATCCAGGGCGCATAGACGTATGGCAGGAACGGCCCGGTCGGGTGGTATGGGTCGCCGCCGTTGACCCAGATGCGGACGCCGGCCCAGTACGCCCGGGCATCGGCGCCGCCGGCGTCGCCCCGGGCGATGAGCCCGGACAGGATCAGCGCGAAGGTCAGGCTCAGCAGCAGCACGGCTGCGATCCGGCGTGGATCGCGCAGGCGCGACGCTTCTCGTCGCAGCGCCCGACGGAAGACGCCGGCCCGGCGACGGGTCGGCCGGTCGAGCAGATCGGCGAGGTCGACGACGATCCGGCCGCGTCCTCGCGCCGTCCCGGGGACCGGTCGCAGGCCGGGGGGCGGCGCCGAGTCGCTCATCGTCCGGCATTCTCCCATGCGCCGTCACGCGTCCATCGGACCGTGGTCGGGTGCGAACGTTTCCATTCTGGTGCGTGGGCGCACCGATCGCAGTTCTGGGGATTGCCCACACCATCGGCCGAGCGCACACTCAGGGGGCGTGCAGGGACCGTCACCAGCATCGACTGGCGGCGGCGAGCCAACGGCCGGTTCTCCGTGGGGACCATGTGGAGAGCACCGTGGAGGGTGGCATGAAACGCATCTTGATCGTGGGCGTCGTTGCCCTGTTCACCTTCGGGTTCGCCGGGACCGCGCTGGCGGCAGCGCCCGGCAACGACGACATCGGCAGCCCGACCGTCGTCGACGTCCTGCCGTATTCGGATGGTCCTCACGACACGACCGAGGCCACGACCGGCGCGACGGATCCAACCGGATGCATCACCGATACGCCGGACCGGTCGACGGTCTGGTACGAGTTCACGCCGGTCTCGAACGAGCGGTACGCCGCCGACACGTTCGGCAGCGACTACGACACGACGCTCTACGTCGGCACGCCGAACGGCTCCGACGGCATCGACGTCATCGCTTGCAGCGACGACGCGGGAGGCGACCTGCAGTCCGCGGTCGGCTGGGAAGCCGAGGGTGGCCAGACGTACCTGCTCATGATCGGGACCTGTTGCGGTGGCGGCGTGGTCGGCGAGGCAGGCGAAGGCGGCTCGCTCGTCTTCCATCTCGATCTCGCCCCGCCGCCGCCCACCATCGACCTGACGGTCGACGCACGCGGCTCCTTCACCAAGGCGGGCAGCGCGATCATCCGGGGCACCATCGCCTGCACCGGGACGATCGAGGGCGACGTCACGGTCCAGGACACGACCGGTGGGATGATCTCGGTCCAGGCCAGCCAGCGCGTCGGGCGGCGGTTCATCACTGGCGACGGCTCGGGGTTCGAGGGCCCGTGCACCTCGACACCGACCGCCTGGTCGATCGAGGTCATCGGCCAGAACGGGAAATTCGCCGGCGGATCGGTCCATGTGGACGCGTTCGCGAATGGCTGCGGTCCGATCGAGTGCACCGAGGCGGCGGTCAGCCGGACCGTTCGCCTCGCGCACTGAGCGTGCGATGGGCATGCAAGGCTCATCGAGCATTCGACATCACGAGGGGGTACGACACATGAAACGACTCGGATTCCTGTTCAGCCTCGTCTTCACCGCCAGCCTCGTCCTGGCGGCCCCGGTCCTCGCGGCGGTCCCATCGAACGACCTGCTCGCCGGGGCGACGCCTGTGACCCTCGGGTTCAGCGCATCACTTGACACCACCGAAGCGACGACCGACGCGGACGACGCCGACGCGAACGCCAACTGCGGAGCACCGGCGACCGACGCCAGCGTCTGGTACAGCCTCGTGGGAGGCGACACCGGTGTCGTCGTCGATGTCAGCAGCTCCGACTACAGCGCCGGGGTCATCGTCGTGAGCGGCAGCCCCGGCAGCTTCGTGCTGGAGAACTGCGGGCCGGGCGCCACGCAGTTCTTCGCGGCATCTGGCGTCACGTACTCGATCCTCGCCTTCGACGACCAGCAGGACGGCTCCGGCAACGGCGGCACGCTGCAGATCAACGTTACCGACGTCCCGCCACCGCCGGACGTCGACGTCACGGTCGATCCGGTCGGGCACTTCAACAAGGACGGCACGGCGACCATCTCCGGCAGCGTGACGTGCTCCGGGGATGCATTCGACAACTTCATCGACGTCCAGGTCCGTCAGTCGGTCGGGCGGTTCATCGTCAACGGCTTCGGCTTCACGGACTTCCCGTGTGACGGTGCCACCCACGCCTGGAGCGCCCAGGTGTTCGGCGACAACGGCACCTTCAAGGGCGGCCGGACGGCGTCGGTGACGACCGCCACGGCCTGCGGCAACTTCGACTGCGGCCAGGACTTCGAGGAGACCACCGTCAAGCTGCGCAAGTAACGCGTGGGGCGGGCGGCGCCGTCGTGGCGCCGCCCGTCGTCGCCCAGACTGCGTCCGTGCGTCCGGCGAGCCTGCCGATGCCCGAGTCGCCGACCATCACGTCGCCGAGTCGCCTCGTGGACGCGAGTCCGAGTCCGTCTCCGCTATCCTCTCCCGAAGCCCGATTGGGAGTTGAGCGTCTGTGGCCGATGGAACCGTCATCATCATCGGCGGCGCGGAGGACAAGGTCCGCGACCGCGTGATCCTGAGCCGCTTCGTCTCGCTCGCCGGCGGCGAAGACGCGACGATCGCGGTGATCAGCACCGCTTCGTCCCTCGGGCTCGAAGCCGGGGAACGGTACCGAGCCATCTTCGGCGAGCTCGGGGTCCGCAAGGTTCGGCCGCTCCACGCCGTGACTCGCCCGCAGGCCAACGACGACGGCGCCGTCCGGGCGGTCCGCGACGCGACCGGCGTGTTCCTGACCGGAGGCAACCAGCTCCGGCTGTCCTCGACGATCGGCGGGACCCTGCTGGCCGACACCATCCTCGACCGATTCCAGCACGGCGCGGTCGTGGCCGGGACGTCGGCCGGAGCGTCGGCCATGTCGAGCCACATGATCGCCTTCGGGGCGTCCGGAGCGACCCCGAAGCACCGGATGGCGCAGATCGCCGCCGGCCTCGGGGTCCTGCCCGGGGTCATCGTCGACCAGCACTTCCAGCAGCGGAACCGGCTCGGCCGGCTGCTCAGCCTGATCGCCCAGAACCCCAGCCTGCTCGGTCTCGGGGTCGACGAGGACACCGCCGGCGTGGTCGGCCCGGACCACGTGATGGAGGTCATCGGCCGAGGCTCGATCACCGTCGTCGATGGGGCTCGGTCGGAGACCGACGCCTGGGAGATCCACGGCCACCGCCCGTTGATGATCAGCGGGGTGGTGCTCCACTCGCTGCCGTCGGGGTATCGCTTCGACCTGCGCCGGCGCGAACGTGTCGCGACGCCGACCCTTCATGCCCTCCCCGGCGGCGAGGCCGCCTCGAGCTAGGACGCCCCTCCGCAAACGCCGCGCCTTATCCGCCGCCGCCCATCGAGGTCGAGAGCGCGATCGACTGGGGCTTGAGGAGCGCGAGGTAGATCGGGCAGCGATCCCGCCACGCCGCGAGCATCGCCTCGACACGATCCTGCGGGGATGACGACGTGACCGGATGTCGAGCGCCAGGTCCGAGAGATCCGGGGCGGCGCCATCCAGGCCGAGCAGGCCCCGGGCGTCGGCCGAGCAGCGTGCGACCGCGGTGATGTCCTCGATCGTGACGTCGAACTGGGGCGCGAGGGTGTCGTTGAGGAACGCGACGCCACAGCCGGCCAGGGCACCAAGCAGGTACGCCGTCGGGCTCGGTGCGAGGTTCTCGCCGCCCAGGGCGAGCGGGAGGTCGGCGTCCCAGTTGAACGGGCCGGCCGACAGGCGCGCACGCCCATTGGCGAGGGTGGCGGTCACCGCCGGCGCGGATCGCGCCGACGCCGGGTCGGTCCGGAAGCGGGTCTCGGTCTCTGCCAGCACGGTCGCAGCCATCTCCAGGTGCCTCCGTTGCGTGCCACCCGACGTGGGCGGCCGCAGCGACCGTAGACGGCGGACGCCCGGCGACGGAAGCGTGCCACCACCCAATCCGGGTCGCGTCGCGACGTCGCCGATGGCGGCCGGCACGTAGCCGCGCCGCACCTGCCTCAGGCGAGCTGCTGTCGGAGGTACTCCGCAACGGCGGCCGCACGGGCAGCCGTCCCGCTGAGACCGAGCTTCGCGTAGACGTTCGAAAGGTGACGCTCGACCGTTCGAACGCTGAGCGTCAGGGCAACGGCGATCTGCTCGTTCGTCCGGCCCTCCGCGGCGAGCCGGAGGACCTCGACCTCGCGTCGCGAGAGCGCTTCGGTGATCCGCTCCGGGCGCTCGTCGTAGGCCTGTCGTTCGGGCTCGAGGAATGCCTCGACCTCGCCGATGAAGACCCCCCACGCCGGCTCGTCGGCCAGCAGGATGTGGTTCCGACTCTCGAGTGGCACGAGGCGCGCGCCCGGGATCAGCGAGGACACGCTGACGGCATTGTCGAAGGTGTTCGACCGATCGCCGATCGACTGGAGCACGATGGTCGGGGCCGTGATGCGACCGAGGTCGTCCTCGAGGTCGACCTGCTGGCGGGCGATTTCGGCTGGCCACGGCGTTGGCCGGTGATGTCGACATCCGCTGGAGGTCGTCGAACCAGCGCATCTGCTCCTCGGTCGCGTCGGGGATGAACCTCGTCGTGAACACGCGCCGGAATGCGGGATCCTCCCTGGCCCAGCCGACCTCGATCATCTTCCGGTAGGTCTCTTCCTCGACGAGCTGTTCGGGCGTAAAGGCGATCGGTTCGCCGCAGACGGTGCCGTTCAGGATCAGCCGGCTGACGCGTTCCGGGTGGGCGATCGCGTAGGCCAGGGCGACGCCGGACCCGCCCGACATGCCGAGGAGCGCGAACCGCTCCAGGCCGGCCGCGGCCACGATCGTCTCGAGGTCGGCGAGGCGGGCTCCGAGCGAGAAGTCGTCGACCGTCCAGTCCGACAAACCGAAGCCCCGCTCGTCGTACCGGACGACCGTCGCGAGCGACCCGAGCTGCTCGAGGAAGTGACGCCAGACCGGGCTCTGCCAGTCGTACTGGAGGTGGCTGAGCCAGCACGACGCGACCACCAGCGGGGGACCACTGCCGTGGACGGCGTAGGCGAGGCGGACGCCGTCCGGCGCACGGCAGAACTTGATCTGCTGGTCCCGCGAGCCGAACGGCCCTGCGGGCGCGACCGCTGTCGATCTGGCCGTCATGGCACCGCCATCGTACGGCGATGCTCAAGCCCGCCGGGCATGCCCGGCACGGCGTGAGGTCGTATCCGTCGACCGGGGGAGCCGATACACTCGGGGTCCGCAGCGAGCAGGAGGGCGACGTGGCGCAGGCGGGACCCGCACGCCGGACCGCGAAGGCAAAGGCGACGGACGGCAACGGCTCCGGGACCTCGCGGTCATCGACCACCCGCCGCTCGACGCCGGCCCCGACGGCCGGCCCTGCCCCGACCCTGCGGATCCTCGAGACCCGGGTGCTGCGCGGCCCGAACTACTGGGCGCGCGAGCCGGTCATCCGCCTGCTGGTCGACCTCGGCGTCCTCGAGCAGTACCCGTCGAACACGCTGCCGAACTTCACCGACGCGCTGGTCGCGCTGCTGCCGACGCTCGAGGACCACGCCTGCTCGCTCGGTCGCCGCGGCGGGTTCATCACCCGTCTCCGCGACGGGACCTGGGCCGGCCACGTGGCCGAGCACATCGCGCTCGAGTTCCAGAACCTCGCCGGCACCGACGTCCGTCACGGCAAGACCCGCTCTGCCGGCAAGCCCGGCCAGTACAACTGCATCTTCGAGTACCGCGAGGAGGCGGTCGGGCTCGAGGCCGGGCGGATGGCCGTCGCCCTCGTCAACCACCTCGCCGCGCCGGACGACCCGGACGCCTTCTTCGATTTCGCGCCGGAGATGGAGCGGCTCATCCGCCTCGCCGAGCGCCAGGCGTTCGGGCCGTCCACCCAGGCCCTGATCGACGAGGCGGTCAGCCGCGACATCCCGTTCTTCCGCCTCGACCGCCACTCGCTCGTCCAGTTCGGGCACGGCGTCCACCAGCAACGGATCCGGGCGACGATGACCTCGCAGACCTCGGCGATCGGGGTCGACGTGGCGTCGGACAAGAGCCTCACCAACCGGCTCCTCGACTCGGCCGGGCTGCCCGTCCCACGGGCCGACGTCGTCGACACCGAGGACGGTGCGGTCGCCGTCGCGCGGCGGCTCGGCTTTCCGTGCGTCGTCAAGCCGCTCGACGGCAACCACGGCCGCGGCGTCCACCTCGACCTGCGGTCCGAGGAAGCCGTCCGCGCGGCCTTCCACGGCGCGCTTGCCCAGAGCCGCGGCGGCGACGTCGTGGTCGAGACGTACGTCGCCGGCAACGACTACCGCTGCCTGGTCATCGGCGGCAAGGTGGCCGCCATCGCCGAGCGCGTGCCGGCATCGGTCACCGGCGACGGTGAGCACACGGTCCGGGAGCTGGTCGACATCGCCAACAGCGACCCGCGGCGCGGGATCGGGCACGAGAAGGTGCTGACCCGCATCTCGGTCGACGCGGCGGCCGAGGAGCTCGTCCGCGCGCAGGGCCACGGATGGACGACGTGCTGCCGGAGGGGACCTGGGTCAAGCTGGCCCTGACCGGCAACATGTCGACCGGCGGCACGTCGATCGACCGGACGATCGAGGCGCACCCCGACAACGTCGAGATCGCCGAGACGGCCGCCCGGATCGTCGGGCTCGACGTGGCCGGCATCGACTTCATCTGCCCCGACATCGCCACGCCCGTCCGCGAGACCGGCGGAGCGATCGTCGAGGTCAACGCGGCACCCGGCTTCCGGATGCACACCCATCCGACCGAGGGCGAGCCGCAGTACGTCGCCCGCCCGGTCATCGACTCGCTGTTCCCGGCCGGGTCGTCGGCCCGGATCCCGATCCTCGCGGTCACCGGCACGAACGGGAAGACGACGACCGTCCGGATGATCGCCCACATCCTCAAGCTCATGGGCCGGCGGGTCGGGATGACCTCGACCGACGGCATCGTCATCGACGGCCGGCTGATCAAGAAGGGCGACATGTCCGGGCCGAAGTCGGCCCAGATGGTGCTCCAGAACCCGACCGTCGACACCGCGGTGTTCGAGGTCGCCCGCGGCGGGATCCTGCGCGAGGGCCTCGGCTACGACCGGAACGACGTGGCGGTCGTGACCAACGTCACCGGCGACCACCTTGGCCTCGGCGGGATCGACTCGATCGGCCAGCTGGCGAACGTCAAGGGCGTCGTCGTCGAGGCCGTCCCGCGCTCGGGGACGGCGGTGCTCAATGCCGACGACAGCCACGTGTACCGGATGGGCCGCCACTGCGCCGGGCGGGTCGTCCTGTTCAGCATGGCCACCCAGAAGGGCGAGGATGGCTACGACCGGGTCGACGGTCACACCAGCCGTGGCGGGGCGGCCTTCCGCCTCGAGCCGTCGAACGAGGGCGAGCTGATCGTCCTGCGGCTCGGGTCGCGGACGATGCCGGTCCTGTACACCCACCTCATCCCGGCCACGTTCGGCGGCCGGGCGCGGATGAACGTCGCGAACGCGCTGGCCGCCGCGGCCGCGGCATGGGCCGCCGGGGCGCACCTCCACGACATCCGGCAGGGCCTGCGCACGTTCTCGACGTCGTTCTTCCAGGCGCCCGGCCGGCTGAACCTGGTCGATGTCGGTGGCGTCCGCGTCTTCATCGACTACTGCCACAACGTCGACGGCATGCGCCAGCTGGCCGACTTCGTCGAACGGATGATGGTCGACATGCCGAAGAAGTCGGGACGGGTCGGTCCTCCCGCCAACGGCTCGCGGACGGGACGGGCCATCGGCGTGCTCGGCATCCCCGGCGACCGCCGCGACGACGACCAGCGCGAATACGGGGCGATCGCGGCCGGCGCCTTCGACGAGATCATCGTTCGCGAGGACGCGAACCTGCGAGGACGCGAGCCGGGCGAGACGGCATCCAACGTCGTCGAGGGCGTGCGGGAGGCGCGGGCCGCGGGGACGGCACGGGTCGGGAAGGCGGAGAAGGTGCTCGACGAGATGGCCGCCGTGCGGGCCGCGCTCCGGCGCGCGATGCCCGGGGATCTCGTGGTGTGCTGCGTCGACGATGCGGTCGCTGTGTACCGCGAGGCGATGGCCGCAGCCGGCACCTCCCGCGGCGGGCACGGCCTTCGCGGACCCCGGCGAGCTGGAAGCCCCCGAGGGCTGACGGCCCGGGCACGCGTGCCGGTCGCGCGTCTCAGGCGCGCATTCACGAGATCCGATCCTGGCTCCGGCACGACGCGCCCCAGGAGCGCATCCCTAGCATCCGAGCGTGGCTCCATCCAGAAACGGAACGGATCTGTCGGAATCGACGACGCGGCACGCTCGGATGTTCGAGATCCGCGCCTGTGCGGCGCGTCGGCCTCGACGTGGCGAACTACCCCCGCCGCGGACGACCCTGGAGGCGCGGGACCAGCTCCGTCAGCTCGGATCCGACGTCGACCGGCCGCGCCCCGACCTCGTGCAGGAGGTCGAAGACGCCGTCCCGTTCCTCGTGGCACATCAGCACGATCACGCGAGCCGAGTCGGGGCGCCGGCCGTCGCCGCCCGCGCCCCCGTTGAGCTCGGCGCGGAGGGCGATCGTCTCGGTCTCGTAGACGGGCACGTCGGCAACGGATCCGCCGCCGGCGACCACCCCGGCCAGCAGCTCTCCGACGACCGACTTCGCCGTCCGTCCGCGAAGGTACTTGCGGGTCTCCTTGATCGCGACACGCTGGGCTCGCTGGGCGGCGATCCGGCCGATGCCGCGGAGCGTATCGTCCGGCCGGTCGCCGGCGGTCCCGATGATCGCGGTGATCGGAGCGGTCCTGCCGGCCGCACCCGCGGCGATGCCCTCGGCGACGTCGAGCACGGCCGCCACGCCCGCCTCGTTGTGGGCGAAGTCGACGATGACGACCCTGGCCCCCAGCCGGAACAGGTTGAGACGGCCCGGCGACCGCTCGGCGCTCGGTGCGAAGTCGGTCAGGCCGTCGCGGACCTCGTCGATCGTCGCGCCGAGGCCTCGGGCCCCGCCGGCCGCCGCCAGCGCGTTGGCGACGTTGTGGCGGGCCAGGCCGCCGATCGTGATCGGGACCCGGCCGACCTCGACGATCTCGGTCACCGCCTCGCCGTTGGCCTCGACCATCGAGCCGTCCCGGACGAAATAGGCACGGCCGCCCCTCGATCGATGCCGGCGCACGACCGCGCGACCGGTCGCCATCGAGGCTGAACAGGGCGACGTGCGCCCGGACGCGGCGGGCCATCGCGGCGACGTGCGGGTCGTCGGCGTTGAGGACGACCCAGCCGTCGGGCTTCGTGATCCGGCAGATCGTCGACTTGACCTCGGCCAGCTCCGGGAGGGTATGGATGCCCTGGAGGTCGAGGTGGTCGGACGAGACGTTCGTCAGCACACTCGCGTCGTTCGACTCGTAGCCGACGCCGCGGAGGACGATCCCTCCCCGGGCGGTCTCGAGGACCGCCACCTCGACATCGCGCCGGGCAAGGACAATCTGGGCCCCGCCGGGCCCCGTCCAGTCGCCCGGGTCGACCATTCGCTCGTCCACGAGAACGCCGTCGGAGGTCGTCGTGCCGACCCGCCGCCCGGCCCGCAGCAGGACGTGGGTGATCAGCCGGGTCACCGTGCTCTTGCCGTTCGTGCCGGAGATCGAGACGAGCGGGATCGTCCGGCGGTCGTCGCGGATCCACTCGGGCGGAGTGGTCCGGGCCTCCGCGATCCGCTCCGTCCAGCGTGCGAGCAGCCGGTCCTGCGCCCCGGTCAGGCGGGCGCCGCGGGCCGGTGAGACGTCGCGCTCGGTCAGGGCAATGGACGCCTCGGTCAGCGTCAGCGCCCGCTCGGCGCCGGACCACGGAAAGGTCACGATCCAGTGGCCGGGGTCGGACGAGCGATGGACGCCCAGCCCGCGTCGTCCCTCGCCGTGATCCGCGCGCAACCGCCGGAGCCAGGCGACGATGGCCGCCACCTGGTCGGGCCAGTCGCGCGCCGGCACATTGGCGCCGAGCTGTACCAGCGCGTGGCGGCCCGGGTCGCGCTGCCCGTACCACGTCCGCCGGCGCCCGACCGCGACCTCGAGCTTGACCACCGGCTCGAGCCGGTAGACGTTGGGCCCCTCGAGCAGGCGGGTCTCGACCAGACGCACGGTCCGGGCAGGATAGCAAGGTCGAAGGGCTAGACTGCGCGCCATGACGGCTTCGACCTCCCAGCTCCCCACGCCCGCCACGACCGAGCTCGACGCCCTCCGCGCGGCCATTGCGGCCGACCTGCCGGCCTACCTCGACGACCTCGAGGAGCTCGTCAACATCGATTGCGGAAGCTACACGCCCGACGGCGTCGACCAGATCGGGCGGTGGGTCACGACGTTCCTGGCCGAGCTCGGCGCCCAGGTCGAGGCGCGACCCGACCCTTCGGGCCGGTTCGGATCGACGATCGTCGGCACCATCGACGGCCAGTCCGGCGGACCCCGGGCGCTGCTGATCGGTCACATGGACACTGTCTTCGACCCAGGGACAGCGGCGGAGCGCCCATTCCGCATCGACGACGACGTTGCCTACGGCCCGGGCGTGACTGACATGAAGTCCGGGCTCCTGGCCGGCCTCTACGCGCTGAAGGCGATCATCGGGCAGCGCGGCGGGATGCCGTTCGAGCGGGTCGTCTTCGTCGCCAACCCGGACGAGGAGATCGGGTCGGTCACCTCCACGCCGCACATCGAGGCGCTGGCCGGCGACGTGGACGTGGCACTCGTGCTCGAGTGCGCGCGAGCCAATGGCGACATCGTGTCCGCTCGCAAGGGGATCGTCGACCTCCGGATCGTCATCAACGGCCGCGCCGCGCACGCCGGCGTCGAACCGGAGAAGGGTCGCAGCGCGATCCTCGAGGCCGCCCGGATCGTCGAGGACCTGCACGCGCTCAACGGTCGGTGGCCCGACGTGACCGTCAACGTCGGCGTGATCACCGGCGGCACGCGGTTCAACGTGGTTCCCGAGCGCTGCGCCCTGGACGTCGACATCCGTGCGACATCGCGGGCGGCCCTCGAAGCCGCGGAGGCGGAGGTTCGCTCGGTCGCGGCGGCGACCGAGGTGCCGGACACGACCGTCGGAGTCGAGGAGCTGAACCGCTGGTGGCCGATGGAGAAGCTCGAGCGGAGCGGACGCCTCGTCGAGCACGCCCAGGCCGTGGCCGGTTCGCTCGGCTTCGCGGTCGCGGACGCCTCGACGGGCGGTGCGTCCGACGCCAACACGACATCCGGGATGGGTGTCCCGAGCCTCGACGGCCTCGGCCCGATCGGCGGCAACGATCATGCCCCGACGGAATACCTCGAGGTCGATTCGATCGTGCCGCGCACGACCCTGCTGGCGGGGCTCCTGCTGGCGATCGCCGCCGACCCGGAGGTTCTCGCCTGGCGCGACGGTCAGCCCGGAGGATGAGCGAGGAGCCGGCCGGCCGGCGGCGGGTCTCGTCGGGCGGACCATGGGAGGCCGTCGCCGGCTACAGCCGGGCAATCGTCGTCGGCGACTCGTGCTGGGTCGCGGGTACGACTGACGCAGGGCCGGACGGTCAGTCGACTCATCCGGGTGACATCGGGGCACAGACGCGGGCGACCCTCGGGATCATCGAGCGCGCGCTCGGCGAGGCCGGCTTTGCGTTGACCGACGTCGTCCGCACGCGGATGTTCGTGACGGACATGACGCGCTCGGCCGAGGTCATCGCCGTCCACGGCGAGGTCTTCGGCGAGATCCGGCCGGCGGCCACCCTGGTCGGGGTCACCGCCCTGATCGAGCCGACGGTGTTGATCGAGATCGAGGCCGACGCTCAGCGCGGCTGACGACCGGCCGGCGCCGCCGACGCTCAGCCGGGGATCTCGGCCAACCCGGCCGTTCGCGCGATGGCCACGATGGCGACGGCCGCGACCAGGCCGAGGAACAGGTTCCGCCGGCGAGCGACGATCGCCAGGCAGACGAAGACCGCCACCCACTCGATGCCGACGTGGAACGACGGCACGTCGTCGTCACCGACGACGACCATCACGCTGACCGCGGCCAGCGCGGCAAGGACCGCCGGGCCGACGAGCTGGAGATAGGCGAATGCCACCCGGGGCAGCCGGTCGAGGCCGGGCGTCAGAAGGCCGACCGCCCGGAAGGGGTAGGTGACCGCGAACATCAGCACGGCCAGCAGGACGAGGTTCGTGCTCATCGCGGCCCGTCCCCGGTAGAGGTCTCGCCGTGGACGTGCGCATCGGGCATGAGGTACCGGTTCGCGGACTCAAGGCTGCCGAGAGGCGCCGTCTCCGCCGCAAGCGCCTTTGGAACGAGCAGGCCCGGCGAACGGCCCGACCACGCCGCCGGCGACGATCCCGATCGCCGGGCTGGACGCCAGCGCCACGCCCACGGCCACGCCCGCCCCGACGATCGCGGCAACGAGCTCGCGGCGACCGGTGATCAGCCCGACCGCCAGGCCGATCATCGCGGCCGGGAAGATGACGTCGATCCCGATGCGCGCCGGATCCGGGATCTGCGCCCCGAGCACGACCCCGGTCAAGGTGGCGAGGTTCCACGGGATGAACGTGCAGGCGATCGCCCCGACCCAGTAGCCCCACGGGTCGCCCCGGCCGATGCGCCGGAAGTGGCTGATCGCGAGGGCGAAGGACTCGTCGGTCAGGAAGTGCGCCATCGCCGCCCGGCGCGGCAGCCCGACATCCCGCAGCCACGGCGCGAGGGCGGCCGAGTAGAGGACGTGCCGTGCGTTGAGCAGCGCGGTCAGGACGATGATGCCCGGCCAGGCGAGGCCGCTGGCCACGTAGCCGACCGCGGCGAACTGGGCCGCGCCGGCGAACACGATCGTGCTCATCGCCATGGCCTCGACGACGGAGAACCCGGCCTCGCGGGCGGACAGGCCGTAGACGAACCCGAACCCCATCGCGGAGACGGCGATCCCGATCGCGTCGGTCGCCAGCTGCCGGCGGCTGGCCTTGAGGTCGGGGGTGGCGGCGTCGCTCAGCGCAGGTACGTCTTCCCGCACGTCCCGTCGCACACGACGAAGACGGCTCGCTTCTCCGCCCCGTAGCCCGCCGCATGGAGGAGGCCGGCGCAGCCCTTCGTCGGGCACTTCCAGACCCACCAGCGCTCGTGCGCGTCGAGCGGCGTGGCCTCGGCCGCCAGCACGCCCGCAAGGTCGGAGCGGGCCTTCACGAGCCCTGCGATCCGCGTGGCGCGCTCCGCCTCGGATTCACTCGTGTATGGGTAGTTCTGGGCGACGTTCGAGCTCACGAGCGGCTCCGCTGGGCTGGGCGGGGACGGCTGACCGGTGGCGGCGTCGTGTGAGCGCTGCCGGCCACCGGAGGCCCGAGTATCGCATATGGCTGCTTCTCGGCAACCTCACCACGAAGCCGGGATCCCGTCACTCCGCGGGTCGGTGACGGCCAGAAGGGAGCCCTCGGGGGACCCCGGGCCGCCCTCGATGAGCTCGATCCCGTGCTCCTGGCCGAGCTGCGGATCGAAGGGCGCGACCAGGGTCACGGGATGACCCAGGTCCTCCAGGGCGGTCGCCATCCCGGTCGGGATCCGCGGTTCGATCCGCACCTCGACCGGCGGCTCGAAGTGGCGTTCCGGCTCGACGAACCAGCGTGGGGCTGAGATCGCGGTCCGCAGGTCGACCCCTCCATCGACGAGCGCCGACACGAGCTGAGCGTGGATCTGCGGCTGGGCGTCACCGCCTGCGGCGCCGGCCACGACCCATGGTGTCGGGACTCCGTCACGGAACAGCATCCCGGGGAGCAGCGTGTGGAGCGTCCGCTTGCCGGGCTCGAGGAGGTTCGGGTGATCGGGGTCGAGGCTGAAATAGCTCCCGCGGTTCTGGTACAGGATCCCCGTCTGTCGGGTCGAGCACTCCGGAGCCGAACGTCCAGTAGAGGGACTGGATGAGGCTGACCGCGTTGCCGTCGCGGTCGACTGCGGCGAGGTAGACGGTCCCGCCGCCGGCCGGGTTGGTCGCCGAGGCCGGGATGGCGGCGCGCCGACGGTCGATGCGCGACGCAAGCGCCGCGGCGTAGGCCGGATCGAGCAGCCGGTCGACCGGGACGTCGCGGTAGGCCGGGTCGGTCAGGTACCGGTCGCGGTCGGCCATCGCCAGCTTGGCCGCCTCGATGCCCAGCGTGCGTCCAGCCCGGGTCGGTCACGCCTTCAGGCCCGAAGGCGGCCGGCGGTCGGTGGCTCGAGCTGGGCCAGGATCGCCAGGAGCTCGAGCGCGACGACACCCGGAGCTGTTCGGTGGGTGGGTCGTGACCCGGACGCCGCGATAGTCGATCCCGATCGGCTCGCTCCAGGTCGAGGTGTGGGCCGCGCAGGTCGTCGCTCGTGATGGCGGAGCCGGCCAGCGCGCACCCGCGCGCTGCCGCTCGGCGAGATCACCGTCGTAGAACGCCGCGAAGCCCTCGTCGGCGATCGCTGCCAGCGTGTCCGCAAGCGCCGGCTGGCGGACCCGCTCCCCGGGCCGCCAGGCTCGACCGGCCATCCGGCCAAGGTCCGGGTGAAGAATGGTGCCGGCGCCGACGGCCGCGGCCGCTCAGCGGCGTCATCGCGCTCGACGATGTCGGCGAAGTCGAGCCGATGCGGGCACGCCGTCCCTGCCAGCTCGATGGCCGGGGCGAGCAGCGTCGCGCGCGGCAGCCGCCCGAACCGCTCATGAGCGTCGGCCCACGAGCGGACCGCGCCCGGCACCGTGATCGACAGCGGGCCGTGGAGCGGGATCGCGTCGAGGCCCGACGCCCGGAGGGACCGCGCGTCGGCGGCGGCGGGCGCCCGGCCCGAGCCGTTGAGCGCGACCTGCGTCGCGGCGGCTGCGTCCCAGATCAGCCAGAACGCATCGCCGCCGATCCCGCAGCTGTTGTGGCACGACCACGGACAGGGCAGCGTTGGTGGCGATCGCTGCGTCCACCGCCGACCCGCCGGCGCGCAGGATCGCGAGGCCCGCGGCGCTCGCGAGGTGATGCGGCGAGACGACCGCGCCGTGGCTGCCGCGCGCGACCGGGACCGGCGCCCACGGCCGGCCGTCCGTCACGCCGACGCCTCTCCGACCCGGACGCCCGTGCCGTCGATGCCGTCGATCTCGTGCTCCTGGCTGCGCAGCCGGTTGAGCGGGACCAGTGCGACGACGAGCAGGCCCATCGTGGCGAGCAGCATCCCGTCGATGCCGCGCCAGTCGGCCGCGAAGCCGCCGATCAGGCTGCCGGCGATCTGGCCGATCGCCAGGAACACCGAGTACAGGCCCATGATCGCGCCGCGATCGGCCGGGAAGCGCTCGGAGATGTCGGCCAGGAGCCCGAGCGCCGCCGGCGTCGCCCCGGCCAGGACGAACAGGCCGACCCCGGCGAGCAGCGATCGCGCCCGCCAGGAGCGCCAGCGGGAGCCCCGCCGAGTGGTTGACCACCAGCCCGCCCCGACGAGCGCCCCGCCGCCGATGATCCCGTACAGGATGATCGTCGTCCGCCGCATCGACTTGAAGCGGTTGCCCCAGTACAGGAGCCCGACGCCGAAGACGATGGCGATGACGATCGCGGCGGCGGTGATCTGGTTGGCATCGAAGCCCCGCATCAGGGTCTGGTCGGGGAACGCCGGGTTGGCCTGCGAGAACTGGAACAGCGACTGGCTGAACCACAGCCCGATGCTGGCGTTGAGCGCGATCCAGGTCGGCGCCAGCAGCAGGACGTGCGACGAGCGGACGAGCGCGAGCGTACCGGCCGAAGCCGACGTGCGGCGACGCGACCGCCTCGGCCTCGCCGGCCGGATCCTTGACCCCGCGCCAGTAGATCGAGGAACGAGATCCCGTAGACGACGGCGTTGAGGAAGAACGCGTTCGGTCCGATCGCCTCGAACAGCTTCGGCGCGACGATGAAGCCCGACGCCGAGCCCGGCCAGCGTGGCGCCCTCGAAGCGGGCCGCCGCCTTGCCGCGCAGCAGCTCGTTGCCGGCGGTCGCCAGCGCGATGAAGCCGAGGATCGACGGGCACGCTGGCGGCGGTCGAGGCGCCCTCGAGCAGCCGCGTCGCGGCGAGGACCGGCAGCTGGACCGTCAGCCCGGTGATGATCACGGCGATCCCGCCGAAGATCGGGCCGTAGAGCATCACCCGGTGGTGGCCGAACCGGTCGGACAGGATGCCGAAGATCGGCGACAGGACCAGCTCGGACAGGTAGAACACCGCGGCGAAGATCCCGACGACGGTCGCGTCGACCGGCTCGCCACCGTGCGCCGGCAGGTCGGCCAGGTAGAGCCCGAGCATCGCGCCCGGTCAGCCCGGTGCTGAAGCGGAGCGTGAAGGTGCCGAGCAGGACGAACCGGAGGGATCGCTCCATCGGCGGCATCGTAGCGGCTCCGACCCGAAGGGCTGGACCCGGCCCGTATCATGCCCGCAACGTCGTCGCGAACCGCCGAGGAGGAGCTGCTTGAGCCGCGTCGCGATCTTCACCGATTCCGCGTCCGACATGGATCCCGAGCTCGCGGCTGCCGACGGGGATCGACGATCGTCCCGCTTGCTCGTCAGCTTCGGCGACGAGACGTTCAAGGCCGGCGTCGAGCTGTCGACGGCGGCGTTCTGGGAGCGGATGGTCGCGCCGGACGCGCCGTTCCCGAAGACCGCGGCCTCGTCGCCGGGCGAGTTCAAGGACGCCTACGAGGCGGCCTTCGCAGGCCGGCGCCGAGGCGATCGTGTCGATCCACGTCGCGGGCACGCTGTCGGGCACGATCAAGAGCGCCCAGATCGCGCGGGACATGCTGCCCGACCGCGAGATCCACGTCGTCGACTCGCTCGGCGCGTCGATGGCCGAAGGGCATCCTCGCCGAGCATGGCGGTCGAGATGGCCGCCGACGGCCGGCCGGCCGGGGAGATCGCCGAGATGCTCGAGGGACGCGCGACCGGACATGCGGATGTACGTCGCGGTCGAGACCCTCGAGTACCTCAAGAAGGGCGGCCGGATCAGCGGCGCCCAGGCGGCGATCGGCAGCTCCTGTCGGTCAAGCCGATCATCCGGGTCAACGCCGGCGTGGTCGACACGGTCGACCGGGTGCGGACCCGCGGCAAGGCCCGCGAGCGCCTGATCGAGCTGATCTGCGAGCGCCCGATCGAGCGGCTGGCGATCCTGCACACCATCAGCCCGGACGTCGAGGCGTTCCGCGACGAGGTCGTCGCCCGGGCCGCCGGCGTGCTCGACGCCGCGGACGTCTCGATCAACCTGGTCGGTGCGTCGGTCGGGCCGCATCTGGGTCCCGGCTGCGTCGGCGCGGCGGTCCTGTATCGGGCCTGAGGGCCGGTCGGCCGGGTCGGCCACGACCATCGGCCCAGCCGATCGAACATTGCGGCAAGGTTGCGACAACCTTGCCGACCGGTACCATCGGGGAGGCGTCGGATCGCGCGATCCGTGGCTATACTCCGGGCTGCAGATGCAGTCGCGTGCTCGTCACGATGCCGGTCCTCAACCGGACCCGATGGCGCGCCCCGTGGGGTCGTCCGGGAGACGACCCGAACCGACGGCGGTCGGCTGACCGCCTGACACGTGAGGTCCTCCATTCCATGACCACCGAGCACGTCGCTGCGCGGATCAATGCCTGGGAAGTCGCGCAGCGCAGTTCGACCTCGCCGCCGACCGGCTCGGGACCTGGACGCAGGGCATGCGCCGCGTCCTGCGCGAGCCGCGCCGCGAGTTCACCGTGCCATTTCCCGGTCCACATGGACGACGGGTCGGTCGCAGGTCTTCACCGGCTATCGCGTCCAGCACAACCTCGGCCGCGGCCCGGCCAAGGGCGGCATCCGCTACCACCAGGACGTGTCCCTCGACGAGGTCAAGGCCCTCGCGATGTGGATGACCTGGAAGTGCGCGGTCGTCGGCATCCCGTACGGCGGCGGCAAGGGCGGCGTGATCGTCGACCCCAAGAAGCTCATCGCAGAAGGAGCTCGAGGGCCTGACCCGCCGCTTCTTCACCGAGATCGAGGTCCTCATCGGCCCCGAGAAGGACATCCCGGCGCCGGACGTCAACACCAACGCCCAGATCATGGCCTGGATCATGGACACCTACTCGATGCACGCGGGCTACACGGTCCCGGGCGTCGTCACCGGCAAGCCGATCAGCCTCGGCGGCTCCGAGGGCCGCAACGAGGCCACGGCCCGCGGCTGCGTCTACACGATCGTCGAGGCGGCCCGCCACCTCGGGATGGACCTGACGCAGGCCGCGCGTCGCGGTCCAGGGCTTCGGCAACGCCGGCTCGATCGCGGCGCGGCTGATCGTCGGAGGAGGGCGCGACGGTCGTCGCCGTGTCCGACTCGACCGGCGGCATCCACAACCCGGCCGGCCTCGACATCGGCAAGGTCGATCGCCTGGAAGAGCGAGCACGGCACCGTGCAGGGCTTCCCCGGCGCGACGGACATCAGCAACGCGGACGTCCTCGAGGTCGACTGCGACATCCTGATCCCGGCCGCCCTCGAGAACCAGATCACGCCGCGCAACGCCGGCCAGGATCAAGGCCCGGCTCGTCGCCGAGGCCGCCAACGGCCCGACGACGCCGGAGGCCGACGACGATCCTGTTCACGCAAGCGGCGTGTTCCTGATCCCCGACATCCTGTGCAACGCCGGCGGCGTGACCGTCAGCTACTTCGAGTGGGTCCAGGACCTCAACCGCGACCACTGGAGCGAGACCGGTCGTCAACGAGAAGCTCGCGGGATCATGGTGAGCAAGGCGTTCGACGAGACGCTCGCGATCGCCGACCGCGAGAGCTGCGACATGCGGACGGCGCGCCTACCTGCTGGCGGTCGAGCGCGTC
This sequence comes from uncultured Chloroflexia bacterium, assembly GCA_963842695.1. Classification (GTDB taxonomy): domain Bacteria; phylum Chloroflexota; class Limnocylindria; order Limnocylindrales; family CSP1-4; genus SPCO01. The sequence continues at coordinate 398,857 of CAWJHK010000006.1, forward strand.
GCGGATGCCATGGCGCTGCGCGGCCTGTACCCGTAGGCCGTTCGGCCGACGTCGGGCCGGAGGCCCGGTGCTACCATCGCGGCCATGCTCGACCACGAAGAGAAGTTCCTGTTCAAGGAGGAGATCCTCCACCTGTCGAACGCCGTCGCGGAGCCGGGCAGTGCTCGACAACGTCGAGGACCTGCTGACCGACGTCATCACCAGCCCGCGCTTCGACTCGGAGGTGTTCACGCTCGAGCGCAGCCTGCAGGTGATGCTCGGGCCGCGCGCGGGGACGACGCTGGTCGGGCTGCTGACCGTCGCGCCCGAGGTGTTCGACGAGGTCGCCGAGGTGCGCATCCCGTCCGAGGTGCACGAGCGGCTGGTCGCCTGGCGGGCACGGTTCGGCCTGGCGATCGACAACGCGCTGAACTTCCTCAACAACCCGGACGGCATCCAGGGCCACAACTTCGCGACCCAGATCGCCCACGTCGAGGATCGGCGCGTCCTGCAGGGCCGGCTGACGCTCGTCCGCTACAACAACGAGCCGCAGTTCTTCGTGGCCGACGCGAGCGTCTTCCTCAGCCTCGTGGCCGACATCATGGAGCGCCTCGGCCCGTACCTCGAGCCGGACGCCGTCGAGGCCGAGACGCTCGCCCGGCTGCGCGACGCGATCGCCCTCATCGAGCGCAAGACCGCCAGCCGCAGCTAAGCCGGGCCGCCGCGATGCGCCAATCCTCGCGGCGATGGCTCGCGGAGCGTCGCCTCGTCGCTCCGAGCGGCCGAAGGTGACCGGATGAGACACGTCTACCTGGCCGCCACCGGGCCAGAACCGCGGCAAGACCACGGTCAGCCTCGGGGTGCTCGACGGGTTCCGGCGACGCGGCCTGTCGAGCGGGCTTCCTCAAGCCGGTCGGCCAGCGCACGATCATCGAGGACGGCGTGCCGGCCGACGAGGACGCGTCCTCATGAAGCAGGTCTTCGGGCTGCCCGAGCCGCTGCGCCAGATGAGCCCGGTCCACATCCCGCGCGGCTTCACCCAGTCCTACATCGACGGCGAGGTGGTCGAGGACCTGCCGGCGCGGATCCGGGCCGCCCACGCGGCCTTCGTCCGACCGCGACATGCTGCTGATCGAGGGCACCGGGCACGCCGGCGTCGGCGCGGTCATCGACCTGTCGAACGCGACGGTGGCGTCGATGCTCGGCGCCCCGGCGGTCATCGTCTCCGAGGGTGGCGTCGGCCGACCGATCGACGAGATCGTGCTCAACGCCTCGCTTTTCGAGCGCCACGGCGTCCACGTCGCCGGCGCGATCGTCAACAAGGTCGACCTCGACGCCAAGCCGGGGCTCGCCCGGACCCTCGAGCGCGGCCTGGCCCGCCACGGGATCAAGCTGCTCGGGCGTCCTGCCGTACCGGCCGATCCTGTCGAACCCGACGCTGGCGATGGTCCTCGAGGGCGTCCACGGCGAGACGATCCACCCCGGCCCCGACCTCGACGAGGTCATCGGCGGCATCGCCATCGGCGCGATGGAGCCCGAGCACATGCTCGAGCGGATCGGGCCGCGCAGCCTGGTCATCGTGCCCGGCGACCGGGCCGACGTGATCGGCGCGATCCTCGGCGCCCGGGCCGACGGCTCGGACCGTCGGCGACGGCGCCCTCGGGCTCGTGCTGACCGGCGGCTACCGGCCCGAGGCGGCCGTGCTCGACGCGATCCGGCGGGCCGACCTGTTCGCGACGCTCGTCCCGGAGGACACGTACCAGGTCGCGTCCGAGCTCCACGACCTGCTGGTCAAGACCCACCCGGCCGACGCCGGCAAGATCGCCGAGATCAAGGCCCTGCTGTGGGAGTACCTGTTCATCGACCGCGTGCTCGAGGTGGCGGAGGACGGCCCGGCTGGACTGACCGCGTCGATGCAGCGGTCGTGTACGAGGCGACCTCCAGCGGCTCGTTGTCGATGAGCCGCGTCGAGCCGAACCGGACCGCCAGCGACAGCAGCGCCGGGCCGTCGATCCGGTCGAGCTCGGCCAGCGTCGACCCGTCCGCCGACCGACACGTACTCGACCTCGGCCAGCGGCTCGGTCGTCGAGCACGGCCCGCATCGCGGCCGGAGCGCGTCGCCCGATCGTTCGCCGCCGGTCCATCGCATCGTGTGCGGCGAGGAGCGCCCGATGGAGGACCGGCGCCGCCGCGCGCTCGCTCGGGCGTGAGGTGGACGTTCCGCGACGACAGCGCCAGTCCGTCCGGCTCGCGGACGGTCGGACAGGCGACGACCTCGGTCGGGATCGCGAGGTCGCGCGCCATCCGGCGGATGACCATGACCTGCTGGGCGTCCTTCTGCCCGAAATAGGCACGCTCGGCGCCGGACCAGGTTGAACAGGATCGCCACGACCGTCGCGACGCCGTCGAAGTGGCCCGGCCGCGCCGCGCCCTCGAGCGGCCGGGCGACCGCGCCGACCGACACGATCGTGTCGAAGCCGGGCGGGTAGACCTCGTCCGACCCCGGGGGCGAAGACGAGGTCGACGCCCTCCGACGCGCAGATCTCGAGGTCGCGCTCCTCCGATCGCGGGTACCGGGCGAAGTCGGCCGGCGACGTTGAACTGGCGGGGGTTGACGAAGATCGTACGACCACGGTCGTGCGCCGAGCTCGCGCGGCTGCGCTGCATCAGCGCGCGGTGGCCGTCGTGCAGCCAGCCCATCGTCGGCACGAGCCCGACCGGGCGCGGGGAGCGGCCGCCGAGCGCGTCGCGCAGCTCGGCTCGGGTGCGGACGACCTGGTCACCGCGCGACGGGTGGCTTAGAGGTCGCGGTCGAGCGGGATGCCGCCGACCGGGATGGTGCCCGCCGGCTGGTCGGACGGCGCCGCGACCGAGGACCTCGTCGAGGACCGCGTCGTCCATCCGGACCGTCTGCTCGGGTCCCGGGAACGTCCCGTCCGCGACGTCGGCGACGTAGGCCGTCGCCGCCTCACGGATCGTGTCGCGGATCGTCGGCGTACGGCCGGGCGTGGCGCGGGATGAAGTCGCCGAGGCCGATCAGGTCGGTGATGATCTGGACCTGGCCGCTGCAGCCGGCGCCGGCACCGATGCCGATCGTCGGGATGCTCAGCCGCTCCGTGATGGCCGCGCGCGAGCTGCTCCGGGACGAGCTCGAGGACCATGCTGAAGGCGCCGGCCTCCTGGACCGCGAGCGCGTCGGCGATGAGCGCGCGGGCCTGGTCGCGGGTCTTGCCCTGGACCCGGACCTTGCCGACCGCGTTGATGCGACTGCGGCGTCAGCCCGATGTGGCCCATGACCGGGATGCCGGCCCGGACGAGCGCCTCGATGATCCGGGCCGAGCGGACGCCGCCCTCGACCTTGACCGCCTGGGCGCCGGCCTCGCGCAGGAAGATGCCGGCGTTCTCGATCGCCTCGTCCGGGCGTCGAGTAGGACAGGAACGGCATGTCGGCGACGATCAGCGCGCGCTGCGTGCCGCGGACGACGGCCTTCGTGTGGTGGACCATCTCGGCCATCGTCACGCGGACGGTCGTCTCGTAGCCGAGCATGACCTGGCCGAGCGAATCGCCGACGAGGAGCATCGGGATGCCGGCCTCGTCGAGGAGCTGGGCGGTCGGGTAGTCGTAGGCGGTCAGCATCGCGATGCGCGTGCCGTCGGCGTACAGCCGGGCGATGTCGACGACGGTCAGGCGGCGGACGTGGCGTGTCGGACGTGGCGCTCATGCGGGCTCCCTCTCGGGCTGGATCGTGGTCCACAGTCTGCGCGGCGGCGTCGCGCTCGTCCAGCGCGCCGGCCACGCGATCGAGGAGCCGGTCGGCGACCGTCGCGCTTGCGTCTGGAGCGGCAGGTCGTCGCGCGAGCCGTCGGCGGCCAGGATCGGACACGCGGTTCGTGTCGGTGCCGAAGCCCGGACCCGGCTCGGCCACGTCGTTGGCGACGAGGAGGTCGACGCCCTTGCGGCGGAGCTTGTCGGCGGCCCGGTCGAGCGAGCCGGTCTCGGCCGCGAACCCGACGAGGAGCGGGCGCGGGCGGAGCGGCTCGTCTGGTGCGTGCCCCGTCGCCATCGAGGCCGGTGACGCGCCCGGGCGACCCCGGCCAGCAGGTCCGGCGTCGGCTCGAGCTCGAGCGTCAGCCCGTCGGCGCGGACGAGCTTCGATCCGGCGGCGGCGCGACCGGCCGGAAGTCGGCGACCGCGGCGGCCATCACGAGGGCGTCGAACCCGGCCGACTCGTCCGGCCATCGGACGAGCTCGTCGAGGACGGCCCCGAGCTCGGCGGTCGACTCGACCCGGACGACCGTCGGCGCCGGGCGGCGCGCGACGCTCGACGTTCGGCGGCGATGAGCGTGACCCGCGCGCCGCGGTCGAGCGCGGCCTCGGCGATCGCGACGCCCATCTTGCCGGTCGAGCGGTTGCCGATGTAGCGGACCGGGTCGATCGGCTCGCGCGTCCCGCCGGCGGTCACGACGATGTGGCGGCCGTCGAGGTCGGCGTCGCGTGCCGGGCGCGACGAGCGGCGGACGCGCCGCCGGATCCGGCGATCGGAGCCGGCCGACCCGACCGACGCGACGACGGCGTCGACGATCGCGCGCGAGCTCGGCCAGCCGCCCGACACCGGTCTGGCCGGACGCGAGCGGCCCGGTCGCCGGGCGCGACGATCGTGTAGCCGAACGCCGCGCAGCCGCTCGACGTTCGCGACCGTCGCCGGGTGCGTCCACATGTCGCCGTCCATCGCCGGCGCGACGACGACCGGCGCGGAGGTCGCGAGGCACGCGCGCGCTGACGACGTCGCCCGGCCAGCCCGTTGGCCATCGGGCCCAGCCAGTGCGCGGTCGCCGGCGCGACGACGATCGACGTCGGCGCTGTCGGCGATGACGATGTGGCCGATCCGGCCGTCCGGCAGCAGGTCGAGGACGTCGGTCTCGACCGGGTGACGCGACAGGGCGGCGAACGACAGCGGCCCGACGAAGCGCGTGCGCGGCGGGGGTCAGCATCACCGCCACGTCGGCGCCCTCGGCCCGCAGCAGCCGGAGCGAGCTCGACGGCCTTGTAGGCCGCGATCGAGCCGGTGACGCCGAGTCCGACCAGGCGCCCGGCGAGTCGCCCAGCGTCCGGCCGGGCATCCGGCCCGCTGCGGCCGTCCGTCATCGCAGGCCCAGCTCGAGCGGCTCGCCGCCGCCGACCTCGGCGTGGAGGATGGCCAGGCCCTTGAGCGTCAGCTCCGGGTCGATCGCCTCGATGCCCTCGAGCGCGCGCGACCCACGGCGCGGCCGACAGCCCGCCGGTCAGGATGGCGTGGACCTCGGCCGGCGCGACGCCGTCGGCGTCGGCGAGCTCGCGCCGGATGCGGCCGAGCAGGCCCGCGGCAAGCGCCTGGTAGCCGAAGACCGTGCCGGACTGCATGGCACCGACCGTGTCCCGGCCGATCGCCCGGTCCGGGGCGCGCAGCTCGATCCGTGGCAGCTTGGCCGTCCGTGCCGCGAGCGCCTCGAGCCCGAGCTCGAGCCCCGGGGCGATCGCGCCGCCCGACGTAGGCGCCGTCGGCCGCCACGCAGTCGAACGTGGTGGCCGTCCCGAAGTCGACGACGACGGCCGGCGTGCCGTACAGCCGGCCGGCCGCCAGCGCGTTGACCAGCCGGTCGGCGCCGACGTCGCCGGGGCGGTCCACCCGGATCGCCAGCGGGACGGTGCCCGGCCCGGCGACGACGAGCGGTCGCTCGCGCCGGGCCGGCGATCGACTCGACCGCGGCGGAGACGGCGGGCACGACCGATGCGAGCGCGATGGCGTCGAGGTCGGCCAGCCCGAATCCGTCGAGGCGGAGGAGCCCGTCGAGGGTGACCTCGAGCTCGTCGGCGGTCGACCGCGGGTCGGTCGCGGCGCGGCGCGTGGCCAGCAGCGCGCCGGCCCGGAACAGGCCGACCGTGACGTTCGTGTTGCCGACGTCGAGCGCGAGGAGCATGGCCGGATGATACGCGGCCGTGCCGCGGCGACCGGGCTCGTGGCCGACCTCCGATTGGCACGTTTCCGACTGGCGCCGTGCGGTACCATCGCCCCGTCCGTTCCCCTCCGCCCACCGAGGAGACACCGGATGTCCAGCCCCACCCCAGCGAAGTTCTTCGTCAACCAGGGCGTGGTGACGAGCCGCACGGACATGCTCCACCTCCTGCGGCCCCTGCTCAAGCAGACCGTCACCTATCGCTACCTGCGCGGCCGCGAGGTCGTCGCCCACGGGACGGGCTGGATGGAGCGGATCGTGGTCGACACGGACGACACGTCGACGTACTTCACGCCCCTGGCGATCACCCTCAACATCGATTCGTTCGAGCATCTCGAGTTCGAGACGCGCCCCGACCAGCTGCTCGTCTACACCCTCGTCCAGGGCGACGAGCGGGTCGTCGTCGAGTTCGCTCCGCTCGGCCCGGGCGCCCCCGACGACTCGCCGTTCGCCCCGCGCCAGCTCGCATTCGACACCAGCGGTTTCGTCCAGATGGAGCTGCTCGGCCTCGACGCCCGAGAGGACGAGTAGCGGATCCGGAGGGCCGGGCCCGGGACCCGGCTCGGGGGGACAGCGCGGCGGCCGCCGCCCCAGCGTCGGCCGCGAGTTCGTCACGGCGCGTTCCGAGCCCGCCCGTGGGACCGGCGCGTCGCGTCCGGGCAAGGAGGAAGGGATCCAGGTGACTGCCGAAGCGCAGCCCAGCACGTCGGCCGGCCCGCCCAGCTCGTCGGCAGGAGGCCTCGCCGGCTACTTCAAGTTCGACGAGCGCGGCACCACCCTCGCCACCGAGGCGAAGGCCGGCCTGACGACGTTCTTCGTCATGGTCTACATCATCTTCGTCAACGCCGCGATCCTCGGTGCCGGCTTCAAGCTCGACCCGGCCGGGATCGCCGCCGTGTCCGCGGCCACCGCGCTGGTCGCCGGGATCATGACCATCGTCATGGGCCTGGTCGGCAACTACCCGCTCGCCCTGGCGGCCGGCCTCGGCATCAACGGCATCGTCGCCTTCTCGTTGACGGCACGCGGCCTCAGCCCGCAAGGGGCGATGGGCGTCATCGTCCTCGAAGGCCTCGTCGTCACCCTGCTCGTCGTCGTCGGCTTCCGGGAAGCCGTCATGAACGCGGTCCCGCTGTCGCTCAAGAAGGCGATCGGGGCCGGGATCGGCCTGTTCATCCTGTTCATCGGCTTCGTCGGTGGCGGGTTCATCGCCACGCCCGCGGGCGGCGTCCCGGTCGTCGGCCCGGTCTTCCCGACCACGACCGGCCAGTTCCTGTTCCTGGCCGCCCTCCTGTTCACGATCGTGCTGTACGTCAATCGGGTCCGCGGCGCGCTGATCATCTCGATCCTGGTCACCACGATCGTGGCCCTGCTGCTCGGCGTGGCCAAGGTCCCGGACACGTTCTCCGTGACGCCGAGCTTCTCGACCATCGGCCAGTTCGACCTCACCAACGTGTTCACGGTCCTCGGACCGCTGGCGGCGATCCTCACGATCTTCGCGATCATGCTGACCGACTTCTTCGACACGATGGGCACCGTCACCGGCGTCGCATCCGAGGCCGGCCTGGCCGAGGAAGACGGGTCGGTACCGGGCGTCGGCCGTGTGCTGCTCGTCGACAGCCTGGCGGCGGTCGCCGGGGGCGTGGCGGGCGTCAGCTCGAACACGACGTACATCGAGAGCGCGGCGGGCGTGGCCGAGGGCGGCCGCACGGGCTTCGCCTCGATCGTGACCGGGGTCCTCTTCCTGTTCGCGATCTTCCTGTCGCCGCTGGCCGGGATCATCCCGACGCAGGCCACATCGCCGGCACTGGTCATCGTCGGCTACCTGATGTTCACGCAGCTCAAGGGCATCGAGCTCGACAACGTCGAGGACGGCTTCCCGGCCCTGCTGACGATGATCCTCATGCCGCTGACCTACGACATCACGGTCGGCATCGGGGCCGGCTTCATCACCTGGGTGGTCATCAAGGTCGCCCGGGGCAAGATCGGCGAGATCCACCCGCTGATGTGGGTGGTCTCGATCATGTTCCTCATCTACTTCCTGCAGGCCTGGCTGGACCTGCTCATCAGCGGCACGCCGGCGTCCTGAGCACGTCGATCGGCGGACGCCCCGGTCGATCGGCCGGGGCGACGCCCGCAATCCGGTACCATCGCCCGGATGTTCGAACGGACCGTGCTGCCCGCCGGACCACGCGTGATCAGCGCCCGGCTCCCGTCGGCCCGCTCGGTCTCCGTGGCGGCTTACGTCCTCGCCGGGTCCCGACTGGAGTCGGCCGGCCAGGTCGGCGTCGCCCACTTCATGGAGCACCTGACGTTCAAGGGCACCGCCGCCTACCCGACGACCCGCGCGATCAGCGAGGCGATCGAGGGGGTCGGTGGATCGTTCAATGCCGCGACCGACCGCGAATCCACGGTCTACTGGGTCCGCGTCCCGCGGCGGGAGACGGCCCGCGCGATGGATGTTCTCGGTGAGCTCATCGTCCGGCCGCGCCTCGAGGAGACCGACATCCAGAGCGAGCGGGCGGTGATCATCGAGGAGATCCGGTCGTACCTCGACGACCCTGCCGAGTACTGCCAGATCCTGTTCCAGACCGCGATGTTCGGGGACGGTCCGCTGGGCCGCGAGATCTGTGGCGAGGAATCGGACATCTCGAGCCTGCCGGCGGCAGCCATCCACGACTTCTGGCGCAGCTCCTACCGGCCGGCCAACACGGTCGTCGCGGTCGTCGGCGACCTCGGCCACGAAGAGGCGGTCGGGCTGGCGGAGACGGCCTTCGGGCGCGGCAACGGCCCGGTCCCCGGCTTCGCCCCGGCGCCCACGCTGCCGGCCGGGCCCCGGGTGCGCACCGGCGCGCGGGACACGAGCCAGGCCCAGGTCTGCATCGGGCTGCCGGCCCTGCATCGCGACCATCCCGACAGCTGGACGCTGGCCGTGCTCAACGCGGTCCTCGGTGACGGGATGAGCAGCCGCCTCTTCCTGTCGGTGCGGGAGGAGCTCGGCCTCGCCTACGACGTCTCGTCCGGCCTCGTCGACTATGCCGACGCCGGCGCCCTCGAGGTCTCGGCCGGGGTCGACCCGGCCAGCCTGCCGGCCGCGGTCGAGGCGATCCTCGTCGAGCTCGCCCGGTTGCGCGACGAGCCGGTTCCCGAGGCCGAGCTGGGCAAGGCCAAGCGCTACCTGTCCGGCGGGCTCGAGCTCCGGATGGACGACACGCGACACGTTGCGTCGTGGATCGGCGGCCAGGAGGCGCTCCACGACCGCGTCCTGACCCTCGAGGAGGCGCTGGCCGCGATCGAGGCCGTCGACGCAGCGGCCGTCCAGGCGCTCGCCGTCCGGCTCATCCACGACGACGCCCTGCGACTGGCCGCGGTCGCCCCGGCCCGCTACCTCCGCGGGCTCGAGCAAGCGCCTGCGGCTGCCGGCATGACCGCGTCGTCCCCGGCCGCCCGACCCGCCCGCCCGCCGGGCCGCTCCGTCGAGCTGGTCCTGGCCCACGCCCACCTTCGACTCGGCTCGCTGTCGCTGGCCCGGGTCGAGCTCGAGACGATGGCCGGTCTCGGCCTGCTCGACGTCCCCGGCATCGTCGACCTTGCCGAGGTCCGCTGGCGGACGGGCGACCTGCTCGGGGCCGGCGAAGCGGCGAACGCCGCGCTCGCCGACGACGACACGCTGCCGGTCGCGCTCGTCATCGCCGCCGAGGCATCGGCGGCGCTCGGCCGGCCGACCGAGGCGCGCCGGCTGGCCGACCGGGCACTGACGCGGACGCGCGGCGCCGTCGACCCGATCTTCGCCGGCATGCCCCGCTCGACCATCTGGCCCGCCGATGCCGCGGAGCCGCCGCCGACCGCTCCGACCCTGTTCGATCGTGACCCTGAGCTCCCCGTCCCCGCCGCCGGCAGGATGCCGAGCCCCGATCGGGCCGCGGCGGACCGTCCGCCCGCGGTCAGCACGGCCGCGCCGGTGACGCTCGGCCTGTGGGACACGGACGAGGCGTCCGAGACGGCCGCCGCCGCTCCACCGGATCCCGCCCTCGAGCTGGAGGCGGGACGTGCCGCGCTCGTCGCCGGGCGGATCGACGAGGCAGCCTTCCGGTTCGGCCTCGCACTCCGGCTCGCACCGGCCCTCGCACCGGCCGTGCTCGAGGCGACCGACGGGGTCCGCGGCCCGGAGCTGATCCTCGTCCGCGGCGATGCCTACCGGCTGGCCGGGCACGAGACGGAGGCCAACCAGGCCTACGCGATCGCGGCGCAGGGCGGTCTCCACGAGCGCCGCCTGACGCCCCGGAAGCCGGCCAACTCGTTCGTCCAGGACGACGCCACCGATGCGTCCCCAGCCGATGAGACGGCGACACCCGCCGAGGTCGAGGTCGAGGCCGCGCCGGCCGGGGGCGGCCGAGACGCCCGCCGATGCGCCGGTCGAGGCCGAGGTCGCGCCGCCGGACAAGGGGTCCAGCCCGGCCGAGCCGGAGATCGCCGCAGCCGCGGACGTCGACGATCAACCGGTGGACGTGGGCCCGGTCGCCGCCGGGAAGCCGGCGGCCAGATCGGCGAAGGCCGAGGCGGCACCCGGCAAGGACGCCCCGCCCGATCCGCCGGCCGAGGTCGAGCCGTCCGGCACGACAGCCGTGAACGGCGCCCCCACGAAGAACGGAGCGCCCGCGAAGAACGGCGCCAAGTCGGGGTCGAAGGGTGCTGCAACTCCTCCGGCGGACGAGGATCCCGTTCCCGAGGCCGTCACCCCGGATGGGGCGCCGGACTGACCGACCGGGTCCATCCGATACAATCCCGGGTCCAGCCCGTCCCCCCACGCAAGGTAGACATGCCAGCCAGCGAACGAACCCTTGTCCTCGTCAAGCCCGACGGCGTCCAGCGCCAGCTCGTCGGCCGCATCGTTGCGCGGTACGAGGAGCGCGGCCTCAAGATCGCCGGGCTCAAGCTCGTCACCGTCGACCGCGACCTGGCCGAGCGTCACTACGCCGTCCATCGGGAGAAGCCCTTCTTCGACGGGCTCGTCGAGTTCATCATCTCGGGCCCGCTCGTCGCGCTCGCCCTCGACGGCCCGAACGCGATCGCCGTCGTGCGCGCGATCAACGGCGCGACGCGGCCGCACGAGGCGGCGCCGGGCACGATCCGTGGTGACTTCGCGCTGGAGACCGCGCAGAACATCGTCCATGCGTCGGACAGCGCCGAGACCGCCGCGACCGAGCTGGACCTCTGGTTCGACGACGCAGAGCTGCTCGACTACGAGCGCGACATCGATCGCTGGGTCCTCGCTCCGAACGAGTAGGGTCGGCGCGCGCCTACGAGACACCCGACGGTGCCGGTGACGGCACCTCGAGGGACGGGATCGGTCCCTGCTCCGGCTGGACGATGACCGGCGGTGGTCCCGCGGCAGCGATCGGACCGTCGAAGGCTCCCGCCGCCGTCGCCAGGGCGAGTGCGGCCAACGCCGCCGCGACGACGGCCGTGGTGAACGGGCGGTTGAGGTTCCAGGCCGTGGCCAGCCGGTGTCGCGTCCCGAGTGGATCGGGCGGCGGGACCTGCGGCTGCCAGGCGTCGACCGGTGCGAGCACGTTGTCCGGACGGGCCAGCCCGATCGCGAGCAGCCGCCCGTAGTAGGCGATCGGTGCCAGCGCCCCGACGAGCACGACCGTCGCGAGCGGAGCCGGCAGCGCCAGGTCGATGATCGTCCGCCGCGCGTCATAGGCCGCGAGTCCGGGGAAGCCGACGCTGGCGATGGCGACGGCGACGAAGGCCGCCGCCAGGAGCGGTGATCGCCGCGCCCAGCCGCGAAGGTCGGGCACGCGTCCGGTCCACAGCCCGGAACGCACCCCCGTCGCCCAGGCCGCGAATGCACCGCGCGCGACGATGAACGCCAGGATCCAGGTCCGGGCGGCCTGCCAGCCGGCCGGCTCCAGGATGGCCAGGGCGAGCACGACGACGCCTGCATCGCCGACGATCGAGTAGCCGAGGATGTGCTCGAGATCGTCCTGGACGTATGCGGCGATCGCGGCCAGCACGATCGAGGCGACCGCGATGCCGATGACGATCCAGCGTTCCGGGCCCAGGTCGATCGGGAGGGACCCGACACCCGCGCCGATCCATGCCAGCGCGACGACCGCGAGCGACGCCGGGGCGAGCGCCATCAGCGTCGGCAGGGACGTCTCGGGCACGACATCGGTCAGCCGCGCCGCCCAGAGATGGAACGGGATCGCGCCGAAGCGCATGGCGACGGCCACGGCCATGGCGAGGTAGGCGAGGCCGTAGACGACCGGCAGGGCGACCAGCTCGCTCAGGTCGCGCCCGATCCAGGCCGTCGCCGCGATCGCCAGCGCCCCGGAGACGATGACGGCCCGTGCCTCTCGGATCCCGACGGTCGCTCCGGGGCGCGCGGCACCCGGCAGGATCGTGACGAGGACCCCGCACAGGCCGCCTGCCGTCGCCACCAGCACCGCGGCGCGCGGATCGACGAGGCCCATCGTCAGCCCGGCCGAGCCGAGGACCGCCAGGGTGACCGCGGGCGCGTCCCGCCGCGTCCCGCCCGCCATCCCGGCGATGGCGAGCCCCAGGCCGCCGAGCGATCCGAGAGCGAGGAACAGCCGCAGGTACGGCGTCGTCGCCAGCCCGCTGCCGCCGATGACGACGACCTGGCCGGGCTCGATCGCCACCGCGGCGAGAACGCAGCCGGCGAGCCCCGCGAGCCCGACGACCGGCACCGCCGCCGCGCGACCGCGCAGGGCCATCGCCAGCAGGCTGGATCCGAAGGCGACGCCGACGAAGACGAGCAGGCTCACCGGGGTTCGGCGAGGTGCGCGTCGGGCTCGTGGCTCGGTCGGTGGGGGGTCGAGACACTCATGGCGAAGCCACCGGGCCCGTCCGTCCTGGCGGACGCGGCCAGGATCGCCACCGCACCGCCGAGGGCCGCGACCAGTCCGGCGGTCAGGACCTGCTCCATCGGGTCCGCCGTGCCGCCCAGCGCGGTTCGGACCAGCAGGGCGCCGCCGAGGAGCAGGACGAGCCCGATCCCGACTCGAAGGATGTCGCGGCCGGTGACCACGGGCAGGACGGCGAGGGCCGCCAGCGCGAACCCCGCGGCGGATGCCAGGGCCGGCCCCGACGTCGGTGCCCCGAGGCCGTGGCTCCCGTAGCCGACCGCGGCCCCGGCGATCGCGACGAACGCGTCCGTCGGCCAGCCGAGTGGTGAGCCGGCGGTCCGGACGTCGTGGCCGCGCGTCGCGATCCACAGCAGGTAGCCGGCCAGGAGCGCTGCCACGAGCCGGGCCGCGAGGGCCGGCGGGGCGGCGGCCGGCTCCGCGATCAGGGGCGCGCCGACCATCGTCACGACCAGCCCGAGGATCGCCGCGCGTGCGTTCCGGGCGGACCCGGCGACCACGGCTCCGAGCACGACCGCGAGCGCGACCCCCGCGAGGGCCGGGTTCACGGCGCGACGCTCATGGGGTGGCGGGCGCCAGCTCCGGGTAGGTCGGCGTCGGGAGGATGCCGAACACGTCGATCGGCCAGTACCGGAGCCAGGCGCGGCCGATCACCAGCGACGCAGCCACGGGGCCGAACGTCCGTGAGTCGGCCGAGTTCGAGCGATGGTCGCCCATCAGGAACAGCTCGCCCTCGGGGATCACCCACTGGTGCTCGTCGTCCGGGACGGTCGTCGGCTGGATCGGTTCGATCGGCGAGCCGTAGAGGTACGGCTCCTTGATCATCGTCCCGTTGATGAACACCTCGCCGTCCCGGATCTCGACGGTGTCGCCACCGAGCCCGATGATCCGCTTGATGAACGGCGTGCCGTCCTCCGAGATGCCGAAGTCCGGGGGCGGCGTGAAGACCACGATGTCGCCCCGTTTGTACGTGTCGAACCGTGGGGTCAGCTTGTCCACGAGGACGTACTGATCGGGCTCCAGCGTGTGCTCCATCGATTGCTGCTGGACCTTGTACGGTTGGGCGACGAACGTCTGGATGACAAGGAAGATGATCAGCGTGAGAACGAGTGTCTCGACGATCTCGAAGAGGCACCCGAGCAAGGGTCTGCGGGTCACAAGTCCCGCAGTATAGGGGCTGGCCCCCGGCCCCGCCGGTGGGTCGCCGGGACTGCATAACGCGCTCGCCGGGTGAGTTTGACCCGCCTTCTCGCCGCTTGCTACACTCGCCGACGGCCTGCAAGGTCCCGCCCCCGAACGCATGAGGGGACCACCGCAGGAGCTCCCCGAGTCGTCCGCACCCGAGCGGCGCACGCCACGCGCCGGGTCGGAACCCGGTCATCAGCCCAAGGTGGAGGCCTTCTGTCCTGATGGACGCCAGTACGCTCCAGTTGATCATCCTGCCGGCCGGCATCATCGCCGTGCTGTTCGCGATCTACCTCGCCCGCGACGTCCTGAGCCGGGACACGGGCACCCAGGCGATGCAGGATGTCGCCGGCACCATCTACGAGGGTGCGGTCGCCTTCATCCGCCGCCAGTACACGACGATCGCGGTCCTCGCCGTCGTCGGTGCCGTCCTGATCAGCATCGTCATCGGCGTGATCGAGACGGCCGACGTGGCCGACGTCCCGAAGCTCGCCGGGCTCCCGATCGGGGTCCTGACCGGGATCGCCTTCATCGTCGGCGCCGCCTGCTCGATGGCGTCGGGGATCATCGGCATGTTCATCAGCGTCAAGGCCAACGTGCGCACGGCATCGGCCGCCCGACGGAGCCTCGTCGAGGCGGTCCAGGTGGCGATGCGCGGTGGCGCCGTCTCCGGGTTCCTGGTCGTGGCCCTGTCGCTGCTCGGCGTGTGGGGCATCTTCACGCGCGTACTCGACGTTCATCGGCGAGGTCACGGTCGCGGAGGCGCCGTTCCTCATCGTCGGGTTCGGCTTCGGCGCATCGTTCGTCGCCCTGTTCGCGCAGCTCGGCGGCGGCATCTACACCAAGGCCGCCGACGTCGGCTCCGACCTCGTCGGCAAGGTCGAGAAGGGCATCCCGGAAGACGATCCCCGCAACGCGGGCGTCGTCGCGGACCTCGTCGGCGACAACGTCGGCGACTGCGCCGGCCGTGGCGCGGACCTGTTCGAATCGACGGCCGCCGAGAACATCGGCGCCATGATCCTGGGCGTCGGCGTCTTCACCATCGCCGAGGCGGCCGGCTGGCCCAACCCGCAGGCCTGGATCTTCTTCCCGCTCGTCGTCCGCGCCTTCGGGCTGCTGGCCACGATCGTGGCGATCTTCTTCGTCCGCGGCAAGGAAGACGAGAACCCGATGAACATGCTCAACCGCGGCTACTGGGTCACGACCCTGCTGTCCGTGGTCGGGCTCGCCATCACCACCGCGGTGATGATGAACACCAACGGCGCGACGGGTAACGGTGGCTTCCCGACCTGGGTCTACTTCTTCGCCGCCGGCATCGTCGGCCTGGCGACCAGCGTCGCGTTCGTCTACATCACGCAGTACTACACGGCCGGCACGTTCCGGCCGGTCCGCGAGATCGCCGAGGCGTCGAAGACCGGCCCGGCGACCAACATCATCGCGGGCACGGCCGTCGGCTTCGAGACGACCGCCGTCACGGCGATCACGATCGGCATCGCTCTCTGGACGAGCTACTGGCTCGGCAGCCAGGCCAATCTCGAATCGACGTCGGGCGCCAACGTCGGCGGCATCTTCGGGACCGCCGTCGCGACCATGGGCATGCTCATGACGACGGCCTACATCCTGGCCATGGACACGTTCGGTCCGATCACCGACAACGCCGGCGGGATCGCCGAGTTCAGCCGGGCCGAGGCCGGCGCGCGCGAGATCACCGACCGGCTCGATGCCGTCGGCAACACGACCAAGGCCCTGACCAAGGGCTATGCGATCGCCTCGGCCTCGCTTGCCGCCTTCCTGCTGTTCAGCGCCTACATCGACAAGATCAACCTGATCCAGGGCCGCCGCATCGAGGCGAACGTGCCGGGAGCGGCGCTGCTCGACTCGGTCAACCTGGCCAACGTCAACGTGTTCATCGCCGCGCTCCTCGCGGCCACGCTGGTCTACTTCTTCAGCTCGCTGGCGATCCGCGCGGTCGGCACCACGGCCCAGACGATCATCGTCGAGGTCCGCCGCCAGTTTCGCGAGATGCCCGGGATCATGGACTACTCGCAGCGCCCGGACTACGCCCGGGTGGTCGACATCACGACCGCGGCCGCCCTCCGCCAGATGATCCTGCCCGGCCTCGTCGCAGTGGCGACGCCCATCGCGATCGGGGTCATCCTCGGCTTCGAGGCGGTGGCCGGCATGCTGATGGTCGGGACGATCTCCGGCGTCCTGCTCGCCACGGTCCTCAACAACGGCGGCGGGGCGTGGGACAACGCCAAGAAGTACATCGAATCCGGGAACCTCAAGGACGACGACGGCAACGTTCTCGGCAAGGGCTCCGAGGCGCACGCCGCGGCCGTTGTGGGCGACACGGTCGGGGATCCGTTCAAGGACACCGCCGGCCCGTCCCTCCACGTCCTGGTGAAACTGCTGGCCACGATCAGCCTGGTGCTCGCCCCGCTGTTCATCCGGTAGCGGGGTCGGCTGAGGGCCCTCGATGGACCTCTTCGTCCAGGCTTTGGTCATGGGGGTCGTGCAGGGACTGACCGAGTTCCTGCCGATCTCGTCATCGGGTCACCTGATCGTCGTCCCGTTCCTGATGGGCTGGGACGACCCGTTCATCACCTCGCTCGCCTTCAGCGTGATGCTCCATATCGGGACGCTGGCGGCGCTGCTCGTCTACTTCCGGGCCGACTGGGTCCGGCTCGTCCCGGCCGGACTGGCGGCCATCCGCGATCGCTCGTTCCGTGGCGACCCCGACCGGCGTCTGGCCTGGCTCCTGGTCGCCGCCACGATCCCTGCGGCGATCGCCGGCTTCGTGTTGTCCGACCTGATCGAGACGGCGTTCCGGGAGATCGGGCTGGTGGCAGTCACGCTGGTCGGCGGGGCGGTCATCCTCTGGCTGGCCGATCGCTGGGGAGCCCGCACCAAGGGCGTCGACGACGTGACCTTCCCGGTTGCGATCGCGATCGGCGCAGCACAGGCCCTGGCGCTCGTGCCCGGCATCAGCCGGTCGGGCATCAGCATCTCGGCGGCGCGGTTCGCCGGGCTCGACCGCGAGGCCGCCGCCCGCTTCTCGTTCCTGATGGCCACCCCGATCACGGCCGGCGCCGCACTGTTCGAGATCCGCAAGCTGGCGGCCGGCGAGACCGGGGTCGACGTCGCCGTCGGCCCGCTGGTGGTCGGCATGCTCGCTGCGTTCGTGTCGGGGATGATCGCCATCGGCTTCCTGCTGCGCTACCTGCGGACCCGCTCGCTCAACGTCTTCGTCGCCTACCGCCTCGTGCTGGCCGCGGTCGTCGTCGTCGCGTGGCTGCGCTAGGGTCGACCGGGAGCTGACGATGGAAGTCATGAAGCAGCTGCGCCAGCGGGCCATCCGCGACCTGGTCGAACAGCGCCCGATCCGGACGCAGCAGGAGCTGGCAGCGGCCCTCCGGGAGCGTGGCTTCCGCACGACCCAGGCCACGATCTCGCGCGACGTGGCGGAGCTCGGGCTGATCAAGGTGACGCGGGAGGGGACGGCCGCCTACGCTCTGCCACCGCGGCTGATCGAAGCCGAGACGTCCGGCGAGGATCGACTCCGCAAGCTCCTGCTCGACCTGCCGATCGAGATCCACGAGGCAGGCCTGCTGCTCGTCGTCCGCACCCTGCCCGGATCGGCGCACGCCATCGCCGCCGCGCTCGACCGAGCCCGCTGGCGCGAGGTGGCCGGTTCCGTGGCGGGCGACGACACGCTGTTCGTCGCCTTTCCCGACCGTGGCTCGCTGCAGCGGATCAAGCGCCGCCTGGTGCGATTGACGGAAGGCTCGACGAGCGGCTGACGGTCCCGCCGCGGTTCCGCCCCACGCACGATCAGGCACTTTGACACGCTCCAGCCGCCCGACTACCATTCGCTCCCGGTCGGAACTTCAGGCGCGCGGCAGGACCGCTGGATGCCTGGAGTTCTTTCCTTTATCCAAGACCGCCCAGCATGGTCTGCGAGATCCGACCCACCAGCATTGGGGGCCAGAGGCCGTGAACAACAAGCCCACATACCTGTCCAAGGACGGTCTCGAGAAGCTCCGATCCGAGCTCGACGAGATGGTCTCCGTCAAGCGACCCGAGGTCGCCAACCGGATCCACGACGCCAAGGAACACGGCGACCTGTCCGAGAACGCCGAGTACGAGGACGCCAAGAACGAGCAGGCCTTCGTCGAGGGCCGGATCCAGACCCTCGAGGCTTTGATCAAGAACGCCACGATCATCGAGGAGAACCACTCGACCGACCATGTCCAGATCGGCTCGACGGTCGCCGTCGAGAGCCCCGACGGCGAGGAGCGGTTCACGATCGTCGGGTCCGCCGAGGCCAAGCCGGCGGAGGGCCGGATCTCGAACGAGAGCCCGGTCGGCCGAGCCCTGCTCGGACACAAGAAGGGCGAGAAGGTCGTGGTCAAGGTGCCGGCGGGCGACTTCACGTACAAGATTACCGGCATCAGCTAGATCCGCATGGACTGGGCCGACGAGCTGGCGTCCCGGGTCAGCGGCCCGCAGGTCGTCAACGACTCGAAGACGCCGTCGGGGACGGTCCACGTCGGCAGCCTGCGCGGACCGGTCATCCTCGACGTCATCGCCCGGGCGCTGCGCGCCAACGGCATCGAGACCACGCTCCTCTACGGAGTCGACGATCTCGACCCGATGGATGCCCAGGCCCTGCTGACCCCTGACGCGATCGACCGTGAGATGGGCCGGCCGCTGGCCCACGTCCCGGACCCGGTCGACGACGGGCACTCGAGCTACGCCCGCCATTTCGCCGGCCTGTTCATCGACACATTCGCCACGCTCGGGATCCACCCCGACCGCTACTACTGGATGAGCGACATCTACCCGACCGGGGCGATGGACCCGTACATCCGGATGCGCGCTCGACCGGGCGTCCCTCGTCCGCGACATCTACCGGCGGGTCGCCAACGTCCAGCACCCGGACACGTGGCATCCGCTCGGCCTGATCTGCCCGACCTGCGGAAAGGTCGGCACCACGATCGTCACCCAGTGGGACGGCGAGCGGGTCTTCTTCGAATGCCGGCCGGACCTGGTGGCGTGGGCGCGCGGCTGCGGCGCGTCGGGTTGGACCAGCCCGTTCGGTGGGGCTGCCAAGCTTCCATGGAACCTCGAGTGGGCGGCCCAGTGGTCGCTCTTCGGGGTGACCATCGAGCCGGGCGGCAAGGACCTGTCGACGGCCGGAGGCTCGCGCGACCGCAGCGACGCCATCGCGCGCGAGGTCTTCGAGCGGGAGCCGCCGCTCAACGTCCCCTACGAGTTCCTCAACATCGGCGGCAAGAAGATGTCGACATCGAAGGGCCGCGGCGCCGCGGCCCACACGATGGCCGAGGTCGTCCCGGCCGAGCAGCTTCGTTTCCTGTTCCTTCGGTCGCGCCCCAACCAGGCGATCGAGTTCGACCCGGACGGCACCGACGCGGTGCCGCGCCTGTTCGATGAGTTCGACCGGTTCGCCGCCGCCACGGCCGGCCGCGAGGTCAAGGGCGAGCTGCCGCCCGGCTACGAGGCGACGTTCCGCTACGCGCTGCTCGACCCGAACGCCGATGTCGCTGCCGAGGCGTGGGCATTCCGGCCGGTCCTTGCCCACCTCGCCCTGCTCGTCCAGGTTCCGTCCGTCGACATCGTCGAGCGGATGGAGCTGGAGAAGGGGAGTCCCCTGACCGAGCGCGAGCAGGCGATCCTCGACGAGCGGATCGCGGCCGCCCGGGCCTGGCTCGAGGCCTACGCCCCCGAGCGTGCCCGGCTGGCGGTCCATCACGACGCGCTCCCGGCCGAGGCGGATTCGCTGGACGAGGATCAGCGCGCCTTCCTCGGCCGCCTCGCCGACAGCGCCGGCACGACCGAGCTTGCCGGGGGCGACGCTTGGCAGTCGGCGATCTTCGCGACGGCCGTTGACACCGGCCTGCCGCCCGGGCGCGCGTTCGAGGCGATCTACCTGTCATTCCTGGGGCGCTCGAACGGTCCGCGAGCCGGCTGGTTGCTGGCGACGCTCGATCCGTCCTTCGTCCGGGGCCGGCTCGTCGAGGCGGCGGGTGCGGCCACCGCTGGCGGTGCCGGATGAGCGTCGGACTGCAGCGGCTGCGCGACGAGGCCGACCGGATCCGCGACGGTGCCGTCCGGAAGGGCGAGGACCCAGCGATCGTCGATCGGGCGCTCGCGCTCGACGCAGATCGGCGCCGGCTGCTCGGCGAGAGCGAGGCCCTCAAGGCCGACCGGAACGCCGCCTCGAAGCGGATCGGCGAGGCGATCAAGGGCGGCGCTGCAGCGGACAGCCGGGAGGTCGCCGAGCTGCGTGCCACGTCCACGGCGGCGGGCGAACGCATCCGGGAGCTGGACGCTGCGTTGGCCGAGACCGAGGCCTCTCTCGACGACCTGCTGCTGCGGATCCCGAACCCGCCCGACCCCGACATCCCGGTCGGCGGGGAGGAGGCGAACGTCACGATCCGCGTCTGGGGGGAACAGCTGGCGCATGACCAGCCGCTGGTCGGCGAGGTCGGCGCCGACGCGCCGGCCGGTGGCGAGACCTGGACGCGCAGGCCGCACTGGGAGCTCGGCGAGGCCCTCGGGATCATCGACAACGTCCGCGGCGCCAAGATCACCGGCTCCGGCTTCCCGGTCTACAAGGGTGCGGGATCGGCGCTGCAACGGGCGCTCATCAACTGGTTCCTCGACGTCCACACCCGCGAGAACGGGATGACCGAGGTCTGGCCGCCGGCTGTCGTCAACGCCGACTCGGCCCGCGGCACCGGCCAGATCCCGGACAAGGAAGACCAGATGTACGTGGTCACCCGCGACGACCTGTACCTGGTCCCGACTGCGGAGGTCCCGGTGACCAACCTGCACCGCGACGAGATCCTCGAGGCGGCCGAGCTGCCGATCCGCTACGCCGCCTACACGCCGTGCTTCCGTCGCGAGGCCGGCGCGGCCGGCAAGGACACCCGGGGCATCCTCCGGGTCCACCAGTTCGACAAGGTCGAGATGGTCCTGTTCGAGCGGCCGGAGGAGTCGGCCGCCGCGCTCGAATGGATGACTGGGCGTGCAGAGATCCTGCTCCAGCGTCTGGGGCTGGCCTACCGGGTGCTGCTGATGGCGACCCGCGAGATGGGCTTCACCCAGGCCCGCAAGTACGACCTCGAAGTCTGGTCGCCGGGCGTCGAGCGCTGGCTGGAGGTCAGCTCCTGCTCGAACTTCGGCGATTTCCAGGCGCGGCGGATGGCGGTCCGCTACCGTCCGGAGGCCGGCGCCAAGCCGGAGCTGGTCCACACTCTCAACGGCTCCGGCCTCGCGCTCGCCCGGGTCGTGGCCGCCCTCCTCGAGACCTACCAGCGGCCCGACGGCACGATCGAGGTGCCCGAGGTGCTCCGACCCTACCTGGGGCGCGGTACCATCGACTGACCCCCAGGGAGGGAGGCACACCGTGAGCACCACCCCACCGCCCGGCTCGATGCCGCCACCCGACAGCCCGCCGCCCGCGGAGCCGACACCGCCCGCCGCGCCACCGCAAGGGGAGCCGGCCCAGCCCGCCGCCGCGCCGCCCCCGTCCTACGCGCCGCCGTCGTATGCGCCGCCGCCGGCCGCCGTGGCCTGGACCAGCCCCGAGCCGCAGGCCGGGCCCGCGCCCGGCGTCGAGTTCGCGCCGCACGGCGCCCGGCTTGCCGCCTACATCATCGACGGGATCATCATCGCCCTGGTCGTGACCGTCATCGCCGTGATCGGGGCCTTGATCTTCTTCGCCGGCTCGACGGTCGAGAACAACCGCGTCACCAACATCTCGACCCCGGCGGCGGTGATCGGATCGCTCCTGTTCGTGGTCGCGACCCTGTTCGGCATCCTGTACTTCCCGTTCTTCTGGGCCAACGGCGGACAGACCATCGGGATGCGCCCGTTCTACCTGCATGTCGTCCGGGACACCGACGGTGGCGAGATCGGCTGGGGCACGGCGCTCCTCCGGCTGATCGGTTTGTGGATCGCCACGGCGGTCTTCTACATCGGCCTCATCTGGATCTTCATCGACAAGCGACGGCGAGGATGGCAGGACCTCATCGCCGGGACCCTCGTCGTCAGGCGGCCATGAGCCAGACGCCGGCCACCTGGCAACCCCCCGAGACTCCGGCCGGCCCGGCTCCGGGGATCGAGCTCGCCAGCCCTGGTGCTCGCCTGGTCGGATACATCATCGACATCGTCATCCAGTTCGTCGCGTTCATCGCGCTGGCCGTGTCGACGATCCTGCTCGCCGTGATCTTCTTCCCGCTCGCCATCCTCACGTCGCTCGCGATCATCGCGCTGGCGATCGGCTACTTCCCGTTCTTCTGGGTCCGCTCGGGGCAGACGCCGGGCATGTCGATCATGGGGATCAAGGTCGTCCGTGACGACAACGGAGGGCCGATCACGTGGGGGCCGGCGATCCTGCGCTGGATCGGGTTCTACATCTCGCACCTCGTCTTCTACATCGGCTTCCTCTGGATCTTCGTCGACGAGCGACGCCGGGGCTGGATGGACCTCATCGGGGGCACCGTCGTCATCGCCGTGCCGCCGCCGCCCTACACCGCCGACTCGCGGCCCTGAGGATCGCGGCCGGGGTCCGAGCCGGACGCGATATCCTGTCGGCGGAGAGGTGGCCGAGCGGTTGATGGCGGCGCTCTTGAAAAGCGCTGAGTCGAAAGACTTCGTGGGTTCGAATCCCACCCTCTCCGCCAGGCCTGCCGCGGCCCCGCGGCGGTGACCTCGGCTCACCCCATCCCCGGCCTGTGTGCCGGCTGCCGTCACGCGCGGCGGATCGTGAACGCGCGTGGCTCCACGTTCTGGCTCTGCCGCCGCTCCGAGACCGACCGGCGCTACCCACGCTACCCGGCGCTCCCGGTGGTGAGCTGCGCCGGGTTCGAGCCCATCGACCAGCCGGCTTCGACGGAAAGCGCGACAACCGGACCCGAGCAGGCCGAGCCACCGGAGCCGATCGAGCCTGCCTGAATCACCCCGGACCACCCCCGACCAGCGCGGACCGGACGTCTCCGACACACCTCATCCGCCCGGTCCGGGGTGCTTCGTGGGACTTCCGTCGCGTGGCATCGGCCGGATGACGGGACCTACGGTCCGAGCGTCGACCCATCCGCTCCGGAGGCGGCCAGCCAGACCGTGTTCGGGACCCCCCGCCGAGTCCCACGCCCCATCCTGCTGATCCTCGTCTACGGGATCTTCATGGTCATCGTGGGGCTGACCGCGGTCGCCCAGACGGTGCTGGTGTCGGCCGACTTCTCGGCGACCACGCTCAACTCGACGGTCGGCGCCGACGCCGCGATGGTCCGCCTGTTCGTCTCGAGCAGCCTGTCGCCCGACGACCTCGGCAGCGGCGGCATGAGCCCGGCACGCCGGGCCGACCTCGATGCCCGTCTGGCCTACCTGATCGGCCCCGGCCAGGTCCTGCGGGTCGAGGTCCGGCAACCGGACGGCCGGGTGCTGGCTGCCGACGACGCGGCCGCCCGCGGGATCGTCGCACCGCCCTCGGCGGACTTCGCCACCGCACTGTCCGGTCGGACTGCAACGGCCGGCATCGACGAGGTCTCGCTCAGCGAGGCGGTCGGCACGGCGCTCCCGACGAGCCACGTCCTGCGCGAGTACTTCCCGCTCGTCCTCGACGGGCGAGGTCCGCGGCGTCGTCGGCGTGTGGCGCGACGCGGCGCCCATCGTCGCGACCCTCGAGGCCGTCCGGCGCAACCTCGCGCTCGTGACGCTGTCGGCCGGGCTGATCGCGGCCGTCGTCCTGTACCTCGTCTTCCGGTCGGCCCAGGGCCGCATCACCCGCCAGACACGGGCCCTCGTCGATGCGCTCGACCACGACACGCTGACCGGCACGCTCAACCACGGAGCGCTGGTCGACCGGGTGGCGACAGCCGTCGAGCGCGGCCGCGTCGACCAGGCGGCCGTCGGCGTCGCGCTCATCGACATCGACAACTTCCGGTTGCTCAACGAGAACTACGGCCATGCGGCCGGCGACCTGGCGCTGACGACGGTGGCCGACATGCTCGGGCGCTCCCTGCCGAGCGACGTCGTCTTCGGGCGCTATGGACCGGACGAGTTCCTGGTCATCGCCCCGGCCGGGTCGGTCCACATCATGGTCGACGTCCTCGAACGGCTGCGGTCGATGCTCGTCGACCATGCCCTGCAGTTCGACGCCTCCGAGCGGCTGCCCCTGACGGTCAGCGCCGGGGTCTGCCTGTTCCCCGACCACGCCGACTCGGTCACCGAGCTCCTGACGGTCATGGCCCTCACCCTCCAGGAGGCCAGGGCCAGCGGCGGCGACGCCGTCCGGGTGGCCGGCACGCCCATCGCCGTCCAGGCCGAGACGCGGACCTTCGACGTCTTCCAGGGCCTGATCTTCGCCGTCGACACCAAGGATCGCTACACGAAGCAGCACTCCGAGGACGTCTCCCGCTACGGCGTCTTCCTCGCGCATCGGCTGGGCCTGGCCGACGACGTGGTGGCCACGATCCGGGTCGCCGGCCTGCTCCACGACGTCGGCAAGATCGGCATCCCGGACGGGATCCTGCGCAAGCCGGGCAAGCTGACGGCCGAGGAGTACGCGATCGTGAAGCAGCACGTCGCGCTCGGCGACATGATCGTCCGCGACCTGCCCGACGTGGACGTCATCCGGGCCGGGGTCCGCCACCACCACGAGCGCTGGGACGGCAACGGCTACCTCGACGAGCTGGCCGGCGAGGAGATCCCGCTCGTGGCCCGGATCCTCGCCGTCGGCGACGCATTCTCGGCGATGACGACGACCCGGCCCTACCGCAAGGCGCTGCCCATCGACGAGGCGTTGCGTCGTCTCGAGGACGCTGCCGGCACGCAGCTCGAGGAACGACTGGTGACGCTGTTCGTCGAAGGCATCGAGACCGACGCGGACGCGCCGCTCCCTGGCGCGGACACCGGATCGCTCCGGCTGTGGAAGCCGTATCGCCGGGTCGCCTGATGGGTCGGCGGGCGGCCTCGCGCCCGGGTCGACGGCGCGCGCGGGCCGGCCTGCTCGCCGCGGCCACGCTCGGCCTCGCCGCCGTCGTGGGACCGGCCGCCGGCCGGGCTGCCAGCGCCTCCTGGACGATCTCGCTGACACCGTCGACCATCGAGGCCGTCCAGGCGGCCACGATCAAGGCGACGTTCTCGAACCTGGGCGGCCCGGACGGCCAGCAGGACCTCGGTTGCGTCCGGATCGCCATCCCGGCAACCTTCACCGTCCAGTCGGCCGTCGTGACGGACGACCCGCCCGATACGACCTGGAAGGCCTCGATCGGGGGCCTGACCACGGTGACGATCAACACGGCAAGCGGTGGCGACCGGCTCCCGCCGAACAAGCCGACGGCCAGCGTGACGGCGGCGATCAAGGTCTCTGCCGTCGTGCCCGGGACGTACACCTGGACGGCGAGCGCCTATCGCTCGCAGGACTGCCTCAACTCGTTCAACGACCCGGCGCACCTGACGGTCAAGGTCCAGCTCACCCTGATCCCGACCCCGCCGCCGCCGACAGCCACGCCGACGCCGACACGGACGCCCGTGCCCACCGTTCGCCCGACGCCCCTGCCGCTGCCCACCATCCTGCCGACGCTCCTGCCGCTGCCCCTGCCGACCATCCTGCCGTTGCCGACCCCGACGGTGCCGCCGACTCCGACCGTGACGCCACCACCGGGAAGCACTCCCACGCCGTCGCCGGCCGGTTCCGCGTCCCAGGCACCCGACCGGCCTTCGCCCTCGCCATCGAGCGATGCCCCGAGGCAACCGACCGGTTCGTCGGGCGGGCAGTCCGGTCCGCCCGCCCCGGGCTCCGGTGCGTCGCCGTCGTCCGGGCCGCCGATCGGGGCCGGCCTTACGATCCCGGGCGGCGGGCCGGGTGGCGACGCGGCCGCCGGGACGAACGTCAGCCTGACCTCGGGGTTCACGACCCCGTTCGGCGACGGCTTCGCCTGGGCCGTGCCTGGCCTCGTCCTCTCGGTACCCGGCCTCCTGATCGTGCTGTTCGCGATCCTGGCGCAGGCGCTCGGTGCCGCCGCGTGGCTGCCCGTCGTCCGCCGCCGGATCGGGGGGTTCGAGGTCGAACGGCAACGGACACCCGAGCGCGGGCCGAACTTGCGTCGCTAGTCGCGTTCGAGGCGCTTGACGCTTCGTCGGGAAGCCGCCCATACTCCGCGCCACATCACGAACAGCGGGCTGTGAACGGGACGAGTACCCGTCGCACGTCGACCCAGAGACCCGGCGGATGGTGCGAGCCGGGACGACGACGACAGGGAATGGACCCGGGAGCCTCCGGACCGAACGCGACGGCGATGACCGCCGCCAGTAGGCTCCGGCGCAGAGCGCCAGCGATACCGGGCAGCGCCGATCGGCGGCAGGAGGCGAGAGCCTCGGCCACCCGTCGGTCACGAGAGTGCGGCAACGCCGAATGAGGGTGGCACCGCGGAAGGCACGACCTTTCGTCCCGGATGACGAAGGTCGTTCTTGATTCTCTCGAGGCAACCGCGATGACAGTCGCCGATCCGATCAGCCTGGCGCAGGCCCAGCGCCTCGCCGCCAACGCCGACACGATCCTGCTGCGTGCCACCCGGCCGGCCGACCTCGAGACACCGATCGGTGCCTTCCTGCGGCTCGATGACGGCGGCCCGGCCTACCTGCTCGAATTGGTCGAGGGCGGCGAACGCCTCGGCCGCTACTCGTTCCTCGGTGTCGGCCCGCGACGGCTGCTGGAGGTCCGGGACGGGGTCGCCCGGATCCAGACCCGGCCGGTGACCGTGCCGACGTACGCGCCCGACCTGCCGATCGAGACGGTCCCGGCCGCCGACCCGCTGGACGCCATCCGCTCGTTTGTCCCGCGCCGGCGGGTCCAGCCGACCGAGGGCATGCCGCGCTTCACCGGCGGTGCCGTCGGGGCGCTCGCCTACGACGCCGTGACGGCCTTCGAGCGGACCGTGCCGCTGCCCGATCGCGACCCCGTCGGCGTTCCGCAGGCCGCGTTCATCGAGACCGACCTGGTGCTGGTCTTCGACCACCTGACCCACACCCTCTCGGCGATCGCCTCACTCCACACGGACGCCCCGAACCTCGAGGCCCGCTACCGGATCGCGGAGACGGCGATCTTCGACGCCCTCGATCGGACGTCGCGGCCGAGCCCCTCCGAGCTGGCCCGGACGCCGCGCACCTCGAACGGCGCCGCCTCGACCGACCTCGGCCGGCCGATCGAGACGAGCCTCGGGCGCGAGGAGTACATCCACGCCGTCGAGGTCGCCAAGGACGCGATCGCGGCCGGGGAGGCGATCCAGGTCGTGCTCGCCCGCCGGCAGTCGTTCGCGCTGCCGGACGATCCGGCAACGGGCGCTCCGCTCGACGGGATCGCGCTCTACCGCGCCCTCCGCCGGGTCAACCCGAGCCCGTACCTGTTCTTCACCCGGACACCCGCCTTCGAGGTCGTCGGGGCGTCGCCGGAGCTGCTGCTGCAGGTCGAGGGCGATCGCCTGACGACCCACCCGATCGCCGGGACGCGGCCGCGCGGCGCCGACGCCAATGCCGACGCGCTGCTGGCCGAGGAGCTCCAGCGCGATCCCAAGGAGCGAGCCGAGCACGTCATGCTCGTCGACCTCGGCCGGAACGACCTCGGGCGCGTGGCGCGACCCGGGACGGTCAGCGTCAGCAAGTACATGGAGGTCGAGCGCTACAGCCACGTCCTTCATCTCGTGTCGCACGTCGAGGCGCGGTTGCGGCCCGAGCTCGACGCCCTCGACGCGCTGCGCTCGGTGTTCCCGGCCGGCACCCTGTCCGGGGCCCCGAAGGTCCGGGCGATGCAGCTGATCGCGGCGGCCGAGAACGAGCGCCGCGGGCTGTACGGCGGCGCGGTCGGCTACCTCGGCTACGACGGCAACCTCGACACGGCGATCACGATCCGGAGCGCGGTTCTCAAGGACGGCCAGGCCCACGTCCACACCGGGGCGGGGATCGTCGCCGGCTCCGTGCCGGAATCGGAGTTCGAGGAGACCGAGCACAAGGCCGCCGCGCTCCGGCGCGCGATCGAGCTGGCGGCCGGCGTCCCCGAGTCCTCCCGCGCGTCCGGGGGTGGCGACGCGAGCGCGGATGCCGCGGCGCTCGAGGCCGACGAGACCGGGGTCCCGACATGATCCTCGTCATCGACAACTACGACAGCTTCACCTTCAACCTCGTCCAGGCACTCGAGGCGGCCGGCGCGGACGTGCGTGTCGTCCGCAACGACGCGATCGAGATCGACGCCGTCGAGGCGATGGCGGACGATCCCGGCACGCACCTGCGGGGGATCGTCATCTCGCCGGGTCCGGGCGACCCGGACGATGCCGGCATCTCGGTCGGCACGGTCCGGGTCGCCGCCGACCGCGGGCTGCCGCTGCTCGGCGTCTGTCTCGGGATGCAGTCGATGGCGGCCGCGTTCGGCGGCTCGATCGTCCGCGCGCCGACGCTCGTCCACGGCGAGGCATCGGAGGTGACCCACGACGGTGCCGGCCTGCTCGAGGGGATGCCGCCGTCGTTCATGGCCGCCCGCTACCACTCGCTGGCGGTCGACCCGGCGAGCCTCCCGCCCGAGCTGCGCGTGACCGCGATGAGCGAGGTCGACCGGGTGGTCATGGGCATCCGGCACGTCGCGCTGCCGCTCGAGGGCGTCCAGTTCCACCCGGAATCGGTCCTGACGCCCCAGGGTCCGCACCTGCTCGCCAACTTCCTGCGGCAGGCCGGCGAGGGCGAGGCCTCGCGCCTCGATGACGCGACCGGCTCGTTCGCCACGGCCGGGCTGGCCGCCGCGGCCGGGGAGGCGCCGCGATGAGCGAGCTCGTGCGCACGGCGCTGGCCACGATCGTCGACGGCGGGACGCTGTCGATGGACGAGGCGCACGGCGCGATGGGCGCGGTCATGGACGGCGAGGCGACGCCGGCCCAGCTGGCCGCGCTGCTGATGGGTCTCCGCATGCGCGGCGAGACCGTGGACGAGCTGGCCGGCTTCGCTGCCGCGATGCGCGAGCGGGTCGTCCGGGTCGAGGCGCCCGACGGCGCGATCGACGTGGTCGGGACCGGCGGCGACGGCAGCGGCACGTTCAACATCTCGACCACGGCCGCGCTGGTGGCCGCGGCCGCCGGCGTGCCCGTCGCCAAGCACGGCAACCGGGCGATGACCTCGAAGTCGGGCTCGGCCGACGTCCTCGACGCGCTCGGCATCCGGATCGACCATGACGCGGCGTCGGCCGGCGTCGCGCTCCGCGAGCATGGCTTCGCCTTCCTGTTCGCCCCGAACTTCCACCCGGCGATGCGCCATGCGGGACCGACCCGGCGCGAGATCGGCGTGCGGACGGCGTTCAACCTGCTCGGGCCCCTGACCAACCCGGCGGGCACGCGCCGCCAGCTGCTCGGGGTGGCCGATGCCGAGATCGCGGAGCGGATGGCCGAGGTCGCCCTCCGGCTCGGGACCGAGCGGACGTTCGTCATCCACGGCGACGGCGTCGACGAGCTGCCCCTCGACGGCAGCGGGGTGGCATGGATCGTCACCGGCGGCACGGTCGAGCGGCATCCGATCGACGCATCCGCGCTCGGGTTCAAGCGAGCCGCGACCGCCAGGCTCGCTGGTGGGACGGCCGACGAGAATGCCCGGCTGACCGAGTCGGTCCTCCGCGGGGAGCCGGGCAGCCGTCGCGACGTCGTGCTCCTCAATGCCGCGGCCGCGCTCCTGGTGGCGGGCGCGGTGGGCCAGATGGAGGAGGGGATCGAGCGGGCGGCCCTCACCATCGACGCCGGTCTCGCGGCCGAGCTGCTCGAGGCGTTGCGTGCCGAGCGGCGCGAGGCAGAGGCGGCACGTCCCCCGGCCGGGACTGACGGCGCTTCGGCAGCCACACCCGCGCCGGAAGCGGACTCCGCACCGGGCGATGGTGGCCGACCGTGACCGTCGCAGAGCGTCCGGCCTCCGGCCGTGCGCGTTCGTCGAACGTCGTCGCCGAGATCGCCGCACGTCGGCGCGCGGACGTCGTTGCCGGGCTCGGGCGTGCCGAGCGCCGCGCGATCGAGGCTGCCGCGGCGACAGCGCCGGCCGCACGGCCCATCGTCGACCGCCTGGCCGCGCCGGGCCTCCACCTGATCGCCGAGATCAAGCGGGCTTCGCCGTCGGCCGGCCGGATCGCCGCGGCCGGTGACGATATCGTCGCCCGGGCGCGCGCCTACGAGACGGGGGAGCGGCCGCCGTCTCGGTCCTGTGCGAGCCGCACTGGTTCGGCGGCTCGGTCGACGACCTGCGGCTGGTCCGCGCATCGGTCGCGGTGCCCGTCCTCGCCAAGGAGTTCGTCGTCGACGAGGTCCAGCTGGCGATGCTCCGCGCCGCCGGCGCCGACCTCGTGCTGGTCCTCGCGGCGCTCCACCCCGCCGCTCGGCTGGCGCGGCTCGTCGAGCGGGCCCTTGACCTCGGGTTCGAGCCGCTGGTCGAGGCTCACGATGCCCGGGAGCTCGACCGTGCCCTCGCGACGCCGGCGCGGATCGTCGGGATCAACAACCGCGACCTGCGGACGCTCCGGGTCGACGTCGATCGGGCCGCTCGCCTGCGGGAGCTGGTCCCAGACGACCGCCTGGTCGTGGCCGAATTGGGCGTGCGAGAGCCGGCCACCGTCGCCCGCTGGCGGGCGGTCGGGTTCGATGCCGCGCTGGTCGGCGAGGCGCTGGTCCGGGCCGCCGACCCGGCCGCCGCGGCGCGCGCGTTCGTCGCTGCCGGCGCCGACCCGTCGGATCCGGCCAACCTCGCGCGACGGCCGCTGGTGAAGATCTGTGGCATCACCGATGAGACAGGGGTGCTGGCGGCGATCGCCGCCGGCGCGGACGCGATCGGGTTGAACGTGGTGGCAGGCACGCCCCGTGCGCTCGCGATCGACGAGGCGGCATCGCTTGCGCGCCTGGCGCGGCGGGCGGGCGGCGGGCATCGTCCGCTCGTCGTCGCGATCACCGCCGACGCCACGGCGGATCACGTCGCGGCCGTGCTCGGTGCGATCGATCCCGACGTCGTGCAGCTGAGCGGCGACGAGCCGGTCGACCGGGCTCGTGCGGTCCCTCGGCGGACGTGGAAGGTGCTCCACATCCCTGCAGCCGAGCCGGGTGACACGGCGATCACCGGGTCCGAGGTCGTCGGACTCGGGCGCGCCCATCTCGACGCAGGAGTGGAGCGCCTGCTCCTCGACACGGCCGGCGGTCCGCATCCGGGCGGGACCGGCACACGCGGGGCGGAGCGGCTGGCCGCAGCGATCGCCCGGGACCTGCCGATCACGTTGGCCGGCGGCCTCCACCCGGGCAACGTCGCGTCGGCGCTGCGGGCGATCCCCGCCGTCGGGGTCGACGTGGCGTCGGGGGTGGAGCGGCCGCGTGTCGCCGGTGAGCGGCCGCGCAAGGACCCGTTCCGCGTCGCGTTGTTCGCCAAGCGTGCCCGGGCTGCCCGCGACGACCGGCCGAACCTGCCGTTCGGCCCGACGCCGGTCCATGCCGGGCTGCTCGAGGCCGACGGGGACGGCCGTTGGGGGATGGAGCGGGACTTCGGCGGCCGGTACGTGCCGGAGACGCTGATGGCCGCCCTCGAGCAGCTCGAGGCTGCCTACGCCGGACTGCGTCACGACCCCGTGTTCTGGGCCGAGCTGCGCGAGCTCCTGGCCAGCTTCGGCGGTCGGCCGACGCCGGTCTACCGGGCCGATCGGCTGGCGACGGCCGTGACTGCCGAGGCACACCCGCTGATCGCCAGCGAGGCCGGCCGCCGCGGTGCCACGTGGTCGCCGCCCGCGCTCCGCCTGTACCTCAAGCGCGAGGACCTCGCCCACACGGGCGCCCACAAGCTCAACAACGCGCTTGGCCAGGCGCTCCTCACCCGGCGGCTGGGCAAGTCGCGCGTCATCGCCGAGACCGGTGCCGGGCAGCACGGCGTGGCGACCGCGACGGCCTGCGCGCTGCTCGACCTGCCGTGCGTCGTCTACATGGGCGCCGAGGACATCGAGCGGCAGGGCCCGAACGTGCTCCGGATGCGAGCGCTCGGGGCCGAGGTCCGCTCGGTCACCTCCGGCACGGCCACGTTGAAGGACGCCGTCAACGAGGCGATGCGCGACTGGGTCACCAACGTCGAGGACACGCACTACGTCCTCGGCTCTGCGATGGGTCCACATCCCTATCCGACCATCGTCCGCGATCTCCAGCGCCGCATCGGCGACGAGGCGGCCGCCCAGCTCGGCGCGATCGAGGGCCGCCTGCCCGACCTCGCCGTCGCGTGCGTCGGCGGCGGTTCGAACGCCATCGGCTTGCTGGCCCGGTTCATCGGCGAGCCGGCCGTCCGCCTGGCGGTCGTCGAGGCGGCCGGTGACGGGATCGAGACCGGCCGGCACGCGGCGGCGATCCTCGGCGGCACACCCGGCATCCTCCACGGCTCGCGCTCGCTGATGCTGCAGGATGCCGACGGCCAGGTCGTCGAGGCGCACTCCGCGTCGGCGGGGCTCGACTATCCCGGGGATCGGCCCCCAGCTCGCGGCGCTGGCCGAGGGCGGGAGGATCGAGGTCCTCGCCGCGACCGATCGTGACGCCGTGGCGGCGATGAAGGCGACCACGCGGACCGAAGGGATCCTTCCCGCCCTCGAGACGGCCCACGCCATCGCCGCGCTACCACGCCTGATCGCGCGTGCGGCGTCGCCGGGCGATCGCGACGCCCCGGCCGAGCTCCTCGTCCTCGTCGGCTTCTCCGGCCGTGGCGACAAGGACCTCGCCGCGCTCGAGCGGTTCGCCGAGGTCGAGCCGTGGGAGAGCGCACGGTGACGGGCGAGGAGGTCCGCGCCCTGTGCCTTTCGCTGCCCGAGACGACCGAGAAGGCCACGTGGGGTGACGAGAGCACGCCGGGTCATCCGACGTTCCGGGTCCGCGACAAGATCTTCGTCATCATGGGCACCGACGGTTCGGGGGGCAGCATCAAGACCTCGCTCGAGGAACAGGGGGCGCTGATCTCCGCGTTCCCCGAGGTTGCCCGCTCGGCGGCATACGTCGGGCGGTTCGGCTGGACCGATCTGGAATTCGCGGCCGTCCCTGACGAGGTCCTCCGCCAGACGATCGAGGGCGCCTGGGCACGGACGGCACCGAAGAAGCTGGCCGCATCCTGGCGGGAGGCCCGATGACGACGCTCGCGACGGCAGCACCGCCGCCGACGACGGGGACGAACGCGACGGCCGGCGCGCGCCGCATCGCCGCGGCCTTCGCAGCAGGCCCGCGCCGGCGGTCGCGCCGCGCTGATGCCGTACGTCGTCGCCGGCTATCCCGACGCCGAGACCAGCCTCGACATCGCGCTGGCCGCCGCCGATGCGGGGGCCGATCTGCTCGAGGTCGGGCTGCCGTATTCGGACCCGCTGGCCGACGGGGCGACGCTCCAACGTGCCTCGGGCGTCGCGCTGGCCGCCGGCGCCACGCTCGAGCGATCGCTCCGGCTGATCGAGCGGATCGGCGCGGCCCGGCCAGACCTGCCGCTCGTACCGATGGGCTACGCCAACCAGGTCATCGGTGGCGGTGACGGGGCGGCGGTCGCGCGACGGCTCGCCGGCGCCGGCGCGGCCGGGCTGATCGTTGCCGACCTGACGCCAGACGAGGGCGAGCCGTTCGAGGCGGTCGCCCGTGACGCCGGGCTGGCCGTCGTGTATCTCGTCGCTCCGACCACGCCGCCCGCCCGCCGTGCCGCCATCGCGGCCCGCAGCGGGGGCTTCCTCTATTGCGTCTCCCTCGTCGGGGTGACGGGCGCCCGCCGGTCCCTGCCGACGACCGTCGGGCGCCTCGTCCGCGACGTGCGGGCGGCGTCGCCGGTGCCGGTCGCCGTCGGCTTCGGGGTCAGCCGGCCGGCCCACGTCCGGGCGATCGCCAGGGCCGGGGCGGACGGCGTCATCGTCGCCTCGGCGCTGGTCGACGCGCTCGGAACCGACGGCCGGGACGTGGCGGCGCTGACGCGGCTCGTCGGCGAGCTACGGGAGGCGACCGGCACGACCGATGCATCGAAGGCCGGCCTCCGAAGCTCTGGCTCGACCTGATCGGGTCGCGCCGCACTTGACCGGCGACATCGCGAGGCTCCATCGTCCGCCGATGACAGGCCACCCACAGGACGGAGCGAACGTCGCGCCCTTGGCGCCCGTGCTCCGTTTCGATGGCCGGTTCCGCCGCTATCAGACGAGCATGCTCGGTCTTGCGGCGGACAACCCGACGGCGGACCGCCACTACCACCTCGTGGCACCGCCCGGTTCGGGCAAGACGATCATCGGCCTCGAGCTCATCGGGCGGTTCCGCCGCGCCGGCGGTGATCTTCGCCCCGACGACGACGATCCAGGGCCAGTGGCTCGAGAAGCTCGAGATGTTCACGCCGGACCCGTCGGCCGTCGGCAGCCGCGATCCGGGACGACTCGGACCGGTCACCGCCCTGACCTATCAGGTCATCTCGACCCCCGACGCCGCGACGGACGCGCTCCGTGATCTGGCCATCGCGGCGTGGGTCGAGGAATTGGCGCGGGAGATGGTCACTGCCGAGGACACGGATGCTGCCGGCGAACGCATCCGGCGCATGGCCGAGGCCAACCCCGACGCCTATGCGGATGAGCTCGGGAAGCGCGTCAAGCGGATCCGGCACGACCTGCTGGCCGCTGACGGCGCGACGGCCTACGACTATCTCCACCCGAACGCTCGCGCCCTCATCGACCGCATCGCCGCCGCGGGTGTCGGCACGGTGGTCTTGGACGAGTGTCATCACCTCCTCGACTACTGGGCGATCGTCCTGCGCGCCCTGATCGCGCGGCTCGACCGCCCCTACGTCATCGGGCTCACCGCCACGCTCCCGTCGCTCGAGGACGCGGACGAGTTCGAGAACTACACCGCGCTGCTCGGCGATGTCGACTTCGAGATCCCGACCCCTGCGGTCATCAAGGAGGGTGATCTCGCCCCATTCCGCGATCTGGCGTGGTGGGTGACGCCGAGCGAGCCGGAGATCGCCTATCTGCGCGACGTCCGTCGCCAATTCGACGACGCCGTAGAGGCGACGACGACCTCGGCTGGGTTCGTCAGACTGGCTCGCGGAGATCCTCGGCGGACCGACGGCCGACGTCGGCGTCGAAGCACCGCAGGCGACCATCCAGGACTCGCGGTCCGAAGTCTCGGCCGGAGCGTCAGGGTGGACGGCGTGGGCGATCGATCACGACGGGCTGGCGCGGGCTGCCGTGGCGGTCGGCGGTCTCCGCGGCCTGCCACTGCCACCGGGACCGGCGGAGCTGCTGGCCGGGATGGGCGACGCAACGCCGACCTTCGAGGACTGGCTCCTCCTGCTCGAGCGGTTCGGGCTGGATCGCCTCAAGCTGAGCGACGACCCGGCCGACCACGCCAGCCTGGCTGCCCTTCGCCGTGCGATCGCGCCGTTCGGGCTGACGCTGACGGAGCGCGGCCTCCGCCAGGGTCGGTCGGTGGTCGACCTCGTGCTCTCGTTCTCCGAGGCCAAGTGCCGCGCGGCGGCCGACATCCTCGAGCTGGAGGATGCGGCGCTCGGCGACCGCCTCCGCGCCCTGATCATCACCGACTTCGAGCGGCTCGCGTCGGGTGCGGAGCGAGCCGACGGCGCGCTCGAGCGGGACGCCGGCAGTGCGTTCCGGGCCTTTCGGACGATCGCCCTCGATCAGCGCACGGCGAGCCTCAACCCGGTGCTCGTGACGGGGACCACGGTCCGGACGACGGAAGCGTTCGCGCCCGAGCTGTGCGAGCTCCTCACCGCGGCTGCCCACGCGGACGGCCTCGACATCGAGCTCAGGATCCGTCAGGTCGACGGGATCGCCGAGGTCGACGCCGAGCACGCGTCATGGCGCCCCGGCATCTACGTCGCCCTGGTCAGCGCCATCTTCGAGGCGGGCCGGACCAGGGTCCTGGTCGGGACGCGGGCGCTCCTCGGAGAGGGCTGGGACTCGCCATCCGCCAACACGCTCATCGACCTCACGAGCGTCACGACGGCGACCGGCGTCCAACAGCTCCGGGGACGGATCCTTCGACTCGACCCGGCGTGGCCGACGAAGACCGCCCACGCCTACGACGTGGTCTGTCTCGACCAGTCGCTCGAGCGTGGCGGCATCGAGTTCGAGCGCCTCGTGCGCCGCCACGATCGAACGTGGGGGATCGTGCCGCCCGGCGAGGACCACGCCGGCGACGTCGTGCGCGGCCTCGGTCATCTCGATCCGGCCCTGATTCGCGAGCTCCTGAGGCGAGCCGTCGAGGAGGAGGGCCTCACGCTGGCCACGGCCGGCCTCCGTCGGCTACGCGAGCCGTGGCAGCGGCTGGACCTCGAGACGGCCAATCGCCGGACGGCGGCGGCTGTCTCGGAGCGAGACCGCGTCCGAGCGCTGTGGCGGATCGGCGAGCCATACGACAACGCGATCGACTGGTTCAGCCGCATCAGCCTCGTGGCCGATCGACTTCCGTACGGTCGCGACCGTGCGGGATACGCTCAGGGCGCTGGTCATCCGGCTGGCTGTCGTCGTGTTGACGGGGCTCGGTTTCGGATCGCTGTGGGGACGATTGACGGGTTCGGTGGAGGGTGTGGTCCTCGCCAGCGCGGCCGGTCTGCTCCTCGCGGGTGCGTTCAACGCGAGCTCGATCGTGCGCCTGGTTCGTGCCCTCCTCCTCGACCAACCGCCCGATGCGATCGTCGGCGACGCGGCCCGGGCCGTGCTCGGGGCGCTGCGCCGGACGAACCTCGTCAGCGGCAGGTTGACGAATGAGTCGATCGCGGTCGAGACGCTCGCCGATGGGACGATGACCGTCTCGATCCGCGACCGCTCCGCCGGCGAGGACTCCGGGGTCTTCGCGCATGCGCTCGAGGAGCTGTTCGGACCGGTGCTCTCCCACGCTACCTGATCCGGCGCGACGACGGACGGATGCCGTCGCTGGCGTTGCAGATCGTCTGGCTTCCGCTCCGCGCGCTCCTGCGGTCGGGTCGTGGCGAGCGCCCGGTCTACTATCCCGTGCCCAGCGTGCTCGGCGTCAATCGCGAGCGAGCCGGCAGCTTCGCCGACGAATGGCGTCGGTGGGTCGGTGGCGGGCAGCTCGTGTTGTCGCGCTCGACCGAGGGCCGAGCGGTCCTCGCGCAAGCGCGTGTCGATCGCCGGCGGGCTGCCGACACGCTGGCGACCGAGCGATGGCGCTGAGAGGAGGGCCTCAGGCGCGTGCCGCGACGACCTCGAGCAGTGGCGTCGTCCGCTCGGGAGCCCAGCGCCGCGCCAGCCGACCGTCGGCACGGTCCGGATCGATGTCGGCCGCGACCACGCCGACACGCCCGTACGCGAGGCCGGCCACCAGCGCCCCATCGGGGCCGATGATCCCGGTGACCGAGCCCTGGTCCGATCCGGCGTTGTTCGCCGCCGCGACGAAGACCGTGTTCTCGAGGGCACGGCACAGGAGCGCCTTCTCGTTGTAGGGGTTCGCCGCGTCGCACCATCGCGAGGGCAGCGACCCGTCGTCGGTCGTCACGAAATGGGGCACGAACACGACCTGCGCACCGCCGAGCACGAGCGCGCGGGTGATCTCGGGGTAGCGGAACGCCTCGTGGCAGATCGCGATGCCGAACGTCAGCCCGGCCGCCGAGAACAGCCGGCGGCCCGTCCCGACGACGTAATCGGCCTCCTCGGACGGGTCGATCTGGGTCTTGGCCTGCGTGCCGAGCGTCGATCCGTCGGCGTCGATGACGATCGCCACGATCTCGCGCCCGGCCGGCCCTGGCCGCTCCGTCCCGAGGATCGTCACGACACCGGCCCGGCGGGCGGCGACGGCAACCGCAGCGGTCGCCGCCTCGAGGTCTGTCGCGGACACGTCCGGCACCGTCCGTGCCTGGACGCGATGACCGGGGATCGCCGTCTCGGGCAGGCAGACGATCGCCGCGCCCAGCCGGCCGGCCTCCTCCACGGCCGCGATCGCCGCGGGGACCGCCTCGTCGAGCGTCGCGGTCAACGGCGTGGCGGCGACCGCGATCCGGATCGTGGACATGCCACCGAGTCTACCCGTCACCGTCCTCGGCGATACTTGGCCCATGGCGAAGGCTTCCACCGCATCGACGACGATCCGGGTGACCGTCGAGGCCACCGCGAAGAAGGCGTTCGCCAGCGCGGTCGACTGGCCGGGCTGGTCGCGCGCGGGCAAGACCGAGGAGCTGGCCCTCGCCGCCCTCGCGGATCACGCGTCGCGGTATGCGACGGTCGCCCGCGACGCCGGCGAGCAGCTCGAGCCCGGGACCTACGACGTCATCGAGCACACCGGTGGCGGCGGCGGCACGGACTTCGGCGTCCCGTCGGCGATCACCGAGCTCGACCGGCGGCCGGTCTCGGCGGCCGAGGCGGAGCGGCTCGCGCGTCTCGTCGAAGCCGCCTGGGCCACATTCGACCGCGTGGCCGCGTCGGCGCCGGCGGAGCTTCGCAAGGGTCCGCGTGGCGGCGGCCGCGACCGCGACAAGATGGTCGGTCACGTGATCGAGGCGGACGGAGCGTACGCCCGCGAGATCGGCGTCCGGATCCAGGCTCCGGCAACCGCCGACCGGTCCGCCGTGGAGACGATGCGAACGGCGATGCTCGAGGTCCTGCGACGACCGTCGGACGGCTCGCCGCTGGCCGACCGCAAGTGGACCACGCGCTACGCCGCTCGCCGGATCGCCTGGCACGCCCTCGACCACGCCTGGGAGATGGAGGACCGCTCCGAGCCGGGCTGACTCGTTGCTCGTCAGGCCGGGCAGACCAGCGTCAGGGCGATGTTCGCCGTGAGTCCGTCGCCGTCCGGAGTCCGATAGGGGGTCGATGCGTCGATGACATACGTCACGTTCCCGTCGGCCGGCTTCACGCTGACCGTGGCCTGGCTGCGGCCCGGCGCATCACCGCCGCGCAGCTGGCCGGTGTCGATCCACAGGTAGTCGGTCTTGATCGACAGCTCGAGGGCGACGTCCGACGCGTGTCCAGGCTCGGCGACCTGGGCCCCCAGCACGAGGTCGATCGCGACCCACGGATCGCCACCCGCATACATGAGGGTACGGACGCCCGTGGAGGACAGACCGCACGTGTTCAGGGTTGTCGTCGGATCTGCGGCGTACGACCCGGCCGCGCCGCCGCCGGTGACGGTGAGCTCGAAGGTCGGGTGGGCGCGGGTGGCGGGCGATGCCACCGCCGAGGTCGTTGCGATCGGGGCGGCGCCGGCCGCCTGACCGCAGCCGGCGAGGATGATGGCGAACACCGCCAGGGCGGCGAAGGACGCGCTGAACCGGACCATGGGTTGCCTCCTTGTCGTTGACTGGGATCAGGTGGGGCAGGTCACCGTCAGGTGGACCTGGACGGTCGCCTCGTCCGAAGCGGTCGTGCCGTCCGGCGTCGTGGCAGTAACCACGATCGTCGTCCGGTCAGGCTCGTCCCGAACCGCGACGGTCGCGGTGCTACGACCCGGTCGATCGCCGCCGCGCAGCTGTGCCGGATCGAAGCGCAGATAGCCAGGCCCGGCGTAGAGCTCCATTCCGACACGGTTCGAGGTGCCAGTCGCGTCGACACCGGAGCCGACGACCAGGTCCATGTTGACGAACGGATCGCCGCCCGCGTAGAGCAGGCTCCAGGAACCGTTCTCGGCACGGCGACAGCTGTTCAGGGTCGTCGCCGGGTCGGCCGTGTAGACCCCTTCGCCGGGCCCACCGGTGACGCGCAATTCGAAGCTTGGGCGCGACGGAGACGGACTGGTGGTGGGCACTGGCCCACCGACACCGGGTCGGACCACCATCAATCCCACGCCGGCGACGAGCAGCGCGACCATGGCCGCGGCCCCGGCGACCGCCACGAGCGGGCGCCCCATCCGCTCGAGCGCGATCCGCCACGATCGCCGCTGGCGCATGCGCGGGATCGGCCGCAGCGTGCGCTCCACGAACTCGGCCGTCGCCGATTCTGGCCCGGATCGGACCCAGGTACGGACGATCTCGTCGGCGCGCGGATCGTCGCTCATCGTCCCGCCTCCGCGACGGCCGCGGTCGATCCCTCGCCCGGCTCGATGGCGGATCGCAGCTTGCGCAGGGCATAGTGCAGCCGGGACCGGGCCGTCCCGGAGGGTACTCCGATGATGGTCGCGATCTCCTCGAGACCGAGGCCGAGATAGTGATGGAGGACCACGACCGCACGCTGCTCGGTGCTCAGCGAGGCGAAGGCCCGTTCGAGCGCATCGCGATCGGTGACCGTGTCGGCATCGGCCACGCCCGGCAGCTCTTCCATGTCTGGAGCGATCTGGACGATCGACGCGCGGCGGCGGCGCGAGCGGCCGGCTCGATAGCTGGCCCGAACGACGAGGCGGTACAGCCATGCATCGAGACGCGCCGGATCACGCAGATCCCGGCAGGTCGGACCAGGCCGTCCAGAGCGCTTGCTGCACCGCGTCCTCCGCGTCGTGATGGTCCCGCAGGATCCGCACGGCGATGGCGTAGAGGCGGTCGATCCGATCGCGCGCCAGGGCGTCGAACGCGTCGGCGTCACCGCGGGCGGCCCGTCGAACCAGCTCTTCGTCCATCGAGGCTCCATGCCGGCCGATCATCGACCGCTACTGGTTATGGGTCTCGCACGGTGTCGGATGTTCAACTGGTTCGACGACGAATGTTCACGTCGCCCTCGTAGCCGATCGCGGCGGCCGCCATGGCGACCACGTCGTCGGCGCTGTGCCCGGCCGCTCGGAGCTCGCGGACACCCATGTCGCCGGCGGACTTCGACAGCTTCGACCCGTCGGGCCGGCGCACGAGCCGGTGGTGGGCGAACGTCGCGGGGGCATCACGGCCGAGCAGCCGCGCGAGCCGGATCTGGTCGGGCGTCGAGCCGAGCAGGTCCCGCCCGCGCACCACGAGATCGACGCCCTGGCGGATGTCGTCGACGACCACCGCGAGCAGGTAGGTCCAGTTGCCGTCGCGGTCACGGATCGGCGGGTCGCCCCCGGCCGAGACCTCGTCCGCGCACGGTCCGACCAGCACGTCCATCCAGCGCTCGGATCCGCCGCCGAGCGCCACGCGAAGGATCGGGCCGTCGTCGCCCCGATCGCGACACGATCCGGGACAGCCCGGGCCGTGCCAGGGCCGGCCGTGCTCGTGCGCCCAGGCGTCGAACGTCGAGCGCGAGCAGGTGCAGCCGTAGACGAGGTTCTCGCCCCGCAACGTGGTGAGCGCCGCTGCATAGGCCGCGCGAGGCGCTGGCGTCCGACTGCCGGACCGGCCCGTCGTCCGCCACGAAGCCGAGCCAGTCGAGGTCCTCGATCAGTGCCGCGTCGTACGTCGGCCGGGACCGACCGCGGTCGTGGTCCTCGATCCGGAGCAGGACGCTCGCGCCGGAGGCGGCCGCCATGCCCCAGACATGGACGGCGTTGGCGACGTGCCCGAGGTGCAGGTACCCGGTCGGAGCGGGAGCGAACCTGGTCTTCGTCGCCTCGCCCGGCCGGATCACCGTCGCGCTCAGCCCTCGCCGTCGACCGGCCGCTGCCGGGCCCGGTCGCGGGCTTCGAGCGCCCGCGTCAGGGCCATCAGCCGCCGATAGATCGTCAGGAGGTCGGCCTGCGGGACGGGTCCCGTGTTGGCCATCGTCACCCGCAGCAGGACCTCGCGCTCCCGATCGACATCGCGGATCGCCCGGCGGCCGGCGGCCGCCTTGGCGCGGCCGGCCTCGCGTGCCAGCTCGGCCCGCTCGTTGAGGAGGCCCACGATCCGCCGGTCGAGGGCATCGATCCTCCGACGGAGCCGGCGCAGCTCGGGCGTCTCGGCGTCGCGCGCCCGGCGCTCAGCCATCGGACGTCCCCGGCCGGCGCGCGATCGAATTCGAGCGCCAGGTGATAGCCGCGGGCGCCCTGGCCGACGATCGACTCGAGGGCGATGTCGTGGAGGAAGTTGACCTGCCGGAAGGGCTCGCGCGTCGAGGGATCGGACAGGTGGACCTCGATGAACGGGCGCTGGATCGCGAGCAGGGCGTCACGCAGAGCCACGCTGGTGTGGGTCAGGCCGCCCGCGTTCACGATCGCGATATCGAAATCGCGGCGATGGAGCCGGTCGATCAGCGCGCCCTCGTGGTTCGACTGGAAGAAGTCGACTGCCAACCCGAGCTCGGCTGCCCTGGCCGCGATCCCGGCGTGGATCTCGTCGAGCGTCTCGTGGCCGTAGATCTCGGGCTCCCGTGTCCCGACCAGGTTGAGGTTCGGCCCCTCGAGGACGAGGACCGCGGTCACGGCCGGACCTCGCTCGGCGCTGCCAGGAGGGATGCCGCGGCTCGCTCCACGACCTCGGGGTCGACGTCATCGTCGACGGTCACGCCGTCGGCCGTCGGCAGCACCCAGCGCAGCTTTCCTCCGGCATGCTTCTTGTCGGCGCCGAGATGGTCGAGGACGGTGGCGAGCGGGTAGGGGAGCGGCTCGGTCGCAAGCCCGACGGCGTCGAGGAGCCGCCCGATCCGCTCGGCTCGCTCCGGCGGCGTGGTCCCGACGGCCGTGCCGATCCGGCAGGCCGCCCGCAGCCCGTAGGCGACGGCCTCGCCGTGAAGCAGGCCGCCGTAGCCCGCCGCCGCCTCGATCGCGTGGCCCAGGGAGTGGCCCAGGTTGAGCGTGATCCGGCCACCGGTCGCGTTGCGCTCCCGTTCGTCGGCGGTGACGACGACGACCTTCGCCCAGGCGGCCCGCTCGACCAGCTCGGCGATCGCACCCGAAGCGAATGCCGTCGCGTCGCCGCGGGCGATCGACGGTCCGTCGCTCTCGAGCAGCTCGAACAGCCGCTCGTCGCCGAGGGCCGCCATCTTGACCGCCTCGCCGAGCGCGGCGCGCATCTGTCGCTCGGGGAGCGTCCGCAGCGCGTCGACGTCGATGACGATCGCGCTGGGCTGGTGGAAGGCCCCGACGAGGTTCTTCCCCTCGGGCAGGTCGACACCCGTCTTGCCGCCGATCGACGAATCGATCTGGGCCACGAGCGTCGTCGGGACGTGGATGCAACGGACGCCGCGCAGGTAGATGGCGGCGAGGAAGCCGGCGGCATCGCCGAGGGCACCGCCACCGACGGCGACGATCACGTCGCCCCGTTCGACGCGGAGCCGTGCCAGCTCGCGTGCCGCAGTCTCGACGACGTCGAGCCGCTTGGCCGTCTCGCCCTCGGGCAGCATCACGCGCTCGGTCTCGTGGCCGAGGCGCCGCAGCTCGTCCGCGAACCGCTCGCCGAAGGCGCTCCACGCGCCCGGCTCGCTGACGACGACCGCGCGCCCCGTTCGCAGCGCCTCCAGCTCGGTCGCGACGGCTTCGGCCGCGATCCCCGTCCCGAGCACCAGGCGGCCGATCGGCGTGGCCGTGCGAAGAAGGGTCGTGCCCGCGCCGCCGGTCGAGGATGCCGTTGACGCGGCGTTCGCGGCGATCCGGTCGTCGAGGGCATCGACCACGGCGTGGATCTCGGTCACGCCCATCTGGCGGATCGACGCTGCGCCGTAGAACGGCTCGCGCCGCGTCGCGAGGTCGCGGATCGTCCCGATCGGATCGCGGCCGCTGACGAGGGGCCGGACGTGGGGCGATCGCCGCAACCGCTGGGCGAGGACCTCCGGCCGCCCATCGAGCCAGACGGTCACCCGGCCGCGGTAGAGCGCCCAGCGGTTCCGCGGGTCGACGACAGCCCCGCCCCCGGTGGCGATGACGCGCCGGATGTCGAGGGCCGGATCGGGCGGCCCGAGCTCGGCGATCGCCGCGCGCTCGAGCGCGCGGAACGCGTCCTCGCCCTCCTCCGCGAAGATCTCGGGGATCGTCCGGCCGCTCGTGGATTCGATCCGGTCGTCGAGATCGATGAACGTCGCCGCGTGCCGGCCGGCCAGCCGGCGGCCGACCACGCTCTTGCCGCTCCCGGGCAGCCCGATCAGCACGACGTCCATCGTCCCGGCCTCAGTCGTCGCCGCCGGAGCCGGCCTCGTCGGTGCCGGTCAGGCCGTGCCCGGGCGCCGTATCGCCCACGTTGCCCGCCGACCCGCCGCGCCCGCCGGCGAGGGCCGTCGCACGACTCCCCCCGGCGACCGGTGCCTCGGGCGCCCGGCCGATCCGTTCCCGGTAGTGCCGCAGCGCGGCGCGGATGTCGTCCATCGTGTCGCCGCCGAACTTCTCGACGACGAACCCGGCGAGCGTCAGCATGACCATCGCCTCGGCGACGACCCCGGCCGCCGGGACGACGCTGATGTCGCTGCGCTCGTAGTGGGCCTTGTCGACGGCCTCGCCGGTGACCAGGTCGGCCGACGGCAAGGGCCGGGCGAGCGTCGAGATCGGCTTGACCGCGCCGCGGACGACCAGCGGCTCCCCGTTGGTCACGCCGCCGGTGAGTCCGCCTGCGTTGTTCGTGCGATGGACCCACGTCCCGTCGTCGCCCCGGCCCTCGATGACGTCGTGGACGGCGGACCCGAACCGCCGCGTCTGCTCGAAGCCGAGCCCGAGCTCGACGCCCTTGACGATGTTGATGCTCATGACCGCGGATGCCAGCGCGGCGTCGAGGCGGCGGTCCCACTGGACGTACGAGCCCAGGCCGATCGGCAGCCCGTGGACGACGACCTCGAAGACGCCACCGACCGTGTCGCCGGCCGACCGGGCTTCGTCGATGCGGGCGATCATGACGGTCTCGGCGTCGGGGTCGGGGCAGCGCAGCGGCGACTCGTCGGCCTCGTCGCGGGATCGGGTGCAGTTGGCCGGATCGACGGCCACGCCGCCGACCTCGGCTGTGAACGACCAGGCTTCGATCCCGAGCTCGCGGAGGAACGCCCGGGCGACGCCACCCGCCGCGACGCGTGCCGCGGTCTCGCGGGCGGATGCGCGTTCGAGGACGTTGCGGACGTCGTTGAAGTCGTACTTGAGCGCTCCG
This sequence comes from uncultured Chloroflexia bacterium, assembly GCA_963842695.1. Lineage (GTDB taxonomy): Bacteria > Chloroflexota > Limnocylindria > Limnocylindrales > CSP1-4 > SPCO01. The sequence goes on from CAWJHK010000006.1 coordinate 443,826, forward strand.
GCCAGGTCGGCATGCCCGGGCCGCACCCTGGTGACCGGCGTCGCGCGCTTGTTGCCGTCGGCCGCGGCCTCGTGGAGCGCGGCCGCCGCCGCCTCGTCGAGCGGCTCGACGGCCATGACCTCGGTCCAGTTCTCCCAGTCCCGGTTGCGGACGATGAGGAGGATCGGCGAGCCGAGCGTCGTCCCGTGGCGCACGCCGCCGAGGATCTCGGCCCGGTCCTGCTCGATCGCCTGGCGCGCACCGCGGCCGTAGCCCTTCTGGCGGCGGGCGAGGTCGACCGCCAGGTCGTCCGCCGTCAGCGGCAGGCCGGCCGGAACGCCTTCGACGATCGTACCGAGCGCCGGACCGTGCGATTCGCCGGCCGTCAGGAAGCGGAAGGCAGCCATCGATCGCGCGTGTCCGACGCCGCGCTCAGTCGGGCGCGCTGGCTGCGGCCGGCTCGGCGCCGGCCGGCTCGCCCTCGGCCGAGCGCAACCCGCCGGCACGGGCCTCGGCCAGCTTCTGCTGCATCAGCTCCAGCGGCGCGGGCTGGCCGGTCCAGAGGGTGAACGCCGCGGCACCCTGGTGGAGGAGCATGAACTCGCCGTCGGCGACCGTGCAGCCGGCTGCCGCAGCGTCGCGCAGCAACGTCGTCCGCGAGTAGATCAGGTCGAGGACGAGCAGGTCCGAGTGGAGGGCCTCCGCGGGGATCGGCGTTTCGTCGCTGGTCAGCCCGATCGACGTGGCGTTGACCAGGATCCGTGCCTTGGCCAGCTCGGACTCGATGATCGACTCGTGCCACGGCATCGCACGCAGCTCCATGTGTGCCGCGGTCCGGCCGAAGTGCTTGACCAGTCCCTCCGCGCGGTGGAGGTGCCGGTTGAACACGACGATCCGCTGGAACCCCTCGGTGATGAGGCCGTACACGACGGCGCGCGCACCGCCGCCCGCCCCGAGCACCACGGCCTGCTTTGGCATCTTCTGCTTGCCGACGAGCTTGTCGAGGGCGACCCGGAAGCCCGGGACGTCGGTGTTGTGGCCGATCAGCCGCTTGCCCTCGCGGGTGATCGTGTTGACCGCGCCGGTGGCATGCGCCTCCTCGGTCAGCCGGTCGACCATCGGGACGACCCGTTCCTTGTGCGGGATCGTGACGTTGGCGCCGAGGAACTCGTCGGTGCGCAGCTCGCCGATCGCGTCGGCCAGCTCGATCGGGCTGCGGTCCCAGAGCTCGTACCGGGCGTCGATGCCCAGCGAATTGAACGCGGCCTGCTGCATCGCGCCGGACAGCGAATGCGCGACCGGGTGGCCGATGAGGACGACGCGCTTCGTCATGCTCGCACCCCCTCGAGGTCGTCGAAGAAGCCGGGATAGGAGATGGCAGCGGATCCCGGCCGGCCGATCGCGGTCTCGCCAGAGGCGACCAGCCCGGCGATCGCGAACGTCATCGCCAGCCGATGGTCGTCGAGGCTGTCGGTCTCGGCGCCGCGGAGCCGCGTCCCGCCCTCGATCCGCAGGTCGTCGCCGTCGACCTCGACCCGCGCGCCGAGGGCACGAAGACCGGCGGCCGTCCCCTCGATCCGGTCCGATTCCTTGTGGCGCAGCTCGCCGGCGCCGCGGATCACGGTCGTGCCGTCCGCGGCGGCCGCCGCCAGGCAGAGAACGGGGATCTCGTCGATCGCCGCCGCGACCTCGGCCGGACCGATCTCGACGGACCGGAGGGCAGACGAGCGGACGATCAGGTCGGCCATCGGCTCGCCCACGCCGTCGTCGGTCATGACCGCTTCCTGGTCCACCCGCGGTCGCTCGTCGATGTCGGCGCCCATCGACCGCAGGATGTCGATGACCGCCCGTCGCGTGGGATTGACTCCTACGTCGCGGATGACCAGCTCGGCGTCGGGATGGATGGCACCCGCGACGAGCCAGAACGCCGCCGCCGAGACGTCGCCCGGGACCCGCTCAGCCATCGCTCGCACCGTCACCCCTCCGTCCACCGTCCAGGCGACCCGTCCGTCGGGCGCCGTCGACCGCTCGACCCTCACGCCTCTCGCTCGCAGCATCCGCTCCGTGTGGTCGCGACTCGCGATCGATTTGCGAACCGTCGTCCGGCCGTCGGCCCGGAGTCCCGCCAGGAGGACCGCCGACTTCACCTGGGCGCTCGGCACCGGCGTCGCGTAGTCGATCGCCCGGAGCGGGGTACGACCGGTTACGGTCAACGGAGGAAGGGAGTCGTCCAGGCGCCCATGGAGCGCGGCGCCCATCGAGCGCAGCGGTTCGATGATACGAGCCACCGGTCGGCGACGCAACGAATCGTCGCCGTCGAGAGTCGTCGTCATCGGCAACCCGGCGAGGATGCCGCTGAACAGCCGGAGGCTCGTCCCGGAGTTCCCGCAGTCGAGCACGCCGGTCGGCTGGCGCAGGCCGTCGACGCCGGGCGACACGATCCGGTAGGCGACGGTCGGGCCGGTCCTCTCGCCGCGTTCGACCGTGGCGCCCAGGGCGGCGACGATGCCGGCCGTGGAGCGGATGTCCGCGCCGTCGCCAGCTCCCTCGATCCTCGATTCCCCCTCGGCCAGGGCGGCCAGCATCAGGGCGCGGTGGCTGATCGACTTGTCGCCCGGCAGACGGAGCTCGCCGCGCAGCCGGGCGCTCGAGCGAACGCGGGCCACCGGTGGCTGGGAGGAGGTCGCGGCGCTCATCCGGCGGCCGCCGGGTGGTACAGCTCGCGGACGTGCTCGTGGACCGGCACGATCGCGTCCATGAGGTCGCGGAACATCGCGAAGTCGAGCTGCTGCTCGGAGTCGGACAGGGCGTCGTCCGGGCTGGGGTGGACCTCGACCATGACGCCGTCGGCGCCGACCGCGACGCCGCCGACGGCCAGCGGCTTGACGAGCCAGCGCTTGCCGGTCGCGTGGCTCGGGTCGACGATGACCGGCAGGTGGGTCAGCTTGTCGAGGAGCGGCACGGCAGCGAGATCCATCGTGTTCCGCGTGTACGTCTCGAACGTCCGGATGCCGCGCTCGCAGAGGATCACGTTCGGGTTGCCGGAGCTGACGATGTACTCGGCGGCCATCAGCCATTCCTCGACGGTCGCGCCGTAGCCGCGCTTGAGCATGACCGGGCGAGCGACCCGGCCGCAGTCGCGCAGCAACGAGTAGTTCTGCATGTTGCGGGTGCCGATCTGGAGGATGTCGGCGTACTCCGCCACGATGTCGACCTGGTTCGACTCCATGACCTCTGTGATCACGGGGAGCCCCGTCCGCTCGCGAGCCTCGGCGAGGAAGCGCAGGCCCTGGATGCCGAGGCCCTGGAAGGCGTACGGGCTGGTTCGCGGTTTGAACGCGCCGCCGCGCAGGATCGTGGCGCCGGCCGCGGCGACCGCGTCGGCCGTCTCGAAGAGCTGGTCGCGGCTCTCGACCGAGCACGGCCCGGCCATCATGGTCAGCGACCCGTCACCGATGGCCGTATCGAGGACCCGGATGACGGTGTCCTCGGGGTGGAACTCGCGCGAGGTGAGCTTGAACGGCCGGCTGATCGGCGTGACCGAGGCCACCCCGGGCAGCGCCGCGAAGCGCTCCAGGAGCGCCGGCTTGCGCGCGCCGATCTCGCCGACGAGGGCGATGACCATCGGCCCCTCGCCCAGGTGGTCGAACGGCGTCAGCCCTTCGGCCAGGATCTGGCTCTTCACGCCAAGGATCTCGGCCTCGGTGGCGCCCGCGTTCATCACCACGAACATCGCGTCGATCTCTCCTGGTGCCCGCGACCCAAAAACAAAAGAGCAGAGGTCAGGCCTCTGCTCCGTTCACCCGGCACGACCCGTGCCCCGCGGTCTCAGCGACCGGGAACCGTCATGCCGGGCATCGAAAGTAGAAGGGATGGCTCATGTGCGTGCTCGGACGGTACCGAGCGACGCACGCGATGTCAACGCGACCGGCCGGCCGGGACGCTGACGCAGCACACCGCGCGGATCAGCGAATGGAGGACGAACGCGCCGCCGCACCGACCGGCCGGATCGCGTAGACCCGGGCCTGCTTCTGCGCCATGTCCTCGATCTCGGTCGTGGTCTGGACGTCGAACGTCGCGAGCTCGACCAGGTCGTCGACCGGCAGGTAGCGGCGGCCCGGGTCGCCGGCCAGGACGTCGATGCCCTGCGCGCCGGCCCGTTGCAGCCACGGCAGGACACGCTCGGCGAGCCGCCCCTCGTACCAGCAGTCACCGGCGAGGATGACGTCGCAGTCCGGGACATCCTCGTCCAGGACGTCGCGCCGGACGACCGTCACCCGGTGTCCGTTGGCCCGCGCATTGAGCTCGATCGCCGTGGCTGCGTACGGATCGATGTCCGCGGCGGTCGCGCCCGACGCGCCGGCCAGCAGGGCGGCGATCGCGCACAGCCCCGAGCCCGATGCGAGGTCGAACACCCGGCGCCCGGCGACGGCCTCGGGATGGTCCCGGAGGTATCGCCCGACGGCCAGGCCGCCGGCCCAGGCGAAGGCCCAGTAGGGCAACGCGGCGTCGGGGTCGCCCGTCTCGACCTGGACCGCGTGCCACAGCGGCAGGGTCTCGTCGGCGAGATGGAGTCGGACCTCCTCGAGCCCGGGGACGGGGCCCAGCCGGGTGTGGCGGAGGACGAAGGCGCGAGATGAAGCGGCCACGCCTCAGGCCCGCCGCGTCACGGCGCGTCGGGGCGGTCGTCCTGGCCGGTCTCCGCCACGCTATTCGAACGCGTCGAGCTGGGCTTCCGCCTGGAACAGGTTGATGCCGCTGTCGATCAGGTCGACGAGGTGCTGCAGCTTGCGCTCCTCCTCGACCTGCTCGGCGATGAACCACTGCAGGAACTCGAACCCGCGGTGGTCGCCAGCGCCGACGGCCACTGCGGCCGCCTTGTCGAACTGCTCGGCCACCGTCCGCTCCGACTCGAGCGCCCGCTTCGCGGCGGCCAGCGGCGAGCCGAACCGGGTCGAGGTCGCCTTGAGCGCGGGCAGGTCGAAGTCGACGTCGTTGTCGACGAGGAAGTCGATGATCTTCTGGGCGTGCTGGGCCTCCTCGACCGACTGGCCGCGGAAGAGCTTGCCCCAGCCATCGAGGCTCTTGCGTTCGAAGTAGATGGCGATGGCCAGATAGAGCTGATGGGCTGCCAGCTCGTTGCCGATCTGGGCGATCAGGAGCTTTCGGAGGTCGGCGCTCAGCATCGTCGCTCCCTGGTGCGAAGGGTCGGGACCGGGTTGGCGGTCCCCCGATCGGCCGGGCGGCCGGCCACGTCGCCCATGATAGGATTCCGGCCGCTGTCGCGACGGAGAGGTCGCATAGAGGTCTAGTGCAGCGGTTTGCTAAACCGCCATGTGGGGTAACCTGCATCGAGGGTTCGAATCCCTCCCTCTCCGCCAGCCGCCGACGGCATCGGGCGCCCGTAGCTCAGTGGATAGAGCGTCAGGTTGCGGACCTGAAGGTCGTGAGTTCGAGTCTCGCCGGGCGCGCCAATCCCTGGTCGCTGCAGACGCCCGTCGTGCCGGAAGCATCCCGAATTGGCCGTGACGGAGGCCCGAGATGACGCTCGACACCTACCGGCGGAAGCGCCGCTTCGATCGGACGCCCGAACCGCGCGGGTCCGCCATCCGCCGGCCGCGAGCTGGGCGCGCGACGGCGACGTCGGGACGCTACGTGGTCCAGCGCCACCGCGCCCGCCGACTGCACTTCGACGTGCGGCTCGAGATCGGCGGCGTCCTTGTCTCGTGGGCCGTGCCGCGCGGTCCATCGCTCGATCCGCGCGCTCGCCGGCTGGCCGTCCACGTCGAGGACCACCCGCTCGAGTACTTCGACTTCGAGGGCGTGATCCCCGACGCGCAGTACGGCGCCGGCGACGTGATCGTCTGGGACTGGGGCCGCTGGACCGCGGATCCATCGGTTCCCGACGCCGCCGCGGCCCTCGAGGCGGGAGAGCTCAAGGTCCGCCTCGAGGGCGAGAAGCTGCACGGCGGCTTCGTGTTCGTGCGGGCAGACTTCGGGCGCGACGGCAAGGACAAGTGGCTCCTCATCCACCGCCGGGACGACGCCGCGGCTCCCGGCTGGGACGCCGAGGACCACCCGGCCAGCGTCAAGACCGGGCGCACCAACGACGAGGTCGCGGCAGGACGGCCGAAACGCCGTGGCTAGGTCCTCGTCGGCGCGGCGCGGCGCGGCCGTCCCGATGCCCGACTTCATCGATCCGATGCTGGCCACGCTCGTGGCGGCGCCCTTCGACGACCCCGGCTGGCTGTTCGAGATCAAGTGGGACGGCTTCCGGGTCGAGGCCGTCGTCGACGACGGGGCGGTGCGGCTGTGGACCCGCGGCCGGCAGGACGCCGCCCGCTACTTCGGTCCGTTCCTCGAGCCCGCGGACTGGATCACGGCACGCCGCGCGATCGTCGACGGCGAGGTCATCGCCCTCGACGAGCACGGGGAGCCGGACTTCGCGCTCCTCCAGGACCGGATCAAGGGACGGCTCCTGTCTCCAGGCGGTGCCTTCGTCTACGAGGTGTTCGACCTGTTGTACGTCGACGGGCGGTCGTTGCTGGACGAGCCGCTCGAGGAGCGCCGACGCCTGCTGCGTGACGTGCTGGCGACCGATCCTCGGGTCCGGCTCAGCGAGGACGTGACCGGCGACGGACTGGCGTTCTTCGAGGCGGCACGGGTCCGCGGGCTCGAGGGGATCATGGCCAAGGACCGTCGATCGCCCTATATCCCGGGCGTCCGGACCAAGGCCTGGCAGAAGGTCAAGATCCGGCCCGAGCAGGAGCTCGTCGTCGGCGGCTGGACGCGCGGGACCGGCACCGCCGTCGATCTCGGGGCGTTGCTCGTCGGCGTGTACGAGGACGGCCGGCTGCGCTACGCCGGCAAGGTCGGTGCCGGGTTCCGCCAGGGCAGCCGGGAGGAGCTCCTGTCAGAGCTCCGGCCGCTGGCCACGGACGAATCGCCGTTCGCGACGCCACCGCCCCGTGCGGTCGCGCGCACCGCCGAATGGGTCCGACCCTCCATCGTCATCCGAGCCGAGTTCGCCGGCTGGACCGGCGACGGCATGGTCCGGCAGGCCGCGTACAAGGGCTTCGACCTCGGCAAGGATCCGCGCGTCGTCCGTCGCGAGGGGCCGCCCGCGGAGGGCTGACGACCGTCGCGGCGGGCGAGCGACGACGCGTCTACGATGCGCACATGGTCGGCGTGGCGGCGATCCGGAGGGGTTTCACGGGCATCGGCCTCGCCTGGCTCGTGATCGCCTTCAGCGCAACCCAGATCGCAGACCTCCTGACCGCGCTGGCCGTCGCCCGGGAGCTCAACCCGATCGCGGCGAGCGTCGTCAGGGATCCCATGCTGGGCGTCGCCCTCAAGTCGGGGCTGATCGCGCTGGTTGTCGCCACGGCCGACATCTGCGATCGAACGCGGCCGGGTCTCGCCCGTTTTGTCCTCATCGTCGGGACGGTGGCCGGTCTGCTTGGCGCGCTGAGCAACACCCACCTGACCCCCTTCCCCGGCATCTGACGGGTGGTGGCACGGACGATCGGCACGGGCGCCGAGGAGAGCGACCGGCGCGTCGTCGTCCGGGCCGTGCCGTTCAACGCCGAGGCGCCACCGGCAGCCCTCGACGATCCCGTGACGAGCGTGCGCGACTTCTACGTCAGGACGAACCTCGGCGTGCCGGACGTCGACGCCGAGGCCTGGCGGCTCGATGTCGACGGCCTCGTCGAACGGCCGCTGACCGTATCGCTGGCGGATCTGCGTGGCCGGCCGGCCCGGACGCTGCCGGTCACCCTGGAATGTGCCGGCAACAACCGGACGCGCCTGTCGCCGATCACGGAGGGTGAGCCGTGGGGCCCCGGTGCCATCAGCACCGGCGTCTTCCGCGGCGTGCCGCTGCGCGACATCCTCGACGATGCCGGGTTCAGGGCCGGCGCGGTCGAGCTCCGGTTCGAGGGCGCGGATCGCGGGGTCCCTCGCGGGCGGGCTGACGAGATCGCCTACGAACGCTCGCTGACCGTCGCGGAGGCGATGACGGGTGACGCGCTGCTGGCCTTCGAGCAGAACGACGAGCCGCTGACCGCCGAGCACGGCGGACCGGTCCGGCTGCTCGTTCCCGGCTGGTACGGGATGGCCTCGGTCAAGTGGTTGCGGCGCGTCGAGGCGATCGACCATCCGCTCGAGGCGCACTACCAGACGCGCCAGTACCGCTACTACGGGGACGAGCCGGTCGGCACGCCGGGGGCACCGCCCGTCGCCGCGATGCGCGTCAACTCCCTCGTCTCGAGCCCGGCGCCCGGAGACGTCGTCGACCCGGGTGGCTGCGAGATCCGAGGCGCGGCGTGGGCCGGAGGCATCCCGGTCGTGGCCGTCGAGGTCAGTGTCGACGCCGGTGGCTGGGAGGCCGCCGAGCTCGTCGGCGACCCGGAGCCGTATGCCTGGCGGCGATGGCGGTTCGCCTGGCCCGGAGCGGCACCGGGCAGACACTCGATCCGGTCGCGGGCGACCGCCGCCGACGGCGCGGTCCAGCCCGACCTGCCGGACTGGAACCGCCTCGGCTACGGCAACAACGCGATCGCGCTCACGCTGGTCACGGTGCGCGGCCGGGGCTGACGCCTGCGAACGGGGGCGGTCCCGAGACGCCGCGGCCGGTTCCCGTGCGCCCGCTCCGTCGGCCGGCGGTGGCACAATCGAACCATGCACGACTGCTCGGCCCCTGGCCCGACGTGCCCCTGCCGTCGTGGCCGGAAGTGACGGAAACGCGCCTCTCGGTCGACGCAGAACCGTCATCGCCGCCCGCCGCCGGCGCCGCCCGCCGACGCCGTCATCTCCGCCGTCGCATCCGCCGATTCCGTGAGGAGTTCGAGCGTCGCTCGCTGTCGCTGGCACGACGGATCGCGCTTCGGCATGCGCCTCCGCCGTCGACGCTCGGCCTCGAGCGACTCGGCACCGACTACGGTGGCTGGATCGTGCCCACGGCGATCATCACCGACACCTGGATCGCCTACTGCGGCGGGGTCGGCGAGGACATCTCGTTCGACCTTGCCCTCATCGATCGCAGCGGCTGCTCGGTGTACGCATTCGACCCGACGCCACGGGCCGTCGCACACGTTCGCGATCACGCCGCGGGGGAGCAGCGATTCCACTTCATGCCGGTCGGCCTCTGGTCGGAGGACACGGTCCTGCGCTTCTTTGCTCCGCAGAACCCGGACCACGTCTCCCATTCGATCGTGAACCTGCAGCGGACCGACACGTACTTCGAAGCTCCGTGCCGGAGCCTGGACAGCCTGATGCGCGAGCTCGGTCACGACCGGATCGACCTGCTCAAGGTCGACATCGAGGGCGCGGAGCACCGGGTCATCCGGTCGATGCTCGGCCGCGGCATCCGCCCGACGGTCGTGTGCACGGAGATCGACCAGCCGGTCAAGGCGTGGACGCTGTGGCGGACCGTGCGGCGGATCCGGTCGGCCGGCTACGACCTCGTCGCGGTCGATCGCTGGAACCTGACGTTCATCCGCCGGGAGATCGTCGATGCTCGACGATCGGCGGCTCGATGACCGAACCGCGAGCCGCCCGGCCGCGGGTGACGTTCGGTGTCATCGTCCTCAACGGCGAGCCCTTCACCCGCTATACCCTCCGGTCCCTGTATCCGTATGCCCACGAGATCATCGTGGTGGAGGGTGCGGCACCGGGAGCGGTGAACATCGCGACCGCCGATGGACACTCGCGCGACGGCACGCTCGAGGTCCTGCGCCGGTTCAAGGCCGACGAGGATCCTGACGACAAGCTCACCATCGTGACCGCCGAGGATGCCGGCCACCCGGACGGCTTCTGGCCCGGCGAGAAGGACGAGCAGAGCCGCGCCTACGCCAGCCGGGCGACCGGGGACTACCTGTGGCAGGTCGACATCGACGAGTTCTACCTGGCCAGGGACATGGAGTCGATCCTCGCGATGCTCGCGGCCGACCCCTCGATCGACGCGATGACGTTCCGCCAGGTCACCTTCTGGGGTGGCCTGGGATCGACCGTCGACGGCTGGTATCTCCGGCGCGGCGCCGCCGATTACCACCGCCTGTTCAAGTGGCGCCCCGGCTATGTCTACGCTCGCCACCGCCCCCCGACCGTGCTCGATGAGGCCGGGCTGGACCTTCGCTCCGGTCGATGGCTCGATGCCGATGCCACGGCCTCTCGAGGGATCCGCCTCTTCCACTACTCGCTCCTCTTTCCGAAGCAGGTCCTCGAGAAGTGCGACTACTACGCGCATGCCGACTGGGCGCGGCGCGCCGGGGCCCTCGACTGGGCGAACGAGGCGTACCTGACGCTTGGCCGCCCCTTCGCCGTCCACAACGTCCCGGGTTATCCGAGCTGGCTCGAGCGCTACCGCGGACCCCACCCCGACGAGGTCCTGCGGATGATGTCGGACCTCCGAGCCAGCGGAACCGTCGCGCTCCGCCAGACCGCCGATATCGAGCGACTGCTCGATCGGCCCTCCTATCGGATCCGACGAGCGGCGATCCGGCGCCTCGACCCGGTGGACCGGCGGGTTCGCACGCTGCCCCGGGACATCGACCGGGTGGCGCATCGCCTCGGCCGGCGGAGCCGTCGCCTCGGTCGCCGGGTCGTCAGGTCCGGTCTGGCATTCTTCCGCTCATGACCGTCGACAACGCCCGCCCCCTTCGCGTCGTCCAGATCTCTCGCGTGCCCCAATCCGGGGGCGCCGAGCGCATCGCCTGGTCGCTGCACCAGGGTCTGCTGGCCCGTGGCCATCATTCCTGGCTGGCGGCCACCGAGAACGATGGCGACGATCCGACCATCCTGACGATCCCGCGACCGCCGCGACCGAACTTCGCGACCCGATGGCTCCGGTGGGCGGCCCGCTTCCTCGGACGGCACGCGAGCGGAGTGCCGGGCATCGGGATCGTCCGGAAGGACCTCCGCTTCTATGCCTCGCCCAGGCGGTTCGTGGCCGAGTACCTGGGGCGGAACATCTTCGATTATCCGGGCACGTCCAGGATCCCGTATCTGCCGCCGGAACGGCCGGACGTCTTCCACGGCCACAATCTCCATGGCCGGTATTTCGACCTGCGGGAGCTGGCCCGGATGAGCCAGAGCGCGCCCGTCGCCCTGACCCTCCACGACCAGTGGACATTCACGGGCCACTGCGCGTACAGCATGGGCTGCGAGCGATGGCGGGTCGGTTGTGGGTCGTGCCCGGACCTGACGATCTACCCGGCGGTCCCGCGGGATTCCACGAGGATCAATCTCGCGGAGAAGCGCGACATCTACGAACGCAGCCGTCTGTACATCACGACCCCGTCCCAGTGGCTCATGGATCAGGCGCGAGTCTCCGTCCTCCGTGGCGCGGCCGGCTGGCGAGTGATCCCGAACGGCGTGGACCAGACGATCTTCCGGCCCGCCGACCAGGCCCAGGCACGGCGGGACCTCGGGCTCCCGGCGGACCCCTTCATCCTCTTGTTCACCGCGAATCAGGCTCGCATCAACATGTTCAAGGACTTCGACACGGTGTCGCAGGCCGCCGTCCGGATCGCCGCGGCGATCAAGGATCGACACGTCCTGTGCCTCGCCGTCGGCGACGACGGGCCGGTGGAGACGTTCGAGAACGGGGAGATCCAGTGCGTTCCGTACCGGACCGACCCTCGGGAGGTGGCGGCGTACTACCAGGCAGCCGACCTCTACCTCCACGCGGCCAACGCGGACACCTTCCCCACGACGATCCTGGAGGCCCTGTCGACGGGCCTGCCCGTGGTCGCCACCGCCGTCGGCGGGATCCCGGAGGAGGTCCGCAGCCTCGCCGGAGCGCCGGGGGCGTGGTCTGGTCCCGCCGAAGATCGGGCTCAGGCGACGGGAGTGCTCGTCGACCGCGGGGACGCTGACGGGATGGCTGCGGCGGCGACCGCGATCCTTGCCGATCCGCTGTTGAGAGCCACCCTGTCCGTCAACGCCGCGCGCGACGCGTCGGAACGTTTCGATCTCGAACGACAGCTCGACGAGACGATCGAGTGGTATCGCGAGATCCTCGCGGACTGGACGGCAGCGGCGTGAGCCATCAGGAGGCTCGCCTGTCGCCCTCGCGACCGTCCAGCGAGGATGCGCCAGTCGAACTCTGCTGTCCGATCTGCGGTGGTCCGACCCACGTGATCCATCGCGGCCTGTACGACGACCGGTACGGTTATCCCGGGACGCATTCCATCCTGGGTTGCCGGATCTGCGGACACAAAGTGCTCGGGACACGCTTCACGGAGCCCGAGCTCGGCGCGCTTTACAGTCGCTACTACCCTCGGGCGGCACTTCCCGTCCAGGATTTTCGCCCGCCGGTGGAGCTCCACGGCCTCGGACCCTGGCTGGCCGGGGAGCGGGCCTCGGCATACCGCTGGGTCCCAAGGAACGTGCGGGTGCTCGACATCGGGTGCGGCGAGGGCCAGACGCTGGCCTATCACATGGCGAGGGGCTGCGACGCGCACGGCATCGACGCCGACGAGAACCTCCTCAGGTTCGCGGAACGGTATGGCCTGAACGCCCGGGTCGGGCTGTTCCACGCCGAGGATTACGAGGCCGACAGCTTCGATTACGTCACCCTCGACCAGGTCATCGAGCATGCCCTGGATCCGCGCTCCCTCCTCAGCGACGTCGCGGCGGTCCTCCGACCTGGGGGGATCGCGATCATCGCGACGCCGAATTCGAACGGCTGGGGCGGCCGGCTGTTCGGGCGCCGATGGATCAACTGGCACGTTCCGTACCACCTGCAGCAGTTCTCGCGTCGCTCGCTGGCCACGCTGGCCGAGCAGTGCGGTCTCGAGGTGAAGTCGGTCCGGACGCTGACCAACTCCAGGTGGCTTCGCTACCAGTGGATGCATGAATTCTCGCGTCCGCCCGAGGGGCAGCCGTCGGCGTTCTGGGATTCGAGGCGCTCGAAGCGGGTCCTGCCGCCTCGGCCGAAGAAGGTGGCCTCGTTGCTCGATGATTGGAACGTCTTCAACGTCGCGGCTCGGCTGGCGGACGGCGTCGGGCTGGGCGACAACTACGTGTGTCTCCTGCAGAAGCCGAGGTGACCGTCGCGCACCAGCGAGCCGCGGGTCACGGAACGATCCATGTCCTGCTGCCGGTCCACGATCGGCGCGCCATCACCGAGCAGTTCGTCCGTTGCCTCCTCGACCAGACCGACCAGGACTTCCATCTCGTCCTCGTCGATGACGGCTCCTCGGACGGAACGACCGAAGCCGTTCTCGAGCTGCTCCCGACCACGACCGTGATCAGGGGGGACGGCTCATGGTGGTGGGCCGGCAGCCTCCAGCAGGCGTATCGATGGCTCGAAGGACGAGACCTCGATCCGAGCGACCTGGTGCTGATCGCCAACGACGACACGCGGTTCGATGCGGACTTCCTTGCCGCCGGGCGCGCCGCCCTGGTCGGCCGCCCGCGGTCGTTGCTCCTGGCGCAGCTGTTCGACGGCGAGTCCGGTGAGTTCATCGAGCTCGGTGTCCACGTCAACTGGCGCCGGCTCAGGCTCGTCGGCGCCAAGGAGCCGGAGCGTGTCAACTGCTTCTCGACCCGGGGCCTGTTCATGGCCGCGACGGACTTCCTCGAGCTCGGCGGGTTCCACCCGAGGCTGCTCCCGCACTACATGTCCGACTACGAGTTCACGATCCGTGCCCACCACCGGGGCTACGCCCTCATCTCCGATCCCGGTGTGAGGCTGTGGCTCGACCGGACGACGACTGGGATCCGGAAGGTGGCGCGGACCTCGGTCCGGGCCTATCTGCGCTCGACGCTGACGAAGCGCTCGGTGCACAACCCGATCTGGTGGTCGACATTCCTCCTGCTGGCATGCCCCCGGACCTGGCTGCCCCTCAACCTGTTCCGCGTCTGGCGACGGTTCGGGAGCGGCTTGCTGACCGCGGCGCGCGGCGAACGACCGTGAAGGTGCACTTCGACGACCAGATCATGCGGCACCAGCGACGGGGCGGAGTGTCTCGCTACTTCGTCGAGCTCGTGCGCGAGTTCGAGAACGACCCGGACCTCGGGGTGCGGGTCGACCTCGACTGGCGAGGGTCGGGCAACGAGCACGCCATCGATGCCGGCCTCGGTCGGGAGGCCTCCCGCCGGGACCAGTGGCTGGAGCGCTTGCAGCAGCGCCTTCCATCCCGGGCCGCGGACATCGTCCACCCGACCTGGTACTACCCGGATCGCCTGCCAGATCCGGCGGGTCCGCCGATGGTCGTGACCGTCGTCGACATGATCCCGGAGCTGCTGCCGGACGTGTTCACGAACCGCAGCCAGCATCTCGGCAAGGAAGAGTTCGCGAAGCGCGCACGCGCGATCCTGTGCATCAGCGAGAGCACACGTCGCGACCTGCGGCAGATCTACGGCCCGCTCGATGCCACCGTCGAGGTCGTCCATCTCGGCGTGGGCGGCGAGTTCCGGCCGGGCCAGGTCCCTGGCCAGCCACTCCCCGAGGACTTCCTCCTGTTCGTGGGGAACCGCAGGGCGTACAAGGACTTCGCCGTCGCGCTCGACGCCTTCGCCGGGGTCCGCGCCGAGCATCCGGGGCTCAGCCTCGTTGCCGTGGGCGGCGGCAAGCTCACGGGCGAGGAGCTGGCCGACATCCGGCGGCTCGCGCTCGAGGGATCGGTCCACCGGGTCGACGCCACCGACACCGAGCTTCCGGCCCTCTTTGGGGCCGCTCGGGCGTTCCTCTTCCCGTCGCGCTACGAAGGGTTCGGGCTCCCGACCCTCGAGGCGATGGCCTGCGGGACGCCTGTCGTGCTCGCCGACTCCTCGTCGCACCCGGAGGTCGGCGGCGACGCGGCTCTCTACTTCGCGCCGGGCGACGCGTCCGCGCTTGGAGCGCAGATCCTGCGGATCCTCGGCGACGGCGAACTTGCGACCGGGATGGTCGCGCGCGGCCTCGAACGGGCCGCCGCCTTCACCTGGCGGCGAACGGCGATCCAGACGCGCGACGTCTATGCGGCGGTGGCGCCGGCCGCATAGCAGGCGTCGCGGTCAGGCTGGTACCCCACGATCTGACCCGCGTGCCGCCGCGTCGGTCGCGAGCATGTCCTCGAGGAAGGCGTCGAGGTCGGTCCGCGGTCGCCAGGCCAGCTCGTCGCGAGCCCTGGACGGATCGGTCCCGATCGTGGCCGGATCGGCGTGCCGGATGAACGACGGGTCGACGACGACGGCCGGCGCACCCGTC
This sequence comes from uncultured Chloroflexia bacterium, assembly GCA_963842695.1. Classification (GTDB taxonomy): domain Bacteria; phylum Chloroflexota; class Limnocylindria; order Limnocylindrales; family CSP1-4; genus SPCO01. The sequence goes on from CAWJHK010000006.1 coordinate 459,001, forward strand.
CCGGCCAGCCGAGCCGTCCAGTCGGCAGGATCCGGCGACGTCCGATCCCACTCGAGCGGGCAGCCGCCAAGCTGGAAGGCGCGGTCGATCAGCTCCCAGACAGCGCTCGGGCGGCCGGTCCCGAGGACGTAGTCCCGGTAGCTCGAGCCGACGTCGGCCTCGGGCGACGAGCCTGAAACGTCCGACCTGACGGCGATCTGCCGGCAGATACGGATCATCCCGTCGACATAGTCCGGTGCGAACCCCCATTCCCGGCGGACGGCGAGATTGCCGACCCGAAGCGGATCGGTCGGTGGGCGGACGGTGCCGTGCTCGTCCCGCAGGGACCGCACGTACGCAACGACCTTGGCCGTGAGGAACAGAGCGGGCCGACGGTTCGACTCGTGGTTCGACAGGATCCCGCACGACACGCGGAGGTCGAATGCCCGCCGGTATGCGTCGCACAGGACGTGGGCCGCGGCCTTGGCGGCAGCGTACGGGCTCTGCGGCATGAAGGCCGACCCTTCGTCGTGGATCGTCGTCCCGCCGGGCGACGTTCCGAACATGTCGGTCGAGGAAGACTGGTAGAACCGTGTCGCCGGGCTCTCCGTGCGGAGGGCCTCGAGCAGGCCATGCACCGCATCGGCGTTGGTCCGCCACGCTTCGGTCGGATCGTCGAACGAGCGGCGCACGCTGCTCAGGCCGGCCAGGTTGTAGACCTCATCGGGTCGTACCGTGCCCAGCAGGCGCCGGCACGCGTCCGCGTCCGTGATCTCCAGCTCGTCGACGGTCAGCCGGTCGGCGTGCGGCAGCGTGTGGAGGTCGGCGACCCTCCCTGCGTCGCGGACCGTCGCGTGGACGGCGACCCCCTCCGCGAGGAGCCGGGCGACGAGGTAGTACCCATCCTGGCCGGAGGCCCCCGTGACGATCGCGGCCTGGTTCGCCGGCGCGATCACCGTGCCGCGACGCGCGACCGCTCGTACCAGTCGATCGTCTCGCGCAGGCCGTCCTCGAAGGTCGTCTTGGCCTCGAAGCCGAACCACTCGCGCGCTCGGCTCGTGTCGAGTGCCCGTCGGGGCTGGCCGTCCGGCTTGCTGGTGTCCCAGCGAATCTCGCCGGTGAAGCCGGTCAGACGCGCGATGATGCCGACGAGGTCGCGGATCGAGATCTCGCGGCCGACCCCGAGGTTGACCGGCTCCGAGCCGTCGTAGCGCTCGGCGGCCAGGACGATGCCGTCGGCGGCGTCCTCGACGTACAGGAACTCGCGCGTCGCCGAGCCCGTGCCCCAGACCTCGATGTGGTCGTCGCCGTGGTCCCGGGCGTCGATCGCACTTCTTGATCAGCGCGGGGATGACGTGCGAGCTGGCCGGGTCGAAGTTGTCGCCCGGGCCGTACAGGTTGACCGGGATCAGGTGGATGACGTCGAAGCCGTACTGCTGCCCGGTAGGCCTGGCCCTGGACCAGCAGCATCTTCTTGGCCAGGCCGTACGGCGCGTTGGTCTCCTCGGGATAGCCGTTCCACAGGTCGTCTTCGCGGAACGGGACCGGCGTGAACTTGGGATAGGAGCAGATCGTCCCGATCTGGACGAACTTGCTCGACACCCGCCAGCCGCGAGCTGCTCCATCAGCTCGATGCCCATCGTCGCGTTGTCGTAGAAGAACCGGCCGGGGTTCTCGCGGTTCGCGCCGATCCCGCCGACCACCGCGGCAAGGTGGATGACGACGTCGGCCCGGGCCTCCTCGAGCGCGGCGGCGACGCCTTCGCGGGGTGCGCAGGTCGTGATCCGCGCTGCGCGGCACGCTGATGGCTGCGGCCCCGGCCGCCTCCAGCCGGCGGACCACCGCCTTCCCGAGGAAGCCGGCGCCGCCGGTGACCATGACCCGGCGCTCGCTCCAGAAGCTCACGGGACGGGCTCCCCGGCCACGAGGTGGGCGGCCGGATCGAGGCCGGCCTCGCGCAAGGTCCGCCTCGAGCATGATCCGGACGAGGGCATGGAACGTCGTCCGCGGCCGCCAGCCGAGGACCCGTTCGGCCTTGCGACGGGTCGCCGCACAGCTCGTCGACCTCGGTCGGGCGGATGTAGCGCTCGTCGATCCGGACGTGACTGCTCCCAATCGAGCCCGACGAGGCCGAAGGCCACCTCGCACAGCTCCCGGACCGAGTGCATCTCGCCGGTGGCGACCACGTAGTCGTCCGGCTCGGGCTGCTGGAGCATCAGCCACATCGCCTCGACGTACTCGGCGGCGTAGCCCCAGTCGCGCCGCGCATCGAGGTTGCCGAGGTAGATGCGCGTCGGCCTGCCCGGCCAGGATCGCCGCGATCCCCCGGGTCACCTTGCGGGTCACGAACGTCCCGCCGCGGCGCGGCGACTCGTGGTTGAAGAGGATCCCGTTGCTGGCGTGGAGCCCGTAGGCGTCGCGGTACTGGACGGTCATCCAGTGGGCGAAGACCTTGGCGATGGCGTACGGGCTGCGCGGGTGGAACGGCGTCGTCTCGGTCTGCGGCGTCTCGGCGACCTGGCCGAACATCTCGGACGAGCCGGCCTGGTAGAAGCGGATCGGCCAGTCGGCCGTGCGGACCGCCTCGAGCATGCGCAGCGTGCCCATGCCGGCGGTGTCGGCGGTGAACTCGGGCATCTCGAAGCTGACCTTGACGTGACTCTGGGCGCCGAGGTTGTAGACCTCCGACGGCTTGATCCGATGGAGGTGGCCGATCAGCGAGGACGAGTCGGTCAGGTCGGCGTAGTGGAGGACGAGCCGCGCACCCGACTCGTGCGGGTCGTGATAGAGGTGGTCGATCCGGCCGGTCGAGAACGAGCTCGAGCGGCGGATCGAGGCCGTGGACCTCGTAGCCCTTGCCGAGCAGGAGCTCGGCAAGGTACGAGCCGTCCTGGCCCGTGATCCCGGTGATGAGGGCTGTTCCGGCGCCAGAGGTCATGCGGTGCTCGTCTCCCGGACGGATGGGTTGGGGTGCCTATCGTACCGCGCTCGGTGAGGCCGTCCGGGCTCGAGCCCATCTCGTCGCGCCGTCGCGGACGCCCATCCTGCTAGGCTTCCGACCTGGCTGGGACGTGGACGATGCGTCCCGGGGGATGAAAATCTGAGGTCAGACGTGCCGTCATCGCGACCCCTTCTTCGCCGCGCCACGGCCCTTGGCATCCTGGTGGCGCTCGCGGCAAGCCTGCTCGTCACGCCGATCTTCGCCGCCACGACGACCGTGACCGGCTCGCTGGCGCTTCCCGAGGGCGTAGTCCTGACGCCCCAGGCCGTCGCCATCGTCACGATCGTCGACCACACGGCCTCGACCGACGCCGGTGCCGTGGTCGGCGAGCAGCGGATCGACGCGCCAGCCGCCCTCCCGCTCGACTTCTCCGTGCTGGTCGATGATGCCGCGATCGACCAGACCCATGCCTATGGGCTCTACGCGACGGTCGTCGACGGAGCCGCGACCTGGCAGAACGCGGTCGGTGTGCCCGTCATCACCGGCGGGCCCTCGAGCGAGATCGCCGTGACCTTGACCGCGATGCCGGCGACGCCGCCGGCCACGATCGCGGGCACGATCCTGCCGCCACCCGGGACCCTGCTCGGCCCGGCAGCGGTCGAGATCGCCGCCCTGATCAAGCTCGACACAGGGACGCTGGTGTCGCGCCAGGTCGTCCCGATCGCGAACGTCGCGAACCTGGGGTTCTCGATCGGCTACGACCCCGCCCTGATCGATCCGACGGCGACGTACGTGGTCAAGGGCGGCATCGTCGACGGCTCGAACTCGTGGCAGAACCGCGCCGGCGTGACGATCATCGAGGGCGGGAAGGCGGGCGGCGCCATCTCGGTGCCGGTCGCAGCCGTGGACACGCCGATCCCGGTCGCCTCGCCGTTCCCGACCCCGCTACCGAGCCAGCTCCCGTCGCCGAGCGCATCGTCGTCCACCGCGCCGAGCGCCCCAGCCAGCGCCGGGCCGAGTGCCTCCCCGGCCGCGAGCGCTTCGACGGCGCCCACCGCTGCACCGACGGTGGCACCGACGGCGGCACCGACGCCGACCCCGACAGCCGTCCCGACCCCGACAGCCGTCCCGACCCCGACAGCCGTCCCGACCCCGACTCCGTCCCCGACGCCTGCCCCGACGCCGACTCCGGTCCCCACGCCGACGCCGAGCCCGGTGCCCACCCCGACACCGACCGCGGCGCCGTCGGGCGCCCCGTCACCGACACCGATCACCGGTCCCGTGACGGGCACGTTGACGTACCGCGAGCCCTACAAGCTGACCGGTGAGGCCTTCGCCGTCGTCGCCCTCGTCCGCGGCTCGGCGCGGGCCGCGGAAAGCTCGATCGTCGCATCGACGATCGACCGCGACGTCACCGCCGTCCCGGTCGACTTCGAGCTCGACCTAGAGGGTCAGACGATCGACCCCGACCAGACATACACCATCCAGGCGACGATCGTCGATGGCGAGAACGCCTGGGTCACGGGCAAGGGCGTGCCGGTCCTGACGAAGGGCAACCCGTCGAACGTTGCGATCACGCTGACCTACCGGCCCGACCTCGTGAAGGGCGCAGTCAGCGGCCAGATCACCGGCGTCGGCATCGAGCCGTCCCCGACGGCCTACTCGATGGCCGTGCTCGTCGATCCGTCCACGGGCGAATCGCTCGGGATCGAGGTCCAGTCCGTGGTCGACGGGCTGCCGGTGCCGTTCAGCATCGGCTACACGATCACGGACATCCAACCGACGCAGGACTACGTCGTGACCGCGGAGGTCGGTGACAGCGGCGCGACGTGGCGCAACGCGGCCGGCGTGCCGGTCATCACCAACGGGAACCCGAAGTCGGGGATCCAGGTCGTGGTCACGCCGGTGTCGGCCGCACCGAGCGCAAGCCCGTCGCCGTCCCCGTCCGCATCGCCGCGCCCGATCCCGGTCCCGGATACGGGCAGGGCCGGCGACCTGCTGCCGTGGATCATCATCCTGGTGCTCATCGCCGCGGTCATCGCCTTCCTCGTGGCGCGCGGTCGAAACCAGGACGACGAGCTGCCGCCGGACGGCACCGAAACGACCACCGGCGACACCCCGCCAGCCGAGCCCGGCGCAGCCACGGAGCCCGCCGCCGCATCCGCTGAGGCCGGGGAGCCGGCGCCCGCCGAGCCCGACACCGCCCCGCCTGCAGAGCCCGACCCAGACCAGCCGCGATGACCACCGACCCATCGCCGCAACGGGGCCGCGTCTCGTTCCTCGGCCTCGGCACGATGGGCGCGGCGATGGCCGCCAATCTCGCCCGAGCCGGCTTCACGGTGACCGGCTGGAACCGGACGCCCGGTCGCGGCGCAGGAGCTGTCCGACCTGGGCGTCACCCTCGCCGCGACCCCGGCTGACGCCTCGGCCGAGGCGGACATCGTCGTCATCTGCGTGTCGGACACGCCCGACGTCGAGGCCGTGCTCTTCGGCCCGGACGGCGTCGTGGACGGTGCGCGGAACGGGACGCTCGTCATCGATTGCTCGACCATCGCGCCGTCGGGGAGCTGGGACTTCGCCGCGCGGCTCGCCGAGCGGGGCCTCCGCCTCGTCGACGCGCCCGTCTCGGGTGGGAGCGAGGGGGCCAGGAACGCGACGCTGACGATCTTCGTCGGTGGTGACGAGGCCGACGTCGAGCGCGCTCGCCCGGTCCTCTCGGCCCTTGGCCGGACGATCACCCATGTCGGCCCGACCGGCGCCGGACAGGCGGTCAAGGCGGTCAACCAGGTCATCCTGGCCGGCGCCTACCTGGGCGTGGCGGAAGGGATCGTGCTCGCCATCAAGGCCGGTCTCGACGTCGAGCAGGTGGTCGCGGCGCTCGGCGGGGGAGCGGCCCAGAGCTGGGTCCTGGCCAACCGGAGCAGCCGGATGCTCGACAACGACTATCCGCTCGGGTTCAAGGTCGCATTGCACCGCAAGGACCTGGGCATCGCCCTGGACCTCGCCGCCCAGCTCGGTGCCGTCCTCCCGGTCAGCGCGCTGGCCGCCCAGCTCGAGACGGGCCTGATCGCCGCCGGCCACGCCGACGACGACATGTCCGCCCTGGCACGCACGATCCGCTCCCTGTCCGGCCTCGAGGGCTAGGGTCCGGCGTTATCCGGGGCGGCCTCGCCCCGTCGAACCGAGGATCGTGGGTCTGGGCGGTGCCGGCGAAGGCGGCGCCGAGCACCGGAGCGAGGCGCACCCCAAGGTGCGGTGAGCGAGGAGCGCAGCGCGCCAACGCGCGCCCGCGCCGTGCAGGGCCACGCCGAGTTAGTCGAGACCGACCAAGAGCATGGGGTCTCCGAGCTTGCCGTCATACCTCGGCCGGAAGCGGGCGACGTTGTAGAGGTCGTCCACCTTGACCCGCCGCGGGCCGAGGTCCGGATCGGGCAGGTTCGTGTGCGCGTACTTGCCGTCCTGGATCGCCACCATGCGCCCGGTCACGCCGCTCTCGACGAGGTCCATCGCGACGTTGGCGAACGTGGTGGCCACGAGCGAATCGATCGAATCGGGCTCGCCGCTGCGGAGGTCGTAGGTCAGCTCGGAGGCGAGCGTCTCGATCCCCGTCCGATCGCGGATCTCCGCGGCGAGCGCCTCGCCGATGTTGGCCTTGTGGCGGTGGCCGAAGGCGTCAGCCCCACCGACGTCGGTCATCTGCGCACCCTTCCAGATCGCACCCTCGGCCGTGATCACGAACGCGTAGTGGCTCGGGTTCGCGGTGTGGTCGGCGGCGAGCAGCGAGGACAGGGCATCGAGGTCGTAGGGCACCTCGGGGATCACGCAGCGAGCCGACGTCACGTAGGCCGTGTAGAGCGCGGAGAACCCGGCGTCACGGCCGAAGATCCGGAAGACCCCGATCCGCTCGTGGCTGCCAAGGGTCGTCCGCTGCCGGTTGATCGCCTCCTTGGCGCGGGTGATCGCGGTCGAGAAGCCGATGCAGTACTCGGTCCCCTGGACGTCGTTGTCCATCGTCTTCGGGATGGCGATCAGCGGCACACCCGCGTTCACCAGGACCTGCGAGTACGACAACGTGTCATCGCCGCCGATCGTCACGAGGACGTCGAGTCCGAGACCGTCGAGGTGATCGAGCACGAGCGGCGTCAGGTCGTGGATCCCGTCACCGACGGCGTAGCGCGATCGATCCGCCTCGTCCATCCAGCGCGGCAGCGCGGCGGTCGGCATCTTCCGTGGGTTGGTCCGCGAAGTGTGGAGGATTGTGCCGCCGGTCCGCTCGATGGTCCGGGTGTTGATGCGATCGAGGGGCCGGAGGTAGTCGGGGTCGGGCTCGCCTCCCGGCCGGACGTGGGTCAGACCCTCCCAGCCGCGCCGGACCCCAAGGACGGTGTGGCCGACCTCCGTCGCACGGTAGACGACGCTCTTGATGACGGCATTCAGGCCCGGTACGTCACCCCCGCCGGTGAGGATGGCGATCCGTTCGGGGCGGTCATGTCCATTCATGCCACCCCGCAGCAGCGAGGCCTTTGCGTTGCGGTTGGGAGTCGGCGACTCGCCGCCCCGAACGGAGACCGTCGGGTCGTCTGCTAGCATCGGGTCATGAACTACGAGCTGTTCATGGGCGAGGCGCTCGCGGAGGCCCAGCTGGCGCTGGCGCGCGGTGAGCGGCCCGAATGCGGCGGTCGCCGTGGTGGACGAGGCGATGGTCGTCCGCGCCCATGACCGCGTCCAGGAGACGAACGATCCGACGGCCCATGCCGTGGTCGTCGCCCTGCGCGAGGCGGCGCGCAAGCTCGGCACCGTTCGGCTCGCCGATGCGACGATCTTCGCCACCCAGGAACCGTGCGCCATGTGCGTCGGAGCGCTCCTCGAGAGCGACGTCGAGGCCCTCGTGTTCGGGGTCGCCAACGCGCGCGACGGGGCGGCCGGATCGGTCCTCCAGCTCGCGCAGCATCCGGGCCTGCCGACGGCGGATCAAGGTCGTCAGCGGCATCCGTCGCGACGAGGCGGAAGCGCTCTTCCAGCCGCTCGCCACCCGCTGACGCGCGTCGCGCGCTCGGGAATCGACGGGTCCGACGGGCCTGGTTTGGTATCCTCTCCCGCGGAGAGGTGTCCGAGTGGTTGATGGTGCCGCTCTCGAAAAGCGGTGTGCGAAAGCACCGCGGGTTCGAATCCCGCCCTCTCCGCCACACACTCCCCGGTCTGACGCCTCGGACGCGCGTCGGCGCCACGGGAGAGGTCGCCTAGTGGACTATGGCGCCGCACTGGAAATGCGGTTCGGGGCAACCCGTCGCGGGTTCGAATCCCGCCCTCTCCGCCAATCCGTCCGTCGATCGGACGCGATGCCTGCGTTGTCGCCCGCGGTCCTCGCTCACGCACCCTGGGGTGCGCTCGCTCCGGTCCTCGGTTCCGCCTTCGCCTCGACGCCCGCGCGACGGACGGAGGTTCCGCGGCGGCCCGGGCGCTAAGGTTCCGAACCATGGTCAGGCGACCCGAGGTCATCGCGCTCGAGCTGGGGACGTTCCGTTTCCCAGAGCCTGCACTGGCACATCGACGGGGCGTCGTGATGGGCTACGCGGTGCGTCATCGCGGCGGGATCTTCCTGTTCGACACGGGACTCGGGTTCGGCAACGAGGAGCTCGAGGATCGATATCACCCGGTCCAGAGGCGGGTCGGGGACGCCCTCGCAGAGGCCGGGATCGCCGTCGCGGACGTCACCGCTGTCGCCAACTGCCACCTCCACGCCGACCATGCCGGCCAGAACTCCGCCTTCCCGGACGTGCCGATCTACGTCCAGGGGACCGAGTGGGAGATCGCCCACACCACCGAGCACACGATCCTCGAGTGGATCGACTTTCCGTCGGCGAGGTACGTCCAGGTCACGGGCGACCACGAACCGTTCGAGGGGATCCGAGTTGTCGCGACCCCCGGCCACACGACGGGCCACCAGTCGCTCGCGATCGAGACCGACCACGGCCTGACGCTGCTCGCCGGCCAGGCGGTCTACACGGTCGACGAGTGGGTGGGCGAGCCCGACGAGCTCGAGGGTCGCACCGGCGCGCCCGACCGCGCGGCCTACGATCGCTCGACCGACCGCCTGCACGCGCTCGAGCCGGTGCTCGTCCATTTCGGCCACGACCGGCGATCGTGGGTTCGAGCCCGGACCTGACGTCGCCCAGCTCGATCCGCGGCCTGGGCTGCAATGGCACGAAGACGACGGATCGCCTCATCCGCGGTGATGAGATCTGCGGCTACCATTGGATCCCCCGGCCGTTGGTCCAGCGCTGTGTCGTCCCCGCGAACCGCATCAGTCGACGGCGCAGCGAACGTCCCGGGCGCGTCGGGAGAGCGTCGGCGAGGGTGTGCAGTCGGGTCACGACGAGGAGCGTGGCGTACCGAAGACTCAGTCGGCCGTTGTAGCGACGCGTCACCTCGAGGAGCTCACGCCGACGCGGGCCGCCTCCCGATAACGACTTGCCGGTTGGATGCAGTCGGTAGCCCGCGATGTCGCGATCGATGACGACGGGTTCGGCATCCTGCGTGATCCGGATGAAGAAGTCCCAATCGAACGCGAAATGCAGACTTCTATCCAGTGGGTATCTGAGGAACAGCTCGCGCCTGACGAACGTCGCTGGCTGCAGCACCCAGTCGACGCAGCGCAGCACATCGTGGCTGACACGGTCGGCATGCACCGGGATGCGGCTCGTCCGCTTTCCTTCCTCGGTCAGATGCCAACCCGCTCCCGTCACGATGCTCACACCCGCGTCGAACGCCTTGACGACGTCGGAGATCACGTGATCGTCGAGGTAAACATCGTCGGAATTCAACCAGCCGACGATCTCCCCGGACGCCATCTCGACGCCGCGCTGGATCGCGTCAGCCTGGCCGGCATCGCGCTCGGAGCGCCACGTGATGTCATGCCGTTCGGCCCAGCTTCGAAGGATCTCGACCGAGCCATCGGTCGACCCGCCGTCCATGACGATGTACTCCATGAGCGGGTAGTCCTGATCGGTCACGGATCGCAGCGTCGCCTCGAGATAGGGACCCTGCTGGAACGAGGGGGTGATGATCGAAACGAGCGGGCCACGATCGATCTCCACCGGGGCGTCGCCTGGACCAGCGGCGTTCGAGCGCATCTAGCAGCGTCCCCGACGGTCAGCGTCAACCCCGCAACGCGACGGTGGTGAAGGCCGCATCACGACAACGGCCTCACACCGCGCGAAGCGCCCACGGCTTCGCGGCCACGTCGCGTGACGTCCCGACGGAACTCGAGGACAGGCATCCCCTCCACCTCCGGGCACGCCAGGCACGACAGGATCGACTCGTGCACTGACCCTGCTCGCGACAAGCGATCCCCGCATGGCGGCAATGACGTCCCCTCGCGATGGATCCGATCGACACGGTGAGCAATCGTAGCGCCCTCCGCGGGGCAGGAGACCCGTCGCTCGGGACGCCGATTTCCGGTTCGACGAGCCCGTTCTTGCGGATGAAGGGTGCATCGTCGGTGGGATGCTGACCCGTCGCCCACGGAACCGCGGTATCCTTCCGGAGCCGTGCTAGGCGGGGAACTAGCGGTGCCCTGTACCTGCAATCCGCTACAGCAGGGCTGAATTCCCTCCCGAGGTCTCCGTTCTCGAACGCCGCCCGACGATGCGACGTTGAGGACCGGGTCCCGCGCAGCGGCGAACCGCGAACCGTGTCAGGTCCGGAAGGAAGCAGCACTAAGCGATCATCGTCGGGTGCCGCGGAACGGCCTGGTCCGAGCCGCTCGTCATGGTGGGCACGGGAAACGTCCAGGTCGACGGAGGGTGCACGGCATTTGATCGACGCGTCCGCCCGGACCGGAGGAGGTCGTGACGACGACCGTCGGGCCGCAGGCCCTCTATCGCCGCTGGCGAGCGCAGACATTCGGCGAGATCGTCGGCCAGGAGGCCGTCGTCGAGACGCTCCGCAACGCCGTCCGCACCGATCGGGTCAGCCACGCCGTCCTGTTCGTCGGGCCGCGCGGCACGGGCAAGACGTCGCTCGCCCGGATCCTCGCCAAGGCCGTCAACTGCACCGACCTCCGCGACGGCGACGCCTGCGATGCCTGCCCGTCGTGCGTCTCGATCCGCGAGGGGACGACGCTCGACCTGATCGAGATCGACGCCGCCAGCAACCGTGGCATCGACGCCGTCCGCGACCTGCGCGAGCGCCTGCCGTACCCACCCGGCCAGCTCCGTCGCAAGGTCTACATCCTCGACGAGGCGCACCAGATCACGCGCGATGCCTGGAACGCCCTGCTCAAGTCGCTCGAGGAACCACCCGACTTCGTCAACTTCATGTTCGCCTCGACCGAGCCGTCGGGCTTCCCGCCGGCGATCCTGTCGCGCCTCCAGCGGTTCGACGTCCGACGACTGACGGTCCCCGAGATCGAGGGCAAGCTGACGCGGATCCTCGCCGCCGACGAGCGCCAGGCCGATCCGGCCGCGGTCCATCTGATCGCCCGGCTGGCCGCCGGCGGCATGCGCGACGCCGAATCGATGCTCGACCAGCTGCTGTCGGCGGCACCCGAGCGGATCGACGAGTCGACGGTCCGCGACCTGCTCGGCCTGGCCGACGCCGAGGTGGTCGAGGCGTTCATCGACCACCTCGTGAGCGGCGATGGGGCGGCCGGCGTCGCGCTGCTCGACGCTCTCGACGAACGCGGTCGGGACGTCCGTGCGCTGCTCGACCAGGCGGTCGAGGCCATCCGCGTCGAGCTGATGGCCGGGCTCGGCCGATCCATCGGTCGTCCGTCACGATCCGATCGCCCTCGCCGCCGCGGGCCGGCGGCTTGCCGCCATCGATCCGAACCGCGCGACGATCGGCGGCCTTCGCTTCCAGCTCGAGCTGGCGATGTTCGGTGCGGGAGCTCCGTCGCCCGCCGGTCAGGCCCCATCGTCGCGCCCGGCTGCCACTGCGGCGCCGGCCGAGGCTCCGCTCATCGTGGCGCCGGCCGCGGCACCGCCCGCCGAGGCGCCGGCAACCGGCCGCACCGACGGCACCAAGGCCGAAGCGCGAAGAACCGAGCCGCCGACGGCCACACCGCCGCCGCCGGCCCCGGAAGCCGCCGCGCCGGCTGCGACCCCGAGCACCCGTTCGAAGACGGACCGGGCGGCCGCCGAGCTTGCTCCCGACGACGCTCCTCCTCCGGTGTCGGACGACGGTTCCGGCGACGACGGCAACCGGCCGCCGGCCGATGTCCCGGTCGAGCGACCAGGAGCACCGTCCCCGCCAACCCGACTCGCCGGCACGCCCGACGCCGGCCCGGCTCCTGCGGCCGCACTGGCCGCCGACGCCGATCCCGCCCTGGCCGAGATCCTCGCCGCCTGGCCGGCCATCGTCGAGCATCTCAGTGCTCACCCGCCGACCAAGCCGTTGATCGTGAGATGCCGGCCGGTCGCGGTCGACGGGGCGATCGTGACCCTCGGCTTCCCGGAGGAGCAGGCCTTCCTCAAGGACCAGGCCGAGCGCCGCCGCCCGGCATCGAGGCCGGGATCGCCGCGGTCATCGGCCACCCGGTGACAGTCCGCTGCGTGGTCGCCAACGTCGAGCTTGCCACCGCGCTCCGACGACCTCGTCGCCGAGGCGCGGCGCATCTTCGCCGACGAGCTCGCGGATGTCGGCGAGGTCAGCTGACGAAGTCCGCGCCCGGGAGAGCAGCGGCCCTTCCGTTGCGGCAGACTGACCGCGCGACAGTCACGAGAGGAGCGAGCCGGATGGGGATGGGCAACCTGCAGCGGATGGCGCAGCAGATGCAGCAGGAGATGCTGCGGATCCAGGACGAGCTGGGCGCGACCACCGTCGACGGGTCGGCCGGCGGCGGCGTGGTCAAGGCGACGGTCACCGGCAAGCAGGAGCTCGTCAGCATCGACATCGACCCCTCGGCGGTCGACGCCGACGACGTCGACATGCTCCAGGACCTCGTCGTCGCGGCGGTCAACGATGCATTGCGGGCCTCCCGCGTCCTGGCCGAGGAGAAGATGTCGGCCGTGACCGGTGGGCTTCGCCTGCCGGGGATGTAGGCGCACCGCGATCGTGGCCAACCCCGTCATCGAGCCGGTCGCCCGGCTGATCGAGGCATTCGCGCGGCTGCCCGGGGTCGGCCCGAAGACGGCCCAGCGATTGACGTTCCACCTCCTCCGTGCGCAGGACGCCGAGGCCCGCACCCTCGCGGCGGCATTGATCGCCGTTCGCGACCAGGTCGTCTTCTGTGAGCGCTGCTTCAACATCAGCGACCAGGCCGCTGTGCCCGATCTGCCGCGATCCGGCGCGCGATCAGATCGCGGTTGTGCGTCGTCGAGGAGCCGCTCGACGTCCTGGCACTGGAGCGGACGGGCGAGTTCAAGGGCCAGTACCACGTCCTCCACGGTGCGATCTCGCCGATCGACGGGATCGGGCCGGATCGGTTGCGCATCCGCGAGCTGCTCGAGCGCGCCGATGCGGCCGCGCGCGAGGGAGCACCGTTCGTCGAGGTGATCATGGCCACCAACCCGACGCTCGAAGGAGAGGCGACCGCGATGTACCTGGCCGAGCGGCTCGAGCCGGTGGTCGGGGTGGTCAGCCGGATCGCCCGCGGGCTGCCGGTGGGTGGCGACCTCGAGTACGCCGACGAGGTCACGCTGATCCGGGCGCTCCAGGGCCGGCGCGCGGTCTGACCCGATGAGCAACCTCGTCAACGAGATCCTGCTGCGACTGGCCAAGGCCGGCATCGCGGCGCTGCTGGCGATCGTCCTCTACCTGGTCCTCGTCGGTCCGTTCGGGGCGACCGGCTCGGTCGAGCTCGCGCTGCTGTCTGGCTCAGCGCGGCGGCGTTCGTGCTTCTCGTCGAGACAGGCCTGTTCTGACCTGACCGTCGGTTGCGTCGGCCGTCTCGCCATCACCACTCGCGGATCGCGGGGCGCGCCGGGCATCCGACGGGGCGTTTGACCGGCGCTCGGCGCCTGCCTACCATTCGCCCTCGTGTCACCGCCACGGCGGTCGCGCCAGCGGTCCCGGAGTGCCGGGCCGGACGGCCTGGCACGTTTGACACCTCGGCCGCCAAGCCTCATCATTCGACGTCTGCGCCGCGGGCCGTCGCGCCCCGGGCGCTGCACCTTAACAACTGAAGAGTGACAGGAAATCCGTGATAAGGATGTGCGAGTGGTCAAACCCTCGGACAAAAGTCGTGACCGCAAGGTCACGCATCTTTTTGGAGAGTTTGATCCTGGCTCAGGATAAACGCTGGCGGCGTGCATGAGACATGCAAGTCGAACGGACACACAGGGCTTGCTCTGTGTGTTAGTGGCGGACGGCTGAGTAACGCGTAGGTGACCTGCCCCGAAGTGGGGAATAACTGCCCGAAAGGGTGGCTAATACCGCATGTGGTGGTGTGTTCGATCACACCAGTAAAGCCGCAAGGCGCTTCGGGAGGGGCCTGCGTCCGATTAGCTCGTTGGTGGGGTAACGGCTCACCAAGGCGACGATCGGTAGGTGGTCTGAGAGGACGATCACCCAGACTGGGACTGAGACACGGCCCAGACTCCTACGGGAGGCAGCAGTCGGGAATTTTGCGCAATGGACGAAAGTCTGACGCAGCAACGCCGCGTGAGGGATGACGGCCTTCGGGTTGTAAACCTCTTTTATCAGGGAAGATAATGACGGTACCTGATGAATAAGTCACGGCTAACTACGTGCCAGCAGCCGCGGTAATACGTAGGTGACAAGCGTTGTCCGGATTTACTGGGCGTAAAGAGCGCGCAGGCGGTCGTTCAAGTCGAGTGTGAAAGCCCCCGGCTCAACTGGGGAGGGTCATTCGATACTGATCGACTCGAAGGCAGGAGAGGGTAGTGGAATTCCCGGTGTAGTGGTGAAATGCGTAGATATCGGGAGGAACACCAGTGGCGAAGGCGACTACCTGGCCTGTTCTTGACGCTGAGGCGCGAAAGCTAGGGGAGCAAACGGGATTAGATACCCCGGTAGTCCTAGCCGTAAACGATGGACACTAGGTGTTGGTGGTATCAACCCCGCCAGTGCCGAAGCTAACGCATTAAGTGTCCCGCCTGGGGAGTACGGCCGCAAGGCTAAAACTCAAAGGAATTGACGGGGGCCCGCACAAGCAGCGGAGCGTGGGGTTTAATTCGACGCAACGCGAAGAACCTTACCAGGGCTTGACATGACCAGGATCCCGGCGGAAACGTCGGTTCCCCGCAAGGGGCCTGGCCACAGGTGTTGCATGGCTGTCGTCAGCTCGTGTCGTGAGATGTTGGGTTAAGTCCCGCAACGAGCGCAACCCCTACTGTGTGTTGTATCACTCACACGGGACTGCCGAGAGAAACTCGGAGGAAGGTGGGGATGACGTCAAGTCAGCATGGCCCTTACGTCCTGGGCTACACCCACGCTACAATGGCCGGTACAACGGGCGGCGAAACCGCGAGGTGGAGCGAATCCCTTAAAGCCGGTCTCAGTTCGGATTGTAGGCTGCAACTCGCCTGCATGAAGCCGGAGTTGCTAGTAACCGCCGGTCAGCATACGGCGGTGAATATGTTCCCGGGCCTTGTACACACCGCCCGTCACGTCATGAAAGCTGGCAACACCCGAAGCCGGTGGGCCAACCCGCAAGGGGGGCAGCCGTCGAAGGTGGGGTTGGTGATTGGGACGAAGTCGTAACAAGGTAGCCGTACCGGAAGGTGCGGCTGGATCACCTCCTTTCTAGGGAGATCCGAGTCTCGACTCTTGGTGGGGTCGAGGCGTTGATGGCTCCTAGGGTTGATCGCACGATCGCTCGAGCCTCCCCGCCAGGTGGAGCTCGCCGGCACCGGTCCGCAAGGATCATGGTCGGAGATCGATCGCGACCTGGAAAGAACACCGAACCCACTCGATCTCATCCAAGTCCGGAATTCCTGTCACTCTTCAAGGGTCAAGGTGCAGCCGTCCGCGGCGACGAAACGGTCGTCGTCTCTCAACGGCGACCACCCGCGGCGGGCGTTTAGCTCAGCTGGTTAGAGCACTGCCCTGATAAGGCAGAGGTCTCTGGTTCGAGTCCAGAAACGCCCACCATTCCCCACCCCTGGCGCGGGGACGTAGCTCAGCTGGTAGAGCATCTCCTTTGCAAGGAGAGGGTCAGGAGTTCGAGTCTCCTCGTCTCCACCATCGATCGAGCGCCGGCGCCACATCGCAACTGAACAGATCGGGTCCCATCCCCGAACCACCCCGACCATCCAAGCGGGACCCTGTCCCGATCGAACCTCTGATCCGTGTCCTCCCGCCTCGGCGGCAGGCCACGGACCAGCGGATCGCTGGGCGGCGGAACGACTTCGGTCGCGTCCGTCGGGAGGCACGCTCCTCGGAGCGGGCCGCACCTTTACAACTGGAATGTTTCGGCAGATTGAATGAATCTTCGATTTCGCCGAGTCAGAGGAACAAGATCCCGATTCCCCTGCAGCGACTGGCCGCCTGGTCAGAGGCTGGAGGGGGTCAAGCTACAAAGGGCACGAGGTGGATGCCTTGGCGCCAAGAGCCGATGAAGGACGTGGCAGGCTGCGAAAAGCTCCGGGAAGTCGCGAGCAGACGTTGATCCGGAGATATCCGAATGGGGAAACCCGGCTGGGGTCATGCCCAGTCACTCCCGGTTGAATCAAATAGGCCGGGAAGAGGTAAGCCAGCGAACTGAAACATCTCAGTAGCTGGAGGAAAAGAGATGATTCCCTGAGTAGTGGCGAGCGAAAAGGGAACAGTCCAAACTCACTCAGCGCGATAGGTTGCCGCCGTTTCTGAGTGGGGGTTGTAGGAGTCGATCTTCGGGACCCGGCAAGGTCCCGGCGGAGTTACAAAGTCGATCGCTAGTCGAACTGCCCTGGAACGGCAGGCCGGAGAGGGTGAGAGCCCCGTAGGCGAAAGCGAGCGATCTCCGTGATCGGCCACCTGAGTACCACGTGGAAGGTCTCTCATGTGGGAATCTGGGCGGACCACCGTCCAAGGCTAAATACTCTTGGCGACCGATAGTGAACTAGTACCGTGAGGGAAAGGTGAAAAGCACCCCGGAAGGGGAGTGAAATAGTACCTGAAACCGCGTGCCTACAAGCAGTCAGAGGGTGTTGCCGGTTCGCCGGTAGCCTGATGGCGTGCCTTTTGAAGAATGAGCCGACGAGTTACTAGCGTGTGGCGAGGTTAAGTCCGAGAAGGACGGAGCCGGAGCGAAAGCGAGTCTGAATAGGGCGACGAGTCGCACGCTGTAGACCCGAAACCGAGTGACCTATCCATGGCCAGGTTGAAGCGAGAGTAATGTCTCGTGGAGGACCGAACTCACTAGCGTTGAAAAGCTAGGGGATGAGCTGTGGATAGAGGTGAAATGCCAATCGAACTCGGAGATAGCTGGTTCTCCCCGAAATAGCTTTAGGGCTAGCCTCGGGCGTTCAATCACGGGGGTAGAGCACTGGATGGGCTAGGGGGCTTCCCGCTTACCAACCCCAACCAAACTCCGAATCCCGTGATTTCAGAGCCCGGGAGTCAGACTGCGAGGGCTAAGCTTCGTGGTCAAAAGGAAAACAGTCCGGACCGTCAGCTAAGGTCCCTAAATCCAAGCTAAGTGGTAAAGGATGTGGATTCGCATAGACAACCAGGATGTTGGCTCAGAAGCAGCCACCATTGAAAGAGTGCGTAACAGCTCACTGGTCAAGTGGATCTGCGCCGAAAATTCAGCGGGGCTCAAGCTTGGTACCGAAGCTACGGACTCCATGACCGGTTCGCCGGTCGTGGTTTGGTAGGGGAGCGTTCCGTCAGCAGTGAAGGTCGACCGTGAGGACGGCTGGAGTGGGCGGAAGTGCGAATGTCGGCATGAGTAGCGCAATGTGAGTGAGAATCTCACACGCCGTAAGCCTAAGGTTTCCTGAGGAAGGCTTGTCCGCTCAGGGTTAGTCGGGCCTAAGCCGAGGACGAACGTCGTAGGCGATGGACATCGGGTTGATATTCCCGAACCACTAACGATCGTTTGCACCGCAAGGTGTCGCCTGGGGGTAGGAGAACGGAGGTTGGCCGGCGAAAGTCGGTCGAGTCCCGGATCTGATCCCAGGTGAGAGCAATGGCATGACACGGCACGGTAGTTCGAGCGCCCGATTGGTTGTGGGCGTCTAAGCAGGTAGGGGGACTGGACAGGTAAATCCGTCCGGTCATTTCAAACCCCGAGACGCGAATGCGAGGGGCTTTGCCTCGAAGTCGAGTGAGCCGAGCTGGCAAGAAAAGTGTCTAGCGAGATCAATAGTGTCCGTACCGCAATCCGACACAGGTAGGCGGGTAGAGCATACCAAGGCGATCGGGAGAACCCTCGTTAAGGAACTCGGCAACATGGCCCCGTAACTTCGGGAGAAGGGGCGCTTCGCAGCTCGCTGCTTGCAGTGGGTTGATCGAAGCCGCAGTGAAAAGGCCCAGGCGACTGTTTAGCAAAAACACAGGTCTCTGCGAAAGCGAAAGCTGACGTATAGGGGCTGACGCCTGCCCAGTGCCGGAAGGTTAAGAGGAGGGGTGCAAGCTCTGAATCGAAGCCCCGGTAAACGGCGGCCGTAACTATAACGGTCCTAAGGTAGCGAAATTCCTTGTCGGGTAAGTTCCGACCCGCACGAATGGCGTAACGATCTGGGCGCTGTCTCAACGAGGGATCCGGCGAAATTGAAGTACCTGTGAAGATGCAGGTTACCCGCGGCAGGGCAAAAAGACCCCGTGGAGCTTTACTGCACCCTGACATTGGATTGGGGTTCAGCTTGTGTAGGATAGGTGGGAGGCTGAGAAGCTGGGGCGCTAGCCTCGGCGGAGCCGCCGTTGAAATACCACCCTTGCTGGACTTCGTTTCTAACCGCGACCCGTGATCCGGGCGCGGAACAGTGTCAGGCGGGCAGTTTGACTGGGGCGGTCGCCTCCTAAAGTGTAACGGAGGCGCCCAAAGGTTCCCTCAGGCTGAATGGAAACCAGCCGAAGAGTGCAAAGGCATAAGGGAGCTTGACTGCGAGACCTACAAGTCGAGCAGAGACGAAAGTCGGGCTTAGTGATCTGGTACCTCCGAGTGGAAGGGGTATCACTCAACGGATAAAAGCTACCCCGGGGATAACAGGCTGATGGTGCCCAAGAGTTCACATCGACGGCACCGTTTGGCACCTCGATGTCGGCTCGTCGCATCCTGGGGCGGAAGTACGTCCCAAGGGTTTGGCTGTTCGCCAATTAAAGCGGCACGCGAGCTGGGTTCAGAACGTCGTGAGACAGTTCGGTCTCTATCCGCCGTGGGCGTAGGGAACTTGAGAGGAGTTGCTCCTAGTACGAGAGGACCGGAGTGAACGAACCGCTGGTGTGCCAGTTGTCCCGCCAGGGGCACCGCTGGGTAGCTATGTTCGGTCGGGATAAGCGCTGAAAGCATCTAAGTGCGAAGCTCGCCTCAAGATGAGGTTCCCCACCGGGTTAACCGGGTAAGACCGCAGGGAGACCACCTGTTGTATAGGCCGCATGTGGAAGTCCGGTGACGGATGTAGCTGAGCGGTACTAACGGTCGAGGGCTTGACCTCTTCAGCAACTGACCAGGGGTCGGTGGCTGGGGATCGAGATCCAATTCCTACTGACTCGACGCGAATCGAAGACTTCATTCCGGCGCGCCGCACGTCCCTCAAGGGGCCGCGGGCGGGCCGCTGCCGAAACGATCCAGACGCAAGAGATCCCGGTGACTCTAGCGGAGAGGCCACACCCGTTCCCATCCCGAACACGGAAGTTAAGCTCTCCAGCGCCGAAGATACTGAGAGGGCAGCCTTTCGGGAAAATAGGTCGTCGCCGGGATTTTTTGCGTTCTGCGCCGACTCGATCCCCGGCCCTGTCCCGCGGTGAACCCCGCCCGCGTGCCATCCGGCCGCTCGCGCCCGGCCGGGCTATCCTTGTCGTCGATGACCGCCGTCGAACCTGACGCGCGCCCCGCTCCCGCAGCCACCCGCGGACGCCGAAGCGCCGGCGCGGTCGCCGACGCGCGTCTGCCCGTACCTGACGACGGTCGACGGCGGCTGGCGGATCGTCGTCCGTCGCGCGCGACCATCGGTGTCGGCGCCGTGACGCCGCCCGCACCGCTGGCCGCCGAGAAGCAGCGCCGCCTGTGCCTGACCGCCGAGTACGCGACGTGCGCGACGTTCGAGGCGGCACGCGCTGCCCGCCCGGTGGCCCACGACCGCACGCCGATCCTGCCCCGACCGTTGGCGCGGACCGCGCCGGTCGTCCTCGACCACGGCCGGCTGGGGATCGCCGACGCCGGCGATCCGTGCCGATCGGATCACGGTCCAGACGGTCCTCGTCGTCCTGCTCGGCCTCGCCTTCGCGGCGATCGTGCTCGCGCGCCTGACCAGCGGCGAAGTCCCGGCGGGTGCCGTCGGCTCCCCGTCGACCGCGGCAGTCGCGGTGCCCGGTGCCGGCGGGTCGACCGTGCCCGCGGCCAGCCGCCGACCGACGACCGCACCCTCCACCAGCTCGGCGCCCCGGCCGGATCCGGCGGCGCGGCGCGGATCACCCGCGGCGACCGGCGCTGTCAGCCAGACCTACAAGGTCAAGGCCGGGCGACACCCTCGTCGGCATCGCCGCGCAGTTCGGCACCACGCCGAAGGCGATCGCGGACGCTCAACGGCCTGGCCGACTCGACCAGCCTGCGCGTCGGCCAGGTCCTCAAGATCCCCTGATCGGGCTCGCGGCGCGCGCAGTCCGTCAGCGCTGACAGCCCCGGCAGTACGACGTGATGAACCCGCCGGCGCGGACCTCGGTGATCCGCGTGCCGCAGCGCGGGCAGGCCTGCCCGCCCTTGTCGTGGACGGCAAGGAAGTCGCGGACCTGGTGCTCGAACGTCGGCGGGACACGCTCCCGCAGGACGTCGATCGCGTCGGCCAGCGTCGGTCGCGTCGCCGCGTAGAGCGCGTCGACCTCCTCGGCCGCAAGGCTCGATCGCTTGCGGAACGGCAGGAGGCGTGGCGGCGTGGAGGATCTCGTCGCTGTAGGCGTTGCCGATGCCGGCCACGAACGCCTGGTTGCGCAGCAGGTTCTTGAGCTCGCCGGGGTGACGGCGGATGCGGTCGCGCCAGACCTCGAGCGTCAGCGACGGGTCGTCGGCGTCGGGACCCTGCTCTGCTTCGCCCCAGCCCGGGGACCGGGCGATCGACGCCGGCCGGGCGCAGGTAGACCTTGCCCATCTGGGTGGGGTCGCGATAGCGGACCTCGGGCTGCGCATCGTCGGCCGGCAGCCAGCCGGCACCGCGCGTCCAGCGGGCTGCATCGGCCGGGCGCCGACACGCGCGGCCCGAATCCGAGGACGACGGCCGTCTTCGTCGGCCGCTTGATCGCCGCGGCCGGGACGAGCTGGAAACGGCCGGTCAGCATCGGGTTGCAGGCGATGCGCGTCGCGGTCGAGGTCGATCAGCAGGAACTTGCCGCGCCGCCGGATCGACGATCACGCGTTGGCCGACAGGGCGTCAAGCTCGGCCGGCGTGCCTCGCACCGCCAGCGGACCGGGTGCCTCGACCGAGCGGATCGGTCGCCCGGTGAGCGCCGCGTGGAGCGCGTCGGCGACCACGGTCAGATCGGGCAGTTCGGGCACGGCGCGGCGATTGTAGCCGCAGGAGGACCTGTGCTAGACTCTCCCGGCCCCAAGGGGCACGGACACTGCACGAGCGACATACGAGCCCATTCGACGCACGGAGGAGCGGACCGCGGAGAGTCGATCACCACGGACCACCCCATCGTCTCGGACACGGCTTGAGCGTCGCTCAGGCCGTTCGTGATTCTCGGGCGCAAATCCACAACCAGGAGTGACCAGACCGTTGACCGAAGAGCAGCAGGGCGGGACCACGCCGGAGCCGGAGGCGAGTCGCCTCCGTCGCCGACCAGGCGTCCGAGGACACCGTCACGGCGGTCGCCGTCGCCGACGAGCCCGCCACCAGCACCGACGAGCCGACCCCCACAGCAGGAGCCGAGACCGAGGAGCCCGCCGCCGCGTCGGCCAACGGAGCCGATGCGCCCGTCGCCGAGACGCCCGTCGCCGAGACGCCGGCCGAGGACGTGCCTGCAGACGAGGTGCCGGCCGAGACGCCCGTCGCCGATCCCCCGGTGGCCGAGGCGCCCGTCGCCGAGGCATCCGTCGCCGAGACGCCGGCCGAGGACGTGCCTGCAGACGAGGTGCCGGCCGAGACGCCCGTCGCCGTCGCCAGCGAGGCGCCGGCCACCAGGCTCCCTGACCGACGACGACACGGCTGATGCGCCGGCCGCCGGCGACGAGGACGAGAGCCCGCCGTGCCCGCCCGTCCGCTCGGACCCGAGCCGACGACGATGGAGGAGCTGCTCGCCGAGCAGGACTCCGACATCAAGAGCTTCAAGCACGGCGACGTCGTCGAGGGCCAGGTCGTCCGCATCGACAAGGACGAGATCCTCGTCGACATCGGTGCCAAGAGCGAGGGCGTCGTCAGCAATCGCGAGCTGTTCGGTCGCCATGGCGAGGGTCAGCCGGAGCTCAACATCGGCGACACCGTCCTGGTCTACGTCCTGCAGCCGGAGTCGCCCGAAGGCCACGTCGTCCTGTCGCTCCGCCGAGCCGGCCTCGAGCGCAAGTGGCGCTCGATGCAGGAGCAGTTCGAGGCGGGCGTCATCATCGAGGCCCCGGTCATCGACCACAACAAGGGCGGCCTCATCGTCGACTGCGGCATCCGCGGCTTCGTCCCGATCAGCCAGATCGTCGACTTCCCGCGCCGGCCCCAGAACGACCAGCCGCGCGACGCGGCCCAGGAGATCGCCGAGAAGCTGCAGCCGTTCGTCGGCCGCAAGCTCCGGCTCAAGATCCTCGAGGTCAACCGCAAGGCCAACCGCCTGATCCTGTCGGAGAAGGTGGCCCTCTACGAGGAGCGCCGCGAGAAGCGTGACGAGCTGTTCAGCAGCCTGCAGGTCGGCCAGAAGGTCACCGGCACGGTCCGCTCGATCGCGCCGTTCGGCGTCTTCATCGACCTCGGCGGCATCGACGGCCTCGTGCACAAGAGCGAGCTGTCGTGGAACAAGGTCAACAATCCCGAAGCCGGCTACCAGGTCGGCGAGCAGGTCGAGGCCGAGGTCATCGACATCAACCACGAGCGCGGCCGGATCAGCCTGTCGATCCGACGGCTGCAGCCGGACCCGTGGCACTCGACCGTCGCGGACTTCAAGGTCGGCGACATCATCGACGGCACGGTCACCAAGCTCGTCAACTTCGGGGCGTTCGTTCGCGTGCGCGACGGCCTCGAGGGCCTGATCCACATCAGCGAGCTGTCCCATCAGCGCGTCGCCCACCCGGGCGACGTCGTCCACGAGGGTCAGACGCTCAAGCTCAAGATCATCTCGCTCGACTCCGAACGCCATCGCCTCGGGCTGAGCCTGAAGCAGGCCGAGGAGCCGCCCGCCCGCCCGGTCGTCGAGGCCGGCGCGACCGAGCGTGCCAGGCTGCACCCGGCGCCCCGCGCCAGGAACGCCGCCCGCGCCCGGAGCGCAGCTACTCGATGTCGGACGCCGTCCAGGAGCCGGAGGGCGGCATCGACAACACGCTCGCGTCCGCCTTCGCCCAGGTCCGCCAGCAGCTGGCCGAGGCCGAGGTCGATGAGGTCGTCGACGCGGTGGCCGCCGACGAGGCAGCCGAGGAGGCCGCTGCGGCCGAGGCGATCGAGTCGGTCGTCGAGACGGTCGCCGCGGACGAAGCCGCCGAGGAGGCCGCTGCCGCCGAGAAGATCGACGCGGTGCTCGAGACCGTCGCCGAGGACGAGGCGATCGAGGAGGCCTTCGCGGCCGACAAGATCGAAGGCGTCGTCGAGACCGTTCGCGAGGACGAGGCGGCCGAGGAGGCGATCGCCGCCGAGACGATCGAGACGATCGTCGACAAGGTGGCGGACGACGAGGCCGCCATCGAGGCGGCCGCCGACGTCGAGCTCGACAAGCTCGCCGACGCTGCCGCGGGCAACGAGGACAACGCGCCTGCCGCGGCCGATGCCGCTGCCGACGTCATCGAAGGCGTCGCCGAGCAGGAGGCATTCGAGGAGGCCACGGCCGCGCGACCGGATCGCCGGTGTGGTCGAGACCGTCGCCGAGGACGAGGCGATCGAGGAGGCCTTCGCGGCCGACAAGATCGAAGGGATCGTCGAGCGGGTCGCCGAGGACGAGGCCGCCGAGGAGACGATCGCCGAGGAGACCATCGAGACGGTCGTCGAGGCCGTGGTCGAGGACGAGGTCGCCGAGGAGGCGGCCGCGGACGAGGTCATCGCCGAGATCGTCGAGACCGTGGAAGCGGACGAGGATGCCGAGGAGGCCGCGGCGGCCGATGCCGTCGGGGCGATCGCTCGCAAGACGATGGAGGCGAACACGGAGGGCTGACCATCGGCCCGGCCGCCCATGACGACCCGCCGATACCGGCGGGTCGTTTCGATTCCTTAGCCTCCGGGAAGCATCCGCGACGCAGGCTCGCGACGTTGGAACAGGTAGCGGCCGGGACCCGTTCGCCGGAGTGGCGTACCGGCAGCAACGGCGTGCTAGCATGGCCCAAAGTGGCAGGTCAGCCACGCTCGGGGAAGGAAACAGGCGTTCGACTCGATGGATCGCTTCGACAAGTTCACGGATCGCGCGCGCAAGGTCCTGACACTGGCTCAGGACGAGGCGCAGCGGTTCAACCACAACTACATCGGCACGGAGCATCTGCTGCTCGGGCTCGTGCGCGAGGGCGAGGGTGTCGCCGCGCGGGTCCTCGAGAACATGAACGTCGAGCTCGCCAAGGTCCGCACCGCCGTGGAGTTCATCATCGGTCGCGGTGACCGCCCGGTGGTGGGCGAGGTCGGGCTGACGCCCCGAGCGAAGCGGGTCATCGAGCTGGCCATCGACGAGGCCCGACGCCTCGGCCACAACTACATCGGCACGGAGCACCTGCTCCTCGGACTCGTCCGCGAGGGCGAGGGCATCGCCGCCGGCGTCCTCGAGTCGCTCGGGGTCAACCTCGACAAGGTCCGCCACGAGGTCATCCGCGTCCTGTCGCAGAGCTCGTCGGCCGGCCCGACCCCGGAAGCCAAGCGGGCGAGCAAGACCCCGACCGTCGACCAGCTCGGGATCAACCTGACCGACGCCGCGCGGGCCGGAAAGCTCGACCCCGTCATCGGCCGGGAGAAGGAGATCGAGCGGGTCATCCAGATCCTGTCCCGCCGGACCAAGAACAATCCGGCCCTCATCGGCGAGCCCGGCGTCGGCAAGACGGCCATCGCCGAGGGACTGGCCCACCGGATCGTCAACGGCGACGTCCCGGAGACGCTGCTCAACAAGCGCGTCCTGACCCTCGACATCGGCTCGCTGGTCGCCGGCACGAAGTACCGCGGCGAGTTCGAGGAGCGCCTCAAGAAGATCATCGAGGAGCTGCGCAACACGAACGACGCTGTCCTGTTCATCGACGAGCTCCACACGCTCGTCGGGGCCGGGGCCGCCGAGGGAGCGATCGACGCCGCCAACATCCTCAAGCCGCCGCTCGCCCGCGGCGAGCTGCAGTGCATCGGGGCGACGACGCTCGACGAGTACCGCAAGTACATCGAGCGCGACGCGGCGCTCGAGCGCCGCTTCCAGCCGGTCATGGTCGAGGAGCCGACCCTCGAGCAGACGATCGACATCCTGATGGGCATCCGCGAGCGCTACGAGCAGCACCACAAGGTGACCATCACGGACGAGGCCGTCCGGGCCGCCGCGGACCTGTCGATCCGCTACATCACGGACCGGCACCTGCCCGACAAGGCGATCGACCTCATCGACGAGGCCGCATCGCGCGTCCGGCTCCGCCACGCCTCCGCGCCGCCCGAGCTGCGTGAGGCGCAGAAGGAGCTCGATCGGATCACCAAGGAGAAGGACGCGGCGATCAACAACCAGGAGTACGAGGAGGCGGCCACGCTTCGCGAGAGCGAGGCGACCGCCCGCGAGTCGGTCGACGCGCTGCGCGCCGAGTGGCAGTCCCAGGTCTCGAGCGACCAGCCATCGGTCGACGAGGAGGAGATCGCCCAGGTCGTCGCGATGTGGACCGGCATCCCGGTGACGCGGATCGCCCAGGAGGAGTCGGAGCGGCTGCTCCACATGGAGGACTCGCTCCACGGTCGCGTCATCGGCCAGGAGGAGGCGATCGGGATCGTCTCGAAGGCCGTCCGCCGGGCACGAGCCGGGCTCAAGGATCCGAAGCGGCCGATCGGCTCGTTCATCTTCCTCGGCCCCACCGGCGTCGGGA
This sequence comes from uncultured Chloroflexia bacterium, assembly GCA_963842695.1. GTDB lineage: Bacteria > Chloroflexota > Limnocylindria > Limnocylindrales > CSP1-4 > SPCO01. The sequence goes on from CAWJHK010000006.1 coordinate 485,178, forward strand.
AGACCGAGCTGGCGCGGGCGCTGGCCGAGTTCATGTTCGGCAGCGAGGACGCGCTGATCAAGATCGACATGAGCGAGTTCATGGAGCGGCACAACGTCAGCCGTCTCGTGGGCGCGCCCCCCGGCTACGTCGGCTTCGACGAGGGCGGCCAGCTGACCGAGGCTGTCCGGCGCAAGAACTACTGCGTCGTCCTCCTCGACGAGGTCGAGAAGGCGCACCCCGAGGTCTTCAACATCCTGCTGCAGATCCTCGAGGACGGGCACCTGTCCGACGCCAAGGGCCGGCGGGTCGACTTCCGCAACGCGATCATCATCATGACCTCCAACCTCGGGGCGAAGCAGCTCCAGACCAACTCGAGCCTCGGCTTCCGGGCGCAGGGCACGGACGATGCGTCGCGTGCCGAGAGCTCGTACGAGCTGATGAAGGAGAAGGTCGCCGCCGAGCTGAAGCAGAACTTCCGTCCCGAGTTCCTCAACCGGATCGACGCGACGGTCGTGTTCCGCTCGCTGACGGTCGAGGAGATCGCCCAGATCGTTGACCTGATGCTCGCGCGCGTGCGCGACCAGCTGCGAGCCCAGCAGATGCTGCTCGAGGTCACGCCCGAGGCGAAGGAGCACATCATCAAGCTCGGCTACGACGTCGCCTATGGGGCGCGGCCGTTGCGCCGGGTCATCCAGAACATGATCGAGGACGTCCTCGCCGAGCAGCTGCCTGCTCAACCGCTACGAGCCGGGGTCCACGATCATCGTGGACAAGGACCCGGAGGCGGGCCTCGACATCCACCTCGCCGCCGAGCCGCGCACGCCCGTCGAGGCGCGGTGACGGCGGCCGCCCGATCGGCGGCGAGCGGGCGATGACCAAGGCCCAGACCCGCTACGTCTGCGCGTCCTGTGGCGAGGCGTTCCTCCGCTGGGAGGGCCAGTGCCGTGCCTGCGCCGGCTGGAACACGCTCGTCGAGACGATCGTCCGGGATGAGCCTCGTGCCGCCCGGACCGCCGGCCGTGCCGTCGCGGCCGGCCTCGGTACCGCCGCACCGACCGCCCTGGCGGCGATCGCCGACACCGACCTGCCTCGTCTCGCCGTCGGCATCGGCGAGCTGGACCGGGTCCTCGGAGGCGGCCTCGTGCCGGGATCGCTGGTCCTCCTCGGCGGCGAGCCGGGGATCGGCAAGTCGACGCTCCTCCTCCAGGCCGCAGCGGGCCTGACCCGGGCCTCGGCCGGCACCGCGGGCGTGCTCTATGCGACCGGCGAGGAATCGCCGGCCCAGGTCCGCCTGAGAGCGGCCCGCCTCGGGCTGCTGACCGGCTCGCCGGCCGACGGCGTCCGGGTGCTCGCCGAGCACGACGTCGGGCGGATCGTCGAGGTCGCCCGGGCCGAGCGGCCCGGCGTGGTCGTGGTCGACTCGATCCAGACCGCGACCGTCGACGAGCTCGAGGGCGCCGCCGGCAGCGTCGGCCAGGTGCGCGAATCGACCCTGCGCCTGATGGACCTCGCCAAGGGCGACGGCATCGCGGTCATCCTCGTCGGCCACGTCACGAAGGACGGCTCGATCGCCGGTCCGAAGACGCTCGAGCACCTGGTCGACGCGGTCGTCAACCTCGAGGGCGAGCGCTATGCGGCGCTGCGCCTGCTGCGGGCGACCAAGAACCGGTTCGGCTCGACCGACGAGATCGGCGTGTTCGAGATGGCCGACACCGGGCTCCGGGAGGTCGCCGATCCAGCGCGGGCCTTCCTGGCCGACCACCGCGAGGCAGCGCCCGGCAGCGTCGTGGCACCGACGCTCGAGGGAAGCCGTCCGCTCCTGGTCGAGGTCCAGGCGCTGGTCAGCGCGAGCGGATATGGGACGCCGTCGCGCAAGGCGAGCGGCCTCGATCCCAACCGACTCAGCCTCCTCATCGCCGTGCTCGGGCGGCGGGCCGGCATCGCCCTCGGGAGCCAGGACGTCTACGCCAACCTCGCCGGCGGCCTGACCGTCGTGGAGCCGGCGCTCGACCTGCCGCTCGCGCTCGCGCTCGCATCGTCGTCACGTGACCGGCCGGTCGCACCGGGCACGGTCGCGATCGGCGAGGTCGGCCTGCTCGGGGAGCTCCGCGCCGTCGGCGGGCTCGAGCGGCGGCTCCGCGAGGCCGCGCGGCTCGGCTTCGAGCGTGCGATCGTGCCGGGCCCCGGCCGAGGCGCCCCCACGCCGGCCGTCGACGGGCTCGAGATCGTCGCCGTCGGCAGCATCCGGGAGGCCATCGCGGCCGCGCTGGCCGAGCGTCCCGGCACTCGTGGCGATGCGGTTCCGGCGATGCTAGGCTGACCGCTCCGCCCGTGTCGATCCTGGCGCGGGGCCGTCGGGAACCGTCGAGGGAAGCTTGATCCGTTATATCCGCGTCCTTGGTGCGGCGCTCGGTGGCCTGATCGGCCTCGCGCTCGCCGCGATCGAGGTCAACGGACGCCAGCTCTTCACCGACGTGCCGAACAGCGGCGCCTTCCTTGCTGCGTGGGTCGTGGCCTGGATCGTCGTCGGGTTCGCGATCCTCCCGTACCTGACCGTCGTGCCCGCGCTCTGGATCGTCCGCCGGGTCGAGGACCTGTCGACGGCCGAGTTCGTGGCGGCCGTGCTCGGCCTCCTGATCGGCCTGCTGATGGGCCTGCTCCTCGGCCTGCCGCTGTCGAACTTCGATCCGCCGCTCGGCACGTGGCTGCCCCTCGGGGTGTCGCTGCTGTTCGGGCTCGGGATGCTCGGCCTGACGGTCGCCAAGCGCGCCGACCTGCTGGTGGCCGCCCAGGCGATCGGCGTCTTCCGCCGCCAGGACACCGAGCTCCTGACCTCGAGCCGAAGCGGCGAGCCGCACATCGTCGTCGACACCAGCGCGATCATCGACGGACGGATCGCCGAGATCGTCGAGTCCGGGTTCATCTACGGCACGCTCGTCATCCCGCGCTTCGTCCTCGACGAGCTCCAGCACATCGCCGACAGCTCGGACGCGCTCCGCCGCAATCGAGGCCGGCGCGGTCTCGAGATCCTCAATCGCATGCAGAAGGAGCCGGGCACGCCCGTCGAGATCGTCGAGGATGCGGTCCCCGACGTCGCCGAGGTGGATGCCAAGCTGGTCGCCCTCGCCCTGACCCGCAGCCGGGTGATCCTGACCAACGACTTCAACCTCAACCGCGTCGCCGAGCTGCAGGGCGTCCGGGTCATGAACATCAACTCGCTGGCCAACGCGGTCAAGCCGGCGGTGCTGCCCGGCGAGGACCTCCACGTCCGGGTCATCCAGGAAGGCAAGGAGCCCGGCCAGGGCGTCGGCTTCCTCGACGACGGCACGATGATCGTCATCGAGGGCGGCGCCCGCCACATCGATCGCGAGCTCGACGTGTCGGTCACGCGCGTCCTCCAGACCGTCGCCGGCCGGATGATCTTCGCCCAGCCACGACTCGATTGAGCGAGCACGGGCCGTCCGCCCGGGCGGACGTGATCGTCGTCGGTGCCGGCCGGTCGGCCAGGATGGGGGGCACCGACAAGCTTGGCGTCGAGGTCGCCGGACGGCCGCTGCTGGCATGGACGCTGGCTGCCATCGCCTCGGCGCCCGAGGTCGCCCGCATCGTCGTCGTGACGTCCGCCGAGCGGCGAGCGGCCGTGGCGGGCGCGGCGTGGCTGCCGCCGGCCGTGTCCGACGTCGTGATCGGTGGCGAGCGGCGCCAGGAATCGGTCCACGCCGGCTTCGCGGCGCTCGACCGCCACGATCCGGATGAGGAAGGTGCCGTCCTCGTCCACGATGCCGCCCGACCGCTGGTCGATCCGGGGCTCGTTGCGGCGGTGACGGCCGCCGTCCAGCTCCACGGAGCGGCGATCCCGGTCGTCCCCGTCGCGGAGACGCTCAAGCGGATCGACGGCGAGCTGGTCGGGGCGACGGTCGACCGGGCCGGGCTTGCGACGGCGCAGACGCCGCAGGGCGTTCGCCGGGACCTGCTGCGGGCGGCCTACCGGCGCTTCCCGGCCGACGGCCCCGACACGTTCACCGACGAGGCGGCCCTGCTCGAAGCCTGTAGCATCCCGGTCCATGTCGTCCCCGGCGATCCAGGCAACCTCAAGGTGACGCTCCCGGCCGACCTCGAGCGGGCAGCCCTGGCGCTCGATCGCGCGCGACCGACCCGCACCGGCATCGGCCGCGATGGGCACCCGTTCGGACCGGGGGTGCCGCTGCGCCTCGGCGGCGTCGAGATCCGCGGCGCACCGGCCCTCGCCGGCCACTCGGACGGCGACGCCGTCCTCCACGCCGTGGCCGACGCGCTGCTCGGGGCGACCGGGCTCGGCGATCTCGGACGCCTGTTCCCGGCCGACGAACGGACGCCACGCGGGGTCGCCAGCACCGCGCTCCTCGGCACCGTCATGGACCGGCTGGCCGATGCCGGCTGGCGACCGCAGGGCCTCGACCTGACGATCGTCGGTGCCCGCCCGCGCCTCGGGGCACACCTCGACGCGATCCGGGACTCTATCGCCGGCCTGCGTCGGCCTCGACACGACCGCGGTCAACGTCAAGGCTTCGACGGGCAATCTCGACGGTGCAGAGGGAGCCGGCCGATCGATCTCGGTGCTCGTCGTCGCCACGGTCGAGGCCGCCCGATGACGATCCGGCTCCACGACACGCTGTCGGGCGAGACGCGCCCGTTCGTGCCGCTCGATCCGGATCGGATCGGGGTCTACTCGTGCGGCCCGACCGTCTACGGGCCTGCCCACATCGGCAACTTCCGATCGTTCCTGTTCGCCGACATCCTCGTCCGCCACCTGCGCCGGCGCGGCCACCCGGTGACCTGGGTGATGAACGTCACCGACATCGACGACAAGATCATCCGCGGCGCGGCGGCGGCCGGCGAGACGACCGACGCGCTGGCCGAGCGCTACCTCGCCGCGTTCCTCGAGGATGCCGCCGCGCTGGGGATGACCGTCCCGGACGTCATGCCGCAGGCCACCCGGCACATCCCGCAGATCGTCGACCTTATCCAGACGCTGCTCGAGCGCGGTCACGCCTACCGCACCGACGACGGCTCGATCTTCTTCCGGATCTCGTCGTGGCCGTCGTACGGGCAGCTGGCCCGGCTGGACCCCGAAGGGCAGCGGGTCGGCGAGCGGGTCGAGGCCGACGAGTACGGCAAGGACGACGTCCGTGACTTCGCCCTGTGGAAGGGCCCGAAGACGGACGAGCCGTCGTGGGACACGGCGATCGGGCCCGGCCGGCCGGGCTGGCACATCGAATGCTCCGCCATGAGCATGGCCCACCTCGGGCCGTCGTTCGACATCCATACGGGCGGTGTCGACCTGATCTTCCCGCACCACGAGGACGAGATCGCCCAGAGCGAGGCGGCCACCGGCAAGCCCTTCGTCGGGACCTGGCTCCATTGCGCCCACCTGCAGATGGGCGGCGCGAAGATGGCCAAGCGGACCGGCAACATCGCCCGCGTCGGGGAGCTGCTGGCGGCCGGGGTGTCTGCACGGGCATTGCGCCTGGCCCTCATCTCGGTCCACTACCGGGCGGGCCTCAATCATTCGGACGAGTCGCTCGCCGCGTCCGCCGCAGCCCTCGACCGGCTCGATGCCGCCGTCGCGGCCCTGGAGGCCTACGCCGAGGCGGTTCCGGACGATCCGTCCCTGCCCGCGGCATTGAGTGCCGCCCGGGAGGCGTTCGACGAGGCGCTCGACGACGACCTCAACGTGTCGGCCGGCCTCGCCGCCGTGTTCGACCTGGTCCGCGACCTCAACCGGCGGATCGAGCGCCGCGCGATGTCGACGGCCGACGCCGGGCGGGCGCTCGAAGCGCTCCGGGACCTGGACGTGGTCCTCGGCATCCTGCCCGACGACGCGACGGAGCTCGAGCCGGCCGTCGCGGAGCTGCTCGCCGCCCGCGAGGCCGCGCGCGCCGCCCGGGACTTCCCCGCGTCGGATCGATTGCGGGACGAGCTGGCGAGCCACGGGGTCACCGTCGAGGACACCCGCGACGGCCAGCGCTGGCGGCGGACGGTCGAGGTCGGCCGTGGCTGACAAGCCACCGCGCAAGCCCGCCCGGGGAGGGAAGGGCAACGCCCCAGGTGGCAAGCCGGCTCGGACGACGAAGGGCTCCGCCCACGGCCGTCCACCCGGCGCACGACCGTCGAGCAATGGCGGTGGTCCGCGATCCGCGGCTCCGAAACGATCCGGGCGAGGTCCGGACGACCGGCGACCGCCGGATGCGCGATCGCCCGGCGGTCCTCGCGACCGCTCGATCCCCGACGGCCCCGGTGGCGACTTCGACCGGCCCGGCGGACCGGCGCCGGCTCCCGGACGCGCGGGCCCGCGGCGCGATCCCGGTCCGTGGCGGCCGCCCGGTGGCCCTGGCTCCTACGGCGCGGCAACGGCGAGCCGGACCACCACCCGGACCTCGGCGTGGCGGGCAGCCGGGTCGCGCGGCCGACCGGCCGAACGACCGGCCCTGGGACCGTCCGCCCCGGGACTCCCAGGGTCCACGGGGTCGCCCCGGGTCGAGCCCGGGCGCGCGTCCCGACCACCGTCCCACCGGCGGGATGCCGATCCGTGACTGGCAGCCCGGACCGGATCAGACGCGCCCGTCGGGCGGATCCGATCGACCGCCTCCCGGTCGAGGCCGCCCCCGGGTCGGCCGCCCGGCGGTCCGCCGGCCCACCGGCCCCCGTTCCGTCCCGATCGCGCGCCGGCTGACCCACGCTCGCATTCGCCGCGGCCCCCGTACGGCCGCCCGAGCGACGCACCGCCGTGGCCGCGGCCGGTCCCGGAGCTCGCGCCACCCGACGTCCTCGGCCCGGAGGAGGAGCTGGTCGCCGGTCGCCGCCCGGTCGAAGAGGTCTTCGCCGCCGGCCGCGTCGCGCATCGGCTCCTGGTCGTGCCCCAGCGCCGCGCGCGCGCTCGAGCAGATCGTCCTGCACGCCACACGCCTGCGGATCCCGATCGTGGAGCTCGAGGGCGGCTCACTGACTGCGCTGGCCGGGTTCGACGGCCACCAGGGGATCGCGGTCGTCGTCGAGCCACGCCGATTCGCTTCGCTCGACGAGGTGCTCGACCGTGCGGCAGAACGTGGCGAGGCGCCGTTCGTGCTCGTCCTCGACTCGCTCGAGGACCCGCAGAACGTCGGGACGCTGCTGCGAAGCGCGGAGGCGGCCGGCGTCCACGGCATCCTCTTCCCGACGCGGCGGCAGGCGCCCCTCGGACCCGCCGCCGTCAAGGCCTCGGCCGGGGCCGTCGAGCATCTCCTCCTCTGCCCGGTCGACGACCTCGCCGCGGCCCTCGCCGACCTGCGGACCCACGGCCTTCGCGTGCTCGGGTCCGAGGCTGACGCCCCGCTGACGGCCCGTCAGACGGACCTGCGCGGACCCCTCGCGATCGTCGTCGGCAGCGAGGGGCAGGGTCTCGGCCCGGCCGTGCGCCGCCGGTGCGATGCCTTCATGCGGATCCCGATGCGCGGGGCGATCGGCTCGCTCAACGCCTCGGTCGCGGGGTCGATCCTCCTGTTCGAGGCCGTCGCCCAGCGCGATCCCGACGGCGTCGCGTCGCCGCCGGCGACCGACGCCCGCCAGCGCGCCCGCCCCACCTCCGATCGACGACCGGCATCACCGGGACACGTCGCGGGAGGAACGGACGAGGGCGCGCACGACGGGGACATGCCGGACGAAGGGGCGCCGGGCGCAGCGGATGCCGGCTCGCCCCCGACGGACGATCCCGCCGACGATCCTGCTTCCGTCCGCCCGGCCGGATCGCCCGAACCCGGCCCCGCCGACGCCACCCCCGGCACGGACCCGGTGACGGCCGAGACCGGAAGCACGGAGCCTGGCGCCGTCGAGGCCGGCGACTCGGACCACGAGGCGGACCTCCTCCCCGGCGGCCCCATCGACGCCGAGCCGACCGAACCCGCCGGCCCGCCCGCGCGGAAGGCCGCCTCTCGGCGACGCGCCCCCCACGCTTGACCCATCGGACCGACCGGCCCTATCATTCCCCGGCGCCGGAAATGGTCATCTGCGGTATGGCCCTGCCCGTCGTGCCGACGTAGCTCAATTGGTAGAGCAGCGGTTTTGTAAACCGCCGGTTCCGGGTTCGAGTCCCGTCGTCGGCTCCAGCGCCGTCCATCGGTCGTTGGGCCCGCCATGAGACCGCAGTCTCGGCCCGACGCCGCGCAAACAGTGGGTAGGTTGAGCAGGTGGTGAGCTCCGCTGGCTGTAGACCAGCCGCCTTCGGCTGTGGGGGTTCGATTCCCTCCCTGCCCACCAATTCTTTCGCGATCGGTCCCGGGCCCACATAGCTCAGTCGGCAGAGCACTTCCTTGGTAAGGAAGAGGTCATCGGTTCGAGTCCGATTGTGGGCTCCATGCCCCAGGCGGCACCCGCCCCTGAAATCGAGTACGCAGCGGCGAAGCCGCGCCTGTTAAGGAGTGAAACGGTCTCGTGGCCAAGAAGAAGTTCGAGCGCACCAAGCCGCACGTCAACATCGGCACGATCGGCCACATCGACCACGGCAAGACGAGCCTGACCGCGGCGATCAGCAAGTACCTCGCGTTGAAGGGCAACGCCGAGTACCGCGCGTTCGATTCGATCGACAACGCGCCCGAGGAGCGCGAGCGCGGGATCACCATCGCGATCGCCCACGTCGAGTACGAGACCGACGCCCGCCACTACGCCCACGTCGACTGCCCCGGCCACGCCGACTACATCAAGAACATGATCACCGGCGCCGCCCAGATGGACGGCGCGATCCTGGTCGTCGCCGCGACCGACGGGCCGATGCCCCAGACCCGCGAGCACATCCTGCTCGCCCGCCAGGTCGAGGTCCCGTACATGGTCGTGTTCCTCAACAAGGTCGACATGGTCGACGACGAGGAGCTGCTCGACCTCGTCGAGCTCGAGGTCCGCGAGCTGCTGACCAAGAACAACTTCCCGGGCGACGACATCCCGGTCATCCGCGGCAGCGCGTTGAAGGCGCTCGAGGCGAAGGACGACCCGACCGACCCCGCCTACGCCTGCATCCAGGAGCTGATGGACGCGGTCGACACGTACATCCCGACGCCCGAGCGCCCGATCGACAAGCCGTTCCTGATGCCGGTCGAGGACGTGTTCGGGATCAAGGGCCGGGGCACCGTCGCCACCGGCCGGATCGAGCGCGGCATCGTCAAGGTCGGCGACGAGGTCGAGCTGGTCGGCATCAAGCCGACCCGCAAGATCGTGGTCACCGGCGTCGAGATGTTCAAGAAGCTGCTCGAGCAGGGCCAGGCCGGCGACAACGTCGGCTGCCTCATCCGCGGCATCGAGCGCGACGAGATCGAGCGCGGCCAGGTCCTGGCCAAGAGTGGCTCGGTCAAGCCGCACACCAAGTTCACCGCCCAGGTCTACGTCCTGACCAAGGAGGAGGGCGGCCGCCATACCCCGTTCTACAACGGCTACCGTCCGCAGTTCTACCTGCGCACGACCGACGTGACCGGCGCGATCGGGCTGCCCGACGGGGCCGAGATGATCATGCCCGGCGACAACGTCGAGATGAGCGTCGAGCTCATCACCCCGATCGCCATCGAGATCGGCCAGCGCTTCGCCATCCGCGAGGGTGGCCGGACCGTCGGTGCCGGCGCCATCGTCAGCATCGTCGAGTAGGGACGCCATGGCCAGAGTCGAAGCCCGTCCGACCCTCCAGCTCGCCTGCACCGAGTGCAAGGAGCGGACGTACACCACCCGAAAGAACAAGAAGAACGACCCGAACCGCCTGGAGCTCATGAAATACTGCCCGCGCGATCGACGGCATACACTTCACCGCGAGGCGAAGTAGGCGGGCCAGGCCCCACAGGGGTGTAGCTCAATTGGCAGAGCACTGGTCTCCAAAACCAGCGGTTGTAGGTTCGAGTCCTATCGCCCCTGCCACTTTCCTCGCGTCGATGGCCCGCAGAGCGTCGCCTCGACGCTCGGAGCGACCAACGCAGTAACGTAACGACAGAGAGAAGAACGAGACGACGTGACCCGACTCCGCACCTATTTCAACGAGGTGTTCTCCGAGCTCCGCAAGGTCTCGTGGCCCACCCGCGAACAGGTCCGCAACCTGACCGTCCTGGTCTTTGCGATCAGCCTTGTCGTGGGCATCTACATCTCGATCCTGGACGCCTTCTTCCAGAACGTCATCGCGTTCCTGGTTCGAGCGTAGGGGACCTGATGATGACCGAAGCCACGACCGAGACCACCAAGGCGCCGGAGAAGCGCTGGTACGTGATCCACACGTACTCGGGCTACGAGAACAAGGTCAAGGCCAACCTCGAGCACCGCATCGAGTCGATGGGCATGGAGGACAAGATCTTCCAGGTCCTCGTCCCGATGGAGGACGAGATCGAGATCCGCCAGGGCCAGCGCCACACCGTCCAGAAGAAGGTGTATCCGGGCTACGTCCTGGTCGAGATGATCCTCGACCCCGACAGCTGGTTCGTCGTCCGCAACACGCCGGGCGTCACCAGCTTCGTCGGCGGCGCCAACATCCCGGGCGTCCGCAGCGAGCCGATCCCGCTCGACGAGAACGAGGTCAAGCAGATCCTGCGGCACATGGGCGTCGAGACTCCCAAGTACCGCGTCGCCTTCACCAAGGGCCAGAGCGTCCGCGTCACCGACGGGCCGTTCGCCGAGTTCATCGGCACGGTCGACGAGGTCAACCCGGAGCGCAACAAGGTCAAGGTGCTGGTGAGCATCTTCGGCCGCGAGACGCCGGTCGAGCTCGACTTCCTGCAAGTCGAGAAGCTCTAGAAAGGAACCGCGACCCAAGTGGCCAAGAAGATCCGAATCGTCCTGACCCTGCAGCTGCCGGCCGGCAAGGCGACGCCCGCGCCGCCCGTCGGCACCGCGCTGGGCCCGCATGGCATCAACATCGTCGAGTTCACGAAGTCCTACAACGAGAAGACCGCGGACAAGACGGGTCAGATCATCCCGGCCCAGATCACGGTCTTCGAGGACCGCTCGTTCACGTTCATCCTCAAGACCCCGCCGGCCGCGGACCTGCTCCGCAAGGCCGCGGGCGTCGAGAAGGGCGCCATGACGCCCCGCCGCGAGACCGTCGGGCGCGTGACGCGCGACCAGGTCCGCGAGATCGCGGGGATCAAGATGGCCGATCTCAACGCCAACGACGTCGACGCCGCGATGCGCCAGATCGAAGGCACCGCCCGCAGCATGGGCATCGAAGTCGTCGGTTAGTTCCAACTCCGCGCGACCTGACCCCGGGTCGCGATCGAACGGCGAGATGGGGGAGGTCGGGCTCGACCCGACCGACAGGAGGTAACGACTGATGGCCAGGCACGGCAAGAAGTATCTGGAAGCCGCCAAGCTCGTCGATCGCGAGCGGGTCTACCCGCCGCTCGAGGGCGTCGAGCTCGTCAAGACGACCTCGGTCGTCGCGTTCGATCCGTCGATCGAGGCGCATCTCCGGCTGGGCGTCGATCCGCGCCACGCCGACCAGATGGTCCGCGGGACCGTCGTGCTGCCGCACGGCACCGGCAAGATCGTCCGCGTTGCGGTCTTCGCCCAGGGCGAGAAGGCCCAGGAGGCGCTCCGCGCCGGCGCCGACGAGGTCGGCGGCGAGGACCTGGTCAAGAAGATCGAGGCGGGCTGGCTCGAGTTCGACGTCGCCATCGCGACCCCGGACTCGATGGGCATGGTCGGCAAGCTCGGCAAGATCCTCGGCCGCCGCGGCCTGATGCCGAACCCAAAGGCCGGGACGATCACGTTCGACGTCGAGCGTGCCGTCAAGGAGACCAAGGGCGGACGGGTCGAGTTCCGCGTCGACAAGGCGGCCATCGTCCACGTCGCCGTCGGCAAGGCCAGCTTCGAGCCGGCCGACCTGCTCGACAACCTGGCGGCGCTGGTCGACGCGGTCAACCGCGCCAGGCCGGCGGGCGCAAAGGGCCAGTACCTGAAGACGCTCACGATCGCCAGCACGATGGGCCCGGGCATCCGGGTCGACGTGCCGGGCGTGCTGGCGGCCGCGGCCGCCTGACCATCGCCGATCCGGCCGGCATCGTGCCGGTCACCAGCCGCGGTGACGGCCGAGAGGCGCGCCACCTGACCACACAGACCGACCCGCCCTAGACAGCCTGCGCCTGCAGGCCGCCGTGATCCGATGGACACGACGGCCGGGGCTTGATCCGCCGGATCGGACCGACGCCGCGCCCTTCGGGGCACGGAACGGGGACGACGGCGAGCACGCCGAGGCAGACCGGTGCCGCTCCACCTTCGGGTGGGCAGCGCCCCTGCGCACAGGGGTCGACCTTCGGATCGAAGGTCGACCAGGGTCGTCGCAGGGGCCGACCGATCGGATCGATCGGACGCCCACCGCGCACGCCGGCCGCGTGCCGAAGACAGGAGTGACCCATGCCCACCGAGGCCAAACGGGAGACCGTCGCCGAGCTGCGAGAGGAGCTCGCCGGCGCCAGGACGCTGATCGTCTCCGAGTACCGCGGCCTCAAGGTGAAGGAGATCGCCGAGATCCGACGCGCCCTGAGCAAGCAGGACGTACGGTACCGCGTCGTCAAGAACCGGTTGCTGCGCATCGCCGCCGAGGACTCGGTCGGTGAGGCGCTCAGCCCGATGCTGACCGGACCGACCGCGATCGCGTTCGGGACCGACGAGGCGGGGACCGCCAAGGCGGTCCTCGACGCCACCCGACCGTATTCCAGGGTCGTCCGGATCACCGGCGGCGTCCTGGGCGACCGGGCGATCGGCGCGGACGACGTGACCAGGCTGGCAGCGCTGCCGTCGCGCGAGGTCCTGCTGGCCAAGCTGGCCGGCGGGATGCAGGCGCCGGTCGGGACGCTGGCCGGGCTGTTCGGCGCACCGCTGCGCAACCTCGGCTCCGCCCTCCGCCAGCTCGCCGACCAGAAGGCGCAGGCCGAAGGCTGATCCTCCACCGCGACCCGGATCCCGACCGACACGAACCGACAACCACGAAGGAGAACCCACCATGGCAGTCCTGACGCAGGACGACCTGCTCGAGGCGATCGACAAGATGACCGTCCTCGAGCTGTCCGAGTTCATCAAGCGCTTCGAGGAGCGATACGGCGTCACCGCCGCCGCCCCCGTCGCGGTCGCCGCGGCTCCGGCCGCCGGTGGCGCGGCTGGTGGCGAGACGGCCGCCGCCGCAGCCGAGGAGCAGACCGAGTTCACCGCGACCCTGACCGAGATCGGGCCGAACAAGATCCCCGTGATCAAGGTCGTCCGCGAGCTGACCGGCCTCGGCCTCAAGGAGGCCAAGGACCTCGTCGACGCGTCGCCGAAGCCCGTCAAGGAAGGCGTCACCAAGGACGAGGCCGAGAAGATCAAGGCGGCCCTCGAGGAGCAGGGCGCCAAGGTCGAGATCAAGTAGAACGCTCCGAGGTCCGAGGCGACGCTGCGCTAGCCATCGGCCCGAGGACTGCGTCTTCAGGGGCGCTGCCGGTCCGGCGGCGCCCTTTACCACGTTTGGGGGGTATTTGACAAGACTGGAAATCGCGGTATCCTACTCCTTCTGTGAGCGCGGCCTCCCTTCTTTCCCCCAACCTCCGTCAAGGAGCGGTATTTCATGCTGTCTGCTGAGTCCTCGACTCGCGCCCTGACCCCCTCGGGCCGGATCTCCTACGCCCGCATCGATCGCAAGGTCGACGGCATCAGCTACGAGAAGTTCGAGATCCCCAACCTGATCGAGCTCCAGCTCGACTCGTTCGCCTGGTTCATCGACAAGGGTCTGCGCGAGCTGTTCGACGAGATCAGCCCGATCAAGGACTTCACCGGCAAGGTCATGGAGCTCCAGTTCCTCGACTACGAGTTCGGCGCGCCCAAGTACTCCGAGGAGGAGTGCCGGACGAAGGACCTGACCTTCAGCAAGCCGCTCTACGTCAACGTCGAGCTCCTGATCAAGGAGACCGGCGAGATCCAGCGCCAGCGCGTCTACATGGGCGACTACCCGTGGATGACCGACCAGGGCACCTTCGTCATCAACGGCGCCGAGCGCGTCGTGGTCAGCCAGCTCGTCCGCTCGCCGGGCGTCTACTACTCGGAGCGTCGAGGACCCGACGTCGGGCCGGATGCTGTTCAGCGCCAAGGTCATCCCGAACCGCGGCGCCTGGCTCGAGTTCGAGACGAACAACAAGGACCAGCTGTGGGTCAAGGTCGACCGCAAGCGCAAGATCGCGGCGACGACGCTGCTGCGCGCGGTCGGCTACGAGCAGAACGAGGAGATCGCCGCGCTGTTCACCGGCGTCGACGTCGATCCCGATCACCAGTTCGTCGCCGGCACGCTCGACAAGGACCTGACCCGGACCCAGGCCGAGGCCCTCATCGAGGTCTACAAGAAGCTGCGCCCGGGCGATCCGCCCACCGGCGACAACGCCCGCCAGCTGGTCGAGAGCCTGTTCTTCAACTTCCGCCGCTACGACCTCGGCCGGGTCGGCCGCTACAAGTTCAACAAGAAGCTCGACCCGGTCGCGGCCCGACTCGGCGTGGAGCTGCCGCGTGACGGCCGGACGATCACCCGCGAGGACATCGCCGCGATCGTCGGCCACCTCATCGAGTGCAACCGCGGGCTCCATCCCAAGGACGACATCGACCACCTCGGCAACCGCCGCATCCGCGCCAACGGCGAGCTGATCCAGAACGCGTTCCGGATCGGCCTGCTGCGCATGGAGCGCGTCGTCCGCGAGCGGATGACGATCCAGGAGCTCGACAAGGCGACGCCGAACGCGCTCATCAACATCCGGCCGGTCGTGGCCGCGATGAAGGAGTTCTTCGGCGGCAGCCAGCTCAGCCAGTTCATGGACCAGACGAACCCGCTCGCCGAGCTGACCAGCAAGCGCCGCCTCTCGGCCCTCGGCCCGGGCGGTCTGTCGCGCGAGCGCGCCGGGTTCGACGTCCGCGACGTGCACCACAGCCACTACGGCCGCATCTGCCCGATCGAGACACCGGAAGGACCGAACATCGGCCTGATCGGCTCGCTGGCCACGTACGGCCGGATCAACAGCTACGGCTTCATCGAGACGCCGTACCGCCGCGTCAAGCGGACGGTCAGCTACGACGAGCCGAACCTGATCGGCTACGATGCCGGCGCCGACCTGGTCGCCAAGGACGGCGAGCGTCGTCCTCAAGGCCGGCAAGCCGTTCGACAGCGCCGCGGTCGCCGAGCTCAAGAAGCAGAAGGCCCACGCCTTCCCGATCCGCCCGATCGTCACCGACGAGATCCACTACCTGCCGGCCGACGAGGAGGAGGAGCACGTCGTCGCGCAGGCGAACGCGCCGCTCGACGACGAGGGCACTTCACCGCCGAGCGGATCCCGTCGCGCTACCGCGACACGTTCCCCGAGGCGCGTGCCGACCAGATCGACTACATGGACGTCTCGCCCAAGCAGGTCGTGTCGGTCGCCACCGCGCTCATCCCGTTCCTCGAGCACGACGACGCCAACCGCGCGCTGATGGGCTCGAACATGCAGCGCCAGGCGGTGCCGCTGCTCGAGCCGTAGTCGCCGATCGTCGGCACGGGCATGGAGGAGCGCGCCGCGCGCGACTCCGGCCAGGTCCTCGTGGCCCGGCGCGGCGGGCTGGTCACGAGCGTGACCGCCGAGCGGATCCACGTCGAGACCGACTCGGGCGAGCTCGACGAGTACAAGCTCCTCAAGTTCGTCCGCAGCAACCAGGGCACGTGCATCAACCAGCGCCCGATCGTCGACGTCGGCGCCGCGCGTCGCCGACGACCAGCCGATCGCCGACTCGAGCTCGACCGAGCTCGGTGAGCTGGCGCTCGGCCAGAACGTCCTGGTCGCGTTCATGAGCTGGGAAGGCGGCAACTTCGAGGACGCGATCGTCATCAGCGACCGGCTGGTCCGCGACGACATGTTCACCACCATCCACATCGAGAAGCACGAGATGGAGTCGCGCGACACCAAGCTCGGGCCCGAGGAGATCACCCGCGACATCCCGAACGTCGGCGAGGACTCCCTCAAGGACCTCGACGAGGAGGGCATCATCTACGTCGGCGCCGAGGTCCGCCCCGGCGACATCCTGGTCGGCAAGATCACGCCCAAGGGCGAGACCGAGCTGACCGCCGAGGAGCGGCTGCTGCGCGCGATCTTCGGTGAGAAGGCCCGCGAGGTGAAGGACAGCTCGCTGCGCGTGCCCCACGGCGAGCGCGGCAAGGTGGTCGAGGTCCGCGAGTTCCGAGCGCGAGCTCAACGACGAGCTCCCGGCGGGCGTCAACCAGATGGTCCGCGTGTCGGTCGCCCAGAAGCGCAAGATCAGCGTCGGCGACAAGATGGCCGGCCGTCACGGCAACAAGGGCGTCTCGCGCAAGATCCTGCCGGCCGAGGACATGCCGTTCCTGCCGGACGGCACGCCGGTCGACATCATCCTCAACCCGCTCGGCGTGCCGAGCCGGATGAACATCGGCCAGATCCTGGAGACGCACCTCGGCTGGGCCCTCCACGAGATGGGCGTCAAGTTCGCGACCGCCGTGTTCGACGGCGCCACGCGAGCAGGACATCCGCGAGCAGCTGACCGAGGCCGACCTGCCCGACGACGGCAAGATCGAGCTGCGCGACGGCCGCACGGGCGAGCTGTTCGACCGCCGGATCACCGTCGGCTACATCTACATGCTCAAGCTGCACCACCTGGTCGAGGACAAGATCCACGCCCGGTCGACCGGCCCGTACACGCTCATCACCCAGCAGCCGCTGGGTGGCAAGGCGCAGTTCGGCGGCCAGCGCTTCGGCGAGATGGAGGTGTGGGCGCTCGAGGCCTACGGCGCCGCGAACATCCTGCAGGAGATGCTCACGGTCAAGTCGGACGACGTCGTCGGCCGCGTCAAGACGTACGAGGCCATCGTCAAGGGCGAGGAGATCCAGCCGCCACGCGTCCCCGAGTCGTTCAAGGTCCTCGTCAAGGAGCTCCGCAGCCTGGGTCTCAACGCCGAGATCCTCGACCCCAACGAGGAGGAGATCCCGTTGGCCGAGGACGACGCGTCGGGCTACCTGCTGCCGGACCTCGGCGGGATCAACCTCGCCGGCTTCGAGGACTGATCGCCTGCCACTGCACGTGACCCTGAACCTGAACCCGACCCACGCTCCGCGGCGTCGCGCCTTGGCCGACGCGTCGCCGCTCGCTCACGGTCCGCATCGCGTCGCCGAGCCAGACGGCGGCGCGGAGGAGAACCATGCTCGAAGTCAATAACTTCAGCGCGATCCGCATCTCGCTCGCCAGCCCGGACCAGATCCGGGAGTGGTCGAAGGGTGAGGTCACCAAGCCCGAGACGATCAACTACCGGAC